>JAJFJT010000010.1 GCA_021773795.1 Gammaproteobacteria bacterium | reverse complement strand
CGTTTTACTGGGCGAAGACTCCGTTGGATTTAAGGTCGGCAAGTACAACTCGGAAAAGGATTTGATCATCGACCCCAGCCTGTCGTTTTCCACCTATCTGGGGGGATCGTCCTTTGATATTGGAAGCGCTATTGCCGTGGATTCTTCGGGAAATGTTTATGTAACGGGAGAAACCCGGTCCACGGATTTCCCGACGACGGTGGGAGCGCTTACCACTACCACCCCGGGTGGATCCACGGACGCCTTCGTGTCCAAGTTGAACTCAACCGGTTCGGCGCTGGTTTATTCCACTTATCTGGGTGGAGCCGAAGGAACTGACAATGGAATCGCGATTGGCGTGGACGCATCGGGAAACGCTTACATCACTGGAAATACAGGTTCCACGGATTTCCCGACGACGGCGGGAGCCTTCCAAACAACCTCGAGTGTAATCCTCGACGCTTTCGTATCCAAGTTGAACGCGGCGGGTTCGGCGTTGATCTATTCCACCTATCTGGGGGGCGCAAGTTCTGAAACTGGACGTGGAATTGCCGTGGACGCATCGGGAAACGCTTTTGTTACAGGGGAAACACTATCCTCGGACTTTCCGACGACGGCGGGAGCGCTTGATACCACCCGGGGTGGATCCACGGACGCCTTCGTGTCCAAGTTGAATCCCGCCGGGTCGGCGTTGATCTATTCCACCTATCTGGGGGGCGCAAGTTCTGAAACTGGATTTGGAATTGCCGTGGATTCTTCGGGAAACGCTTATGTCACCGGGGAAACATACTCCACGGGTTTTCCGACCGTGAACCCCCTCGATTTCACCTTGGGTGGATCCACGGATGCCTTCGTGTCCAAGTTGAATCCCGCCGGAACTGCGTTGACCTATTCCACCTACCTGGGAGGGGCAAGTTCTGAAACCGGATTTGGAATTGCCGTGGACTTATCGGGAAACGCTTATGTTACAGGAGAAACCCGGTCCACGGATTTTCCGACGACGACGGGAGCGCTTGATACCACCCGGGGTGGATCCACGGACGCCTTCGTGTCCAAATTGGACGCGATCGGATCGCCTCTGGTTTATTCCACTTATCTGGGAGGGGCAAGTTCTGAAACTGGGTTTGGAATTGCCGTTGATTCTTCCGGCAACGCTTATGTTACAGGAGAAACCCGGTCCTCGGACTTTCCGACGACTGTGGGCGCCAATAACACCCTGGGTGGATCGCAGGACGCTTTTGTCGCCAAACTGAATGCCTCGGGTTCCGTGTTGACTTTTTCCACTTACCTGGGAGGCCCGGGTACTGCCACTGGAAGTGGTATTGCCGTGGATGCTTTCGGCAACCCTTACATCACGGGAGAGACGGCTTCTTCCGACTTTCCCGTATTCGGCGTCGTCTTTGATTCCACGTTGGGCGGAACCCAGGACGCTTTCGTCCTCAAAATAATCGACATCGACGCGGATGGGGCGGTACCTCCGCTTGAATCAAGGTTTGGAGTCATTTCGCCTTATTGGCAGGCCGAGGCGGGGATTTACACTTTCATCTCCGTAAACCACCCTTCCCTTTCCGGCATGAATTCCCAAATCGGCGTGGCGATGTCGGCGGTGAACCAGAACGGCGGCTTGAAGGGGACGTTGAAATTTACGGTATCGTCCAATAATGCGCAGAGAGTGTTCATCACCACGAGTAACTTTGTTTTTGGCCCGGACAGCAATCCGGACGACCGGTTTTTGATCACCGGCAATTCGCCGAGACAGGGCAGGCTTCAGTTCACTCCGGTCGCCAGCAATCCGGAAGTGAAACTGGGAATCGCAAACTCTCTCGGCAGGGGTTTTCCGGACATTACCGCTTTGACGTTCTGGGGGGCGGTTGTGATTTTAAACTCGTCCACCGGCTTCGCCATGGAGTTCGTCGGCGATATGCAGGACAGCCGCGCGTTCAGCTCCGTCAACTTCTCGGGGGTGAATTAGCCGTACTTCTTACAGTAAGGAACTTGCGCGCCTGTGCTAAGGTTTCCCATATAGAATGCCGTAATTTGGCGTCGGTTTATTTCGAGCCGATCGAATTTTTAACTGAGAAGAGGTATGTCGGATTCAAAACGCTCGTTGGCCGTCCCGCTTGTTTTCTGCCTGTTGTTTTCTCTCCTTATCTATTCCCAAACTTATTTCGGTAAGCGCGTCGACTTCCAACCTCCGTTGGAAAATATTTCCGTCCCGGCGGAACTTGAATTAAAGGCGCGGGTCGACAAAGCCTTCGGCAAGCTCCCCATCCGGTTTGAAGCCAACGCGGGTCAAACGGACGAGCGGGTAAAGTTCCTGGCGCGGGACAAAGGTTACTCTCTGTTTTTGACGCCGGAAGAGGCGGTGATGGTTCTGCCCGTAGCGCCCGCACAGACCGAAACCGGTCGCATTAAAAAAGTTTCCCTGAGAAATAAAGAAACCCACAGCGTCGCGATTCGCATGAGTTTGTTGAACGCCAACCCCGCGCCCAAAATGCTCGGCGAAGAAGAACTGATTGCCAAGAGCGCTTATTTCATCGGTTCGGACCCGGCGAAATGGCAAACGGACGTGGCAAACTTTGGCCGTGTTCGCTACAAGGCGGCGTATCCGGGGATCGACCTGATCTATTACGGCAACCCGCACCAGTTGGAATACGATTTTGTCGTCTCGCCCGGCGCGGAGCCGGACGTCATAAAAATAAAATTCGAAGGGCAGGACGCGATGGAATTGGACGAGGCGGGCAACCTGGTCCTCAAAGTAGAATCGGGCCGCGTCGTGCAAAACGCTCCAATCGTTTATCAATCTATCGGCGGCCAGCGGGTTCCTGTTGAAGGCCGCTACGTTTTGCTGGGCGAAGCCAGCGTCGGATTCCGAATCGGCGAGTACGACCGCGAAAAAGTTTTGACGATTGATCCGTTTATTGTGTTGTCCACCTACGCGGGCGGCTCGGCCAACGATTTTGGGAACGGCGTCGCCGTGGACGCATCCGGAAACGTTTTCATTGTCGGCAATACCAGTTCGTCGGACTTCCCGACTACGGCGGGCGCCCTTCAGTCAAGCCCGGCCGGAGGACTTAGCGACGTCTTTATTGCCAAACTGAATGCCGACGGCTCGGCGCTGGCCTATTCGACTTATCTGGGTGGAGCGGGCGCCGACGACGGCAACGGAATCGCCGTCGATTCCTCGGGCAACGCCTACGTCGTTGGAAGCACAAGTTCCGCGAACTTTCCGACCGTGGGTCCCATCGACGCCGTTTTGGGCGGGACGCAAGATGGGTTTGTCGCCAAACTGAACGCCACAGGTTCGGCCCTCGTTTACTCTACATACCTTGGGGGAGCCGGTAACGATTTTGGTAACGCCATTGCCGTCGACTCATCGGCAAGCGCATATGTAACAGGATTCACAAACTCTGCTGACTTTCCGTTCCAGGGAGTCCTCGACTCCGTCCTCGGAGGGTCCCAGGACGCCTACGTAGCAAAATTGAACGCGGCGGGTTCTGCGCTCGCCTATTCCACCTACCTGGGAGGCGCGGGAATTGAGTTGGGGATCGGAATCGCCGTCGACGCTTCGGGCGCCGCCTATGTAACCGGGAGAACGGAGTCCGCGGATTTCCCCACCTTTGCCGCTTTCGACAATACCCTTGGCGGAACCGCCGACGTCTTTGTCGTCAAATTGAACGCGGCAGGTTCGGCGCTGGTCTACTCCACCTATCTGGGAGGAGCGAACACGGAATTTTCAGGCGGCATTGCGGTGGACGCCTCGGGCAACGCCTACCTAACCGGGCAGACAGGCTCCACGGATTTCCCCACCGCCAGTCCCCTTCAGGGAGGCTTGAACGGAACAACCGACGCATTTGTAACCAAACTGAACGCGACCGGTTCGGCGCCGACCTATTCCACCTACCTGGGCGGCGCCAACACGGACTTTGGAAACGGCGTCGCCGTGGACGCATCCGGAAACGTTTTCATTGTCGGCAATACCAGTTCGGTGGACTTCCCGGTGGCTAACGCCCTCCAAAGCGTCTTCGGGGGCGGAACCGTAGACGCCTTCGCGGTCAAGCTGAATCCTTCCGGCTCGGCGCTGACTTATTCCACCTATCTGGGCGGTAACTTCGCGGAAGATGGAACGTCCGTCGCCGTCGACGCCTCTGGAAACGCCTACGTTGCTGGTGATACAGGCTCCTCCAATTTCCCCATATCCGGGATCGTCGTGGATTCAACTTTAAGCGGAACCCAGGACGCTTTCGTCGTCAAAATCACGGAGAGCGCCGTTGTTCCGGCATTCAACCGCCGCTCGGGAGTCTTGTCGCCTTACTGGCAATCCGAGGCGGGCATTTACACCTTCGTCTCCGTCAACCACCCGTCCCTGTCCGGTATGAACTCCCAAATCGGCGTGGCGATGACGGCGGTGAACCAGGACGGCGGTTTGCAGGGAACGCTGGAGTTCACCCTGTCGGCCAACAAAACTCAGCGTCTGTTCATCACGCCGGTCAACTTTTCCTTCAACCCACAAACCAATCCGGACGATCTGTTTTTGATCACCGGAAATTCATCGCGATTGGGCAGGCTCCAGTTTTCTCCGATCGCCAGCAATCCGGAAGTGAAACTGGGAATCGCAAACTCTCTCGGCAGGGGTTTTCCGGACATCACCGCTTTGACGTTCTGGGGGGCGGTTGTGATTTTAAACTCGTCCACCGGTTTCGCCATGGAGTTCGTCGGCGATATGCAGGACAGCCGCGCCTTCAGCTCCGCCAATTTCTCGGGAGTGAACTAACCGGCGAGGCGCCGGGGCCAGATAGTGTAATGTTTAAGGAAAGCAGTTCAAGTTTTGGTGAGCTTGCATCTCAAACCCTGCCCCCACGGCGAGTGGCGGCGTCGCGCTGGCCGGGGCGAAAACCTTTTTGGTATTGCGCCAGCGCCATCAGGGGAAAGAAGCGCGAGTACATATGGTACTTGAGGAAAAAGTGAGCGGGGAATCCGGTGCCGGTGAAAT
>JAJFJT010000009.1 GCA_021773795.1 Gammaproteobacteria bacterium | reverse complement strand
CGGCGTGAGCCAGGGTGTCGCCGAAATAGGCCATCCGTCGCCACACGATAAAGGAGCCCAGCGGGCCGGTGACCAGGGCGATGCCGATACCGGCAAAGAGGGCGTAGAGGATGAAGTTATCGAGCATGGCCTAGTCGGTCTTGGGGGGCGGCGGAGTCACAATTTCGCCATGCAGATTGTGGTCGTGATCGTGATGATGGTGATAGAGGGCGAGGCCCGCGGGCAGCTCCCCCCCGAACAGGTTGTGATAGGCCGGGTGTTGGGTGACGGTCTCGGGGTGCCCCGAGCAGCAGATATGGTGATTGAGGCAGATCACCCGGTCTGTTTTTGCCATCACCATATGAAGATCGTGGGAGACCAGCAGGATGCCGCAGCCGTGCTCATCTCGCAGCGTGCCGAGCAGGTTGTAGATTTCCGATTGTCCCACTACATCTACCCCCTGGGCCGGCTCGTCGAGGATCAGCAGGTGGGGGTCGTGCAGCAGGGCGCGGGCCAGAATCGCACGTTGCATTTCGCCACCGGAGATGCGCTGCACCGGGCTGTTGGCCAGCGCGTCGATGCCGGTGGTACGCAAGACTTCGTGCAGGCGCTGGCTTGGCGCGCGTCGCCCCAGGGTGATGAAGCGCGCGACTGTAAGGGGCAGCACATCATCTACCGTCAGGCGTTGGGGCATGAAGCCAATGCGCAGATCGGGTCGCAGCTTTATCTCGCCACGGCTCGCGGACACCAGTCCCAGAATGACTCGCAGCAGCGAGGTCTTGCCGGCACCGTTGGGACCAATCAGGGAAACAATTTCGCCGGCATGCAGGCTGAAATTGATGTCCTGAAGGATCTTGCGGTCACCGAGGCAAAGCTCCAGATCGCGGATTTCGAGCAAGGGCGGTGAATTTTGGGGCATGGTGGGCCTGCGCGTGGAGGGGCCTCAGGTAGATGGTTGCGGCGCAAGATTATAGCAAAGGCAGGTTTGCTATCACGTTTTGCGCATCATGAGCCGCCGTGCCAGAATACTGTGTATATTTGCAGTTATTCGGGGTTGCCCATCATGAGTGCTACCAAACTGACTACCCGCCAGCGTCAGGTGCTGAACTTCATTCGTGATTTTATCCGTCGTGAGGAGATGCCACCGACACGGGCAGAGATCGCCCGCGGGCTCGGTTTTCGCTCCGTGAATGCGGCGGAGGATCACCTCAAGGCGCTGGTGCGCAAGGGGGCAATTAGCATTCGTGCCGGTGCTTCCCGTGGCATCCGTATCGAGCAGACCGCAGAGGAAGGGCTGCCGGTGGTCGGGCGGGTGGCGGCGGGTGCGCCGATACTCGCCGAGGAGCATATCCAGGAACACTACCGGGTGGATCCGCGTTTGTTCCATCCACGGGCGGACTATTTGCTCCAGGTTAAGGGTATGAGCATGCGGGATGTGGGCATTCTGAACGGGGATCTGTTGGCGGTGCATCGCACTCCCGAGGCCACCAGCGGGGCGATCGTCGTAGCTCGGGTGGACGATGAGGTGACGGTGAAGCGTTTTCGGCGGCGCGGCAATATCGTGCGCTTGATGCCGGAGAATCCCGAGTTCAGCCCCATCGTGGTGGATCTTCGGCAGCAGACGCTGGTGATCGAGGGGCTTGGGGTGGGGGTGATTCGTAATCGCACACTACGATGAATGTGCTCCCCGAGGCCTTACTGCGCCATCCCGGCCTGTGGCAAGGCAAGGCCCGGCATGATCGGCAGGCCTATCTATCGACGGGTTTTCCTGCACTGGATGAACAACTGCCGGGACACGGCTGGCCACGCGGTGCGCTGAGCGAGTGCCTGGTGGCGCGGCCGGGGATTGGCGAGTTGCGGCTATTGCTCCCGGCCCTTATCGGTCTTGCCGGGGAGGGACGCTGGACGGTATGGATTGCGCCGCCATACATTCCTTATGCTCCGGCCCTTGGCGCTGCAGGAGTCGATCTGTCTCGTATCCTGGTGGTAAATACAGTAGATGAAGGCGAATCCCTGTGGGCAGCGGAGCAGGCACTGCACAGCGGTATCTGCTCCGCCGTTCTGCTCTGGTCAGGAGTGCGCGATGCGCGGCGTTTGCGGCGCCTGCAACTGGCGGCGGAGGAGTCGCGGAGTTGGGCGGTGCTCTGTCGAAACAAGGGTTTTTCAAAGCACTCATCGCCGGCGGCCCTGCGCTTTGAACTTGGGATGATGGCAGGCAAGCTTGCGGTGCAGATCATCAAATGCCGGGGTCCGGTGCCCGGGGCACCCGTCATGCTGAATGCCTGATGGAGGCCGCGCGGGCAACGGTTCCGGTGTTGCCAGATACGGAGCAGCAGCGGAGTAGAGGCACCAGGCAACGTTTGTGGTTGGCCCTGGTTTTTCCGCATTTCTCCCTGGAGATCGCTTGCCGGGGGCTCGCAAGCGATGAGCCGGTGGCGGTGGTGGATGGGCACGGCGTCCATGTTCGCATCCTGGCCTGTAATCGGGCGGCGCGGGGGCTGGGAATCAGCATTGGTATGCCGCTCAGTGCGGCCTGGGCCGTAGCGGCAGCACTACAAACCGTTAGCCGGAATGCCGCTGTCGAGGCCGCAGCCCTGCGCGGTATTGCCGCTTGGGCCAGACAGTGGAGTTCGTTGGTGAGCCTGGTAGAGGACAGGCCCCCCGGGTTGTTGCTGGAGGTGGGGGGTAGCCTGCGACTCTTTGGTGATCTGGAACCGCTGGCGGCCAGGATTCGTGCCGGACTGGAGGAGCTGGGCTACCAGGCTCGTCTTGGTATTGCACCCACACCGCTGGCGGCTTGGCTATTGGCGCGCATTAACGATGGACGCCCGGTTCGGCCAGGTGAAGCCCTGGCCGGTCGTCTGGCCCCGGTGCCGCTATTTTTCCTGGGATTGGCAGAAACCACCTGCAAGGCACTGGAGAATATGGGGATTCGCTCCTTTGGTGACTGCCAGCGACTCTCCCGTAGCGGTACGGCGCGGCGCCTTGGCCCGGAGTTGGTGCGCTATCTGGACCGCGCCCTTGGGCGGGTTCCGGACCCGCGATTGGCCTATGTGGTGCCAGCAGTATTTGTGCAGGAACTGGATCTGCCGACGGAAGTTACCGCGCTGGATGCCCTGCGCTTTGCCGCCCGCCGCCTGTTATTGGAACTGGAAGGATTTCTCATTGCCCGTGACGGTGCTATTGAGGCGCTGGAACTGGGCTTTCGGCACAACCGGCAGGCGGCCACCCGCATTGTCATCCGTCTGTTGGTTCCGGGGCGGAACGCTCGCCACCTGCTTGCCCTGCTGCGGCAACGCCTGGAAAGCACTCAATTGCCCGCACCCGTGACGGGATTATGGCTGCGGGCGGACAAGGTGCTGGTTTCCGCGCCACCGGCAACGGATCTGTTTGGCAGTGCAAAGCAGCAGCAAGAGGAGCAACAGCTGCTGGTGGAACGCCTGCAGGCGCGGCTCGGGGTTGCTGCGGTGCAGGGGCTTGAGGGGGTGCCCGGACATCGCCCGGAGCGGGTTTGGCGCTATTGTAGCCCCGGAACGAAAAGCCCCGCCGTGAAGTCAGAGATGATGGCGCCACGCCCGTTGTGGCTGCTAGCCTGCCCTACACCATTGGTACACAAGCCCCGGCTCGAGAGCGGGCTGGAACGCATTCAAAGTGGTTGGTGGGATGGTGAAGATATCGCCCGTGACTATTACATCACCCGCAGCTCCGATGGCGCACGACTCTGGGTCTTCCGCGAGCTGCGGGGGGAGCGGCGTTGGTTTGTCCATGGATATTTCGCATAGGGCTTGCTTCAATATAACTTCATACTTCTATGCGCCGATTCATCCCGTCTGGCTGCGTTACTCGTCAGTTAAATAGAATGACTATTCGCCTTCCTCGTGTCTTGCCCGCCGGACGCCTCGACGCCCATAAATACAAACTTAATAATGGCGCAAACCCTTAATGAAAAAACTCTATAGCGCTCAAAACCTCAACCTGCCGGCCTGGCTGAAGGCAGTGCTGGAAGAGCAGGGGATTGTCTGCATCATCCGTAATGAATATCTCGCTGGCGGCGCTGGCGAACTGCCACCCACGGATTGCTGGCCGGAACTGTGGCTGGTGGATGATGAACGTTATGCCGAGGCTCGGAAATTGGTCTCCGCCCTGCTGGAAGCCCCGCCGGAGCGGAAGGTCCGTACCTGCCCGGGTTGTGGTGAGCGCGTCGAACCTCAGTTCGGCGCCTGTTGGCGCTGCGGTCGGGAGTTTGTGTGACTGACGGAGGACGGAGGACGGAGCACCGTTTTTCTGTCTGGCCAATAGCTACTGGTATGCCTTGGTATAGGCGTCGAGCAAGTGACGTATCATCTTCTGATATTGGGTGTGGTTCTTTTTGGCTTCACGCTTAAAGAACTCGACACTTGATTGGCTCAAGGCAATCGTCACCTTGACCGTCTCCTCACGAAAAACCAGCTTTTCCGGGGCTGGAAGAAAATCGGAGATCGGCTTCAGCTTTCCCAGTGGCTCATCTGTGTATTTTATTTTGCTGCTCATAAACTTTCTTTCCTCGCCACCAGTACCCAGCCCCAAAAATGCGGATAATCCCAGACCGATAAGTAAATCGAACCGTCAGGATGCCATTTTCGATTTTCCCGAAGCAGAAATAGCGCTGCTCGATTTGGCTGTGTGAAAGGTCCTCTGCAATAACCCGGTTCGGGTCTGCAAAGGCATATTGTGCCTCCGCAAACGAGATATCGTGTTTGGCTTGGTTGAGGAGATCCTTTTCCGGGTCCCAATCAAAGCATTCCCTGCTCATGTTCGAAGTATAGTCCAAAATACATGGTTATCTACATAGATATAACCATATATTTATATGGGGGTCTTGGTGGGGGATAGGGTTGGTTATCAAATTTTGATACAGACACCCCCTCGACGCGGGTCCCCGGCACCCTGGAATTGGCCTTTGCGAAGGGCGACCGTGTGGGTGCCGCCAAAAAAGATATTTCGTTCCGGCCACAGGTGGTGTTCAGGGAAGTCGGCGAGCAGGCCGTCCAGGTGAGATTCGTCGTTATCCAGTTCTACGCTCAACAGATTGGTTTCATAGTGGATGCGCGGTGCCTCGACGGCGCTCTCCACGTCCATTTCGAAATCCACCAGATTGGTCAGGACTTGCAGGATGGCCGAGCGGATGCGGTTGGAACCGCCGGAACCGGTGGTGCTCATCCCGCCTTTTGAGTCTAGCAACAGACTGGGCGCCATCATGGAGGTCAGGCGTTGACTCGGTGGCCAGTGGTGGAAGCCGCCCGGATTGAGATCCGCCTCCCCGAGCATATTGTTGAGCAGAATACCGGTGCCCGGCACCACGTAACCGCAGCCTTCACCGTTGGAGAGGCTGAGACTGGCCGCATTACCTTCGGCATCGAGGATGCTGATGTGAGTGGTACCGCGCCGCGCCCGGGGTTGTCCCTTAATCCGCTGCCGATAGAGCTTGAGAAAGTCCGCATTCAGCAGCCGGTCAGCCTTTCCCGTGCTGGCTTCAAGGCGTGCCTCGTCACTGCATTCCATGGCCCGTGCCAGGGTTTGCAGATGGGCCGGTGAACGAAAGCCCATAGCACCGAGCTCCTCCCCTTCGAGCAGCCCCAGGGCAAAGGCGATGAGCAGTCCGCCGGAAGAGGGCGGGGGATTGGTGAGCAGGCGGGCACCCCGATAGTTAACGACCAGAGGATGGCGTCTTTCTACCCGGTAATTTTCCAGATCCGCACGGGTGAGCTGCCCCCCTTGCTGCATGTCTTGCGCAATGCTGGCGGCAATCTCGCCGCGATAGAAGAGCTCCTCCCCCTCAAGCGCAAGGCTCTCCAGAAGGTCAGCAAGTTCGTTCTGACGCAGGGTTTCCCCCTCACCCAACAGTGCATTGTTACCCTCCGGGCTGGCATAGAGGGCACGGGTGTCTACCGTGGCGGTGTAGAGATCCTTCACCACACCGAAAATATAGGCTTGCAGTGAGTTGATGCTAAAACCCTGCTTCGCATACTCAATTGCCGGGGCCAGTACCTCGGTCATGGGCAGGCTGCCGAGGTCGCGGTGGGCCGCAAATAGCCCAGCCACGATCCCCGGTACCGCCGCAGCCCCCCGGCCGATGTGAAACTCCTGGGTGGTGGTGCCGAAATCGGCGTGCAGAGGATGAAAATCCAGTTCCTCCACCGGACGGGAACCGGCAGGTGTCTGCACAAAGAAGTCATAGACCCGCGGCGCATCTCCCTCTGGTGCCGCCAGCAGAAAACCACCACCACCCAGTGAGGCAAGCACCGGCTCCACCACGCAGGCGGCAGCCAGCGCGGCGAGAGCAGCATCATAGACATTTCCTCCGGCCCGCAAGACTTCCGCCCCAGCCTCGGCGGTGAGTTGGTGTCCGGCAGCAATAGCGCAGCTATGCATAGTGGCAGGCAATCCAGATCATCAGATGTTATCGGAAGTGCATATTGTCCCCATGTTCATGGGTACACGCCAATATTTTTCCGGCCAGCCCTTGCCGGAAGGGAAGCTTGGACTGCTTGCAGGCGTATTTCGGACTATCTTTGTTCTGTGTCCGGAGCGCCTCGGGAAGAAACCACCCATGTCGATGGTCAGCGTGTTTATCCCCCGCACATGGCATGTGTGGCTACTGATTCCGATGTATGTCTCTAACGTGTTGAATACAATGGTTTTTTTCGCCCTATAATTTGATTTGACACCATTTTTATGCTATAATCCGCGCAGATATGAGGTTTATTTCTCAGGAATAAATCTCTGGAGGCAAAGAATGTCTCTGAGAACCTCGCTAAGTGCAGCTTTACTGCTGGCTGTTTGCGGACTAGCTGGCACGGTTCTCGCTATACACTTGACGACCATAGTACAGGCAGCACCCATTGATGGGCAGGTTATTTCAGGCACAGCGGCCATCTCTCAATCCGGCACGACCACTACCATTCAGCAATCCAGCCAGAACCTTTCACTCACATGGAAAGGTTTCAATATAGCGGCGCAGGAGACAGTGAATTTCCAGCAGCCATCGGCTTCTGCTATTGCTGTCAACCGTATCTTTGATATCAACGGCACAAAGATTTTTGGTCACCTCAATGCCAATGGTCAGGTTTATCTGATCAACCCGAATGGTGTTCTTTTTGGACGGGGTGCTCAGGTAAATGTCGGCGGGTTGGTCGCCTCTAGCCTGGACTTGAACGAAACTACTCTGAACAGCAATGTCAGAAGCTTCAGTGGCACGGGGAAGGGCAGCATCGTCAATCAGGGCACAATCAATGCAGCCAACGGAGGCTCTGTTGCGCTGCTCGGCAATGAGGTCAGCAATCAGGGCGTCATCACTGCACAGTTGGGCAGCGTGGCACTTGGGGCAGGCAGTGCCGCCACACTCACCTTCAACGGCAATACTCTGGTGGACATGCAGATTGACCAAAGCACACTGGATAACCTAGCTGAGAACAGGCAGTTGATCCGGGCAGATGGTGGTCAGGTTTTGATGACGGCGGGTGCGAAACATGCTTTGCTGGCAAGCGTGGTGAATAATACCGGGGTCGTCGAAGCGCGTACGGTGGAAAACCGTAATGGCACCATTGTCCTGTTGGGCGGCATGGAGGCCGGGCAAACCAATGTAGCGGGCAAGCTCGACGCATCCGCTCCCAATGGCGGTGATGGTGGTTTTATCGAAACCAGTGCTGCGCATGTGAATATCGCCGATGATGCCAGGATCACCACCGCCGCAACCAATGGCGAAGCCGGTACCTGGCTGATTGATCCGGTAGACTTCACCATTGCCGCCGCTGGTGGCGATATGACCGGTGCGACCCTCTCCACCAACCTTGGTTTGGGTAATGTCAGTATCCTCAGCACTTCCGGGGCAACGGGTACAGCGGGTGATGTCAATGTCAATGACACCGTGACATGGAGTGCCAACCAGCTCACCCTCAATGCCCAGAACAACATTAACATCAATGCCGACATGACCGCATCGGCCACTGCCAGTCTTGCGCTTGAATACGGCCAGGGTGCCCTGGCGGCAGGCAATAGCAGTGATGTCGTTACCACTGGAGCCGTGGTTAACCTGCCTGCCGGAACGGCCAACTTCACCACCAAACAGGGTTCGGATGGTACGGTTAAAAACTATACCGTGATCACTACCCTGGGTGCAGCAGGCAGCACCACAACGACTGATTTGCAGGGAATGAGCGGCGGCCTGGCTCTGAACTATGCCCTGGGCAGCAACATAGATGCATCATCGACGTCCGGATGGAATGCGGGAGCGGGGTTTTTGCCTGTGGGAGATTTTACAACGGGCTTCACTGGCACGTTCGACGGACTGGGACACAGTATCAGCGGCCTCACAATCAATAGAACATCGGGTATCCCTGTAGGTCTGTTCGGCGCCGCTGATGCGGGGTCTGAAATCCGCAACATCGGTATGGTTGGTGGCAGTGCCAGTGGCGTTAACTATGTTGCTGGACTGGTGGGGCGAACATCTAGCAGTACGATCATGAACAGTTATGCCACAGGCTCAGCGAGCGGTAGCTGGTGGGTAGGCGGACTGGTTGGATATCAAAGTAGCAGTACGATCAGTGACAGCTACGCTACTGGCGCAGTGACCGGTACAGTCCAGAATATCGGTGGACTGGTGGGGGAACAGACAGGTAGTACAATCAGTAACAGTTATGCTGAAGGTAATGTGATCGGCGCTGAGGATACAGGTGGTCTGGTGGGAGATCAGGACACAAGTACGATCAGTGGCAGTTATGCTACTGGTGACGTGAGTGGCGTAGATTTCGTCGGTGGATTGGTTGGCTTCCAAAGCAGCAGCACTACGATTACCAGTAGTTATGCCACAGGGAATGTCAGCGGTACGTCTGACAATGTTGGTGGGCTGGTGGGGGCTCATAATAGTGGCAGCATAATCAGTGCCAGCTATGCCGAAGGCAACGCCACTGGAGTCGGTAATGTCGGTGGACTGGTGGGAGATCAGAGCGGCAGCACGATCAGTGACAGCTACGCCACAGGTACGGTCACTGGTACAAACGATGATGTCGGTGGATTAGTGGGGGAACAAAGAAGTGGAAGTGCAATCACTACCAGCTATGCCACAGGCAATGTCAGTGGTGGAGTCGATGATGTCGGCGGATTGGTGGGAAATCAGAGCGGCAGTACGATCACTGAAAGCTATGCCACAGGTAATGCCAGCAGTTCGGACGACCGTGCTGGTGGGTTAGTGGGAAATCAAGCTAGTAACAGCACAATTACAGACAGCTACGCCACAGGTATTGTCAGTAGTGGCGATGACGAGGCTGGTGGACTGGTGGGTCAGCAGACCGGCAGCACAATCAGTGGTAGTTATGCCACAGGAGATGTTAGCAGCGTGGGTGATAATTCCGGTGGATTAGTGGGAAAACAAATAAGTAACAGCACGATCACAGACAGCTATGCGGAAGGCGCAGTCAGTGGGTTCGATGATACCGGCGGACTGGTTGGAGACCAGAACGGCAGTTCAATCAGTGGCAGTTACGCTACAGGTGATGTCACCGGTGCAGACGACCGTACTGGTGGATTAGTGGGCATACAAAAAAGCAGTAGTTCAATCAGTGACAGTTATGCCACAGGCATGGTCAGTGGTACAGACGAATCTACCGGAGGGCTGGTGGGGATTCAAACCGGTGGCAGCACAATTACAGACAGTTATGCCACAGGCAACGTCAGTGGATTCGACGAAACCGGCGGATTGGTAGGAGAGCAGGACGGAAGCACAATTACAGACAGTTATGCCACAGGCAATGTCACTGGTGCGGATAATAATACGGGTGGCTTAGTAGGGTATCAAATAAGCAGTGGTACGATTAGTGGCAGTTATGCCACAGGTAATGTCACCGGTGTGGACGAAGATACCGGTGGACTGGTGGGTGAGCAAAACAACAGTTCGCTCACGACCAGTTATGCCACAGGTGCGGTTAGTGGAAACGACTGGGTCGGCGGACTGGTGGGCTATCAAACAACCGGCACGATCAGCAGTAGCTATGCCACAGGCAGTGTCAGCGCTACTACGGATAATGCCGGTGGATTAGTAGGGGAACAAAGAACTGGTAGCGCCATCACTACCAGCTATGCTACAGGCGCTGTCAGTGGACGTAGCGAGATCGGTGGGCTGGTAGGTGACCAGAACGGCAGCACCATCAGCAACAGCTATGCTGGGGGTTCCGTAAGCGGGTCTGGCAGTAGTATTGGCGGATTAGTGGGAATCCAGCAAAACATCGTCACGATCAGCGATAGTTTCTGGGACATCACAACATCCGGGCAGGCTGCATCAGCCGGTGAAGGGGCAGGTGCGGCAACAGGCATGGTCACTGCAGAGATGAAGGCGCAGGCTAACTTCACATCAGCGACAACTGCCAATGGCAGCGCTAATCCGGACTGGGACTTTACGGATACCTGGGTGATGACCGAAGGGTTCACTTATCCGCGCCTGCAATCGCTTACTACATTGCTTACGGTGACAGCGGACAACGATGCAAAAATCTACAATGCCGTGCCATACAGCGGCGGCAATGGGGTGACCTATAGTGGATTCGTCGACAGTGACTCCGCTAGTGCTCTTGGTGGGTCGCTGGCCTATGGTGGCACATCGCAGGGCGCAGTCAATGCAGGTAGTTATGCTATCGCTCCAAGTGGATACACCTCAGGTAAATACCTTTTCAGTTATAGCAATGGCACGCTGACCGTTGATACAGCCCCACTTACGATGAGCGGTATTACAGCCAGCAATAAGGTGTACGATGGCACAACTATCGCGGCGGTCACTACAGCAGGCGCGCTTTACACAGGCCTGATCACAGGCGACGCGGTCACAGTGAGCGCAACCGGCGCATTTGTTGATGCTGCTGTTGGCACAGGCAAGGTGGTCACACTGACCAGTAGTTACACTGGTTTGGATGTGAGCAACTACAATATTACCGATCAGTTCATCGCCATGGCTGACATCACGGGCATTGCCACCGCAAGTTTAGCTCCACAATCTGCTAATAATGCGATTGCTCAGGTGAATGCTCAGCCAGACAGGGACAATAACTGTTTACCTGGTTACCCTTGGCCTCGGTGTGCAGCACAATACAGATTATTTTCACCCTTTCTTGTCATATATCATTCTGATTCCAATCATGGAACGGAAGATATAAATGCCGCAGGGTCGAGTGTGACATTGATTATTCATGAATAATGGGTAACAGTCTGTCGGCCAATAGAGGCTAATTTGGGCAGCGTGCTGATGAGAATAGACGCCGGACCACGCTATGCCACAACACTCTTTTTAGCCTCAATATTTAGCATCATCTCTCCGCTGATTGCGCTGGCAGCAGGGGCAGCAACGCCTGGAGCGGGGACAATCCTTCAACAAGCAGAGCCGACAATTACACCTCTTTCCCCAGCACCAGCTGAGCCGGGGCTTACTGTTGAAGAAGACAGTGGCGCTCCTTTTTCGCCGAGCCCCCCCTTTATGGTGAATGTTATCCGAATTTCAGGGAACACCCTGTTTGATACGGCCACCTTGCATGGCCTAGTGGTGGATATGGAGGGGAAGAGAGAGGTGGCCCCGGTTATTTGAACAACTGATCCCGATTCTATAAGTGGATCCCCTGCCGGTTTACGCCGCCAGCTTCTGCGGCAATTCGTTAAAGTAAACGCTGTCCGGTGTCATGCGGTCAAGTCGCGAGTGCGGACG
>JAJFJT010000008.1 GCA_021773795.1 Gammaproteobacteria bacterium | reverse complement strand
CACCCGTAGCCACCAATTATCCCCACTTTTTATCGCTTCAAACCCCTCAGATTACTCACTACTTCCACCGACCGACCGTCGAGGGTGGATGAAAATCATCCCTGGATTTCCCCCCTGCGGGCGCGGCGCATCCCATTTCTTTCCAGACGAACGGGTCAAGTCCACCCGCAGCCACTCCCCCTAATCCGTCATACTCGCGAACGCGGGTATCCAGGGAACGAAGGCAGGGCTGCGATACACAGCTCGTAGTTAGCTAAGACGAACACAACTGTTTGCACCCTCATCACCCCAGGATTGCTGTTGATAACGCCCCGCTTTTACTCATTTTGAATCCTCCGCCTTGTTCATTGTTCCTGACAAACTGTGCTTGGGTTGACTTGCCTCAAACACCGCCCTGTCCGAAACTAAACCGTATGGAAAAAGCACAGCTTGAACGGTACAGCCGGCACATCATGCTGCCGGAGATTGGGGTCGAGGGGCAGCAACGACTGCTCGATTCCAGGGTACTGGTGATCGGTCTGGGCGGACTGGGTGCACCGGCAGTGATGTACCTCGCCTCGGCCGGAGTGGGTGAATTGGTGCTCGCTGACTACGACCATGTAGAGCTCTCCAACCTGCAGCGCCAAATCATTCACAAGACCACGGACATAGGCCGTAACAAGGTCGATTCCGCCGCCGACATGGTGGCCGCTCTCAATCCCGATGTACACGTTACCCGGGTCAGCTGGGAGTTGGAGGGAGAAGAGCTGATAGCCGAAATATCCCGGGCCGATGTGGTCGTGGATGCCAGTGATAATTTCGAAACCCGTTTCACCCTCAATGCGGCCTGCGTACAGACCGGTACCCCATTAGTCTCAGGAGCGGCGGTGCGGATGGAGGGGCAAGTGAGCGTGTTTCTGCCGGCGCAGGCAGACAGCCCCTGCTATCGCTGCCTGTATGAGGACAATGGAGAGGCGGGCGAGGCCTGTAGCCGTGAAGGCGCCTTTGCCCCCCTGCTCGGCATCATTGGCAGCATGCAGGCGTCGGAGGCACTCAAGGTCTTACTTGGGCTCGACGGAACACTGATGGGCAGGGTGCTGTTACTCGATGCGCGGATAATGGAGTGGCGCAGTATAAAGCTGGCCAAAGATCTCGCCTGCCCGGTCTGTAGTGGGGAATCTAAAGCTTAGGTAACGGGGACTTAACTCAGCCCGCCTCGCTATCCGGCTTCCAGCAAAGATCCAGGTTCCTCGCCACCCGCACATCATCGAGACGGCGCACGGGCTGCTCGCGGAAAGACAGGGCCAGTCCCCTCATCGCTACATCCCTTTCCTAATCACTCTTCCTATGGTCGTACAGAAAGACGGGGTCAGTACAGAAAGACGGGGTCAGTTCCAGAAAGACGGGGTCAGTTCTCGCATTGTTACATCCCTTGCCTAACAACTCTCCCTATGGTCGCAAGATGAAGTTCAAAATACTCAGCGATTTCTCTGTAGCTGTAGGCACCGGTAGCATAGGCTTTGGCGATAGCCTTGTTTCGATCCGGGCATTTAGCGGCAATGGACTCAATCGACGGTGCCGGGCCGCGGCGCTGGGCATGTGGGATGCTCAGTTCGTCTCCCTGTACTCTTACCTTTTTCTGCATCCGTTCCACAAAGTCTTCGTCACCGAGATAGATCTGTTGGCTAAGCGCTGACCAGATAGAGCCACCGCCTACGCCGTCTGCCACAAATTGCCGATAGCGCCGGCGCGCTGCCGCCCGTTGTTTGCTGAACTGAGCGAGTAAACCGTCGGTTGCCAGCCATTCGGGAGGGGCTGTGTCGCCCACCATGGCGCCATAGCTGCTCCACGGCCAATCGCCCGGGAGTTCGACCATCCTGGCCCTCACCGGGTTGAGTACCACGTAGCGGGTCAATTCCAGCAAGTAGTTGTCTTGATCGACCAATATCCCCTTGAATCGTCCCTGAAACAGGTGACCACTCCGATCATGCCGTCGGTTATTAGCCTGGGTGTAGACGCCATTCAGATGGCGCATGCCTTTCGATAGATTTGCCTCGGGTGTTTCAATCACCAGATGATAGTGGTTGTCCATCAAGCAATAGGCATGGCACACCCAGTTGAACCGCCCCACAACCTCGGCAAGAGTTTGGAGAAAGGAGCGCCGGTCCTCATCATCTTCGAATATCGCCTCCCGTCGATCACCCCGAGAGGTGACATGGTAGAAGGCAGCAGAGAACTCTATGCGTAGTGGTCTTGCCATGCCTGACACCGTACTGCAATGTTCCGGGTGTTACAATGCGAGAACTGACCCCAGGTTTCCTTGGCC
This sequence comes from Gammaproteobacteria bacterium, assembly GCA_021773795.1. GTDB lineage: Bacteria > Pseudomonadota > Gammaproteobacteria > HK1 > HK1 > JAJFJV01. The sequence continues at coordinate 15,750 of JAJFJT010000008.1, read as the reverse complement.
TGGGTGTAGACGCCATTCAGATGGCGCATGCCTTTTGATAGATTGGCCTCGGGTGTTTCAACCACCAGGTGATAGTGGTTATCCATCAAACAATAGGCATGGCACACCCAGTTGAACCGCCCCACAACCTCAGCAAGAGTTTGGAGAAAGGAGCGCCGGTCCTCATCATCTTCGAATATCGCCTCCCGTCGGTCACCCCGAGAGGTGACATGGTAAAAGGCACCCGAGAACTCTATGCGTAGCGGTCTGGCCATGTCTGAAGCAGTACTAAAATGTGGAAGGTGCTACAAAGCGAGAACTGACCCCGGATCTTATATGCTGGTGTTTCAACCACCAGGTGATAGTGGTTATCCATCAAACAATAGGCATGACACACCCAGTTGAAGCGCCCAACAACCTCAGCGAGGGTTTGGAGAAAGGATCGCCGATCCTCATCATCTTCGAATATCGCCTCCCGTCGATCACCCCGAGAGGTGACATGGTAAAAGGCACCCGAGAACTCTATGCGTAGCGGTCTGGCCATGCCTGAAACAGTACTAAAATGTGGTGGATGCTATAATGCGAGACCTGACCCCGGATCTTGTATGAGGATAACGGCGAGGCTGGGGAGGCCTGCAGCCGTGAAGGTGCCTTTGCACCCTTGCTCGGCATCGTTGGCAGCGGAAACGCTCAAGGTATTACTCGGTCTCGACGGAACACTGACTGGCAGGGTGCTGTTACTCGATGCGCGGGTGATGGAGTGGCGCAGCATCAAGCTGGCCCGTGACCCAGAGTGCCCGGTCTGTGGCGGGAAAATTACTACGGCAACATCGTGCGGTGAAACTGGCCCGGAAACCGAGTCTGAGAAGACCTAACGGGAAAAAGAAATAAGTATTGTGTCCCCTGATTTGCGCCAGCGAATTTATATGTACCCATCAACGTAGGAAGAAAGCGTGGTAAATCAAGATATATGTGGGTGCCTGCCGGTGGTTTCTAAGGTGATCAAAAATATTGTTCTTGGGCTGACGGCGGTTGCTATTACAGGATGCGTATATTTTACGTCATGGGATGATGTTATGGGAGGATGGGTTGGTCACCATATTGATGAAATTACCTCCCTTTGGGGAGAGCCTGAAAAAATAACTACCAAGAGTAATGGTCAGAGGAAATACAAATATCACATGAAACGAATTGCTCCTTCTTGTATTCACTATTGGGTTGTGAATCCGGAAGGAAAAATAACCGGGTTTCATTATGAAGGCTACTGTAGACCGATAGGTTGACAATAAATGGATGAAAAAATAGGGGACACAATACCCTTTAATCGTTACAGCCCGGCACCTGCTTTAACCCGTATCGCTATCCGGCTTCCAGGCTAGGTCCAGGTTCCTCGCGGCACGCACATCATCGAGGCGGCGCACAGGCTGTTCGTAGGGTGCACCCTTGAGATACTGGATACGCTCCTTCGCCTCGGCGGCTATCTTCACCATGGCCGCTACAAAGCCATCCAGTTCCGCCTTGCTCTCGGTTTCCGTCGGTTCGATAAGCAGGCACTCGGGCACCAGCATGGGGAAATAGGTGGTGGGAGCATGGTAGCCGTAGTCCAGTAGACGTTTGGCAAAATCCATGGCAGTGGCGCCCTGCTCCCGGGCCTCTTTTTTCATGGTGAGAATGAATTCATGGCTGGCCCGGCGCTTGGGATAGGCCAAGGTAAATCCCGCCTCCTGTAAACGGATCGCCAGATAGTTGGCGTTAAGCGCCGCGTACTCCGACACCCGCGCGAGCCCCTCACGGCCCAGAATTCGGGCGTATATATAGGTGCGCAATAACACCCCGATATTGCCGCCAAAGGCGGAAAGCCGACCGATACTCTGCGGATGCTCGTCTTCGTTTTCCCACGCGTAGCTGACACCGTCATAGCTGGCGAGCGGCACCGGCAGGAAGGGCTGCAGGCGCTCGCTGACACCCACCGGACCCGCACCCGGCCCACCACCGCCATGGGGAGAGGCAAAGGTTTTGTGTACGTTGATGTGCACGACATCAAAGCCCATATCGCCGGGACGCACCTTGCCCAGCAGGGCATTTAAATTGGCGCCGTCGTAATAGAGCAAACCACCCGCATCGTGAATCAGCTTTGCAATCTTGACGATCTGGCGCTCAAAGAGCCCGAGGGTAGAGGGATTAGTGAGCATGATGCCTGCGGTTTGCGGCCCCACAACCTGCGTCAGGGCATCGATATCCAGATCGCCATTGGCAGCCGTTGGGATCTCCCGGACCTTATAGCCACACATCACGGCCGACGCGGGGTTGGTGCCATGAGCCGCGTCTGGAATGAGGATCTCACGCCGTCCGAAGTCGCCACGCTCCTCATGGTAGGCACGAATCATCGCCACCCCGGTAAATTCCCCCTGGGCGCCCGCCATGGGCGCGAGGGTCAGGGCCGCCATGCCCGTCATTTCCTTGAGGTATTCCTGCAGCTCGTAAAGGCAGGCAAGCACGCCTTGACTGTGGGAGGCGGGTGCCGCGGGATGGCGCCCGCTAAAACCCGGCAGGCTGGCCAGAGTGTTACAAATCCGCGGGTTGTACTTCATGGTGCAGGAACCCAAGGGATAGAAATGGGTATCCACGGAAAAATTCTTCTGCGACAAGCGCGTGTAATGACGCACTGCCTGTAGCTCTGACACCTCAGGCAGTGCGGGTAGTGCCTTTCGTAAAAAACGCTCCGGCAAGGGCGCCACCGAGGCATCGCTGTGGGCCAACTGGGAACGACTGTGTCGCCCCGGAGAGGAGCGCTCAAAAATCAACACCACAAATTCCTTGTCATCAGATATCCACAGACGGAGATAGCCGCCGGCCTAAAGTGCAGCCAGAGCCGCCTCGTAATCCGGTTCATCGGCAATTTCCGCAACCAGCTGGGTGTATTTCACCTGGTTATTCTCATCCAGCACCACGACAGCACGGGTAGCGATGCCGGCAATGGGGCCGTCCTGTAGCAGCACACCGTAGTCCTTGGCGAAATTACGACTCCGCATCAGCGAAAGCGTGACGACATTTTCCAGGCCTTCATCGCCGCAGAAACGCCCTTGGGCAAAGGGCAAATCACAGGAAATAATGAGAATCACCGTGTCAGGATGAGCCTTGGCGTGCTCGTTAAACTTGTGCGTGGATATCTGGCAGGTGGGAGTATCCAGGCTGGGGACGATGTTAAGCAGCTTTTTCTTGCCAGCGTAATCCGCCAGGCTAACGTCATTTAAATCCTTATCAACCAGGATGAAATCTGGAGCACTGCTACCCAGTACTGGCAGATCGCCATTGGTATTAACAGGATTACCCTTCAGTGTAATTGTGGCCATTTTTATCTCCTTATTACTCTTCTAAAACTATCGCTTCGGTGCTAAAGCAATTGCTTAAGGCTCCGAACATAAGCATCCATTTCGTTCGCGGTGCGTTTTTCCGTGGCACAAACAAGCAGGCAATTCTTGAGTTCGGGATAGTCGTCACCAAGATCCAACCCGGCAAGTATATTTTGGCCCGCCAGGGCTGGCAGAATCTCCGCCACCGGGGCAGTCAGACGAACGACAAATTCATGGAAAAAAGGCGCCTCAAAAACTGACTCCACCCCATCCAGCTTAATCAAAGCAGCCTTCAGTGAGGCGGCATTGGCATGACAGGCGGTGGCCTTGGCGGCCAGACCTTCTGGGCCGAGTATGGCCATGCTAATGGTGGCCGCGGTAACCATCAGACCCTGATTGGTGCAGATATTGGAGGTCGCCTTGGAGCGACGGATATGCTGCTCACGGGCCTGCAGGGTGAGAGTAAAACCACGCTTGCCATCCAGATCCTTCGTGCAGCCAACAATACGCCCGGGCATCTGCCGCACGTGGGCCTGACGACAGGCCATGAAGCCAAAATAGGGTCCACCCGAGGACAGTGGCACGCCCAGCGGCTGACCCTCACCACAGACGATATCCGCACCCGCCTCACCCCATTCTCCCGGCGGTTTCAGTAAGGCAAGGGCCACGGGATTAACCACCCCGATGACCAGCAAGCCGCTGGCATGAGCCTGATCGGTGAGTTCATCCACCTCTTCCAGGGCACCGAAAAAATTGGGCTGTGATATCACCAAAGCAGCGCAATCGGATTCGCCGTAGGCCAAGGCCGCCGGATCGATACGCCCGCTTTTATCGTAGGGCAAATCCACCAGCTTGATACCCTGATTGCCCACCAGACTTTGCACCACCTGGCGATACCGTGGATGTACGGTGGTGGGAAACAGGACCCGTCGGGAAGCCGATTTTCGGTTCAGCCGAACCGCCATCAGCACCGCCTCGGCTAGCGCACTGGCACCGTCATAAAGCGAGGCATTGGCGGCATCCATGGCCGTCAGTGCCGTCATCATGCTCTGGTATTCGTAGATTAACTGCAGCGTGCCCTGACTGGCCTCGGCCTGATAGGGGGTATAGGCAGAATAGAATTCGCCGCGGCTGGCGATTTCCCACACTGCGGCGGGAATGTGATGGTCATAGGCCCCGGCACCCAGAAAGCAGCTGCCGACAGCATCCTGTGCGGCACGCCCCTGCATCAGATGGGCAATCTCCATCTCATTGAGCGCTACCGGCATCGCCTCAAAATTGGCCACACACAGCGCTGCGGGAATTTCATCAAACAGCTCTTCCGTGGAAGCAACGCCAATGGCGGCCAGCATCTCCGCCTTCTCGGCCGCGGTGTGAGGGATATAAGGCATAGCGCAGCCAGGTGCCTAGCCGTCCCCGGCGGCGGCAACCGCCTCATAGGCCTCACTATCGAGCAGGGCCTCAAAGTCGGCATCCGCTGCTGGCTGCAAACGCAGAATCCAACCTTCACCATAAGGGTCGCTGTTAATCAGCTCCGGGGTATCCGCCAGTGCCTGATTGACCTCCACCACCCGACCGGTCACCGGGCTATACAGATCCGAGGCCGCCTTGACCGACTCCACCACCGCCATATCCTCGGTAGCAGTCAGCTCTCGCTCCAGCTCCGGCAACTCCACATAAACCAGATCACCCAACTCCTCCTGGGCGTGATCGGTAATGCCGATGGTGATCCGCCCATCATCCTCTCGCCGTACCCATTCGTGGCTCTTGGCATACTTGAGATCCCCAGGTATCTCGCTCATCTCTATCCCCTTTTACAAAAGCTTTGGACATGCTCCAGGCGACCTATTAGGCCACAACTTCAGCGCCCTGCAAACCGGTGCCACGGGCCACAAAAGGAGGGCGTATACGGTGGGCTGCCACCCTGCGCCCACGGATTTCAATCTCCGCCGTCTCCACTCCCGCACAACCGACCGGAATACGAGCCAGGGCAATACCCTTCCCCAGCGTTGGCGAAAATCCACCACTGGTCACGACCCCTTGGCCTCCATTGGAAAAATGCACTAACTGACCTCCCCGGGGAATGCCCGGGCCATCCATAACAAGCCCTGCACGCCGCCAGATTGCGCCGCGCTCACGATATGCACTCAGAGCCGAGCGGCCAATAAAATCGCGTGCTTCCGGCTCCCAGGCAACGGTCCAGCCCAACCCCGTCTCCAGGGGATTAAGACTCTCGTCCATATCCGAACCATGCAGATTGAGGGCTGCCTCCAGACGCAAGGTATCCCTCGCCCCCAGCCCAACCGGGACGGCCCCCGCATCGCAAAAACCGGTTGCCAGCTCAAGGGCTGCCGCATTGGGCAAAATCAGCTCAAATCCGTCCTCGCCCGTATAACCGGTACGTGCTACCAGCCATTCGCCTTTCCACACACCACAAAAGGGAGCAAGTTTGGCCCCGGCCACACCCAGCGACGCATCCAGAACCTGACTCAGAATCTTCTCCGCGCCCGGCCCCTGCAAGGCCAAAATGGCCAAATTGCGGCGCTCTCTAATCTGTACATCATGGCCTGCAACGCGGGTGCGCAGCCAAGCGAGGTCACGCTCCCGGTTGCCCGCATTCATCACCAGACGATAGCGCCCCCCCGGACGCAGATAAGCGATCAGATCATCGATAATCCCCGCTTCTTCATTCAGCATGCAGCTATAAAGCGCCTGCCCGGGGTGTTCAAGTTTGGCGACATCATTGGCCAGTAGTTGGCGCAGGAAGGAACGCGCATCGGCACCGGCAATATCAACCACGGCCATATGCGAGACATCGAACAGCCCGGCACCACGGCGAACCACATGATGCTCGGAGATCTGTGAACCATAATGCAGCGGCATATCCCAGCCCGCGAAGGGCACCATCTTTGCGCCCCATGCCACATGCAGTTCGTACAAGGCCGTTCTACGATTCATCACTCACCTCCCTGGAGGGTCTTCACAATACGCCCGAGCTCTCGGGATCGGCAACCACTTGAGACTGAGTCACCCGCCCACGGGAATGCGCAATCAAACGGCTGAGCAAAATAACCGGGATGATACCCGCAAGGACAATGGCTATAGCCGCCGACGAGGCATCGGCCAGGCGCTCATCAGCCGCCAATTCATAGGCCCGCACCGCCAGGGTATTAAAATTAAAGGGCCGCAGGATCAGGGTCGCGGGCAGTTCCTTCATGACATCGACAAACACCAACAAACCGGCGGTGAGCAGACTGCCGCGCATAATGGGCACATGGATCTTGAAGCCGACCTCCAAGGCACGGTAACCCAGCGAGCGGGCGGCCTCATCCATGGAATTGGTGATCTTGGCCAGCCCCGCCTCCACGGTCTGCAATGAAACGGCGAGAAAGCGCACCAAATAGGCAAATACCAACGCAACCAGGGTGCCGCTCAGGATCAGGCCAGTAGAAAAACCCAGGTAATCCCGCGCCCAGCTGTCCAGCTGGTTATCCAGCCAGGAGAAGGGCAGCAATATGCCGATGGCAATGACGGTGCCGGGAACGGCATAGCCAAGCCCTGCCAGACGCACCGCACCACCGACACTTTTTGTTGGCCGCAAGCGGCGACCGTAACCCATGAACAAGGCAAGCCCGACCGCCAGCACGGCCGTACCCCCAGCCAAGCCAAGAGTATGCAAAGTAAGTCGAATAAATTCTGCGTCCACCATTTCCGGTGCGGTGGCCACAGCCCACATTCCCAACTGGGCGCACGGCAATAAAAAGCCCAGAAACAGGGGGATGGTACAGGCCAGGATGGCGATCTTTCCGCACAGTCCCGTCAACTCATAGTGAATAAGTGGGCGCGAGCGGCTCTCCTGATTATGGTAACGGGCACGCTTGCGGGAGCTTTGTTCCAGCAAAATCAGGGCAAAAACAAACAGCATTAACAACGCCGCCAGTTGGACTGCGGCGGCACTGTCGCCCAGTCCAAACCAGGTGCGGAAGATGCCGGTGGTAAAGGTTGCCACGCCGAAGTACTGCACCGTGCCGTAGTCCGCCAGGGTCTCCATCAGCGCGAGCGACAGACCGGCGATAAGCGCGGGGCGCGCAGCCGGCAAGGAAACCCGGAAGAAACTGCGCCACGGTCCGCAACCCAGGGTACGACTGACATCCAGCATATGCCCGGCCTGCTCCAGAAAAGCGGCACGAACCAGCAGATAGACGTAGGGATAGAGCACCAGGGACAGCATCAGGATGGCGCCGGTCAGAGAACGAATTTCCGGAAACCAGTAATCCGCCGCACCCTGCCAGCCAAACCAGCTGCGCAAGGCACTTTGTACCGGCCCGGCATAATCAAACATGCCGGTATAGGTATAAGCGATGATATAGGCCGGCATGGCCAGCGGTAACAGCAAGGCCCACTCGAACACCCGCGAGCCGGTAAAACGGCACATGGTGGTGAGCCAGGCACTACCTACGCCGAGCGCCAGAGTGCCCACGGTCACCCCCGCCATGAGAATCAGGGAATTGATCACATAGTCGGCAAGTACCGTATCGACCAGATGCCGCCACACATCACCGGCCGGCACAAAGACAAAACTGGCCACGGTCAGCACCGGAATTGCCAGCAGCATAGCCAGTAATATCACACCAAAGGTCCACGGGTCCCGGACCTGGAGGGTTAGGCCGGCTGGCTTCACCCGCGCTATCGCACTGGCCACACTCACGCCAGTTCGCTCACGTAAACGCAGCAATCTGACAGCCCGGCAACCCGAAGGTAGCCGGCAAAATTATTAGCACATCTGTAGATGGTTAACCCTCGCATCCCGTGCTCTCCACGACCGGATGTCACGAAGCCGGAGGGAGTACCATTACTTCCAGCCAGCGCGATCCATAATCCGCACCGCCGCTGCATTTTCCTCGCCAAGACGGGAAAGGTTGATGCTATCGGCCTTGAAATCACCCCACCCATCGACCACCGGGCCAGCGGCTATGCCCGCAACCACCGGATATTCGTTGTTGACTTCAGCATACCATTTCTGCGACTTGGCCCTGACCAGATATTCCATCAAACGGATGGCTGCATCGCGATGCTTCGCCGCACGGGTCAGGCCGACACCACTGACGTTCACATGGACCCCGCGGTCATCCTGATTAGGCCAGAAGATGGCCATCTTTTCCGCCGCAACACGTTGTGGGTCATCTTTCTTCGCCTTCAGCATGCGACCAAAATAATAGGTATTGGCGATGGCAATATCGCATTGCCCCGCCGCCGCAGCCTTGATTTGATCGCGGTCCCCACCCTGCGGGGGCCGGCCAAAGTTAGCCACGAAAGCCTTCGCCCAAGCCTCGGTTTTTTCCTCACCATTGGCGATTAACATCGAAGAAACCAGTGACTGGTTGTAGATATTACCGGAGCCACGAATGCAAATACGCCCCCGCCACTTGCTGACGGCCAGATCCTCATAGGAAGAAAGCTCCGCTGGGTCGACCTTTCCCTTCACATAGAAAATCGGCCGTGCCCGCAGCGAGAGGCCATACCAATAGCCCTCCGGGTCGCGATACCTGGCCGCTACCGCCGCCTTCAATTCACGGCTGTCCACCGGCTGCAACACACCTGCAGCTTTGGCCCGATACAACCGACCCGCATCCACGGTAATGAAAAGATCGGCCGGGCTGTTTCGGCCTTCAGCCTCCAGGCGCTTGAGCAAGGCATCAGCCTTGCCGGTGACCAGATTCACCTTGATTCCGGTCTCCGTAGAAAACTGCTTCAGCAGGGGTTTGATTAGCTTTTCCTTGCGCGCCGAATAGAGATTGACCTCCTCTGCCTGCACCGCGGTTACCAGCAATCCTGTGGCCATTAAAGCCAACACCAGCTTACGTACCATTCTCTGTTTTCCCTGGCTAGGTAGATAAAAAAGAGCGTAAATGATAATGATTCTTATTTAGAAATACAACTGTATTTTGTGTGGTTATTATTCTTTAGGGCCGTGTTTCCGGCCAGTGAGATGACAAGGATGGAAACGACCACCATAATCACCCGCCCCAACCTCACCATGCCCGGAACCATGACCAAAACCAGCACCGTTAATCAGCAGCAAAATCCGCTCCTCCGTCAGCAAGCACTCCCCCCCTTTGCACAAATTTCTACGGAGCATGTGGTTCCGGCAGTGCAGCAAGTGCTCAAGGAGGGCAAAGAAGCCCTGAACTCGGTTCTGGATTCTTGTACACCGCCCACTTGGGAAAACCTTGTGGCTCCCCTGGAGGCGCTGGACGATCGCATTCATCAAGCGTGGTCGCCCGTTTCTCATCTCCACGGGGTGGTAGACAGCGAGGCATTGCGCGAGGCCTATAAAACCAGTCTGCCGCTACTCAGCGAGTTCAACACCGAACTCACCCAGAACGAGGACCTGTACCGGGCCTTCCAGGCACTTGCAGAAAGTACCGAATATCCATTGCTGGACACTGCCCAGCGGCGGGTCATCGATAACAGCCTGCGCGACTTTCGCCTCGGGGGTGTTGCCCTTAGCCCGGAGCACAAAACCCGCTTCAAGGCTATCGTTCGCCGCCTCAGCGAGCTGAGCACCCGCTTTGAGGAACAAGTGCTCGATGCCACCGAGGCCTGGAGCAAACACATCAATGATAGCGAGCAGCTGCGGGGCCTCCCCGACAGTACCCTCACCCAGGCACGGGAAAAAGCCAAGGCAAAAGACCTCGATGGCTGGCTGCTGGGCCTGGACGCACCCTGCTATATCGCCATAGTCACCTATGCCGAGAACTCAGATCTACGGCGCGAGCTCTACACCGCCTACAGCACCCGTGCATCGGATCAGGGGCCTCACGCTGGCCAGTGGGATAACGGCCCGGTACTGGACGAAATTCTCGCCCTGCGGCATGAACTCTCCGGCTTGCTGGATTTCGGCAATTACGGCGAATACTCGCTGGCCACCAAGATGGCCGACTCCGCCGGGGAAGTACTCGGCTTTCTCCAGGATCTGGCGACGCGTGCCCTCCCCATTGCCAGGCAGGAACTGGCTGAACTGGAGGCCTTCGCCACGACGGAATTTGACTGCACGGAACTGGCACCCTGGGATATTGCCTATTGCTCCGAGAAATTACGCCAGCATCGTTACGCCTTTTCCCAGGAAGATTTACGCCCCTATTTTCCCTTGCCCCGAGTGCTCGACGGTCTGTTCGGAATCCTGCAGCGACTATTTGGAATTCAGCTGGAGATTCGTGAAGGGGTGGAAAACTGGCATCCGGATGTCAGCTGCTACCGGGTACTGGATGCCGGTGGAGAACTGCGTGGCAGTTGCTACATCGATCTCTATGCCCGCGCTGGCAAGCGTAATGGCGCCTGGATGGATGAGTGTCGCCAGCGCCGACGCACGGGTGCCGGCATAGAAAATCCCGTGGCCTTTGTGAACTGCAACTTCGCGCCGCCTTCAGGGGGCAAGCCCGCAGGCCTCACCCATGACGACGTGCTCACCCTGTTTCACGAATTCGGCCATGCCCTGCACCACCTGCTAACCCGAGTGGAATACGCTAGCGTTTCCGGCATTAACGGGGTCGAATGGGATGCAGTGGAGTTGCCCAGCCAACTATTGGAAAACTGGTGCTGGGAACGGGAGGCCCTGAGTCTCATCAGCGCCCACGTGGACACTGGCGAAATCTTGCCCGAAGCCCTCTACGAGAAATTGCTCGGCGCAAAGAATTTCCATAGCGCCTTGCAGATGGTGCGCCAACTGGAATTCTCGCTCTTCGATTTCCGCCTCCATCTGGAATATCAAGCTGGCAGCAGGACGGACCAGGTGCAGGCCATGCTCGACACAGTAAGGGCCGAGGTAGCGGTTATTCAGCCGCCATCCTGGAATCGCTTCGCCCACAGCTTTGGCCATATTTTTGCCGGGGGTTATGGTGCCGGTTACTACAGTTACAAATGGGCGGAGGTGCTATCCAGCGACGCCTTTTCCCGTTTCGAGGAGCAAGGGGTATTTGACCCCTCCACCGGGCGGCGTTTTCTGCAAGCGGTACTGGAACAGGGCGGCACCCGGGGCGCCATGGAGCTATTCATTGAATTTCGCGGACGCAAACCGAAAATCGACGCCCTGTTAAGGCACTCCGGCATCGCGGCGTAGGGGCACCCATAGGTGACATGACACCATTGTCTCGCCTATTCTTTGCGCGCTGATAAAAGTTGGGGAGTATAAAACCGTGAGCAAAATCCACACGCTCGGAATTGTGACCGCCGTGTTGCTGAGCCTGCCAATGATGGCTGTGGCTGAAACCGCCTATATCATCGACAAGCTGCTGGTAGGCATCCATAAGGAAAAGGAACTCAACAGTGCCATCGTCAAGGTGGTGCCCACGGGTACACCGCTGGAAGTGCTAAAGCGCGAAGGAGATTTTGCCCGGGTACGCACCACCGAGGGACTCAACGGCTGGGTAGATAGCAGCTACATCATGCTGAAGAAACCCGCTCAACTCATGGTGCTTGATCTGGAAGCTCGCCTCAGCGAGGCACAACAGGTACTGAAAGCCGCGAAAAAGAAAATAAAAACACTCGATACACGGCTGGCAAAAACCAAAAACGGGAAGGCCTCTCTCGCTGAACTGGAGAAACTTCAGGCCCGCATCGCGGAGCTGGAGGAAACGGCACCCGTTACTAAAAACAATCGTCCCGCAGAGGAACGCCTGCGTGAGATGGCGCGCCTTGCCGAGGAAAACCAGCAGCTCCGGTCCCAGCTCACAAGCAAAGATGTCATGCCATCCGGGTCCACCAACGACGCACCCGTGATGCGTTTCTTGCTACAGCTGGGACAATGGACTTGGGGGCTACTCGCCCTTTGCCTTGCCCTCGCCCTTGCCGCCGGTGCGGCCCTGACGGATTATCGGGCACGCCAACGACACGGTGGTTATCGTCTATGAAAATCGCCTCCTGGAACGTCAACTCCCTGAAGGTCCGCCTTCCCCATGTGCTGGACTGGCTGCAGAGCGAGCAACCGGATGTCCTCGCCCTGCAGGAGCTCAAACTCACCGACGAGAACTTCCCGCTGCTGGATATTGAGGCCGCCGGTTATCACGCCGTCTATGCGGGCCAGAAGACCTACAACGGGGTGGCCATCCTCAGCCGCGAGCCGGCCACGGATATCGTTACCGACATCCCCGATCTGGATGACCCCCAGCGGCGCATCCTCGGCGCCACCATTGCCGGCGTGCGCGTGCTCAACCTCTACGTGGTCAACGGCTCGGAGGTGGGCTCGGACAAATACGCCTATAAGCTGAACTGGCTCGACAAGGTAACCGCCCACATCCGCGAACAATTACAGCAGCATCCCCTGTTCGTCACCCTCGGGGACTTCAACATCGCCCCCAAGGACGAGGATGTCTACGACCCCGAGGCCTGGCACGAGCGCATCCTGTGCAGCACGCCCGAGCGCGAGGCACTAAAGAAGCTGCTCGAACTGGGGCTGGAGGACTGCTTCCGCCGCTTTCCCCAGGAGACCCCTTCCTATAGCTGGTGGGACTATCGGGCCGCTGGCTTCCGGCGCAATCTCGGTATGCGCATCGACCTCATCCTGGCCAGCAAGGCACTGGCAGAGCTTTGCACTGCGTCGAGCATCGACCGCGAACCGCGACGCCTCGAACGCCCCTCGGATCACACCCCGGTAATCGCCGAGTTCGATGTCTAGGCAGCTTCGGTATATCGGCTTTACAGTAGGTCGGATTAACGGCAGCGTAATCCGACGATAGTACTTACGTATGAAGCAGCATGACCTCCTTTCTGCCCTGGCCAATGGCCACTTTCGTTCGGCCCGTGAGCTAGAAGCAGAACTGGATCTATCATCAATGGCACTTTCCGAGCTCACCCAGACCCTGCAGGCTGATGGCATTCCTCTGCTGGCCAACCCTCGTCAAGGTTATCGCCTGAACGCCCCCGCCGACCTGCTGGATGGCAAGGAAATTCAGGCTCATCTCAACAGCGAAGCACGTGGTCTGTTGAGTAAACTGGAGATTCATCCAAGCATCCATTCTACTAACCGCCACCTGCTGGAACTTGCACCGGAATCAGGCCATGTCTGCCTCGCGGAGCTCCAAAGTGCAGGGCGGGGTCGGCGGGGCCGGTCATGGATATCACCCTTCGCCACCCAGATCTGTTGTTCCGTGGCCTGGCGACTTGAAGATATCAATGCCCTTAGCCTGGTAGTGGGCATTGCTCTTGCCGAGGCCATAAGCGCTCTCGGGGTTAGCGGCACCGGCCTGAAGTGGCCCAACGACCTGCTTTGGCATGGAAGCAAACTCGCGGGCATCCTGATTGAAACCACATCCCTGCCGGGGAAGCAGCATTTAGCGGTGATCGGCCTTGGCCTTAACGTTAATTTATCGGCCGAAGCCGGCCACACCATCGATCAGCCCTGGACCGACCTGACTAGGGCCAGTGGCAATACCCCAAAGCGCAACCAGGTGACTACAACGCTGCTCAACCACTTATTACCCGCCCTGGAGCGATTCTCCCACCAGGGCTTTGAGCCTTTCCGTCCCGCATGGAAAAAGCACGATCTCTTCCACGATTGCCCAGTTTCCCTTGAGACCCCACGCGGTACGGAACACGGTATTGCCGCCGGGGTGGACCGGCACGGCGCCCTCCGCCTGCAAACAGCTGCCGGCCTACGCCATTTTGTCAGTGGCGAAGTCAGCCTGAGGAGGGCTCATGCGCCTGCTGGTTGATCTCGGCAATAGCCGCCTGAAATGGGCCTGCCAATCTGAGAATGAGCTCTTTGGCCACGGCACCATCAGCTATGAGACCGAAGATTTTGCCTCCACCCTGGAAAGCCGTTGGGGCAGCATGACGCCACCGGAAGAGGTGTTAGGGGTAAGCGTTGCCTCAGTAAAAGCCACCACCTGCCTCACATCGTGGGTCCACTTCCACTGGCAGCAGCAGACACAATTTATCCATGCCCCCGCGCGCGGCCTCAGCGTGGTTAATGCCTATACCATCCCCGAAACTCTGGGCGCGGACCGCTGGGCGGCAATGGTTGCAGCCAAGGCCATCACCGAGGGCCCCGTCTGTGTGGTGGATTGTGGCACCGCGTTGACCATTGACCTGATTGACCAGGACGGCATCCACCAGGGAGGGCATATTATTCCCGGCCCCACGCTCATGAGTGAGAGCCTGGCCAGGGCAACCAGCGCCATCAGCATCTATCCCCCCGGCACCCATATAGCACCCGGCCGCTCTACCGAAGATTGTGTCCAGGGGGGTATCCTCCGCGCTACCCTGTGCGCCATCGAAAGCGCGAGAAATTCAATGAAATGCAAACGCCCGGACCTGCCCACCTGCGTCATCAGCGGAGGGGGTGTCGAGGCGATCTGTCACCACCTCTCAAAACCCTACATCCACGTGCCGGATCTGGTGCTACGCGGGCTCGCGCTCCACGCCTGGAAAAAGCTATGAAGTGGGTCGTTTATCTCATTGTGCTGGCCAACGTGCTCTTTTTCTCCACGCACATGCGCGATCTGGAACCCCCGCCACCCGCGGCCATCCCGATGGAGCTTCCACTGACCGATCACGCCACCCGGCTACAACTCCTGAGTGAAATCAGCCCCTCAGAACTGCGGGTACGCCAGGCCCCGGTTGCAAGACCATCGGACACACCGACGGAAACCGATGCAACGCCCGATAGAACAATCAGATGTCACCGCCTTGGTCCCATCGGTGCCGACGGACAGATCACCCGGCTGCAAAACTGGCTGGAAGAACGTGGGATGAGCGTCAAACTACACACCGATGAACGCCGTGAGCTAACCCGCTACTGGGTCTACTTCCCGCCACGGAAAACCCGTGCCGATGCCATAGCTCTGGTAACCACACTCCGTGGCAAAGGTCTGCGGGATTTGCTGGTGGTCCCCCGCGGAGATATGGCTAACGCCGTCTCCCTGGGCGTCTACAGCCACCGGACGTCGGTGGACCGGCGCGTAGAGCAACTGCAACGGCAAGGTTATAAACCGGAAGTCACACCACGCTATCGCACCGTAAAGGCCGCCTGGATGGATATCAGCTTTGCTGCCGGCTTCGATTTCCCGGTCACCGCCTTCGCCTCCCTGTTCCCCGAAATCGAAGTCACCCCGGCACCCTGCCCAACTGGCTAAAGAGCCTCTGGCAATTGCCTCCCCCCGGGGATTTCCCTACAATCCCGCCCGCAGTAGCGCGGTCCTCAATCAGACAGCCTCCTACGGCCGGCGTAGCTCAGTTGGTAGAGCAGGGGTTTTGTAAACCTCAGGTCCGCGGTTCGATCCCGTGCGCCGGCACCACTTTTCCTTCCAAACACATCCGGAAACACCGGCTCTGGCCTCTACAAAACAATTACTTAACTGAATTATTTCTTTCTAGAATTCGATTAAGTAATTGGCACGGAACAGGGCCCCCTCTGTTCGTA
>JAJFJT010000007.1 GCA_021773795.1 Gammaproteobacteria bacterium | reverse complement strand
AGAGAGGTGGCCCCGGTTATTTGAACAACTGATCCCGATTCTATAAGTGGATCCCCTGCCGGTTTACGCCGCCAGCTTCTGCGGCAATTCGTTAAAGTAAACGCTGTCCGGTGTCATGCGGTCAAGTCGCGAGTGCGGACGCCCGGTATTAAAGAAGTTCAGATACCGTCCGAGAGAGGTCCTGGCCTGCGACACAGACTCGTACGCCCGCAGATACACCTCCTCGTACTTCACCGAGCGCCACAGGCGTTCGACAAAGATATTGTCCCGCCAGCAGCCCCTTCCATCCATGCTGATGCGGATGCCGTTGGTCTTCAGTAGATCGGTAAAGGCCAGGCTGGTGAACTGGCTGCCCTGGTCGGTATTGAAGATCTCGGGCGTGCCATAACAGTCGATGGCCTCCTGTACCGCATCCAGGCAAAACTGCACGTCCATCGTGATCGATACGCGCCACGATAGGACCTTGCGGGAGTACCAGTCGATAACAGCCGCCAGATAGATAAAGCCCCGGGCCATCGGGATATAGGTGATGTCCATCGCCCACACCTGATTGGGTCGGCCGATCGTCAGGTGCCGGAGCAGGTACGGGTAGACCGGGTTCTCCGGATGCTTGCGGCTGGTATTGGGCTTGCGGTACAGCGCCTCGATGCCCATCCGCTTCATCAATCGGCTGACCCGTCGCCGGCCGACCTGGATGCCCATCAGGTTCAGCAGATCCCGCAGCATCCGGGCGCCGGCATACGGGCACTCCAGGTGCAGCTCGTCGATAACGCGCATCAGCTCCAGGTCGGTCTCGCTGACCGGCCGGGGTTGGTAATACACACTGCCCCGGCTAATGGCCAGTTCCTCGGCCTGTCGAACCAGTGACAGTTTATGGCTGCGGTCGATCATCGCTTTGCGCTCAGCAAACCCGCCTTTGTGAGCGCACCCTCTAAAAAATCGTTCGCCAGGGTCAGCTCACCGATTTTCGCGTGCAGCGACTTCACATCAACCGGTGGCGCTGCTTCCTTGGCCGGCTTGTCGAATACCTCGCCCATCCGTTCCACCAGTTGCACCTTCCAGGCCGTTATCTGGTTCGGGTGCACATCGAAGCGCTTGGCCAACTCTGCCAACGTTTGCTCGCCTTTGGCGGCCTCTAGTGCCACCTTGGCCTTGAACTCCGGTGAATGGTTCCTGCGTGGTCGTCTTGCCATCTGTTTTCTCCTCCTGATTGGGCATATCATGCCAAGTTCAGGCTGAGAATCCACTTATCGGAGCTATCCAGAGCTGTTCAGATTTCTGGGGCCACCTCTGAGACTCACGCTCTCCCAACTGGCGGATTTGGCAGCCCGCATTACTGATTACTACCGTAGTCATGGTTATCCACTGGCGCGGGCAATTATCCCACCGCAGGTGATCAGACATGCGGCTGTGGAATTTAAGGTGATTGAGGCTCGATACGACAAGATCAAGCTCGAAAACCATAGCCGGGTGAATGACTCTCTGCTGCAGGCAGTCCTTTCACCCCTGCAAAGCGGGGAGGTTATCGGTGAGAATGTCCTGAATCGCAGCCTGTTGCTGCTGTCGGACATTCGGGCTGCCGCAATTACTGCGACATTGAAGCCGGGCGATACGGATGGAACCTCTGACCTGCTTGTGGGGGTTGCCCCCGGCCCCGTGATTTCGGGGAATGTTGTGCTGGATAATTTCGGCAACCGTTATACCGGCAGGGCACGCGCGGGCTTGGCGTTGAATATCAACAATCCGTTGCGTCACGGTGATGTTTTGAGTGTGGGCGGCCTTAGTTCCGGAAAGGGGATGAATTACGGGCGCATTGCATACGAAACACTGTTGAACGGTAATGGCACCCGCATGGGTGGGGCATATTCAGCCCTCCGCTACACTCTGGGTGATACGCTTACCAACCTTCAGGGGCACGGTACTGGGCAGGTGGGAAGTGTTTGGGTTAGGCACCCGCTTGTACGCAGTCGGGATGTCAATCTCTACGGACGTTTCCAGTATGACCGGAAGCAATTGCGAGATCGTATTGATGTGAGTGCGATCAGGACAGACCGGCACCTTAATAGATGGGCAGTGAGTCTTTCCGGGGATACCCGGGATACATTTCTATTCGGCGGCATCAATGCTTGGGGCGTGAGCTGGAGTGGCGGAAATGTTCTCTTTGATGACAGGGCAGCGAAGTTGGCCGATGCAGCAACTGCAGGCACAAACGGTCGATTTTCGAAATGGAAGGCGAGTTTCGCCCGTTTGCAACGTCTGGGGTCAAAGAGCGCCCTCTATTTCAGCGTATCTGGTCAGTTAGCGACTACCAACCTCGATGCCTCTGAGAAGATGATTGCTGGTGGGCCTTATAGTGTTCGAGCCTATGACACGAGCGCGCTGTCGGGTGATGTCGGTTATCAGGGGATCGTCGAGTTGAGGCACGATTTGGAACAGGCCTTGTATGGACGGTGGCAGGTCATCGCTTTCGTTGATAGTGCACATTTAAGAGTGAATAAAAATGCTTGGGCCGCAGGGGAGAACAGTGCAACGCTGACCGGGGTCGGCATAGGAGTTAATTGGACCGGGCAGCAACAGTTAACAGCAAGTGTTAATGTTGCAACACGGGTCGGCCCGGTTCCAGCGCTGGTGGGCAATACCTCCTCCGTGCACGTATGGGGTACGATTAGTAAGGCGTTCTGAGTGTAAATGGATCTGCTAATCAGGGTGACATGAAATTAGCGCTGTAATTCACTATGATATTCATCACTTAAGTACTTAAGAACATTACCGATAATTATTAATAACATAGGATTGAAGGTTTATTAAGCCCTCTGCGAAGAGAGCCTAACAAGCGCATGCAGTCGGATTTGATCCTCCCCCGATAAAGACGGACACCAAACCCTAACAGGAGGGTGTTCGGTGCCAAGATACAGTCAACCAAGAAGGACCTGGCGATACACGGAAGAATTTGAAGCTACGGCTGACGACGAAAGGCGTGGACGCGTTTGAGAAAGGCCGCACGCTGCTGTGGTTCCCATAGCTCGCTCTCCTTCACCACCGGCAGATCCGGCAGGGCTTGGCAAAGAGCACGGGCGTAGAGCCCCATGCTTTCTCCAGTGGGTGCGCCCCACAAGTCATGGACCGGGACTCCGTTGAGCCCGCAGCTTGGGGAGCGGGACTTGAAGATATAGCCGTTGAGCGCCGGATATTCCGCTGCAATGCGCCTACCGTAATTCTTCAGATTGGCACCGAAGTGACCTTGGCCATCACACACCCGGACGGCGCCGGGGTGTGCGGAATTTCCCACCAGATGGATGGGCTCTCGCGGTACGGGAAGGCCGATTGCAGTTTCCGGGCAGAGGGGGAGCAAGGTACAAAAGGTGGCTAGGTCTTCGGCTATCCAGGCGTGGTATTTGTGGTCGCCATCGTAGCGCACAGGGTGGCCTAGGAGGCAGGCGCTGACGCCGATTAGGGGCTTTGTTTTCACTGGCAAATACAGGCGTTTGGGAACGAATATATGGCTCTGGTAGGACGCTTATTTTCGTGCTTTTGTTCCCTGGATACCGGGTCTTCGCCCGGTATGACGGAGGAGATAAAAACGGGATCATCATTCCCGTGGAAACGGGAATCCGGATACTGAGCAGGAGTTGGCAAGAGGGGTTACTCAGGCCCGTTCAATGAGTTCCACTGCGTAGCCGTCGGGGTCTTCCACGAAGGCGATGACGGTGCCGCCATCTTTCAGGGCGAGGGGTTGCAGGGTGATTTTGATGCCATCGGCCTCCATACGTTTGCAGGCGGCATGGATGTCAGGGACGCCGATGGCGATGTGGCCGAAGGCGCCGCCGTGTTGGTAGGGCTCGTCGTGTCCCCAGTTATAGGTGAGCTCGATGACGGTGTGGTCGGCTTCAGCACCGTAGCCGAGGAAGGCTAGGGTGAATTCCCCGGAGGGATGCTCCTGCTGGCGCAGCAGTTTCATACCCAGTTGATCCGTGTAGAAGGCGATGGAGTTATCCAGGTTGCGGACCCGAATCATGGTGTGTAGCAGGCGGTAGCCGGTGGTGTGGGTGCTTTCACTCATGGTGTTTACCTTGTTGATTTGATTGCTAATAACGAAGTTGTATATCGCCGCCAGTATCAATTTGGCGCAGTCGATGGAGTAGCTCCTCGCTGGGCCGAACCCGCCACTGTGCGCCTAGCTGGATCAGAGCCTGGGCATCGTTGCGGCGATAGTTCAGGCACACGGGCATCGGGCCTTCACGGAAGGGTTCGAGCACCTGGGTGAGTTCTGGAATCAGTCCATTTCCGGCCCGTTCCTCATCTACGTCGATGACCAGTACTTTGCCAAAGTGCTCGCGTGCGCCACAGAGATCATAGACCTCCTGAACACTCATATTACAGCCGCCGGAGAACTCATCCTCGGCCACCTCGCCGACCACAACCAGCAGACGATCCTTGGTCAACAGATTCTGGTAATGCTGATAGACATCGGCATAGAGCACCGCCTCCATGCGGCCACTGCGATCGTCCAGGGTGATGACCGCCATGCGGCCCCGTCGGGTATTGATGACGCGAATCTGGATTACCAGCCCGGCGGCGACGGTGGTTTTGTTGGGGCGAGGTTGCAGCTTACCCAGATGGGCGCTGACAAAATGCTGTAATTCTGCCTCGTGGCGGGCGATGGGATGGCCGGTGAGATAGAGCCCCAGGGTTTCCTTTTCACCGCTCAGGCGTTCCTCGTCGGTCCACTCCGGCACGTCCGCAAACTGGTGGGGTGGGAGCTCGGGGGTACCGCCGCCGCCGAAGAGATCGTTCTGGCCACTTGATGCATTGCGTGAGGCCTGTTCGGCGGCCTGCTGGGCGTGGGTGAGGCTAGCCATCATCGCCGCCCGTCCTGGGCCCAGGTCGTCGAGGGCACCGGTTCGAATCAGGGCCTCAATGGTGCGGCGGGTAATCTTGCCGCCGTTAATGCGTTGGCAAAATTCGAACAGATCCTGGAAGGGCTCGCCGGCTTGGCGGGCGTCGATGATGCCCTCAATGGCACCCTGACCTACCCCCTTGATGGCCCCGAGGCCATAGCGCACAGTTTTGGCATCAGCGACGGTGAAATGATAGTCACAGTGTTGGACCTGGGGGGGAACAACGGCGAGGCCAAGGGCCCGGCATTCCTCGATGAGTACGACGACCTTGTCGGTATTGTCCATGTCCGAGGACAACACTGCGGCCATGAAGGCGGCGGGATAGTGGGCCTTGAGCCAGGCGGTTTGATAGGCGACGAGGGCATAGGCGGCGGAGTGGGAGCGGTTGAAACCGTAGCCCGCGAACTTCTCCATGAGATCAAAGATCGAGGTGGCGAGCTTGCCGTCCACGCCATTTTTTACTGCGCCGTTAACGAAGAAGTCCCGCTGCTCGGCCATGGCCTCGACTTTTTTCTTGCCCATGGCGCGGCGCAACAGATCGGCACCGCCCAGGCTAAAGCCGGCTAGTACCTGGGCGATCTGCATCACCTGTTCCTGGTAGAGAATGACGCCGTAGGTGGGCTTCAGGGTCGCTTCCAGACTGGGATGCGGGAAGCTTACTGCTGCCTTGCCATGCTTGCGATCGATGAAGTCATCCACCATGCCGGATTGCAGCGGACCGGGGCGAAATAGCGCCACCAAGGCGATGATTTCCTCAAAGCAATCGGGCTGGAGGCGGCTGATCAGCTCGCGCATGCCACGGGATTCTAGCTGGAAGACGCCGGTGGTGGCGGCGCGCTGGATGAGCTCAAAGGTCAGCGGGTCATCGGTGGGCAGGTCGGCAATGTCGAGCGCGTTCTCGCCGTTTTTCGCCCGCTCTGAGTTGATGGTACGCACCGCGCGGTCGATGATGGTGAGGGTTCGCAGGCCGAGAAAATCGAACTTCACCAGGCCCATGGCCTCGACGTCGTCCTTGTCGAGCTGGGTCACCACGCTGGTGCCCCCCAACTCACAATAAAGGGGCGAAAAATCCGTCAGTCGGGTGGGGGCGATGACTACGCCACCGGCATGTTTGCCGGCATTGCGGGCGATACCTTCAAGGGCCCCGGCCAGCTCCATGAGGGTGTGTACGTCGTCATCGTTCTCGTAACGTTCCAGCAGCGCCTCTTCCTGCTTCAGGGCCTTGTCCAGAGTCATGCCAATTTCGAAGGGAATGAGCTTGGCTATTTGATCGACGAAGCCATAGGGATGGCCGAGTACCCGGCCCACGTCCCTCACTACCGCCCGCGCTGCCATGGTGCCAAAGGTGATGATCTGTGAGACGCGTTCGGCACCATAGCGATTCGAGACATATTCGATGACCCGATCCCGGCCTTCCATGCAGAAATCGATATCAAAATCCGGCAGCGATACTCGCTCGGGATTGAGGAAGCGCTCGAATAGCAGTTCGTAGCCGATGGGATCGAGATCGGTGATGCCGAGGGCATAGGCCACCAGTGAGCCGGCGCCGGAGCCGCGACCTGGACCCACGGGGATCTCGTTTTCCCGTGACCAACGGATAAAGTCGGCGACGATGAGGAAGTAACCGGGGAAGCCCATGCGACAGATGACATCGAGTTCGATCTGTAGCCGCTCGTCGTATTCGGGATAGCTTTCCTCGGGCACCCGTTCGCCCAGTTGGATGAGACGCTGCTTGAGACCCTCGCGCGCCTCCTGGGCGAACCATTCTTCTTCCGTGAAACCCTCTGGAATGGGGAAGTCGGGCAATACGCTGTGACCCAGCTTCAGCTCGACATTGCAGCGCCGGGCAATCTCCACGGAGTTTTCCAGCGCCTCTGGAATATCGGCGAATAGCGCCTCCATTTCCTCCGGGCTACGCAGGTATTGCTGCTCGCTATAGCGTCGTATGCGACGTGGGTCGTCGAGGGTGCGGCCATCCTGAATGCAGACCCGGGCCTCGTGGGCCTCGAAGTCATCGGTCTGCAGGAAACACACATCATTGGTGGCCACCACGGGTAGTGCGTGCTCTGCAGCAAGCTTCAGGGCCTGCTGGATATAGTGCTCCTCACCCTCACGGCCAGTGCGGGTCAGTTCGATATAAAACCGATCTGGAAAGAGTTCGGCCCAGAATTCAAGCCGTTGCTCTGCCAGATCCGTGCGACCACCCAGCAAGGCGCTACCCACATCACCGCGACGGCCACCGGAGAGTGCAATCAGGCCGTCGGCTTCCTCCGCAATCCACTGTCGCCGAATCAGCGGCACGCTGCCAGAGCCCTCGATATAGCTACGGGAAATGAGGCGCGCGAGGCTCTGATAGCCTGCGGCATCCCGACACAGCAGTATCAGCCGGAAGGGGTCACCGTCCTCCCCGAGGTCGTGTACCAACACATCGGCTCCGATGATCGGCTTGATGCCGGCACCGAGGGCAGCGCGATAAAATTTCACCAGAGAGAACAGGTTGCAGCGTTCGGTAATGGCCACCGCCGGCATGTCAGCAGCATGTGTGGCCTTCACCAACTGGGGTATGCGCACGATGCCATCCACGAGGGAGAACTCGCTGTGCAGGCTGAGATGAATGAATTTAGCGCGCATATTGCATCAGTATCCCGGATGCTGGCGTAGGCCAGGCGTGCATGACCCAGCCAGGGTCGGGATAGGCTTCGGGTCCGTGGCTAACTGGTGCTGGTGAGCGTGATAAAACATGGGCATTTCAAATAGCCACTTCAGTTTTTCAGCTTCGAACCCGAAGCCGACTGTTGCAATATGCGCGCTCATGGCCATTCAGGATTTTCTAATATTTTGCGTACCGGTCGGAACGAGCGTCGGTGCTCGGCACAGGGGCCGAGGCGCGCGAGGCTGGCGAGATGCTCCCGGGTAGGATACCCCTTGTGACGGGCAAAACCGTAACCCGGATAATGCAGTTCCATGGCCTCCATTTCAGAATCACGAAGCACCTTGGCAAGGATTGAGGCGGCGCTGATCTCGGCCACCCGATCGTCGCCCTTGATGATGGCCTCCACCGTGCAGGGAAGCTGTGGGCAGTGATTGCCATCTACCTGGGCGTGTTCGGGGGCAACGGGCAGGGCGAGCACCGCGCGGCGCATGGCCAGCAGGCTGGCCTGGAGGATGTTGATGTCATCAATTTCGGTGCATTCGGCGCGTCCAATGGCCCAGGCGATGGCCTGCTCGCGGATGATCTCGGCGAGGACGGTACGACGCTTGGGGCTAAGCCGCTTTGAGTCTCGCAGACCTTCAATAGGCCGTGCGGGGTCGAGGATGACGGCGGCGGCTACCACTGGACCTGCCAGTGGTCCCCGGCCTACCTCATCGACACCGGCAAGGCCGGGGGTTACCAGCAGAAGGCTGCTCACGAGGGTAGGAGTTCGAGGATGGCATCGGCGGCGCGTGCGCTGGCGTCATTCCCCAATGAGGTGCGGATGCGGGAAAACTCATGGCAAAGTTGCTGGCGTTTTTCGTTGTCTTCCAGCAACTCGAGCAGTGCAGCTCCGAGGTGCTCTGGAGTGGCTTCTGATTGGAGGAACTCGGGAACCAGTTGTTTGCCCGCGAGTAGATTGGGCAGGGCGATGTAGCGGACTGAAAACAGCGCCTTCATGATCCGGAAACTCACCGGATGCAGGCGATAGGCCACCACCATGGGGCGGTTGAGCAGCATCGCCTCCAGGGTCGCAGTGCCCGATGCCAGCAGCACGCCATCGGCGGCGGCCATGGCCTCGCGGGACTGGCCATCGATGATGCGGATATCGAGCCCCTGGCCTTGTTGCTCCAGCACCCGCTGAAAGCGTTCCCGCATGTCGGCATTGATCATGGGGACAATAAAGGCCACCCCCGGACGATGTTTGGTGAGCCAGCGCGCGGCCCCCACCATGGGGCCAGCAAGATAGTCGAGCTCGTGGCCGCGACTGCCCGGGAGCAGGGCGATGTATTCGCCTGTTATGGGCAGATTCAGCGCATGTCGTGCCGCATCCCGGTCGGTATTGGCGGGAATGATGTCGGTCAGAGGATGGCCGACAAAACGCACCGGCACATCATGTTCACGGTAAAAGTTCGTTTCAAAGGGAAACAGGGTGAGCATGCGATCTACTGCGCGGGCAATTTTACGGATTCGATAGCGGCGCCAGGCCCACACCGAGGGACTGACATAGTGGGCCGTGGTGATGCCACCCTTGCGCAGGCCTTCCTCAAGGGAGAGGTTGAAGTCCGGGGCATCGACGCCGATGAACAGGGCGGGTGGCTCCGCAAGCCAACGTTTTTTGAGGCGTGTCCGCACTGGCAGCAATTCCAGGTAGCGCCCCAGCGCCTCGGTCAGCCCCATCACCGACAGGCGTTCCAGCGGGTACAGGCATTCACAGCCCGCGGCAATCATTTGCGGGCCTGCGATGCCCTCAAAGCGGAGATTGGGTCGATGCACCTTGAGGGCGCGAATAAGCGCACTGGCCAGTAGGTCGCCGGAGGCTTCTCCCGCAACGATGGCTATGCATGGCGCCATTTGCCTTCCCCGCTTAGCGTACGATGCCGCGGCTGGAGTTATCGAGAAAGGCAACCAGGGGAATGATGTCATCACACTCGGTGGCCATGACGCGCAATTCCTGGAGTGCCTGTTCTACGGTAAGGTTCTGTTTGTAAAGTACTTTATAGGCTCGTTTTAACTGCAGTAAATTATGGGTGGTGAAGCCCCGGCGTTTCAGCCCTTCGCTATTGAGGCCGTGGGGTGAAGCACCGTTGCCGGAGACAGTGACATAGGGGGGAACGTCTTTCAGAATCACGGTACTCATGGCGGAAAAGCTGTGGGCACCGATGGCACAGAACTGGTGCACTACGGTGAAGGCACCGAGGATGACGTGATCCTCTATCCGGACGTGGCCAGCCAGGGTGCTGCCATTGGCGAGTATGGTATGGCTTCCCAGCTCACAATCGTGGGCGATGTGCACATAGGCCATGATCCAGTTGTCATCACCAATACGGGTGAGGCCGCCGCCATCGGCGGTGCCGCGGTTGAAGGTACAAAACTCGCGAATGGTGTTGCCGTTGCCTATTTCCAGACAGGACTTCTCGCCGGCGTATTTTTTGTCCTGGGGCGCGTCGCCCAGGGCATTAAAAGGGTAGATATGGTTATCGCGGCCGATGCGGGTCGGGCCATTGATGACCACATGGGCATCGATTTGGGTGTTTTCCCCGATTTCCACATCGGCCCCGATGATTGACCAGGGCCCGACGCTGACCCCGGGGGCAAGACGGGCTCCTTTATCAACAATGGCGCTGGGATGAATCAAGAATCCAGGTCCTTCAGGGCCCCCATGAGTTCAGCACTGGCGGCAAGCTCGCCATCCACCGTGGCCTTTGCCTTGACCTTGCACATGCTGCGGGTGAGGCGCATGACCGCTACCTCAATGCGTAACTGGTCGCCGGGCACCACCGGCTGGCGAAAGCGCGCCTTGTCGGCCCCCACGAAGTAATAGAGCACCGAGTCCGAGGGTGACAGTCCCAGGGAGATCATCGCCAGAATGCCCGTGGCCTGGGCCATGGCCTCAAGGGTCAGCACTGCGGGCATTACCGGTTGGCTGGGAAAGTGTCCCTGAAAGAAGGGCTCGTTATAGCTCACGTTTTTAATCGCTGTGAGCGATTTTTCTGGCTCGATCTCCAGCACCCGATCGAGGAGCAGGAAGGGGTAGCGATGTGGCAGGTACTGGAGAATCTCGTTGATGTCCATTGCGGGTCTCTATGGTTTTCTGTTGGTGCCGTTGTGGCTACGGCGAATGTGGGGCGCCAGCGTGCAGCAGGCTATTTCAATTTTCTTTCGAGGGCCTTGATGCGCTTCGCCATGTCCTCCAGATGCAGCATGCGTATCACATTGCGTCGCCAAACCTTGTTCTCTTGTATGGGGACGCCCGAGGAATAAACCCCGGCCTTACTAATTGAGTTGGGAACACTGGAGGTGGCGGTGAGATGGACATCATCGGCAATTTCAAGGTGACCGCCGATGGCGGCGGCACCGCCGATGGTGCAGCGTTTGCCGATATGCGCACTGCCGGCAATGGCGACACACCCGGCGACGGCGGTGTGCGCTCCGATGTGGACGTTGTGTCCCACCTGGACCAGGTTGTCCAGCTTGACGCCCTGTTCAAGTACCGTATCTTCCAGCGCGCCACGGTCGACGGACGTATTGGCACCGATCTCCACGTCATCACCGATGATCACACTGCCCAGTTGTGGCACCTTGACCCAGGCCTCACCATCATTGGCTATACCAAAGCCGTCGGCACCGATAACCACGCCAGGATGCAGTCGAACCCGTTTGCCAATGTGGACCTCGCGGCACAGGGTGACATTAGCACTGAGCCAGCACTGCTCGTCCACAGTGGTATCTTCCAGGATGACGGAACCGGGGCCGATATAGCAGTTGGCTCCGATGCGGGCACCTGCTGATATGACTGTGTTGGCGCCGATATGGGCGCTGCTATCTACATGGGCGCCGGCATGGACACTGGCCGACGCATGTATACCGGGTGCGGCTACGGGTTCCGGGTTCAGCAGGGTCGCGGCCTGGGCGTAGCCAAGATAGGGGTTATCCATTACCAGTGTGGCGACTGGACATTCCTCCCGATCGCCCTCAGCCAAAATGACTGCACTGGCCCGGGTTTCTTTAAGGTAAGTACGGTAACGCCGGTTGGAGAAAAAACTGAGCCTGCCTGGAGCTGCATTGCCAAGGGTGGCGACGCCCTCGATAAGGGTTGCCGGATCGCCGTGCAGTGTGGCCTTCAGGATGCTGGAAAGTTCTTCGAGAGTGAGGCTCACGTGTGTGCTCGTACTATTTCGCGCTCTTCTTGGCGGGACGTCCAGCCCGTTCAAACTCGGTTCTCAATTGTGCGGTGACCTTGTCGGTAATATTGACGCGGTCCGCGGCGAATAATACGCCCTCGCCAACCACGATATCGTAGCCATTGGCCCGCGCTACCGTATCAATGGCTTTCAAGACTACCTTTTGCAGCTTTACCCGTTCCTGGTTCTGACGCAGGTTGCTGTCCTCACGGAATTCGTCGAATTCACGCTGGAGATTACGTTTCTTACCACGTAGTTTCTGGGTAGCACGTTGTTTGGCCGTCTGGGTCATGACAGAACCGTCGCGTTTCAGCTTGTCTTCCAACTGGCGCAAATCTTTTTGTTGGGCGATGAGCCTACGGTCTCGCGGGGCGAACTCGGCCTCGATACGTTTCTTGGCCGCTTCTTTCTGGGGTGAGTCATTCAGCGCTCTGGCGGCGTTGACGTAGCCTACCTGGATCACCTCAGCAGCGCTTACGGAGGCACTGAAAGCGAGGGTGGTTGTCAGGGCCAGGACGGCAAATACAGACTGAATTTTTAATTTATGGATCATGGCTAGAAACTGGTTCCAAAGGTGAATTGAAATGCTTGCGTGTCGTCGGTAGTTTCTTTCTTCAAAGGAGCGGCCACGCTGATGGTCATGGCGCCGAGTGGTGAGAGCCACACCGCGGACAAGCCAACTGCAGAACGCAGATCGCCCAAGTCAAAATCCTGGTTCGGTCCATAGACATTACCCACATCGACAAAGCTGGTGAGTCGGACCGAGCGCGTATCAGGAGCGAAGGGTACGGGCAGAATGATCTCTGCGTTGCCGACAATTTTGAGATCTCCACCCAGAGGGTCGCCGTTGCTGTCTCGTGGTCCTATGGTGTTGGCCTCAAAGCCACGAACCGTACGGATGCCACCGACAAAGAAATTGTCGATAAGCGGCAGGCGTGCGGTATCGAGGTAGCCATCACCGTAGCCAACTTCGCCATTGAGGATCAGGGTAAAGCGCTTGCTTACTGGGAAAAATTGCTGATGACGTGCCGTTGCCTTGAAATAGGTGAGGTCACTACCAGGGATCGCAACTTCGCCAGACAGCCGGGTGAGACCACCGCGGTCCGGGAAAACCCGCCGGTTGCGCGTGTCATGGGTCCAGCCAGCATCCACGAGGAAGGTATTAAAGCTGTCACCATTACGGTTTCTGAAGTTCAATACCTCTACCGATGGCAGGGCCCCAACCTTGAAGTCGGTACGCTCCCCAGAGAAACCGACGCGCACAGTTTCCGTTTCATTGATGGGCAGGCCAAAGGAGACACCCCCGCCAATTTCATCCAGAGTGTAATCGGATAGGTTGTCTTCACCCGCATCGGTGGTGCGGTAATAGCCGTTGAAGCCCCGGCTTATGCCGTCATCGGTGTAGTAGGGGTTCATGTAGCCGAGGCTGAAATTTCGGTTAACGGTACTGTTATTGAAAACACCGGTGACACTGTTGCCGGTACCGAGGAAGTTGTCCTGACTGATGCTGGTTTGTACCACGACACCCTGGGACTGGCTAAAACCCAAACCCGCGGAGAGGTTGCCTGAGGGCTGCTCGACGACGCTGAAGTTTACGTCTACCTGGTCAGCAGTGCCGGGTACTGCGGGCGTTTCCACGTTAACTTCCTTGAAATAACCGAGTCGCTCCAGACGTACCCGGGACCGTTCAATGGCGCCGGTAGAGGCACTGGCACTCTCGATCTGGCGCATTTCCCTGCGCATCACATCGTCTTTGGTTTTGGTATTGCCCTCGAAATTAATTCGCCGTACATAAACCCGTTTTCCCGGGTCGAGGAAGAAGGTCAGGGCGACCTCTTTTTTCTCTTCATTAATATCGGGGACCGCGTTTACATTGGCAAAGGCGTAGCCATCATTGCCCAGGCGGTCCGCCAGTTGGCTGCGAGTGCTAGCCACCTCCTGGCGGGAGAAAACCTTGCCACGCTGGACCTTTACCAGCGCGAACAACTCATCTTCAGGCACGTCGAAATTACCGGCAAGGCGGATATCGGAAACCCGATATTGATCACCTTCCGTAACATTCACCGTGACATAGATGTCTTTTTTGTCCGGGGTAATGGAAACCTGGGTGGAGTCGATGTTGAAATTGAC
This sequence comes from Gammaproteobacteria bacterium, assembly GCA_021773795.1. Lineage (GTDB taxonomy): Bacteria > Pseudomonadota > Gammaproteobacteria > HK1 > HK1 > JAJFJV01. Next base: position 43,929 of record JAJFJT010000007.1, on the reverse strand, counting down.
GTAGCCGTTATCGAGGTAGAAGGAGCGTAGTGACTCCAGGTCGGCACCCAGCTTTTGCTTGGAGTATTGGTCCGATTTGGTGAACAACGAAAGCATTTTTGTGGTGCTTAGCTTGAACAGATCCAGTAGGTCGTCTTCTTCATAACTGTCGTTGCCAACGATATTAATCTGGCGGATTCGTGCAGCTTTGCCTTCGGTCACGTCAAAATTTATCGATACCCGGTTGCGCTCCAGTGGTGTAATCGTGCTTTCAATTTTTACGGCGTATTTGCCCAGCCCGAAATAGGAGCGCCGTAATTCCTGCTCGACCTTCTCGAAGACAGTACGGTTGAATACCCGGCCGTCAGAAAACCCTACCTGCTTGAGGGAATCGAGCAATTCGTCCGTTTCGATAGATTTATTGCCGGAGAAGGTGATGCCAGCAATGGAAGCACGCTCACGAACCACCACCACCAGAGTCTTATTTTCCTGCTCCAGGCGGACATCCTTGAAGAATCCGGTCTTGAATAGCGTGCGGATGGCCTCGGCGTTGCGGCTCTCATCTATCGTATCGCCTACCTTGATCGGCAGGTAGTTAAAGACGGTGCCAGCGGAAATGCGCTGCAAGCCTTCCAAGCGAATGTCCTTGACGACGAAGCTCTCAAAGGCAAGGCCACTTTGCGGCAACAATAGCAGAGCGAGGAAAGCGGTGGTCAGAAACTTTGATAGTCTGAGCATGTAACCCTTTGATTTTGTTATGCGTGGCAGCGCCCTGCGGTGCAGGAGGCGGGTGCCACGGGGTTTCCACGGAGCCGCGATTTTGGCCCCGTCCCTGGTCGCTGGCCAGAGCATCATGCCAGCTGGTAATGATGAATTCAGTGCTCAGCCAAGCAGTCGAGCGAGGTCATTGTAAAGGGCCAGGCTCATCAAGCCAATGATCACGGCTATGCCAAAGCGTTGCGCGAGCAATTGTACTGCCTCTGTCGGGGGCCGCCCGCTACAAAGCTCAATAAAATAATACATCAGGTGCCCGCCATCCAGGATCGGGATGGGCAGGAGATTGAGGACTCCCAGGCTGACACTGACGATGGCCAGGAACTCTAGAAAGCGTGACAGACCAGCCTGGGCCGAGTGGCCGGCATATTGAGCGATACTGATAGGACCACTAAGATTTTCGCTAGAGATCTCCAGGGTCAGCATCTTCCAGAATATGCCGAGGGTCAGGGTGGTGAAATCCCAGGTTTTTTCAAGGCTGCGGGGAATCGCCTCGACCATGCCGTAGCGCTGGCTGACATAGTGCTGTGCACGCCAGTCTTCCGGTACTTCTGCCGCTGCACCAATTCGTCCGATTACGCTATCGCCATGTTTTATCGCCTTTGGGCGGAGTGTGAGGGTCCGAGTGAGACCTTGACGCTCGATGGTTATCGCAAAGTCCTGGTCTGGCCGTGCACGAATGACAGCAACCCATGATCCCCAGCTGTTTATGGTTTCGCTGGCTGCCAGCACGATACGATCCTGAGGCAGGAGCCCGGCCTTTGCTGCGGGGCTACGCGCCTCTATGCGACCGATGACCGCCGGCAGGCTGGGGCGTTGCGGGGTGATGCCCAGTTCATCAAAAAATCCACCACTAGCGAGTGCATCCAGGGAAATACCGTCCAGCGGAAGCTCCAGTAGTTGCTTCCGACCATCCGTTTCCTGGACCGTGATATCAACGCGTTGTTGTCCCATGGCGCTGCCTATCAGGCGTTGGATGACGGCATCCCACGTTTGGGTTTCGCGCTCGCCAACACGCAGGATATGCTGGCCGCTGCGAAAGCCAGCCGTCATGCCCACACTCTCCGTGTCAACATCTCCCACTACCGCTCGCAGACCCTCAATGCCGCTGACGTACATGATCCAGCAGGCAACAATGGCGAACAGGAAATTGGCTAAGGGACCAGCGACCACCACCGCGGCGCGCACCGCAAGGGGCTTGCGGTTAAAGGCCCTGGATAGTTCCTCCTTGGCTACTGGGCCCTCGTTTTCATCGAGCATTTTCACGTATCCCCCCAGGGGGATTAGGGCCAATACATACTCGGTGTCATCATTCTTACGGCGGCCACTCCATAGTGGGCGGCCGAAACCAATGGAAAAACGCAGCACCTTGACGCCCAATTTGCGGGCAACCCAAAAATGGCCAAATTCATGCACCGTGATGAGGATGCCAATGACCGCTACAAAGGACAGGACGGAATAAATAAATTCGGGCATCAGTGCAGGCTGGCGATATAGGCCGTTGCGGTGGCACGAGCCACCTCATCGGCGACAAGGACGGTATTGATATCGTGGATCGGGGACACGCTGTGGGCCTCAAGGGTGTGTTCGATAACTCTCGGAATATCGGTAAAACACAGTTTTTCCTCAAGGAAGGCCGCGACTGCAATCTCATTGGCAGCATTAAGATGTACGCTGGCGGTGCCGCCCGCCTGGGCTGCTTCGAAGCCGAGTCGCAAGCAGGGGAAGCGCTCCGTATCCGGCGCCTCGAAGCTAAGTTTTGCGATCTTCACCAGATCCAGGGCAGTTACTCCGGCATCGATTCGTTCTGGCCAGGCCATGGCGTGGGCGATAGGGGTGCGCATGTCCGGGTTTCCCAGCTGCGCGAGTACAGAGCCGTCGCTGTATTCCACCATGGAGTGGATAACACTCTGAGGGTGGATCAACACCTCTACGCGTTCCGGCCCGGTGGCAAATAGCCAGCAGGCCTCGATGAGCTCCAGCCCCTTATTCATCATCGTGGCCGAATCCACCGAGATCTTGCGCCCCATTTTCCAGTTTGGGTGGGCGCAGGCCTCAGCCGGTGAAATATTGTGGAAGCTGTCCAGCGGACGGATTCGGAAGGGGCCGCCGGAGCCGGTGAGCAAGATCCGTCGCACGCCAGCCTGATCCAATCCGGCAGTGTGGTGGGGGGGCATGGCCTGGAAGATGGCGTTGTGTTCACTATCGATGGGGAGCAATTCGCCATCATGTTCCCGGATCGCATCTATCAACAGCTGTCCTGACATCACCAGTGCTTCTTTATTGGCCAGCAGGACGCGCTTTCCCGCTTGCGCTGCCGCCAAGGTAGGGAGCAGCCCGGCGGCGCCAACAATCGCGGCCATGACATAGTCCACTTGTGGCAGTGCAGCAACGTGCTCCAGCCCGTCGGAGCCGGCGAGGACAGTAGTGGCTAGGCCTGTATTTTGAAGGCGTTGCTGCAGACGCTCGGCGGCCTCTGCATCCGCCATCACGGCAAATTCCGGTTGCCATTCGAGGCACTGTTCCGCCAGCCTTTCATCACTGTTGTTGGCGGTCAGGGCCACGACCCGGAAACGCACTCGATTACGCGCGATGACATCCAGGGTGTTAAGCCCAATACTGCCGGTTGATCCCAGTATGCTTATACCAATCAACCAAGGAACCTCTGATTTATTCTGGACGAAGTAGGTTGTGATTCAAAATGTTCAGCTTTGAGGCGCTGCTCGCACGTAATAGTTGTTCTATTGCGAAGAGCAGCAACGACAAAGATGGACATTTTGGGTGCAAGATGCGAGTTCATGTATAGATCAGAGCTTCCTTAAAATACCTATGAGATAGAGCCCAAGGATGAAGAATGGGGCGGCCGCGGTGAGGCTGTCGATGCGGTCCAGTATACCGCCGTGACCGGGCAGCAAACTGCCACTGTCTTTCAGTCCGGCACGGCGTTTGAACAGGCTTTCTGCTAAATCGCCAATAATGGACACCACGGTGGTTAGTAGACAGAGGCTAAGCAGTAAAAGTGCCGCATGTAGTCCCATCTCCAGGTACAGCGCTGCCACCGATGCCAGTGCGGCGGTGGCCACCATGGCGCCGCCCACGCCGGCCCAGGTTTTTCCCGGGCTGATACGCGAGGCCAGGCGTCGGCGCCCCCAGGTACGACCGGCAAAATAGGCGCCAGAATCTGCACTCCAGATAAGTAGTAGCAGTAACACTATATAAAGCCGTCCACCTTCACCCAGGCCATGCAAGTGGACGAGGCCACCCCAGGCGGGCACCAGGATCAGCAGGCCGGCGAGCGGCAGCGGTAGCAGCAGGGGGGGGGCCACATCCGGGGCCGCCAGTTGCTGACGGATGAGCCAGCGGAAGGCGAGCAGCCACCAGCCCAGAGCGAGCATGCACAAAGATAATGCGATGGTGTTATTAAGGTAGAGCGAGGCGAGCGCGCCCGCTACGGCCAGAGTGTAGGCAGCTCGTGCTACGAGGTGTTGCCAACCCATGAGGGCGCTCCACTCCCAGGCCGCCAGCAGTACAAAGACGGCGAGTATAAGGGCTAGCCAGTGCGTGGGCAGGTAGAGCACCCCGGTAAGCAGCAGGGGCGCCAGGATACCAGCAGTGACGAGGCGGAGGCCGAATCCGCTCATAGTGCTTCAGTCATCCTGCATGGTTGAGATTTGTTCGCTGGTGCGGCCAAAGCGGCGTTCGCGGGCACCATAGGAGGCGAGGGCCTGCTCGAGGGCTTTTTGGTCAAAGTCGGGCCACAGGGTATCGGTGAAATAAAATTCGGTGTAGGCCAGTTGCCATAGCAGGTAGTTACTGACGCGCTTTTCCCCGCCGGTGCGGATAAAGAGGTCCGGCTCCGGCAAATCGCTCAAGCACAGCTGTGATTGCAACAGCTCCGGAGTGATAGCATCTGGATCAAGCGTGCCCTGGCTGGCCTGGGCTGCCAATGTACGGGCAGCCTGGCAGATGTCCCAACGACCACCGTAATTGGCTGCAATCACCAGTTCGAGACCCGTATTGTCAGTGGTGAAGGCCTCGGCATCATCGATCATGGCGTTCAGCTTGGCGCTGAAAAGGCTGCGGTCACCAATGATGCGCAGACGCACATTGTGTTTCTTCAGTTTTTTTAGCTGTTGCTCCAGGGCAGTGATAAACAACTCCATGAGCAGGCTGACTTCTTTCTCGGGACGCCGCCAATTCTCGCTACTGAAGGCGAACAGGGTCAGTACTGAAATGCCTTTCTCTCCGCACAACCGCACCAGTTTCCTGACCGTGTCGACGCCAGCCTTGTGGCCGGCAAAACGGGGTAGATGGCGTTGTCGTGCCCAGCGGCCATTGCCGTCCATGATGATGGCGATATGCCTGGGGAGCTTGGAGGCTTCAGGGGGCGCCGTAGGGGGGGGGCTCATTGGATGTGGGGCTTATATAAGGCAGTGGCGCGGGGATAAGAGGTTTAAACCTCCATCAACTCGGCTTCTTTGTCCTTAAGTATTTGTTCCACCTCGGCGATAGACTTATCCGTAAGCTGCTGCATATCCTGTTCTCCCTGACGCTCATCATCCTGGGTGATTTCCTTTTCCTTAAGCAGTTCCTTGAGGGTGTGATTGGCATCCCGGCGGATGTTGCGGATGGCCACCCGGGTCCCTTCTGCCTCGTGGCGTACGATACGGGTCATGTCGCGTCGGCGTTCTTCGGTCAGTGCGGGCAGCGGTACTCGCATTACCGTTCCGGAGGTGACCGGGTTGAGACCAAGATCCGAGTCACGGATGGCCTTTTCCACCGTCTGCATCATGGGTTTTTCCCAAGGCGACACGGTAAGCGTACGGGCATCACCAACGGCGACATTTGCCACTTGGTTAAGCGGCACATCACTGCCGTAGTAGGGAACCACAATATGGTCCAACAGGCTGGTGTGGGCACGCCCGGTACGCAGCTTGGTCAGGCCTGCCTGCAAGGCCTTGATGCTCTTGCCCATGCGTTGCGCCGCATCTGTTTTAATATCTTCCAGCATGTTTTAGGGCCTCTCCGCCTTATTGATTGCCGTCGATGAGGGTGCCCACCGCTTCACCGCGTACCGCAGCCAACAGTGCCCCTTCCTGATTCATGTCCAGCACCCGCAGATGCATGTGGTGATCGCGACAGAGGACTACCGCAGTTGCATCCATGACCGCAAGTCGCTTGGCCAGCACCCGGTCATAATCGAGATGGGTGTAGCGCGCGGCATTCGCATCAAGCATGGGATCGGCGCTGTATACGCCGTCCACCTTGGTGGCCTTAATCATGAGATCGGCATCGATCTCAATGGCACGTAGGCTAGCCGCGGAATCCGTGGTGAACAGGGGATTGCCTGTACCAGCGGAGAAAATGACCACGCGACCATGCTGCAGATGGCGAATGGCGCGCCGCTGCTGATATTCCTCGCAGACTGCGTTGATAGCTAGCGCCGACATGAGCCGTGTGGATAGCCCATGGCGTTCCAGGGTGTCCTGCAACGCCAGGCTGTTGATTACCGTTGCCAGCATACCAATATGATCGCCCGTGACTCTGGCCATGCCCTGATCCGCGAGGCTGGCACCACGGGAGATATTGCCGGCACCGATGACGATACCTGTCTGCACTCCGGCGGTTACCAGGCCTTTGATCTCGCCAGCCAGGTATTCGAGTACCGCGGGGTCTATACCGTAATTGCCTGAACCCATGAGCGCTTCCCCGCTCAGTTTGAGCAGAACACGCCGATATTTGAGTTTGGGCGTGGGCATGGGTGAGCGCTAGCTGCCCTGTACCTGGGCCTTTACCTCTTCGGCGAAATTCTCCGAGCGTTTTTCCATGCCCTCGCCCACTTCGTAGCGGACAAAGCGTCGCACCGTGCAGCCGTGCTGCTTGAGATATTTCTCTACCGACAGATCGGGGTCCTTTACAAAGGGCTGGCCGAGCAAGGTGATGTCGGCGAAGTATTTCCGCATCCGTCCGGCTACCATTTTCTCGATGATCGCCTCGGGCTTGCCACTGTCTGCTGCCTGACCCACCAGAATCGCCTTTTCTCGTGCTACTTCATCGGCGGGTACCTCGGCCTCAGAAACGCATGTCGGGTTACTGGCGGCAACGTGCATGGCGATGTCGCGGGCGATATCCGCATTGCCGCCGTCAAGCTCCACCAGCACGCCGATACGGCCACCGTGCAGGTAGCTGCCCAGGGTGCCGTCAGTCGTCTCCAGGGTAGTGAAGCGCCGTACCGAAATATTCTCGCCAATCTTTGCCACCAGCTCCCGGCGTCGTTCTTCTACCGTGGGGCCACCGGCATCGTCCATGGAGATATCTGCCAGGGCAGCAACATCCGCCGGGGACTTTGCTAACACGCGATCGGTTACGCTTTTCAGGAAGCCTTGGAACTCCCCTTCTTTGGTGACGAAGTCGGTTTCACAATTGACTTCTACGATGGCGGCCTTAGCGCCTTCTATGGCAAAGGCCACCAAGCCTTCCGCAGCAATTCGACTGGCCTTTTTGTCTGCCTTGGCCTGGCCTTCACGGCGCATGGCGTCCAGCGCCTGTTCCACGTCGCCTTCAGCGGCTACCAGAGCCTTTTTGCATTCCATCATGCCGGCGCCGGTGCGCCCGCGTAATTCTTTAACTAATGCCGCACTGATCTGCATGTTCCTAATCACCTGACTGATCGCCGCCGTCGGGTGACGGCGGCATTTTGTTTTTGAAGCCCGGGAGATGGTCCCGGGATGCTATTAGGCTGTTCCGAGTTTTGCTCAGGATGCCGGTGTGCCGGCCTCTGCATCTGCCTCGGCAGCGGGTGCTGCTTCTACCGGAGCTTCTGCGGTTGCTGTGCCGGCATTCTTTTCGGTCGCGGCCTCGGCGATTTTCTCCACTGCGGCGGCACCCTCGCTGACGGTGCGTGCGTCGAGTATGCCGTCGGCAACTCCCTTCACATAGAGCTGGATTGCACCGATGGAGTCATCATTGCCGGGAATAATATAATCCACACCCTCTGGACTGTTGTTGCTGTCCACCACGCCGACTACCGGGATGCCCAACTTTACGGCTTCCTGGACGGCAATGTTTTCGTGTCCGACATCAATGACGAAGAGGACGTCAGGCAGGCCGTTCATGTTTTTGATGCCACCCAGGCTGCGCTCGAGCTTTTCCATCTCTCGGCGGCGCGACAGGGTTTCTTTTTTGCTGAGATTATCGAAACCGCCTTCGGTTTCCATTTTCTCCAGTTCAAGCAGCCGCTTGACCCGGCCCGACACGGTCTTGAAGTTGGTCAGCATGCCGCCGAGCCAGCGCCGGTCCACATAGGGCATGCCACAGCGAGCGGCTTCCTCACGCACGGCCTGCTGGGCTGCACGCTTGGTGCCGACAAACAGGATGACGCCGCGATTGGCCGCCATTCGGCCGAGAAAGTGCACTGCGTCACGGTATAGGGGCAGGCTCTTTTCGAGATTGATGATGTGGATTTTTTTCCGTTCACCGAAGATGTAGGGGGCCATGCGTGGGTCCCAGTAACGGGTGCGGTGACCGAAGTGAACCCCGACTTCGAGCATGTCACGCATTGAAACGTCTGCCATTTTAAAACTCCTGATTGTGTGGGTTTGGCCTCCACGCACCCCAGAACTCAACCCGCGCTGCCTGGCGCGAGCACCCGGAACCCTGTGACGGTGCGTGTGCGGATTTCAGGGCTCTGTGTGGCCCTGGCTAAATTCCCCGACGTAGTTGCCTTTCGGGGGCGCGACTTTATACCATAGGCGACACCACACGACAATCAGCAAGTGCGTGGAACGCAAGGAGAAAATTTCCTTTATTCGGGATAGCTGGCAAGCTTGTCAGAGGGCGTTTCCCAGCGCCATTTAGAAGTACTTGTCAGGGCGCACTCAGGAAACGCTTAAAATGGATATGAAAAATTCACGTATCTCAATCAAGACAGCGGCCGAAATCGAGAAGATGAGAGTTGCGGGCATACTGGCGGCAGACGTGCTACGCATGATTGAACCCCATGTGGTCCCCGGTATCACCACTGGTGAGCTGGACCGTCTGTGCCACGAATATATGGTTGATGAGCAACAGACCATTCCGGCACCGCTTAACTATCACGGCTTTCCCAAGTCCATCTGTACTTCAGTCAACCACCAGGTCTGCCATGGCATTCCCGGGGAAAAGCGCCTTAAGAAGGGTGACATCGTGAATATCGATATTACCGTGATTAAGGATGGCTTCCATGGCGATACCAGTCGCATGTTTGCCGTAGGTGAGGCCTCGGTGCGTGCCAATCGTCTCATGCGCATCAGTGAGGATTGTATGTGGGAGGGAATCAATTTGGTTCGCCCAGGTATACAGCTAGGCGATATCGGCCATGCTATTCAAGTGCTGGCAGAGGGTGAGGGATATTCAGTGGTGCGGGAATATTGTGGCCACGGCATAGGCCGTGAGTTCCATGAAAATCCCCAGGTGCTGCACTATGGTCGGCCGGGCACGGGGGAAACCCTGGCAGCTGGCATGATTTTTACCATTGAGCCCATGATCAACGCCGGCAAGCGTAACGTGAAGGTGTTAGCCGATGGCTGGACCGTGGTCACCCGGGACCGCGATCTTTCGGCACAATGGGAACATACCGTGCTGGTGACCGACAATGGCTTTGAGGTGCTGACCCGTTTGCCCGATGTCGAAGGCTGAGATGGCGGCGGCAGAGCCGGGGCAAGTCGTCGCCACGGAAAACGTCTGTAATGACCCGGATTTCGTCTGTCTGCTGACGACGGATGATGCCCCGACACGGATACGCGTCGCCCTGCTGACTGCGGAAAAGGCGCGCGCGGCGCGTTTCTGGGCCGATATATCTGCCCATCGTCTGGTGGGTGAGCGTGCGGTGCTGGTAGATCAGCTGCTTATCAGCCTGTGGGCGCATTTCGAACTATCCCAAGAAGGCCATATTGCCCTCGTTGCGGTGGGTGGTTACGGCCGCAAGGAACTCCATCCCGGTTCCGACATTGATCTTATGATACTGCTCACCGAGGTGCCGGGAGCCCACCAGAGTGAAAAGATTCAGCAGTTTTTGACTTTTCTCTGGGATGTGGGTCTGGAGCCCGGTTACAGTGTGCGTACGGTGGCCGATTGCGTGAAAGAGGCGACCCGCGATATCACCGTGGCAACCAGCCTGATGGAATCTCGCTTGCTCACGGGGCCGGCGGGATTGTTTCACGAGATGCGCCATTGCACTGGTCGCAACGCCATATGGGACAGTGCAGCGTTCTTTTCCGCCAAGTCCGAGGAGCAGGTGGCCCGCCACCACAAGTTCCACAATACCGCCTACAACCTGGAACCCAATATCAAGGAGGGTCCGGGGGGACTACGGGATATTCAGATGATCGGCTGGGTGGTGAAGCGCCATTTCTATGCCGATAGCTACAGCGAGTTACTGAGCCGCGGTTTTCTCACTGAGCCCGAATATGACGATCTGGTGGCGGGGCAGAATTTTCTCTGGCGAATCCGCTTTGCGCTGCATCTGGTGGCTGGACGGCGCGAGGATCGCCTGCTGTTTGATTATCAGCGGGAACTGGCCACGCGTCTGGGTTATCGAGATTCCCCCGAGCGCCTCGCGGTAGAACAGTTCATGCAAGACTATTTCCGCACGGTGCGGGAATTACGTTGCCTGAACGAGGTGCTGCTAGCATTGTTCCGCGAGTTCTTTTTGCATGGCAGCGAGGATGCGGAAGTGATTCCCATCAACAAGCGTTTTCAGGTACGCAACGGATTGCTGGAAGTGGTCGATGAGGCGGTATTCCGCCGCCGTCCGTTGGCGTTGCTGGAGATGTTTCTGGTGTTGCAGAGCCATCCTGGCATGAAGGGTGTACATCCCGAGACTATCCGGCTGGTACGGGATCATTGTCACCTCATCGACGGCAGCTTTCGCGATGATCCCAAGGCCCACTCTTTATTCCTGCGCATTGTGCGTCAGAAGCGTGGGGTGGCCCACGGTTTCCGGCGTATGCACCGTTACGGTGTGCTTTCCGCCTATCTGCCCGTATTTGCGCGCATCGTCGGTCAGATGCAGTACGACTTGTTCCACGCCTATACGGTGGACGACCATACCCTCGGGGTGGTGCGCAATCTGCGTGAGTTTTCCCAGGCCCACCGCCATCTTGAATTTCCCCACTGCCTTGAGGTGTTCAAACGCATACGACACCCGGAACTGCTCTATCTCGCCGGCCTGTTACACGATATTGCCAAGGGACGTGGTGGGCATCATGCACAACTCGGGGCGGTAGAGGCTCGACATTTTTGTGAGCACCATGGTTTGGCCGATGAGGATGTTGATTTAGTTAGCTGGCTGGTGCGTCATCACCTGTTGATGTCTATGACTGCGCAAAAACAGGATATCGGCGACCCTGATGTGGTGCGGCGTTTTAGCACCGAGATGGGTAGCCGTAGCCGTTTGGACCACCTTTACCTGCTCACCGTGGCGGATATACGAGCCACCAATCCCGATCTATGGAATGGCTGGAAGGAAACCCTGCTCAAGGATCTTTATGAGGCCGCGGCTGCGAACCTTGAGTGTGGTAGCCAGGTGTATGTAAAGCCTGCAGAGCTGGCGGCTTCCACGCGTCGGCGAGCGCGAGAATTACTGCTGCAAAAGGGATGTGATGAGGCGGCGATAGAGACCCTGTGGCAAGACTTCGGCAATGACTATTTCCTGCGCACGGTACCCGAAGATATCGTCTGGCAGACACGGGCAATACTGAAAAATGACGAGGTTGAGCCACGGCTGGTGAAGCTGCGCCAAATCCGTGGTGGCACCGAAGTCTTTGTTTATACCCGTGATCGGGATTATTTGTTTGCTGCCACCACAGCCATTTTTAATGCTCTGGAGCTGAATGTGCTGGTGGCCAATATATACACTACCCCCACAGGCATGAGCGTAAACACCTATATCGTGCTTGAGGCGGCCTCGGGTGCGCCGGTGTCCGACGCCCACCGCAAGGCACGGATCCGGGGGCGTTTGCGCCCGGCATTGGCTCGCCCACAGGAAATGGCCAACGCCGAAATGCGTATGCCCCAGCGGCGCCACCGTCATTTTCTGATCCCGACCGCGGTGTATTTTCCCCCTGAGGAGGAACTTTCCGCTACCCGTATGGAGGTGGTAAGTGCGGATCGGCCGGGCTTACTGTCGAGGATTGGTCGGGTGCTGGTGGAAAATCGGATACATCTGAAGACTGCACGTATCGCTACCCTGGGTGAGCGCGCCGAGGATTATTTTCTGTTGGTGGACGAGGTAGGGGGGCCGTTGGGAGAGGTGGCTCAGGCCGAGCTGCGCGAGCATCTGGTGGCCGAACTGGATACTCCGCGGTAATGAACCAGGCTCCTAGCCGCCGGTTACGGGTGGAAAAAACCCCACCTCATCACCGTCTTGTACCGGGGTGTCGCCCTTGGCGTAATTCAGGTTGACCGCAACCAGGATACTATCGGGTAGGCTATTGTTGCCGGTGGCGGCTTTCCAGATGGCCCCGACAGAGTTGCCGGCGCTGGCTGGAAGCTGTTCCTCGCTGCGGCCCAGTTGCTCCCGCAGGCGGGCAAAATATTTTACTGTAATAGGCATAGGGTTCTAATCCGCTGGGCAGAGTATGGAATATGAGTGAATTAAGTCATTTCAACAAGGCCGGAGCTGCCTGGATGGTGGATGTGGCGGATAAGCCCGAGACCCACCGCGTTGCGGTGGCCGGTGGGCGTATTTCCATGGCCCACGAAACCCTGGAGCTGATCCGTGCGGGTGGTCACAAGAAGGGCGATGTACTCGGCATTGCGCGGATCGCGGGCATCACCGCAGCAAAAAAAACCGCTGATCTGGTTCCCCTGTGCCACCCCTTGCCACTGACCCGGGTGGAGGTGGATTTCCGGTTGCTCGAAGCCGCAGGTGCGGTGGGCTGCCAGGCTCGGGTGGAAACGGTCGCCCGTACCGGGGTGGAAATGGAGGCCTTGTGTGCGGTCCAGAATGCCTTGTTGACGGTCTACGATATGTGCAAGGCGGTGGATCGTAGCATGTGCATTTCGGCCGTTCGGGTGCTGGAAAAGCGTGGTGGTCGTTCGGGCGATTGGCAGTGGTCTGAAGAGGATTAAAGGGTGCCTCTAAAGTCCTCTTAACCGTGGACTAGCAGGTGGCTCAAGCGGTTTCGGCGTTGGCACCCTGTCGCCTGTCGTCGGCTTCCAGGCGCAAGATTTCCTCAAAGAGATCCTGAAACTCCACCGCCACAGCCTTGCCAAACAGCGGATCATCCCGTTGGCAAATGCGCTCATCTATCTCCTTCCAGTCTGCCGGTTTCAGCACCTCGAGGGCGTGAGGGAAGACCTGTGCCTCCTCGGTATCAAGGTGGCTGCGCAGGGCTTCAGCATAGTGAGTGCCCAAATGCTCGAGCGTATTGCGCAACATCAACGCTTCATCGTTGACCATGCCACGCAGGGCATTACGGAACTCGATCCCTTCACGGGCCAGAGATTCGTGTTCCTTGCGCAGTTTTTCCACCACATGATGGCTGCTTGCGTCCAGTTGCCGCAGACGGCTAAACAGCAGATCTTCCTTGGGATGGTGGAAGGTGTCCGGGTAGTGGGTTAAATAATCCATGATGTCGAGCATCAGCTCGAAGTCAGGCTGTTCGCCGGCATGGAAGGTGGCAAGCTCCGTATCAAGGAGGTCGAGTAGCTTAGCGATGTTGCGGTGTTCGGCGTTCAGCCGTTTGATGACTTCAGACATGGGAGCCTCTGAATATGGGTGGGTGCCGTAGCGCCATTTTTAAGTCTGTCCGTATGGGTTGAATGATAGCGCGGAAATCGTCTTCACGCTCGCTCTGAATGCCCCGAATCCATGTCTCCACGATATGGTTGATTCGCGACCGTCGAACTGGTCCAATGCATCTGGTTTCCGGGAATCCCTATCGCTATGGTTCAAAACGCCGACCCCCTCAATCTTTGTCTGCTCAAGGTCTCTTGTGCCGAGTGCAGTCTGGTGGAGCTCTGTCTGCCGCGGTGTCTCGACCCGGCAGATATGAAGCAGTTGGAAGGCATCGTTCGTCATCGCCGTCCCTTGCAGCGTGGCGAGGTATTATATCGGCGTGGTGAGCCTATGCGCGCGCTGTATGCCATCCATTCCGGCTCGGTCAAGAACCATATGTCGGTGCCCGGGGGCGGTGAGCAAATATTGGGTTTTCACCTGCCAGGAAACCTGCTGGGTCTGGATGGTTGCGGTACCGATAGTTATACCTGCACTGCCACCACGCTGGAGACCACGAGTATCTGTGAGATACCCTATGGCCAGCTGGAGTCGCTCTGTGCCCTGGTGCCGGGATTAAATCGTGAATTTCATCGCCTCCTGGGGCGGGCGATTGGTGCCGAGCAGGCGATGCTGCTGATGCTTGGTAACAAGAAGGCGGAGGAGCGGCTGGCCTCTTTTCTGCTGCACCTGTCGCGGCGTTATTGTGAGCGTGGTTTTTCTCCATTGAGATTTAATCTCAGCATGTCGCGTCACGATATCGGCAATTATCTTGGGCTTGCTCTGGAGACCGTGAGCCGGCAGTTTGCCCATTTTCAGGAGGCGGGCTGGATCAGCGTTGATCGCCGTGAGATCTCCATTCACCAGCTTGACGCCCTGAAAAAACTGGTGACCCATACCCTGGAGGAGGAGACCGGCAATATCGCTTGAACAGGACCGTCGGGAATTCACTGTGCAGATGAAATATTTTCCTATGATGAATCGCCGGATGCTGAACATTACGGGGGCGCTAGCTTGTGCGGCTTTGCTGACAAGTGCCTACGTGTTTCAATTTTTTATCGGCCTAGACCCCTGCCCGCTGTGTATTTTTCAACGCCTCGGGGTGCTCGTCCTGGGGCTGATTTTTCTCGCCGCTGCGATCCAGCATCCCGGGGTATCCGGAGCGCGGATCTACGCGGGCCTGCTGCTGCTGGCGGCACTGGCCGGGGGCGGTGTATCAGCGTGGCACCTGTGGCTCCAGCATCTGCCACCGGGTGAGGCACCGGCCTGCGGCCCCGGGTTCGACTACATGCTGGAGGCCTTTCCCCTGATGGAAACCATCAAGATGGTGTTTACCGCCTCGGGTGAATGTGCCGAGGTCGCCTGGCGTTTACTGGGCCTGAGTATGCCGGCCTGGGTGCTTCTGTGTTTCATATTGCTCGGGGGCTCCGGGATCTGGGCCAATGTATCGGCAAGTAAATGATGTTTTGTTGATCTCGATCATTGTTCTGCGTCAACTGGAAAGCTAAAACCTTTCACACAGAGTTCTTTTTGGAAATCCTGGTTGCCGGGGAAGCATGAGCGAAGCATTGATTTTTGATCCGGAACTGATCACCCGCTACGACCGGGCGGGCCCGCGTTATACCTCTTATCCCACGGCGCTCCAGTTTTCCGAGTTACAGGAAGCGGAATACCAGGCGTGGGTGCAGGACTCCAACGAGGAGCCGTTGCCGCGACCCCTCTCCCTCTATCTCCATCTGCCCTATTGCTCGCGCATCTGCTATTACTGCGCCTGCACCAAGATCGTGACCGCAAACCGCGCCCATGCGGTGCCCTATGTCAGCCACCTGAAGCGGGAGATTGCCCTGCAGGGGCGCCTGTACGACAACGATCGCAAGGTAACCCAGCTGCACTGGGGTGGTGGTACGCCCACCTTCTTTAACCCTGAACAAATGCGCGACCTGATGCATACCACGGGCGAGCATTTTAATTTGAGCAGGGGTAAAAGCCGGGAATATTCCATCGAAGTGGACCCGCGTGAGACCAATGAATTTACCGTTTCGGTACTTCGGGAACTCGGTTTTAACCGTATCAGCCTGGGGGTTCAGGACTTTGACCTGGGAGTACAACGTGCGGTTAACCGGGTGCAGAGCGAGGAGCAGACGGAGCAAATCCTGCTGGCGGCACGGAGCAATGATTTCCATTCCGTGAGCATGGACCTTATCTACGGGTTGCCACTACAAACACTGGACAGCTTCATGGTGACCCTGGACAAGGTGATTGCCATGGCGCCGGATCGGCTCTCAGTCTTCAACTACGCGCACTTGCCCAAGCGCTTCAAGTCACAAAGGCAGATCAAGACTGCTGAGCTGCCCTCGGTGGAGGAAAAGCTGCGCATCCTTCAGGGCACCATTGAGCGTCTCGGTGCGGCGGGTTATGTCTTTATTGGTATGGACCACTTTGCCCGCCCGGACGATGAGCTTTACAGAGCTCAGCAGCGCGGCAGCCTGCACCGTAACTTCCAGGGTTATTCGACCCATGCAGAGTGCGATCTGGTGGGTATGGGCATGAGTGCCATCGGTGCTGTGGGTGGCAATTATATCCAGAATAAACGCGAGGTGGGGGCCTATGGTCAGGCTATAGATGAAGGGCGGCTGGCGGTCTATCGTGGTCTGGCACCGGAGCCTGAAGATCGCTTGCGGCGTGAGGTGATTACCCAGCTCATCTGCCATTTCCAGCTCGATCCGGCTCCCTTTGAGGCACGTTGGCAGCTTGATTTCTGGGAGCATTTTGCGGCGGAGAAGATAGCATTGCAGGAAATGATAGACGATGGTCTATTGTCCCTGACCGGGGGCGTCATTCGGGTTCTGCCACCGGGGCGCTTGCTGGTGCGCAATATCTGCATGGTTTTTGACTGTCATCTGCCCGCACGTGCGGCGGGTGGCGCCTACTCGCGCGCCATTTGAAGAGAGTGTTTGCTTCCTCGAACCGCCTGCGGCGCTGGATTACGCGCGCGCCAATCATTGCGCTGGGCGTGTGTTTTCTCGCGGGCATTCTGTTCTGGGGTGGCTTTCACTGGAGTCTGGATCTCACCAATACCGAGGCCTTCTGTATCTCCTGTCACGAAATGAAGGACAACGTCTACCGCGAGTATCGCAAGACCATTCATTTTTCCAATCCTGCCGGCGTGCGCGCCACCTGTCCCGACTGCCACGTGCCGAAGGAATGGGCATTCAAGGTGATGCGCAAGATTTACGCTAGTAATGAATTGCTTCAACATTTCCTTGGTACCATCGATACGCGCGAGAAATTTGTGGAGAAGCGCCTGTCTTTGGCCACCCAGGTGTGGGACACCATGCGCGGCAATGATTCCCGGGAATGCCGCAACTGTCATGCCTTCAGCTATATGAATCTGAAGGCTCAGAAGGGGGCGGCGGCGGACAAGCATCGCCGGGCCTATGACAAGCATCGCCAGGCCCATATTGAGCAGCGTACCTGTATTGATTGCCATCAGGGCATTGCCCATAGCCTGCCCGAAGAATTTCTCGAACAGGAACACGCACGCTTCGAGCGCGACAAGGTGCCCTGTGGAGATTGCCATGCCGATATGGCGCGTGCAGCCACGGATGATGGTTGGTGAGGCTTAACTGCAGTAGAGTTGATCTCGATCAATAGTATAGGCGGGATGCGGGTTTTAGTATTCCAGCTATTGGCGGGTAAATAAGGATGTATGCCCCATTGTTTTTAGGGATTGATAGGATGGAGGGTGTGATGGTGCTGAACAGGCGAATGCTCATACTGCTGTGCTCACTGGTGGGTTCCCCTGCGGGACTGTGGGCGGCAGAGAATAGCGTCGCTGAGGGCGAGCGACTGTACAACCAGAACTGCGGCTTCTGCCATCAGGCGGATGCCATCGGCAAGCCGGGTGTCGCACCCTCACTGACCAACAAGGAATTTCTCAGCCTCGCTGATGACAAGTTCATCATGGGCACCATCCGCGATGGTCGCAGTGGTACCGGGATGCCGCCCTTTGCTCACCTGGGTCGCTCCGGAGTCAAGGCCATCGTCGCCTATCTGCGTGATCATGAGCAGCTGCCGGATCGCAGCGCGGCAGTTAATGCCGAGCCCGAGGCCCATGGTGATGCCCGTCTCGGCAAGCTCTGGTTTGAGCAGGTCTGCGCTGGTTGCCACGGCTTTGCCGGGGACGGCTATGCTGCTGGGGGCACCGGTACCGCCATTGGCAAGCCGGGCTTTCTCAACAAGGTCAGCGATGGCCTTATCCGCACCACCATCAAGGAAGGGCGCTCGGGTACCCGCATGATGGGTTTCCAGGGTGGTACCGGCCTCGCGGATCTCTCGGATCGGGAGATCGACGACATTATTACGTACCTGCGCAGCATGAACCGCTAGCAGGCTGCTGAAAAACCCTCATGCGGCACAATACTGCGTTAAAAACCGGCTCAAATTGCTCACTTACTATTTGTAAGCTCTGCTTTTTCGCCGATTTTTGCCTTGTCTTGCACTTGCCTGAGTCTTCTTCAACAGCCTGCTAGTAGAGTTTGAGTGCAAAGCGGACCTTTTATTTACCTCTATTCATAGAGAGATAAGACCATGAAACGTATCAAAGTAACCCGGCGGAATTTCATCAAGGGCAGTTCCTTTATTACCGCTTCGGCGGCTGGCGCGGGTCTTTTTGTAGGCGCCAATCCCGAGCTAGAGGCGGCCCCGGCGGCACCCTCTGCACCCGGCGTCAAACGCACCACGGCGGTGGCCCAATGCCCCTACTGTGGGGTCGGTTGTGGCACCATCATTCAGGCGGAGAATGGTCGCATCGTCTCCATGCGCCCGGATAAGGATCATCCCACCAACTATGGTCTGCAGTGCATCAAGGGTTTAACTGCAGCGGAACCCATCTATGTGGACCGCATTGAGGGGAAGCCTTATGTGCGCAAGGATGTGTGGCAGGAATGGCAAAAGCCGGGCCACGGCAATCTGGAATTTATCAGTGCCACCAAGGGTTCCTTTGATGAGGAGCATTTCACCCGGGTGCCTTATGAACAGGCCTCGGAGATGGTGGCCCACAAGATTGCCCATTTAGCCAAAAAATATAGCGGCAATTCCATCGGGCTTTATGGCTCCGGCCAGCTCACCATGGAAGGGCAATATATGGAAAACCTGTTCATGAAGGGGGTGCTCGGCTCCAATACCATTGAGGCCAATGCCCGTATGTGCATGACCTCCGCGGTGACTGGCTACTTCGCCACCCTGGGTTCCGATACGCCACCTCTTGCCTACGATGACATTGAATTATCAGACATGATCATGCATTTCGGGCATAACCCCCGGGAGGCCCATCCGATCATTTTCTGGCGGGCTGCGGATCACAAAAGGAAAAAAGACATTCCCACCGTGGTGGTGGATCCGAGATACACCGGCTCCAGCCAGGGTTATGCGGATATCAATCCGAAAAACCACGTGCATGTGCCGGTACTCAATGGTGATATCAGCTTTTTAAATGCCCTGGCCCACGTGCTCCTGACAGAGCATAAGGATGTGGTGGACTGGGATTTCCTCAAGGCCCATACCACCGGCTGGAAGGAGTACACCGAGGGGGTATTGAAGAGCTACAGTCCGGAGCAGGTTCAGGACCGCATGGGCAATGATGAAGTGACGCCGGAGCTGATTCACCGTGTCGCCGGACTATTCGCCGATGCCACCCGCAAGCGTCTGGCGCGCAGTCGCCAGAGCCAGTCCGGGGACGGCTACGGCGGTGTCATCATCATGTGGGGGATTGGCTACAACCAGCATATCCATGGCCAGCATAACGTCATCGCCATCATCAACCTGCTGACACTGACCGGTAATCTTGCCAAGCCCGGCTGTGGACCTTTCTCCATGACCGGACAGCCCAATGCCATGGGCGAGCGTTTTACCGGTGGTCTCACTGGCCGTCTGCCGTTCAACCAGCCGCTGAAGAATGCCACCCATCGCCTGAAGATGGCCAAAGCCTGGCGGGTGCCGGAGAAAAACCTTGTTACCGCCATGAACTCGAAGAATCCTGGCTATGCGGTGGGCATGATGGAGCGGGCGTTAAAGGGGGATGTCAAGGCGATGTTCCTTGTCTACGCCACCCATATTGACCTGCCGGATCAGGATAATCTGGTGCGTCCGGCGCTGATGAAAACCTTCAACGTGGTGCAGGAGATCTATCGCCACGCCCCCAATAATCTCTATGCGGACGTGATCTTTCCCGCCGCCACCTGGGGTGAGGTGGATGGAATTTATATCAGTTCCGAGCGTCGCCTGAATATCTGCGAAAAGGCCGCCGAGCCACCTCCCGGATGCCGTCCGGATCTGGATATGGTGATCGACAAGGGGCGTGAGATTGCCCATCTGCTGGGGCTGGATGCCGAGGCTATCTTTCCCTGGAAGCGGGATGACAAGGGCTTTTATCGGGCAGAGGAGGTCTTTCGTGATGTGATCAAGGCCTCCGAGGGTACCGACACGGATTTGAGTGGTTTGCTCGAGGTTGAAAAGCTCGACGGCATCAGTCCCTATGAGCACATAAAACGTTTGCGTGGCGTGCAATGGCCAGCGCCCACCTATGTTATTGCCAAGGACGGTGGCACCACCCGGCGCTTTATGATGCAGGAGGGGACTTGGAAGAATCGGCCCTATGGCTACTTTCGCACCAAGGACGGCAAGGTGCATATGAAGTTTGTACAGCAGGACTACAGTGAGCGTGAGGCCGTGACCAAACAGCTTATGGAGTTTGGTCATAAACCGGGACTGCTCACCATTGACCATATCCCACTGCTTATAAAGGCACGGGATATGGGTTTGACCCCGGATCTGCCCGATGAAAGCCATCGGACGAAAAGCTGGGACAAGGTACCAAAGGACAAGTATCCCTACTGGTTGGGGCTTGGTGTAGTGTATGAGCATTTCCATACTGCCAAGTCCATCCGCAGCCCGACCACCCGGCGTCTGGTGCCAGAGATGTACGTGGAGATGCATACTGAAGATGCCAGAGGTCTAGGCATCAAGGATGGCGACAAGGTTCGTCTGGTTACCCGTCGCGGTTCTTATGAGGCGCGTGCTCAGGTAGGTATGAACAGCTTGATAAAGCCGGTGCGTAACGCGGTGCCTAAGGGTTATTTCTTCAGCCCGTGGAATCTTTCAGTGGCGGATAGCGCGGACCCGAAAAAGAACCGTTGGTTGGTAAACAGCACCTCCAGCCGGGTCTGGGATGTGGTTTCGGGGCAGGTGGATTTCAAGAAGCTTGCCTGCCGTATCGAGAAAGTCTGATTGGACTGAGATGTTCATCAAAACACTGTCGTCACCCCGGATGCAGTGGAGCGGAAATCTGGGATCCAGGGAGGGGGGCAGGGCTAGGCGGGTATCGACGGCCTGGCAAGAGCTGTTTGTACCGCCTTTGTTCGCGGGATACTCAGTTTGCATGAATAATGACGGTAGCTTTTTTGGTAGGGCGGGCCGTGCCCGCCGTTCAATGATGATGGCGGCGGACACGGTCCGCCCTACTAATGACGGTGGTTTTGTTTTGGGCTCTGGAGATCACTTTCATTCCATCCACCACCGATACACATTTTGTATGTGGCGACGAGTGGACGGTTTCCAGCTGATGCGAATTTAATTTTGGTGGGTGCCTTTAGCCATGCAACGCAGAGCCTTTCTTGGTGATCTAATTCAGGGCGCTGTAGCGGCTGCGACATTGGGGGCGGTGGCTTCGAATGCCGCCGCCGCACCTGGCGTTCGGCGTTATCTGCGTCCCCCCGGGGCGTTGGCCGAGGATGATTTCACCGCACAGTGCATCCATTGCGGTCAGTGTGCCGAGGTCTGCCCAAATCGCTGCATCCGCTATTTTGGCCTGGAAAATGGCCTCGCCTCGGCGGATACGCCCTACATCATTCCTCGTGAACAGGCCTGCATCCTGTGCATGAAATGTGGCGAGGTCTGTCCCAGTGGTGCCATCCAGCCGGTGCCACGCGAGGCGGAAGCGATCCTGGACAAGATCCATATGGGGACGGCACGGGTAGACCAGCGCATCTGCCTGTCCTGGCAGGGCAAAACCTGTGGTGTTTGCTACCGGGCCTGCCCCTTGCCCGATATCGCCATCCGCGTAGGCCGGCTGGAGCAACCCCATGTGCTGGACGGCTGTGTCGGTTGCGGCATCTGTGAGCGTTCCTGCATTCAGATTCCACAGGCCATTCGTATCATTCCGGACCGTGGTGGCACGAAGATGAGCACCGCCTGAGTTACGCCTATGCGCCATCTCAACAAATTACGCCTTGCCACCCTGGCCATCATTTTTGCCATGCTGGTGCTGTTGCCCTTTCTGAGTATTTATCAGAGTTATCGGGCGGCCTATGCCTATGATCTGCTAGCGCCCGCAGAGCAGCAGTTTTATGACGTTATGGAGTGGCTTAGCGAGCCCTTCACCGACGATCCTGCCGCGGACCTTGATATGCTTAAGGGCACCACCTGGTCGGCCAATATTTTTGGCCTCAAGCTCAGTGACCCGCTGGCGGTGGTGGGTCAGATGGCAGCTGGTGGTCGGGTATATGCTCCCTTCCTGCTGAGCGCACTGATCCCCATCATTCTTAGCGTGCTGTTGGGGCGCTTTTTTTGCGGCTGGATTTGTCCTGCCACCGGGCTATACGAGCTCAACAGCGCACTTTCCCGCTGGCTCAGGGCCCTGGGTCTGAGATCTCCTGCCCGTCATTTTGATCTGCGTTTCAAATACGGGGTGCTGGCGGTGGGGCTGCTGCTGTCCATGGTCACCGGCTCAATCTTCTTTGCCCTTATTTATCCACCGGCGATCATTGGCCGGGAGCTTTATTACGCCATTGCCCTGGGAGGCTTTGGGGCGGGGGCGGTATTTTTTGTCTTGACCTTGCTGTTTGACTTACTGGTGGCGCGGCGGGGTTTTTGCCGTTATCTGTGTCCTGGGGGAGCACTGTATTCCTTGTTGGGGCGTTATCGGCTGTTGCGTATCGCCCGTAAGGTGGAGCAGTGCAACGATTGCACCAAATGCGATGTAGTGTGTGAATTCGGCCTGCAGCCCATGCGTGATGGTTTTGGCCAAGAGTGTAATAACTGCACCGCGTGCATGGCCGTCTGCCCCACGGATGCCCTTGCCTTCCGCTTTGCCGTGACCGACCTGCCGGCGCAGGGCGCGGGGCATTTGGGGCGCACCCATCTGCGCCATGGAGCCAGCCCTGCCGAAGGTGAAGACTAATGCAGCGCCGCAGTTTGTTGCAGCGCGTGTTGGCCTTGTTGGTGCTGGCGGTCGGGGGAAGCCTGCCCTTCGGGCTTTCCCGCTTCCTGGCCCCGGCCAGAGCGGCAGATCCTACTCACTTGCGCCCGCCGGGAGCACTATCCGATGCCCGTGCCTTTACCGCTGCCTGCATTGGTTGTGGCCTGTGTGCCGAGGTATGCCCGCCGCGCTGTATCGAGTTTTACACGCGTTCCGGAGGCGGCGAGGTGAATACACCCTATATCGACCCACGGCTAAGCGCTTGCATTCTCTGTGGCAAGTGTATGGAAGCCTGCCCTACCGATGCCTTGGAGGTTATTCCACGTCAGGAGATCGATATGGGTGTTGCCAAAATCGATCGTGATACCTGCTATCCATGGCTGGACCGGGGCGTCTGTGGCGCTTGTGTAACGGTGTGCCCGGTGGGGGGCAAGGCGATCAATTTTGAGTTTGCCAATATTTATCGGCCAATCGTGCGTGCCGCCTGTGTAGGTTGTGGACTGTGTGTGGAGATCTGTCCGCATCCGGCATTGGCCATCCATGTGCGACCGCGGACGGCATCAGTTTGAAAAGAGAAAAAAGAACGGTGATTTCTCGTTATTCAGCCATTTTGGTGGCGATCTTCATTTTGGGTGTAACACTGTTTGCGGGTGCAGCCCAGGCGCATCATGTGCTGGGTCGTCCTGCCTATAGTTTGGGAGAGGACTCCAATACGCCGCCGGGTAGTGAGGTGGAGCTACAGGTAGGTGAATTTGCCATCAGCTACATGGCTTTTCCCGCCTTTCCCCAGCCCCGTGAGCGTGGGCGACTCAACGTCTACGCGGCCTACCTTAAAGATGGCCGTCCCTTTGCTGGGGAGATGAGCTTTAGGGTGCGGGAAGCAGGATGGTTTGCCAGCACCGAGGAACACTTGCTGGGAAGCCAGCACCCGGACGATGGCGTGCACCGTCAGGGTTATAGCCTGGAAGCAGCGGGAAAATATACCATTTTGGTGGAGTTCGAGGCGGGGGGGGAGCCTTATCTATTGGAATTCCCGCTGCAAGTCGGCCAGCCTTCGCGCCTGCCTGCGATCGGCGTGGGGGTGGCGGTATTTGCAGTGCTGGCTGTTGCCGCCACTGCCCTCAGACGGCGGCGTCGGGCGCGGGGTTTGGCAAGGCCCTGAGTCCTTTGTGTTGGGGCCCTTCAGTGGGTTCTTCGATCGACTGATGCAGGCTGTTCCATCCGCAGATCCAGGTCCCATTCTGCCTGTTTGACACTCTGCGTCAGCAGGCCGGCAAAGCTGTGCAGTAACGGGCCTGGAAGCGCCAGATTGATGCCATGGCCTTCGCGTGGCGCCAGATGCAATACCGGACCATTCTTACCCTGCCGTGGTTGTAGCCTGGCGAGTAGCAGGGGTTTATCTCCCAACGGAGTGACTTCGGCATCGGCCTGATATTCGGTACTGAAATCACCCTGTTGCATGGCCTGCTGGTGATGAAAATCCAGTACTGTGTCACGATCCCTGTTGCTTTTCTGAGCCTTGACCTGGGGATTATCCCGTAACAGTTTTAGCACCGCAGGCCATAACAGGCGTACGTAGCGTCGGGTCAGCCAGAAGCGGAACTCGGATTTGTCGGCGGTGCTGATGCGAAGCAGCAATCGGTCAGCTTCCGCGACATAATTGAACTGGATTTGATGTAGGTCGGCCACGTGCTACCAGGTCCCTGTTTTGGAGAAGCCAATATTTTTGCACAAGCGGAAAATAAAGTGATCCCTGTATGAGCCTGCTCCGGAGTCCAAGCGAACACTATCAAGCGGATTTACGAAGGGACGGCTTTTTGTCCGACCCCGTGCAGGCGCTCGTGGTTGAGCATACCCAGCGCCTGTATGAGGCGTTGACCACTATCCCGCCCCGCAATCGCTCTCCACTGGCCCGTTTGCAGGCGCTAGTCACCAAACCTCGTCCGATTGTTGCCCCACGGGGGCTTTATCTCTGGGGGGGCGTGGGACGCGGCAAGACTCATCTGGTCAATGCCTTTCACGATGCCTTGCCTTTTACTAACAAGTTGCGCATTCATTTTCACCGCTTCATGCAGCACGTACACCATGAGCTTGGCATGCTGCAGGGGCGCCAGGACCCCTTGCGGCTGGTGGCGGCGCAGATCGCCCGCCAATGGCGGGTGATTTGTCTGGATGAATTTCTGGTCTCGGATATCACCGATGCGATGCTGCTGGCGGGTCTGCTCGATGCCCTGTTTGAATACGGGGTGGTGCTGGTAACAACCTCCAATATCGGCCCGGATGATCTTTATCGCGATGGTTTGCAACGTGCACGTTTTCTGTCAGCCATTGATTTGATTAAGAAACACATGGAAGTGGTCCATCTGGACGGGCTGGCCGATTATCGTTTGCGTGCGCTGGAGCGGGCAGAGATTTACCATGCCCCGCTGGATGCAGGTGCTGAGGAGGCATTGACCAGGGTCTGGGAAAGTCTCAGTCCGGAAAATGTTTGTGGGGCAGGGCCTTTGCAGGTGGATGGCCGCGCGATTCCCACCATCCGCCTGGCCGACGGCATCGCCTGGTTTTCATTTGCGGCGCTCTGCGAGGGCCCCCGCGGAACGGCCGACTACATAGAAATTGCGCGTTACTATCACACCGTGTTTATCGCGGGTGTTCCGGTGATTAAGCGGGGGGAGAATGATATTGCTGCGCGCTTCATTCACCTGGTGGATGAATTTTACGACCGTAACGTTAATCTGGTGATTTCGGCGGCCAGCGAGTCCGCCGGCATCTATCCCGAGGGTCGCTTGCGGGCGCAATTTGAGCGCACCCACAGCCGTCTGGAAGAGATGCAGTCTCACGATTATTTGGCCCGCAAGCATTTGCCCTAAGGTGGGCTGGCTTTCTCCTCAACTAATGGGGATCTAGAGGCCTTCGCACCGGCTCGGGAACCGCGGGCCCTGGTATTAGCCGTTTTCGGGAGGGGCGAACGCCGACTGATTTCGGCCGCCGTGTTTGGCGGTGTAAAGGGCCTTGTCAGCCGCTGCAAACAGCTTCTCGCTCTCATCATAATCCTGTGCGCACGCAAGCCCTGCACTCAGGGTTACATGGAGGGAGACGTTCCCGAGAGCGCGAAAGGTGAGCGCTGAAAAGTCGGCACGAATCTCCTCGACGATGGCGCGTGCGCGCTCACAACCGGTCTGCGGCAGGATTAGTAGAAATTCCTCGCCGCCGTATCGGCCGATGAGGTCCGAGGCACGCAGCCGCTGGCGCAGCAATCGTGCCAGCCCCATGATCACCAGGTCACCGACGGCATGGCCGTGCTGATCGTTGACGCTCTTGAAATGGTCCAGATCCATCAGAGCAATGGTCAGCTCACCACCCTCACGCCGTGCCCGGCTGAGCTCTGCCTTCAACCGGTCGCGGATGGTGGAATGGGTCATCAGGCCGGTCATGCCGTCACGGAACATCAGCGATGCCAGCAACCGGGCGCGGGCGGCACGGGTGCTTATCACGGAGATCAGGCGGCTCGGGTCTATGGGCTTGACCAGAAAGTCATCGGCGCCCGCGGCCAACGCGTATTGTTGGCGGGATGAATTATGCTCAGTGGATAAAAAGACGATGGGCAGGGTGATGTAGCGGGCATGCTGGCGTACCACGCGGGCGAGTTCATCACCGCTACAGCCGGGCATATACATATCGAGTAACAGCAGCTCTGCGTCAAAAGTCTGCAAGCGCTCAAGCACCTCCCCCGGTTCGGTCACATACTCTGTCAGCATGCCGGCCTGGGTCAGCATCAACGCGTGGTAGCGTGCCTGCACCTCGTCGTCATCCACCACCAGTATCCGGAATGGCGTTTCCGGCTCCGGCATGAGCAGATCCTCAAGATGGTCAACCACGTCTTCAATCGCCACGGGTTTGACGAAGTAGCCCTGTTCTCCCGCCCGTGTGGCTTCCAGGCGGGCGGCGAAATCGTCGTGGACGGTGACAAAAATCAGCGGCAGCTTAATGCCGCGCTGGTCAAGTTGATCGTGGATAAAGGCCGGTGAGCCGCCCTCGGGCATTTCAATGTCTGCCAGCAGGGCATCGGCCTCCTCCCAATCACTGGTCTCCGAGAGTGTGTTGAGATTGGGAAAAATGCGTACCGTGTAGCCATAAGGCCGCAAGGCACCGGCCAGCGCCTCGGCCTGTGCTGCATCATCCTCCAACAGCCACAGCAGGTGTTTGGGTGGTGATCCAACGAGGCGGGATGTGGCCGGGGCTTTGGACATAGCTGCCGGTATGGGTTCTGTCGCCATGGACTCGCTGCGACAGATGCCCGTGAGCTGCCTGATGCCGGTCGCCAGGGGCGCTATTTGCCTGGGTGTGAGCGCGTCGAGGGGATGGCCCTTCTCGTTCCGCAGCAGGCGTTCGACCCCCCGCGCGGTCTCGGTAATACTGGCATAGCCGAAGGTGGCGGCGGATCCGGACAGGTTATGCACGCCGCGGTACAAGATCTGTAGCAGCTCTGCTTCCTCGGGGCTCGATTGAACGGCGGCCCATGCCTCCTCTACCTCAGTGGCCCGCTGTGGCAGCTGCTCTCGGAAGGCAACCACCAGTTGCGCCAGCTGTGCCTCGATAGCGCTGCGATCAGTCACTGGTGCCGTGCTCCAGATAGCCTGCGATCAAATCCTCAAAATCGCCGCCTATGGGTTTGGCAATAAAGCCGTTACAGCCGGCATCAATGGCACTCTGACTGTCGCGGCTCATGGCCGAGGCGGTGACCGCGACTATGCATCCGCGGTAGCCCTGCGCGCGCAGATTTTCTACCGCTTCGTGGCCATCCATCACCGGCATATGGCTGTCCATCAGCACCAGCGCGTACTGCCCGCCCATGGCCTGCTCCACGCCCTGCTCACCGTTGACGGCTATATCCACCTCATGTCCGCGCATCTGCAGGCGCAGGCTGATCATGCGGCTGACCATCTCGTTGTCTTCAACCAGCAGTATCTTCGCCATCATCATCTTCCCATCGCGGCAACGTAAAGCTGAAGCGGCTGCCCGCACCCGGGGTACTCTGCGCCCGGACTTCGCCGCCGTGTAGTTCCACCAGCTGGCGGGTAATCGCCAGACCCAATCCCGATCCACCCTGCTCGCGGGTGCTTGAATTATCTACCTGCTGGAAGCGCTCAAAGATATGCGGGAGCTCCGCTGCCGGGATCCCCTTGCCGCTATCACTGACGTGGAATAGCAGTGCCTGATCCTCGCAGGCGCAGCTTACCGTGATGTGGCCGCTGTCGGTAAATTTGATCGCATTGCCCACCAGGTTTATGAGGATCTGCTGTAGCCGGAAGGGATCGGCGTTTGCGCTCGCGGCCGGACATTCGCCCTCGCGTTGCAGGGTCAGACCTTTGGCCTCGGCTTTGGGCCGGAGTTGTGTCACTACCGTGTCCAGCGCCTCTTCCACGCCCACCCGTTGCCGCCGCAGCTCCATTTTTCCCGATTCAATCTTGGAGATATCCAGCAGGTCGTTGATGAGTTCCAGCAGGTGTGTGCCCGAGGCATCCATATCGATGGCGATCTGCGCCACCATCGCCTTGTCCGGCATCATTCGCTCATCCTGAAGCAGCGGCAGATAACCGAGCAGCACCGTCAGCGGCGTGCGCAACTCGTGACTGATCATATTGACGAAGTCCGACTTCTGACGGTTGGCCTCCTCGGCCTTTTGCTTGCTCTCCAGCAGTGCCTGCTCCGCCGCTTTTTGCGCGGTGATGTCGGTGATCATGCCCACAAAGAAGGGAGCGTCATCGGTTTCTGCCTCACCGACAGCCAGGTGGATGGGAAACACCGAGCCATCCTTGCGCCGGGCCTCGACCTCACGGCCCATGCCGATGATGCGTGGCCGCCGGGTGGTGTGATAGGCATGCAGATAGCCATCGTGCTCGCTCTGATAAGGCTCCGGCATGAGCATTTTCACATTTTGGCCAGCAACCTCCGCCGCGCTATAGCCAAACATCCGCTCCGCCGCCGGGTTGAAGAGCCGGACATTCCCGTGGGTGTCGATGGTGATGATGGCGGTCACCGCAGTTTTCAGAATTGCCGTGACCCGGCTGCGGCTGCCCTCCAGTTCATCGGTGCGCTGCGCCACCAGTGTTTGTACCCGCGCCTCGCGGATCAGCAGGGTGCGCGCATACAGGGCGCCGAGGGCCGATAGCAACAGACCCACTATTCCCAGGAACAGTGGCAGTACGCGCTGGTGGGCCTGTTCGAAGGCAGGGCTCGATCGGTAGATCGCCCGCCAGCGTCGTCCCGCCACCTCAAACTCTTCTTGCGCCTTAAAGACATTGCTTCCGGCCTGCGGGGTTTCCCCGGCGGAGGCGTAGAGTTGCTCAGGTTTCGGAGCGGTGATATCGAACAATTCGAGGTATATGTCGTTACTTTCCCCAAAGTGTTCTTGCGCACGCTCCATCAGCGAACTCAGGCGGAGCACCCCGAGAGTGAAGCCCATCAGGGCCTGCCGGTGCTGCCGTAGTGTCGCCGGAGGCCAGCGATACACGGGGGCAAGCAGCAACAGGCCTTTTTGCTTTTCCTTTGTCTGTAGCAGATTGATGCTGGCGGTGGCCAGTATCTTGCCACTATCCCGTGCTGCCTCCAGGGTGACGCGGCGGATGGCGCTGGAGGCGAGATTAAAGCCCAGCACCTTTTCGTTGCCGGCCATGGGTTCCACGTAATAGACCGGAAAGTACTCATCCCGTACCGCCGCCTTGACCATGCGGCTCCCGGCCCCTCGTTCCGTAAAGCCAAAGCCCTTCAGATCATCAAGTTGTGCCGAGGCCTCCATGGCCTCGCGAAAGGCGTGGCTAACCCGGGGGATCCATTCCAGCGCCTGAATGCTTGGATGGCGAGTGGCAATCGGTCGGGTGTAAATAGCGAACTCGGCACGAGTGACTTTATCCGAGGCGTTGAAAAGCCCGCGCAGACCGACGAGCACCCCGATGTCGAGTTTCAGTTCCCGTTGGATGGCCGCAGTGTGTAGCGCGCCTTGATGGTTGAGTTGTGCCTGGATGTCCTCCCGTTCCCAGCCCTCGGTCATCCACCAGACGGAAAGGGCTAGGAAGGCACCCGCGCAGAAGATAATAATCGGGATTAGGTAAGAGTCTCTGCGCATGTGCTTGGCTCAAGCTGAAATTGATTTTAGGTGGGTTTCAATCGGGGTCGTTTGCTGATGCAATCTGAGCAATGGGCGCAAAGCCCTCGCGCAGATGTACTTCCAGTTCCGTGGGTCGTAGCGGGCGGCTGTAATAAAATCCCTGCACGTAATCGCAGTCACGGGTGGCGAGGAATTGCAGTTGTGCGGCGGTCTCCACCCCCTCGGCGACGATGGCGAGATCGAGCCTGCGGCCCATCTGCAGTATTGATTCCAGCAAAGCCTCGGCGGTGTCCTCGTGCAGACAATTCCTAATGAATGTGCGATCGATCTTGAGGATATCAAGGGGCAGTGTGCGCAGTACGGACAGTGCCGAGTAGCCGGTACCGAAATCATCCAGAGCCAGTCGGACGCCCATCTCGCGCAAGCTGTTTAGCTTGCCCAGGATGCCACCGGTGGTATCGAGCGCTGCACTCTCGGTGATTTCAAGCCACAGTTGCGCGGGCGCGAGTTTGTGTGCGCTGAGCGCCTTCTCCACCTTGTTGACGAATCCGGGATCATCTAATTGTGGCGGGGCGACATTCACGGCGACGCTGGATGGCGCAAGATCCGCCTGTAGCCATAGCCGGTACTGGCGGCAGGCCTCGTTTAGCACCCACTCGCCAATGGGCACGATGAGCCCCGTTTCTTCCGCCAGCGGAATGAAGTCCAGGGGCATGACCAGGCTGCGTTCGCCATTATTCCAGCGCAACAGCGCCTCGCAACCATCCACTCGGCCCGTAGCGATCTCCACCTGGGGCTGGTAGCTAAGTTGCAATTCCTCGTGCTCCAGAACGCGCCGCAGGGCCTGCTCCAGATTGCCGTTTTGCACCGCCCGATGGAGCATCGGCGGGGCGAAGCGGGCGACGGTATGGCCCGCTGTGCGGGCGTTATTGAGGGCAATATCCGTGTTGCGGATGAGCGCATTCACATCCTGGGCATCCTGCGGATATGCGCCGATACCCATGCTCACATTGAGCTGAATCTCTTTTCCGCAGACCTCGATCATTCCGCACAATATATCGGCAAGCCGGTTGGACAGGGCCTCGGCGCGCTGGGATACACCATCCCAAGTGAGAATCACCGCAAATTGATCGCCCCCAAGGCGGGCTACGGTATCGACATTCTTCAGTTCCGTATCAATGCGGCGGGATAATTTACGCAGCAGATCATCGGCACATTTGTATCCCGCTGTTTCATTGACCTGGTGGAACTTGTTTACGTTGATAAACAGCACTTCCAGCGGCTCATCCCGCTGCGCCGCCCGCTCCAGGTCTCGCTCCAGTTGCTGATAGAAAAACGCCCGGTTGGGCAGACCCGTGAGCTCATCGTAACGGCTGACATATTGCAGGCGTTCTTCCATATTCTTGCTGGCGCTCAGATCCATGAAGATACCGATGTAATGGGTCGCCAGTTCGCCGGGTTCCCGCACCTCAGTGATATTGAGGAATTCGGGATAAATCTGGCCATCCTTGCGCCGATTCCATATCTCCCCCTGCCACTGCCCGCGTTCAAGCAGCGCGCGCCACATGCGGCGGTAGAAATTGGGGTACTGCAGCTTGGACTGCAAGATGCGCGGGTTCTGTCCCACGACTTCCGCGGTTTCATAGCCGGTGAGGCGGGTGAAGGCCGCGTTGACACGGACGATCCGGCCTTCGTGGTCGGTGATCAGTATGCCCTCGCTGGCGGAGCGAAAGACCTCCGCCGCCAGCTTGACCTCGGCCTCCAGTTCGCGTCGCCGGCTGATGTCCTCTATAAGCATCACTGTGCCACCCGGGACGCTTGCGGTGGCCGGGATCTCGTTGATACGCAGGCTGATGGGAATCTGCGTATCCGTCCGGGTGTGGAGATAGAGATCCTCGTCCGTGCGCAGGGCTTGCCCTGTTTGGTAGACCGTATCGAGCAGCTCGGGGAGCAGGTTGTCGCTGTCGTGGGCGTGGGTGAGGTAGATCGGCACGTCACAGGGCTGCCCGGGCAGTTGTGCAAGGGGTACATCTAGTATGCTCGCCGCCGCCTCGTTGGCCTCGATGATGCGGCCGTCACGGCCCACCGCCACCACCGGGTCACTGATTTTCTCCAGGGTTGCGGCTACCTGGGCCGCCCGCCGCAGTCGCTTTTCGGAATGGGCCTTGTAGTAGGCCATGGAGATTGCGGCATGGAGGTCGCGATCACTGGCGGGTTTCAATAGGTAACCGAAGGGCTCGGTGATGGATGCGCGGCGGATGAGGGCTTCATCGGCGTAGGCGGTGAGGTAGATCACCGGGATGCCGTGCTCCTCGATGATCTGAGTAGCGGCCTCAATACCGTCGATTTCACCCGGCAGCACGATATCCATCAACACCAGGTTTGGTTGTAGGGTGCGCGCAGCCTCTATGGCCGCTTCACCGCTGCCAACGATATGCAACAGTGCGTCGTCGTGCAGCGACACTTTGAGGCGAATATCCTCGGCGACCAGCGGGTCGTCTTCGACTATCAGTATGCGTCGTTCCATCTCATCCACCTTCTTTCCGTGTGGGTCGTTGAGGGCAATATTCGTAGCACTGCGTTTTCATATCTATCTACGAAATTATAGGCAAGCTCCCGTATTTAGTTATATGGTTATTTGCTCGGGCTTTGTGATCCACCATGTTATTTCATACCCTCCACACGGTGCCCCGGTCTGCACCGGAAAATAGAAAGGAAAGTATCGATGCGCCCGAAGTGTTTGCTCCTGTTTTTGTGTTACTGCTTAGGTGGTTCTGTCGCTATGGCCCAGGAGCTGCCACCGGCGTTGGTGGGGGTGGATGTGGTGCGCCAGCAAGCGCTGACCCAGACCGCGCCGGTCATCGCTCGCCTGGTGGCGCGAGAGGAGGGGGCGGTGGCGGCTCTGGTGAATGGTGCGGTCCAGAGCGTGGCAGTACAGGTGGGTGATCGGGTGCGCGTGGGTACCGTGTTGGCGCAGCTGGCGAGAAAACGGCAGTCCAGAGAGGTGGCCAGGCGCCAGGCTGAGGAACAGTTGGAAAAGGCGCGGCTACAGACTACCCGGGCACGTTTGAAACTGGCTCGCCAGGAGGCGCGACGCTTTGGTGAACTTAAGGGTTCCCCGGCCTTTCCCAAAGCCAATTATGAAGACAAGCTGGAAGAGGTGGCGCGTTACGAGAGCGAGATCGAGGAGGCCAAGGCGAGCATCGCGCGGGCCAGTGCGGAGTTGGGCATTGCCCAGATTGACCTCGAACGCACCAAAATTCGCGCTCCCTATGATGGTGTGATTACCCGTCGCCATGTCTCCCCCGGTGCCTTTCTGTCGCTTGGGGATGCGGTGGTCAGCATGGTGAACGATGCGGACCTTGAGATTGAGGCCGATGTCCCGGCCAGCCAGTTGGCGGGGCTGCGTGGTGAGGTGGCGGTGGCTATCGAATTGGAAGATGGCAGCCTGCACGGTGCGCGGGTGCGTGCCATCGTGCCCAACGAAAATCCACTGACCCGTACCCGCCAGGTGCGTTTTCTCCCCCTATTTAATGACAGTGGGCGGCCGCTGGCGGTGAATCAGTCGGTGGTGGTGAAGTTGCCTGTGGCGGCGCCGCGTGAGGTGCTCTCGGTGCACAAGGACGCGGTGATCAATCGGGGTGAGAAGTACTTTGCCTTCGTGGTCATAGCCGGTGTGGTGGAGCAACGCGAACTACGCCTGGGTGTCTCTGCGGGTAATCGTCTGGAAGTGCTTGCCGGGTTGCAGGTGGGGGAGCTGGCGGTGACGCGCGGCAATGAGCGCTTGCGCCCCGGACAGAAAGTAAGGCACTAGTCAGGTACTCCCGCATATGGATCTCATACGCCTCTCCATCCACCGTCCCATCGCGGTTGTCTCCGCGGTGATGATGGTGGTGATGTTCGGTCTGGTGGCTTTTCGCACCATCCCCATCCAGCTTGCACCGGATGTCAGCCGTCCGGTGATTACCGTGCGTACCGAGTGGCCGGGAGCTGCACCGGCAGAGGTGGAGCGGGAACTGGTCAATCAGCAGGAAGAGGTGCTGAAGGGACTTGAAGGCGTGGTGGAGATGCGCAGTTCAGCCCAGGATGGTCGCGCCCAGGTGACGCTGGAATTCCATATCGGTATGAACATGGACCGCGCTTTGTTGTTGGTGGCCAATCGCCTGGATCGGGTGAGTTCCTATCCCGAAGAGGTGGACGAACCGACCCTGCGCACGGTCGGCAGCGAGGATAATTCCATCGCCTGGTTTATCCTCAAGGGCAAGGATAGCGAGCGCGAGGCAATCCACACTTACGGTGACTTTGCCGAGGATATTTTGCAAGAGCGCATGGAGCGGGTGCCCGGCGTGGGGCGTATTAATGTCTACGGCGGTGGTGAGCGGGAATTGCGGATGGTGCTGGATCCGGCACGCATGGCCCGTTTCGGACTGACGGTGCCTGATGTGGTAGGAGCTCTCCGTGCCGCCAATGCCTCAGTCTCCGCCGGTGATGTGGAGGAGGGCAAGCGTCGCTATGTGGTGCGTACCGAGGGTGAACTGAGCACCATTAAACAGGTCCGTCAGGTGTTGTTGCGTAGCGAGCGGGAAACGGAAAGTGGGCGCGTGGCACGGGTGACCGTGGGCGATATTGCCGAGGTGGATTATGCGCACAAAAAGCCCCGTGCACGTATTCGCCACATGGCCTCACCCTCCATGGCCATGAGTGCCACTCGCGAGGTGGGCGCCAACGTCATTGAGACCATGGCTGGACTGCGCAAGGCGGTGAAGGAATTGGCGACTGGGCCGGCGTCCCGTGAAGGGCTCAGTTTTGAACAGGTCTACGACGAGACCGTTTACATTAATTCCGCCATCAACCTGGTGGAGCAAAATATCTACCTGGGTGGTGCACTGGCGGCCTTTATTCTGCTGCTTTTTCTGCGCTCCATGCGTGCGGTGCTGGTGGTGGCATTGGCCATTCCGGTTTCGGTAATCGGTTCCTTCGTCGCCATGGCGGCACTGGGTCGTTCGCTCAATGTGATTTCCCTGGCCGGGCTCGCTTTTGCCGTGGGCATGGTGGTGGATGCCGCCATCGTGGTGCTGGAGAATATCTATCGGCTGCGTCAGGCCGGCAGGCCAATCAATGAAGCGGCCTATTTCGGTGCCCGCCAGGTGTGGGGTGCGGTGTTTGTCTCCGCGCTGACTACGGTGATGGTGTTCATCCCCATCCTGATGCTGGACCTGGAGGTAGGGCAGTTATTTCGGGATATCGCCGTGGCCATCGCGGTATCGGTCTGCCTTTCCCTGGTGGTGGCAATCACCGTGATTCCGGCACTCGGCATCCGTCT
Organism: Gammaproteobacteria bacterium; assembly: GCA_021773795.1. Classification (GTDB taxonomy): domain Bacteria; phylum Pseudomonadota; class Gammaproteobacteria; order HK1; family HK1; genus JAJFJV01. Next base: position 8,732 of record JAJFJT010000007.1, on the reverse strand, counting down.
GCTGGGCGGCGACGTGGGTGATCCGGAGCGCCATTTTCATCTGCCCTTCATTGACGGTTTCGCTCATGCCTTTGTGCGTGGTACCACCGCGTTGGCGGCGCGGGTGGCGGATTCGCGGCTACTTGCGCTGGCTTTGGTGCTAACCATATCCAGCATGGCTGGACTGGCTACCTGGCGCTATCTGCCCAAGCTTGAATACCTGCCCGAAGGCAATCGCAATCTGGTTTTTGGGGTGGTGATGCCGCCACCCGGTTATAATCTGCAGACCACCACAGAGATCGCCCGCGGGGTGGAGGCTACGGTGCGACCGTTGTGGAATGGTGAAGTGATAGTCGACGGACCGCCACGGGTGGAAAATTTCTTTTTCGTCGCGACCCCTGCGCGTACCTTCGTTGGTGCCATGGCCGAGGAGGCCAGCCGGGTGGCGGAGCTGATTCCGGTACTGACAAAGCCGATATTCAGCGAGCCGGGTACCTTTGGTTTCATTAATCAGCCCTCTATCTTTGGTCGTGCCATCGGTGGCGGACGCAAGATCGATCTGAATATCTCTGGTCCTGAGCTGGAGCAGAATCTGGCACTTGCCCGTAAGGCGGTGGGATTGGTGGGGCGGATAATGCCACGCAGTGAGGGTAACCAGATGCGCCCGCGCCCAGGGCTGGAGTTGGGTGCCCCGGAGCTGCGCGTGATTCCGGACCGCGTGCGCCTGGCGGATGCGGGTGTCAGCGTGCGCGAGCTCGGCGATACCATCGATATGTATAACGACGGTCTGCGAGTGGCCGAGGTGACGGTGGATGGGCGGCGTCTGGATCTGATGCTGGCGGGACCCGAGGACAGCCTGATTTATACCCAACAGATCGACAATCTGCCGGTGGTGACTCGCTCTGGCCTGATTCTGCCCGTGCATTCCCTTGCCGAGGTACAACTCACCGCCGGCCCCACGGAGATCCGTCACCACGAGCGCGAACGCACCGTTACCCTGGAAATCCGTCCAGCGCCCCAGTTGGCGCTGGAGGAGGCCATGGAACTCCTTCAGCATCAGGTGATTGATGTGATGGCGACGGAGGGTCTGCCGGAGGGAGTGGGGGTGCGGATGTCCGGTACCGCTGACAAACTGACCGAGACCTGGGAGGCCATGGTTTGGCAGTTGCTTATCGCGCTGGTCATCGTCTATCTGGTGATGGCCGTATTATTCGAGAGCTTCGTCTATCCCGCCATCATCGTACTCTCGGTGCCGCTCGCCACTGCCGGTGGCGTCGGTGGGTTGACCGTGCTCAATCTCTTTTACTTTCAGCCACTGGATATGCTGACGCTGCTGGGTTTTGTCATTCTCATCGGCATCGTCGTCAACAATGCGATTCTGCTGGTGCACCAAACCCTGTTTCACCTGCGCGAGGATGGCATGAGTGCGCGGGATTCGATCCTGGAAGCGACGCGCAACCGCATCCGCCCCATCTTCATGTCCACCCTTACTTCAGTCTTTGGCATGCTGCCGCTGGTATTTTTTCCGGGGGCCGGTTCAGAGCTCTATCGTGGCCTTGGTTCGGTGGTCATCGGCGGTCTGGCGCTCTCCGCAATTCTAACTCTGGCAATTATCCCGCCGTTGCTGTCGCTGACTGTGGGCTTGCTGGAAGGGCGGCGAGCTTCGGTGTAGGCCGCTAAGCCAGGGATTATTCTGTAGCCCGGATGTAACAGCGTGGAATCCGGGGAAGCATTCACCGCAGGGGGCTCACCGGGCTTTCATTTCCCGGATTTCGCTAGCGCCCCATCCGGGCTACTGGCTACTTCATAATTGGCTGGCGTACAGGAGTAAAGCTACGTCATTACCCGTGACAATGGGGAGCCTCTAGAAACACCATTTTCGTCGCCCGGCGTTTCGCGCAAAAAAGTTTCGCTTACATATCAACCATATGCCGCACTCAATTTTTTAGTCATGCTTGGAAACTTGAATTTTCAGAGGTACCCAATGGGTAATCCAGGAAACGAAGGCAGGGCAATTTGCGTTCGTCAGCCCAAGGTGTCCCTGGCGGGTTATTGAGCAACCCTTGAAAGGCTGCGGTTCAGGGTTTAAGTTTTCTATCAGGGAACAGTTGCCAGGCGTCAGATGAGCCCAGCCAGCCCGTCTTGAAAGCGTGCAAGAAGCGGAATGAATGTTGTCATGGAGACGCCAACATGATCGAGAGGTGGAGAGAGGGAAAGTCTCGGGAAGCAACCGACGACCGGAACCTAAACCCGGCATCGCCGTCATATACGCTAGCAACTGTTCGTCAAAGCCGCTGCTTCACTCCCAGTCTTCTGCCCGGGCAATCGGTCCAGAGGACTTGCAACAGCCCGCCCCCCGCGATTGAGCACATGGGTGTAAATCTGCGTAGTTTCCACGCTGGCATGCCCCAGCTGCTCCTGCACCGTGCGGATGTCCGCCCCGCTTTCCAGCAAATGCGTCGCGAAAGAATGCCGCAGCGTGTGGCAGGTCGCACGCTTTTGAATGCCAGCCCGGCGAACCGCCACCTTGATCGCCTTTTGCACCGCCGAAGCATGAACATGATGCCGCCGGTGGGTGCCCGAAACCGGATCAGCCCCGATCCGCGAGGAGGGAAATATGAACTGCCAACCCCATTCGCTTTCCGCACGCGGGTATTTCCGCGCCAGTGCCCAGGGCAACGAGACCGTACCAAATCCCGCGCTGCGGTCGGTGTCAAACAGATCCTGCCGCCGAGCCAAGTGAGACCGGAGCGGTGCAATAAGCTGTTCTGCCAAGGTCACTATCCGATCCTTGCCTCCCTTGCCGTGGCGAACGACTATCGCATGGCGCGAAAAATCGAGGTCATGGATTCGCAGCCGAATGCTCTCACGCAGACGCAACCCCGAGCCGTATTGCAAACCCGCGATGAGCCAGTACATATTTCGCAACCGGGCAAGAATGGCAGCCACCTCCTCAGCGCTCAGGACCACTGGAATATGTTGCCGGGATTGGGCCCAGACCAGGCCCTGCATCTCGCCAAGGGGTCGATCGAGCACCGATTTGTAGAGAAAGACGAGCGCGCACAGCGCCTGGTTCTGAGTTGCGGGTGCAACCCGCCGGCGAACTGCCAGATCCGAGAGAAAGCTTCTGACTTCGTTCTCACCCATTTCCTCGGGGTGACGCTTGCCGTGGAAGAGAATGAATCGCTTCACCCAGTGCACATAAGTCTTTTCCGTCGTCAGGGCATAATGGCGAACCCGAACTTCCTCACGAACCTTGTTGAGAAAAGGTGAGTGACTCATGAAACCCTCCCTGGTTCTTTAGGTGCTGTATATATAAACAGTAGTCTTGAGCGTTGGCTATGTCAATCGGATTATGTGGAAAGGTTTCGACATAATACGGGAGCGACGGATATTCAGATAACTAAAAGGAAAGTCAGATAATGTTGTAATAGGTTGATAAACAAGGAGTATTGTTGTTATGGAGAAAAACATTAATCCGTGTAGCGTATGCACTAGTCCGTTTATTGCCGAATCGGCATTAATCATTAAACGAGCCAACTTTCCACATAAATCCTGTTATAACTCAAAGGAACATAGCGCATGAACAAGCTTTTGATATTGTCTTTACCAATTGTTTTGTTGGCCGGTTGTAATGCTGGTCCACAAGTAAAATCTTATACCGGCCCTACAGGTGAAAAACTAAGTACTGTCCGATGCACAAGAGAAACTTCGGCATGTTTCGAAAAGGCATCTGAGGCATGTGGAGGCGGAAGTTATCGGGTTACAAACAGCTATCGAAATGCAGGCGGCTTGTGGGCAGATGTTCTGCCTGGGCCAGTAACTTGGTACACCATGAGCATTATATGTGGTCAGTCAGATGGCCTTATGCCCCAATTTCCACTTAGAGGTTCGGAACCAGCTATGCCTCCAATGCCATCTACCCAACAAACAAGGTGTACTAAAGTTGGCAATACAGTCAACTGCACAACTTACTAACAACCAGTGAGAAAAGTTATAACAAGGAAAATTCACTCGGACGGCAAAAAGCGCCGCTCCTTCGTCGCTCTGCTTTTTGCCTCCGGTGATTTACGGCGTTATACGCTTAAATTCACCTGATATGTCAGTAAGGACGTAATGGCAAAAATAAATCAAATTCAAAATGCTTTGAAAGAGCTAGATGGTGGAGCATTTCAAAAGCTTGCTGATTCTTATTTATTAAGAAAAGGTTATCCTCAAATCAATCCTATCGGTTCTGTTGCCGGGAGTAACAAAGTCAGAAAAGGAACACCAGATACCTTAATTCCAACTAGCGATGGAAAGTATGTGTTTGGTGAATACACAACGATATCTAGTGATAAAGTATATAGTAAATTCTCTGACGATATAGCAAAGTGTCTAGATGAAGACAAGACCGGCATAGCGACTACTAAAATAAAAGAGATTGTGTTGTGTTATACATCTGACTTATCGGCGAAAGAAATTGATAATTTACGAGAACAGTGTGAAGAATCCAAAATAAATCTCAATCTATTTGGTTTGGGAGCTATATCGTATGATTTATTAGAAAAGCACCCTGGAATTGCTAAAGATTATCTTGGCATTGAAGTAGATACCGGTCAAATTGTGAGTCTCGATGAGTTTGTCACACAATATGAAAGGAACAAATTAGCCACAACACTCCAAACTGAATTTCACTTTAGGGAAGATGAAAAAAAGGAGTTGATATCCTTAATCCAAGACAACAGCTTAGTTATTATCTCAGGGCAAGCAGGAGTGGGTAAATCAAGAATTGCTATTGAATGTTACAGGCAATTCATAAAAGAAAATAAATCATACAAAGCCTTCTGTATATTTAATCAAGGAATTGATTTATTTGAAGATATCAAGTCATACTTTTCCGATTCAGGCGATTTTATTATTTTTGTTGATGATGCTAATCGCATAAGTGGTTTTCAGTATATCGTTCATCTATTACAAACAAAACGCAGCGACCAAAACTTCAAAATTCTCGTAACTGTTAGAGATTACGCTTTAGATAAAATCAAAGAAATTTGCCAGCCTATAGGTGGCGGCGCTGAGATAACAATAAATCCATTTACTGATGAAGAAATAAAAAAGCTATTACAAGATGAGTTTGAGATAAACAACCATCTATATCTGGACAGAATAGTCGATATCGCTCAAGGAAATCCCCGTGTAGCAGTAATGGCTGCACAAGTGGCCAAAGAAAGTAATACGCTTGAAAGTATAAGAGATGTTACAGAACTATATGATAAATATTACTCATCGATAAAGACAGATCTTGAAGCCCTAGAAGACGGAGATATTTTAAAAGTAGCCGGAATTGTAGCGTTCTTTAGAAACGTTGATAGGACGAATGACGCTCTCATGTCAACTATAAAGAACGTATTTGGCATCTCTGCAGATAATTTTTGGAAGGCATCAAAGAAACTTCATGACATGGAAGTTTTAGATATGTTTGAAAATGAGGTAGTCAAAGTATCTGACCAAGTTCTTTCTACATATCTTTTCTATCTTGTGTTTTTCAAGGAAAAACTGATTGATTTCTCAATACTGATAAATGAGTTATTTCCGCAGTATAAACAACGACTCATTGATGCCATAAATCCAATACTTAACACCTTCAATTTTGATGAAGTCAAGAAGATTATGGAGTCAGAGGTTGACAAAGTATGGGGCGTAATATAGGGCAGTAATGAAGGTAACTTCCTGCAACTAATTGATGTATTTTGGTTTTTAAAACCAACTGACACTCTTATCTACATACAGGATAAAATTAATAGCATAAACGGTCCAAGCATTGATTTGGAGAATATCAAATTTGAATCTGATTCAAATACATCTTTACCTGAATTTCTATCAACACTCTCGCTGTTTAGGTATCTTGGTGAAGATCAGAGCAAGCTGTCTTTAGACCTCTTTATGCAGTATGCAGAAAAGCAGCCAAATGATACACCAAAAATACTCTATTACCTCATTGACAGATATGGTTTTCAACCAGACTCATACCGTTATGATTACTATGTCCAACATGGAGTAATTGACAAATTACAAGAATATAATAGTTCAGGCAGCAATGAGTATTTCACTAGATTATTTATCGCTTTGGCAGAGAATTATCTTCACACCCATTTTTCTAGCACCAAAGCCGGCAGGGCACACACAATAACTTTTACGCAATTTGATTTGATTGACTCTAAAAGTCTGTGCAACCTTCGTGAGAAGATTTTAAAACAGTTGTTTGACTTATTTAAGAATAAAGAATACCAAAAACACATTCTTAAATTGTTGATGACTCATACGCAGTCAGGCCTAAATGTTTCTGTTGGTGGTCTTATCAAAAATGACTCAAAACTCATATTACCTTTCTTCATCAGTACGCTTGATCCAAGTGATATCTATCATTGCATTGTAGTTCAGCAGTATTTGAGATTGTTAAAGCGATTTGATATCCCAGTAGCCGAATCGTTAAAGGCACAGTTTCAGTCACCAGAATATACGCTTTATGACCTGCTGACGAATAAATTAGAAAGGGTTGAGTTAAAGCTTAGTCATGATGCGTATAGAGAATACAAAAATAAGAAAATTGATTCATTAACTGCATCATATTCAGAGGAAGACTATGAAAAAATACTTCATCAGCTTTATGAAATTCAGCAAACGCTTGGGGGTCATTCACAATGGCAAATAAATCAGGGAATACTTTCCATATTAGAAAACCTGTCAAAACGCGATGTTGAGCTATCGTGTAAGGTTCTCAGGCACTACCTCGGACAAGGAGACTATCTGGAAATAAACCCTTGGGTTGTTATGTCTAATATATTGCTTCGGTGTGAAGCAGCAAAAGTTTTTGATGTTATAAATACGCCAGAATATTCAACAAAAGACAGATGGCTTTTTAGTTACTATCAGCATCTTCCTAGTGACGAAGTTCAAAAAGAACATATGGATGCGTTATGCGAACTGTACAAGAATTCAGATAATAATTATTTCATAAATGATATTGATTACCTTTTAAAATATGAGGATATAAAAAAGGGTTTTATCGCTGAAATTGTTGGGGTTATTATCAAAAGAGCAAGTAGCGCTTCAGAGTACGCACACTCAATTTCTCTGCTCTTTAATCCACATACTGAAATTAATAAAAATATTCACTCTGTATTTTCAGGCAATTTCACATTGCTTGAGGATGCGTATATGGCAGTAGATAGAGTTGCTCATCATGCCGATTACGATGGAAAATTTTTAACAATACTTCTCGATAATGATCAAACATTCATTGATAGATATTTTGAGGATAAATTCTCTAGAAAAGATTATCTGAGCCATCACGATGATAGTCGTGACTATTCATTCATATGGATGCGGAAGGACTTCGACAATGTCATGGAACGAATCACATCTGTTGTTTTTGAGCAGGAGCGCAAGGGAAAATTATTTGGTTATTATGAGTCATTTTTTAACAAGAGCGTAAACCCTCAAAACGACAAGTCAATATTGGATAAACAGAATAAATATCTTATTAAAGAAATCGAAACGAAATTTGATAAAAACGAGTATATGCGCTTTTTATTTTCAGTAGTTTCTGGGTTCCCACTGAAACGAAAAATGATCTTTTATAAATCATTCTTAGATAAGAACAGAAGTTTTGATGATTTTAAAAAAATTCCCTATGAGCCAACTATTTCAAGCTGGTCTGGAAGCGCTGTACCGATGCTACAAGAAAAAATTGATTTTTATGAGTGAGTTGCGCAGCTATGTAATTCCGTCGAGTTGCTAAAGCATAGACAATTTCTAGAGCAAAGAATCCAAGAAATACGCAATCAAATTCAGCATGAGAAAAAAAGAGATTTTACTGAGGAGTAGCAGTAGCAATACAACGTATAACAATCGCATACACTCGGACAGCAAAAAGCGCCGCTCCTCGTTCCTCGTCGCTCTGCTTTTTCTGCCGGTGATGCGAAGCGTTAGGCATCTGAAAAGTTTTTCGTAGGAATGAAGTGATGAGTGAAAAGTGGGACCAATACGCAGAAAACTGGGATAGCAACGAGGATGTTATTTCATACTCAGAGAAAGCCTACAGAGCACTTAAAGAAGTCGTAGATATCGAAGGAATTTATGTCCTGGACTTCGGTTGTGGGACTGGTTTATTGGCTGAGAAACTAGCAACAAAGTCAAAAAAGGTAGTTGCGATAGATTCATCGGAAAAAATGATTTCTGTTCTGAATAGAAAAGATATAGTAAATGTTAATACGCTATCTACCATCCTATCCGAGGAAACAATAAGAGATACTCCCTTGTTGTCTGAAAAGTTTGATTTAATAGTTGCGTCATCAGTATGTGCTTTTGTCTCAGATTATGAAGAGACGTTAAGAATGCTTAAGGGGATATTGAAACCTAACGGGTTATTCGTTCAGTGGGACTGGATGGAAGAAAAAAGTAGCCCAGGCTTTGGCTTTAGTGTGGATAGAATAGATTCTGCTTATAGCCATATTGGATTTGAGCCTAAATCTATAAGGGAAGTATTCACCGTTGAAAGTAAGGGCGGTAACATGAAGGTTGTTATGGGCGTAGCTAAAAATGCCTAATAATGGCAATCGAGAGGGACATGATCGTCCCCCGATAAAACGGACACCAAACCCTAACAGGAGTGTGTTCGATGCCAAGATACAATCAACCAAGAAGGACCTGGCGATACACGGAAGAATTTAAAGCAAAAGCGGTGCTATTGAGTCACCTGGACGGTGTTC
>JAJFJT010000006.1 GCA_021773795.1 Gammaproteobacteria bacterium | reverse complement strand
GTCGGGCGGTGCGGAGGGCTTCGGCTAGTAGATGTTCAGCAACCTCTGGGCTGGGGCCGGTTGGGTCTTGAATCAACTTAACTAGGTTTTTGGTAAATTGTTCAACCGTCATTTCTTCACCCATCTCTATCTCCTTCATATACCGGAATAAATCATTGCTGCGCCCACAACGAACATGAGCGCAAGGAAGGCGAGGGCAAGCTTCGCTGGAATGGTCATGACTTGCCTGCTAGGCCACAATGGCCCTTTGCGTACGGGCTTTCGCCGGGGCATGGGCTGTTCCAGCGCCAAGCCATACACTTGGAGGCAATGCAAAGAGATGAATCAGCGTCAGCAGACGTGCCGTCCAGTTCGTTTGTTCTGCCCGGCTTGTTATGATATGCGCGCCCTCCACATTCGTGAAATCGAGTAAACGGACACCATTTGGTTTTCGCTTCGTCTTCAATCATTTCCTATGCCTCATAATAACCATTTGCCCCTCTATATCGTCCCCGCTTGCGTCGTATAGCTCAATGCATGCTGCCAGTGGATTGATGCCCATGTCATTCCACCAAGCTTCTTCGCTGTGTGCGTGTTGGTCCCTGTGGTGGTGTGAACAGAGGGGCAAGCACCACTTGTCGTCGGGCTTCTCCTGCTTGCCTGTCTCGCGCTTGCCGTATTCGGGTGCTGCATATCGAACATGTGCCGCTTCGGTGTGCGGGCTCCCGCAGATGATGCAATCCAGTAGCCTCAAAAACCGCAAATGCTTTTCATCTTTCAACCGAGGCTGTCGCTGTCTCAAGGGTTCGTTGCTGGCGATGCGGAATGCCACCTAAAGCTCCAACGCTGCTTCGACTGTCAGGCCAACAATCATTCGACGTTTCGGGTTGATTGCGAATGTGCCGCTGATAAGTGTGTCAAAGTGCGGCCCGCGTTCGATGATTTCGTCAATATCAATCAGCTCTTCAATGTGGTGCTGGATGTCGACCACACCGTTTTCCGTCTTGTACTTAAGTGTGACGATCCATCTCTTGTGTTCCATGCTCATCTCTCCTTGCTCAACCAGCCCCATGCTTAGGGGCGTCTTGCCATGCGCGGTATTGCTTTTCGAGTTTCTCCCATTCATTTTGCATGTAGTCGCTTGCATCCAATTCTGAACGACTGGAAACACAACACAAGTCACGAACAAATCTTGCTGTGTCTGCGTTTGCATCAGCCCAATGAGCAGGCCATTTTTCCGCTGCATAAGCCGCAAATGCAGGTTCATTACAGATTATCCCCGCCTGCTGTGACGGCCGAAGATCATCCCATTTGCGCTTTTCGGGTGGTGCGGTATCGTCGTCTTCTGCCTCGTCATCGGCGGCCTCTTCTGGACACCCCTTAAGCTCTTCATTATCCAGCACTTCAAAGAGCGTAAGTGCATATCTCGTACCCATGCCGGCAATCATCAGGTCCGCCGGCAGGTCCTCCGGGTGTACGGTGAATGTAACCGTCCAGTGCCCGTCCTGGGCCTGACGCATGCCATGTTTCTTGGCTTCCATGGCCATGCCGTTTTCAAGGGCTGCTTTGGTGTGATCTGTCATCATGACAGGCTTTCCATGCGCTCATCATAAACTCGCATTGCCCATGCCTTGTCTGTTGCAACCAATGTTTCCACGGTATCTTCGTTCTGGAGCCAAACTTCATTGACGCTGTCTGCATCATTGGCTGCAAGAATTTCTGTTTCGAAATCCTCTTTCCACTTGGCTATCTCTGGAAGCTCTTCGCTGGCTATGCTGCTGTCAGTACGCATCTTGATGCCAATTTGGGCTTGGTGGAATTCAGACTTGAGATACACTTTCCAATCATCAGGGAAGGCATCGACAATGACCTTGTGTTTTTCCGACCACAGCAACAAATCATCACGTGTTCCTGTTTTGGAAATGGTGTCGAGTTCAGCGCAAATGCCTTCGTAATAGGGCCGCGCCTTCTCTCGTGTTAGCTTCACGTCCATCGCATAGCTGTCCGCATCTTCGGCGGTATCACCGGATGATTGCAGGAAGCGAGATTTGAGATATTCCTTCACGGCGTATGAACGCGCTATGCCTGCCGTTTGCGCGCCCGTGTAGGGCAGCGGCACAATCAAACCTTCCTTGCCATTCTGTGCGCCGGAAACGTGCTCTAACCAGAGCTTGAAGCGATAGACGCAGTTCAGCGTTTCTTTGGTGCCGGACTTGGTTACGAATGTCTCGAAGCCGATTTGTGACACACACATTGAAACCCCGTGCTTAGCCATAATCGGGCGCAGTTCGTCTTTGTAGTCGTCAATCGACGTGAACATGTATTTTGCGAAAGCGTTCTCTTGATCCTTCTCAAGCCGTTTCACTTCGGCCATGACAGCGACAACCGCCGAGAATAGCGTCTCGTGCACTGGCAGCTTAGGCTCTAAATCCAACGTTTCAATTTTCTGTTGTTCGCTCATTGTCTCTCCAGCTCTTCGCGGGCAACTTCCTGATAGCTTCTAAGGGTCATTATGTTATCTCAGAAATGAACATTTCGAACCATTCGCCTTCATCCATTTCAAGCGGCCATTCATCAGGCATGTTTTCGTGTTCTCTTTTCCACATGTCGCGGAACTCCCTGACATCGCCATTCAAGCGTCCAATGAAGTCTTCTAGGGTCATTCCCCTTCCTCCAGATCCTTGGTGATCAGGACGATACCGTCTTCTGTTTCCATGATGCCCATGATGGCAGACCCGGTGCAGCCATAAGATGCGAGCCACAACGGCGTGTCTTCTGTCATGATGAAATCACCGCCTTTGTAACCTTCGAATGTCTTTCCCAGCGCCTCGGTGCAGAGTGTCAAAAATTCTTTGACAGTGATGGTGAACCCGTCAGATTCGAACGCCAGATCAGAATAGTACCCTCGATAGCTATGAGGATTAGCCGGCGCACCTTCGGTATCGAAGGAAACGGCACCAATAGGGTCAATGTTGCCAAGCTGCTTAATGGCGCGACCAAGGGTTAGGTGGTAGTCAGCTCTTGTCATGCGCAATGCCTCCATAAGTGCGTCCATTTGTTTTTGGATATCGTTCATCTCACTACCTCCAGGTATGTACACTCAGCCATTCCGGTTACACCCGCATAGGCACCCAAGAGCGTTCCTGTGGCTATGCAAGCGGCCCACATGATGAGAACGCTGGTGTTGGTCATTTGAAATAGACGCCGACGATATTGTGCTGACAGAATTCAGCAACGCATTTTTCATTCTCCCAAACCCGAACATACGGGATGTCAGCATGCAGACCTGATTTATGACAGGCTTCTATTCGCGTGACTTCAGTTCCGGTTTGATAGCTCTCGCTCCAGCCGTGCCCCTGTGCGACAACAACTTTTGAAATTTCCTGTTCAACCGGATGTTCACTCATGTCTCATCCTCTCTAGGTGCGTTGTAATAAGGCGGGAGAGGCCGGACGCTACCCCGGCTCTTGGTCTGGTCACCGGCTCGAACGGTCTTTGGTTTGGTGTGCGCACACCTCCATTCCAGACTGCACGTCTGCTTTCCGTGCTGCTCTCCCATAGTCTCTGTGTTAAGTGCGGAGACGACACGGGGGCAAGCCGTCTCCACTGAACCGGTCAGGGTTGAGGGTGTTAAAGACCGGTCCAATTTAGCAATCTCGCTCTCTACCCATGGGGTGAATATCGGGGCGCAGATCATTTACCTTCCTCCAGCGCCTGCAAGTAATCCTTGATCTGATCCAGGGCAGGCGTCACCAAGTCCTTGCGTGCAATCTGCCAGCCCATCATTTTGATGAAGGATGGCGTTTCCCAGCTGTGGCAACTTTGCATTCTGTGGACGGTATAGACGCCGCCACTGTCGGGTTCCCAGATCTCAAAAGTGGAACCCCTCTTCGAACCATGCCGTTCAATGTGCCAGCCTTTCCTACGCAGATATTCAAGACAAAAACGTTTCCAGCCTTGTGGAATTCGTTCAATGTCCTGTCCCGTAATTCGCTCACCCATTGTCTTCTCCCTTGGCTTTGCGAAGGGCTGCGCGGGCTTGAGTTAGAACGTCGTCGTCTGCCGCCAACCCATTTTTCCTGCGCCCTATTGGGGTGTCTAAAATTCCCATCAGGTTTGCAACGGCCTCATAAAGTTCTGGGGCAGCACTCGCCAATTGCAGGTTTGCGATGTCAGCTTTCTTTGAATGTGGCGACCAGAAGAAGTCTACGCCAAAGACGATTGAATTAAACGGGGTGACTAAGTTTGTCCTGCTCACTAACCAAGGCCCTGCCGTCCACTTCATCTCTTGCTTATCCTCTGCCATGGTGTTCCTCCGCTCAAATCGGTTCCAGTTTCCAGTCACCTTCGCTGTTCACAGTGCGCTCGTAGGCGTGACCGCCAACAGCATCTGCAATCCAAATTGCGTCTGCGGCGGTTTTGTAGTCGGTAAAAATCGATCCGTTTATTAGATTTTCCTCCATACTAATGACGACGTAATCAATTGTGAGTATCGTTGCCATTATCCATCCCCCGACTGGCGTGATTGCAGCGCTCGTTCGAGATAACAAACCTCATCTTCAAACCGACCCCTCGGCATGTCGTCCACAACATCTGCCAGCCACAATCCAGCTAATTCAGAATCAGTGTCTCTAAATCCTGCGGCCTGAAGAAAATTCTCTCTCGCTTCTTGTCGTTCCATGTCTGATTGGCCCCAATGCTGGACGTATCTGAGCAAGAATTTTGATGCCATTCTTTCGGTATCATTGTCGTAAACGTTGTTCATCATCCATCCTCCGCTTCATTACATGCCCCGCCGAGAACGTCAGACAGCGTATCCTGGAGAGCATCAAGAATGTCCATCACACGGTAGTTGGCACCCATAAGAGCAAAATCTATGTGGAACCGTCCGAAGTTCTCAATGATGTACGCGCGCAGCTCTTTCTCTGCTTCGGCATGCGTCCGTTGCAGGTGATCAACGTCAAAGCCGTCTGTCTCGCGGTCGTAGGGGTGCTGGCAGTCGCTGTTTGGGGAGAGCATGGTCATGATGTTTCCTTGGTCTTGCCCAGCAGTTCATTCGCGCGAATTGCCACCATCTTAACTTCTTCGTCTGGGTTGGGGCCATCCGGTCCAAACATAGCAGCAGCGTCTAGGGGGCCCATTGAGAGCCAGTAAAGAAAATCTCGGAGACATTGTTCAAGTTCGGAAATACGTTTCTGATCTTCACTCATCTCATCACCTCCATTGCATTCCAGACAACCGCGCTTGATACCAGGAGCGTTCCATAGAATGCCACCAAGGTCAGTGCTGTCTGCATGTTTGTGTGCCGCATGTTCTTTCCTCCGTTTGATACATCCAATATAACCACTTTATGGTGCGTGTCAAGGCAAAAAACACATTGACATTCATTTTACATAACATTAAGTTGAGGGCATGGAAACATTCTCTATTAAACAGATCATCAAGATTTTGGGCGGAAATGAAGGAGCTGCGAAGCTTCTTGGCATATCTCCCCATACCGTCCTACACTGGCCCGTGAAAGGCATCCCGGCGAAACACTGGATGTACATCACGCAAAAAGAGGTCATAACCTACAAGAACCTTGAGCTATATCACCCAGACAAATTCAAACGCGACAGGTGTGCATGATGGAACGAGAATGGACGGCGGGGCCTTGGAAAGTCTTCGCGGCAAATAATGGCAGCTTTCTTGGCGTCGGTGAAGAAAACGGCGGCGGAATAACAGATAGTGGTGTCGGCATTTGGCGCGGCAATAACGGTGAAGCTTTCGCTAACGCCCACCTGATTGCAGCGGCTCCAGAGCTTTATGAGGCTTTGGAGGCCATGGTGGATGCAATGATTTCTACTACACCAGAAGAAACACACGCCTGCCAAAAAGCTGAAGCTGCCCTCGCCAAAGCTTCCCCCAAATGACTAATTCAGATCCATTGCAAACTTCATCTCCGGCTGTTTGCAGTGGCAGTGACGGGTTGAGCGCTTCCGCCGCAGTTGCTCCCCGTCACCTTTATTCGAACGGCCAAGAGGCCTCACACTTATCTGACAAGGAGGAACATCAATGTTTACCATCATCATGTGCTTGTTCGTTATTGTTGTGCTTGAATTCATATGGCTGTTCATACTTTCAGATCGAATTAGCCTGCTCGGAAATAAATTAGAGCACTTGAAGCGTGATCTTCTTGCAACGTCCCTGTCGAAGGATTCGTAACACCGTGCTGTTCCGGTTAAAGAGCAGCCCTCCCTGGAACTTGCCCTAGCGGTTAGAACGCGCCGCTAGGGCCTTTTAGGGCACAACGGAGGAAGACACATGAAGAAATGGTTTCCAGCATGCGTTGCGATCCCAGATGGGAAGCCGTGCGAAATAAGGCTTGTTGACGCTCTTGGGGTTTACGGTGGGTCAATGGGTCTATGTTTTTTTCATGATGATGGGCATTGGCACAAGATAGACCCACCAACTCAAATTCTAGCGGAAGTGCACAGTTTTCACCCTGTCGAAATTGTGGATGAAACCACATGATATCTAACAAGACAGTTTGCGATAAGTGCGCTGGCGACAAGAATGTTGACGGACGGATGTGCACGAAGTGCTGCGGGATAGGGATTAAATATTCCGAACCTCGTTCCCTCTCATTCAATCAAGTGGCGTTTCTGAGGGTGTTTGCCAGCACGAACGGTTGGCCTAGGGAATTCACGGAGGAAGGTAAGTGACCTGCATTGTTTTTACAGTTTCACGCCCACCATCTTCCAATAAGCTATGGATTGGTGAGGGCAAAAACAAACGCAGGACCCGTCGCTATAAGGGCTGGATTAATGATGCAGGCTGGATGCTCAATACTCACAGGCTAACACCCATAGAAGGCCCCGTAGTGTTTCGGGTCTTTATGCCGAGGCCAATTAACAATGACGGCGAATGGAGCAGGGGTAAGATTGACTGCTCGAATTTCATCAAGGGTCTTGAGGACTTGTCCGTTATCCATGGATTGATCGAAGACGACAGCCATTGGTGTGTCTACAAATCCTCATCAGAATGGGACGATACAGGAACCATAGAGCAGGGCAAATGCCGTGTTGTGATTACACCGATAGGAGATGTGGCGTGACGAATAAAATAAAGATCGCTGGTTTGTTCTCTGGCTACACGATTCGGGAAGACGGTCTAGTGCGCTCACGATTTGGTCGCGCAATTAAACCGCAACTTTCTAAGAATGGATATATCCGTGTAGAGTTATGGTCAGACGGGAAAGGTAAAAAATATCTGTTACACCGTCTTTTGGCTCAAGCGTTCATTCCAAATATTCACAATAAACCACAAGTGAATCATGTTGATGGATGCAAAACAAACAATGCTCTTTCTAATCTGGAATGGGTGACACAAAGTGAAAACCAGATTCACGCATACCGCACCGGGTTGCAAATTGGTTATCGAAAGCCAACACCATTGAGTGCTAGTCATAAAGCAGCCCTATGCGGAAGTCGTTGGCGTGGTGAGATTCGAATTTATCATGCTAGTGGCCGTGAGTTTGTATCCCCAAAAGATGCCGCAGATGCTCATGGCGTAAATCGCCAGACTTTTTACAATCGCGTACACTCACACAAATTCCCAACATGGAAAATAGAAATCAGGCAGGAGGTTAAATAATGCCAGAGGACAAACCCAAAAAACTAAAAGTGCTGGATTTGTTCTCTGGCATTCATTGGTGGATTTTCCCTTGGACTGGAGCGCACAGGCGGTTTCGAGACGGTGGCCTTTTGCGAGATAGACCCATTTTGCCGCAAGGTTTTAAGAAAGCATTGGCCTGATGTCCCGCAATACGAAGACATACGAGAGCTTACCGGAGCAAGGCTTGCTGCCGATGGAATTTCGTTTGATGTCGTCACAGGTGGGTTCCCCTGCCAAGACGCAAGCGTTGCAAATGTCGTCGGTATGGGAACTAAGGGCGCACGCACTGGGCTTTTCTCAGAGGCGCTTCGTTTGGCTGGCAAGCCTGGATCAATTTTATTGCTGGAAAACGTCCCAGGGCTGCTTGGTCGAGGGTTTGGAGACGTTCTCAGAGAATTGGCCAGAAGCGGGTTTCATGCAGAATGGGAATGCTTCAGCGCTAGAGACTTGGGAGCCAGCCATAAGAGAAAACGCCTCGTTATCTTGGCCTACCCCAGCGGCCAGAGATGGAAAAGATTTGAGCCGTACGTTGGCTTACTTGGCCGCGCGAAAGCGTCACTCTCCAAGTATGACGACGACACTTTTGGAGAATGGCACTCTTTGGTGGCAGGTAAGCAGATTTTACGAGGCAGCGATGGGCTTTCCGTTGCAATGGAGCGACGGCGTTTACACGGACTCGGAAACTCAGTCGTCCCCCAAATCCCCGAACTCATTGGAAGAGCAATCTTAGAAGCAGAAGCCTAGAGAGGAAAAGCAATGGACGCACTTCTTGCAGCCCTTACACGAGAACACCCGAATTACTCCGAGTTTGTTAGACTCCCCCCTGTCGTGAAAAAGCATCCGCAAAAGCTGGCAAAGCGGGTTTATCCACAGCCTATAGGGCCTATTTGGGTTAAAACGGACGTTATAAGCATAAATCAAGATCTGATCGAACGTGCCCTTGCGGATGGTCCCAAACAAAAGTTTAATTCCGTTTTCCCCACAATAACGGTTAACAAAATCCTTGAGGCGGTGAGCGCTGCGAGTGGTGGGGAGGTTCTTGTGTCTGATATTCATTCAAGCCGGCGGTTTAGAAATCTTTGTCATTGGCGGCACATTGCTGTTTTTCTTTGCCGAAAGCACACTATCCACAGCTTCCCTGAGATCGGCCGTCGCATAGGTGAGAAAGACCACTCCACCATTCACCACTCTGTAAGAAAGGTTGAGCACAACATGCTGATGTTTTCAGACGACATCGCCAAGGTGGAAAGGCTCCTCCATGTCCGCTGATATCCTCCCCTTCCCTGAGACTGATCTAGCATTCTTCGATGAGTGGTGGAAGCACTTGATAGTTGTGCGATGACGTGCTAAATATAAGCTCTTAATAGCATTGCGAGGTTCACATGACAAAACAGAGATTCATCAGGGGCATGGAAATCGATCCACTAACCTGGGCATCGCTCCAAACTCTCGGGGTTGTCAATGACAGGTCTGCTTCTGCGGAAGTGAGAATTGCTCTTAGGCGTCACCTTGAAATCAATAAGCAGACAATCGATGAGTATGAACCTGCTCCGCGCACTTGAGAGGGGACGCTGTGAGCAGATCACCGCACAAGCAACCATACGTTCGGTTTTTCGCTTCTGACTGGTTGGCCGGCACACGAGGCATGCGGGCTGCTGAAGTTGGCGTTTACATCACTATGATTGCCATGATGTACGAGCGCTGCGAGCCTTTGCCTGAAGATCATAAGAGGCTTTCTAGGCAATGCGGGTGCACCACAAAGGCGTTCCAAAACATTCTGGAATCACTGGTTTTTGATGAAAAGATTATACGCCATGAAGGTGGACTTTGGAACAAAAGAGTCGAAAAGGAATTTGTTTTTCGTCAAAAAAAGTCATCAACCAATCGCGAAGCAGCGGAAAAACGATGGGGAAAGTCTAGTGAAAACAATGACCCATCAGTGCAGACGCAATGCCAAGACGATGCCAAAAGTATGCCATACCAGATACCAAAAGCCAGAAGCCAGAAAGAAAGTAATACCCCCTCTCATAACGCGCGCGAGTTCGGATCGTTCATCAGCCCTGATTGGGAACCTGATGACAGAGACATGATGGAGGCCGGAACGTACTTCGATCCTGAACGCATAAAAACTGAGGTCCGGTCATTCAAGGACCATTACGAACAGCGCTCCGGTGAATTTGCCAAGAGCCGAAATTGGTCGAAGACATTCCACAAATGGATACGCAACAGCGTTGAACGAGATGCAAAGGACAGAGCCCATGGAAAGACCCCCGGTCAAAGCAGTGCAGAAAAGCGCGTTGCAGATTTCGAGGCAGGAGCCGCCAGAGCCCTCGCAAGGTTTGAAGAGTAGGCGTGCAGCAATTGCAATTCAGGTTCGCCGGCTGATCTCTCACTTTCCTTCGAACAAGTCGCAAACGGATTGGGACGCATGGACCGTGGACTGTGTGAAGGAACTGGAGAGGTTCGAGTTGGAGGACATTGCTTCTGTGGTTTCCAGTCACATTCGGACCGCTGAGTTCTTTCCCAAGCTTTCAGAGTTGTATATGCCGCTGGCAAAAAAAGCAGACTGGAAGCGGCGCGCGGCGGAATTGTCTGCGCCTGTTCAAAGGATACCGCACTACAGATCTTCACAATCGGTACGTGATGAGAATGTTGCCCGATGGAAAGAAGTTAAACGCAAGCGCATGCGGGATGAGCAGCCAACACAAGCGGAACTGGAAGCTGATCTTGATGAGATTTTCAAACCTCGACTGAGCCATTCGGAACGCAATGAGATGGCCAAACGTGTTGAGGAACTGATGAAGATTTCTCGCGGATCTGAAGGGGCGTAACTATGGAACAAAGGAGAGTGAGATGGGTTGCGATATTCACATAGTTCTTGAGCGCCGCGAACTGCCTTGTGGTGATTGGATAGGCTTGTATTCAAGCGATGTGTATCAAATCGTTGGCAAGAATCTGAGAGTTAAGAACCGCGATTATTCGTTCTTTGCGGAGATTGCAGGTGTGCGCGGGAGTCCAGGCCCAGAAGGTTACTACGCCAAAAATCTTCCCAAGGATGTGAGCGCACTTGCTTGGCATGAATACATGAAAGCACCGGCAGACCACCATAGCGCGTCCCATTGTTCGGCTGATGTGTTTTGTGGGTGTTGGTTGCGGATGCACCCTAATAATCCCGGCATTAGAACAGAATACGCGCTTGAAGAGCTTTTGGGGATTTACCCAGATGAGGGCGATTTTGAATACCGGGTTGTATTTTGGTTTGACAATTGAATGGCTTGGCTATGGCTAAACACGAAAAGCAACCGTGACCAAAGAGGAAAGGACAGAGATATGATGCAATATTGTATGAAATGTGGGCACACCGAACTGAACACCGGCTTTAGGTGTCTCAAATGTGGAGCCGTTCAAGAATACATCAACGCAAAGACCGCATACGACCAGCTCTGGGCAACCAAGACTGAGTTGGAATCTATCATTCACGAACTGAAGGCTGAAAACAAACGCCTTAAGGCCGCCGCCGAGTGAGTGTGACTAAACCAAAGGAGACAGGCGATGAAGAATATTTTTATTGATGGCCACAATTCAGAGTCCGCGACTGTTACAGGCGTTGCTCAAGTGCTCCATGGCATGCGCTGGAAAGATCTGGAATTGTTAGCGGCTCACATTGAAAACTTTCGAGGCGGCGGACGAGCAGCCTTGCAGGCCAAGCACCTAGACAAATGGGCTGAAATGTATCTGA
>JAJFJT010000005.1 GCA_021773795.1 Gammaproteobacteria bacterium | reverse complement strand
CGGCGTGAGCCAGGGTGTCGCCGAAATAGGCCATCCGTCGCCACACGATAAAGGAGCCCAGCGGGCCGGTGACCAGGGCGATGCCGATACCGGCAAAGAGGGCGTAGAGGATGAAGTTATCGAGCATGGCCTAGTCGGTCTCGGGGGGCGGCGGAGTCACAATTTCGCCATGCAGATTGTGGTCGTGATCGTGATGATGGTGATAGAGGGCGAGGCCCGCGGGCAGCTCCCCCCCGAACAAATGGCCATCTACGCGGCCATCATCGGCTGCCTCTCGGTGGCCGGTGGCCTCGGCATCTCGCTACAATGGGACACCCCGGTGGGCCCATCCACGGTGTGCATCGCCACCGCCCTGTTCGCCATCGCCCTGTTCGCCATCGCCTTTGCCCTCCCAGGCCACCTCAAGACCTGGGCCTCAAGCCGGGGGAGTTAGCACGGATATTGGTTAGCGCTTGCCTGGGGGCCGGGATAAATCCTGAATCTCCTTTTTTAAACCCGGATGAATTACACCCCCTGCTCCCATTTTCGAGTCCACTTTTGCAATGATTGGCTAAACTTCTCAGCTATAGGCCATAAAGCGGATTTCTTTAGCCATCATGCCCAAAAAAGTTTACTCTCACCGCATCTTTCAGTAGGTGTCCACCTGCGAATTCGGAGCTCATTTCCGCAGCTTCGATGGCCAGTGTAGTGACACCCGTACGACAAGGAGACGACCCAACCATGCCTACCAACCCCCTTGCAAATCTGATGAAACGCTCGCCGTTCAAGGGACTGCAGGAGCACATGCGGGTGGTGCTCGAATGCGTCCACGAGGTGCCCCCCCTATTTAAATCTTTGTGTGACGGCGACCAGGCAGGCGTCCAGGCTGCCAAGGAACGGATCTTCGAAAAGGAGAACGTAGCCGATGACATCAAGAATGATCTGCGGGCCCACCTCCCCAATAGCCTGTTCATGCCCGTCGATCGGCGCGACTTGCTGGAAGTTCTGCACATCCAGGACTCTATCGCCGACACCGCCCAGGACATTGCGCGCCTGTTCATCGAGCGTCCCATGGAAGTACCGGCGCCGCTAAGTGAGCCCCTGAGGGCTCTGGCGGAGCACTGCATCGAGACCTGCGAGCAGGCTTCGAGAATCATTGAGGAACTGGACGAACTGGTG
This sequence comes from Gammaproteobacteria bacterium, assembly GCA_021773795.1. Lineage (GTDB taxonomy): Bacteria > Pseudomonadota > Gammaproteobacteria > HK1 > HK1 > JAJFJV01. The sequence continues at coordinate 11,519 of JAJFJT010000005.1, read as the reverse complement.
GAAACCGGCTTCCGGGGACCCCAAGCCAGCAGAGTGGCCTCCATGCTGGATGAGCTGAACCGCATTGAACACGAGACCGACGAGCTTCAACTCGAGCTCACCCGGCTGCTGTTCCGGCACGAGGACGACATGAATCCGGTGTCGGTAATTCTCTGGCTCCGGATCATTGAGTGGGTTGGCGACCTTGCCGACCTTGCTGAGCAAGTGGGTGACCGCCTACGTCTTATGATCGCCCGCTAGGGCTTGCGAGGAGCAGAGGACTACCATGGAAATCATCACGCAATACGGTACCACTTTCATCATTTTGGCGGTCGTCTTCGGGCTGTACATGACCTGGGGCATCGGCGCCAACGACGTAGCCAACGCCATGGGTACGTCGGTGGGCTCAGGCGCCATCACGGTCATGCAGGCCATCATCATCGCCGCCATCTTTGAGTTCGCGGGCGCGTTCCTGGCCGGTGGCCACGTGACCAAGACCATACGCAAGGGCATCATCGACCCGGCACCGATCACCGACAATCCGGAACTCCTGATATACGGCATGCTGGCGTCCCTGCTGGCCGCCGGCATCTGGCTGATGATCGCCTCGACCAAGGGCTGGCCGGTATCCACCACCCACTCCATCATCGGTGCAGTAGTGGGTTTCACGATGGCCGGTATCGGCGTGGACGCCGTCAACTGGGGCAAGATCACCCAGATCGCCGCCAGCTGGGTGATATCGCCGGCGCTGGGCGGGTTGATCGCCTTCCTCCTGATGCTAAGCATCCGCCGCCTCATCCTGAATACCGAAAACCCTTTCGATAGTGCCAAGCGATGGGGTCCCGCCTACGTGTTTCTGGTGGGTTTCATCATTTCCCTGGTAACCCTGTTCAAGGGCCTCAAGCACCTGAAGCTGGAACTTTCGGTGGGCATGAGCTTTGTCGCCGCAACGGTGATCGGGATCCTCGTCGCCGGCATCGGCTGGGCGCTGATCCGGCGGATCACCATCGACGCCGGCGCGGACCGCAAATTTCACTTCGCCAGCGTCGAGAAGGTATTCACCCCGATGATGCTATTCACCGCCTGCGCCATGGCCTTCGCCCACGGTTCAAACGATGTGGCCAACGGCATCGGTCCCCTGGCGGCGGTGGTGAGCATCGTGAAAAGTGGCGGCGAGGTTGCTCAGACGTCCGCTCTCCCGCTGTGGATCCTGGTGATGGGCGGTATCGGCATCATAATTGGCCTCGCGACCATGGGCTACCGGGTCATGCAGACCATTGGCACCAAGATCACGGAGCTGACGCCCAGCCGTGCCTTCTGCGCGACCCTGGCGGCAGCAGCCACCGTGGTGCTCGCCTCACGCACCGGGCTGCCGGTGTCCACCACCCACATCGCCGTGGGAGGAGTCATCGGGGTGGGCCTGGCCCGTGGCGTTGGCGCCATCGACCTGCGGGTCATCGGTGGCATCGTGATCTCCTGGGTAGTGACCTTGCCGGCGGGAGGCATCCTCGCCGCCTTTTTCTTCTTCACCCTGAAGGGCATGTTCGGATAGGCTCCAGGCGGGAGCCGACAGGCAAACTTCTCCAGCTCATGCCCGACTGTATCGGCAGATGGAGGACCGACCAGACATGAGCGGCTGCGACTCACAAAATCACACTACGGATAACCGCACCCTGCTGCTGGAGTTGTATAGCCGACTGGCGAATGAGCCCGCCTCGGAGTTTGGCTGGGGAAAGGGCAAGGAAAACGCCCGTACGCTGGGCTACGGCGAAAAGTGGCTGAATCAGCTGCCCGATATCGTGTGGGAATCCGCTGCGGCGGTGGGCAACCCTTTCAGCCTGGGCCCTATACATCTTGATGAAACCGTCGTCGATATCGGCTGTGGTGCGGGTGCCGATGCCTGTGTGGCCGCGCTTTTGGTCGGCGATCAGGGCACCGTTTTCGGTATCGACTGCACGCCGGCCATGATTACCAAGGCCAGCGCCAATACCCGTGCCTCCGGCCTCAAACAGATAACCTTTTACGAAGCCGAGATCACCGCACTGCCGCTGCCGGATGCCTGCGCAGATGTGGTGATCTCTAACGGTGCCATTAACCTCGCCGAGGATAAAAACACCGTGTTGGAAGAGATATTCCGGGTGCTGCGACCCGGCGGCCGTCTGCAAATCGCCGACATGGTCCGCGCCCCATCCACAGACACCCCGGTTTGCCCGGGTGAAGCAGAATCCTGGGCCGACTGTGTATCCGGAACCCTGACTCCCGAGGCCTTTCTGTCCATGCTGAAGACCGCCGGATTTATCAACGTGGAATTGACTGAATTTACCGGCTACAAGACCGCAGCCGGCACCATCGGGGCACTCTTTAGAGCCATCAGGTGAATCCCGGCACAGCTGCAAGGCGGCGCAATTATTCGCGCGCCATAATCGATGGAAAATTCACACTACCTTGCCAGGATTGAGGATGCCGCGGGGATCCAGAGTTTGCTTCAGTTTAGCCATGAGCTCTACCTCCACCGCGGGGCGGTAGCGGCGCAATTCTTCCCGCTTTAGCCGTCCGACCCCATGCTCAGCGGCGAAGCTGCCCTCCATTTCCACGGCAAGATCGTAAACCAGACGGTGAATCTCCGGGCCGCGGGCGCGGAAACTTTCGGCGTCCATGCCCTGAGGCTGATTGAGGTTGAAGTGCAGGTTGCCGTCACCCAGATGGCCGAAGGCGACGATCAATGCCTCGGGAAAGGCCTCACTCACTAATTGGCGAGCGCGCTGCAGAAATTCTGGCAATCGCGAGAGCGGTACGGAGACATCTTGCTTGAGCCCCGCACCGTCCTTGCGTTGGGCCTCGGGAATGCCTTCACGGATACGCCATAGATCTTTTGCCTGACGACCGCTCTGGGCAATGACTGCGTCCAGCACCTGGCCTTGTTCCAGCCGTTCCTGCAACAGCGTTTCCAAGCTGTGAGCCAATGCCTCGCCACCGTGGCTGGAGGCCAGATCCAGCAACACATAATGATCGTGAACTTCGGCAAAGGGATTGCGGATATCCGGCATCTGGCGCAGCACCAGTTCCATACTGGAGCGGTCCATATATTCAAAACGGGTGACCGCTTCCCCCACCTCCGCCCGACAGGCCTGCAACAGCGCCATTGCTGCCTCGGCATCCGGCACTACTACCAACGCGGTCTCGGTATGGTTGGGGCGGGGAAAGAGCTTCAGTACCGCAGCGGTGATTATCCCCAGGGTGCCTTCGCTGCCGAGAAATAACTGCTTGAGATCGTAACCCGCGTTATCCTTGCGCAGTGCCCGCAGGCCATGCCAGATCTCGCCGTTGGCAAACACCACCTCCAGCCCGAGCACCAGATCACGGGCATTGCCATAGCGCAGCACCGCGGTGCCGCCGGCATTGGTGGAGAGATTACCGCCAATCTGGCAAGAGCCTTCCGCCGCCAGACTCAGGGGAAACAGCAGGTTTTCTGCCTCGGCCGCGTCCTGCAAGGTGGCGAGGATACAGCCGGCCTCGGCGGTGAGCGTAAAGTCGGCGGTACTGAGCGCGCGAATACGGTCCATGCGCGACAGTGAGAGCAAAATCTGGTCCCCGGCCTCGTCGGGCACCGAGCCACCCACCAGGCTGGTATTGCCGCCCTGGGGCACCACCGCAATGTGAGCCTGATGACAAATGCTGAGCACTTTGGCCACTTCTTCGGTACAAGCCGGACGCAACAAAATCGGTGTGGCGCCCTGAAAATTTCCACGCTGATCCAGCAGCAGGGGTGCCAACTCCTCAGCATCACAGCTCCATCCCTCTGGGCCCACGGCTGCTTGCAGTTGCTGTATTGGCCCGGTGGAAATTTTCTTGCTCATATCACGCTCCATTGCACCGACGCTATGGTACTGTTTAGCCCCGCTTGGGGCACACCAAAAAGAAGATAAAGCATGACTTCTCAGCCCAAAGATAGCCATAACAAAGGACTCACCGGGGTCATCCTCGCCGGTGGCCTTGGGCGTCGCATGGGGGGACAGGACAAGGGACTGGTCACTCTCAGGAATCGGCCGATGATCGATTACGTCATTGCCGCCCTGCGCCCCCAAGTAGATGAGCTGCTCATCAACGCGAACCGTAACCAGGACGCCTACAGTACCTACGGCTGTCCGGTAATCGCCGACCAGATGCCGGATTATGCCGGCCCGCTCTCGGGTATGGCCACGGCACTGGAGGCAATGACCGGAAGCTTGCTCCTCACCGCACCCTGTGACTGCCCCTTTCCTCCCGCGAATCTGGCCCAGCGCCTGCACGCAGCCTTGGTAGACCATAATGCCGAGATCGTCGCGGCCCACGATGGCAATCGCCTACAGCCAGTTTTCGCCCTGATCACACCCAGCTTGCTACCCAGCCTGCAGTCTTTTTTAAAGCAAGGTGGGCGACGCATTGATGAATGGTATGCCGCGCATCGTTTTGTCACCGCAGATTTCTCGGATCGGCCCGAGGCCTTTCTGAATCTCAATCGCCTGGAGGACAAGGCGGCACTGGAAGCCACTGCCGGAGCAGTACACTGATCCCATGACGACTCCCGAATCTCCATTACCACTGCTTGGCTTTGCCGCCTTTAGTGGCGTTGGCAAGACCACACTGCTAGTCCAACTACTCGCCCTGTTCCAAAAACAGGGGGTCCGTATTGGCATCATCAAGCATGCTCATCACAGCTTTGACATCGACCACCCGGGCAAGGACAGCTACCGCCTGCGCAAGGCAGGGGCACAACAAACCCTCATTGCCTCCAAAAACCGTTGGGCCCTGATTCATGAAAACACCGCACCTGATGAACCCCGGCTGGAGGAGCTGATCTCACGCCTGGATCCAGGCACTCTGGATCTCATATTGGTGGAAGGCTTCAAGGATGTGCCTTTTCCAAAAATTGAATTGCATCGCCCAAGCCTGGGGCACCCATTACTATTAGCCACAGACAATTCCATCATCGCCGTGGCAACCGACGACCCGGCGGCTATCAACACTAGATTGCCCGTCCTTAACCTCAATGATCCACCCACCATTGCCCAATTCATCCTCCAGCGCTTTGGTGGAGATATTCAATACGGGGAAGTAAATGAATAATCAAGCTGAGACGGGTTCCTGTGCCGACAACCACGAGCCGGGACTGCTCACTATGGATGATGCGCGCACACGGATCGTCTCCAGCATTGAAGCGATTAGTGACCAAGAGGAAGTGGGGCTATGGGGCGCGCTGGACCGGGTACTGGCGGAGGACATCCTGTCCCCCATCGACGTACCGCCATACACCAACTCGGCCATGGATGGCTATGCCCTCAACAGTCACGGAGTTGAGCAAGGCGCAACACTCCAGGTTATCGGTACCGCCTGGGCCGGCAAGCCCTTTGCCAGGCGGGTAGAGAAGGGGGAATGTGCGCGCATCATGACCGGTGCGGTCATCCCGGATGGTGCGGATGCGGTGGTTATGCAGGAATTGGTGCAACGCGAGGCGGATACGATTTGCCTGCAACGCTCGGTACGTGCCGCAGAAAACGTTCGCCCGGCGGGAGAGGATCTGACCGCCGGTTCCCTGGCTCTAGCCAAGGGCCAGCGCATCCGACCAGCGGAACTGGGCCTATTGGCTTCCATTGGCGTCGCCGAGGTGGTCGTCACACGACGCCCCCGGGTCACCATTTTTTGCACCGGAGATGAACTGCGTGCTGTCGGCCAGCCCCTGGCAAAGGGAGACATCTACGACAGCAATCGCTACACCCTCTACAGCATGCTGCAACGACTGGGGGTGGAAATCATTGATTTCGGCGTCATCCCGGATCAACCGGAGGCACTGGAAAAGGCATTTCGCGACGCCATGAAAAGTAGCGACGCGGTGATCACCACCGGCGGTGTTTCCGTCGGGGACGCGGATTATGTCACCGGGATGCTGGAAAAACTGGGGCAGATAGATTTCTGGAAGATCGCCATCAAGCCGGGCCGTCCACTGGCCTTCGGCCGGCTCGGAGAGAGCCGATTCTTCGGCCTGCCCGGCAACCCGGTCTCGGTAATGGTCACCTTCTACCAGTTCGTGCAACCCGCCCTCCGCCGTATGATGGGGGAAAATCTGCCTCCACGGGTACTGCTACAAATACCCACCGCCACAGCCTTAAGAAAACGCCCGGGGCGTGCCGAATTTCAACGCGGCATACTGGAAACCGGAGAGGACGGTACGCTGATAGTGCGCAGCACCGGCCATCAGGGCTCCGGCATCCTCCGCTCCATGAGTGAGGCCAACTGCTTCATCATCCTGACTGAGGAAAGCAGTGGTGTAGAGGCTGGTGAGCTGGTCAGCGTGGAACCCTTCCAAGGGCTGGTTTAGATGCCCGAAAACGGCAGCCACAGACTGCCCTACATATAGGGCAGTCTGTGGCTGCCGTCCAGCAATGAAAAAAAGGGGCGCACTCTGTGCGCCCCTTTTTCTTTACAACAAACAACCCGCTAGAGGATATAACCCCGTTCGTCGTGCAGCGCGGTATCGAGCCCCTCCACCTCTTGCTCCTCGCTCACCCGCAGGCCAATCAGCTTATCCAGCATTTTCAGGATCGCGTAGCTGAGGACAGCGGTATAAACAGCAGTGGCCGCAACACCCACGAACTGAGCCAGTAACTGGGCGCCAATACTCTCATTGCCCTCGCCGAAACCCGTGCCGCCAAAGATGGTGGCGGAAAACACGCCGGTCAACATGGCACCGATAACCCCGCCGGTCGCATGCACCCCGAAAACATCAAGAGAGTCATCATAGCCGAAGGCCCGTTTCATCCGGGTAGCCGTAAAAAAGCACCCCACACCGGAGGCGAAACCGATGGCCAGCGCCCCCATTGGCCCCACCGATCCGCAAGCCGGTGTAATCGCTACCAACCCGGCTACTACGCCCGAAGCGATGCCAAGCACACTGGGCTTGCCGTGGGACAGCCACTCACTGAACATCCAGGCCAGGGCAGCGGCAGCCGTGGCGATCTGGGTAACCAGCATGGCCATACCGGCAGTGCCGTCGGCAGCAAGTTCACTACCGGCATTAAAACCGAACCAGCCCACCCACAACATGGCGGCACCGATCACGGTCAAAGTGAGGTTGTGCGGCGGCATGGCGGTAGTGGGAAAGCCCTTGCGCTTACCCAGCATTAGCGCCGCCACCAGACCCGCAACGCCGGCGTTGATATGCACCACAGTGCCGCCGGCAAAATCCAGCACCCCCCAACTCCCCAACCAGCCACCACCCCACACCCAGTGGCAGATCGGCAGGTACACCAGAGTGAACCACAAGCCCATGAACCAGAGCATGGTGGAAAATTTCATGCGCTCGGCGAAGGCACCGACGATGAGCGCTGGAGTGATGATCGCAAAGGTCATCTGGAAGGTAACGAATACGGTTTCTGGAATGGTGCCACTCATCGCATCCAGACCCACACCGGCAAGAAAAGCCTTTCCCAGTCCACCCACCATGGCATTCAATGCACCACCATTCTCAAAGGCCAGGCTGTAGCCATACGCAATCCATAGCACCGTCATCAGCGAGCTAATGGCAAAACACTGCATCATCACTGACAACACATTTTTGCTGCGCACCATACCCGCATAAAAAAGTGCCAAACCAGGAACGGTCATGAATAACACCAGAGCAGTGGCGGTGAGCATCCACGCCGTATCCCCGGAATCAATGCCCTCGGCTGCCCGGGTAGTTAAAGGCACAGCGCTAAGAAGCAGGCCGCTAATATTAAGAAACGCAAATTTTATGATGGACTTTTTCATTTTGTTTCCCCTTTGGACTTCAAAGCGCCTCCGGTCCCGTTTCGCCAGTACGAATGCGGACCACATCCTCGATGGACGTGACAAAAATCTTTCCATCACCAATGTTTCCAGTACGTGCCGCTTGGACGATGGTCTCGATAACCATCTCCAAACGATCCGCTGAGGTCGCTATATCCATCCGCACCTTGGGCAGAAAATCCACCACGTACTCCGCACCGCGATACAATTCCGTATGCCCTTTCTGACGACCAAACCCCTTGACCTCGGTAACCGTCATCCCCTGAACTCCCACATCCGCCAGGGCCTCCCGTACATCGTCCACCTTGAATGGCTTAATAATGGCTGTAACCAGTTTCATAGTTTTTCTCCCGACTCATCCTGTAAACAAACAAAGCACAAGTCGTGCCAATAACTTATTATTGTTTATTTACAAACAGTTACAAAAACACATGCCACTATAAGAGAAGGGGGACGATCAAAAATGGCACATTAAGCACACTGCTGCTCCATAGCGGTGCACAAGGCGGGCGAAGTGAAAGGGATATTGGAGATAGGATCCGCTACCGTAGCTTCAAGGCATCAGGCATCGATAGATCATAAAAGCAAAAACTAAACATTGTAACCACGCTCATCGTGGGAAACGAGCTCCAGACCTTCAGTTTCGTCTTCTTCCGAAACACGCAATGTGGTTACCATTTGAACTGCCTGGAGAATCACGTAGGTAACCAGGGCCGTGTAGATCAGGATTGCTGCAATACCTTGCAACTGGACGGTAATTTGGGAAAGCATATCCATGCCCTCCGCGTAACCCTGACCACTGAAGATCCCAAGCTGGGAAGATGCAAATATCCCGGCAAAAAATGTGCCTAGTATCCCGCCGACACCATGTACCGGAAATACGTCCAGAGTGTCATCAATTCTGAGTTTATTTTTGATAAACCCAACTGCAAAGAAACAGACGACCCCGGCGGTCAAACCAATGATCAAGGCACCACCCGGGCCCACATAACCAGAGGCCGGGGTAATCATCCCTAACCCCGCAACCATACCGGTCACGATACCCAGCACAGAGGGTTTTCCATGTTTGATCCACTCAATCGTCATCCAAGCAAGGGACCCGGTTGCCGCCGAAATGTGGGTCACCAATATAGCCATGGCCGCATCACCATTCGCAGCAAGCGCACTGCCACCATTAAACCCGAACCAGCCCACCCAAAGCATGCCGGCACCGGTAATCGTCATGGTCATGTTGTGAGGCATCATTGCGTGTTGCTGGAAGCCCCTACGCTGCCCTAGAAATAGTGCTGCCACGAGGGAACCTATGCCGGCAGTGATATGCACCACCGTGCCACCAGCAAAATCTAGCAGACCCATCTCTCCAAGCCAGCCATCGCCCCATACCCAATGGGCAACGGGAACGTAGACCAGCATCACCCACAGGGCACTGAACCATAGTACGGCTGAAAAGCGCATGCGCTCAGCATAGGCCCCCACCATCAATGCCGGGGTGATAATAGCGAAAGTCATTTGAAACATCGCAAATAGAGATTCCGGAACATCCCCCGTGGTACTGCCCTCCAATATGTTTGCGAACATCATATTGTCCAGCCCACCGATGAACTGATTCATGCTTCCACCATCACTAAATACCAATGAGTAACCAATCACTAGCCACAGAATGCTGACCAGGCAAGTGATAGCAAAGCACTGCATCAATACCGACAGAATATTTTTGACCCGTACCAATCCACCATAAAAAAGTGATAGCCCCGGGATAGTCATGAACAATACAAGGACTGTTGAACTCAGAAGCCACGCAGTATTTCCTGCATTAACTGAACCCTCAGCTGCCGCAACCACAGGGAGAAACAACATTCCCCCTAAAGCCATCCAGCTGATTTTTCGGTGCATTCTTTTCCATTCCCGTAATGAAGTTATCGGTTGCTTACTCAATCCGCAGGCATGAATCTCAGCCTGAAACAGGATTGCCGTCCATTTAAGGGTTGTTCGTCCGGTGTACGTTCACCCTTCAGAAAAGAAAAGCACACACCGTGCCATCCATATATAACCTGTTTATACAATCACTTATGTTTATTTCTGCAGATTGAGGCCATGCCAATGTGACCTAAAAGGGTGCGCAGCCACACCTCATGCCCAAAAAGAATGCGCACCGTCTACAAGATTTAGAAAGATCTCGATGCCTTTCGTACTGACTACAACGCAGAATCAACCTCATAAAGGTCGTGGGGGGAGGGATCAACTTATTGCTAAAGCGGACCATTGCTGTCCCGCTAACTTCCGGGACATTCAGCAGGATGCCTTGTTGCTAAAAGCCCAATGGATGTATGGAAGCTTGAGAGACGTAAAAATAAAAAAAGTCTCGTCATTCCGGACAGCGTTTTTTTCTGATTTGGCCAAGAATGGCTTTATGCTGCGAAGCACAAGGATGTGCGAGAGCGGCCCCCGGAATCCAGTTTTTTCATGCACTGACTGGATACCGGTTCAAGCCCGGTATGACGGGTTTTAGTTAACGGGACAAGTAGTGAAAGCGGACCGTTAAACCGGAGGAGGTTCAGGGAGCCCCTTTAATTTATTTCAATTAAAAGCAGCCATTTTTTGGAAGGCTTGCCAATATTGTTGAGGATATAACGCCACCATCAACCGTTTGGCTGCTACCGGAGCAGATCAAGAAACTCAACCGGTGCTGGTGTGTCAAAGGTGAGTCGCTTGCCGCTCTTCGGTCGCGTAATACTTAGGCGCAATGCATGCAGTCCCATGCGGGGGCCATCAGTACCATAACGGGGATCGCCAATCACCGGATGCCCCAGCCAGGCCATGTGGGCACGGGTTTGATGTTGTCGACCGGTCTCCAGTTGAACTTCAAGCAGCGCCCGATCCTTGAAAGTACGCAGGGTGTTGCATTGATCTGTTGAACCTACAATGGCATTTTTTTGGCTTCCGGATGTGGGCCAACAATCATCTGATACTTCTCTGAATCCATTCTCAAGGGCTGGTCAATGCTCCCTTGAGCTGGGTTAGGGCGACCTTCAACCACTGCAAGATAGCTTTTCGGCCCCGGACCATCCCTCATTAACGGCTTCGCCCATCTCGCGAGAAGTTGCAAATATCAAAATACCCGATGTATCGCGGTCGAGCCGGTGAACAGGCCATAGTTTAACGGGCCGCTTGGAGCGTGAGAGCTGATTGCGAAGCATTGCAAGCGCATGCTGTTTGTTTTCATCGGCTGATGCCACTGACAACAAGCCTGCAGGTTTGTTGATGACGATAAGATCGCGGTCTGAATACAAGATTTCCAGCCGAGACATTCCACCTTGAATATTCTTTTTCGCTGCCCAAACTTCCACATCGTCGCCGGCTTGGAGCTCGTGATCATGCTGCATGATAGGCTGACCATTGACGACCACGCATCCTTTTTTCAGCCGTTGTTTTATTTTGTTGCGAGTCCAGCCTTTTAGCTGAGTGTTGAGGAACGTCAGTAGCCCAGAGGCCTGGTTCACTCGTAATCTGTCAGACATAGTAAGTTATTCTACGGCCAGGTTTTTCCAGTAATGCTCTAGACATAATTATCATCGTTTAACGTCGCCGAACACTGGTAACCAAATCATATGTCTTAATCAACCCAATGCTACCGTTCGATAAACTCACAGATGAATAAATGGCTCTTAGTAAGAGCCATTTTCATTGATACAGCATTCCTCCTGAAGGAATGAGATCAAGTCATCAAGAGCATTATA
>JAJFJT010000036.1 GCA_021773795.1 Gammaproteobacteria bacterium | reverse complement strand
AAGAAATGGGATGCGCCGCGCCCGCAGGGGGGAAATCCAGGGATGATTTTCATCCACCCTCGACGGTCGGTCGGTGGAAGTAGTGAGTAATCTGAGGGGTTTGAAGCGATAAAAAGTGGGGATAATTGGTGGCTACGGGTGGACTCGAACCACCGACCTCAGCATTATGAGTGCCGCGCTCTAACCAGCTGAGCTACGTAGCCTGAACCGCGTAAGATACCGGATTTCTGGCGTTAGGTGCAAGTTGTTGGGTCTGCTTAGACGTTGAAGCGAAAATGCATGACATCCCCTTCCCGGGTGATGTATTCCTTGCCTTCAAGACGCCATTTCCCGGCTTCTTTTGCCCCCTGCTCTCCGTCACAGGAAATGAAGTCGTCGTAGCCAATGACTTCGGCGCGAATAAAGCCTTTTTCGAAATCAGTATGAATCCGTCCCGCGGCCTGTGGGGCCGTGGCGCCACAGTGGACGGTCCAGGCGCGGACCTCTTTAACACCGGCGGTAAAGAAGGTTTGCAGCTTTAGCAGTTGGTAACCGGCATAGACCAGGCGGTTCAAGCCCGGTTCTTCCTGTCCCAGGTCCTTGAGAAATTCGGCCTTATCCTCGTCGTCGAGCTCCGAAATCTCGGCCTCGATATTGGCGCAAATGGGTACCACTACAGCGCCTTCTTCCTTTGCCAGGGTCTCCACCGCGGCAAGGTGAGGGTTATCGGTAAATCCATCTTCGCCCACATTGGCGACATACAGGGTGGGCTTGGCGGTCAGGAAGGTGTATTCGCTCAGCAGTGCCAGCTGCTCTTCGTCGAGCCCCATGGCGCGTACTGCGACGCCCTGATCCAGGCTCTTGAGGATTTCTTCGATCAATGCCTGCTTGAGAACGGCTTCTTTGTCACCGGATTTGGCGACGCGCTGGATACTTTTGGCGGCACGCTCGGCAGTGGCAAGATCGGATAGCAGGAGTTCGGTGTTGATGACCTCGATATCGGCAATGGGGTCGATGGTGCCGCTTACGTGAACCACGTCGGTTTCTTCAAAGCAGCGCACCACATGGGCGATGGCGTCGGTCTCTCGGATATGGGCAAGAAACTGGTTGCCGAGCCCCTCGCCTTTGGAGGCGCCAGCGACCAGGCCGGCGATATCGACAAATTCCATGGTAGTTGGAAGCACCCTGCTGGGCTGGACGATTTTTGCCAGCGCATCAAGGCGTGGATCCGGTATCAGCACCACACCGACATTGGGGTCGATGGTGCAGAACGGATAGTTCTCCGCGGCGATAGTGGCACCGGTGAGGGCATTAAAAATGGTGGACTTACCGACGTTGGGAAGTCCTACGATCCCACATGTGAAACCCAAGGCTGTTTACTCCGTAGCTATCTGCTGTGCAGGATGTTCATGGCGCTGGCGGTCTCGCCAGTGAGGAAGCGGGGTGTGCAGCTTAAGGCCTCCGTCAGTGCTTCGTCGATGAGCACTTGTTCGTCTGCCGGCGCCGCCCGCAGCACATAAGAGACCACTTCGTCACGGTGACCGGGGTGGCCAACTCCGATGCGCAGGCGTTGGAAGTCGTGGCTGCCGAGGCAGGCAATGATGTCTCGCAGGCCGTTGTGACCGCCGTGCCCACCGCCTTGCTTCAGGCGTACCGCACCCGGCGACAGGTCAATGTCATCATGGACCACCAGGATCTGTTCCGGGGAATAGCGATAAAAACGCGCCACCGCGGCAACGGCACGCCCACTGGTATTCATGAAGCCATCGGATTTAAGCAGGCGCAGACGTTGATCCACAAGCCGAAACTCGCACAAGGCGCCATGCAGGCGTCCCTGTGCCTTAAAGCGGGCACCCTCTTGCCGTGCTAATGCATCGACAAACCAGTAACCTGCGTTGTGGCGCGTGTTGGTGTAGCGGGAGCCGGGATTTCCCAGCCCCACCACCAGTGCCAGCGGTGTTTCCAAGGTCGCGGTGTCGGCCGGGAACTATTCCTCGTCCTCAGCTTCCTCGGTAGCTTCACCCTCACCCTCGCCCTCGGCTTCCTCATCCGCAACGACTTCTTCTTCCTCTTCAATTTCACGCGGTTCGGCAATGTTGACCACGGGCTGATCCTGATCATGGAGATCGCCGCCATGGCTCAGTACCGTTAGCTCAATGCCGCCAGGCAGGACAAGATTACTCAGGTGGAGGGTGTCGTTAATTTCCATGGCCTCCATATCAACCTCAATAAACCGCGGCAGATCCTTGGGCAGACAGATGATCTCGACTTCCACGATGAGATGGTTGATAACACCACCTGCTTTCTTGCCGGGACAGTCATCTTCATTGATAAAGTGCAGCGGCACACTCATATGCAGCTTTTGCTTGGCGCTGGCGCGCAGCAGATCAAGATGGGTTACCTGGGAGTTAACGGGGTGGCGCTGCATGGCCTTGAGCACCACCTGTTGCTTTTTGGAACCAATCTTTAGCGTGAGCAGATGGGAGTGGAATGCCTCATTCTGCAGATGCTTGTTGAGATCATTCTGGTCGATGCTAAGTGGCTGTGGATCTTTGCCCGCGCCATAGACCACTGCCGGGCATTTGCCGGTGCGGCGCAGTCGCCGAATGTCCGCTTTGCCGGTATCGGTCCGGGTCTCGGCAATAATTTCAAATTCGTTCATCTTTCCATACTCCAGTGTGTGCCCGGTCACAATGGATGCCGGGAAGAAAATACTTTAAAGCGTCAGTCCATAAAGAGACTGCCGATGGATTCCTCAGTGCTGATGCGGCGGATGCTCTCGGCCAGCAGTTCAGCGATGCTAAGTTGGCGTATACGGTCATTGGCAGCCGCCTCGGCCGTTAGCGGGATGGTGTTGGTGACTACCAGTTCGTCCAGCTCCGAACTTCCCAAGCGCTCCAGCGCCGGCCCGGAAAGCACCGGGTGGGTGCAATAGGCAGCGACCCGTGCTGCCCCCTCGGCCTTGAGTGCGCTTGCCGCCTGGCAAAGGGTGCCGGCGGTATCCACAATATCATCCACGATGACGCAACTGCGCCCTTCCACATTGCCGATGATATTCATCACCTCCGAGTGGTTCGGTTCTGGCCGACGTTTATCAATGATCGCCAGATCTGCATCATCCAGTTGTTTGGCGAGGGCTCGTGCCCGAACTACACCGCCTACATCGGGGGAGACGACCATTAAATTGTCGTCCCGGCGCCGCCAGATATCGCTCAGTAGGACCGGTGAGGCATAAATATTGTCTACCGGGATATTAAAAAACCCCTGAATCTGATCGGCATGCAGATCCACCGTGAGGGCACGATGGGCACCGACGCTGGAAATCAGGTTGGCAACCACCTTGGCGGCAATGGAGACTCGAGCAGAACGTGGTCGGCGATCCTGGCGGGCATATCCAAAATAGGGGAAGACTGCAGTCACCCGGCTTGCTGATGCCCGACACATGGCATCAAGCATGACCAGCAATTCCATCAGATTTTCATTTGCGGGCTGACAGGTGGACTGGATAACAAAAACATCCTTGCCACGTACCGAATCATCGAGCTCGAACCTCACTTCACCATCACTGAAACGACCCAGCTGGGCGCGTCCCAGTGGTAGCTTTAGATAGCTGGCAATCTGATCCGCCAGTGCCTTGTTGGAGCCGCCACTGAATACCATCATATTGCTTTCATGGGGGTCATTCAGGGGGTAATCCTGAGCAGAGCCCTTCGGGTGTTTGTGTCGATGTTTGATCATGGTTTGCGCAATCTGCAGCCTGGTATGGCTGGGGTGCCAGGATTCGAACCTGGGCGTGCGGGGATCAAAACCCCGTGCCTTACCACTTGGCTACACCCCAAAAATTTCTTTAATACCGGTCTCTCTATGTGTCCGCACTAATGAGAGGCGAACGATTAAGTCCCCGTGTTGCAAAGCCTGTCCAATCGGCAGGCAGGCGTGCGAGCAGTTCCTGTGTTCTCGCTTCATCGGACAGGGCCAGGAATACAGCTGAACCCGTGCCGGTCAGACGCGGCGCCCCGAATGCAGAGAGCCAGTGCAGTGCCTGGTCTACCTTAGGGTAAGCTCCCCGAACAACGGCTTCACAATCATTGCCGGCTTGCTCGAAGAAGGATCTTTCTTCATCCGCTAGCGTTGGGTCTGCGAGGCCCAGTGAACGGGGTATTTTCAGGGGCTTGGAATTTCGTGTCAATGCCAAGTGGCTAAATATTTCTTGTGTGGACACGCTACAACCGGGGTGAATGACTAAATACCAGGGCTCAGTGGGATATACCGGCCTGAAGTGCTCCCCCACGCCCTCGGCCCAAGCGGCCTGACCATGCACGAAGATGGGCACGTCAGCACCTAAACCCAGCCCCATGTGGGCCAGTTCGACCCGCGGTACTTGGCAGTTCCACAGCTGGTTCAGGGCAATCAGGGTGGTGGCGGCATCGGAACTTCCGCCCCCGAGGCCGGCGCCCATGGGAATGCGCTTTTCCAACTCGATGTCCGCCCCCAATGTGGTGCCTGTCTCCCGTTGCAGCAGGCGAGCAGCACGGACTACGAGATTGTCCTCAGTGGTGACGTTATCCATCGCTGGTTGAAGCCGGATACGGTCATCCTGACGCAGGCAAAAGTGGAGGGTGTCGCCAAAATCCAGAAATTGAAATACGGTCTGGAGTTCGTGATAGCCATCGCTGCGCTGGCCGGTAATACGCAGGAATAAATTGAGTTTGGCCGGCGCCGGACGGCTGATACGCATCACTCGGGGCTTAAGGACTCGAACGGCAATAACATTACCATTTCGAGAGCCGATGCATCTCGCTTGGCGGCGTTGCTCGTCGGTCGCTCTCGCACATCCTGTGCTTTACGACATAAGTTCTTCCCTGGACAAAGTTGAATAGAGTGACTATTCGCCCTTCTCGCGCCTTGCCACTCGAGCACCTCAACATTTGGAGATAGCAGCATTATTACTGCTCGAGTCCTAAGGTCCACTGGCGGATGAGGATGCGGGCGGAGAGCGGGCCATTTTGCAGGAATAGCTTGCGTGGCAAATACAGTTGTGATGCCACTTCAACATAGCCGTGATAGTCAATCTGCCAGCCGTGTTGGGTGAGGCTGCTCGGTTGGCCGGCGGTATCGAAGCTCAGCTCACTTACCTCGCCTTCGGGGGCGGCACTTCCCAGCAGCCAATAGCGCAGGCCCGCCAACGGTAGGTGCCAACCGGTTTGTTGATGTAGCAGGGTCTCGGCATTTTGGGCCTGGAGGGGGGGGTGGCCAGCATTTTTTAATATCACTGCGGTGGGGCTGCCCAGCAGTTCCAGCGAGCCCTGCCCCATGGGTGCACTCAGGCGAATGCGGTAATGCTCATCCTGCTGTTGCCAAAGGAGGTGAGCATTCCAGGCTTCATCCTCGGTGACCAGGGACAGGCGACCTGTGGCTCTCCAGTGCGGTTGAGATTTAATGACTTGCTGGCGTAGTTGCCAGGCTTCAGTGCTTGCCGCGTCCTGTTGTGGCACGGTTCCACAGCCAGACACGTTGACGAGCAGGCAGCACAGGCCAAAGAACCGCCTGGTCAGCATATTGCCGAGGCAGGTTTTCATTTTTTGAAGCGCTTAATTGCGTCAAGCAGGTTTTGATTGGCAGGCGCCTTGTCGAGCGCACCTTGCCATATGGCTTTTGCATCTTCCTTATTGCCCATGGTCCAGAGTACTTCGCCCAGGTGTGCGGCAATTTCCGGGTCATCTTTGAGTGCAAAGGCACGACGCAGAAAGTTCAATGCCTCCGGGTAGCGGCCCAGACGGTAGAGCACCCAGCCCATGCTGTCGATGACATAGTGATCATCGGGTTTCAGGGTCAGTGCTTGCTGTATTAACGCCATGGCTTCTGGATAACGCCGGGTTTGGTCCGCAAGTGAAAATCCCAGGGCGTTAAGGGCGTCGGCGTTGTCGGGATTGCGGGAGAGAATATCCCGCAGATCGCGTTCTACGACATCGATGCGGTCGAGGCGTACGGCGAGCATAGCGCGGGCGTAGAGCAGATCATCGTTGGTCGGACGTTCAAGCAGGGCTGCATTGTAGACTTTGAGTGCCGCCTCCAGTTTTCCGGCCCGGGTCAGAATTTCGGCCTCGACACGCTGGATGCGCACGGCCTGGGCCGGGGTTTTTCGTTCCAGGCCATGGAGGTGTTGGCGTGCCTCCCCAAACTTGCCCTGGTTGGCCAGCAGCACGGCGATGCGAATCTGGGCCTGAAGAAAGTGCTCGCCGCCGCTGACCTTGCCATAGGCCTTGATTGCGGCCTCCAGGTGCTTGCCTGATTCCTCGATTTGCCCGAGGTAATAATGAGTGACATGCAGGCGCTTGCCCATCTGGATCAGCTGTTCAAAGGGAACGCGTGCGGCCTCAATATGCCCCGTTTGTAACAGCAGCAGGCCCAGAGCGTAGTGAGCATCGGCGTTGTCTGGCGTCTCCTTGACCAGCTGTTCAAACTCCTTGCGGGCTGCCTCATAGTGCTTGGCATCCACCAGCATGCGTGCATAGGTAAAGCGAGTGGTTTTTGCGGGATTCCTTTTCAATGCATCGGAGAGCAAAGCTATGGCGGCGTTGGTTTCGCCCTTACTTTGCAGGATGCGGGCGAGGAATAAGGGAGCCTGAGGATGCTCGGGTTCAAGTTCCAGTACTCGCTGTAACAGTGTTTTAGCCTGATCGAGGTTACCCACCCGTACTGCCAGCTGGGCGAGGATATAGATAGCACGCACGTCGTCGGGACGCTTCTTCACCAACGCCTCCATAATCTTGAAGGCGCGCTTTTTGTCTTTTTGTCGGCTCAGGATGCGGGTCACGAGTTGAAAGCCGTTACGTGGACTCGGACTGCCGTCTGCTTCGTCGATGAGGGCGCTGAGGGCGTGGGCGGCCTCAGTGGTTCGGTTGGCACGAATCAGCAGTGCCGCGTGGACTTGTTTGGCTGCCAGATTGTGTGGCGCAAGCTGATTCCACAGCATGACGGCCTTCAGGCTGCGTTCCTGATCGCGGGCAAAGACCGCCATGCGGGTCGCCCGTTCGGCAACCGCGGCATCACGACTTTCTTCTGCCGCCTCCAGATAGAGATTGACCGCCAGACCCAGGCGATTACGCTTGCGAGCAATTTCCGCGGTGAGCAATTTGTAGATGACGGCGGTGGAGAATTTACTGGAGGAGTCAGCCGTCGTGCCTGAGGCGGTGGCGTTTGTATCCTGCTGCACTTGCACGCCACTGCAACCACCAAGCAGTGCCACGGAGAGTACAAAGGCCGGTAACCAGGGTTGCAGGATTACGGGCATGAAGGGTTTTATTAATGAAACGGGGCGCATATATAGATAAAATTTTATCCGATTTTAATATACTGCGGTGCTATAACTCTACGACTCGGGAGCAGTCCTAATTCCAGCCTTGGACATTGTGAAATAGGCTGAGTTGCACGGTAAGTGGTGCAGCGGTGTTTCGGGGCACTCAATAACATGTGCGGTATCCATATTCTGGGTGCCTGATATTTTACCCCTAATATAGAAGGGCTTTCTCGCTAATGGGACTTTAGGGAAGCTCTGATTTATTCTGGGCGAAGTAGATTGTGATTCAAAATGTTCAGCTTTGAGGCGCTGGTCGCACGTAATAGTCAATCTATTGCGAAGAGCAACAACGATAAAGATGGATATTTTGGACGCAAGATACGAGCCCACGAATAGATCAGAGCTTTCCTAGTGTATTCCCGGACACCCTAAGTTTATATGTCGCTTTTCGCCTTTGGAATAAATCACCATACCGCACCTTTGGAGGTGCGTGAACGAGTGAGCTTTGCCCCCGAGAAAATAACCGAGGCACTGCGGCAACTGGTGGTGTGCGAGGGGATCGGGGAGGCGGTTGTGGTGTCCACCTGCAATCGTACGGACCTCATTTGCAGCCTTTTAGACGGAAATGGCGAATCAGCCCTGGAGTGGTTTCGTGACTATCACGGGCTCGGTGCCAATGAGCTGACGCCCTATCTGTATCGCTACAGTGAGCGGGCAGCAGCAGCGCATCTCATTCGCGTGGCCTGTGGTCTTGACTCCTTGATTCTAGGTGAGCCCCAGATCCTTGGGCAGGTGAAAGAGGCCTATCGACAGGCCCATACCGCCGGCACCATTGGCCGCGAATTGGGCAAGCTGTTTCAGCATGGTTTCTCCATTGCCAAGCAGATTCGTACGGATACCGCCATAGGCAATAGTCCAGTATCCGTGGCCTTTGCAGCCGTTACCCTGGCGCGGCAGATTTTCGGTGATCTGAAGGATCATAGCGCGTTGCTCATTGGAGCCGGGGATACCATTGAACTAGCCGCACGGCACTTGCGCAAGGTGGGGTTGGGACGCTTGATTATTGCCAATCGCACGCTCGAACACGCACATGAACTGGCGGCGGAATTCGACGGCTATGCCATCGGACTGGAGGAAATCCCGGGGCATCTGGCCGAGGCGGATATTGTTATCGCCTCAACTCACAGCCAGGTACCGCTGCTGCATTATGAAGATGCACAGGCAGCCGTAACAGCGCGCAAACATCGACCAGTTTTTATGGTGGATATCGCAGTGCCGCGCAATATCGATCCCCGGATAGACAGTCTGGAGGATGTATACCTCTACACCGTCGACGATCTCAAGGAGGTTATCGACGAGAATCTGCGTTCACGCCAGCAGGCGGCGCGCCAGGCCGAAGAGATTATCGAAGTGCAGACCGGCCATCTTATGGTGTTGCTGGAGAATCTGGATGCCAGTGAAAGCATTCGCTGTTATCGCGATGCCGCCACGAAGGCACGGGATGAGGTGCTGGCTCGGGCACGGCGCCGCTTGGCGCGGGGCGAGCCGGCAGAAACAGTACTGGATTATCTCGCCGAAACCTTAACCAATCGTCTGATCCATACTCCGACCACCTGGTTACGCGACAAGGCGACGGCAGAGCTCGCGACGCTGAATCTGGACCCGCCAAATAATAAAGAGGAAGAACAGGAATGAAGGCATCGGTACTTACCAAGCTGGCCAATCTGGACGAACGTCTGGAGGAACTCAGTGCCTTATTGGGTAGTCCCGAGGTGCTTGGCGATCAGAATCATTTTCGCGAGCTGTCCAAAGAGTACGCCGAGATCACCCCGGTGGTGGAGGCCTACCGTGCCTATCGGGGGGTGCTGGAGACCATTGAATCATCCACTGAACTGGCCCGCGGCGCGGACGCGGAAATTGCTGAACTGGCACAGGAGGAGCTGGAAGAGGCCAAAACGCAGCGAGAATCCCTGGAACTTCGTCTCCAGCAACTCCTGATCCCCAAGGATCCTGCCGATGAGGGTAACGTCTTCCTGGAGGTGCGCGCTGGCACTGGCGGTGATGAGGCCGCGCTGTTTGCTGGTGATCTCGCCCGCATGTACATGCGTTATGCGGATTCCCGAGGCTGGAAGGTGGAGGTGATGAGCCAGAATGAGGGCGAGCATGGCGGTTTCAAGGAAATCATCATGCGGGTGGCGGGCAAAGGCGCGTACTCGCGGCTGAAGTTTGAGTCCGGTGGTCACCGCGTACAGCGGGTGCCGGAAACCGAGTCCCAGGGGCGTATTCATACCTCCGCCTGCACCGTGGCAGTGATGCCGGAACTGGAAGAGATCGGCGATGTGGAAATCAAACCGGCGGATTTGCGGGTCGATACCTTCCGCGCATCCGGGGCGGGCGGGCAGCACGTTAACAAGACTGATTCCGCCATTCGCATCACCCATTTGCCTACCAATACCGTGGTGGAATGCCAGGATGAACGTTCCCAGCACAAGAACCGCGCCCGTGCCATGTCGTTGTTGCGTGCTCGCATATTGTCTGCACAGCAGGAAAAGCAGGCGGCGGAACGGGCGGATACCCGTCGCGAACTGGTGGGCAGCGGTGACCGTTCCGGGCGTATCCGCACCTATAACTTCCCCCAGGGGCGGGTGACCGAGCACCGCATCAACCTCACGCTCTACAAACTCGACGCAGTCCTCACTGGAGAGTTGGACCACATCATCAACCCCATGGTGAGCGAATATCAGGCAGACCAGCTGGCCGCATTGGGGGATGCCTGAATTTTGCCGTAGTCATTTGGCAAGATCCCGATCTTGTTGTGGGGGTTTGGCCAGAATGACGAAAAACCAGAAAGCCGAGACCAGCCTGGGTTCACAGTTGCAACTTGCAATCACTCGCCTTGAATCTCACTCGCCGAGCCCCCGGGTGGACGCTGAACTCCTGCTGGCCTACGCACTTGCCAAGCCACGGAGCTATCTTTACGCCTGGCCTGAGCAAATGCTCACGGAAGCAGAGCTACGGGCCTATGCAAACTGTATCGAGTGCCGCGCCTGTGGTGAGCCGGTGGCCCATCTCACTGGTCGTCGGGAATTCTGGTCGCTGGATCTGGAGGTGACGGCGGCCACCCTGGTGCCGCGCCCGGAGACGGAGGGGCTGGTGGAGTCCGCACTGGAGCGGATACCGACCGGAGCACACTGGCAACTCGCGGACCTCGGTACCGGCACGGGCGCAGTGGCATTGGCGATAGCAACTGAGCGCCCGGTTTGCCGGGTGCTGGCGAGCGATATTTCCATGGATGCCCTGACCGTCGCCTGCCGCAATGCCCGCCGTCTCCAGATTCCCAACGTAGACTTTGTCCACGGCAACTGGCTGGCGGGATGCTGCGATTCAAGCCTCGATATGGTGATGTGTAATCCGCCCTATGTGGCGGAAGCCGATCCCTGCCTTGTAAGCGGGGATCTTCGTTTCGAGCCAGCCAGGGCGCTCGCTTCCGGTTCTGAGGGCCTGGACGATCTGCATCGGGTAATTACCGGGGCAGTTGCAGCCTTGCGCCCTGGAGGCTGGCTGTTACTGGAGCATGGGGCGGATCAGGGCGAAGCAGTGCGGGCGCTGCTGGATGCCAGCGGCTATACGGAAGTCGCCACCGCTCGGGACCTGGCCGGACATGAGCGTATCAGTGCGGCGTGTCGGGATTGAATGATATGGAAGATGTGCGGGAAGGCGTCTTTCGATAGACTCGAATCGGTTGCAGCAGACGGTATTCGCGGAAAACACAAAAAGGAATGGAATATGTCCCATACGTATGATGACAACAGTCAATCCATTGGCGGCACGCCACTGGTCAGGATCAACAACGTCACCAAGGGCAAGGTCTACGCCAAGCTGGAGAGCCGCAACCCGGCGAATTCGGTGAAGTGTCGCATTGGCGCCAATATGATCTGGGCGGCGGAAAAGGACGGTTCACTGAAATCCGGGATGGAGATCATTGAGCCTACCAGCGGCAATACCGGTATCGCCCTGTGCTTCGTGGCCGCCTCCCGCGGCTACCCCATCACCCTCACCATGCCGGACACCATGAGCATAGAGCGCCGCCAATTGATGAAGGCGCTGGGTGCCAATGTGGTGCTGACCGAGGGTGCCAAGGGCATGCCTGCTGCCATCGCCAAGGCAACGGAGATCGTGGCAGAAGATCCGAAAAAATATTTTATGCCCGGTCAGTTCGATAATCCCGCCAATCCCGGCATTCACGAACAGACCACCGGCCCGGAGATCTGGGACGACACCGATGGTGAGGTTGATGTACTGGTGAGTGGCGTGGGTACTGGCGGCACCATTACCGGCATCTCACGCTACATAAAGAAAACGCGCGGCAAGGCCATCACCTCCGTCGCCATCGAGCCCACATCCTCCACCGTGATTGCGGCGGCGATGAAGGGTGAGGAAGCCACCCACGGGCCGCACAAGATCCAGGGCATCGGCGCAGGATTCCTGCCTGAAAACCTGGATCTCGATATGGTGGATCGGGTGGAACAGGTCAGCAACGAAGATGCTATCGAATGGGCCCACAAACTGATGCAAAAAGAGGGTATCCTCGCGGGCATTTCCAGTGGCGCAGCCATGTGCGTGGCAGATCGTTTGGCCAGCTCCGATGAGTTCAAGGACAAGACCGTGGTCGTTATCCTGCCAGACTCCGGTGAGCGTTATCTGTCGTCAGCACTGTTTGCAGGCAGATTCTCGGATAGCGAGACAAATCAGTAAATTATCCGGGCTTCTGTTTTAGACGCCACGAGAGTCAATCGAGTCTGGCCCTGTCGATTCTCCAGGGTATGGCACCGTACTCGACGGTTCCCTCGGCGTAGACGAACTCGATCATTCGACGAATAAAGGAAAAACCATGACAGCCAAAAACCGAATTGAATGCCTTCATCTTTCACAGGAAGACCTGCTCGAAGCTGGATGTCTGGATATACGGATGGCAATGGATGCGGCGGAGGCGGCCATGCTTGCCTTCCGGGAAAATAAAATTCTTTTCCCGGACAAAATCGTTCAGATTTTCAATGACGATACGCAGGAGCGTATCAACTGCCTGCCCGGGACGCTTCTGCCCGAAAAGATATGCGGTGTTAAGTGGGTATCTGTATTTCCTCACAACCCTGCCAAATACGGTGCCCAGAATCTCTCTGCCGTCATCATACTGTCCGAGATAGAGAGAGGTTTCCCTATTGCTTTCATGGACGGAACACTTTGCTCAAATATGCGTGTGGGTGCGATGGGAGCCATTGCAGCAAAGCATTTTGCGAGGCCGGATTCAAAGAGCATCGGTTTTATCGGGGCGGGAGAGCAGGCCAAGATGCACCTCATCGCGATGAAAACTGCGGTTCCGGCGATTGAGGAGTGCCGGGTCTCGGCAAAATATGAACACGAAGAAAAGCAGTTCGTGGATGAAATGGGGCGTCTGTTCCCGGATCTCCGGTTTTCTGTCGCCAATACGAATATGCAGAAGGCCATTGAGGGCGCAGATATCATTGTGACGGCCACCAGTGTGCAAGCACCTCTGCTTAAAGCGGCGTGGGTAAAGCCTGGCACTTTCTACAGCCACATCGGAGGTTGGGAGGACGAGTATGCCGTTGCAAAACAATGCCAGAAGATAGTGTGTGATGATTGGGAAACCGTGAAACATCGAACCCAAACGCTTAGCCGGATGTACCAGGACGGTGAGCTTGAAGATGGAGACCTTTACGCGGATCTGGTCGAAGTCGTAGCCGGTGAGAAAGGCGGAAGGGAGACGGCAGAGGAACGGATTTACTTCAATGCGGTTGGTCTGGCTTATGTCGATGTCGCTATTGCGCACGCGATGTATCAACGGGCTAAAGAAGCAGGAAGAGGACAGAACATAGGCATCCAGGACGCCATGATATTCCAGCATGAGAAAATTGCGGAATGGATTCGGATTTAAGGAACCTCTGATTTATTTCTCAGGAGAAAACACGGGACTTCTGAATATCAATAACCCGGGTGCGACTCAGAGAACAAATAATTTCTCTGCAACCTTTATTCATACGTGACCGCGAGAAAAAGTCGCTTGATGGAAGGCCTGGGACAAGACCTGATCCCGGTGGCCGCTTGCGGTTCCGGCTGTAGCCCTAGACGCCACAATGGTCAATCGATTCTTCTAATTTAAGATCCAAGTGTGCCGCACACCGAAGTAAGGAGACTTCATGAGACTAGCAGCTGCAAGTGTCTTCATGATTGTTGCGTATCTTTCCGGTTGTGCGACGTTAAATACATCTCCGACGGAAATTTCCAGATATAAGCCTAATTTGCTTGGCTCCGAAAGGGATGCCTGGAGTCATATGATTGGAAAATGGTATGGCAGTCAGCCAACTAAGGAAGGTGGCAGGAAAATGGAAATTATGGAGAGGGCCGCCAACGGAACTTTTATGCTTCGTTTCAAGATATGGGGTAAAGAAGGAAACGTTTACGAGAGTACGGAAGTCGGGCAGTGGGGTATTTCCGGGGATATATATTTTTCCATTTATCGTGGCTGGTTGGATGGCAAAAGGATAGTGAGATCAGATTCCCATGATCCCATGAACTACAATGCGTATCGGATTATTGAGCTGACAGAAGAGAAGTTTCACTACAGACATGCACCCAGCGGTAACGAATTCGTATTGAAAAAGGTGGCTTCGGATTTCCAGTTCCCAAAGTAAAATTTTAAATAGGTCTCTTCAAGACAGGCCAAAATAGTTGGCGAGGTATTCCTTGAAGTCTGGCGCCGGGCGCGCTTCCATTTCTTTCTGCTGCCGCAGGGATTCCTTGGAAAGTTGTTCCAGTTCAGTCTCTCGTTCGGAAGGTAAGGGACGACTCTGAAAATAGTCCTGATAGCTTTCGGAGCGGTGGCGGGCAAAGTGAAAGAATGAGCCTTCGTCCTGGTCCATGGCGGCGAGGATGCGGGCAGAGGGGGTGCGGTCCGGATCGCGAAAGGCTTCCTGTTGCTCGGTCAGGGCTTCCGTGTGCTTCGGTGTCTCTCTGGCCTGATCCAGTAGGGTCGTGATGCCAGTCATTTGTTCGCAGATCTCCATTCCCCAGTCGCGGGGGCTTTCTTCCTTGCCGTTACGATTGAGACGCAGGGCCGGATCACGGCCACGGATGGCGGTTTGGGAGAGATTGAAGCGGATGGCGCTTTGTTCTTCGTTGCCCAGTGGCGGGCTGTCCTGTAGCAGGCAGTAGGCCATGAAGGCGGAGAGAAATCGGGCCTGGGCTTCACCGACACCCACAGGCTCGAAGGGATTGACGTCCAGCGAGCGTAGTTCCACGTAGGCGACACCGCGCCGTTGCAGGGCGTGTATAGGCTTCTCACCATTTTGCGGCAGTTGCTTGGCGCGCATCGCACTGTAGTACTCATTTTCGATCTGCAGAATATTGGCGTTGAGCTGGCGATATTCGCCATTCACGCAGACGCCGATGCGCTGATATTCCGGGTGCGGGGTTTCGACGGCGCGGCGGAGGGTGGCGATGTAGGCCTCCAGGCTGTCGTAGGAGACCTCCATGCCCGGAATGTTGCGGTTGGTATAACCGACGTCACTCATCCTGAGGGTGGTGGCGAAGGGTTCGTACCAGGTGGTTTCGTTGTACTCCGAGAGCTTGGGGCGATAGTCGCCAAAAAAGGATTTGCAGGCCGCTGGTGAGGCGCCGAAGAGGTAATAGAGTACCCAGCCGTAGCGGTGTAGATTGCGCAGCAGACGAAAATAGCTGGTACTGATGAAGTCCTGTAATTCAGAGCGGTCCTGCCACAGTTCCTGGAGTTGTGGCCAAAAGTCGTCGGCAAAAGAGTAATTGAAATGTACGCCGGCGATGACTTGCATTGCGTGGCCATAGCGATAGCCGAGTCCGCGCCGGTAGATGTGTTTCATCAGGCCTTCGGGAGAGCTGCCGTAGCGGGCAATGGGGATTTTGTGCTCGCCTTCCACGATGCAGGGCATGCTGGTGGCCCAGATGAGTTCATCGTCGAGGCGGGAATAGGTGAAGCGGTGCAGTTGGTCGAGAAATTCGAGGCTTTTGCGTACCCCCTGCAACGGCGGGGTAATAAATTCCAGCAGTGCCTCGGAGTAGTCGGTGGTGATGTAGGGATGGGTTAGCGCCGAGCCGAGTGCCTGTGGATGCGGAGTCTGGGCAATATGACCATCAGGCTGTTGGCGCAGGCTCTCCTTTTCCAGGCCGATTTTTCCTCCCGCCAGCAACGAGCCGGCGCTGCTGTTGGTGAGCCGGGATAATCGGGTTTCGAAGGAGGAGGGCAAGGGAGTGATCCGCGGGCTAACTTCCGCCCAGCTTGTCGCGCAGCACCTTGTTGACCATGCCCGGATTGGCCTTGCCTTGGGAGCGCTTCATCACCTGACCGACAAAAAAGCCCAGTAGCTTTTCCGCACCGCCCCGATATTGTTCCGTCTGCTTGGGATGGGCCTCGATAACCTCGTCAATAAGACTCTCGATAGCCCCGGTATCGGTGATCTGGCGCAGGCCGCGAGCCTCGATGATGGTGTCGGCGTCCTGTTGCTCCGACCACATGGCTTCGAAGACCTCCTTGGCGATCTTGCCGGAGATGGTGTTGTCTTCAATGCGCAGCACCAATCCACCGAGTTGCTCCGGGCTGATCCGGCTGGCACCGATATCCAGGCTTTGCTTGTTAAGCACACCTGCGAGTTCACCCATCACCCAGTTGGCGGTGAGTTTTGCCGTGCCCTTGGCCGCGGCGACCGTGGCTTCATAGAAATCGGCCAGTTCCCGGCTGGCGCTGAGTACGCCAGCGTCGTAAGCGCTCAGGTCATACTCTTGCTGGAAGCGTTCGCGCTTGGGATCGGGCAGTTCGGGCAGGGTGTCTGCGATGGCCTGGATGTAGTCCTCATCCAGTTCTACCGGCAACAGATCCGGGTCCGGGAAGTAGCGGTAATCGTTGGCCTCTTCCTTGCTCCGCATGGGACGGGTTTCATTCTTATCGGTATCGTAGAGGCGGGTTTCCTGAGTCACAGTGCCACCGGATTCCAGCACGTCGATCTGGCGTTCCACCTCGTAGTTGATGGCGCGCTCCACGAAGCGGAAGGAGTTGATGTTTTTCAGCTCGGTGCGGGTGCCAAATTCGGCGGCTCCCACGGGGCGGATGGAGACGTTGGCATCACAGCGGAAGGAGCCCTCCTGCATGTTGCCGTCACAGATCTCTAAATAGCGCACCAGAGTGTGAATCTTCTTCATATAGGCGATGGCTTCTGCCGCCGAGCGCATATCCGGTTCCGAGACGATCTCGATGAGCGGGGTACCGGCACGGTTGAGATCAATGCCACTCATGCCGTGAAAATCCTCATGCAGGGATTTCCCGGCATCCTCTTCCAGGTGCGCGCGGGTGATGCCGACCTGCTTGCGGGTGCCATCTTTGAGTTCAATTTCCAGCGTGCCCGGGCCGACGATGGGTAGCTCGAACTGGCTGATCTGGTAGCCCTTGGGCAGGTCCGGATAAAAATAATTTTTGCGCGCGAATACCGAGCGCCGGGTAATTTCAGAGCCAGTGGCAAGTCCCAACTTTACCGCCATGCGCACTGCTTCGGCATTGAGCACCGGCAGCATTCCGGGCATGCCAAGATCAATGGCACAGGCCTGGGTGTTGGCTTCGGCGCCGTAGGCGGTGGATGCGGCGGAGAAAATCTTGCTGTGGGTGGCGAGCTGGGCGTGAATCTCCAGGCCGATGACTGTTTCCCATTCCATTACGTTTGGCTCCCGGCATCCGCGGGTGCTTTGGTATGCCAGTCTGTCACCTGTTGATAACGATGGGCGACGGAGAGAATCCGCGCCTCTTCAAAATAGTTGCCAATAATCTGTAATCCAACTGGCAGTCCCCCGGCAAAGCCTGCGGGAATTGATATGCCGGTGAGCCCGGCAAGGTTCACCCCGATAGTGTAGATGTCCGACAGGTACATGGTGATGGGATCGTCGGTGCGCTCCCCTAGGGGAAAGGCGGTGGTGGGGGAGGTGGGGCCCATGATCACGTCGACCTCACTAAAGGCCTGGCGGAAATCATCGCTGATGAGGCGACGAATTTTTTGCGCTTTCAGGTAATAGGCGTCGTAGTAGCCGGTGGACAGGGCGTAGGTACCCACCATGATGCGGCGCTGAACCTCCTCGCCAAAGGCCTCGCCGCGAGAGCGGGTGTAAAGATCCTGCAAGTCTTTGGGATGCTGGGCGCGATAGCCATAGCGCACGCCGTCGAAGCGGGAAAGATTGGAGGAACATTCGGCCGGGGCCACTACGTAATAGGCGGGCACCGAAAGCGGTGAGTTGGGCAGATCGATGTCTTTTATTGTGGCACCGAGTTTTTCATATTCGCGGATGGCGGCCTCCACCACGGCGCCAACCTCCGGGTCTAGTCCTTCACCAAAGTGCTCCCGGGGCAGGCCAATGGTGAGACCTTCAATGCTTTGGTTAAGGCCACCGACATAGTCGTCCACCGGGCGGTCTACGCTGGTGGAGTCCTTGGGGTCAAAGCCCGCCATGACACCAAGCAACCAGGCGGCATCCTCTGCCGAGCGGCCCATGATACCGCCCTGATCGAGGCTGGAGGCGAAGGCCACCATGCCGTAGCGTGAGACCCGGCCATAGGTGGGTTTGATGCCGGTAATGCCACACAGCGATGCCGGCTGGCGGATGGAGCCGCCGGTGTCAGTGCAGGTGGCAAGCGGGGTCATGCGTGCGGCCACCGCTGCAGCGGAACCACCAGAGGAGCCGCCGGGTACCCGCTTGGTATCCCAGGGATTGCGTACCGGCCCGTAGTAGCTGTTTTCATTGGAGGAGCCCATGGCGAACTCATCCATATTGGTTTTGCCAAGCACGACCATGCCGGCGTCGGCGATTTTATCCACCACCGTAGCGTTATAGGGCGGGACGAAATTGTCGAGCATCTTCGAGCCACAGGAGGTGCGTACACCACGGGTGCAGAAGATGTCCTTGTGGGCCAGGGGGATGCCGGTTAGCGGGCTCGCTTCACCTGCGGCGATCAATTTATCGGCATGGCTGGCGGCGGCCAGCGCCTCGGTTTCGGTGACCGTAACAAAGCTGTTGAGCTCTGAATCCTGGGCATGAATGCGCGCCAAGTGGGCACGGACCAATTCCTCACTGGAAAATTTGCGTGCCTTGAGGGCGGCGGAGAGTTCTGCGACAGAAGCCTTGTGCATAACGAAAGCCCGGTCTGTTTTGACCGGATTCCTGAGAGTAGGGAAGCGCTGATTTATTCTGGGCGCAAGATGCGAGTCCACGAATAGATCAGAGTTTCCATAGATAAGTGGGGGGTATCCCGAAGTGTTCCGGGTTTATTCAATAACCTTGGGCACCAGATACAGCCCGTTTTCCACCTGAGGGGCAAGGGGCTGAAATTCGGCGCGCTGGTCGGTTTCTCTGACTTCATCCGGGCGCAGCCGTTGGATGGCGTCGAGGGGATGGGCCATGGGTTGAATTTCCACGGTATCCACGGCCTCCATCTGGTTCACCAGATCGAGAATGCTCGATAGCGATTGGGCATAGCGCGGGATGTTTTCATCGCGTATGGCCAGTCCCCCGAGATGGGCGATTTTGCGGACTTCTTCCTCACTCAAGGACATGGGATAGTCTTCCAGAGATGTTTGTTGATCCAATAACTTGGCGGAGATAGCTTGCCCGCAATCTAAGGGGCTGCTACATTGCGCGGGTTCTTTATTTATGGTCGATTAAGGCGCCTGCAGCCAGCACAAGCCCCTATCTCGGCCGAGATTATACCCATCGAAATCTTCCATGGGTAATCACTTCACCTTCGGTTCAGGACCATCATGTTTCTCAAAGGCTTTCGGGGAATCTTCTCCAACGACATATCCATCGATCTCGGCACCGCCAATACGCTGATCTATGCCCGCGGCAAGGGCATCGTTTTGAACGAGCCATCGGTGGTGGCCATTCGCTACGAGGGTGGTCCGGGTGGCAATAAACGTATCGCCGCAGTGGGCCACGAGGCCAAGCAGATGTTGGGTCGTACTCCGGGGCACATCAAGGCGATACGCCCGTTGAAGGATGGGGTAATCGCTGATTTCACGGTTACCGAGAAGATGCTCCAGTATTTTATTCATAAGGTGCATGAGAATCGCTTTTTGCGCCCCAGTCCGCGAGTGCTGGTGTGTGTGCCTTGCGGCTCTACCCAAGTGGAGCGGCGTGCGATTCAGGAGTCGGCGGCTGGTGCCGGGGCGCGTGAGGTTTATCTTATTGAGGAGCCAATGGCCGCCGCTATCGGTGCGGGCATGCCCGTGAGCGAACCTCATGGTTCCATGGTGCTGGATATTGGTGGCGGCACCATTGAGGTGGCGGTGATTTCCCTCAACGGAGTGGTGTATTCGGAGTCGGTACGCATTGGTGGCGATCGTTTCGATGAGTCGATTATCAATTACGTGCGGCGCAATTACGGCACCCTGATTGGGGAGGCAACGGCAGAACGTATCAAGCACGAAATCGGTTCGGCCTATCCAGCCAATGAAGTTTCGGAAATTGAGGTGCGGGGTCGAAATCTGGCGGAAGGCATCCCGCGCAGCTTTGTACTCAATAGCAATGAGATTCTTGAGGCCTTGCAAGAGCCGCTTTCGGGTATCGTCAGCGCGGTGCGCACTGCCCTTGAGCAGACCCCGCCGGAACTTGGTGCCGATGTGGCGGAACGGGGCATGGTGCTCACCGGTGGTGGTGCCCTGCTGCGTGATATAGACCGTTTGCTTTCAGAGGAAACCGGTATCCCGGTGTTGATTGCCGATGACCCCCTGACCTGTGTTGCCCGCGGCGGTGGCCGGGCGCTGGAGATGATGGATGATAAGGGAACTGATATTTTTTCGCTGGAATAAGCGGCTCGTGCAGCGGCCGTTAGCCTTCGGCTTGGCAACACTCGTCGGGGCGCAAGTCACCATGTCTGTCGATGCGGTACAAGCATCTCTCATCGGGGCTCCCTAAATCTACCGTAAAAAAGCCCTGTTCAATGAAGGTCGCACGGGCAGCCTGCGCCTGCTCGCCTTTGTATTTTTATCCCTATTATTTATGTTTGCCGACCACCGTGGGCACTATTTGCGCGGGGTGCGTGATGCCCTGTCGGTGGTCATTTACCCGCTACAGTACGCGGTGAATCTGCCGACCCGCGCCAGCCGCTGGATCAGTGAAAACCTGCACAGCCGGGTAGAATTAAGTACGCGCCTTGAGGCGGTACGTCAGCGTCAGTTGCTGGCGGAGGCCCGGTTAGAGAAATTCGAGCAGCTGAAGGCCGAGAATGAGCGGTTGCGAGCACTGTTGCACTCATCCATCAAGGTCGCGGATCGGGTGCTGGTGGCCGAGTTGATGGCGGTGGATATGGACCCCTACAGTCGCCGTATTGTACTCAACAAAGGGCGCCATCATGGGGTGGTTTCCGGCCAGTCGCTGATCGATGCCCGTGGGGTCATGGGGCAGGTGGTCCATGCGGGGCCCATCTCCAGTACCGCTTTGTTGATTACCGATCCGAACCACGCCATGCCGGTGCAGATCAACCGTAGCGGCTATCGCACCGTGGCGGTGGGTAGCGGGGTGGTGAATCAGCTGATGCTTTCCCATGTTCCCAATAATGCGGATATTCAGGTGGGGGATCTGGTGACCACCTCCGGTTTGGGCCAGCGTTTTCCAGCAGGTTATCCGGTGGGCCGGGTGCGTGGCATCGAGCGTGACAGTAGCCGTCCCTTTGCACGGATTGTGGTGACTCCCAGCGCTCGCCTAGGGCGTAATCGTGAAGTTTTGTTGCTGATTCCCGTGGAGTCCGAACCTGCATCCAAAACGCCGGCTGCGGTGGAGGGTGCGTCATGAGTTGGTTATTTCGACCTGGTTGGTGGGTTATTGCGCTTAGCTTTGCGCTCGCCTTTTTCCTCACCGCTTTGCCGCTGCCCGATTGGGCGCAGGGTTGGCGTCCGGCCTGGGTTGGGCTGGTGCTGATTTACTGGTGTATGGCGCTGCCGGGCCGGATAGGAGTTGGCCTGGGTTGGGGTGCAGGTCTATTACTGGATGTCCTGGGTGGCACGCTATTGGGACAACATGCCCTGGGGCTTGCGCTGGTGGCCTTTATCACCCGTAAGTTATATCTGCGCATGCGCGTCTTGCCCTTGTGGCAGCAAGGAGCGGGGATCTTTGTGCTGGTGGCGGGCTATCAGCTGCTGGTGCTATGGGTCAATGGCGCCTTGGGGACGCCGGTAAACGCCTGGGCCTGCTGGAGTGTGGCCTTTGCCAGCATGCTGCTGTGGCCATGGACCTTTGTGGTTCTGCGCGATGTCAGGCGCCGTTATGGCGTGGCTTGAGACGACCCTGAAAAGTACCCCGACGGGATTCTGAGGCGTGTCGCTCAGCCTGCCACTCAAGGACCTTGCTGAAGAGTCCTCGCTGTTTCGCAATCGGGTGCTGATCGCGGCACTCGGTATCGCCCTGTTGACTCTGGCACTGTGCGCGCGTTTGGTTTATCTGCAATTTGTAAGTCACGAACACTATCAAAATCTGTCGCACAATAATCGAGTAAATATCCTGCCGCTGGCCCCAACACGGGGTCTGATCTTTGATCGTAATGGCGTGGTGCTGGCGCAAAATGTACCTAGCTATAGCCTTGAAGTAGTGCCGGAGGCGGTGGCGGATATGGATGCCCTGCTCAATGAATTGCGCGAGATCGTGGCCATTCGCGAGATCGATGAACAGCGTTTTCGCAAGGCCCTCAAACGCAAAAAAAGTTTTCAGGGGGTGCCATTACGCTTCTTGCTTAGTGAACGGGAGGTGGCCAATTTTGCGGTAAACCGCCATCGCTTTCCCGGGGTGGATATTCAGGCACGGCTGAGCCGTGATTATCCCCTGGGTACTCTGGCAGCCCATCTGGTGGGTTATGTGGGCCGCATCAGCGAGGCGGATGTTGCCCGGCTGGATGCGGTGGCCTACCGGGGTACCAGTCATATAGGCAAGATTGGTATCGAGCGTAGCTATGAGGGTCTGTTGCATGGCGGCCCCGGCTACCAGCAGGTAGAGAGTAATGCAGCCGGGCGCACCTTGCGGGTGCTGGAGCGAACTCCGCCACGGCCCGGCAATGATTTGTATCTACATCTCGATGCTCCGCTCCAGGCTCTGGCCGAGCAAGCCCTGTCCGGTTTACGGGGTGCGGTGGTGGCCATCGACCCAAATACAGGGGGGATACTCGCCCTGGTGAGTGCTCCGTCCTACGATCCAAATTTGTTCGTTAATGGTATTGAAGCCGCCCGCTATGGTGCCTTGCGAGATTCCCCTGCCCGTCCGCTGTTTAACCGTGCGGTGAATGGGCAATACCCCCCAGGCTCCACGCTTAAACCCTTTATCGCCCTGGCGGCACTGGAAGTCCGGCTTAAGCAGGCTGGCAAGAAGATCTTCTGTCCAGGCTGGTATCAGCTTTCCAAGGGGGGACGTAAATATCGTGACTGGAAGAAGAGGGGACACGGGCATGTGAGCATGACGGAGGCACTTGCCCAGTCCTGCGATGTATATTTTTATGAGCTTGCCCGCACCCTCGGTATCCAGCGTATGCACGATTTTCTCGTGCGTTTTGGTTTTGGTGAGAAGACCGGGATTGATCTCCCCGCGGAAGCGGCTGGTCTGATGCCCTCGCCGCGCTGGAAACGCAAGGCGCGCGGGAAACCCTGGTATCCCGGTGAAACGCTTATTACGGGAATTGGCCAGGGTTTCGTACTGACGACGCCGCTCCAGTTGGCCCTGGCGACGGCTACGCTCGCCCGTTCGGGGGAGCGCGTGGTACCGCGGATAGTGGCCCGGGCTCACCATTTGGCGGTCGATGAGGAGACGATCTTCCTGGCGGTTCGTCAGCCTGCTATCACCATGCAGCGGGAGAAAAACTGGCGGCGGGTGATTCACGGGATGGTGCAGGTAGTGCACGGTCCCCGCGGTACTGCGCGGCGTTCCGGGTTGGGTGCCCGTTACCGCTTTGCGGGCAAGACTGGCACAGCTCAGGTATTTGGGCTGCGCCAGGAGGAGGAATACAAGGAAAAGGAGGTAGCCAAGCATTTGCGGGATCACGCTCTGTTTATCGCTTTTGCGCCGGTTAAAAATCCGCGCATCGCCATCGCTGTGGTGGTGGAGAATGGTGGTAGCGGTAGCCATTCTGCGGCGCCAGTTGCCCGCCGCCTGCTGGACCAGTATCTCGGTCAGGGGGCAGGGCAGGAGAAGCTTGCCAGTGTTGCCTCGGGGGCAGGATGAGCCTGGACAGTAACGAGGGATTGCTGATTCGCGGTGGACCGACGCGTCTGCAGGGGCCGGTACGGCAGCGTAGTCTGGCCCAGCGGTTGCATATCGATCCACCCTTGCTCCTGGGGCTGCTGTTGTTGTCTGCTATCGGTCTGATGGTGCTCTACAGTGCCAGCGGACAGAATTCCCAATTATTGTTGCGGCAAGGTGTGCGTCTGCTCATCGCCTTCACGGTGATGATTGCGGTGGCGCAGATCTCGCCACGTCAATGGTGCCGCTGGACGCCGTGGTTCTACGGCCTGAGTATTGCGCTATTGCTGGCGGTACTTGCGGGCGGGGTGATGGGCAAGGGGGCGCAGCGCTGGCTGGATCTCGGTGTGCTGCGTTTCCAGCCCTCTGAAATATTGAAACTCACGGTGCCGATGATGCTAAGTGCCTATCTGGCCGAGCGCCGGCTACCTCCGCGTACCAGCCGGATATTGATTGCGGGTGGTTTTATTTTGATCCCCACAGCACTGATCGCGATGCAGCCCGACCTCGGAACGGCGCTATTGGTAGCAGCCTCGGGGATATTTGTACTGTTTCTCGCGGGTATGAGCTGGCGCCTTATCGCGGGGCTGGGTGCTTGTGCTGCGGTACTGGCCCCGGTGTCCTGGTTTTTGCTGCACGACTACCAGCGCCAGCGCATCGTCAGTTTTCTTAATCCGGAACAGGACCCCTTGGGTGCGGGGTACCATCTTATCCAGTCAAAAATTGCCATTGGCTCCGGTGGGCTCTACGGCAAGGGTTGGCTGAATGGCACCCAGGCCCATCTGGAATTTCTTCCAGAACGCTCGACGGATTTCATCTTTGCCGTATTGAGCGAGGAATTCGGGCTATTCGGGGCCTTCATGATATTTGCAGTTTTTCTGTTGATTACCGTGCGCGGACTACAACTTGCGCTGCAAAGCCAGGAGCCCTATGGACGTCTGCTCGGCGGGGCATTGGTACTGACCTTTTTTGTCTATGTGGTGGTCAATATTGGCATGGTCACGGGAG
Organism: Gammaproteobacteria bacterium; assembly: GCA_021773795.1. Lineage (GTDB taxonomy): Bacteria > Pseudomonadota > Gammaproteobacteria > HK1 > HK1 > JAJFJV01. The sequence goes on along the minus strand of JAJFJT010000036.1, from coordinate 167,833 downwards.
TGCTGCCGGTAGTGGGGGTGCCCCTGCCGCTGGTGAGCTACGGGGGTACTTCAATGGTTTCTTTGATGGCGGCTTTCGGCATACTGATGTCGGCACATACACACCGCAGACTGCTCTCGGAGGGCAGACGGATATGAGATTGTTTCGATCAACAAGTTGGATACTGGGTTTGGCAGCGGCATTGCTCATATTTCCTGCCCAAGCTCTGGAACTCGGCCCCAAGGCGCAGCGTTTTATCCAGCGCATGGTGGTGCAGCATGGTTATGCAGAGGCTGATGTGAGCCGTCTATTGCGTGATTCCCGGCATAAGCAATCTATCCTGGATGCCATGTCCCGCCGAGCGGAGGCACGACCCTGGCATGCCTACCGGCCAATCTTTCTTACCCAGACACGCATTGATGAGGGGGCGGAATTCTGGTCCGAGCATCGCGAGACCCTGGCCCGGGCTGAGGAACTCTACGGAGTGAATGCTGAAATTATCGTTGCCATTATCGGCGTGGAGACCTTTTTTGGCCGGCGTGCCGGCAGACACCGGGTGATCGATGCCCTCGTTACCCTCGGGTTCAAGCATCCTCGGCGCGGTGCCTTCTTTACTTCTGAGCTGGAGCAGTTTTTGCTACTGGCGCGGGAGGAGTCTCTGGCACCGCTCAAGATACTCGGCTCCTATGCTGGCGCTATGGGGGTCCCCCAGTTTATTGCCAGCAGCTATCGACGTTATGCGGTGGATTTCGATCAGGATGGGCGGCGTGATCTCATTCATGGTGTCAGCGATTCCATTGGTAGCGTTGCCAATTATCTTGCCCGCCATGGTTGGCAGCGAGGGCAATTGGTGACCGTGCCGGCGCGGGTCGATGGGGACAAATATTCCGAGCTATTGGCGCGTGGTCTGAAGCCAAATACCCCGTTGGCGGAAATGGCTCGCTATGGGGTCTCTACCAGGGCCGAACTTCCAGGGGATCGCCCCGGGGCGCTGGTGGAACTGGAAAATGGAAAGAGCAAGGAATATTGGCTCGGGCTGAAAAACTTCTACGTCATCACCCGCTATAACCATAGCGCCCTTTATGCCATGGCTGTGTTTCAACTGGCCGAGGAAATTCGAGTAAAATATTCGGGTGCTGGATGAGTCCTGATTACGGTCTTCGGCGCTTCCCCGTTGCAGTATTCATTTTGCTCTCGGCCTGTGGAGGTCTGTCAGAAAGAGATGGCGCCCCCCCATTGCCTCGGGGTGCCACGGATGTTGCGGACGCGGTCCCTCGGGCCGAGGCCAAAAGTCGTTACGGCAATCCGCGTTCCTATAAGGTTATGGGCAAGCGTTATTACACCCTGGACAGCAGTGATGGCTACGTGGAACGCGGTATCGCCTCCTGGTATGGCAGCAAGTTTCATGGACGGCGCACCTCCAGCGGTGAAACCTACGATATGTATGCGATGACCGCGGCCCACAAGACCTTGCCACTGCCTACCTATGTACAAGTTACCAATCTAAGTAATGGGCGGCATGTGGTGTTGAAGGTCAATGATCGCGGGCCGTTTCATGCCAACCGGATTATCGATCTCTCCTACGTGGCGGCGGCCAAGTTGGGTGTGCTCAAGCGTGGTACGGCCATGGTGGAGGTGCGTGCCATCGGGTCTGATGGTACGCCGTCGACGGTGTCAGTAACAAAAACACCCGCACCGGACACCACCATCGGATTATTTGTCCAGGCCGGTGCCTTTGTGGAAGCGGGCAATGCCAAACGCCTGCGGGATCGCTTGCGCAGCCTGACCGCGTATACGGTGTGGATCGATCAGGTGGAGCAGGGCGAGAATGCCCTGTACCGTGTGCGCCTTGGTCCGGTGGAAGGGGTGGTGCAGGCGGATCGCCTGATAGCTAACCTCAGTGGCCTCGGTATTTCCGGAATACGCCTGTTACTTGAATAGGCGAGAATGCCCCAATTACACAAGCTCCTAAACTTCAACGTGTGAATTACATGCAAAAACAATTATTTGGTCTCCTGCTTGCGCTCTTTTTTGGTGGCTTTTTACGCGCCGGTTTGGCGGCGGCACTGCCCATGCCAGCGGCACCTAAAATTGGTGCAACTGCTCATTATTTAGTGGATTTTCACAGCGGCCAGGTGTTGGCCTCGGAGCAGGAAAAAGCCCGGATGGCGCCGGCCAGTCTGACCAAGATGATGACCGCCTATGTGGTTTTTGCCGAATTACGCCAGGGCAATATCAGCCTTGGCGATTCGGTGCCGATAAGTGAGAAGGCCTGGCGCATGGGTGGCTCTCGCATGTTTATCGAGGTGGGTAAGCGGGTGCCCGTGGAGGAACTGCTCAAGGGCGTGATCATTCAGTCCGGTAATGATGCCAGTGTAGCCTTGGCGGAGTTTGTTGCCGGTTCCGAGGATGCCTTCGCCCAGTTGATGAATCAGTACGTAGAAAAATTGGGGATGACGGATAGTCATTTTGTAAACGCCACGGGTTTGCCCGATCCGGAGCACTATAGTTCGGCGCTGGATTTGGCCACCCTTGCGCGCGCCTTAATCCGGGATTTTCCTGAGCACTACAGCTGGCATCGTCAGCGCTCCTTTGTTTTCAATGGCATCACCCAGTACAACCGCAACAAGCTGCTGTGGCGGGATGAATCCGTGGACGGAGTGAAGACCGGGCACACAGATGCTGCCGGCTATTGCCTGGTGGCCTCGGCCGAGCGCAAGGGCATGCGCCTGATATCCGTGGTATTGGGAACCGACAGCGAGAAGGCGCGGGCCCGTCATAGCCAGACGCTGCTCAATTATGGCTTCCGTTTCTTTGAGACCCACAAACTCTACGGTGCGGCCGAGGGGTTGGCCAATCCAAGGGTTTGGCAGGGGGATGTCGAACACCTTGAGCTTGGCCTGCAGGCGCCGCTTTACGTCACCATCCCGCGCGGGCAGTACAAGAGCCTGAAGGCGAATATGGAGATCGATGCGCGTATTGTAGCGCCGGTGAGCAAGGGTCAGTCACGTGGTTTGGTGCGCGTCAATCTAGGCGATACCGTGGTTGCAGAGCGGCAGTTGGTGGCCCTGCACCCGGTGGCAGAGGGTGGCTGGTGGCAGCAGCTTTCGGACCGCGTGTGGCTGATGTTTGAGTGAGCCCCTTATGTCGATAGTGTATTTGAATGGCGATTTTCTGCCGCTGGATGAGGCCCGGATACCGGTGCTCGATCGTGGTTTTATGTTTGGCGATGGGGTCTATGAGGTGATTCCGGTTTACGGGGGTAGGCCCTTCCACGCCGACCGCCATATGGGGCGCCTGGAAAACAGCCTCGCCGCTATTCGTATCGATAATCCGCTGTCCCGTGAGCGCTGGTTGGAATTACTTACGGAATTGGTAGGGCGCAACGGGGGTGGTGAGTGCAGCATTTATCTGCAGGTCACCCGCGGTGTGGCGGCGCGGGAGCATGCCTTTCCTACGACGATTACCCCAACCGTATTCGCCATGTGCAATGCCAGGCATGCCGTACGCCCGGAGGGGGTAAGTGCGATATTGCGCGAGGACTATCGCTGGGGGCGCTGTGATATCAAGGCGATTGCCTTGCTGGCCAATGTGTTGTTGCGCCAAGAGGCGGTGGAGGCTGGTGCCGACGAGACTATTTTGTTTCGCGACGGGGCGGTTACCGAGGCGGCTGCGAGCAGTGTCTTCGTGGTGCGTGATGATTTCATTGTGACGCCGCCGAAAAGCCCTATGTCACTCCCCGGTGTGACCCGTGATCTGCTGCTGGAGATTCTGGAGGCTGCTGGCCTGCCCTGCATTGAGGGGCGGATCAAGGTTGAGGATTTACGGGAAGCCGATGAGATCTGGCTGACTGGCTCTTCCCAGGAAGTGGCGCCGGTGATTCAATTAGAGGGCAAGCCCGTCAGCAATGGTAAGCCCGGAATGGTATGGAAAAGGGCCTGGAAGGAGTTTCAGAAGCACAAGGCCCGGGTGCTGCAAATACGGTGAATTGCTAACGATGCCTCGCGTTTTGACCGTACGTCGTCTGGGGCTGTGTGATTACGAACCGGTTCGGCAGGCCATGCGGGACTATACCGAGCTGCGTGATAGCACCTGTGGCGATGAGATTTGGCTGCTGGAACACCCCCCAATTTTTACCTTGGGGCGTGCCGGGGCCCGAGAGCATCTGCTGGCACCAGGAGATATTCCGGTACTGCGAGTGGAGCGGGGCGGGCAGGTGACCTACCACGGGCCAGGGCAACTGGTGATGTATGTACTGTTCGACCTGCATGCGGCAGGACTTTCAGTGCGGCAGCTTGTTCAGGGCTTGGAGCAAGCGGTGATCGATATGCTCGCGGTGGAGGGTATTCAGGGTGAGCGTCGTTCCGGTGCCCCTGGAATCTATGTGGCGGGGTCCAAGGTGGCGGCACTGGGGCTACGTATACGCCGTGGCTGCAGTTACCACGGTCTGGCACTGAATGTTGCCATGGATCTTGAGCCCTATCAGCGTATCCACCCCTGTGGTTATAGCGATTTGGAGGTCACTCAGTTGCGTGATCTGGACATTGATTGGAGTCTGGCTCAGGCAGGGGAAGCGCTGGCGCAAAGCCTGGCTGCGAACTTTGCTTATGAATTGCGCGATGGTGGCCAGATGTTGCCTGTTCAGGGTGCCGCGTGATTCACTTTTTTCTGTCCCGTTTGCTCAGTGCCGCGATTGCCATCACGGGGGTCAGTTGTCTGGTATTCCTGCTTATCCACATCGTTCCCGGAGACCCGGTGGAGGTGATGCTCGGTGAGAGTGCACCCGCAGCGGACCGTGCCGCCTTGCGGCAATCCATGGGGCTGGATCGCCCCTTGCAGAAGCAACTCGGACACTATTTTGCGGGATTGCTACGTCTGGATTTGGGGCAATCTCTGCATTCACGCCGGCCGGTGCGCGAGGTGTTGAAAGAGCGTATACCCGCCACCGTAGCCCTGGGGCTGGCGGCCCTTGTGGTGGCACTCTCTATAGCATTGCCTCTAGGCATCCTGGCAGCCCTCAAGCAGGGTAGTCGCTGGGATATTGGGGCTATGGGGTTTTCCATGCTCGGGGTCTCCATCCCCAATTTTGTGCTCGGGCCGATACTCATTATGGTGTTTGCGGTGTGGCTGGGCTGGTTTCCGGTCAGCGGTACCGGTGGCTCCGGCGCACTGGTATTACCGGCACTCACCCTGGGAACCGCGCTGGCCGCCATCCTGTCGCGTATGGTGCGCTCAACCCTGCTGGAGGTATTGGGGGAAGACTATATCCGCACCGCCCGGGCCAAGGGGTTGGGAGAGGCCGCCGTGGTGTTGCGCCATGCTCTGCAAAACGCCGCATTGCCGGTGGTGACGATCCTGGGTTTGCAGTTGGGCACCCTGCTCGGGGGGGCGGTAATCACGGAAATTGTCTTTGCCTGGCCGGGCATCGGGCAACTGACCGTGGAGGCGATACAGCGCCGGGACTATCCGGTACTGCAGGCCTGCATTCTGGTGATCAGTGTCGCCTATGTATTGGTTAACACCGCCACCGATCTTGTTTATGCGCTGCTGGATCCCCGGATTCGCTTGGGGGATGGACAGTGAAAATGCTCCCCGCTTTCGTATTGCTGGTCTGGGCCCTGTGTGCCCTGGGGGGACCTTTTTTGCCGCTGGAGCCCAATGAAGTGGATTTACCACGCATACTGGAGGCTCCAGGAGCCGAAAGCTGGCTCGGTCATGATGAACTGGGACGTCCGGTCTGGGAGCGCGTGGTGGTGGGAGCGCGCACCTCTTTCGTGGTGTCGGTGCTGGTAGTGGCGATTGCCCTGGCCTTTGGCACGGTAGTGGGTACGCTCAGTGCCTGGAGCGGCGGCCTTTGGGATCACCTGACGGTACGTATTATCGATATCTTTCTCGCCTTTCCCGGCATATTGCTGGCCATCGCCCTTTCCGGGGTGCTGGGGCCGGGGGAGAAAAACGTCATCATTGCCCTGTCGGTGGTGGGTTGGGTGGGTTTTGCCCGCCTGGCCCGTGCCCAGACGCTCTCACTCAAGCACCGCGAGCATGTGCGTGCAGCGCTGGCCTTGGGTAGTGGCACCTGGCGGATCCTCATGCGCCACCTTATTCCCTTGTTGGCGGCACCGCTGATTGTGGAGGCGACTTTTGCGGTGGCAGGTGCAGTGATTGCCGAGGCCGGGCTTTCTTTTCTGGGGCTGGGGGTACAACCACCGGCAGCTTCGTGGGGCAGTATGTTGCGGGATGGTACCCGTTATTTGCTGGTTGCACCGCACTTGGTATTGGCGCCGGGAGTGGCGATACTGGCGGTGGTACTGGCGGTAAATTTACTGGGAGATCGCTTGCGGGATCGACTCGATGTAAAGGGTGCCTCTAAAAGCTCAAGTTTCTAGGCAAGACAAGGCATGAGTAAAAAAGTTGAGTGCAGCCTATGTTTGATAGGTAAGCGAAACTTTTTTGCGAGAAGCGCCGTATTGCGACGATAGTGTGTTTTTGGAGGTGCCCTAAAGACCCGGAAGGCTATTCGATGACGAAGTCAGTGAAGTACACGGCCTCTATTTGCGGTTCCCCGGTTTCTTCGGTCAACACTTCCTGAATAATTGCCAGGATATCGGCCTGCAGTTTCTTTTTGCCCTCCAGGGTTTTCAGAACGTTAGCGGACTGATCTCCCATGAGTAGCAAGATCTGATGGCGCAGTGCGGGGGTGTGGTATTGGGCAGCCTTAATGCCGTCCGAGCCCCGGCTCATCACCTGCGCCGTGAGCATGAGGAAATGGGGGCGACCTCTACTTTGTAGATTGGCCACCAGATCCGGGCGCAATTTGTAGTATTCCGCCTCGGCAGGTTTGGCCCCATCTTCCGCCGCGTGCAGGCCGGTGCTTAGTAGCAGCATTAGCATGGCGACGCTGGTTCCCATGAGCTGCACGATGAATGGTCTGGTCATTTTATGTTTTCCCTGCCTAAGTCCGACAGCCTCCCAAGGCAATTGATAAAACGGTGGGCGAGCCGGCACTGGCTTTTGCGCGATAATATCAGTTTGTTGGGTGGGCTAGCGGCCCTAAATACCGAATCTTGAATTGGAAACAAAACCATGACCCTTGGTCCAGTCATGCTCGATCTCGAGTCCACGGGGCTCACTAGCGAGGAGCGGGAGCTATTGTGTCATCCGTTGGTAGGCGGGGTGATTCTATTCAGCCGTAATTATCAGGACCCGCGGCAATTACAGTGCATGGTCGAGCAGATTCACGGCTTGCGTACGCCGCAGTTGTTGGTTGCTGTGGATCAGGAAGGGGGCAGGGTGCAGCGTTTTCGCCATGCCTTTACTCCCTTGCCAGCCCCGGCACGTCTGGGGTCCTTGTACGATGAGAAGCCAGAGCAGGCTTTGGCCTTGGCCGAGCATTTTGGATGGTTGATGGCAGTGGAATTGCGCGCCTTGGGTGTGGATATCAGTTTTGCGCCAGTGTTAGACGTGCGCCAGGCGAAAAGCCGGGTGATCGGCGACCGTGCACTGCATCGTAATCCGGAGATCATTGCCCGTCTCGGACGTATGCTTATGCGTGGTATGGGAAAGGGCGGTATGGCGGCGGTGGGCAAGCATTTTCCCGGCCACGGCTCGGTGAAAGAGGATTCCCATACCAGCCTGCCGGTAGATAACCGCAATCTTGAAACCATCCGCCTCGACGATATGCTCGCCTTTGAACGCATGTTTCACTTTGGCTTGTCCGCGGTGATGCCAGCACATGTGCTGTATCCAGAGGTGGATCACTACCCGGCCGGTTTTTCCCGTATCTGGCTGCTGGAAATTTTGCGTCGGCAGCTCAATTTCCAGGGTGCGATATTCAGTGATGATTTGACCATGGCGGGCGCTGCCATAGGTGGTAATCCAGTGGAGCGAGCGCAGCTTGCCCTGGAGGCAGGCTGCGATATGGTCCTCGTCTGTAACGATCGCCAGGGGGCATTACAGATTCTTGACGAGCTCAAGCCGGGCCACCTTGCCGTAACCTCAACGCGTCTGGCGCGTTTGCATGGTCGTCATCTGCCGGAGCACGAAGCTCTACAGGTGAGCGCCGCCTATCAACAGACGGTGCAGATGCTCGCCAGTTTGCACCAGGAGCTGGAATTGGATTTCGGGGAGAATACGCCGGCGTGAAGATTCCTCACCTTGATGGATGGGACTCCTACTGATGGAAATATCCAGGGAAAAGATCGCAGAGATCATCAGTACGTCCACTGCCCGACCATTTGCTATCGACTCCACCCGTGCCGTAGGGGGTGGTTGCATCAACTCGGCCTATTTATTGGAAGGAGGGAATACGCGCTATTTCCTCAAGCTGAACCGTGCGGAGGGCCTGGAAATGTTCAGCGCGGAGGCCGAGGGGCTTGCAGAGATGGAGGCCAGCGGTGCCATTCGGGTCCCCCATCCCGTGTGTAGTGGCAGCATAGACGGGACGGCCTATTTGGTGATGGAGCATATCGCTTTTGGCTCAGCTCGCAGCGATAGTGCTCGTTGCCTGGGCCAACAGTTGGCCGCCATGCATCGTCATAGCCGCGAGCAATTTGGTTGGCATCGGGATAACACCATTGGTTCGACACCGCAATCCAATGATTCCATGGACAACTGGGTCGATTTCTATCGCGAGCGGCGACTGCTTTTTCAGGTGGAGCTGGCGGTCAGGCGTGGTGCAGGCGGGGGTTTGGAACGCAAGGCAGATCGGCTTGCAACCTCGTTGGGGCAGTTTTTTGGTGATTACCAACCAGCGGCAAGCCTGCTCCACGGTGATCTGTGGTCGGGAAATTATGCACTCGATATGAATGGCGCCCCGGTGTTGTTTGACCCAGCGGTGTACTTTGGTGACCGTGAGGCCGATGTGGCCATGACCGAGCTTTTTGGTGGTTTTTCTTCGGAGTTCTATGCCGCTTACCGGGAGGCGTGGCCGCTGGATGCGGGTTATGGGCTACGCAAGGGGCTCTATAACCTCTACCACATTCTCAATCACTACAATTTATTTGGCGGGGGATACTTAGCGCAAGCCGAGGGCATGCTGGGGCAGTTGCTAGCGGAGATTTAGATTAGGGGAAACTCTGATTTATTCTGGGCGCAAGATACGAGTTCACGAATGGATCAGAGCTTCCTTAGCTCCGTTTAGTCCGTGTCCAGGAGCACATCATCGCTATTTTCCGGGCCCTGATCGTCATTCATGACGCGGTTTTCATTAAACCATTCCCCAAGGTCTATGCTTCGGCAGCGCTCACTGCAAAAGGGGCGCCACGGGTTTTGGGTAGACCACTCACGGAGACGACCGCAGTTCGGGCATTTTATCTTTGCCATGATGTTCGGATGCTCCTTAAAGCTTGCAACAGTGCAGGCCAAAATCCACATTCTCGGAGATCTGGGTCGGGCGCTCATTGGCGCTATCCTGACTCAGCATGCGAATACTGAGGCGATGCCGGCCGGCGCTGATTTCAGGAAACCAGGGCACTCCGGCGGGTAACTGGACACGGATCAACTGGCAAGGGCTGGTGTGATCCAGATTGCGTTGAAAGAATCCCTCGAGGGCACTTTCGTGGCTAGCTTCTGCGCTTTCGCGGGTCAGTTTCAGGCACAGCTTTACTACCTGGTCTATCTCATCAAAGCTGGATGCCCACTCGTGCAGGTCGGCGAGTCGTTGTGCCGCCGGTGTTTGCAGCCAGAAGTGGTAGGTAGGGAGATCAAAATCGCAAGTGCCGGCGGGAATGCTGATGCGCTGACATACGGTGTTGAGCAACTCGCTATTTTTCAAGGGTTGGGCGAGTCCATTTTCCCGGCTACGCAAGGATTGTAGCAAGCCCTGCACCTGACTATGGACGGTATTCAGGCGCGCGGGGTCGACGCCGGGGTTTTGGTATAGAGCGGCAAGGGTGCTGGCATGGCGCTCCAGTTCCTTGATGAATTCAGTCTTCAGATCGCTACGCGAGAGCAGGGCCTGGGTTTCAAGTATGCTTTCCAGGGTGGAGCGGTTCGACCATTGGTCCGGAACATCAATGCGGGCATGGATGCGATCAAGCAGATACTCGATACGCAGCAGTGAACGCATGCGCTCATTTAGCGGTTGTTCATAGATGACGGTATCGCTGGACATGGTTGCCGTGCCGTTTCTCCCACCTCATTTCAATTCAACCCCCGGATACTGACACAGAGCGAGGGGAAATACTAAGGACTTGAACGACAATGACATTATCACTTCGAGAGCCGATGCATCCCGCTTGGCGGCGTTGCTCGTCGGTTGAATAGAACGACTATTCGCCCTCCTCGCGCCTGGCCACTCGGGTGCCTCGACACCTGAAATGGCAACATTATTACCGCCCGAGTCCTAAGGACTGGTTGGCGCTCTGTGCGCGTTATGGAGTGTTCATCCTGCCGGGCTGTTTGCAGCGTTCAAGATAGTGTCGGTGCAGGATCTGGACTGCACGTTCCAGGGTCTGCAGATCTCCCTCGTTGTTCAGTACATCATCAGCGGCAGCCAGTCGTTTTTTACGGCTTATCTGGGTGGCCATGATGCGTGCGACGTCGTTATGTGAACTGCTATCACGGCGCATAACCCGATCCACTTGAGTTGCTGTTTCTACATCGACTACCAATATGCGGTTGACCATTTCGGTGTAGCCGGTTTCCAGTAAAAGGGGGATGACCAGCACACAGTAGCAAGCCTGCAGTGCGCTGATATCAGTTTTTATTCGGGCGCGAATTTTTGGATGCAGGATGGCTTCCAAACGTATCTTTTCCACCGCATCAGAAAAGATCAGGTGGCGCATCCGGGCGCGATCCAGCTGGCCCTCAGAGCTCAACATTTTTGGACCAAAGGTGGCTGCGATTTCAGCTAATGCAGGCTTTCCGGGCTGCACCAGTTCCAGTGCGAGTTGATCCGCATCAATGACGGGGACACCCAGTTTAGAAAAACAATCCGCAACAGCACTTTTGCCGCAGCCGATTCCACCGGTTAGACCAATGACCAGTGGTCGTTTCACCGGAGTGTCTGGAAAGGCACCCAAAAGGGATGGCTATCAGCCCGGGCACTCATGCCAACCCGCTCCACCGCAGGTAGGCATGGTTAATATCGTCGCCCCAGAACAGGGCGATCCAGCCGGCCAGTGCCAGATAGGGACCAAAGGGGATGGGCACATTGCGTTCTCTGCCACCCAGGGCAATCAGGGCGATGCCAATAATGGCGCCCGCCAGTGACGACAGCAGAATGATGGCGGGCAGCGCATGCCAACCTAGCCAGGCGCCAAACATGGCTAACAGTTTGAAGTCCCCATAACCCATGCCCTCCTTGCCGGTGAGCAGGCGAAACGCGTGGAACATCAGCCAGAGGACCCCGTAGCCGGCGATGGCGCCGATGACTGCGGATTCAAGTGTGGTGAAGGTGCCAAAGAGATTAAGCCCAAGACCGAGCCAGAGCAGTGGCAGGGTGATGGAATCGGGCAGTAGCTGGTGATCAAAGTCGATAAAGCTGGCCGCTATGAGTGCCCATCCCAGTAGCATCGCTGCCACTGCCGCTGTACCGAAACCAAAATGCCAGGCGGCACCCGCGGCAACAAGGCCTCCGAGGATTTCTACCAGAGGATAGCGCAGGGGAATGGAGGTGCCACAGGCGGAGCACCGGCCCCTCAGGCACAGATAACTGAGCACCGGCACATTTTCCAGTGCGGTGATGCCGTGGCCACACTTTGGGCAGCGTGAGCGTGGACGAATCAGGTTTAGCTCGGCCCCTTTTTGCGGCGCTTCTTCTTCACCTGCGAGCAGCTGGGTACACTGATCATGCCATTCTTGCTGGAGCATCAGTGGCAGGCGGTGGATGACCACATTCAGGAAGCTGCCAATCAGTAGGCCTAGCAGGCTGGCACATAGCACAAAGGCCCCAGGGTGGGATTGCAGGTAGACGCTAAGACTCATTCCGGAAGCGGCAAATATCGTACGGGATGTGGGAGAGGTGTGGCTTAGACCACTTGGCCCATTTTGAAGATCGGCAGGTACATGGCGATGACGAGGCCACCGATGAGTACCCCAAGTACCGCCATGATCAGTGGCTCCATCAGACTGCTCATGGCATCCACCGCGTTATCCACTTCTTCTTCGTAAAAGTCTGCGATCTTGCCAAGCATGTGGTCAATGGAGCCGGATTCCTCACCGATAGCAACCATTTGTACCACCATATTGGGAAACAGCTTGGTTTCCCGCATACAGACTTGCAGCTGGGTGCCTGTGGCGATGCCGTCGCGCATTTTATAGATGGCCTCGGAGTACACGATGTTACCCGCGGCACCCGCTACCGAGTCCATGGCCTCAACCAAGGGTACACCGGCAGCAAACATGGTGCCCAAGGTCCGGGCAAAGCGAGCGAGCGTGGCCTTGACCAGAATAGCTCCGAAAATGGGCATTTTCAGCGAGATGCGTTGCAGTAGGTGGCGGAAGGCTTCGCTGCGCCTTTTCGCTTCGCCAAAGGCCCAGATGGCTCCCCCGACACCACCAAAAATGAGGTACCAATAGTCGACGAAGAAATTCGACATATTGACCACGACCACGGTCATGGCAGGCAGGTCGGCACCGAAGTCTGCGAACAGGGCGGCAAACTGGGGAATCACGAAGATCATCAACACGGCGGTGACCACGAAGGCCATCACTAACACCGCGATGGGATAGAACAGGGCCTTTTTTATCTTGGCCTTGATGGCCTCGGTTTTCTCCTTGTAGGTGGCGATCTTGTTCATCAGATCTTCAAGGATACCGGCGGCTTCACCGGCCTGAATCAGGTTGACGTAGAGATCGTCGAAATAGAGCGGATGTTTGGACAGCGCTTCCGCCAGACGGTTGCCCGCCTCCACATCTGACTTGATGGCCAGGATGAGTTCCTGCATTCGGGGGTTTTCGTGTCCGCGTCCGACGATCTCAAAGGACTGCACCAGGGCAACACCGGCAGACATCATGGTAGACATCTGGCGGCTGAAAATGGCGATATCCTTGGGGGTGATCGGTTTTCCGCTGTTACCACCAAATAGCGGCTTAGGCTTTTTCCTGACCTTCAGGGGGTTAACGCCCTGACGCCTTAACACGGCCTTGATCAAGGCATCGCTGGTTCCGGACATTTCGCCTTTGACGCGCTTCCCGGAACGATCCATGCCCTCCCACAGGAACATGACACTTTTGATGGCAGCTTGAGCCATGGCTTACTCCTGGGTAACCCGGTTTATTTCTTTAAGATCGGTCATACCGTCCTTGACCTTTTTCAGTGCTGATTGGCGGATGTCGGGGATGCCCTCTTTCCGTGCCTGGTCTGCGAGATCGATGGCGTTACGGCCCTCCATGATCAGGCGTTTCATCTCCTCGGAGATGGGCATCACCTGATAGATCCCCACTCGGCCCTTGTAGCCGCCATTACACTGATCGCAGCCCACTGCCTCGTGAATCGTGAGTCCGCTATCCACCTCTTCTTCAGTAAAGCCCTCGGCGAGCAGGGCCTTCTTGGGTATATCTATGGGGCGTTTGCAGTTACTGCACAAGCGTCGTGCAAGGCGCTGGGCGGTAATGATATTGACCGCAGTGGCGATAGCAAAGGGGGCGATGCCCATGTCGATCATACGGGTCAGGGTTTGCGGTGCATCATTGGTATGCAGGGTAGACATCACCATGTGCCCGGTTTGCGCGGCCTTGATGGCGATACCACCAGTGGTCATATCGCGGATTTCGCCTACCAGGATGATGTCCGGGTCCTGGCGCAGGAAGGCCTTGAGGGCTTTCTCGAAGGTCATGCCGGTCTTCTCATCTACCTGCACCTGGTTAACCCCGGCGAGGTTAATTTCCACCGGATCCTCGGCGGTGGAGATATTCACGTCTTCGGTATTGAGTATATTGATGCCGGTATACAGAGAGACAGTCTTGCCGCTACCGGTCGGGCCGGTGACAAGAAACATGCCGTAGGGTTTGTTTAGATTTTCCAGGAAGAGCTCTTTTTGGAAGTCCTCATAGCCGAGCGCATCTAGGGGGATGCTCATGCTTGAATCGAGGATACGCATCACGGTCTTTTCGCCAAACAGCGTCGGGCAGGTGCTGACACGAAAATCCACTGATTTGGATTTCGAGAGTTTCAGTTTGATACGGCCATCCTGGGGTATGCGCCGCTCGGAGACATCCAGTCGCGCCATGACCTTAATGCGCGCGGCAATCTTACCCGACAGCGCTAGCGGTGGCCGGGCTGTCTCGGTGAGCATGCCGTCTAGGCGCAAGCGCACGCGGGCATACTTCTCATAGGGTTCGATATGGATGTCCGAGGCGCCTTTCTTAATGGCATCCAGCAGGATCTTGTTGACGAAGCGCACCACCGGTGCATCGTCCACCTCCAGCGCATCATCTTCGTCCGGGGCCTGTTCGTCGCCAACCTCCAGATCATCGAAGTCTTCCAGATCATCATCACCACCAAAGTCCGACATGGAGGTGTCGGCGGCTTCCAGGGCGGAGTCGATAGCCTGGGTAAGCTTGTCCTCCTCCACCAGGATGGCTTCGATATTGGATCCAGTATGAAATTTTATTTCATCCAGTGCCTGGAGATTGGTGGGGTCTGATACGCCGATGAAGAGACGGTTGCCGCGCTTGTGCAGAGGCAGGGCATGGTGCTGGCGGATAAGCTTTTCTTCCACCAGCTTGGTGACGTCCTGATCAAGTGTCAGGGCGCCAATGTCGATGAGTGGCTGGCCAAATTCCTCGGCGGCCGCCTGCGCGATAGCCTTGGCGTTTGCCAGTCCCTTGCTCACCACATGAGAAACAAAGGGAACCCGCTCTTTGAGGGCGTCCTGAAAAGCCTGGATAGCCTCTTCTTCGCCTAGCAGGCCATCCTGCACCAGTTTACGGCCAAGGCCGCCCAGGTGAATTTTGTTATTCGAGATCGCCATGGAGGACTGCACATCTCCCTTAGTCTGTGCTCCACAATCGGCTCAATAGTAGTGGATAAGTCCTTATTTGGCCACAGGAAAGCCCCGCATGTTTTGACGGACAATGCGCTTGCTTGGGGTTTTTGTTTGCCTCAGGCGGCATTGGGTGCCTCTTTAGGGGGCCTCTGGAAATTCAAGTTTCCAAGCAAGACAAGGCATGAGTAAAAAAGTTGAGTGCAGCATATGATTTATATGTAAGCGAAACGTTTTTGCCAGAAACGCCGTATTGCGACGATAGTGTATTTTTAGAGGAGCCCTTTATGGAATACAGGGCCCTCTGCTTCCCAGTCCACGCGAATCAGATCTCCGGCGACATAGGTGCTGCTGAGCAGCGCCTGGGCAAGCGGATTCTCCAGACGAGTCTGAATCACGCGCTTTAGGGGGCGGGCGCCAAAGGCTGGGTCATATCCTTCGGTCGCGAGCTGGTCCAGCACCTTTTCAGACACGGTGAGATCCATATTTTGTGTCCGCAGCCGATCCCGCAGAAGCTCCACCTGAAGTGCCGCAATGGCACTGATTTGCTGCTTACCCAAGGGGTGGAATACAACCAAGTCATCAATACGATTAATAAATTCCGGGCGAAAATGAGATTTCACCACCTCTAGTACCGCGGTTTTCATAGTGGCGTAATTTTCTTCGCCCGCCATTTCCTGAATAGCTTCGGAGCCGAGGTTTGAGGTCATCACCAGGATGGTGTTACGAAAATCGACGGTGCGGCCGTGACCATCGGTGAGGCGGCCGTCTTCCAGTACCTGCAGCAGAATATTGAAGACCTCCGGATGGGCTTTCTCCAGCTCATCCAGCAGGATCACCGAGTAGGGCTTGCGCCGTACCGCCTCGGTGAGATAACCCCCTTCCTCGTAGCCGACGTAACCCGGCGGCGCGCCGATGAGGCGGGCGACCGCGTGCTTCTCCATGAACTCCGACATATCGAGGCGGATAATGGCCTCCTCACTATCAAAGAGAAAGCGTGCCAGCGCTTTGGTCAATTCGGTCTTTCCCACGCCGGTGGGGCCAAGAAATAGAAAGGAGCCGTTGGGGCGCTTGGGGTCCGCTAATCCAGCGCGTGAGCGGCGGATCGCATCGGCAATGGCGCTCACCGCCTCCTCCTGGCCCACCACGCGCCGATGCAGCGATTCCTCCATGCGTAGCAGCTTGTCCCGTTCGCCTTCAAGCATCGCGGTAACCGGTATGCCGGTCCATTTGGAGAGGACTTCCGCGATCTCCTCTTCGGTGACCGCGTTACGCAGTAACTGCATCTTCATGGGCTCGGCCGAAGCAGCAGCTGCCAATTGTTTTTCTAGCGCCGGGATGCGTCCATACTGCAGTTCTGACATGCGTGTGAGATCGCTGGCTCGGTGTGCACTTTCCAATTCCATGCGTGCCTGCTCAAGATTTTCCTTGATGTGTTGGCTACCGTTGAGTGTGGCTTTCTCGGCCTTCCATATCTCTTCCAGGTCGGCGTAATCCTTTTCCTGTTCAGCAATCCTGTCCGCCAATTGGCTACGCCGCTCCAGGGAGGCCGCATCGGTTTCCTTCTTCAGGGCCTCATGTTCGATCTTCAGTTGAATGAGGCGCCGCTCCAGGCGGTCCATGGGCTCTGGCTTGGAATCGATTTCCATGCGGATGCTGCTGGCTGCTTCATCGATAAGGTCAATTGCCTTGTCGGGCAATTGCCGATCACTGATATAGCGTTGCGAAAGGGTGGCGGCGGCGATGATGGCCGGATCGGTGATATCGACCCCATGGTGGATCTCGTAGCGCTCCTTAAGCCCGCGCAGAATGGCGATGGTGTCCTCCACCGTGGGCTCAGTAACGAGCACCTTCTGGAAGCGCCGTTCCAGCGCAGCATCCTTTTCGATATACAGACGATATTCGTCCAGGGTAGTGGCGCCGACACAATGGAGATCGCCTCGCGCCAAGGCGGGCTTGAGCATATTGCCTGCGTCCATGGCGCCCTCGGCCTTACCCGCACCGACCACGGTATGTAGTTCATCAATAAACAGGATGACCTGGCCTTGTTCTTTTTCCAGCTCTTTCAATACCGTCTTGAGGCGCTCCTCAAATTCACCACGGAATTTTGCTCCGGCGATGAGGGCACCAAGATCGAGCGACAGCAGGCGTTTGTGTTTCAGCCCCTCCGGTACTTCACCGTTGATGATGCGTTGGGCCAGTCCCTCCGCAATGGCGGTTTTTCCCACGCCGGGTTCGCCGATGAGTACCGGATTGTTTTTGGTACGCCGCTGCAGCACCTGAATGGTGCGACGAATCTCGCTGTCCCGACCCACCACCGGGTCGAGTTTTCCCTGCTCTGCCCGCTCGGTGAGATCGATGGTGTAACGCTCCAGTGCCTGACGGTTCTCCTCCGCCCCCGGGTCCTGTACCTTCTCGCCCCCGCGCATGGATTCTATCGCTGCGCTCAATGCCCTTTTATCGGCTCCATTGCTGCGTAGCAGCGTTCCTAGGGTGCCTTTATCATCGATGGCAGCCAGGGCAAATAATTCACTGGAGATGTACTGGTCTTTACGATCCTGGGCGAGCTTGTCGCAGACGTTGAGCAATCGTAGAAGTTCATTGGAGGGCTGCACGTCGCCATTGGCGCCTTCGACCCGGGGCAGGCGCTCAAGTGCTGTACCAAGCTGTGAGCGGAGCCCGTTTAGATTGACGCCTGCTTGCAGCAAAAGGGGGCCGATGCTGCCGCCTTCCTGATTGAGCATGGCGCTCATCAGATGCAGCGGTTCGATGAATTGCTGGTCACGCCCCACGGCGATGCTTTGGGCATCGGCGAGGGCCATCTGGAATTTGCTGGTCAATTTGTCGCTACGCATGGGTTCGAGCCTGTGTGTTTTTCAGCCACTTGCTGGAATGAAAGATGTGGCCATTTCCAGGGGATTCAAGGCGTGGCGAGTTTTTTCAGCCCCTCAATGGTGCTGATGGCTGATCCAGATGAGACTGGCCATGCGTCCACAGATGCCGTCGCGGCGGAAGGAGTAGAAGTGCTCGGGCTCGCTGTAGGTGCAGTGATTGCCACCGTAGGTTCTATTGACGCCCGCCCTTTGCAGGCACAGACGGGCCAGCTGATAGAGATCCGCGTGCCAGCCACCACGGTCGGTGGGGCTGAAGGCACTTTCCGAAGCGGCGTCCCTTGCCAGGAAGGTTTCGCGGACTTCATCACCCACCACGTAGGCACGGGCACTAATGGCGGGTCCGAGCCAGGCAAGTAGTGTGCTTGGCTCGGCGGACAGATCCTCTACCGCGGCTTCAATGACGCCTGCAGCCAAGCCACGCCAGCCTGCATGAACCGCTGCAACTCGGGTGCCGGCAAGGTCACACAGCAGTACCGGGAGACAATCTGCCCCCAGTACCACACAGGCCTCGCCAGGATGCTGGCTGATACAGCCATCGGCAGCAATTCCCGGCCGGTGTTCCGATGCCGGAAGCACTCGATTACTGTGCTGCTGGGAGAGCCACAGGGGTGGTTGTTTAAGGGCCAGGGTGGTGCTGAGAATACGGCGGTTTTCGGTCACGGCTGCAGCTTCATCCCCGACGGCGTCGCCGAGGTTGAGGCCTTCATAGGGGCCGCTGCTGACGCCCGCTGCGCGGGTGGTGCTGCAGGCGCGGACGTGCTTCGGGGCTGGCCATGAGGGGGTGATCCATGGGGTGGTCGCCGCTGCGCTCACACTTTTTTATTCGCCTCGCCGAGTACTTCCAGCAGCATACGCATATCAGCGGGCAAAGGGGCTTCGATGCGCAGGGTTTTGCCGTTGCCCGGATGCTCGAATTCCAGTGCGCAGGCATGCAAGGCCTGGCGATGAAAGGTGCGCAAGGCCTGTTCCAGCCCCGCACTGGCACCGGGGGGGATATGCAGCCGGCGGCCGTAGGTGGGGTCGCCTAGTAGAGGATGCCCGAGGTGGCTCATGTGCACCCGAATCTGATGGGTGCGGCCGCTTTCCAGAGCCAGCGAGAGCAGGGTGTGGGCCGGAAAATGCTGTTGCACACGATAATGAGTGACCGCTGCGCGTCCTCGCTGCGCCACCGCCATATGAGTACGGTTCTTTGAGTGCCTGCCAATGGGGGCATCAACAGAGCCTCCGGCGATGATTCGTCCGACCACGATGGCGGCATATTGGCGATGAATTTCGCGCTCAGCCAGCTGGGCAACCAGTGCTTTATGGGTGCTTAGTCGACGTGCCACCAATAGCAGGCCGGTGGTGTCCTTGTCCAAGCGATGCACCAGCCCGGCGCGCGGGATGCCGGAAAGCTCCGGGAAGTGATGGAGCAGGGCATTAACCAGGGTGTGGTCGCGGTTACCGGCCCCTGGGTGCACCACCAGCCCGGCGGGCTTGTTGATCACCAGCAAATCGGGATCTTCGTGAGCGATGGTGAGGGGAATTTCCTGCGCCTTGGGGGCTCCCGAGATCTCGTAGATGGGTTGCAGTTGGATACATTCACCACCCTGAACCGGGTCACGGGGGCGTTTATTGGTGGCCCCATCCACCAAGGCTAGTCCCGAGCGAATCCAGGCTTGCAGGCGACTGCGGGAGAATTCCGGAAATAGTTCGGCCAGGGCCTGGTCGAGACGTCGTCCCGCCGATTCCGGCGGCACGATACGTTCCAGTCGTACAGTTTCAGGTGAGTTCATGAATAGAGCCGAGGTTCCTTTACCCTGTTGTTGGCTATCAGCTACGCTACGCGGATGTTAAGACAACTCAGTATCTTGCTTTTAGTGGTTTCGCTGGCGGCGTGTTCATCCTTTGGGAAGGAGGCGGACCCAACCCGTGACTGGTCGCCGAGGCGTTTATATAACAGTGCGAAGTCGGCCCTTGATAGCGCCGAATTTGAGACTGCCATCGAGTTTTATCAAAAGCTGGAGTCGCGTTTCCCCTTTGGCCAGTATGCCCAGCAGGCACAGATGGAAATTGTCTACGCCTATTATAGGTTTGACGAACCGGCCTCTGCCATTGCCGCAGCGGATCGCTTTATCAAGCTCCATCCGACACATCCCAACGTCGATTATGTCTACTACATCAAGGGGCTTACCAGCTTTAATGAGGGCAAGGGCATTGTCGATCGCTTCATCCCCCGGGATGATTCCTCCCGCGACCCGGGAGCGGCACGGGCATCCTTTAAGGTATTTGCACGGCTGGTGGAGCGTTTTCCCAACAGTCGTTACGCTGAGGACTCCAGCAAACGCCTGCTCTACTTGCGCAACAATTTGTCACGCCATGAAATCAATGTTGCCGAGTACTATATGAGACGAGGTGCCTATGTGGCCGCGGTGAATCGGGCGCGCTACGTGGTGGAGAACTATCAGCAAACGCCCGCAATGCCCGATGCGCTGGTGTTGATGGCCAAGGCATACAAGCTGCTGAAGCTCGATGACCTATCCGCGGATGCCCTGCGTGTGCTCAAGCTCAACTATCCGGAGCACGAGGGGATAGCGGAGGTTAGCGGGCTAGTGGTGAAATAAAGCGACGCTACGGGCGCCTCAGCACGTAGCCTGGATGCAGCGTTAGCGGAATCCGGGGAGGTAGAAGCGGCGTGAGGTGGTGTGGCAACAGATTCCACTTTATTTCATCTAGGCTACAGGGTAAATCTAGACAGTCTGCGGCATCGTGATCCTAGATAGCGTCGTGATCCTGCTCTCCGGTACGGATGCGTACCACCTTCTCTACCGTTGTTATGAAGATCTTGCCATCGCCTATTTTTCCGGTACGTGCGGCTTCGGTGATGGCCTCGACACAGGCATCTACTTGTTCCGCGGCTACCACGATCTCCAATTTTACCTTGGGTAGAAAATCCACCACGTATTCGGCACCGCGATAAAGTTCCGTGTGGCCCTTCTGGCGGCCAAAGCCTTTCACTTCAGTGGCGGTCATACCGGTGATGCCGATATCCGAGAGTGCCTCACGGACATCGTCTAGCTTGAATGGTTTGACGATTGCCTCAATCTTTTTCATCGCTGGGCTCCATGCGTTCGTGTTGTCGGTATCCGGAGGTGATGGGATAGCGCCGGTCGCGTCCAAAGGCACGCTGGGTGATGCGCACGCCAGGGGCCGCCTGACGTCGTTTGTACTCGTTGCGCAGCACCATTCCGGCAATGCGCTCCACGGTTTCCCGCGAGTAGCCTTGAGCCACGATCTCGTCCGGGCTTTTATCCTGCTCTACAAAAAATTTCAGGATGGCATCGAGTTCAGGATAAGGCGGAAGTGAGTCCTGATCCACCTGATCGGGGCGTAGTTCCGCCGAGGGCGGCCGATCCAGTACCCGCTGTGGAATTACTGGTGACTGTCGGTTGCGCCACTCGCTCAGGTGATAGACGCGCATCTTTTCCACATCTTTCAAAGGGGCGAAACCCCCCGCCATGTCGCCATACAGGGTGGCGTATCCCACCGCCATTTCGCTCTTGTTACCGGTGGTGAGTACCAGCTTTCCGTGTTTGTTGGAGATGGCCATGAGCAGTACGCCGCGGGTGCGGGCCTGCAGATTTTCTTCGGTGGTATCGGCCTCGGTACCTGAGAATGCTTCTTCCAGGCTGTCCAGGAAGGCGTTGAAGACGGGCTCGATGGGGATGACACGAAAGCCGATTCCGAGGGCCTCTGCCTCCAGGCGCGCATCCTCAATACTCATGTCAGCGGTATAACGTGAGGGCATGGAGACGGCTTCCACTGCCGCTGCGCCAAGGGCGTCCACCGCAATCGCCAGGGTCAGCGCTGAGTCGATGCCACCGGAAAGACCGATGACCGCGCCCTTGAAGTGATTCTTGTGCACGTAGTCCCGCACCCCGGTTACCAACGCACGATAGGCATTCTCCATGGGTGTGCCGGCATCGGCCAGAGTTGCGGGTAATGGCTGCAGGCCCCCATCCGTGGCCTGGAAGCGAGCGATATGGAGGCCACTTTTAAAGCTTGGTGCGCGCAGGGTGACTTCACCATGGGCATCGACCACCAGCGAATGGCCATCGAACACCAGCTCGTCCTGCCCCCCTACCAGATTCACATAGGCGATGGGCATATTGGCTTCGCGGGCCCGCTGTGCCAGCAGTTGCTCGCGCTCGTCACTCTTGCCGCCATGGAAAGGCGAGGCGTTGATGTTAACGATCAATTGGGCGCCAGCATCCCGGGCCTGGCGTGCGGGCTCTGCACTCCAGATATCTTCACAAATGGTCAAGGCTACGGGGATGCCGCGAATCTTAACCAGGCAGGGGCCATCCCCGGGGACAAAGTAGCGTTTCTCGTCAAAGACCCCGTAGTTGGGTAGAGATTGCTTGTCATAGCGCGCGGTGATGCGGCCTCCATGCAGGAGGACGCAGGCATTATAGAGTTTGCCATCCTCGTCGTGGGGATAGCCGACAAGCAGGTCGATACCCCGAGCCTCACGCTGCAGCCATGTCAGTGCCGTGGATATTTGTTTATGCAGTCCGGGACGCAGCAACAGATCCTCCGGAGGGTAACCGGTGAGGGCGAGTTCCGGAAAAATAATCAGGTCGGCATGCAGCTTGTCGCGAGCTTCGCGGGCCGCATCCAGCACCTGTAGGGTATTACCGTGGATATCACCGACCACCAGATTCAGCTGCGCCAGGGCAATGGTGAGGGTTGTGGAATTATTTTCTGTTTGTTGCTGGGTCAAGCCGGGTGCCTTGTCGGGATGGTGGTTCTTGTAGGGCAGCCTGTTAGGCTATCCGGATAGTTCTGTCGTATCGGGTCAGTCAGGGGATGTCGTGAAGGCAACGAATCTACCGCCAAGCAATTCGTGGCCGCTCACCAGCCACAAGGAATGGCGGCCACTTTACTTCTTTAACCTCTACCGTACCACGCTCTCCGGCCTGTTTTTGGTGCTGGTGTTTTGGGGTGTTGCGCCGCGCGCTCTGGGGCAGGTAGACATCGTACTGTTTCGCAATACTGCGTTATTTTACTTTGCCTTTAGCATTTTTAGCAGCTTTACTATTCATCGCCAGCGCCCGGAATTCGACACCCAGATAGTGATGCAGGTGATGGCTGATGTGGTCGCCATCAGCCTGTTAATGCACGCGAGTGGTGGCATTAACAGTGGCTTTGGCATGCTATTACTGGTGGCAGTTGCCGGCGGCAGCATACTCGCTACCAGTCGCATTACCTTGCTGTTCGCAGCAATGGCATCCCTCACACTCCTTAGCCAGCAGCTCTACGTCGGGATTGGCGGGCATCTTCCAGTGGGCAACTATACCCAAGCGGGGATTCTGGGCGCCCTGTGTTTTGCCGTCGCGCATGTCGCTCGACGTCTGGCTGTCAGGGTTAGGGCGAGTGAGGCGCTGGCGGCCCGTCGGGAACAGGACCTGGCCAAGTTGGCGCAACTTAATGAGCATATTATCCGGCGTATGCAATCAGGGATTCTGGCCGTGGGCCCCGGTGGGAGGGTGCGGCTATTAAATGAATCTGCGCACCGCTTGCTGGCTTTGTCCGGGGGTGCTGAGGGGACGGCTTTGCAGGCTTTATGTCCACGACTTGCCGTGTTACTGGAGCAGTGGCGTGGTGGGGATGGATGGAATAGTCACCTGTTCCATGCCGGCGGCATGGCGGTGCAGGTCATGGCCTCCTTTGCCAGTCTGGGAGATCGGGGTGAAGCCGGGGTGCTGGTTTTTCTGGAAGATGCCACGATGATTACCCGGCGGGCACAGCAGCTGAAGCTTGCTTCCCTGGGGCGACTTACCGCCAGTATTGCCCATGAAATCCGCAATCCTCTGGGCGCCGTATCGCATGCAGAGCAATTGCTGCGGGAGGCCCCCGGGCTGGTCGACGCCGATCAGCGCTTGATCGAAATTATCCGGGATAATTGCCAGCGTATGAACGCTATCATTGAGGATGTGCTTGGGCTAAGCCGGCAACAGCCAACGGCGATAGAGACTCTGGCGCTGGAGGCCTGGTTGCAGGAATTTTGTGACGAGGTGGTCGCCAATCATGGCGTGGGCAAGGAAAAGATTGCCGTGGATATCAAACTTGGGGTAGGTGAGATTCGCTTTGACCCCTCACAGTTGCGACAGGTGGTTTGGAATTTGGTGGAGAATGGCTTGCGCCATGGAGGCACCGAGGCAAGTATAGCTATTTCAGTTTTCCCCCTTGCGGAAACGGGACGCCTTTGTCTGGAGGTGGGTGATAATGGGCCGGGTATCCCGGAGGCCGATGGGGAGCAGATTTTTGAGCCTTTTTTTACCACTGAAAGTAGTGGAACCGGTCTGGGTCTTTTTATTGCAAGGGAGCTCTGTATCGCCAATCAAGCCGCCCTGGATCATATTCCTGAACCGCAGGGTTGCCGCTTTCGCATTACATTTTCCGATCCGAGACGCCGGGAGGTTCCGTTGGTATGAGTGAGCGCGAAGTACTGATCGTCGACGATGAGCCGGATATCCGCGAATTGCTGGAGATCACTCTTGGCCGTATGGATATT
The DNA here is from genome assembly GCA_021773795.1 of Gammaproteobacteria bacterium. Taxonomy (GTDB): domain Bacteria; phylum Pseudomonadota; class Gammaproteobacteria; order HK1; family HK1; genus JAJFJV01. Next base: position 143,477 of record JAJFJT010000036.1, on the reverse strand, counting down.
CCATCTGTTGCAGTGGAGAATCTGGAGCAGGCGCGGCGGGTGCTGGAGCAGCGTTCCTTTGCCCTTTGTCTCACCGATATGCGTTTGCCGGACGGTAGTGGCATAGATCTCGTACGTTTTATTCAGCAGCATTGCCCGAGCTTGCCCGTGGCGATGATCACTGCCCACGGAAATATGGAGCTGGCGGTGGAGGCGCTCAAGGCGGGGGCCTTTGATTTTGTCTCCAAACCGGTGGATTTGGCGGTGTTGCGCAGCCTGGTGCATAGCGCCTTGAAACTGGGGCCGGAGCGTAGCGAGACGGTTGGTACGGTGCTGGGTGAGTCACCGTTAATGCTTGCCTTGCGCACGAAGGCCTCCAAATTAGCCCGTAGCCAGGCACCGGTCTATATCAGTGGCGAATCAGGTACGGGCAAAGAACTGGTTGCCCGCATGATTCACCAGCACGGTCCACGGGCAGAGGCCCCCTTTGTCCCGGTAAACTGCGGTGCGATCCCTGAATCTCTGATGGAGAGCGAGTTTTTTGGTCATTGCAAGGGCAGTTTTACCGGGGCGGTAGCGGACAAGCCGGGGCTCTTCCAGGCAGCCGATGGTGGCACCTTGTTTCTCGATGAGGTGGCAGACCTGCCTTTGCACATGCAGGTGAAATTGCTACGCGCCATCCAGGAGAAGTCAGTCCGACCGGTGGGGGCTCAACGGGAGGTGGCGGTGGATGTGCGTTTGTTAAGTGCCACCCACAGGGAACTGGCGGCATTGGTTGAGGGGGGGCAATTCCGTCAGGATCTCTACTACCGGATCAACGTTATCGAATTACAGGTTCCGGCCCTGCGGGACCGGGTTGAGGATATTCCGGCACTGGCTAGCTACGTGCTTGCCCGCCTGGGGCGTCAGTCGGGGAGTGAGCCGCCAGAAATCAGCGAGCAGGCCATGAGCCAGCTCGTTGAATATAGCTTTCCCGGTAACGTGCGGGAGCTGGAAAATATTCTTGAGCGGGCAATGACTCTGTGTGAGGGCAGTCGTATTGAGGCTGATGATCTTGATCTGCCAAAAGTTTCGGAGGAGGCCGGATCTGCAAAACCTCTGGATAGCCTGCTGGTCAGTACTGAAAGGAAAACCATCCTGCGGGCACTGGAGGCGACGCGCTGGAACAAGACCGCGGCGGCACGGAAACTCGGAATTAGTTTTGGGGCATTGCGTTATCGGCTGCAGAAATTGGGATTGGAGTAGGCTCCCTAAGGATCATTGTTTTATCTTTAACACCAGAGAGTGCTGCTGAAAATGCGCACATTCTGCTGAAGGTCAGCAGGTGAGCAACTCAATAATTCCCTTCGTTGGCCGATCACGCCACTGAACTGGACCCGCAAAGTGAGACGAGTCTTGCAATGTTAGATCCAGAATGGACGTTGGCACGGAACATGCTGTTATGTTTCCCAGCAACATACCGTATCTCACACCGATCCTTGGTAAAGATATTGACCAGATAGTTTCTTTTTCTCGCAAGGGGCATAACCATGAAACAGCTACAAAACATGAAAAAGGTTCAACAGGGCTTCACCCTCATCGAATTGATGATCGTGGTGGCCATTATCGGCATCCTCGCGGCTGTCGCCATTCCCGCCTACCAGGACTACACCATCAAGGCCAAGGTCTCCGAAGGTTCGGGTGTCTCCGCACCGGCACGTACTGCGCTTGGTATTGCCTGTAGCGATGCTTCCCTCTCAGCCGCCACCACTAACTCGAGCCTGGATCTTGCCGTTGCGGCCTCCTATGTCGGTACCTATGTGCGCTCTGTGACTGCCGTTGGCACCAGTGCCACGGCCGGCTCCGTCACCATCGTCTATACGGCAATTGGTGCTGCAGTAACGGGCGGCCAGACTGTAGTCTATACGGGCACCTGTGGCGCTGGTGGGTTGACCTGGGCTATTAGTGGTTCTGTTACCAGCAAGTATCGTCCGAAGCAGTAAGCTCGCTTCGTTTTTGTGGTACCCGACAGGGAGGCCCCCGGGCCTCCCTGTTTACGTTCAGCGCCCTCGTAAATGAGCGCAATCTCAGGAATATAGTATTTGGGACGGTGCAATCCTTGCGGACTACACGTCGTTCCTGACAAGTCACTTCCGGCTCGGCTCGGTCCATCCCGTCCCCGTACCCTGGTTACGGATGACATATGCGCATTCCCTCAACCCTTTTGAATAGGATCTGCAGCCCGGTACTGCCTGCCAGGCTCACCCTGCTATTTGTGCTCGCATTGGGAATACTCGCCTATTTTCCTGGCCTGAGCGGCCCTTTTCTATTCGATGACTATGTCAATATCGTCTGGAACAATTTCAACCGAGTGGAAACGCTGGATTATTCTGAGCTGCGGGATGCGGCCTTTTCTGGCCCCGGTTCCACCTCTATCCCTCGTCCATTGTCCCGCCTGAGTTTCGGACTCAATTACTATTTTTCCGGAGGTCAGCTGGATGCGTTCGCCTTCAAGGTGAGCAATCTTGTTATCCACCTAGTCAATGCCTTGCTGGTTTACCTGTTGTCCGGGATGTTGCTCTCGCGCCTGCGCAGGGGGCCCGGGTCAGCCGCGTCGATGATGCAGGTCTCAGGCCCCTGGAGCTGGTTTCCGGTAGTGGTTACTGCCATCTGGCTGCTCCACCCTATCCAACTCAGCAGCGTGCTCTACGTGGTGCAACGGATGAACACCTTGGCGGCCTTTTTCAGCTTAGCCGGTGTATCCCTTTATGTTGCGGGCCGTACACGGCTGGAGGCGGGCAGGCCTTTTGCTATGGTGTTGATGTTCTGCGGCCTGGGAGGCGCGACGGTACTGGGTTTCTCTGCCAAGGAGAACGCGGCGCTGACCCCGCTGTTCGCCCTGTTGGTAGAATTTCTGTGTTTTCGCCGCGACACGCTGGCGCCTGGCGCGCGCCACTGGGTGGGGGCGTTATTTGCCGTTTCGCTGTTCATTCCCATGCTGTTGGTTCTTGTCTATGTACTCAGTCACCCGGAGTTCATTGGTGACCTCTATCTGGCGCGGGAATTTGGTTTGGCTGAGCGCCTGCTTACCGAGTCACGCATCTTGTTCTTTTATCTGTCACTGGTATTTTTTCCCAGTCTTCGTTCCTTTGGATTATTTCACGAAGACATCCCCTTGAGCCTGGGGCTCTTTACCCCTTGGAGCACGGCGCTCTCTCTGTTTGCCCTGGTGGTACTGCTGCTCTTTGCCCTGCGTAGTCTAAGGCGCAACAACGTGCTCGCTTTCGCCATCCTCTGGTACCTGTGCGGTCACAGTATGGAGTCCAGTTTTATTGCGCTGGAGATTACCCACGAGCATCGCAATTACCTGCCCCTCTATGGTGTGTTCTTCGCCTTGGCGTATTTCCTCTTTCACTGGATTGAAGTATCGGGCAAGGCGCGCCGTCGATTACCCCTGTTAATCATCCTGGTGATCGGAGTTCTTGGCTTTCTTACCCATGTGCGCGCCAATATTTGGGGGAATATCGAGAGCTTTGTTTATTTTTCCGCCCGCAATCATCCGGACTCCTATCGAGCCCAGTATCAACTTGGAAATTTTCACGATGATCAGCGGCATGATGTGCGCCTTACCTTTAAGGCTTACCAGCGGGCCAGTGCTGCGAATCCGGCCTTTATCTCCGGGCTGGTAAGGATGCAGCGCCTTAGCAATGGCTTGCTGATAGATATCACCTCTGACAAATTACAGTCGGATGCGAAGGTGCCGATAGTGGGGGAACTGGATATTCTCCATGTCGATTTGGTGCTGGATCCGGAATATTTGAGTAGATTGGGGCGTGGGATTGGTACCGAGCTGGAACGGCGTCTGCGAGAGGAGCGTGTTAACGCTGAAACCTTCTATGGTATGGAAGAGTTGGAGCGTTGCCTGCTCGCGCGGCTGGATTATTGTGCTTCGGCCCCCAAGGTGCTCGGTTGGTATGCCACCCTGCTTAAGCGGGAGCACATGAGTAGCGCGCAAAGGAGTGATTTTTTGGCTTCGGTGGCGAAAATTCATGGTTCCAAGGGGAATTTCCCCCAGGCTCTGGAATATGCGGACCGAGCTGTGAGGGCGAATCCGGGAAAAGCAGAATGGCAGGTTCTTCATGCAAGTTTTCTTATTGAAAACGGCAAGTTTGAGCGGGCGGAGGCAGTGCTGTCCGGATTGGAGGAGCGACCGGGGTTACAAGGTATTTTTGCGCGAGAGGCCCGCTTCCTTCGGCAACAGATCCCGGTGCCGCGTGCGCAGGACCAAGGGGAGTAAAGGAAAGTGATAGCCGAGGCAAGGGATAGCCATATCGCCAACATTTACCCTAACCCCCTGACAGGCATTGGTGGAGGGTGGCTAGCAAGCATGTTCCCACGGGTTTGCCGCGTGCTCGAACAACATGAGACCCGTAGGGCTTGAATATGAAACCTACTCGTCCTCTCGTGTTTGCACTGCCTTCGATCTGGGCAATGCTTATTTTCGCTGGATTGCTGCTGCTGACGGGATTTGTCTATGCCTTGGGTTTGCCGGGGTCCTTTCTGTTTGATGATTATCCCAATTTGCTCTACGAACCGCTCATCGCTATCAAGGACTTGGGCGCGAGCAGTCTGCATGACGCAATCTTTTCTGGAGGGGAACGTTTTCCCGGGCGTGGCTTGGCGCGCCTGAGTTTTGCGCTGAATTATTATTTCGCTGGTGGTGAGTTCAACACCCAGGCATTCAAACTTACCAACGTCTTGATTCACCTGGCCAATGGTGTCCTGGTTTATCTGCTGAGCCTGCTGTTGGTGAGGCGATGGTCGCTTGCAGGGATTGCAGCGATGCCCGCCAACGGGCGTCTGGCCATGTATTTTCCTTTGCTGGTGGCGGGGCTGTGGTTGTTGCACCCCATTCAACTGACCAGCGTGCTGTACGTGGTGCAGCGGATGACCAGTATGGCCGCATTTTTTGTGTTTGCCGGCCTGGCTATTTTTGTCTGGGGGCGGGGGCGTTTCGAGGCCGGGCGTGGTCAGGGTTTGTTCCTGATGCTGCTGGGGGTGGCGGGAGGCACAATCCTTGGAGCGCTGTGCAAGGAAAATGCGGTTTTGTTGCCCTATCTGACGCTGCTGCTGGAGTGCTTCTTTTTTCACCGTGCCACGCTGTCTTCCACTCGTCGGCGCTGGCTGCTGGCATTTTATGTTCTGACTGTTGCCCTGCCGACGGTGTTGATTTTCGGCGTGCTGCTCCTCAAGCCGGACTTTCTCTCCGAGATGTATCTAATCCGGGACTTCACCCTTTACGAGCGCTTGCTGACCGAGTCCCGCGTATTGTTTTTCTATTTGGGGCTGATATTTGTCCCGGATATCCGCGCCTTTGGCCTGTTTCACGATGATATTGCTATTAGCCGGGGAATCATGGAGCCGCTTACCACCCTGTGGTCTGTGGGTGCCTGGGCGCTCCTGCTAGGGTTATCGCTCGCGGGAGTACGACGGCAAGCGGTGTGGGCCTTTGGAATACTGTGGTTTGTGGTCGGGCATGGCGTCGAATCCGGCATATTGGGCTTGGAGATTGTGCACGAGCACCGCAACTACGTGCCGACTTTCGGCCTGCTCTTTGCAGCTCTGTATTATCTTGCCGTAGGGTTGGAGCGAGTTGGCAAGTCAGGCCGATTGTTGATTCCAGTACTGATGCTGGTGTTGGGCGCCTTGGCTTTCATCACCTCCTCCAGGGCAAATGTTTGGCAGAATCGTCAGGCAATGATTGAAATAAGCCTGCGCAATCATCCCCAATCAGGCCGGATACATGGTGTTTATGCGGTAACCAATCATCATCAGGGTGGAGAGATAAGCGTTAGTTTCATGCACTATCAAAAAGCCGCCTATTTAAACCCGGCGGAAGTGATTACTCTGATAGAGATGCGCAAACTTTTGTCGCTACTCCAGCAAAGCTTACCGATGTCTGATTCTCCAAGTCTGAGAACCGCGAACGAGAAGCAGCCGTTATCTATCTACTTCACTGAATTAACCCCGGATGTGGAGCAGATCAAACTGTTTGCATTGCGTGTGGATGAGGAGATTGAGGTGCGTCTGCGAACTCACGGGATTCAGGCTTCTACCCTCCATGCCTTACGTAATCTTCAGCAGTGCATTAGCAAAAATGGTGGGCCTTATTGCGTCGCTCTGTCCGGCCAGGCGAAAGATTGGTTTAATTTGGCGATAGCCAATCCGCGCTTCGGTGGGCGGGGTAGAGCGATTTTGCTGGGTAGCCTGGCAGAACTGTATGTTACTGAAAATAAGCCAAAGCGAGCTATTGAGCTATTAAGAAGGGCGGCGACCGCTGATCCTAGCCAGATGCAGTATGTGCTTGAATTGGTCGCGTTGTATCTTAAAGAGGCCCGGTTGCGTGAGGCGGGTGAATTACTCGAAAGCATAGAGCAGGATGAGGGCTACTCAGCTTTGCGCCAGACTGAAGTAGCGGTTCTAAAGCAACGTCTTACGAAGGCGCTGTTGACAAGCAAGTGATTATTATGCTCACAAATAGAACAGAGGCTCCCTGAGTTCCCATGTGCGATATTTCCATTGTAATACCCGCAAAGAACGAGGCGAAAAGCCTGGAAAAACTGCTTCCGGAACTTAAAAAAGTTCTGCCGGATGCGGAGGTGATTGTGGTTGATGATGGCTCTACAGATGCAACGATTAGTATCTGTCGGCAGCATCAGATAAATGTCATCTCACATGCTTACAGCATGGGAAATGGAGCTGCGGTAAAGACTGGCGCACGTGCGGCGCGGGGCCGCACCCTGGTTTTCATGGACGCGGACGGCCAGCACGATCCTGCGGTTATTCCCGAGTTGCTCTCGAAACTGGACGAAGGCTTTGACATGGTGGTGGGAGCTCGCCATACGAGTACCCATGCGAGTCTTGGCCGGTGGGGGGCTAACGCGATATACAATCGAGTGGCTGGCTGGATGGTGGGTCGTAAAATTGAGGACCTCACCTCGGGTTTTCGGGTGGTAAAAGCCGATAAGTTTCGAGAGTTCCTACACTTGTTGCCAAACGGATTTTCCTATCCGACAACGATAACCATGGCCTTCTTTCGCTCGGGTTACACGGTTGCATATTCCCCTATACGCGCCCATGCGCGCAGCGGTCATGGCAAAAGCCATATCAATCTTCTTCGAGACGGCACGCGTTTTTTTCTTATTATCTTCAAGGTCGGTACCTTGTACTCACCGCTCAAGGTTTTTTTTCCTGTCAGCCTGGTGCATTTTCTCGTGGGTGTTGGGCATTACGCTTACACTTATTTTTCATACGGCCGTTTTACTAATATGAGTGCGCTGCTATTGATCGTCTCCGTGCTGATTTTCCTGATAGGTCTGATATCCGAGCAGATAACCATGCTCCTCTATAGTGAGCGAAAGTAACTGGGCAAGGTATGGCGACCATCAGCATTTCCGATAGCTGGCGACCCAATAAATGGCGAATGGATCCGACAATGGCATTTTGGCCATACCTTCCAGCATGAAGCCATTTTCCAAAATCACCGGATGTATGGCCGCTGCGTTGCTGTGATGGTAATGCCCGTGGAAGCCTGCTAGCCGGCGTCCCAGGCGATACAGGACGCTTTCTGTCGGCAGACTAACCAGCAAGGAACCGTCTGTGCGCAGCAGGTGGTGAAATAGCCTCGATGTTTCGGCCACATTGTCCACATGCTCGAGCACCTCGCCGGCGACGATGATATCGAGGCTGTTGGACCCGATGTGTTGCTCTGTCTCATCCGCGGACACCAGCACGACACGGTCCGATAGTCCAAGCTGCTCGACCACATAAGCTGCAGCATCCAATACGATATCCACGCCGAACACCTTGGTAGCATGGCCTAGCAAGGTGGGGAACAGGATCCCCGTACCACAGCCAAAATCCATCACCTGCAAATCTTGACCCTTACTGATTGCCAGGCGTTCGTACCAGGCTGCAATCAAGTGCAAGCGCCTTCGTGCCACCCATCGTAACAGTGGATTACGATGCAAATAGCTGGGGATTGCCATTTCATCCCGGTCCTCAGGAGCAAGTTGGCGGGCGAGCGTATTCAGTAATTGGTCATCTAAAAATTTCATGGGGAGTTATTATCGTATTTTGCTCGCCGTGAGGCTGCTAATTTTTGTTGGCGGGGGAAACGTAGCACATCCCGCCGGAGCCAGAGATTCGGAGTGGGAGAGAGTCGGGTAGAGCGATCCCAAGTTTGACAGGCTCCTGCTATCCTTCGCGGAATGTGTGCTTTTACTAGCAGTCTGGAGGTGAGCCTCGGCAAGGGTATAGGGATAGCCTTATATCCCGATAAAGTATGGAATCGAATGGGTGCATAAATATTTCGTCTACCTGTCGCTCGCCTTTCTACTCTACGCGCTTTATTCCGCCGACTATCTCATCGTCCCAGCGGTGCATGAACCGGGACTGCTAGCTGCTTCCTTCATATTGCTGTTTCTCGGTTTTCTTGCCGACGCCGCGAGTTGGCACTGGATGTTGCGCCTGCAGGGCTTTAGCGTCAGCGGGCGCCAGAGCCTTGCCTCCACCGGGCTCGCTATCTTCGGCAAATATATCCCGGGTAAATTCTGGATTATCGTTGGTCGCAGTGTTTACCTGAGGGAGAAGCTGAGCGGGGCTATGGGGCGGTTGACCCTGATTTCTTTACAGACTCAATTGCTGGCGCTACTGATGGGGATGGCATTGGGCGTGATTCCACTATTTTGGTTGGCACTGCCTGTCTACTGGGGCGGGATGCTGTTGATGGTGGGGGGTGGGATCGGAGCGCTACTTTTCTCCAGTCACCTAAACCGTACCGTTGCAGCGTTGTTGCGCACCTTTGGCATGTCAGTGAAATTCTCTGCCCTGGGCTTTGGACTGGCCTTGCGTGCGAGCCCCTGTTTTTTTCTTAGCTGGTGCTGTTGGGGCCTTTCTTTTGCACTGTTGGTGAGTGCTCTTGGCGGTGGTGCATTTTCCTTGCTTGTCGGCCTCGCTTTTCCTCTTGCAGCCACTCTCGGTATCCTTGTGGTGATAGCTCCGGGCGGCATGGGCGTCAGAGAGGGCGTGCTTACGGGCATTTTGCTCGCATTGGGTTTTGCGACGGCGGATGCCACCAGTATTGCGGTATTTTCCCGGCTTTGGTTTCTCGTGGGTGAGGGTTTTATCTTTGTCGTTGCCCTTGGATGCGATCGCGGTGGTGTCAAGGTGCCCGCGAATGATGTGGAGCAGGGCCGTTAGCACTCTTTCCGGGAATGACGACAAACATCAGGGTGCACTAGCGTGCTTTTTGATGACCTTACTGCCGATTTTGTCCTTGGGTGTTGCGCTTGGTTACCAAGGGCAGCATCCCGAATACTTTGCCGCCTCCCTCATCCTGCTGTTGCTCTGGCTGGGCTTCACCCTGCTGCGTGGCTATGGGGGCGGTTTCGTATTGCCCAGAAGCGGGGTGGTGACGACCTTATTCTTATTTTGGATATGGCAGGGTCTGAGTATCAGTTGGAGTGTGGCTCCTTATATCAGTCTGCTCAATTTCTGGGAAATAGGCAGCCTGCCGCTGATATTTTTGATCTGGAAGTTGGCTCCTTCGCAGCAACTTTGGAAGCAGCTCTTTTTACTGGTGCAATGCCTTGGCGTGGCACTCGCCCTTTACGCCTTGTACCAGAAAATGGGTCTGGAACAGGACCCGCGATCATTCTTTTCTACCCGTAACTCGCACGCTGCCTTTCTCAATCTCATCGCTCTTGCAGGCATGGGCGGATGCATCCATAGCCTGACCAAGGGGCGTCTGGCCTGGTCCGCCAGCATTGGGCATGGATTGGCCTTATTTCTGCTCGCCTTTTCGGTGTTCACCACCGGTAGTCGTGGGGCCACTCTGGCCTTGCTTATAGGCAGCGCATTCGTCCTCTGGCCCAATCGCAAGGCAGTTCCGCCATACGCCTCGCTTACGGTGTTGCTGTTACTCGTTTTGGCTTATGCCCTGACTGATTTCAATGGCGTGGTTTCGGAGCGCTTATCGAGCCTGTCCGAGCCGGGCAGCGCCGGCACGAGCCGCTATGTTATCTGGAAGCCTGCGTGGCAATTGCTGCTTGATGCGCCGTGGCTGGGTATTGGTGCAGGTACCTTCTGGCTTGTCTATCCGGCCTATCGTGACGTCACCGATACCAGTGCGGGCTCTCATGTCCATAACGATTATCTGGAGCTGGCCCTGGAGACCGGGGTTCCCGGTCTGGGTTTATTCATTCTTTTCCTGCTTGCGGTGTTTATCATTTACCGTCGGGCGATGCGGCATGGCGATGCGGGAGTCGGCTTACGGCTGGAGATGTCTGGTCTGTTTGCGGGATTGATGGCCACGGCGCTGCACAGTTTTTTTTCTTTCAATCTTTATATTCTGCCTATCATGATGCTGGTTGGCCTGGTATTGGCACGTTTGCATCAGCTTGCCACCGATATACGGCCTTCCGGTCATTTCCTGCTGCAGCCGGCACGCCGATTTACCCCCTTGGGTTACCGTCTCATTATCGTTTGCGGCATGCTGCTTCCGGCTTTCTATCTATTGGGAACGGGTCTTAGCCAGCATCAGTGGGAGCAGTCCCAGCGATATCTGCAAAAGGGTGAAATTCAGGCGGCGCTTAAGGCCCTTGGGGGAATTCCGTTTTATGCCCCGGGAGCCTATGTAGCGCGCAATGAAGAGGCGCGAATTTATACGGCACTGATGCAGTTCGAAGCGGATATGCCTGTGGAGAGACGTACCAGTTATTACCACGAATCGGCGCGTCTGCTCGCGCGGGCAAAGATTAATAATCCACTCTCTCCACAAACTTATTTTTATCGGGGACGGCTGGCGCAGACGGCACCGGAGCTTGTCGGGGAACGCTGGCGGGAGCAGGCCCGGGATGCCTATGTTGAGGCTTTGCGTATAGACCCGCGTTTTTATCTTGCGCGCATGGCCTATGCGCGCTTGTTGTTGGAGCAAAAAGAACAGAACAAGGCGTTGGCGGTGCTTAAGGCGGGCGGCGAGTATCCCTATAAGCCGAGGATTCCATTACTGGGCTATTACCAGCTATTGGCTGAGCGATTACGGGCTGCCGGAGATATCAGAGGGGCCGAGCAGATAGAAGTCCGGCATCGGGGAGTGGTCTCCAGGTTCGTGGCGGCCGGATCTCAAAAGCCACCCGCAGACTGAGGGGCGCGTGGTCTACTTTTTCCAGACCGAGTTATCCGCGTCTTCAGAAGCGGCTTGAGTGTGCTTGCTTTTGGTATAGAGCTTCCGGCCCTTGGCATTGCTGTTTTTGCTGGTGACAGGTTTCTTTTGGGGCGTTGCTGCCGGTGCTTTTCGTGGTGGTGGAGCCTTCTTGGCTGCGGGCTGTTTTTTCACGGCCATTTTTTCGGGAACTTCGTTGTCGGTGATGCTGCCAAGATGCTGATGGATGATACGAAGCAGGGCCTTTAATACCTTCGGATTGCCGGCAACAATGTCGCCGGATTTCAGGTAATCGGAACCGCCATCGGGTTCGGTGACTATCCCGCCAGCCTCCTGAATAAGCAGTGCCCCGGCGGCCATATCCCAACTTTGCAGATCAAATTCCCAGAAGCCATCAAGCCGTCCGGCGGCTACGTAGGCAAGGTCCAGAGCCGCTGAGCCGGCACGGCGTACGCCCTCGGTCTTTCCGAACAGCTCACGAAGAATGGCGAGGTAGGATTCGACCCGGCCCAGACGCCGGTAGGGGAAGCCGGTTCCCAGCAAGGCGTGTTCCAGATTGTTGCAGCGGGAGACGCGGATGCGTTTGTCGTTGAGCATGGCACCACGTCCACGGCTGGCGCTGAAGATCTCTGCGCGCAGCGGATCGTAGACCACCCCGTGTTCCAGTCGACCACGGTGGATGATGCCGATGGAAACCGAGAACTGCGGGAAGCCATGGAGAAAATTGGTGGTGCCATCCAAGGGATCGATAATCCAGGTATATTCATCTTCACCCTGCTGCCCGCCCTCTTCTCCGAGGATGCCGTGCCCAGGATAGACGCGCCGAATCGCCTGTACGATAGTCTGCTCTGCCTGCCGGTCCACCTCGCTCACCAATTCATTGAAGCTCTTGCGGGTGACGCTGAGCGCATCCAGGCGATCGAGGTGAGAGACGATGAGTTTGCCAGCGGCACGGGCAGCGGGGATGGCGATATTGAGCAGCGGTTCCATGGACAGCCTTTTGGGGGAAACGTGATGATGAGGTGCGCGATTGTAGTCGCTTCCCCGGTCCGGGTGAAAGAAAAAGGAGCCTGTCCGAGAATAGGAAACCTACTGTGGAAAAGCTGATTTTGGCCTGATGTTTCCATGATTTTCGTTAAATATGCCCATATTCGCCTCAAATGACGAAAAAATCTGACTCAAAACAGCTTCCCCTCGCTACGGCCTCTATTCTCGGACAGGCTCCTTGCTATCTTTTCAGCGTCGCCAGTTGTGGTTACGCTCTCACGCTTTAAGGAAGCCCTGATTTATTCTGGGCGCAAGATACGAGTTCACGAATAAATCGGAGCTTTCTCAACTATTTTTTGGCGAAGGATATTGGCGATGGCGGAAGCAACCTGGAAATCCCGGCTACGGGTGGTGCTGGTGGGAACGACTCATCCCGGTAACATTGGTGCCGCTGCCCGGGCGATGAAAACCATGGGACTTGAGCGCCTGTATTTGGTTGCACCCGAGCGCTTTCCCTGTGCCGAGGCGACGGCGCGAGCGGCGGGCGCCGATGACTTGCTGCAGGCGGCGGTCTGTTGTGACAGTCTGGTTGAGGCCCTTGCCGATTGCGCCTGGGCAGTGGGTACCAGCGCCCGCTCTCGTCATATTGCCTGGCCTACCCTCACCCCTGAAGGCTGTGCGCAGCAAGCGATAGCCTGTGCCAGTGAGGGAGAGGTGGCTTTGGTGTTTGGTCGGGAACGAGCCGGGCTCAGTAATGCAGAACTGGATTTGTGTCAGGCGGTGGTGCATATCCCCACCAATCCGGACTTCAGTTCCCTAAACCTCGCATCAGCGGTGCAGATTCTGGCCTATGAGCTATCCCGAGCCGGGGCGGAAGAGCCTGTGGAAACGCCTGCCAGGGAGTCTGCTGCCAGTGTGGAGGAGATGGAGCGCTTTTATGTCCATTTGGAGGAGGTCCTGCTGGCGATCCGTTATCTTGATCCGCGGGCTCCCAAACGGCTGATGCGCCGGATGCGTCGTTTGTATGGCCGGGCCCGGCCACTGGAAAGTGAGGTCAGTATTCTGCGCGGGATACTGACCTCCACCCTACACCAAATTTCCCGCTAGCTGCCTGCCGAATGGTTGAGGGCCGGCTGACCATCCAGCAGGACCTGACCATCACTGATTTCCAGGCGGTCTTCGGCAAACCAGCGAATGGCCTGGGGAAAGATCCGGTGTTCTTGCTGGAGGACCCGGGCGGCCAGGCTTTCTGCGCTGTCGTCCGTCAGCACGGGAACCTGCGCCTGGATGATGATCGGACCACCATCCACCTCATCAGAGACAAAATGGACGCTGGCGCCGTGTTCGTTGAGTCCGGTGTCAATGGCGCGCTGATGGGTATGGAGGCCAGGTAAGGCCGGCAGGATGGAAGGATGAATGTTGATCAACCGCCCGGCGTAGTGAGCGACAAAGGCCGGGCTGAGGATGCGCATGAAACCGGCCAGCACTACCAGCCCTGGCTCATGGCGGTCAATTTCCTGACACAAAGCGGCATCGTAGGCGCTGCGGTCTGGATAAGCGTGATGCTTCAGGATGGCAGTGGTGATGCCGGCTTTGGCCGCGCGCTGCAGGCCGAAGGCATCCTCCACGTTGCTAATCACCGCTTGTATACAGACCGGTAGATCCCGTGCGGTACTGTCGATGATGGACTGGAGGTTAGTGCCGCCGCCAGAGATGAGGACGACAATGGGGAGCTTGCCCCGTTGCTTCAAATTCATTCGACGACAACGAGGGGGAGTGCCGAGTCTTCGCCTTTTTCGATGCGACCGATAGCCCAGGCTTTTTCGCCGTTGGCGTGGAGTATCTCCAGCGCTTGCTGCTCGGCCTCGGCGGGGACGCAGACGGTCATGCCGATGCCGCAATTAAAGGTGCGGTGCATCTCTTCGATGTTGACGTTGCCGGCAGCCTGGAGCCAATCAAAAACCGGAGGTGCTTGCCAGCTGTCGGCATGTAAACGGGCTAGTGTTCCTCCAGGCATGACCCTGGGAATATTCTCCAGCAGGCCACCACCGGTAATGTGAGCGATGCCGTGGACCGGCACAGCAGCCATCAGTTTCAGCATGGATTTGACGTAGATGCGGGTGGGTTTTATCAGCGCTTCACCCAGGGTGTCCGTGCCCATGGTTTGGCCCAGATCTGCGTCGGCATGTTCCAGGATGCGACGGATGAGGGAGTAGCCGTTGGAATGTGGTCCGCTGGCAGCTATACCGATAATGCTGTCGCCCGGGCCTACCTTGGAGCCATCAATGATTTTGGACTTTTCTACGATGCCGACGGAAAAACCGGCGAGATCGTAATCCCCACCCTCGTAGAGGCCGGGCATCTCAGCGGTTTCGCCGCCGATCAGTGCCGCGCCGGCATAACGGCAGCCGCGGGCGATACCCGCAATCACCGCCTCGGCAACATCGATTTCCAACTTGCCGGTGGCATAATAATCGAGAAAAAATAACGGCTCTGCCCCGGTAACCAGCACGTCGTTGACACACATGGCTACCAGGTCGATGCCGATGCCGTCGTGGATGCCAGTTTGGATAGCCAGGCGCAACTTGGTGCCTACGCCGTCGGTGCCGGATACCAGTACCGGCTGCCGGTAGCGATCCAGCGGCAACTCAAAGAGCCCACCGAAGCCACCGATACTGCTTAGCACCCCGGGACGCCGGGTCGATTTTGCAATGGGGCCGATGCGGCTTACCAGTTCGTTAGCCAGGTCAATATTGACGCCGGCATCGCGGTAATTAAGAGATTGTTTGTCAGGGGAAGTCACGCGCGCATGGTATAGACGGTATTCCCGGCGTGCAATCGGGATTTTTCTTTGGCGGCCTGGTCGGGTCACCCGCACCGAAATGGAAGGCCTCACCACCTGGGCCTATGACACCGCCAGTCACGGCATCGGCAAACTCCACACCGTGACCGCTGCCGAGGGTAAGGATGAAAGTTACAGCTACGACGCCCTCGGTCGTCCCCTCAGCACCACCGTCACCATCGATGCCACCGCTTACACCAGCAGCCAGAGTTACGATCTGGACGGCCGCCTCGATACGCTGACCTATCCCGCCAGCGTGCACTACCCACTGGGCCTCACCATCCGCCATGTCTATAACGCCTGGGGCTACTTAAGCGAAATCAGAAACGACGCCAGCAACGCGCTCTTCTGGCAGGCCGACAGCCAAAATGCCGCCGGTCAACTCACCCAGGCCACCGCGGGCAACGGCATCACCACTGGGCGAAGCTACGACCCCCAGACCGGGCGCATCAGCGCCATTGGCAGCAGTACCCCCACTGGTACGTTGGACATCCAGGACTTGAGCTACACCTTCGACACCCTGGGCAACCTCACCCAGCGCCGTGACAACACTCAGGTGCTGACCGAAGACTTCGTCTACGACGTCTTGAACCGCATGCTCTCATCCACCCTGGATGACGGTGCCACCCAGACAACTAAGAGCACCACCTACAACGCCATCGGCAACATCCTCTCCAAGACCGGTATCGGCACCTACAGCTACGGCGTCACCGCCGGCCCCCATGCCGTCACCAGCGCCGGTGGAAAGAGCTACAGCTACGATGCCAACGGCAACCAGCTCCAGGGCTGGCACTTCACCACCAGCCAAAGCCGCGCCCAAAGCTGGACCAGCTACAACAAACCCGCCCAAATCACCCAGGGCACCAGCATCCTCCAGTTTAGCTACGGGGCTGATCGGCGCCGCTTCAAACAAGTTATCACCGGCGGTAGCACCCGGCTCTACATCAATAATCGATACGAAAAAGACGACAACGCCGGCTTTATCACCCACATCCACTACATCCAGGCCGCCGGCGCCACCGTGGCCCTATACAAATCAAAGAGTGACAACAGCGAAGAGACCCGCTATCTGCACCGTGACCACTTGGGCTCCATCACCGCCATCACCGACGAAAACGCCCAGCTCGTAGAGCAACTCGCCTACGACCCCCACGGCAAGCGCCGCAACATCGACTGGAGCGATGCGCTGGCGCAGATTTATGCCCAGGAAACCGAGCGCAGCTTCACCGGCCACCGCTATCTTGATGATGTCGGCCTCATCCACATGGGTGGCCGGACCTACGACCCGGATCTCGGCCGCTTCCTGAGTGCTGATCCGTTTATCCAGGAACCCGCCAATCCCCAAAGCCTGAACCGTTATACGTATGTGCTCAATAATCCCTTGAGCTATACCGACCCCAGCGGGTTTTTCTTTGGGAAGCTGTTCAAGGGGGTGGTGAAGGGGGTATTCAGAGCCGGCGGGAAGGTCCTGAAGAATAAGGTGGTGAGAACCGCAATTGCTATTGCGATTGCCGTTGAAGCCCCGTTCCTTGCGGGAAACATCTATGCCAATGGCTTTGCTGCCGGATTTGTTGGGAGCGGGGGCGATCCCAAGGCCGCTATCGTGGGTGCGGCAACTGCCGGGGCGTTTGGAGCAGTGGGCGGCATAGACAATGCGTTCGTGAAAGTGGTTGCCCATGGTGCGGTGGGGGGCATATCCTCGGAACTCCAGGGCGGAAAATTCGTATCTGGGTTCTTGAGCGCCGGCACTGTCCAGGCATTTGCCCCTGGAATCAATGGGCTTGACACCGGTAATAAGGGCACAAGCTTTTTCAGAACAGCCGCGGCAGCAGCAGTGGGCGGGACTGCCTCGGTGTTGGGTGGAGGGAAGTTTGCAAATGGGGCAGTGACGGCGGCGTTCGCATACACTTTTGCCGATGCGGCAAGAGGATTTGGAGAAGGTGGTTCACCGTCCTCTGGTACAGCTTCTGGTTCACCGCTACAGGCCAATCCAAATCGTATATGGGAAAATCCAACGGGTGGACAAGTGCGCGGATGTGACCCCCGAGGCTGCGGTGGATACGGTGCAGATCGTAGCTATGGCCCACATCAAGGCGCGGATTACGTAGCAACGCCAGGACAAAATGTGGTTGCAGTCACAGATGGCATTATAGATAAAATTGGTTATCCCTATGCCAATGATCTATCTTATCGATACACAAGAATAACAACTCCAGACGGTTATGTAGTGCGCCAACTTTATGTTTTTCCAGCAGCAGGTATCAGTGCTGGGGCAAGTGTTTCTTCTGGTCAGACTATTGGAAGGTCTCAAGGGTTAGGAACTCGATATCCGGGCATCACAGAGCATGTTCACGTGGATATTCGACACAATGGCCAATTGATAAATCCAACAACTTTGATTTCTTCGCCGTGAGTATCTAAAAATGAATTTTTGGATAAAGATTATTTTTAGTGCTGGCTTCATTGTTTTAGTTGCGGGTTGCGCGAAAACTGAAGCTGCAATTGACTGCGGTGCTCCAGAAGTTATCGACGGTCATCATAACTATAATAACTTTGTATGTGCTGGAGTTAGGCATATGCAAAAGAATGAATACGAAGAAGCTATTAAATCGTTTGAGGCTGCCCTTGCTTTACATTTGTTTGAAACCCCTAACTTTGAATTGTTTCCTCAACTAGCTTGGGCCTACTTTAAAGCAGGCGATCTTAAAAAAGCAGAGGATAGTCTGGTGAAGGCTGAATTATCGCTTTCTGTATTTGCTGGGATATTTAAGTGCGAAGAAGGGGAAGGCGGATTTTATCTACGTGATAAAAATGGTGCTCGCCGTACTGGAACAATTAGTGACGAAGTTACTGCCATAATGTGTGGTGCTGCTTACGATTATATTTACGAGCATCGGTCTCTTGAACGTGTGCTGCTGGAAGCAGAAATCGTAAAACGCTATTTTGATGTAAAACAACGAATCGAAGGAATAGACAGCAAATGAAATAGGGGGACATGAAATAGCAGAGGAATAAGGGTCAGGTTTTGTCCCGTGCTTTATCGCGCGGGAGAATCAGGGTCAGGTCTTGTCCCGTGCCTTCTCGAACTGTTAGGAAGGAATCTTGCAAAATCACTTCGTGGCCACACAAAAATAATAATGAGGTAATTCAAGACTAAAACTAGGTATCACTAAGGACCAGGAGTTCAAGGAATGACTTTATCCAGCAGTGCGACACCATCTCTGGCGGTTGAATTTCTCTCAAGCACCGTGACGAGCCGATGGCTATTGGGTCTGCTCTTCGCGTTCATGATGCTACCTGCCCACGCCTCGGTCCCGGGTGTAACCCCGGGAGAATTCAGTGTCGACGCCTCGGGTGCTGCAAATTATCAAACCCCCATTGCTGTGCCCCCCGGTACTGCGGGCATGCAGCCAAGCTTGTCCCTTTCCTACAGCAGCCGCAGTGGCAATGGCCTGCTCGGTGTCGGCTGGAGCCTGGGTGGTTTATCCGCCATCACTCGTTGTTCTGCCACCACCGTACAGGATGGCGTCATCGATGGCGTGGATTTCGACAGCAATGACCGCTTTTGCATAGACGGCCAGCGCCTGATTGCTATCAATGGTACTTATGGTGCCGACGGTACCGAATACCGTACCGAGACCGAAGGCTTCACCAAAGTCATCTCCTATGGCGTTGCCGGCAGTGGGCCCGAGAAATTCAAAGTCTGGACCAAATCCGGCCAGACCATGGAATACGGCTATACCGTCGATTCCAGAATCGAAGCCCAAGGGAAAACCGATGTGCGTCTTTGGGCCGTGAACAAGATTTCAGACACCGTAGGCAACCACCGAAGATCAGTGAGGAATAAGGGTCGTGAGGAATAGTGAGGAATAAGGGTCAGTGAGGAATAAGGGTCAGGTCTAGATTCGAAGTCCTCGACGGGCTATGGTTTTTCCTATGACTTGACCGGTAAGAATCGAAACCTAGGGACACAATACTGATTTCCCTTTCCCCCGGCCCCGGTGCACAAGACATCATTTCTTGGCTAGCAGTGTGCTTCCAGCTGGAATTTATCCTTAAATGTCTGGCACTAGCGAGTTAGCAGGTAATTTTGTTTTATCAGGGGAAGTCACCCGCACATGACATGGATGGCTGCCCCTCGCTACGGACGCCTAAATCCGGCAGCCTCCTGGGCCTCTGACTTGACTTGCCTGCAGCGCTTGCATAGCGTGCCGTCCATGTCTGATTTACTCCCTTTACGGCGTATGCCGTGGCTCTGCCTTGCGGTGCTGCTGTTACTGGCCTCCGGTATTGCCGGTGGTGCCGAGGTTGAGGGTCTTTATGAGGTCGGTATTCCGGTGCAAGACAAGACCCGAGGCGAGCAGCGCCGGGCCTTTCGTTTGGCGCTGGAGCAGGTGCTGGTGAAGGTCAGTGGCAACCGGGCACCGCTCGCTATGCCACGGCTTAAATTGGCCTTCCAAAAACTGGAAGCCTATGTGCAGCAGTTTCGCTATCAGCTGGCAGAGCCTGACCGGCCTCGTGCTGGCGACGAGTTACCGCTGGTACTTGAGGTGAGCTTTGACCACGAGGGTGTCAATCGTCTGTTGCGCCAGGCCGGGTTGCCGGTGTGGGGGCGTACCCGCCCGGCGGTACTGATGTGGCTGGCGCTGGAGCAGGCTGAGGGCCGAAAAATATTGGCTAGCGATGCTCCCGGCCCACTACCCGGATTGCTACAGGCCGGTGCCGCGGCCCGTGGTCTGCCGTTGAACTTACCCATACTGGATCTTGAGGACCAGGCACAGGTGCGTATCACCGATGTCTGGGGTGGCTTTCTGGAACCCGTTAATGTCGCCTCACAACGCTATGGGAGTGATGCTGTGCTCGTGGGCAAGGCTTACTCGGTGTTGTCGACCTTGTGGGAGGTGCGTTGGTCGCTGATGCTCGAAGACAGGATCCAGCATTGGACCAGCCGTGCAGATGGTGTAGAGGCCTTGCTGGAAGAGGGTATCCATGAGACTGCTGATCGGCTGGCGGCGGCTTTTGGGCGGGTGAAAGAGGGCCCCTCTACGGCGGAAGTGCTGGTGGTCAAAGGTCTAAACCGGTTGGAAGACTATGCCCGGGTACATACTTATCTGCTTTCCCTGGAGCGGGTCCGTCGCGTTGAGGTGGTGCGCCTGGCCGGGGAGCGTGTCAGCTTTCGCATTGAGGCGCGCGGTGGTCTGGAGGCCCTGCAACGGCTGTTGGTGCTGGGTGAAGTGCTGATGAAAGCCGATGGTGATAGCGAGGATTTTCAGCTACGACCATGAGCATGAGTGACTCACAACGGTGGTTTATTCTGGCCGGCGTTGCCAGTGTCGGCGGGCTCATTTATTTGCTGGCGCCGGTGCTCACGCCCTTTGCCATAGCTGGTTTGTTGGCCTATTTCGGGGACCCGCTGGTGGATCGTTTGCAGCGAGTCCATCCCTCCCGCACCCTTGCGGTGATCTGCGTATTTGTCATCTTCGGTCTATTGGGATTATCGCTGCTGTTGTTTCTTGTCCCGCTGTTGCAGCAGCAGATTTTATCTTTTCTACGTCTCCTGCCGGCCTGTCTGGAATGGGTGCAAGGTCACCTGCTACCGGGGATTTCTGCCACGCTGGGGCTGGAAGGGGAGTTGCCGGGGCTCGATGCACTGCGCCAGGCATTGGCTCAGAATTGGCAAAAGGCGGGGAACTTCGCACTTAATCTAGTGGCGGGGATCTCTCAGTCTGGAATGATGTTATTGGCCTGGATGGCCAATCTGGTGCTGATTCCGGTGGTGAGTTTCTATCTGCTGCGGGACTGGGATGTGTTGATGCAGCATTTGCGGGGGTTGTTGCCGCGTCAGATTGAGCCCCGGGTAGTCACGGTGGTGGCTGAGGTGGACCAGGTATTGGCGGAGTTTCTGCGTGGCCAGCTGCTGGTGATGATGGCGTTAGCGGTTATCTATAGCACCGGACTTGCGTTGCTGGGTCTCGAGTTGGCGCTGCTCATTGGTATCACCGCGGGGCTGGTGAGTTTTGTCCCCTACCTGGGGCTGGTGGTGGGTTTCAGCTTTGCCGCAATTGCCGCCTTCATTCAGTTTCATGCCGTGGAGCCGGTGTTGCTTGCCGGTTTGGTTTTTGTGGTGGGCCAATTGGCAGAAGGCATGTTTTTAACGCCTCGTCTGGTGGGAGAGCGTATAGGCCTGCATCCGGTGGCGGTGATCTTTGCGGTGCTCGCCGGCGGCCAGCTATTCGGCTTTATCGGCATCCTGCTGGCGCTGCCCGTGGCCGCGGTGATTATGGTATTGCTTGTCCACCTGCATAGCGCTTACCGCGAAAGCGGTTATTACCAACCATGAGCGATGTGCGCCCGACTCAGCTCCCACTCGCTGTGGGGCTCGCCAGCCGTGCCTCCTTTGAAAACTATGTGGTGGGTGCTAATGGCGAGGCAGTGGCCGCTGTTGAGGCCCAATGTAGTGGCGCTAGCCAGGGGCTGCTCTATCTATGGGGTGCTTCCGGAACCGGTAAGAGCCACCTGATGGAGGCGGCCTGTCGGCGGGTTAGCGAGGCGCAAGGGGCCGCTGCTTATCTGCCCTTGCACGAGGCAGATACCCTGGGATCGGGCATGTTGTCGGGTTTTAGTTCACTGCGACTGGTGTGTCTGGATGGGCTGGAACGGGTGGCGGGACGAGCAGACTGGGAGGAGGCGCTGTTTCACTTTCTCAACCAGGCAGAGGCGACGGATACCCGCGTCATCATTGCGGCGCAATATGCGCCTGTTGCCCTGGGGTGTGGGCTGCCTGATTTAGTTTCCCGGTTGGCGGCAGCTTTGGTGATCAGGCTTTCCGTTCTGGACGATGCCGAGCGCTGCGCGGTACTCCAGGCCCACGCCCGGGAGCGCGGCTTTTCGCTGTCTTCGGAGGTGGTGCGATACCTGCTACGCCGACAAAGCCGGGATCTGCATTCGCTGTTGGCCCTGCTCGACAGCATTGACCGGAGCTCCCTGGCCGCTCAGCGGCGGGTCACCATTCCCTTTCTGAAGGAAATGCTCGGGGACTAGGACTCTAGCCCGCTAGCCGGCTGGCGGTATTCGCAATCCGTCGACCGAGGGCGATGCACAGGTGTTTTTCCTCGGTTGTAAGGGGTTGGCTGGGCTTCCCTCCGGCCACGTGGCTGGGACCGTAGGGGGTGCCGCCGCTTTGCGTGGTGAGGAGTTCGGGTTCCGTGTAGGGCAAGCCCACCAGCAGCATGCCGTGATGTAGTAGCGGGATCATCATGGATAGCAGGGTGGCCTCCTGACCGCCATGGGCACTGGAGCTGGAGGTGAAGACGCCCGCCGGTTTATCCGCGAGCGCGCCGGAAAACCACTGGGAGCCGGTACCGTCGAGGAAGTATTTGAGTGGTGCCGCCATATTGCCAAAATGGGTGGGGCTTCCGAGTGCCAGCCCTGCACACTCTTCCAAATCCTGCGGGACAGCATAAGGCGGACCTTCCTCAGGAATGGAGTCTTCCGTGGCCTCGCAGACGGTAGAGACTTTGGGAACAGTACGGAGCCGGGCCATCATGCCAGGCACTTCCTCCACCCCCCGTGCAACCAGGTGAGCCATCTTGGCAACGCTTTGGTTCGTGCTGTAATACAACACCAGAATTTCTGCCACCTAGACGATCTCCAGCACATTTTCGGGCGGGCGACCCAGGGCGGCCTTGTTGTTTGCCAACACGATGGGGCGCTCGATGAGGATGGGATGATCGGTCATGGCCTGAATCAGGGCGGAGCGAGAGAGTGATGCGTCGCCCAGATTTTGTTCCCGGTAGACGCTTTCTCCGGTACGCATCAGTTGCCGTGGATCCATGCCCAGCAGGCCGAGAATCTCTTCCAGTCGTTCCGTGGTCGGGGGGGTCTTGAGATATTCGACGATTTCCAGCTCGATATCCTGGTCTTGCAGCAATTTCAGGGTCTGGCGAGACTTGCTGCAACGCGGATTGTGAAAGATGGTGACACTCATTTTTAGTCCTCTGTTCGGTATTGGCCGGGGATCCGCCAGATCGTATTGACAGTTCTTCGAAGGCGATGCTAGCGTGCCGGCGGATTATAGCTTTCTTTTCCGGAACCCCTCTATGCTCATCCTGCGGAACCTGTTGATGCGCTTCTCGGTAGTCGGCTGTGTGCTGTTACTGGTGGCCTGTGCCGTGGCACCAACTCAAGAGATGAGTGATGCCCGCCAGGCGATTCAGGCAGCGCGGATGGTTGGAGCCAGCAGCCATACCCCGGATAGGCTGGAACAAGCCGAGTCTCTGCTTGCGGGCGCACGCTCGGATTTGGGTAAACAGGCTTATGGCGATGCTCGGGCCAAAGCCTTGGCAGCAAGGGAGACTGCGTTGGTTGCGCGTGCGATAAGTGAAGTTTTGGTTACAGCGACCCAAGTCGTGGCTAAAGGCCAGCAACAGGGGTTGGATGTCCACGCTGCGGAGGAGCGCTTATCCAAGGCGCGCCAGGCAGCAAGGGCAGGGGAGCTGAAAAAATTGCGGCGAATAGCAGCCGAAGTTCAGGCCCTGATGGGGCGGGTATCTCGGGGAATCCGGAAGACCCCTTAAGGGGGGCTCTAAAAACCCCCTCCCTGTGCCGCGCAGGCACCTTAGGGCACCTCTAAAAGCACCATTTTCGTCGCAATACGGCGTTTCTTGAAAAGAAGTTTCGCTTACATATCAAATAGTTGCTGCACTCAACTTTTTCACTCATGCCTTGTCTTGCCTGGAAACTTGAGTTTTTAGAAGTACCCCTTAGTAAATAGAGGTTCCTTTAATTTTCTACACTCTTGGCGGCGCGATAGTCCACGCGTTCATAATTGCCACTGTTGTCCAGGCAGCGTTCCAGCACAATGCGATGGGTGGTGCCCTTATCCGTTGCTACCGTCATCGGACGTTCGGCAGCATAGATGCCGGCGGGAATGAGCAGGGTGGGCTTCCCTGAATTATCCGCTGCTGCCAGTACCAGTCCCGGCAGTTGGTTTGCAGTCGACTGCCGGGAATCTGCCGGGTAGAGCAGGACTGCCCGGGCCTTTTTTCCAAGGAATTGGATCCCGGCCTGATGAACCTCATCCTCACTAATATTGAGCCACCGCACCACTCCGATGCCCCAGCGTTTTTCCTGCTGGATGCGTATGCCTACTAACTCTCCGACTCGCGGGGTGATGCCTGGAGAAAGTCGGCGCAGCATCCCTACCCCGCCCGGGCCCTCGTTGCTTATCTCCCAGGATTCCGTGGTGTAGCTATGGGTCGCGGTAGCGGAGACGAATTCATTGTCGGGCAGGCCGATTTCAATATTGTCGTCGCCTTCTGCCTCTGAGTTGTGTTCACTGCCCGGGGCAGCATCGAGGGTTTTCGTGTTCGTCGGCGTGCCGCCCAGGTAATGGTGCAGGGTGCTGAGGCCACTGGCGATCAAGACCTCTCCTTTGCTGGCAGAACGGGGCAGATGCCGCTGTGGCGGCAGGCTAAAGGCGCGTGCCAGGTGTTGTAGCAGTGCGTGAGTTCCCGCAGCAAGATTTTCGGGAGGCAGTTCAAGCTGGGAACGGAGTGCCGTCAGTAGTGGGTTGGTATCAAGCAGAAGGCCAACATCCATTGCAGTGGGGGTTTCACGGCAAGGGCTGGGGGCGTCTCCATTGGTGGGAACCAGAAACAGGCCGGTGAATTTATCGGCTGGATTTTTTGTCTGGAAGACGGCTCTGTCCGCGCAGCTCATCAGTAAGCGAAAGACACCCCACACCTCTCCATAGGCAAGATGGCAGGGGTTTACCAGGCTGCAGAGCAAAATCTGCTTGTAGAGATTATCCGCACTCAGGTGTGCGCCCGGATGGGCCTTATCTGCCTTTCCGGCTTGCTGATGGAAGCCGGATTGCTCGGCAAAAGCCCACAGCCTACCTAGTTCACGCCAGAGGATGGCGGGAACCGGGTGGTATTGTTCAAAACAAAGCAGTTGCTCGTTGACCAGACAATGGATGCTCCGCTGGGTGGCCGCAGCGAGGGTTTTGTTTTTCCCCCACAGGCCACGGGCTGACCGGCTGTCGCTGAGTGCCCGTTTGTAACCATTAGCCAGTTCGGCCAGCAGTTTGCGTAGCTCACCGGTTTCTGAGCGAGTCTTTTCAAAGGTGCCGGCAGAGGATCCAGAGGTCTCCATTTCCCGATTTTCCAGCAGATGGAGGCAGGGCTGGCGGTAGTGCTCGAGTAGCTCGAAGCGCAGGCCTGGTTTTAGCGGGGAGCGGTTAAATTTGTGAAGTGCACCCTGTAGTTCGTGTATCAGCACTCCGGGATTGGCATAGGGCAATGCATCGACCCATTCCTCCACGTAGACGGACCGAACCTCAACCTCGGGATCGATCTCGGCGCTCACCTGCGGCAGGCGGATGTTTAGGTCCATGGAATATCCTGAAAGGTCTTGGATTTACGATTCTCGCAGAATTCTCTCTGAAGGTGAAAATAATCCTGGAATCCGAGGTTATAATTTTCCTCTATGCATTGCTGATGTGGTGGGTTTATGAGCGAAGTGACGTGTCGACGGTGTTTGGTGGGAGGGCGGGTGCAGGGAGTGTATTTCCGTGCATCGACTCGTCAAAAGGCGTTAGAGCTCGGGCTTGGTGGGCATGCCAATAATCTTCGGGACGGTCGGGTGGAGGTATTGGCCTGTGGTGAAGCCACCGCGGTACGGGTCTTGTGTGCCTGGTTGCGCCATGGGCCTGCCGCAGCCCGTGTTGACCAGCTCGATTGTCAGGATGTTGTGGGTGCTTCGGCCCCTGAAGATTTTTCCATCTCTTAGGGAAGGGCAAGATGACAGCAGAAGTAAGTTGCATGAGCCGGGAACAGGTGTTGGGGGCGTTACCACCCCCGGTTGTAGAAGATTTATTGCCGGCGATTCGCAAGGCGGTACGCGAGAGCCAGCGCAAGTTGGTGGTGCTTGATGACGATCCCACGGGTTGCCAGACGGTGCATGATTTGCCAGTGCTATGTGACTGGTCTGTGGATAGTCTGGCGGCGGAACTGGCGGGTGATTACCCTGCCTTTTATATCCTCACCAATTCTCGTGGTCTGCCCCTGGTCGAGGCGCGTGCGTTGACTCTTGATGTGGCGGCCAATCTGGCTGAGGCAGCGGCACAAACGGGGCAGGATTTTGCCGTGGTAAGTCGCAGTGATTCTACCCTGCGTGGGCACTTCCCTGGAGAGGTGGAGGCACTGGCAGAGGGTTTGGGTGACCCCTTTCATGCCTGGATCCTGATTCCATTTTTTCTGGAAGGGGGACGCTATACCGTTGCCGATGTGCACTATGTGGACGAGGCGGGCCGCTTTGTCCCGGCGGGGGAAACGGCTTTTGCCCGCGACCCGGCCTTTAGCTTCAAGGCCTCCAATTTGTGTGCCTGGGTGGAGGAAAAGACCGAGGGGCGAGTGGCGGCTAGCGATGTCGTTTCTATCTCCATTGAGGATCTGCGCGGTGGTGGCCCGGAGCGGGTCAGCGCTCTGCTCGATGCCTTGCCACGTGGAGCGGTGTGTGTGGTCAATGCCGCCCACATGCGTGACCTCGAAGTCTTTAGTTTGGGTCTATTGGCAGTGGAGACTGGTGGCAAGCGATTTCTGTGCCGCACCGCGGCCTCCTTTGTGCCGGCACGTATCGGCCTTGAACCCCGGGCTTTGCTGGGGCCGGCAGAAATGGAACTGGGCCCGGGCGGTGGTCTCATGATGGTGGGTTCCCATGTGCCAAAAACCACCGCACAGTTGGAAGTGCTACTGGCGGCCTGGCCCTGTTTGGCATTGGAAATTGAGGTGAAGAAGCTATTGGAAGAGGCTTCTCGAGAGCAGGAAATCCAGCGCGTTGCCGTGGCTGCTGCGCAGGCCCTGAAGGCGGGTCAGGATGTGGTGATCTATACTGGACGTTTATTGCATACGGTGGCTGGCAAGGAGGCCAATCTGGACATCAGTCAGCGCGTTTCCAGTGGCCTGGTGGCGATCCTGCGGGGGATAAACACGCGACCGCGCTATCTGGTAGCCAAGGGTGGTATTACCTCCAGCGATTTGGCTACCCTGGGCCTGGAGGTTAAGCGTGCCTTGGTGCCAGGGCAGATTCTGCCGGGCGTGCCGGTGTGGAAGCTGGGGGCGGAAAGCCGTTTTCCCGGACTGTCTTATGTGGTCTTCCCGGGCAATGTTGGCGATGAGGACGGTCTGTTAACCATTGCCCGCAAACTTGGGAAGGAATCCTAACTCTCGGTTAACTCCGAGGCGATGCGTTTACCGACCCAAGTGACCACCTCAGCCAGGGGGATTTCGGTGTTTTCCTCATCGCGGCGGCCTTTGTATTCCGCCGTCCCTGCGTCGAGGCCGCGGTCACCGAGAACGATACGGTGGGGGATGCCGATGAGTTCGGCATCGGCAAACATTACCCCGGGGCGCACCCGGCGATCATCAAATAGCACTTCAATGCCGGCATCACAAAGCTCACTGTAGAGCTCTTCCATGGCGGCCTTCAGACGCGTGGATTTGTGCATATTCATGGGCAGCAAGGCCACCTGAAATGGCGCGATAGCGGTGGGCCAGGTAATGCCTTTGGCATCGTGGTTCTGCTCAATAGCGGCGGCGACCACCCGCGAGACCCCGATGCCATAACAGCCCATGCTGAGAGCGACGGCCTTGCCCGATTCGTCCAGGCAGACTGCGTTCATGGCCTCACTGTATTTGGTGCCCAGCTGAAAGATGTGTCCTACCTCGATGCCGCGGGCAATGGCGAGGGTGCCACGGCCATCGGGGCTGGGATCGCCGTCCACCACATTACGCAGATCGGTGCCCTCGGCGAGTGGCAGATCACGTTCCCAGTTCGCTCCACTCAAATGCTGGCCATCGACATTGGCGCCGCAGACGAAATCGACCGCCTCCAGGGCGGCGTAATCGGCAATCACCGGGATGCTGAGCCCGATGGGTCCAATAGAGCCAGGGCTGGCACCGGTGGCTGCCCGAACTTGCTCCTCGGCGGCCAGGGTGACGGGTGATGCTATCAACGGGTGTTTTCCCGCCTTGATGAGATTGAGCTGGTGATCGCCGCGCAGCACCAGAGCTACCAGCTGATCGTCGACTCCTTCCACCAGCAGGGTCTTGAGGCAGCGTGTTGCCGGCACTTCGAGGAAGTTGCTCACCTCCTCGATGCTTTGCACCCCCGGGGTGGCCTGTTCCGCGAGCGTTGCAGTGGCGGCGGTACGGGTCTCGGTGGACGGAACCGTCGCTGCCATCTCGATATTCGCGGCATAATCGCCTTCGCTGCTGAAGGCGATGGCGTCTTCGCCAGAGTCGGCAAGCACGTGAAATTCTTCCGAGCCACTGCCGCCAATGGCGCCAGTGTCCGCCTTGACCACGCGGAAGTCCAGGCCGGTGCGGCTGAAGATGCGGGTGTAGGCCGTGCGCATGGTTTGATAGCTCTGGTCCAGACCTTCTTTATCCAAATCGAAGGAATAGGCATCCTTCATGAGGAATTCGCGTGCGCGCATGACCCCGAAGCGGGGGCGGGTTTCGTCCCGGAACTTAGTCTGAATCTGGTAGAAATTACTGGGTAGCTGCTTATAACTGCGGATCTCCCGCCGCACCATGTCGGTGATCACCTCTTCGTGGGTGGGGCCAACGCAAAATTCCCGCTGATGGCGATCGTGAAGGCGCAGCAGCTCGGGGCCAAACTCTCCCCAACGCCCGGATTCCTGCCACAGCTCAGCCGGCTGGATGGCGGGCATCAATACTTCCTGGGCGCCTGCCTGGTCCATTTCCTCTCGCACGATGGCCTCGACCTTGCGCAACACACGCAATCCCAGGGGCAGCCAAGTATAGAGGCCGGCAGCGAGCTTGCGGATCATGCCCGCACGCAACATGAGTTGATGGCTTATTACTTCCGCGTCAGCGGGTACCTCCTTGACGGTGGCCAGGAGAAGTCGGGTGGTACGCATGGGTCGAAACCTTGTATAGGGGAGAGGGTGCTACTTGCAGTTCTCTTTAATCTGTTGCCGGGTAGCGTCAAGGCGTTTCTGGCGAGTCTTTTCATCGAGATAGACGAATTCTCCGCCGGTGTTCTTGTCGCGTATCCTCGGCGCGGTCTTTAATACCTCAAGATTCTTGCGGGCCGTCAGACAATTTTTCTTTTTATCTTCTTTGGTCTTTTTGAGCCGAGCGGCTTTTTCCGTGCCCAGCTTTCGTTCCAGTCGTTGCTCTTCGGCCTTTTCATGCAATGCCTCCAACTGCTTTTTGGCATCCTCATCGCGGACGGGGGAGGCATGTGCCTTGATCTCTGTAGCGCTACGCCCCACTGGGGGGTGTTGGGTATACTGGACCTCACCGTTGCCGTCGACCCATTTGTACATGCGAGCGAAGCCGTCTTGCATGGGCAGAAAGACGGCCAGGGTGAGCAGTATCAGGTGAAAATTTTGCATGGGGATGTCCAAGTTGTGTGGCCCATATT
The DNA here is from genome assembly GCA_021773795.1 of Gammaproteobacteria bacterium. Lineage (GTDB taxonomy): Bacteria > Pseudomonadota > Gammaproteobacteria > HK1 > HK1 > JAJFJV01. The sequence goes on along the minus strand of JAJFJT010000036.1, from coordinate 114,012 downwards.
AGCCCGAGATCTGGCAAGAGTATAAGTTACGCTGCTGAGGGATGCCGCCAGGACGTACAGATATTTTTTCACCCCTGGCCGTGGCGCAGGCTAGTCCATCGTCTTCAGAAGTCTGTCGGCAGGGTGAGAGCATAATAAATCCTATCCATAATGTCAGGGCACAATTGGTCTTCCATGGCTGCAATTTTACGTGTTCGCCTCAAGCTAGCTTTGGCTGTGGTGTTTTGTTTCAGGAGGTTAAGGGTGAACCGGTGTAAGCTCAGTCTTTACGTTGCCCGCGTGTCGCACGTATAGCTTATAGTAGCGTATAGTAGCGCCAGCGCCTTCCTTTTGGCTGTGCGGAGCGTCATGCCCTCGCATAGGCGGCGCACTTGGTAATTCCAGTGAGCATGACGATACGGGAAGGGGTGTTGCTGGGGCTGTGCTTAGCAGATAAATCCTGCGCGCGGCTATTAAGTCGCTAGTGACTGGTCCGCTAAACTGGCGGAAGATTAGTCCTCATAAAACCAGTAGTTGCGAAAGGGGCGGGTACTAGAAACAATGGCGGGAATCGTGGGTGACGCATTTTGACCCTCCCGTGTTACTCGTTCAACGAGGGGAGACAGATAATTATGTACGAATACTTTCCCTGTACAAGAAATGCTGATTCAGCTTATAAAACTTACATGGTGCTATATGCCTAATTTTCGGCCTCTGTTTGGAAGATTTGTTCGGTGAATAGTCTTCAAGATTTCAATCAATTTCTCTCTTCCGAAACGGGAACTATAAACCTTTTTGTGCTTCTCTCTAACGTAGTTTTAGCTGCGATATTGGCTGCAATTCTTAGTTGGTTTTACATTTCCTATGGTGCAAGCCAGTCAAACAGACACTCACTTGCAAATGTTTTTGTATTGTTGGCAGTAACGACTACTCTGGTAATTACCGTAGTTAAGAGTTCACTTGCGCTGTCGCTGGGACTTGTCGGTGCACTATCAATTGTTCGTTTTAGGGCTGCAATTAAAGAGCCAGAAGAATTGGCGTTCCTATTTTTATCAATTGCAATTGGACTAGGGTTTGGTGCAGATCAGAGGCTGGTGACTGTAACTGCATTTTTTCTCGCTCTACTCTGCTTTGTTGCATACCGCCGCACGGTGAAAAAGAATGATAGAACGTGGAATTTTTATTTAACAGCGTCAGGTGCTGTTGGTGACTCATTCGACATTGATAATTTAGCCGAAATGCTTAAGGCTAAATGCAACGCTGTCTCACTAAAGCGGTACGATCAAGGCGATGGACACGCTGAAGCGGTATTCTACGTAGAATTCAGAAACTACGAAGCTTTCACAGAAATAAAAAATAGGCTAGATGCCTATATACCGGGCGCGAAGTACATGTTCGTCGAAGATGTTCGTGTCTTGTAGATTGACTGCTTGTTCTGCCGGATGGCGATACTAGCAGGTTGTTGAAAGACTCATATTTTCGGCCTGTTTGATCGAACCATAGCAAAGGGGTCTCTATCGATGCGCGGCGTTGATGTTAATCAAGAAATACGTTTCAGCTACGCATCCGCTGCGTCCTGTACGAGAGATGGTTAACAAGGCGAAGCTGAGTACCCAGTTCGAGGCAGTTTATGCGGACCCGGAACGCCCGTTGATTGTGCCAGAAAAGTTGCTGCGAGCCTCGCTATTGCAGATTTTCTATTCGATTCGAAGTGAGCGGCTGCTATGTGAACAATTCGACTGCAATTTGCCGTTCCGGCGGTTTATTGTGGTCTGTCGATGGATGTTTCCGTCTGGGACCACGCGACTTTCTCTAAGAACCGAGACCATTTGCCGGAATCGGATATCACACATGAATTTTTTGATCTCGTCCTGGCTCAGGCCAAGGATAAGAGACTGTCGTCGGACGAACATTTCAGTGTGGATGGCACTCTGATCGAGGAATAGGCGTCGATGAAGAATATTCGCCCCAAAGATGGCTCGGGTGAACGACTTCGAGGGAGCGAGCGTAACCCGGATCGGCACTTTCATGGTGAGAAGCGCAAGAATGAGACCCATGGTTCGACGACAGATCCTGAAGCCAAGATGCTTCGTAAGGGTCTCGGCAAGGAAGTCAAACTCTATTACATGGGACATGCCCTGATGGAAAATAACAACGGCTTGGTGGTGGATTCCCCCATCACCCAAGTTGGCGGCACGGCAGAACGCGACAGTGCCATTGAGATGCCGGCTGAGCACCCGGTTACGCATCAAATTACTGTCGGTGCGGGTAAGCATCTATGATACCCAAGGCTTCGTGGCCGATACTTGCAAACTCAAGATTACTCCGCATGTTGCACAGAATAATACCAACCAGCTTCCCGCGATTGGTGGACGGACTACATTCCATTCGGGCTATGAAGTGAGTCAACGAATCCGAAAGTGCATCGAAGAAATCTTTGGCTTGGAAAAAGCGGTCGGATCGATAAAAAAACAAAATTCTAGGGCAAGGAGCGAGTTGGTTTTCAGATGTTGGTGACGCTGATCAGCTACAACTCGCCGAATGTGCAATATTTTGGCTGTAATGTCTCCATAGCGGGGCAGTTGCGCCCGATTCTTGTGAAACCGATAACAACAGGCAATAAAACGGAAGAAATAAAGAGACTATTTGTTCGGATGCTCTATAAAACTCGCATAAATCTAATTTTTGAAATTACAAAATTCCATAACACCCCCTTTTTAGCGCAATTGTTGACAGCCTGGTAGGTATTGGCGATAGGTGTCTTAACTAGTGTCTATAATTAAAAAAGAAAATGTTACGGAGGATGGTTCGGCACAAAAAACATCCATCTGGTTACGTATTTTTGCCTGGCTTGGGGTTTTTCAGTTATCCGTAGTTGTTCTTATGGGTGCGGTCACTTTTTATGTCGGAGAACAATTATTATATCAAAATCCAGGCTTTTTCCGACTTGGTCTAGCGACCGCCAAAAAGTCGCTTAATGAATTAGCGGGTTATAGAATTGAGCCTCTTAGAATTCTTGGGTACAACCCAGATTACCCAGTGCTGAATATTGACATTAAGCAAAAAAATTACCGAAAGTTGGAATTTGTTTCATATGTAGATCAGGAAATATCTTCCACCAGCCGCTCGGAAACAGAGGTGAAAGCGTCTATCCGCATTGATGATAGAGCTTATCCAATAAAGATCAGACTAAAAGGTGACAGGCGACTTCACTGGACTGATCCGAAGAATTGGTCCTTTCGTATTAAAGTTAGAGACAACAAGACGATCATGGGAATGAGAGTATTTTCTCTTCAGCGCCCGGTAGCGAGAAATTTTCTGTCCGAATGGGTGTTTCATAAGTTATTGAAAAAATAGGGTATTATTAGTTTGCGTTATGAGTTCGTGACATTGGCTATTAATGGAAAGGACATGGGTGCGTATGTTCTTGAAGAACATTTTGAAAAGCGCTTAATCGAAAATAATGGACGTCGTGACGGTCCGATCCTTGGTGATTTTGAGAGTGATATACCGATCGATCGCGCATGGCCGCCAGTGCAAGTCTACAAAAAAAATACCTGGAAAAAGAACGATCCCCAACTTCTCTCTCAAGCAATTCAGAAAATGGAAAAGTTCCAGCGTGGGGAGATTGGCATTGATGACGCATTTGATTCTGAGTTGCTGGGACGGTATGTGGCAATTTGCGACGTTTTAAACACGTGGCACGGCGCCCTCGGGAAAAGTGTTAAGTTCTATTTCAATCCAATAACTCAAAAATTTGAACCGATAGGTTTTGATGGACACTTTCTTGTTTTGGATACGACATCCATTTTTTCCGATAACTCGATGACTGGTGACCGAAGAAAACTGCGTTGGCCTTTGAATGAAGCCGACATGCTGATTAGTGCATTATTTGACAGAAAATTGACATCTAACCGGCGATTTGTCGAGGCTTATATTCGAAGTATGGAGAGGTTGTCTCAACCTGGATATTTGGAGACCTTTTTTAGTGCAATTTCAGATGAGATTGAACGCCATTTGGGTTTCATATCAAAAGATTTTCCTATAGTCGATTTGTGGTATTTCGCATCTTGGGGTTCAAAGTTACGCGATAGGAGAGCTGCACCGGGTTTGTTCAAAATTTTCTCGGTGAAGGACTTCATCACGAGACGAGATTACATTTCTAGACGTCTTCATCCAAATGAGTATGTTGGCGCATTCGTGGCGCGCACGGAAAAGGGTAAAATTCAACTGTCTGTTCGTAATCGACATTCCTTGCCCATAGAGTTTGGAAAATTCCGCTATAAAGGAAATGTGTATAGCCCATCATCTGAGTTAATTGTACAGGGGGTGAGAAAGTCTCAGTTTGGAGAATGGCGAGTTACAGACGCGTACTCTATCGACGCAAATGCGACATCTGACAATGCAGCACCAGTAATTAATAATGTTCGAGATGGCTATGTTTACCGTCCAATGGGGGCAGAGAAGTGGTTGTTTCAAGAATTTTATTTCCATTACTTTGGCGAACGCACACAATGGGATAGACCTGGCAAGGGCAACATTAAGGAAATTTCCGCTCTACCCTTTATCACTATAAATGAGGCCTTAAAAACCATTTCCTTACACCCGGGCAAAATTGTTTTAGACCGGTCGCTAACGTTACCTGAAGGTTACAAGCTTGCAAAACGTGGGGGCGAAATAGACCTCATCAAAGGTGCCCGAATAATTGTGAACGGCCCTGTGCGTTTTGAAGGAAGCGAGGATGCTTCGTTGGTAATCACAAGTAGCGATTTGACGGGGCAAGGTATTGTCGTCATGGAGGCAAAGGGAACGTCTATTTTGGACAATGTTGTCTTCAGCAATCTTTCCATACTTTCGAACCAACAATGGAATATGACATCGACAACCTTCTTTTATAAATCAGATGTAAATATTAGAAATGTTACATTTATGAATATTAATGCGGAAGATGCGCTGAATATTGTCGCATCTAATTTCCATATCGATGGCGTAAAATTCATGAAGGTGTCTTCTGACGCATTTGACTCTGATTTTTCGGTCGGATCAGTTAGAAATTCTCGATTTGAGAATATAGGAAATGATGGCATAGATGTATCTGGGACGAATATTTCTATTAAATCCATTTACATGAAAAATATCAATGATAAAGGCATTAGTGTTGGTGAAGCAAGCAATATGAATCTTATTGATTTTCAGATTGTCAGTTCCGAGATTGGCATTGCTGTGAAGGACGGGTCTATGCTCCGGGCTGAAAAAGTGGATACCACAAAATCAAAAATGGGTGTCGCTGTTTATAAGAAAAAGAGTGAATATGAAAGTCCAATTGCGGTCTTAAAGGAATCAAAAATAGGAACTTACCTGATGGAGCCGGATTCTCGGCTGCGGGTTAACGGAAAAGAGAGAGGTTGGAATTCGGAAAGCTTAAAGGACCAAATTTCTACTGAATAAGACTATGGAAGCTCTAAGTTATTTATCATTTCAAATAATCCGAGCCCCACCCCATGGACCAACCAACCTTCGCTGATGAAGCGTTCGAAAGGTATCGCAAGCGGACTCGCTGGGAGCAATTTCTTGCCGAGATGGAGCAGATTATTTCCGGGCGTGAATTGTGCAGTGTGATTAAGCCATTTTACCCAAAGCTCAAAGGTGCGGGCCGTCCTCCTGTGCTGCTGAAACGTATGCTGCGTATCCATTTCCCGCGCCACTGGGCCAACCTCTCCGAGCCAGTGGTAAAAGAAGTTTTGTATGACTCGCCTGCCATGCGCCAATTTATTGGCATTCACCTCGAGCGTGAGCCGGCACCGGACGAAACGATAGTACGCAAGTTCCGCCACCTGCTAAAGGTTCACAATCTGGGTGGCCAGTTGTTTGTAACGACTGGGGAATACCTTCAGGAACATGGTCTGAATCTTGGCACCAGCACCAATGTCGGTGCGCGCAATTCAACCAAAAGACGCGGGAAGGCAGGCGGGACCCGAAAATGTACATGACCAAGACAGGAAATCAGTGTTACTTTGGTGTAAAGGCACATATTTGTGTCGACAGCCGGTGTAAACTGATTCACTCGGTGACCATCACAGCGGCGAACGTGCATTACAGGCAATTGCTGGGGACTCGCTGCACAGTGGAGAAACCCGTGTGTTGGGGGGATTCTATCTACTCCAGGCAACGCGAAGCGCTTCGGTCACGTGTGCCCCCAAGCACGACTTTATCCATAAGAAAGGACATAGTCACCGTTTCTCGAGTGATGAAGCGAATGTCAGGAATCATACTAAGTCTCGGGTATGGGCCTAGGCGGAGCATCCGTTCTTGGTTCTCCAACGGCTATTTGGATTCAGGAAGGTGCACTACCGGGGGCGGGACAATCTGTACATGGCTCGATGCGTATTGTTGCAGCCAACCTAGCTAGGGTGGGCCTGCAACCTTCGGTTGAACCGGAAATTCGGGACTAACGGCAGGGACAAACTTGAGACTGTACGAAACACGACTAATTTGTCGAATGCTTGATTGGTCCATGATTGGAAAGCCGCTGGTAGTGCGAATTGTTCAGAGCTTCCAAAGCTGTTGCAGCTAATAGTTGAAACCGCGCAATGATATGAACAACATGATCTCAAGTAATGACGATTTTCGGTATGAGAGAAAATTTCATCCAACCCATATTGATACTAAAGAGATGAACCTGCTGATATTGTTGCACTCCTATGGATTTGTGAAAGTTCATCCTGATCGTACGGTAAATAATATTTATTTGGATACGCAAGATTTTGCAGCGTATTTTGAAAATATAGAAGGATTGTCACCACGGATAAAACATCGAATTCGGTGGTATGGAGATGCTTTTACAAAAACGATTAGACCAACACTTGAAGTAAAGCGAAAATTTGGATTAGTAGGTGATAAAATACGAGTGCCTATGGGGTCCTTTTATTTTGGTAAAGATATAACTCAGGAAGGTGTTAGTAACCTATTAGCAGACACCCGGGATGAGAGCGGCCTTTGTCTTTTGTCAAAGGGTTTAAACTGCACATTATTCAATCAGTATGAGAGAAGTTATTACGCTTCAATCGATGGGCTATATAGGATAACGGTAGATCGAAATCTCTCTTATTCGCCATTTCGAAAGATGCGTGCCGATTTCAGTTTCGTAAAAAGTGACCCCAATATTATCGTTGAACTTAAATATGCCACTGGATATGAGCGGGGAGCTGATGAAATTACGAGGGAATTCGCCCTTAGAATAGAAAAAATCTCTAAATATGTTCAGGGAATTAAGGTTTTTAGTGAGCACTTTGTCTTAAAATAAGCAAGGTGGCGCCAATAAACGAGTTATTGTCGAAAGTTGTATTTAGCTGCTTGATTCAAGCGGCGTCCTGATCGACTATTATCACCTCGTCTCCATCGCTTTTCGGCACACTGTCCGAGTCTGAACATCATATGAGGCATCCATGCCACCATATTTTGTCCGCTATTTATTAGAAACCGGCACCGTTCATGCCGTGCTCCTGACGTAAGACAGGGACAGGTACCATGGACCCGGCCTGTTTCAGGAACGCCAAGATCTGGCTAATGATATAGGGTATTTCTTCATTCAGAATTTCCTCTCCGCTCACTTGCTGAGAAAACTCCACTTCTGAATGCAGCCATTTTTAGGGGTGATTACCGGCAGCAAAAGGTAGCGCACAAAAGCAATGAAAACACCGCCATCCCGGCACTGCTTAGGCTGCTAGCGCCTCAAAGGCGCTCAGGGGACGTTTGCAGACGAAGTCAAAATGCTATTTTCTAAGCTCCTGCCAGCTGGCTTCCAGTCACAGTCTAGCGAAAAAGGGATTGAGGCGAACGCGTAAAATTGCAGCCATGGAAGACCAGTTGTGCGCTGACATTATGGATAGGATTTAATATGCTCTCACCCTGCCGACAGACTTCTAGTCTCTTGATCTATCTGCAAATACGCAGTAATTTACCCGGTCAGCATGCTGTATCAGCGCCCGCTATTGCGGGCATTTTTCATTTATGAGGTTGTCAATCGTGGAACTCACCGGCGCACAAATCCTTTGTCGCTTCCTTAAAGACGAGGGAGTGGAATATCTTTTTGGTTATCCCGGTGGCGCAGTACTGTTTATTTACGATGAGCTGTACAAACAGGATGCAGTCAAACATATCCTGCCCCGTCACGAGCAAGGTGCCACCCACATGGCTGATGGCTATGCCCGCTCCACCGGAAAGCCCGGCGTGGTATTGGTGACATCGGGGCCTGGTGCTACCAATGCGGTGACGGGTATAGCCACCGCGTATATGGATTCCATTCCCATGGTGATTATTACCGGGCAGGTACCCACCCAGGCCATTGGTAGCGATGCCTTTCAGGAGGTGGATAGCGTCGGCATTACCCGTCCCTGTGTAAAGCATAATTTCCTGGTCAAGGATGTGAAGGATCTGGCCGTGACCCTGAAGAAGGCCTTTCATGTGGCCACTTCCGGTCGTCCCGGACCGGTAGTAGTGGATATCCCCAAGGACGTCACCGCGCTCAAGGCCGACTATGTGTATCCGGCTGAGGTCGAGATGCGCTCCTATAGTCCGGTTACCCGGGGACATGGCGGGCAGATTAGGAAGGCGCTCAAGCTGATGCTCGGTGCCAAGCGTCCCATGGTGTATTCCGGTGGTGGCGTGGTCCTCGGCGAGAGTTCGGAGGAATTAAGGCAACTGGTGCAGCAACTGGGTTATCCCATTACCAGCACTCTCATGGGGCTGGGCGCTTATCCTGGAACGGACCATCAGTTTGTTGGCATGCTCGGTATGCACGGTACCTATGAGGCCAATATGGCGATGCACGGTTGTGATGTGCTCGTTGCTATCGGTGCCCGCTTCGATGACCGCGTGGTGGGAGATGTTAAAAAGTTCTGTCCCAAGGCAAAGATCATCCATATCGATATTGACCCGGCTTCCATCTCCAAGGTGGTCAAGGTCCATGTGCCCATTGTGGGAGGGGTCAAGGAGGTTCTCGGCGAATTGCTGACGGCCCTTAAGAGCAGTGAGCAGCAGGCAGATAAGGCGGCATTGGCAACGTGGTGGGAGGAGATCGAGGGATGGCGTGCGAAGAAGTGCCTTTCCTACGACAATTCCAGTGAGTTGATCAAACCGCAGATGGTGTTGGAGACCTTCCATAAGCTCACTAACGGCGATGCTTATGTGGCCTCGGATGTGGGACAGCATCAGATGTTTGCGGCCCAGTATTATCCCTTCAAGGACCCACGACACTGGATTAATTCTGGTGGGCTCGGGACCATGGGTTTTGGCTTGCCAGCGGCTTTGGGGGCGAAGTTTGCACACCCGGATGAGACCGTGGCCTGCATTACCGGCGATGGCAGTATCATGATGTGCATACAGGAGCTGGCCACTGCCAAACAGTATGGCCTGCCGGTCAAGATCATCAGTCTGAACAACGGTTATCTGGGCATGGTGCGCCAGTGGCAGGAGTTTTTTTACGATAAGAATTATTCTCAGACCTATTTGGAAGCACTCCCCGATTTCTGCAAACTGGCGGAGAGTTTTGGCCATGTGGGAATGCGTATCGATAAACCCGGTGATGTGGAAGGTGCGTTGAAAGAGGCCTTGGCCCTCAAGGATCGCCTGGTTTTTATGGATTTTATTACTGACCCTTCTGAAAACGTCTATCCGATGATGGAGGCCGGAAAAGGGCACAACGAGATGCTGTTGAGGGAGCTAGCCTGATGCGCCATATCATAGCGATGCTGATGGAAAATGAGCCGGGCTCCCTGAGCCGGGTGGCGGGATTGTTCTCAGCGCGTGGCTACAATATTCATTCCCTGTGTGTGGCCCCTACTGACGATCCGACCGTTTCACGGTTGACCCTGGTTACCCGGGAAGAGGACGAAGGGATCGTCGAGCAGATCACCAAGCAGCTGAATAAGCTGGTAGATGTGATCAAGGTGCTGGATCTTACTGAAGGGGAGCACGTTGAGCGCGCCATGATGTTAATCAAGGTACGCGCCACCGGGGCCCGACGTGAGGAATTGAAGCGCCTTAGCGATATTTTCCGCGGTCGTATCCTCGATGTTTCCAACTCCACCTATACCATTGAAGTCACCGGTGTCGGCGCTAAACTCGACGCCTTTATCGATGCTCTGGAGCCGAAATCCATTCTTGAGGTGGTGCGTTCGGGTGCCCTGGGTATCGGACGTGGAACCAAGAGCCTACGTATTTAACGCTATATAAACCGACGGCCGACGAGCCCAGTCAACGCCCATTTTGGGCCTTTTACAGACGAGATAAAGCATGAAGATTTATTACGATAAAGACGCCGATCTGTCCCTTATTCAGAACCGCCAGGTAACCATTGTTGGTTATGGCTCCCAGGGCCATGCCCACGCCAATAATCTGAAGGAATCCGGTTGTAATGTGGTGGTCGGGCTGCGTCCGGGTTCCCCTTCAGCTGCCAAGGCCGAGGCAGCGGGGCTCACGGTCAAGCCAGTGGCCGAGGCAGTGGCCAGCGCCGATGTGGTGATGATGCTGGCTCCCGATGAACATCAGGCAGCCATCTATCGCGAGACCATCGCGCCAAATATTAAACAGGGTGCGGCACTGGCTTTTGCCCATGGCTTTAATGTTCATTTCCAGCAGATTGAGCCGCGCGCCGACCTCGATGTCATCATGATCGCCCCCAAGGGGCCGGGTCATTTGGTACGTTCCACCTATGTCCAGGGCGGCGGTACTCCTTCGCTCATCGCTATTCATCAGGATGCCTCGGGCCAAGCCCGGGATATCGCCCTGGCTTATGCCTCGGCCAACGGTGGTGGACGTGCGGGAATTATTGAAACCAGCTTTAAAGAAGAGACCGAGACCGATCTGTTCGGTGAGCAGGCCGTGCTTTGCGGTGGTGTGACCTCCTTGATTCAGGCGGGATTCGAGACCTTGGTGGAGGCGGGTTACGCACCGGAGATGGCTTATTTCGAATGCCTGCACGAGGTGAAATTAATCGTCGACCTGATTTATGAGGGTGGTATCGCCAACATGCGCTACTCCATCTCCAATACGGCCGAGTATGGCGATCTGACCCGTGGTCCGCGTGTCATCACAGACGAGACCCGGGCCGAGATGCGTAAGATCCTCGGTGAGATCCAGAGCGGCGCCTTTGCCCGCGAGTTTATCCTGGAAAATCAGGCGGGTGCTGCCCATATGAAGGCCATGCGCCGAAATGCCGCCGACCATCCCATCGAGGAAGTGGGGACCCGGTTGCGCTCGATGATGCCGTGGATTGGGGCTAATAAGCTGGTTGACAAAGACAAGAATTAATTGCCTTTTCGGTGAGCTGCCTGCAGCTCACCGGATCGGGGCAATCTTGTCACCCGACTGGAACTATTCCGGTGTTGGCGCGTGAAGGGGTCTTTCCCCTAGCCCTTGTTGGTGCTCTGGCACTGGCGGTGGGGTTTGGCTACAGTCTGTATTGTTCGCTTCCCCTATGGATCCTGGTGGCACTGCTGCTGGGTATTTTCCACCTTCCCAAACGTATGATTCCGGCCCTGCCGCTAGCAGTGTTGGCGGCGGTAGATGGCCGCGTTGAGGCTATTGCTCAGATCGAGGAGAAGCGTCTCGGAAGGCCCTTGCGACGTCTCGTTATGCGGCTTTCTCTCCCCGGTATTACCAGTCTGCGTAGTCCTGCCGAGGGCACAGTACAAGAAGTCTGGCTTGGGGAAGCGCTGCCCAATGACCCCAAACAACGGCAATACACGGCTTGGATTCAGACCGATGAGGGTGACGATATCGTGTTCCGCTTAGTGGGCACCACGCCGTTTTTTCATTGTCGTTTTAGCTTCTCGCCGGGAGAACGCATTGGCCAGGGGCAGCGCTGTGGCTTCGTATACTGGGCCCGGTATTTTGAATTGCTGGTGCCCCTGAGTTCATGTTTTGAAGTATGCATTGGCGAGCGGGTCAAGGCGGGTTCTGGTGTACTTGCAACCCTGGTACGTGAGTAAAGCCGGGAAATTCGGGTTCGCGCTATGGCGGGGTATAATCAACGGATGTTCTTGGTGCATCAGTTCTGAGGAAGGATCTATGAGTACGGCATCTACAAAGCGTCGTCGCGGGATCTATCTGTTACCCAATCTGTTTACCACGGCGGCCCTGTTTTCCGGCTTCTTCGCCATTATTTCGGCTATGGAGGGGCACTTTAGTCAGGCTGCTATCGCCATCTTTGTGGCCATGATTCTGGATGGAATCGACGGTCGCGTGGCGCGTATGACCAACACTCAGAGCGCCTTTGGGGCGGAGTACGACAGCCTTTCGGATCTGGTGGCCTTCGGCGTCGCCCCTGCATTGGTGGCCTACCTGTGGGCACTGGCATCCCTCGGTACCCTGGGCTGGGTGGGGGCCTTCTTTTATACCGCGGCGGTGGCCTTGCGTCTGGCGCGCTTTAACACACAAGTAGGTATCGCCGACAAACGCTATTTTCAGGGGCTTGCCAGCCCGGCGGCCGCGGCCCTCATTGCGGGTTTGGTTTGGGTCGGCGAAGTTTACGAGGTCAAGGGAACCAGCCTGGCGGCACTGGTCTTTGCCATTGCGGTGTTGGCGGCGGTGTTGATGGTTAGCAATATTCGTTATCACAGTTTCAAGGAATTGAACCTGCGTGAGCGCGTGCCTTTTGTGGCCCTGATGATCGTGGTGCTACTGTTCGTGCTGGTTTCTCTGGGTCCGCCCCAGGTGCTGTTCGGTGCGGCCCTGGTGTATGCCTTGTCGGGTCTGGTATTGACCCTGTCTCAAATCCGCCGCCGCCGCGCCGAGCGTAAAGTAGTCGGAGCAGCCGGAGAGGCCAGTGCCCCGCGGAGAAAAGCCAGCTAAGGCCCGGAGCGTTGACGCATAGGCCAGAAAAGCCTTGAAACGCCAGGGTTCAGGGCTTGGATTTTTCGCTTGAGGATAGTTCGGACAGGCCAAGCAGCCCACCCGAGAGATCGATAGGAAGTGGTATGACCATTGTCAAGGAGACACCAGTATGGTCGATGAGCAAGGAGAGGGAAGGGATCGGATAGCTCCCGAGCACCGGAAGGGAAACCCGAAACTGCGTTCGCGCGCGCTAGTAACCATTTTTCAAACCTGCTTCCTTGCTATGGGTGTCCCGCTCGTCCAATTGAATCAGAGGACTGGCCATCCCCCGCTTATCCGAGACCGGATCAATCTTATTCCGCGACGAAGGGGGCATAAACCACCAAACCTTTTCGCCTCCAGCTTGTGGAAATTTCCGCGCCAGCCTCTAGGGCAGCGAGATGCTACCGAGCCCCGCTGTACAGGCGATGTTAAACAGTTTCTGTCGCCGAGCCAGGCGGCACGGAAGTGGTGCAATGAGCTGACCCGTCAGGATCGCCACCCAATCCCCGCCAAAGAATAAAATGGAACACCTCATCCGATGCATATGGATTTTTCCAGTCACGTGGGCTCGCTATGTCAATCGAGTTATGTAGCAAAGATTCGACATAATACGGGAGAGACAAAAAGACGTCTTACAAAGAACGCAGGCCGGTCGAGTGTGTAATACGTTGATAACTAAAAGGTATTATTGTTATGGAGAAGCATATGAACACGTGGGACGTGCACACTGCTCCGTTTATTGCCGAATCGGTATTAACCATTAAACGAGCCAACTTTCCACATAAATCCTGTTAGATTGCTATGGAATCATCCATCATAATAATTTGGGTCTGGGCGGTTCTCGGAGCTGTAGTGGCGTCCTATGTCGGATATCGTCTGGTTACAGATCGACGTAGCGGGGCCAGGCGTCATCCTTTGTATCCTTTTGTTAGTGATTCAGGAGATGGAATGTTTCCTGATCATGGCGAAAAAAGTGCATGGGTAAGTTATTTATTTCTCGGAGTAGGTTTTATTGCATTTCTTGGATTCCTGCTGTTTGAGGTGCTAGAAGTAAATCCACCGGGATGGTTGGTACATGTAGCAGGCTTGGGTCTGTTAATTGGGGTGCTGTTATTCGGTATAGGTGTTTTTAAGAGAAGAGGATCAAGTTGAGGTCGCAACCTAACCAATCGTCCGAGCCGACGCGTGAAAGTTTAGCGGCGCTTCGCGGTTCTGTCAGTGGCCGCGCGGCTCGACTCAAACGTTATGCGTTACAGGTGATTGTGTGAGTACAATTAAATATGTGAAATTTGATGATGTTGACTCAGAAGAACTAATTCCTATCCTCAATGAAGAGAGTATAAGGAGTCATCTGATTTCGCATGCTCTTTTTGACTCGCAGAGTGTAAGAGAATGGGTTAGCGAAAAGATTAATTGTAATTCAATTCCCGGATGTCGAATTAGAGCTGTGTATTTAGATAGTGAATTAGTGGGCTGGTGTGGAATTCAGAAAGATGATGCGGGCTACGAAATCGCGATTGTGATTTCAAGATCTTCTTGGGGAATAGGAACTTCAATATTTGAGAAGCTAATTGATTGGTCTAAGGAGTTAGGGCATCAAGAAGTGATAATTCATTTGCTTGAGAGCAGGCCTGCATATAAATTTTTAAAACGAAAATCAATTAAAACGCATAGCACGAAAATGTATGGGAGAAACTTTCTCACATATCATATTCCTGTTTATGGGGTATGAAATTGTTCTTTAAACTGATGGTTTGTACAAAGGTTACGCATAACAATTGCGTCGAGTCGGACACACCTCCGCAGTGCAACCCTTGTGCTAGAAGAGCATAGCACAAGGGTTGCCCCGCTACGGCGTGCCGCTCACGCTGGCGTTATAGCTTTATCTAACATGGAGTGTTGAGCTTGAAGAAAATTATTATTTTTGCACTGATCGGTTTTACTGCTTGGAATTACTACTCTAAAAATGAAAGCATTACGCATAGTCCTACAACAAGTCCAGCCGTGGTAGTAGAGACTCGTGTTGAAAATCCTTTCCAGCAACCCCAACCAAATTTCACCTGTGATGGTCGAGAGTACTGTAGCCAAATGACCTCCAGAGCTGAAGCTGTGTTCTTTGTCAGAAATTGCCCAAATACCAAAATGGATGGTGACCACGATGGGGTTCCTTGTGAAAATGACTCCCGGTTCTGACCGAGACAGCTATAACAAAGCATTAAACTTTAGCCAGCAAGCTGGCTTGGACTTCCAAACCGCTGCGCGGTTTTCCAGCCTGTTAACTTGGCGCTATGTATCTCCAGGAAGGCACATCCACAACACTTCAAGCGATTTCGGCGTGCTCAAAGCACAAAATAGCCATCGCCGCCAAGTTCGTGTGGGCACTATCCAGATAGACGCAGTACCGCTCTCGTTAAGTGTGGCCGGAAAGGGATCTTTCTGCTCTGGAATAACAGGCAACTGGTTGGAACTTGGAAAGCCGCGTGAATCCCGCTATATTTCCACCCTATGAGCCGCGCGAACCATAATTCCGTATTCCCTGTTGCCCCTGTGGCGACTGAAGCGTGCCTCGCTCTCGCCCTGCTACGACTGCTGCCCTAGGGCAGCCATATTCTCTCCACCTCAGGTCCCCCGGCGGACCAACCAAAGCAGCATTTACCGAAGGCATAGTCCATGTCTATCGGATGCTTATCCCCAGTTCTCAATGCCTGATTAGCATCGGCTATTCAGAGGATTCAAGACATGACCGACCAACTCATTATTTTTGATACCACCTTGCGCGACGGTGAGCAGAGCCCTGGCGCCTCCATGAATCAGGATGAAAAGCTGCGTATCGCCACGGCGCTGGAGCGCATGCACGTGGACATCATCGAGGCCGGGTTTCCTGCCGCCAGTCCAGGTGATTTTGCCGCCGTTCAGGCGGTGGCCAAACTGGTAAAAGATAGCACCGTATGTGGGCTCGCACGCACCATGGATGCGGATATCGACCGTGCTGGCGAGGCATTGAAAGAGGCTGCTGCGCCGCGCATTCACACTTTCATTGCCACTTCACCTATCCACATGCGGGACAAGCTCCGCATGGAGCCCGATGCGGTGGTGGAGGCGGCCGTACGTGCGGTAAAGCGGGCGCGCCAATATACCAATGATGTGGAGTTTTCGCCGGAGGATGCCGGCCGTTCAGAGACCGATTTTCTGTGTCGGGTCATTGAGGCGGTGATCGCTGCGGGGGCCCGTACGGTGAATATTCCGGATACCGTGGGCTATGCATTACCGCACCAGTTTGGGGCCTTGATCCAGACCCTGCGGGAGCGCGTGCCCAATTCTGACCAGGCGATATTTTCGGTGCATTGCCATAACGACCTGGGGCTGGCAGTAGCGAACTCCCTCGCTGCGGTGGAGCACGGAGCGCGGCAGGTGGAGTGCACCATCAATGGTTTGGGCGAGCGTGCGGGTAATGCCGCGCTGGAGGAGGTCGTCATGGCTATGCGTACGCGCAAGGACGAGTTTAGCTGTGAGACCGGGGTAGATAGCACCCAGATTTTGCCCTGTTCGCGCCTGGTGTCGACGATTACCGGTTTTCCGGTACAGCCCAACAAGGCCATCGTTGGCATCAACGCCTTTGCCCATGAGGCGGGGATTCATCAGGACGGGGTGCTAAAGAGCCGTGAGACCTACGAGATCATGCGTGCCGAGGACGTGGGTTGGAGTGCCAACCGCATGGTGCTGGGCAAGCATTCCGGCAGAAATGCCTTTCGTTCACGGCTTGAGCAGTTGGGTATCGAATTGGCCTCGGCGGAGGAGCTGAACGATGCCTTCGCCCGCTTCAAGGAACTCGCGGACAAGAAGCACGAGATCTTCGATGATGATCTTCAGGCCCTGGTAACGGATTCTCGTCTTGAGGGTGAAAATGAGCGCTTCAAGTTGCTCGCCCTGAAGGTGTGTTCGGAGACGGGTGAGATCCCATTGGCGCACGTTACTCTGAGCGTGGATGGTGAGGAAACTTCAACCCAATCCGAAGGCGGTGGTCCTGTGGATGCTGCCTTCCGGGCTATCGAATCGGTGGTGAAAAGTGGCTCTGACTTATTGCTCTACTCGGTGAATAACATCACCAGTGGCACCGACTCCCAGGGTGAGGTAACGGTGCGGGTGGAAAAAGGCGGGCATATTGCCAATGGGCAGGGTGCTGACACGGATATTGTTATTGCCTCGGCCAAGGCCTACCTCAATGCACTCAACAAGATCCTGCGTCCAGTGACGCGTACTCACCCGCAGTTGTAGTCGGGACTAAGCTCTTGGATGCGCGCAAACGGCAGTGTCTGGCGGCCATGGGAATTAGCCGCTGGGTGCTTCGTGGTGCAGAGGACTCGATTCCAGAGGAGATACCTGAAATGGTGATGGGTGCAGTGGGTTGGGATGAGCTGGCACAGCAGGTATCTGCATGTACGGCCTGCGAGCTGCACCGTAGCCGTACCCAGACTGTGTTGGGTGTAGGGGACCATGATGCGCGCTGGATGATAGTAGGAGAGGCCCCGGGAGCGGAAGAGGATCGCCGTGGTGAGCCCTTTGTGGGCCGCTCCGGTCAGTTGCTCGATGCCATGTTATTGGCTCTGGGATTGGCGCGTAGCGATGTCTATATTGCCAATATCCTTAAATGCCGGCCGCCGGAAAATCGCAATCCCACCCCTGAAGAAGCTGTCTGCTGTGCTCCCTATTTGCTCCGTCAGATGAAATTGGTCAATCCGGGAATTATTCTGGCGGTGGGCCTGGTAGCGGCGCAGCGATTGCTCGATACCAAGCTGCCGCTGGCGCGTTTGCGTGGCCAGTTGCATAGCTATGGCGATAACGATACTCCGCTGGTGGTGACTTACCATCCAGCTTACTTACTGCGGGCGCCTCGGCAGAAGAAGCAGGCTTGGCAGGATCTGCTGCTTGCCCGTTCCGTGTTGACGGACGAATGAATGCGGTGATGGCCTCTGCATTGGCGGTGCCTCGGCCTATGGCCATGGCGGATGTGACGGAGATCTGGCGCATTGAGTGTGCCGCCTATCCCTTTCCATGGTCGAAAAGCACCTTTGCCGATTGCTTGTTTGCGTCGGGTTATTCAAATTGGGTGTTGGCCAATCGGGACACTATCTTTGCCTATGGCGTGCTTTCGGTGGCGGCAGGGGAGTCTCATATGCTGAACTTGTGCGCGAGTCCAGCCTATCAGGGTCGGGGTTACGGCAAACAAATGCTGGAGCAAATGCTGGGCGTTGCCAAGGAGCATGGTGCTGAGGTGATGTTTCTTGAGGTGCGTCCTTCCAATACGGCTGCCCGTGGCCTGTATGAGCGCTTTGGTTTTAGCCGTATCGGCCGCCGCCGTGGCTACTATCCGGGTGCCGATATCCGTGAGGATGCACTGGTGTTTTCGTTGTCGCTTTAAGGAATCGAGTAACAATAATATTATTACCGTTCGAGCCCTAATGGGTGTTTTCTAACTGCTTTTCAATTTCCCGCAACAACTGCTCCACCCCGTCTGCAACACTGGAAAACTCGGCGTCAATAATCGTCTGTTCCAGTGCGCCGGCCGTTATTTTAAGTTCCATAGCACCACAACAGGCCGCACCGCCGGCGATGGTGTGGGCTTGTTCGCGGAGAGCGTGCCAATCCTTGGCTTCAAGGGCGGCGTTGATGCCGTCGGCACGCGGCCTCAGGTCCTCTCGTAACAAGGCTGTAAGGTCCGCCTGCAGGGAGGATTGTTCGCTGCCAGAGTCCGGTGTGCTGGTGGTGGCTCCAGCTTCCAATGTCCGCTCTGGCAACCACTGTTTCAAGGTTTGACGGAGGGTTTTTCTCTCCAGGGGTTTGCTCAAAAAGGCATCCATACCCGCGGCGAGGGCATGGGCGCGGGTTTCTGGCATGGCATCAGCACTGAGTGCGATGACCGGGGTGTGCCGGGATGCGGATTCCAGTGCACGCAGGCGTTCGGTGAGCCACAGGCCATCCCGATCTGGCAGATGCAGGTCAATCAGTATCAGATCGAAATGGTGCTGGAAGAAGGCCTCCAGCGCTTCTTGTCCGGTAGCAGCCTGGCTGACCTGAAGGCCAAGACGTTCTAATAAGGTGGTGGCTAGTTTTCGATTGACCCGATTGTCTTCCACCAGCAGTACATGGGCGCTTGAGTCCAGTAGCAGACGATTTTTCATCCGGGATGTCTGCCCGGGGGCGGATTGCTCTGCATGCCCTGAAAGCAGCTGCAATTGTCGCTGCAGCTCCGCGTTGCGTACGGGTTTTCTCAAAAAGGGATAGTGCTGCCCGTTGCTTGCCAGCAGCTCCGGGTCTCGATGGTCGAGAATAAGGATCGGGCAAGATAGCTTCACATTGGCCAAGGCTTGCTGTTTGTCATCCTCATGGCTCAGATCCAGGATGGCACAGTCAGGCTGGGCTCGCCGATTCTGTCTGTGAGCCCAGCCCTTTGTGGGGGCATTCAGAGAGCGGGCATCTCGTACTTGTATGCCCCAGTTGCGCATCTGTTCACGCACCGACATGCGGGTAAAGGGATGTGGGGCATAGAGCAATACGCGGGTGCCTTCGAGCTCGCTTTGCTCATAGGCGGGTGTCGGCAGCTGACAGCAACGGAGTGTAAAAGTGAAAGTAGAGCCCTCGCCTGCCACACTTTCGACATTGATTTCACCGTCCATGGAGGCCGCCAGTTTTGCCGAGATGGCGAGCCCAAGGCCAGTGCCATCGGCCTGGTGTTCCGGATCTGCCTGTCGGTAGGGCTCAAATATCCGCCGCTGTTGGTCATCGGGGATGCCGATACCGGTATCGCTCACGCTGATTTCCACACCCATGCTCTGCGGCTCTTCATCGGCGCGAGTCAGGGTGATAATGACGCTACCGGCGGAGGTAAATTTAATGCCGTTAGCCACCAGATTCAGTACCACTTGGCGAATTCGTAAAGGATCGCCCTGGCAACAGTGAGGGATATCAGAGGCCATAAAGTAAACCAGTTCCAGCCCCTTTGCGTGCGCCCCTGGCGCCAACAGGTCGAGCACATCCTCAATACATTCACCCAGATGAAACTCGGTGCATTCGATATTGATCTCCCCCGCCTCGATGCGGGACAGATCCAGTAGTTCATTGATCTGTGCGAGTAGATTCTGACTCGAGCTTTGGATGATCTCGGCGTAGCCACGCTGTTCCGGGTCCAGGGGGCTGATATCCAGCAGTTCGCAGTAGCCTAAAATTCCGTTGAGCGGGGTACGAAGCTCGTGGCTCATATGGGTGAGGAAGGTGGATTTTTCCCGGCTGGCTGCAAGTGCCTGCTCCTTGGCGGCCTCCAGTTCGATGTTTTGTGATTCCACCGTGCGCAAGGTTTCGCGCAGATTCCGGGTTGCCGCGGCTATCTTTTGCTGCAAGTTACGTTGGGCTGTTTCCAGTGATCGGGCCATGGCGTTGATACCACCTTGCAGGCGCTGCAACTCTCCCTCACCTTCCAGGCTTACCCGGGTATTTAGTTGGCCGCTTTCCAGTTGTTCCACCGCCTGGGTGAGATGGGTGATGGGTTGCACGATGCCCCGGGACCAGCGTAGAGCCAGCAGGATGATGAAACCTGCTCCCAGCAGCATGATCAGCACACTCAAAATAATGATCTGGCGCTTGTTGCTGAGCATCTTCGAGCGTGTGAGCTCTACCGTTACCCAGCCGATAGTATGATTCTGTACGGTTGATACAGGCACCGGGTCGAGGGCGAAATCCACTACCTCAAGTTCGCTCAGGCGTACCGGGGTGCGGATGAACAGGGTCTGGCCATCCCGTGAATCGAGCAGCATGGGTTGCGTGCCCGTGTCAGTCTTGAATGCAGCGTGGCTATGGGGAGGGGGGCCACTGTGAGTCAAGATTTGGTCGCGCTGATCCTCGATGCGGACGGATCGTACCTGACTATCCCCAAGGGCCGCGTTGGCGAGCCCCTGCAGTGCACGCAGGTTTCCGGAAAACACTCCGTACTCGCTGGCGGGAGCGAGGTATGTGGCCAGAGCCAGGCCCTGCTCCTCCAGCCCGCGCTCCAGATCCAGGACCCGCAAATGGGTATAGATAGCGGTCAGAGACAAGGCGATGATCAACGAGGGCACCAAGGCCAGCAGGATGACGCGCGCACGGATCCCCAGCCGTTTCATGGTGAGCCCTCCCCTGCATTGAGCTGTGTGGTCAGTTCAGCCTCGGTGGGCAGGGATAGCCCCATGGAGTAAGCCACCTGGCGATTGACGCTGACCGTGAAATAACGTGGATGGGCGGGGGGCGGCAGTTTCCACGCGCCCGTCGTTGCCAGGCGTGTGACCAATTCGCCGGCCTGGCGGCCAATCTGCTCAGGTGTGGAATAGAGAGATAACAGGGCGCCAGCGTGCGTATAGCTACGGGAAAAAGCCAGCACCGGGACGCGGTGGCGATAGCTATTGAGTAACACGGCATGGGCACTGGAGCGGTTGTATACCGCAGGGTCAGGCAGGGCGAGCAACAGATTACTACGGGGCAAGAGCCCCTGAAGGGCCGGAATCAGCTGTTTTTTGTCCGCTATGGTGTGGATATTTACCACCTTATTCGTACGCTTTAGCTCATCTTCGTGGATGCGTGACCAAGGGCCAAGTAGAACCCCGATACGGGGACTGTCCGCCAACACCAGGCAAGCGAGGCGCAGCAGGCGTGATATTGGCTGGTCCACGTAAATGGCTGAATGTTTGCTTGGTGACGAATCCGTTTGCGGTTGCGGATAGAGTTTTTGGTATGCCGCTTGAGGAATCAGCGCATGCAGTTCCCGTTGGGGTTCCAGTTTCGCCTTGTTAAGAAATTCTGCCGCCCGGCTGCCGACGGTAATCGACAGTATGGGGTGTTCCGGGGTCGAGATACTTGCTAGTTCTGCGGGACGCAGCAGGCGTAGTGCAGGTATGGGCTGTGTGGTGCGCGAAAGGCTATCGCGCAGGCCCTGGATAAATTGCCCGTGGGCCGCGTGTTCGGGATTGGCGATGACCCAGATCACTTCCTGGGCACGCACCGGTAAAGCGAGCAATATGAGGCTCAAGATGAGGCTTGCGGAGCGGTAACCCCCCTTTGTGCGTGCCTTCCCTTCCATAGGTAATTTTTCGCTGGCGTCCAGTTTTGGCGCCGGCCTACAAGGGCAGGTCCAGTTGTAGAAAGCCCGTTTTACCCCGACGGTTCTCGTCACGAAAATCGGTGTATTTATCCATCATGTTCTGTACCACCAGGGCAATTTGAGCCTCATGCTCGGGTGGGCCAAAACGCCGGGCTATACGAAGATCGAGACGGCGGAAAGAGGGCATCTTGTTGCCTTCTCCAAGCCAGGTCATTTGACCGACCCGGGTGAAGCTAAAACTGGCGTCATAACGGTTAGCAAGGTGATAGATACCAAGCAAATGGGTGGTGGATGAGGGGGTGCTGGCTTCCAGGCCGGGGTTGGTGCTGGTGGTGCGTCCATTGGCGTGGCTGAGAATGAGTCGGGCACGACTGGTGGGGCGCCATTGGAGTTGCCCTTCCAGGCCTTCCACCGTGGCAGAATTCTCGTTGATAAATTTAAATGGCAGAGTGCCGCTGGTACCTACAAGACGGCGCAGGGAATTTCTGAATAATTTTAGTTCAATGCGGAAGTTATCACTGGCGGTTGCCGCAATCAGGCCCAGTTCCCGCGCAATGATAGATTCCGGTTGCAGTGTACCGGGGCCAAGAAAAAGCGGTACCACGGCACCACCACCGCCCGCGATCGGTAGCTTCCAGTCCACATTATTCTCAAAAGCTGATGGGGTGCGCAGACTTTTGCTCAGGCTGGTACGGATGGCGACACGGGGAAAGAGGCGGTAGTTGAGTGCCAGCCGGGGTGACCAGGCAGTACCGGTGATGTCGTTATTCTCCATCATCACGCCGCCATTAAAGCTGAGTGAGCGTAGTACCTGCCATTCAATGTTGCCGAACAGACGGTAGAGATGATTTTGTACCCGTGGACTGGTGCTGCCCAGTAACAGTGGGGCATCCACCTGGTCCAGGCGCGCACTACCGCCCCAGACCACGCGCCAGTGGCTTGCCAGCCGGAAGCGATGTTCCAGTTCCAGATCGTAGCGGTGTTGGGTGATTGGGGAGGGGGTGGGAACAAAGGAGATACCGGCCGCGGCCTTGCCACCCATCGTTTCGCTTCGATCAAAATAATTGTAGTAAGCCTGCAGGCTCAATTCGTTTTCCGGGCGAAATACGTGCTGCCAGCGCAGCAGGCCAAAATAGCTTTTGTCCGCCTTGGTACGCAGGTTCTGCAACGAATCGCCCGCGAAGCCATCCTGACGAGTGCCCCTGTTAAAACCGGCTTGAAACTCAAGTCGGTCCAAACTCCCTACCAGCCAGTCGGCACGCAGGTTCGCCAGGGTGCTGCGCTTGCTGTCATGGCGCTGGTCAATGCCGTGGTCGGCACGACGACTGACACTGGTACGAAAGCTGAGCGGGCCTACACTGTTTGCATAGCGGGCGCGATAGTGTTCGATACCGTCACCACCCCGAATCAGCTTGAGTTGCGGACCCTGCTCGGCGGCGGAGTGGCGGGTGTGAATACTGATGACCCCGAGAAAGGCATTGGCACCATAGCTGGCGGCGTTGGGGCCACGCACCACCTCAATGCGCTCAATGTCATCCAGGGCTATAGAAAAATTGCTCCATTCCACTTGGCCAAGCCCGGGTGTATAGACCGAGCGGCCATCGACCAGCACCTGCATGTGGCGGGAGAATTGATCCCCGAGACCGTGGTAGGTCACGGTATGTACGCTGCCGTTATCGGAGCCAACCTGAAAACCGGGCACCATGCGGAATAGCTCGTAGATTTCGCGGGCGCCACTAGCGGCGATCATCTCCCGATCGATAACGGTAATCGAGGCAGGGGTGTCGAGCATGGGCTGCTCCAAACGGGTGGCCGACAGGACCACCGGCAGCTCAAAATAAACGCTGTCTTCGCTAGGCAGGGGCGTCGATTCGGTAAAACCCGAAGGACTATTCGTCAGCAGGATGAATGCGGCGACTGCCGAACGCAGGGGAGACCTTAAGAACACGTTTTGCTCACTGCCTGGAATTCCTTGTAGGAACTTCTGAATTATTCTGGGCGCAATCTATCAAAAAGCACTCGCACTTCCCATTTTCGATCAATGGCATACGGGATGTCCCGATATTCCGCTTCCGCTAAACTGCCGCTATGAGCTATCCAACGATTGAAGAATTTGCCGGCAATACGCCACTGGTACGTCTGCAGCGCCTCGATGCCGGAAGCAGTACCGTGTTGCTCAAGCTCGAAGGCAACAATCCTGCGGGTTCGGTAAAGGATAGGCCAGCACTGAGCATGATTCGCCGGGCCGAGGAGCGTGGCGAACTCAAGTCCGGGGATGTGCTGATCGAGGCCACTAGCGGCAATACCGGTATCGCGCTGGCCATGGCCGCCGCTATTCGTGGTTACCGGATGATTCTGGTGATGCCCGACAATATGAGCGTCGAGCGGCGTGCGGTGATGCGCGCCTATGGGGCCGAAATCGTGCTGACGCCTGCCAAGGGTAGTATGGAGGGGGCTATAGACCACGCCCGGGCCATGCAGTCGGCGGGGGAGGGGCGGATCCTCGACCAGTTCGGCAATGCGGATAACCCCCGTGCCCATTATGAGGGTACGGGCCCGGAAATCTGGCGTGACACCGATGGCCAGATAACCCACTTTGTCAGTGCCATGGGCACTACCGGGACCATCATGGGGGTTTCTCGCTATCTCAAGGAGGTCAACCCCGCTATCGAGATCGTCGGCGTACAGCCAGCCGAGGGTGCCCGGGTTCCCGGTATCCGGCGTTGGCCGAAGGAATACCTGCCCGATATTTACGATGCCAGCCGCGTGGATCGGACCCTTGATGTGAGTCAGGAAGAGGCCGAAGAGACAGCCCGTGATCTGGCCGCGCGTGAAGGGATCTTTGCCGGTATCTCTTCCGGTGGAGCGGTGGCGGCGGCGCTACGGGTGGCGCGTGAGGTAGAGCAGGGTGTCATTGTGACTATCGTTTGCGACCGTGGCGATCGTTATCTCTCCACTGGCGTATTTCCTGAAAGCTAAGCGGTTTCTTTTTCTCCCTTGATGCGTTTAATTCAAGCCCGGATCGTTCCCTGCGGTCTGGGTGTGCTGCTGTTTTTGTTGCTGGCGAGCAAGGTGTGGGGCAGCCCTGGCCTGCATCTGGATACGGGCCCTCTGGAGGGCCCAGGTTGGTCCGCCGCGGGTGCCCGTATAGCACTGCAATTCACCGCCTCCGGCGGTACGCGTGCCAGCGGCCGTCTGTTTGGTCTCAAACTTCCCGCTCTGCTGGAAAAAATTAGGGCAATCGAGTTTTCCTGTGCCGAACTGGACTTGAGTGATGGCTATTCCTGCCCCGCGGCCAAGTTCAAATTGCATCGATCTGATGGCGCTTGGAGTCCTCCTCCATTAGCTATCCGTTTCGACGCAGATAACGGACTGCATATACGCGGGCTGGCACTCGCCGGCGGCAAGCTGGAACTGGATTATCTCCCGGGTTCCAAGGGTTGGCAGGCCAATCTGCAGGCGAATGGTGTCGTGCTCTCCAAGCTTGGCCGCTGGCTCGCGGAGTGGGGCATCGAGGCGACCCCGGAGGTATCTGCCGGGAAAATAAGCGGAAATCTCAAGTTGGAAATGCGGGCCAAAGGGCTCCAGGGTGAACTGAGCCTGGGACTCGGGAATCTTGCCTATTCCAGCGATGATGGCGAACGTGCGGGGGAAAACCTTGATGTAAATCTCAGGCTCCGCGCCAGGGAATTAAAAGACGGTTGGCAACTTGCAGGAGAAGCCGGCCTGGATGCGGGTGTGATGGGAGTGGCACCAGTATGGGTGGAGGTGGGAGATGCCCCCCTGAGTTTGCAATTCGAGGCGGACTGGCAGGCACAAAGCCACACCCTGGATCTACGGAAGCTACACATTCAGCACCCGGGTGTTGGTGCACTACGCACACGAGCCAGCTTGGTTAATGGCGGTTGGATTCTGCATGAGGCCGAACTTGAACAGGGCCACTTTCCGGAGCTCTATCAGGTCTATCTGCAGCCTTTCTTATATGGCACGCCGTTGGCTGAACTGTACACCGCCGGCGAGTTGGAAGCCCGCCTGCGCCGGGATGGTAACGGCGAAACCCACGCGCAACTCGAACTGCGGCGCCTGGACCTGCACGATGAACAACAGCGCTTTGGTCTGGAGCAACTCTCGGGAAGCCTGCACTGGGGCAGTGCGGGAAAGGTCCCAACAAGCACCCTCAGCTGGGGCGGTGGACACCTGTATAGGGCGCCATTGGGACCCGCCAGCCTGCGTGGTGAGTTCAAGGGGGAAGACTTTCAGCTCGCTGAGCCATTGCAGGTGCAAATTCTCGATGGTCCGCTGCGTATCAGCGAATTCAAGGCGCAGGGGCTGGGTACTCCGTCGCTTGCCTGGGAACTTAGCGGAGGTCTGGGCCCCTTATCCATGGCGCGGGTGAGTGAGGTACTGGACTGGCCGCCCTTTGAGGGCAGTCTGGCGGGCGAGATTCCCGCTATTCGCTATGCCCGGGGGGTGATGAATGTTGAGGGTAGCCTGGGAATACAGGTTTTTGACGGCGATGTGGTGATCCGTGAGCTGCGTCTGGAGGAGCCCTTAGGGGTGGTGCCACGGCTGCGGGCTGAAGTGGATTTTCATAACCTCTCACTGGATGCCCTGACCCGGGTTTTCTCCTTTGGTACCATTCGCGGCAGACTGGATGGGGCGCTCCACGGCCTGTTGCTGGAAGACTGGCAACCGCGTGCCTTTGATGCGACATTTTCCACCCCGCCGGGTGATCGTAGCCGCCATCGGATTAGTCAGCGTGCGGTGGGCAACCTGAGTAGTCTGGGCGGTGGGCCGGCGGATATTCTGTCTCGCAGCTTCCTGCGATTCTTCGAGGACTTTTCCTACCAGCGTCTTGGTCTTAGTTGTCGCTTACGTCAGGGGTTGTGTGAAATGGGGGGCGTAGAGGATAGTTCCGGAGGTTATTATCTGGTGAAAGGCGGTGGTATTCCGCGTATTGATGTTAAGGGCTTTAATCGTCGAGTAGATTGGAACACGCTGGTGGAGCGCCTCAAGCAGGCGACTGCTTCGCAGGGGCCGGTGGTTAAGTGAGGGTGCCCATAAATCATTTTTGTTGGTAAGGAGATGGCAATGAAAAAACTGCTCTGTAATAGCTGGATGCTGATATTCCTCAGCGCCTGCGTAACCATCAATGTCTATTTTCCCGCGGCGGCGGCGGAGAAGGCGGCAGATCGCATTATTGAGGATGTCTGGGGTGGCGGCGAAGACAAGAGGGCGCCGGCGGATAAGGGGGCTCTCTATCAACCACAATCTGGCGGTGTGCTGGGGCAAGTGGTGGAATTCTTTATCCCCAGTGCGGCGGCGGCCGCGCCCAATCTTGATATCTCATCGCCGGCCATTGCCCGCATCCAGGGCACCATGCGCAAGCGCCACGGGCAGCTGGCCCCTCACTATGCAGCCGGTAGCATTGGTTTAAGCAGCAACGGCGAACTGGCGGTGCGTGATCTGAAGTCCATTGCCCTGCGCTCCCGCTCTCAGGTGGCACGACTGGTGGCCGATGAAAATCGGGATCGTGGTGCCTTGTATCGGGAGATTGCCCGGGCCAACGGCCACCCCGAGTGGGAGGCAGAAATCCGCGCCACCTTTGCGCGCCGTTGGGTGGCCAAGGCACGGCGTGGATGGTGGTATCAAAACCGTGGTAGGTGGCAGCAAAAGTAATGCATGTCTTTGTCTTTGATCTTGAAACCATCCCTGATGTGGAGGCCGGACGGCGACTCTACGATCTCGAGGGCCTCGATGATGCGGATGTAGCACGCGCCATGTTTCACCAGCGCCAGCAGGAAGTGGGGCATGAGTTCCTGCGCCATTACCTGCATCGCATCGTGGCTATCTCCGCGGTGCTGCGCTTTGGCGATGGCTTCAAAGTTTGGTCCCTGGGCACGGAAGAGTCCACCGAGGCGGAGCTGATTCAGCGTTTCTTCGATGGGGTGGCGAAGTATTCACCGACCCTGGTTTCCTGGAATGGGGGCGGCTTTGACCTGCCGGTGTTGCACTATCGTGCACTGTTGCATGGTGTCGACGCCGCGCGTTACTGGGAGAATGGCGACGAGGACCGCAACTTCCGTTTTAACAATTACCTCAGCCGCTTCCACGAGCGCCATACCGACCTCATGGACGTGCTTTCCGCCTACCAGTACAACGCCAAGGCACCACTGGACCAGATCGCCACTTTGCTGGGTTTCCCGGGCAAGCTGGGGCAAAGCGGCGCTCATGTCTGGGATCAATACCTGGCGGGCGATGTGAAGGGGATTCGTGACTATTGCGAAACCGATGTGCTCAATACCTACCTTATTTATCTGCGTTTTGAGCAGACCCGTGGTCATCTGACGGCGACAGCCTACGAGCAGGAGTGCCAGCGGGTGCGCGATGCCCTGACTGAGGATGGATCAGTACATTTACGCAAGTTTCTGGACGCCTGGAAGGCATGAGGTTGTTTCTTGATGCTCGCCCGAATCCATGGCTTCGGTGTTTGCACTGTGGCGGGTACTCGCTATGAGCCGTCGGCGCAGGCGTTTTCGCGATACTGCGGTGACTGCCCCTATCGAGGCCCTGGATGGGCAGGGTTGGGGGCTTTGCGAGGTGGATGGCCAAAGCCGCTCTCGCACGTTTTGTACAGGGATGTACTTATGCCGCGATGGCATGGATGCCAAAGAGCGGCCCTGTGCTCCGCGACATAAGGCCATCCCTGGCCAAACCTATCGGGTGCAGGGTGCGCTGGTTGGCGAGCTTGCACGTTTTCGTCCCCAGCGTCGGCGTAAAGGTCTGCTGGAGGCGAAGGTCGAGGCGGTGTTGGAGCCTTCATCCCTACGGGTGGAACCAGCCTGCCCGCATTTTTCCGAGTGTGGGGCTTGCAGCCTGCAACATCTGGAATACGGGGCCCAACTGGCGCTCAAACAATCTTGGTTATTGGATGCCTTTGCCGCCGAGGGTGAGCTGGAGTTGCCGGAGCTGACACCCCCATTAGCTGGTCACCCTTGGGGTTATCGTCGCAAGGCACGCATGGGTGCGAAGTATGTGCCTGCCAAGGGCGGTGTGCTGGTGGGCTTTCGAGAGCGTTTCGGTGGGCGGCTTGCGGTGTTGGATCACTGCGCAACCCTGGACCCGGCTATTGGGCTGCGCATCGTGGCACTCAGAGAGTTGCTTGCCTCGCTGGATGCACGGGCAACCATCCCGCAGATTGAAATAGCCGTTGGTGATACCGGATGTGCGCTGATCCTGCGCCATCTGGAGCCGCTGAGTGAAGCTGATCGTCGGCAGCTGCGCCGCTATGCTCAACAGGAAGGCCTGCACCTCTATCTCCAATCCGGTGGCCCTGAGACGGTGGTACCGCTTTGGCCCGAGACCCCAACCCTGGCTTACCGACTGCCCACCGAGGGCCTCGAATACCGCTTTCAGCCGCTGGATTTTGTACAAGTTAATGGCCCGATAAACCGGGCTTTGGTAGAGCGCGCCTTATCCTGGCTCGCCCCCGAGAGCGGTGAAGACTTTCTGGATCTCTACTGCGGGCTAGGCAATTTCACCCTGGCTATCGCTGCTCGCGGTGGACGGGTTACGGGGTTGGAAGGTGATGCGGAATTGATTCAGCGTGCCCGGGACAATGCCCTGGCCAACGCCTTGCAGGCTGAATTTCATACCGTGGATCTGCGTATCCCGGAAGCCTTTGCGCCATATCTGGCCCAGCGCTGGGATGGCATCCTGCTGGACCCGCCGCGGACGGGCGCCGCTGAGGTTATCGATAGGCTGGCAGTGCCCTACCCGCGCCGCATCCTCTACATCTCCTGCAATCCCACCACCTTGGCGCGAGATGCTGCTGCACTGCTAACGCACCACGGTTATCGCGTCAGTCGCTTGGGGGCGGTGGATATGTTTCCGCAGACTGCTCACCTGGAGGCCATTGCCTTATTTGAGCGGCTTTAGATTCTCGGTAGCCGCGAGCTTAACCTCTTCACTATCGGCCAACAGGGTCCGCAAAGAGCGACTCTCCAGGGCCTGGCTGACGGCATTTTCCACCTCTTCCAACACCGCCTCTACGCTAGTCTCCCGCAGTATTTTCCAGGGACCGAGAAAATCCTTTTCCTCTGCCCGGCGTATGGTTTCCATGATGGCTTGGAGTGAGATGCGCTCCAGGGCCCGCGCCGGTAAATAGGCGGGGGGGTTGGCATGATCGGGGCTGAGCAAGCGGGCTTTTTCCAGGGCATCCAGAATCCGTTGCAGGCCTCCCTGCGGGACCCGTAGATGTGTGGCCAAGGCCTCGGTAGTCCAGGGTTTGCCACCCGCCAGATGTTGGGCGCCGATGTAGTGCATGGCTAGTAGAGCCAGTTGTTCGCGCTGGTGCGGGCTCAGATGCAGTTCCCGCTTGCGGCTGATGAGATATTCCCCATGCTGATGATAAAAGGCGATTGAGGCACCGATGAGGAGGATCAGCCAGGCAAGGTAGAGCCAGATCATGAACAGAATAAGGATGGCGAAGCCGGAATAGATAGCGGTGTAGCTGGTGGAGGAAACCACGAAGGAGGCAAAGCCCCAGCCGACGCTCTGCCATAGTACCCCGGCCACCACTGCGCCGATGAGCGCGGAAGACAGCCGTACGCGGGTATTGGGAATGAAGCTGTAGACGAAGCTGAAGGCGGCGATGACCAGCAGATAGGGCACCATCCTGACGCCAATGCTCACCAGATAACCGAAGGGTTGAATGGCGACCAGTGATTGCACCACGGCGGTGTTCATAACCGATGCGGTGGCGCCCAGGGCGGAGAAAACCAGCACTGGGCCGATGAGAATGACGCTGAGATAATCGCTGAAGCGTTGCGCGAAGGGGCGGGATTTCTCTACCCGCCAGATGAAATTAAAGGACCGTTCAATTTTCTGAATCAGTGAGATAACGGCGTAGAGCAACAGCGCCAGACCCACCGTGCCGAGTACCCCGACACGCATATTTTCCACAAAGCCGATGATGGTCTGGCTAATCTCGATGCCCTTGTCACCGAGCGGGGTGAGCAGATTGAGGAGCATCGGTTCTATTTGGTTATGTACCCCAAAACCCTTGAGCACCGAAAAACTGACGGCCAACAGGGGGACCAGGGAGAGCAAGGTGGTGTAGACCAGACTCATGGCGCGCAGGGTGAGCTGACCGGCGGCGAGGTCACGGAAGATGGCATAGGCGATGCGCAAGGCGCACAACACAGCGCCTTTGGGGCCGCCATCAGGCGTGCATTCGCTACCCCAGAGCAGCGCCTGACATTTTTCCTTGATGCTTTGTAGTTGGCCTTCCATGGTGCGGGATTTATTTGTAGTCGCTACTCAGCACGCATCAGCATCTGGATGAGGGATACACCACTTCTACCCTCGCCGGAAATAAAATTGGCGACGATGGAGGTCGCTGAGCTGAGCACCAGTATGGATATTAGCAACCACGGTAGCCAGCTATGAACCCCGCCGGCAAAGGTCAGGTTGGCGATGGCCTTGTCCCGATCCTCGGTGTCGGTAGTGGAGAAACGGGCGATTGTCCGTCCCACCTTGTGGTAATAAAGGGCGTTACCAAAAAGCCCGAATGCCAGGGCCATGGTTAGTATGAGGGTCATGGCAACAGGGTCCGTTTTCAGCCCTAGTTGCAGGGCGACATAAACAACGATTGCCCAGAGTAATGCACTCACATACATCTTGCGATAGAAGGCCCAGAGGCCAGCAAACAGAAAGGCGGGGAGGTTCCACACCGGCCGGAACAATTGACCGTTTTGCTGAAAGTCGTAAAAGACTTTCAGATAATAGATGTGACCCTTCACACCCACCACGTGGCCGTAGGCGGGTGGCATCAGAGTCTCGGTGTCTGGAGATGAGTTATCGGGATTGTCGCTGGTGCTGGCTTCGGTCTGTGCGTTCATTTTTCGGTTGATGTACTCGAATGGCGGTAATCAGCGCGATTATAGCGGAATAGGATGCTATTGAGACTGGCCAAGGCAAGATGGCGGCGGGACAATGGCGGGCATATGAGGAGCGGGGTATTCGTGGCTGAAGAAACAACTATTGATGATATTGGAGAGATACCACGGATTCGGCCTCTGTCTGCGGCGCTGACCAACCAGATTGCCGCCGGAGAGGTCATTGAGCGGCCCGCCTCGGTGGTCAAGGAGTTGCTGGAAAACAGCCTCGATGCCGGTGCCCGTCGTCTGCATATAGAGGTTGAGGGTGGTGGTGCCGGGCTTATTCGCGTGCGGGATGATGGTTTTGGTATCCACCCGCAGGATCTGGCCCTGGCGGTGGATAGCCATGCCACCAGCAAGATCCGTAGCCTGGCGGATCTGGAGGATGTGGACAGTCTGGGCTTTCGTGGTGAGGCACTGTCGAGCATCGCCTCGGTATCGCGTTTTTGTATTAATTCCCGTACCCGAGATGAGTCCATGGGATGGTCGTTAAGGGTGGAGGGTGGCGATGAGAGTTCCACCCCGGAGCCCGTGGCCCACCCTCCGGGGACCAGCATTGAGGTGCGTGAGCTTTTCTACAACACGCCGGGGCGGCGCAAGTTTCTGCGCGCCGAAAAGACCGAATTTCGCCATATCGAGACCGTGGTGCGGCGTGCTGCCTTGAGCCATTTTTCAGCTGGCTTTGAGCTGGTGCGGGGTGGTCAGCGGGTATTCCAACTGGCACCGGCAACCGAGCCGGCGGCGAGGACCAGGCGGGTGGCACGCCTTTGCGGACAGGCATTTGTGGACAACGCACTGGCCCTGGAATACGAGAGTGCCGGCTTGCGCCTGAGTGGTTGGCTGGGACTGCCGCCTTTTTCGCGCAGCCAGACTGACATGCAGTACTTTCTCGTCAATCGACGTGCGGTACAGGACCGGTTGTTGCAGCACGGGGTTCGCCAGGCCTTTGAGGATCTGCTTTATCCCGGCCGCCAACCCACCTACGTGCTTTATCTTGAGCTGGACCCGGCCAGGGTGGATGCCAATGTCCATCCGGCCAAGCAGGAGGTACGGTTTCACGAGGCCCGGCTGGTGCATGACTTTATCTTCCGCAGTTTACAGCGTGCACTGGAGCAAAGTGAGACTACGGAATTGCCGGGCATGAATGTTGAGCCCGGAGCCAACCCGCCAGAGCCAGCCTCATATCCGATCCATCATGTTCCCGCTGGGGGGAAACGAACCCACGTTGTGGGACCGGCGCCGCGGGTCAGGGAACAGCTCTCGGCCTATGGGCGTCTGCACGGGGCCCCGGCGTCGCCAGCCACGGAGGCGTCCCGCGAGCTGCCACTGGGACGTGCCATTGGTCTCATGGAAGGACCTTATCTACTCGCCGAGAATCGTTCCGGTCTGGTGCTGGTTGATCTCCGTGCAGCGTGGCGCCGGGACAGTGAACATGAGCTGCAGGCTGCCGTCGATGCGCAAAAGCTTTGCCCCCAACCCCTGTTGCTGCCGGTGGAGTTGCATCCAGGGGCCAGCATCGTTGCCCGCCTTGAGGCCGAGCCGGAGTGGTTGCGAATGCTGGCCCTGGAGCCACGAATATGTGGTCCCGAGTCGGTTATGGTTTATCAGCTACCAGCGTTATTGCGTGGAGTGTCCCCGGAGCCGTTGTACGCAGAGTTATTTGCCGCCTGGGAGGCAGGCGCTGGCATAGAGGAGCAGCTCCTTGCCATATTGCCGCTATTGGCCCGGCATGTGGCCGAGGCCAGGCGATTACCCGTGGGTATCATGGAGATGGAGGCCGAACTGCGAGCCCTGGAGGCCACGGATGATGGCAGGGACTTTTGGGTGCAACTGGATCACGCAGCGCTGAGGCGTTTGTTTCCATAGCCGGTCTTATGGGCACTCTTATATCGGACTCGGCATCTTCACTACCCGTGATCTTTCTCATGGGGCCCACCGCCAGTGGCAAGACGGAGCTGGCCCTTGAACTGTGCACACACTTCCCTTGCGATATTGTCAGCGTGGATTCCGCGCTGGTCTACCGCGGCCTGAATATCGGTAGCGGCAAGCCATCGGCCGAGGTGCTCGCCGCCTTTCCTCATCGGCTGGTGGATATTTGCGAACCCACCGAAATCTACTCCGCCGCACGCTTTCGCGAGGATGCGCTGGAGGAAATTGCTGAAATTCGTGCTCGTGGGCGGATGCCGCTATTGGTGGGGGGTACCGGGCTCTATTTTCGCGCCCTCCGCGATGGCCTTGCCCTCCTGCCGGCGGCGCATCCGGGAATTCGCCAGCGCTTGCTGGAGGAGGCGGAAGAGGCGGGTTGGGAGAGTTTGCATCAGCGTCTGCAAACACTCGATCCCGAGGTTGCTGCACGCTTGCATCCGCGGGATACTCAGCGTTTACAACGTGCCCTTGAGGTAATTGAACTCACCGGTCGGCCCATGAGCGAGCAATGGGACGCGGGCACGGAAGGTCGCCTGACTGGCCGGATCTTGACCCTGATTCTGGCGCCGGCGCGGCGAAAAATCCTCCATCAGGCCATCGCCCGACGTTTTCAGGCCATGCTCGATAGTGGTTTCGTTGCAGAGGTTGAGGCGCTGCGTGCCAATCCCGATCTGCAGTCCGCATTGCCAGCGGTGCGGTCGGTCGGTTATCGCCAGGTGTGGGCCTATCTTGATGGCATCTGGGATCACCCCACCATGGTGCAAAAGGCCCTGGCGGCCACCCGCCAGCTGGCCAAACGTCAACTCACCTGGTTGCGTGGGGAGGCGGGTGCGCACTGGTTTGATTGCCATGACCCGGGGCTACATGGGGCGGTTCGGACCTGGCTCACCGCCCGGCTCCGCTGAGATGCCGTATATATATGGTTTATACTTGGACAACGGAAAAGCACCACAGCCCAAGCTGATCAGCCGGGAACCGGCATGGATGCCAGTGGGTCTACCGTAGTTGTGGGCGCCATAATAAGAGTGAGTCAGGAGGAAACACCATGAGCAAAGGACAATCATTACAGGACCCTTTTCTGAATACACTGCGCAAGGAGCGCGTGCCAGTGGCCATCTTTTTGGTCAATGGCATCAAGCTGCAGGGGCAGATCGAATCCTTCGACCAGTTCGTGGTGCTGCTCAAAAATTCTGTCAGTCAGATGGTTTATAAACACGCGATTTCCACCGTTGTTCCCGCCCGCAATATCAAGCTTCCACGGCATGATGAAGGCGACGACGAAGATCAGGAATAACACCATTATCAGTCCAGGCACGTTGCTGCTTCTGGAAAACGAACTTGTTTGAGCGCCCCGAGGGCGGTTCCGCCGCTGTTCTCGTTCACCTGGAATTTAATGACGCCGCGATCCATGAGGACGTGGGGGAATTTCGCGAGCTCGTGGTTTCTGCGGGTGCCGAGCCGCTAGCCTTGATTGGTGGCCGCAGACGGGCACCGGACGCGCGGTATTTTGTCGGTCGCGGCAAGGCCGAAGAGATCCACGAGCAGGTGCAAGAAACCGGGGCCGAACTGGTGATCTTTGATCACGCCCTTAATCCGGGGCAGGAACGTAATCTCGAACAGTTGCTGCAGTGCCGGGTACTGGATCGCACCGGTCTGATTCTCGATATCTTCGCTCAGCGCGCCCAGAGTTTTGAGGGCAAGCTGCAGGTGGAGCTGGCGCAATTGCGCCACTTATCCACCCGCCTGGTGCGCGGCTGGACCCATCTCGAGCGTCAGAAAGGTGGTATCGGTTTGCGTGGGCCGGGTGAAAAGCAGCTGGAGACCGACCGCCGTCTGTTGAGCGCCCGCATCAAGCAGATCAATCGTCGTCTGGACGGGGTGGAGAAACGCCGGGAATTGAGTCGTCGCTCACGCCGCAAGGCCGATGTCCCGGTGATTGCCCTGGTGGGTTACACGAATGCTGGAAAATCCAGCATTTTCAATAGGTTGAGCGGGGCCAATGTGCTGGCGGAGGATCGTTTGTTTGCCACCCTGGATCCTACGCTGCGACGGGTTAAGACGGACGGGGCGGGCCCCTTTGTGTTGGCGGATACGGTGGGCTTTATTCGCCATCTACCGCACGATCTGGTGGCTGCTTTTCGTGCCACGCTGGAAGAAACCCGGAGCGCCAGTCTGTTATTTCATGTCATCGATGCCGCGGCCCCCGAGCGCGAATTACGCATTGCCCAGGTCAATGAGGTATTGGCGGAGATTGGTGCTGGCGACGTGCCGCAGATCGAGGTCTATAACAAGTTGGATCTGATGGAGGAGCAAGTGCCACGCCTGGATCGCGATAGTGAGGGTACTGTCCAGCGGGCCTGGGTCTCTGCCCATAGCGGCGAGGGGATACCGCTGCTCCGTGACTTGCTGATGGAACGATTTGCCCGGCGTATGGTGCGCTGCGAGGTGCATTTATCCACCGCCGAGGGGCGTCTGCGGGCGCGTTTCTTTGAGTTGGGCACCATCCTTCACGAAGCCGTCGATGAGCAGGGTAGCTGGACCCTGAAGGTGGAGATCGAGCCTTCATTACTGGAAAAATTATGCCGTGACGAGGGTCTGGATCGCGCCGCCATCGCGGCATGAGGCGGCACCCGTCAATGACGCCTAAACGTGGCCTTTTCTGCGCGGAGTTGGCACAATGCCGCCTTCGTTCTCGGGGGTTCCATGGTTGCTGTGACGGACCCCCGGCAAGTTGTTCTTAAAGAGTTAGTTAACCCGACCCTGATTGAAGCATTTCCTTCCTTTTTAATGGTTGGGCGCTTTGGGGCGAGATTAGAGTAAATGATCATTTTACTGGTGGCAGTCCATTGGTAATCGGAGACGTAACTATGGCGTGGAATCAACCCGGTGGCGGGAATGGTGGTGATAAGGATCCCTGGGGTAATCGCGGTGGTCAGGCGGGTCCCCCGGATCTGGATGAGGCTCTGCGCAAGTTGCAGGCAATGCTCGGTGGTTTGTTTGGGGGGCGGAAGTCACCTGGC
Organism: Gammaproteobacteria bacterium; assembly: GCA_021773795.1. Lineage (GTDB taxonomy): Bacteria > Pseudomonadota > Gammaproteobacteria > HK1 > HK1 > JAJFJV01. Next base: position 77,146 of record JAJFJT010000036.1, on the reverse strand, counting down.
GCGCCCGGAGCGGGTAGTAGCGGGCCTGGCGCTCCCGGGCTTGGCCTGATCCTCGTTCTGGCGGTGCTGGGATGGTTTGCCGCTGGTATTTACATCATCGAGCCAGCCGAAGTGGGTGTGGTATTGCGCCTTGGAAAATACAGCCATAGCTCGGGTTCCGGCCCGCATTGGGCACCCTATTTCATCGACCGGGTGAGCAAGGTAAACGTGGAAGAGGTGCGCAATGCCGAGATTGGCTTTCGTAGCGCCAGCGGCAGTAATGCCGGGGTACCCCACGAATCGCTGATGCTTACCAAAGATGAAAATATCATCGATATTCAGTTCGCGGTGCAGTACCAGGTCAAGGATGCCGCTGATTTTCTTTTCCAGGTGCGTGACCCCGAGCTGACCCTGCGTCAGGCCACCGAGAGCGCGGTGCGCGAGATCGTGGGCAAGAGCAATATGGATTTTGTCATCACCGAGGGGCGCGAACAGGTGGCCTCTCAGGTGAAGCTGCTGACCCAGGATATCCTCGATCGTTATAAGACCGGTCTGCAGATCTCTGCTATCAATATGCAGAGCGCGCAGCCGCCAAGAGAGGTGCAAGAGGCCTTCTCCGATGCGGTGCGTGCCCGTGAGGATGAGCAGCGCAAGAAAAATGAGGCGCGAGCCTATGCGGCGGATATTCTGCCCAAGGCGCGCGGTGAGGCCAGTGCCATGAAGGAGCGGGCCGAAGCCTACAAGCAGCGGGTTGAGACCGTGGCGCGTGGTGAAGGCAGCCGCTTCCTCAAGGTGTTGGAGGAATACCAGAAGGCCCCGGAGGTTACCCGTCAGCGTCTCTATCTGGATGCCATGGAAATGGTGCTGTCCCGTTCCAGCAAGGTGGTGGTCGATACCAAGGGTGGGAATAACTTGATGCTGCTGCCATTGGACAAGCTGATTTCCCAAAGTGCTGGGGCGGACGCGGCCACGGGCAGTGGCCGTGATACCACCACGGAGATCCTCCGTGGTCTGCGTCAGCCGGGTGATCGGCGTAGCGGGAGGGAAAGATGATTAATCAGTTGAAGGCCGTGGCCATGCTGCTGGTGCTTGCGGGCGTGCTCGCCTCGGGTAGTTTGTTTGTAGTGGATGAGCGTGAGCTTGCCATCAAGTTTCAGCTGGGCAAGATTATCCGCTCTGATTACCCGCCGGGACTTTATTTCAAAGTTCCCTTGCTGCAGAGCGTGTCCAAGTTTGACAGTCGGGTGCAGACGCTGGATTCTGAACCGGAACTCTATCTCACCAGCGAGAAGAAGAACGTCAAGGTAGATTCCTTCGTGAAGTGGCGGATCAAGGATGTAGAGCGCTATTTCACCGCTACCGGTGGTAATGAACGGCGGGCGGCCTCGCGTCTTTCTACGGTGGCGCAAAAGCGGCTGAAGGACGAGTTTGGCAAACGCTCCATTCGTGATGTGGTTTCGGGGGAGCGTGCCGACATGATGAGTACGCTGAGCGTGGCCCTTGATGAAGAGGCGGTGCCCTTTGGTATCCAGATCGTCGATGTACGCGTCAAGCGTATTGACCTGCCGGAGAATGTGAGCAACTCGGTATTCCAGCGCATGTCGGCAGAGCGTAAGGAAGTGGCCCAGATGTTTCGTTCCCGTGGTTCTGAGGCGGCCAAGGTGATTCGTGCCAAGGCGGATCGTGAGCGTGAGGTGTTGCTGGCGGAGGCACAGGGTACGGCGGAGCAGTTGCGTGGTGAGGGCGATGCAGCGGCCTCCGAGATCTATGCCAATGCCTATCAGCAGGATGCAGAATTCTACGGTTTCTATCGCAGCATCAATGCCTACCGTAATACCTTTGCCAATCCTTCCGACGTGCTGGTGCTCAGCCCGGATAGCGACTTTTTCCGTTACTTTAATAAGCGCAAGGGCGGAAAATAATCGGGCGTGTTGATGTGGCAGGATTTGTGGGCCGCACTGGCGCTAGTGCTGGTCATCGAGGGCATCATGCCCTTTCTCAACCCCCGGGGTTTGCGCCGGACCATGAAATTAATGAATGAAATGAGTGATAGTGCGCTGCGTTTTGTTGGCCTGAGCTGCATGGTGGTGGGTGTCATCCTGTTGGCTTTGATCCGATGAGCGCCGCACCTCTCGACCGCTGGTTACTACCCGAGGGCATCGATGAGATCGTGCCCCCGCAGGCGGCACATTTTGAGTCTCTGCGCCGTCGGTTGGTGGATCTCTTTGGTAGCTGGGGATACGAACTCGTCATCCCGCCCTTTATCGAATATCTGGAATCACTGCACATCAGTGCCGGCAGTGATCTGGAGCTACAGACCTTTAAGCTAACGGACCAGCTCACTGGCCGACTGATGGCGGTACGTGCCGATATGACTCCGCAGGTGGCGCGTATCGATGCCCATCATTTGCGCCGTGAGGGGCCGGTGCGGCTATGTTATCTCGGCACCGTTTTACATTCCCGTCCCGCTGGTTTCTCCCGTAGCCGCAGCCCCTTTCAGGTGGGTGCCGAGCTGTACGGACATGCGGGCATCGAGAGTGATGCCGAAGTGCTTTGCCTGATGCTCGCCACCCTGGAGGCTGCGGGGGCTGAGGGCGTTCATCTGGATCTCGGCCACGTAGGTATTTTCCATGCCTTGGTAGACAAGCTGGAACTGGGTGAGTCGGCGGAAGCCGATCTCTTCGACGCCCTGCAGCGTAAGGCGCATGCGGAAATTGCCGCCTTGCTGGAAGTCCAGCAGGTAAAAACGGCCGATGCCAAACGCATAGTCGGGCTCGCGGATCTCAATGGTGGCTCCGAGGTATTGCCGCAGGCACGACGCCTGCTTAAGGGGGGCGGCCCAGCGGTGCTGGCGGCCCTTGGTGCGCTGGAGGCATTGGAGCAGGTAATGGGCATGCGAGCACCGGGCGTTGCGCTGCACTACGACCTGGCTGAATTGCGCGGTTATCGCTACCACCCGGGGCTTGTATTTGCGGCCTTCGTGCCGGGGCACGGTCAGGAAGTGGCACGTGGTGGGCGTTATGATGGTATCGGCGCGGCCTTTGGGCGCAGCCGTCCGGCCACCGGTTTTAGTACCGATCTCAATACCCTGGCGCTACTTGATGGCGGCGGACATACGCAACAGGCGGGGCGCATATTTGCACCTTGGTCCGATGCCCCGGAGTTGCTGGCGGTTATCGCTGAATTACGCGCTCGTGGCGAGCAGGTGGTGCAGGGGCTTCCCAATCAGCAGGAAGGTCCGCGAGAGATGGACTGTGATCTGGAACTGGTGGAGAGTGATGGCGCCTGGGTGCCGCGGCCTGTTTCCTGAGCGGCATTTGTGTAGACGCTAACCTAGGGCACACCCTGTGTGCCGTAGCATGGTGGACACGGTCCACCCTACGTTGGCCATAAAAATTTCATCTCTGTTATCAATAAATTTTATTCTGGTGCGGGGCCTAAGGCTCTGTCGATTTTTGGGGAAGAGCGGAATTATGGGAAAGACAGTAGTCATAGTGGGCACCCAGTGGGGTGACGAGGGCAAGGGCAAGGTGGTGGATTTGCTCACCGACGGCGTGTCGCGGGTGGTGCGCTTTCAGGGTGGACACAACGCTGGCCATACCCTGGTTGTGGATGGTGAAAAGACCGTCTTGCACCTCATCCCTTCCGGTATTTTGCGTGACGGCGTGCAGTGTCTTATCGGCAATGGCGTGGTGCTTTCCACTACCGCCTTGCTGGAAGAGATGCATGGGCTGGAGGCGCGTGGGATTTCGGTGTGCGAACGCCTGCAGATCAGCAGCGCCTGTCCGCTCATTCTGCCCTATCACGTGGCCATCGATAATGCCCGGGAAATAAAAATGGGCGCTAGCAAGATCGGTACTACCGGCCGTGGCATTGGCCCGGCTTACGAGGACAAGGTGGCCCGTCGTGCCCTGCGGGCGGGCGATCTGCTGGATCGTGATAGCTTGGCCGATAAGGTTGCGAAGCTGGCCAAATATCATAATTTCCTGTTGAGCCATTATTACGGTGCCGAGGAGCTGGATCCCGCCACCGTAACCGCGCAGCTATTGGATGAGGCCAAGATCCTGGCACCGTTGGTTGGTGATGTGGCCGCTAATCTGGCCGAGGCGCGGTCTGCGGGTGAGGCGATGCTGTTTGAGGGTGCCCAGGGCACCTATCTGGATATCGACCACGGTACTTTCCCCTACGTGACTTCCTCCAATACCACGGCCGGTGGCGCGGCTACCGGCACAGGCCTGGGACCGCGGGCGGTGGATTATGTGCTTGGTATTACCAAGGCTTACACGACACGAGTGGGCGAGGGGCCTTTTCCCACGGAGCTGTTTGATGAGGTGGGTGCACATCTGGCCAAACAGGGGCACGAATTTGGGGCCACCACCGGTCGGCCACGGCGTTGTGGCTGGCTGGATATCGTCGGCATGCGGCGCGCGGTGGCGCTCAACAGCCTGAGTGGTCTGTGTATCACCAAACTTGATGTGCTCGATGGTCTGGAGACTATTCGCCTGTGTGTTGCCTACCGAGATGGTGATGAATCCCTCGTTTATGCGCCTGCCGGTGCCGAGGCCATTGCCCGTTGTGAGCCGGTGTACGAGGATTTGCCGGGTTGGGATCAGCCTACCGTCGGCATCACCACCCTGGAGGCGTTGCCGGAGAATGCGCGGCGCTATCTGGACCGGATCGAAGCGCTATTAGAAACCCCTATCGACATCATCTCCACTGGCCCGGACCGGGCGGAGACCATGGTTTTGCGTCATCCTTTCGCCTAACACTCCTTGTGGGTTTGACAACAGCCGCGCCGTTCCCAAGCTCGTCGCCATCCGTTCCCGACGTCTGGCGACATACACCCCATCCCTGGGGCTACGCGATAGTTACCTCAGGGGATAGATAAACGTCCTGAATCGAGCGCAGTAGCCGGATGCCCTCGGACATGGGTTTCTGGAAGGCCTTGCGGCCAGAGATCATGCCCATCCCCCCTGCCCGTTTGTTAATCACCGCAGTGCGTACTGCCTGTTGCAGATCACCGTGTCCACTGGACGCGCCGCCAGAGTTGATCAATCCCGCCCGACCCATATAGCAATTGGCCACCTGGTAGCGCACCAGATCGATGGGATGATCACTGCAGAGGGTGTCATAGACCCGCGGATGGGTTTTGCCGAAGCCGATGGCACCGTAGCCACCGTTATTCTCCGCCTGTTTTTGTTTGATGATATCCGCCCCGATGGTAGCTGCCAGATGATTGGCCTGGCCGGTGAGATCTGCGGAGGCATGGTAGTCCGTGCCCTCGTGTTTGAAGGCGCTATTGCGAAGATAGGCCCACAGCACTGTGACCATGCCCAGCTCATGGGCGCGAGCGAAGGCCTCGCTGACCTCCATGATCTGTCGGCGTGATTCCGCTGAGCCATAAAATACCGTCGCCCCCACGGCGATAGCACCTAAATCAAAGGCCTGATTGACACTGGCGAACAGGGTCTGGTCGAAACTGTTGGGATAGGTCAGTAGCTCGTTGTGGTTGAGCTTTACCAGAAAGGGGATGCGATGGGCGTAGGCGCGGCTGACCGAGCCGAGTACACCCAGCGTGGAGACCACCGCGTTGCAACCGCCCTCCATGGCGAGGCGAACGATATTTTCCGGATCAAAATAGATTGGGTTGGGAGCAAAGGAGGCCCCGGCCGAATGTTCCACTCCCTGATCCACCGGCAACAGGGAAAGATAGCCGCTTCCCGCAGTCCGGCCGTGATTGTAGAGCGCTTGCAGATTACGCAGCAGCGCCGGCGTGCGGTCGCTTTGAGCTACTACCCGGTCGACGAAATCGGGTCCGGGCAAATGCAGCAGGGAATGCGGAATACCGGTGCACTCATATTCCAGCAGATCCTCTGCCTCGCGACCCAGTAAAGCCTGAATATCAGTCATCACAGATTCCTCATTGAGATAAACTTATGTACAGAAAAATATAGCATCCCGTGCGTAAAAATCACTATCCCGGCGATTTATAGCAAGGAATACAGCAACGATGTATAAAGTTTTTAGCGGTCTGGGAAGCTCTTTGATCAACCTCCGGTTGGTGGCGGTTGGCGCGCTATGACGAAGCCGCTCCTGACCCTCTACGGTAGTCCCGAGTGTCATCTTTGCGATGAGATGCGGGTTGCACTACGGCCCTGGCAGACACGTCTGGCTTTTAAACTGGAGTATGTGGCCATAGAAAGCGATGCAAAATTGGAAAAACGTTTTCGGAAAAAAATTCCCTGTTTGTATTTTCGGGGGCGGGAGATCTGCCATTACCATCTGGATGAAGCTGCGTTGCAGGAGAGCCTGACATGAGTTTTCTGGAGCGTATTCAAGCGGCCAATGGCTATGATCCCAAAGGCTTCCGGCCCTTTGAAATCGCCGGTCAACCCAGCGGTTGGCTGCGCCACGCCTTTGCCGAGAGCCTGCGGCGCTGGCCCGAGGTGTTCCGGGTGGAGGCAAGCCGTGTCACTCTGGCATCGGCATTGAATCAGCCCACTACCCCGGAGGCGGAGCGTAGCCAGGCGGTGGCCGGGGTGCTGGAGGTACTGCGCGAAGAAGGCATGATTCCCGGCTGGCGGGGCGAGCTATACCCGCTCAATCGCTACTGGGCGGACCCGCCGCTACTGCTCATCGAGCGCGCTGCCTCCGCGCTGTTCGGGACCTGTGCCTACAGCGTGCATATGAATGGTTTCGTGCGTCGCCCCGAGGGCCTGCACATGTGGGTGGCGCGACGCTCCTGGAACAAGCCCACGGAGCCGGGAAAGCTCGACCAGCTGGTGGCTGGTGGCCAGCCCTGGGGCATTGGGTTGCGGGAGAACCTGGTGAAGGAGTGCGGCGAGGAGGCGGGGATAGCCCCGGCCCTGGTGGCACCGGCCCAGTCCGTCAGTGCCATCAGTTATATGGTAGAAAGCCCCCAGGGACTGCGGCCAGACCTGATTTTTGTTTACGACCTGGAATTGCCGCTGGATTTTGTACCGCGTAATACCGACGGTGAGGTAGAGGAGTTTTTCCTCTGGCCCGTTGAGCGGGTGATCGAGACCGTCCGTGAAAGCGAAGACTTCAAGTTTAACTGTTCCCTGGTGATCATCGATTTCATCATCCGCCACGGCATCCTCGGGCCCGAGCACCCCGACTATGTGGCTTTGCAGAAGGGCCTGCGGAGTCGGGATGAGGGGCTGGAACTGTAGCCTGGATGGAGCGGCCGCGAAATCTGGGGAACGGGGACAAAACCGGTTGTTAGGGCGAATGGCATCCTCCCGGATTTCACTTCGTTACATCCAGGCTACGGGCTGGATGCTGCCATACCGGCTCAAGATCTGCCGGTAGTGCCGGTAGCTCCCCTAGCCGGACACCGCCTAGCTTCGGGCCGTGGTAGTCGGCGCCGAGGGAGGCCAGGAAGCCATATTCCCGTGCCAGTTGGGCGCTCTTACGATTCTGTGCGGGCGTATTGTTGCCATACACCACCTCGATGGCTCTGCCCCCCGCCTCTCCAAATGCCGTAAGCACCAGCGGTAACCACAGTCGTGTCAGTCCATAGGCGAGCGGGTGGGCCAGTACCGCGATGCCTCCTGCCCCGGTGATCCAGCCAATGGCCTCAGCGAGCCCCGCACCGGGGCTGTCCACATAACCAGGGCAGCCACGGCCGAGCAAGCGGCGGAAGGCATCTTGCGGGCTTTTTGCCTGCGCATTTGCCACCAGGGCGCGGGCATAGTGGGCGCGGGTGATCATCTCTCCCTGAGCCAATCCCCTGGCCACCGTATAGGTATCCTCGATGCCATGGCTGGCGAGGCGCCGACCGATCTCCCGGGCACGGATATCGCGTGCGTCCCGCAGGATGGCCATGCCCGCCTGTAACGGGGGATGGGTGTCGTCGATGTAGAGCCCCACCACATGCAGGATCTTTCCCTCCCAGGACACCGATAGTTCAACCCCGGGCACCAGCTCGATCCCCAGTTCCAGCGCCTGAGCGCCAGCCGCTGTCAGACCCGCAGTGGTGTCGTGGTCGGTGAGGGCAAAACGCGCTATTCCCTGCTCCGCAGCATGGCTTAACAGGGCTACGGGTGAGAGGGTGCCGTCGGAGGCGGTAGAGTGGCTGTGAAGGTCTGTATTAGAGGGCACGGTTGCTAAACCTAAAGCAGCCAGGCCATGGATACAAATGGCCAGGCTAGCGGGCCAAACTCCACCTTCAATCTGACTAAAGTTTCCAGATGGTGTGCCGTTAAAACTGTGCGTTACCGCACAATAAATCACATTCCATGGTTGGTGCTGGAGAGATGTTGTTATGAAACAGAATTTTCCTGTCACCAACATTGAAAATGATTATCCAGAGGGTACGGAACTGGTGTCGTCCACGGACCTTAAGGGCGCAGTGACCTATGCCAATGAAGCCTTTTGTAAGGTAGCCCGTTTTTCCGAGGACGAACTGCTTGGCAAAAACCACAATGTGGTGCGCCACCCGGATGTGCCACCCTCGGCCTTTGCCGATCTCTGGAATGACCTCAAGAATGGCAAGGCCTGGATGGGGGTTGTGAAGAATCGCTGCAAGAACGGCGATCACTACTGGGTGGACGCCTATGTGACTCCAATCTTTGATGGTAGCCAAGTGGTTTCCTACGAGTCCGTACGGGTCAAACCCCGGCGTGAATGGGTTGGACGTGCGGAGCAGCTATACAAGGCGGTGTGGAATGCCGGTAAGGCGCCCTTCTGGCAGGCCTGGGTGCAGGCCTACAAGAGCAGCTCGCGGGCGCATAGCTTCGTTGCCATGCTGGTGGTGCTGGCCCCGGTGTATGCCTGGTTGCGCTGGTTCGCGGCCAATCCGCCCAGTGGTTTTGGTTATGTCTTTGTGGTGGCTGTGGCGCTGGCCTGGATAACCTCCGGATGGGCCACGGCAACTCTGCGGCAGGCGGCGAAGGAGTCAGAGTCGGTGGTGGGTAATCCCTTGATGCGTTGGGTTTACACCGGTGGCCATGACGAGGTGGCGCAACTGCAATACGCCATCCAAGTATTGAAGGCACAGTCACGCACGGTGCTCGGGCGTCTCTCCGAGGCATCCAGAGGGCTTGCCAGCGGGGCATCTAATACTGCGAACGCGGTAGCGCAGTTGGGTGAGGGGGCGGGTCGCCAGCAGGCTATTGTGGATCAGGCGGCTCACGCCATGGAGGAGATGACTACTGCGGTGAAAGAGGTGGTGCAAAGTGCCGCCGGTGCCGCGGATGCAGCGCGGGAGGCGGACAGTCTGACGGTGAGTGGCAAGGTCGCAGTGACCGATTCACTGACTGCGGTGCAGGGTGTGGCCGGTGAAGTTAGGCAGGCTACCGAGGTGATTCAGACCCTGGAAAGTGATGCCGAGGGTATTGGTGAGGTGGTCAGGGTAATTCGCGATATCGCCGAGCAGACAAATCTGCTGGCCCTTAATGCGGCTATCGAGGCAGCGCGGGCCGGTGAGCAGGGACGGGGTTTTGCGGTGGTGGCGGATGAGGTGCGTACCCTCGCCAGCCGGACCCAGGGCTCTACGGAGAAGATTCGCGAGATGGTTGAATCCCTGCAAGGTGTGGCACGCAATGCCGTAACAGTGATGGAAAAGGGTGCCGAGGGGGTGGAGAACAGTGTGCAAAAGGCCGAGCGGGTGGGTGAGGAGCTGGATGCCATTACTACCCAGGTGGCGCAGATGAATGATATGAACGCCATGATCGCCAGCGCCGCCGAGGAACAATCCGTAGTGTGCGGCGATATTGCCGGCAATCTTCAGGATGTGCGACAGGTTTCCGAAGAGGCGATATCCGTTGCCGAGCAAACCACCGCGGCGGCTCATGGGGTACAGGAGCACGCTACGGGCATGCGGGCGTTGGTGGAGCGTTTCAAACTTTAATTTCCTTTCCAGGGGGCAAGGTAAAGGATGGCACGGCACTGCTAAATCAATGGGGCGAATCCCTGGGCAAGATCGTCACCAGTGAAAAAGGTCAGCGATATCATCGCTGAGATTGCCGCCGCCAGTCAGGAACAATCCATGGGCATTGAGCAGGTGAACAAGGCGGTAATGCATATGGACGAGATGACCCAGCAAAATGCAGCTCTGGTGGAAGAGGCTGCGGCGGCCAGCGGGGCCATGGATGAGCAGGCCCAGACCATGCAACAGCTTTTCTCCAACGGTGAAGAGGATGAGCCGGTGATGGCAGCAGTACAGGCGGTCACCGCGTATTCCACCAAGGTCAGTCAGCTGAAGTGCCCTGTTGTAAGAGCACCCAAGGCTTCAGGGGGTGAGGAGGAGGGTGAATGGGAGGAATTCTGATGCTTAAGTTTTCGCTTCCATTTAAGCAATCTATAGTAGGGGCAGTGCCATGCAGATGATGGCTGTGGTTAACCAGAAGGGTGGGGTGGGCAAGACCACCACCACCGTGAACCTGGCCCATGCCTTAGTGCTGGCGGGCAAGAAAGTGACCGTGATCGACATCGATCCCCAGGGTCATCTGGCGGTCAGCCTGGGGGTGAACGACACCCCTCTTCCCGGTATGGATGAGGTGCTGCTGTCGGATGCCGACATCAATGATTACTGGATGGAGGTGCGTGATGGCCTCCATTTGGTGCCTGCGGGACCGCGCTTGGGGGATGTGGAATTACTTGCCCAGGGAGGCGCGGCGCGGGGCTTCAAGCTGCGCGAGGCGCTCAATGGTTACTTCGATGATCAGGATTTCGTGCTGCTGGATTGCCCGCCGGCCTCGGGTTTGTTGGTGGTCAACGCGCTGGTGGCCAGCGATGAGATCCTGGTGCCGGTGTCCGGGGATTATCTCGGCCTGCGTGGCTTGGTCTATCTGGTCAATACCTGCAAGCGCCTGGAGGGTCTGCTCAAACGCGGCATCGCCCGTTCCATTGTGCTTACCCGTTATCACCAGCGTCGGCGCCTGGCCCGTGAGGTGCGGGCGAAGCTGAAAAATTATTTTCCCGGAGAGGTCTTCGCTACCCCGATACGAGAGGTGAGCGCACTGGCTGAGTGCACTAGCCATGGCAAGACGATTTTTGAATACCGGCGGCGTAGTAACGGTGCTCTGGACTACCACGCCCTTGCCCGTGATCTCATGGACGGGCGGATGATGTAGTGGTTGGACGTAGGCCCCTGTCCTCCATGGGGCACGACCCGCTAGCGGCTTTGTTTGTAGAAGCGGAAGAAGTAATCAGTGAGGCAGAGCAGGTAGTGATGGCGGCGGAAGAGGCTCAAGAGCCCGAGGTTGAAAACAATATGACGGCAGAAACTCCATTACAACTTGAGGTGGGCTCCGGTATTGTCGGGGTCAGTGAAACTGACGGAAAAATTGACCCGCCTTGCTGCGAGGTAATGGTGCAGTATCCATTGGTGGATGGGCTGTTTAACTCGATGGCTAAATAGGCCCACGCTAATGTGGTAGCTGCGATCCTGACCGGCATGGTCGTATCGCTCATCTGAAGGGGTTAAATGCTGAACTGTTGGGACGCTTGAGCTTGAGTGATGTTCCAGGTGATGCTGAGGGTGTGGCCGGGGTGATAGAGGGGATAAGGGCCGATACCCACAGTTATCATGCACAATTTGAACAGGCGCCTGAAAAACCGGTGGAGCACGTCTCCTTGGACGAAGGCGAGGTAGAACTTTTTTAAGGGAACTCTGACCTAGGAAATTACAATTTACTTTGCCCAGAATAAATCAGAGATTCCTTAGGGCAGAGGTCTCTAAAATCTTCCGGGTTGCAGGCCCGCTGAGTTACAGATTGGAGGAAATGTCGTGACAGTCAATGCCACAGTAGCCGATAACGGTGCCACCATCACCATCCGTGTGAGTGGGCGCTTCGATTTTAGTACCCATCAGGATTTCAAAAAGGCCTATGAACAACTGCCAGGCAACGGCGGCAAGTTTGTCATTGACCTCGGTGACACGGAGTATCTCGACAGCTCGGCGCTGGGGATGTTGCTTATCCTGCGTGATTACGCCGGCGGTGACTCAGCCAATCTTTTGATTACCAATTGCCGCGAAGAGGTGAAAAATGTACTCACCATTGCGAACTTCCAGCAATTAATGAAAATTCAGTAAGTGGCCTCTGGCAGGGAATGATTATGGCTGAAATAAATACCATGTTGAACGTCGTTGAAAGCCGGGTTTCACGGATGATGATTCGGTGTTTCGCGGAAGAAGTATTGCCCGACTGCACCTTTGTCGAGGCCGGGGATGGTGATGAGGCTTTGCAGTTGATTGCCGATCAGGAAATCGATCTGATGACGATTTATCTGAATATGCCGGGTATGGATGGTCTGGAGTTAATCGAGCAATCGCGACCCCGGTTCCCCGATGCACGCATTGCGCTGCTCACCGCAAATATCCAGGATAGTGTCCGCCAGAAGGCGGAAGCAGCCGGGGTGGGTTTTATGAGCAAACCGGTGACTGTGACCAAGGTTCGGTCCTACGTGGCGCCGGTTGCCAGCTAGCTATGTCTGAACTGGCTGATCTGCAGGAGGATGTTGTCGCAGAATTATTCAATATGGGAATAGGCAGCGCTACTGACGCGCTTAATAAGATGGTGGGCGAGGAGGTCTCTCTATCCGCTCCCAAGGTCATTTTTCTTTCCCGCCGTAAGGCCGCAAAACAAATTTCCGAACAGGGTGGCACGCGTATCTCCGGAGTGCAGGAAGAATTTTCCGGCGCTTTTTGGGGTACCGCCCTGCTGATCTTTCCAAAGGATAAAAGCCTCGATCTGGTGTGCGCACTGATGCAGCAAAATGCACCGATGGCAGAATTTACCAGCTTGGAGGAAGAGGTGCTGGTGGAGGTAGGCAATGTGATCATCAATGCCTGTCTTGGTACCCTGAGTGATGTACTGGGTGATGAGATCAACACGACTGTACCAAGTTTTCTACACGGGGATTGTGACTCCGTGCTTGCGGGGACGGCGGATGCTGATGACACCGTTTTGCAGTTGCACATAGACTTCGCGCTGAAGGATCAGGATATCCAGGGATTTTTTGTGCTGCGGGTAGATGTGGGTTCGGTAGAGTCCCTGGTGGCCAGGATTGAGGAGTGCATGCTGGGGTTATGAATGCTCGGAATCGGCCATCTGCGCCTTCCTCCGAACCCAGCGTGAGCCTGGGAGCGGGAATTGCCGAGGCGGTTATCAGCACGAGTGAGATTGGCAATATCGTGCTCGATCCCAGCGCCCGGGTGATGCTCTGGAACGGTTGGATGGAGCGGTTTTCCGGGGTGTCCACGGATGCCGCGCTGGGCAGTGCCCTGGATAGTATTTTTCCTAAATTGTTGGATACCCGCCTGTTTGTGAGTATTGAACAGGCCCTCGACAAGGGCATGGCGGGCATGCTCTCTCCAGGCTTGCATCGGCACCCTTTCCCTCTTTTTCGCACGCCATCCGATCGTCAAAAAGCTCAACGCTTGCACCAGATGGTGACGGTCAAGCCGGTAAGTATTACTGATGGTCCACGCCATTGTTTGATTCAGATACGGGATGTTTCTGCCTCGGTTTCTCGCGAAGGGATGTTGCGAGAACAGGCAAGCAGCCTGAGTCATCTGATGGTGAAATTGGGTGAAAACGAGTTACGCCTGCGCACAATTCTGGAAAATATTCACGATGGTGTCATGGTTAGCAATGCTGACGGTGTGATCAATAGCGTCAATGCAGCGGCGGAGAAACTGTTCAGAAAAAAGAGTGATCGGCTGGTGGGGATGACGCTAATACAGCTGATTCCGGACATCATTTTGCCCTCTGCTGCCACCGACGGTGTGGGGGAGGCAGAGGCTGCAATTCGTTCTCCGCGCTGTATGGGCGAGGGAGTGGTGCTGCGAGCGGGAGATATCCCCTGTGCTGTCTCTTATGTATTGAGCGAGCTCTGGCTGGGTGGCCGGCGGATGTTTTTGTGCACCGTGGAAGATATTTCTGCACGCAAACAATCGGAAGAGCGGATCCGTCGTCTTGCACATTACGATGCGCTGACGGATCTCCCCAATCGAGTCCTGTTTCGTGATCGCCTGGAGCACGCACTGGCTCGGGTAAGGCGCGACGGCGGATTAATGGGGGTAATGTTTCTTGATCTGGATCGTTTCAAGAATATTAATGATGTCCATGGCCACCATTTGGGCGATCTTTTGCTGCAGGCAGTGAGCAAACGCCTGCGTGCCTGTACCCGGGAAGTGGATACGGTGGCACGTCTGGGGGGTGATGAATTTGCCATCATCCAGAGCGCCTTGAAATCGGAAAATGGTGCGGTGGTGTTGGCGGAGAAGATCGGGGAGGCACTCGCCAGACCATTTATGCTGGAAAGCAGCGAGATCTACACCAGTCCGAGTATTGGTATTACGCTTTACCAGGGGGAGATCGGCAAGACCCCGCATGAATTACTTAAAGAAGCTGATGTGGCGATGTATCAGGCCAAGGGGGGGGGCGCAATACCTACCGATTTTTCAGCGCGAAGATGCACGCGGAAACACAACGCCGACGTGGGGTGGAAAAAGAGTTGCGCCGGGCCTTGCAGCAGCAAGAGTTACGACTTCACTACCAGCCGCTCATTGATGTGGCCAGTAATCGTGTCACCGCGGTGGAAGCCCTGGTGCGTTGGCAGCATCCCGAGCGCGGCTTGCTTTCTCCCTTCGAGTTTATTGAGGTGGCTGAGGAAAGCGGTTTAATCGTACCCATAGGCTTGTGGGTGCTATCAGAGGCCTGTCGTCAGAATCGTGCCTGGCAGAAGGCCGGCCTGGCAAAGATGCGGGTGAACGTCAATCTCTCCGCAGTGCAGTTTCGCGACCCAAAATTGGTGGCCGATATTCGCAAAGTGCTGAAACAGACGGGGCTGGATGTTTCCTGCCTGTCACTGGAAATCACGGAATCCTTATTGATGGAGCATGTGGATAAGACCACGGAAATGCTCAATGAACTGGACCAAATGGGTATTGAATTGGCCATCGATGATTTTGGAACCGGTTATTCATCATTGGGCTATTTGAAGCGTTTTCCGGTATCCAAGGTCAAGATCGACCGCTCCTTTGTACGCGATATTCATTGCGACCCGGAGGATGCCGCCATTGTCCGCGCGGTGATCGCTCTGGGGCATGGTCTGGGACGCAAGGTGGTAGCCGAGGGGGTGGAGACGGAAGACCAACTCAGCTATCTCAGGGAACAGGGTTGCGATGAGGTACAGGGCTATTTCTTCAGTCGTCCTTTGGCGGCAGATGATTGTGAGGCCTATCTGAGAAATCGGTAGTACACGAGTATTGCTGCCGGATTACGCTGTCGCTAATCCAAGCTACCCAACCTTGCCGTCATCCTCGCGCAAGCGGGGATCCGGGGAACGGAGGCGCGGCGGGGGTTAGCCCTTTGTGTTGCCGGATCGCCGCTAGAGAGGGTGAGCAATTTATCGTCGGATTACACTACGCTAATCCGACCTACTAAGCTTTCCGCGCACTCATTGGCCGTGTGTATGAGCGGCGGAAACGAAAGTCTGGTGTAGCGGTCTGAAGCCTGAGAGGCTTCTTTACATAACCCCTTATAAAACGGAATGCGTATGTCTGATGAACTTCCCCTGATTCTGGAGCCTGAAGCACTACAGGCATTGCTGGGTCAAAGCGAGTTGCTGGTGGTGCACATCGGTACCCGTACCGGTTATGTGCGTGGCCATATCGCCAATGCGGTGCACTTGGAATACGAGGAAATTACCTGGGATCGTCCGCCAGTTTCCGGTCTTTTGCCGCACCCCGCTCATCTCGAGAGGGTGTTTTCGAGTATTGGCCTTAGGCCGGACACCCAAGTGGTAGTTTACGATGATCTGGGGGGGGCTCAGGCGGCTCGCTTGCTCTGGACGCTGCACCTCATGGGGCATACGCGGGTGTCTTTTCTGAATGGCGGCTGGCACGCCTGGACCACGGCGGGTTTGCCGCTCGATTTGCGGTTGCCGCGAGTGATGCCGAGTGCTTATCGGGTCCGCCCCAGTGGCGAGTATCTGGCGGAACGGGATTATATCCTTGTCCATCTGGAGGACCCAGGTACTACGCTGCTAGATGTGCGTAGCCAGGAAGAGTACAGCGGGGAAAAATGCCATGCTGCGCGAGGCGGGCATATACCCGGGGCCTTGCACCTGGAATGGACCCGGGCCATCGACCCCGAGCGTGCGATGCGCTTGCGTCCAGAGAAGGAATTACGTGCTTTGTTTGCGGCACTTGGGATCGATGAAGGGCAGGAGTTGATCGTCTACTGCCAGACTCATCGCCGCTCTTCCCATACCTACGTGGTGTTGCGGGCGTTGGGTTTCCAACGGGTGCGTGGTTATCCGGGGGCTTGGTCGGAGTGGGGGAATTTACCCGACTCTCCCGTAGAAACTGTCTAAGGAACCTCTGACTTTTGGGAGTGCGACAGTTCAGGCCGTCTGGCACTGATTACGGCCACCATCCTTGGCCCGGTAGAGGGCTTTATCAGCTCGTTCCAGCATGCTTTCGGCGTCATCCCCCTGGCGAAATTCGGTGAGGCCACAGGAGGCGGTGAGTGTTAGTGGTTTGCTTTTGAAGGTGAAGCGGATCTCCGCAATCTGAGCGCGCAGCTTTTCCGCTACTTGCAGGGCTTCTTGTTGTTCGGTGCCGGGCATCAGGATGAGAAATTCTTCACCACCGTAGCGTGCAACGAAGTCAGTTTTTCGGCAGGCGCTTTGCAGCTTGTTGGCAAAGGCCGCAAGCACCTTGTCCCCTGCAGCGTGACCAAAGCCGTCATTGACCTTCTTGAAATGGTCGATATCCCAGAACATCAGCGACAGGGGCTGACTATAGCGTTGCCAGCGGGCGTATTCCTGGACGATGCGTTCATCGTAGGCAGCCCGGTTATAGACTTTGGTTAAGGGGTCGCGCAGGGACTGGTGCTGTTGGGTGCGCAGCTTCTCGCGCAGGCTGTCTCCCTCGCGTTCAAGCTTGTCGAGGCGATTCTTCAGCTGCAGCTGGCCGCTCTCCAGGCGCTGCTGCTGTTCCTGCTCTTCGTTAACGAATTCTTCCAGATATCCCTGGATGACACCGACCCGTTGCTGCAGCGACTGCTGGAGTTGGTTCAGATCGGTGGTTTGCTGGGCTTCGCTCTGGATCTCTCCTACTTCGTCGCTGACCGACTGCTGCAGGTGTGCCCGTGCATTTTCGGAAGCTACCCGCGACTTGTCGCCCAGCGCGATGAATTGATCCATATCCCCAAGGCGCTCATCGATGGCGCGGAGGAAATTTTCCAGTTCTTCCCGTTCCTGATGAAAATGTTGGCGCATCCTGGTCACTAGCCTGGTGATGGCGGGTAGTGCCGGTTCAAACCATTTCTGGGCTTCTTTGCCACCCAGGCGCTGCTTCCATTTTTTAATTTCGGACAGATGCTGTTCTGGTAATTCCAGGGCGTCTAGCAGATCAATCAAAGGCTGGACAGGAATAGAGAGGGTATCAGTGGGTGCGGTCTTGGCCTTTGCCTTCGCGGTGGGAGTTGGGCGCTCTGTGGTTATTTTTTTGGCGCCGGGGGCTGCATGCTCAAGCGCCGTATGTACGTCGTCGATAAGGGACGACAGGAAATCGTGTTTTTTATGCCGGCGCAGGGCTTGGCGCAGCGTGTCGAGATGGCTATCAACAGCTGCATCATTCCCATAGGGAACCAGGGCGAGGCGGCCCATGCCTTGATACAGGGCTTCCTCTATCTCTTTCCAGCGCAGCTCCTTTTGCTCGAGGGTCTCAAGGCTGCTGTAGTATTTTTCCTTCCAGCGCTTGATTCTCTTGTCTGTATTGAAAAACATATTTTGTCCCGGCGCTATGGTTTCTTGTGCATCCTTGTCTGCTCTTTAGCGATCAATTTGTTAACAACCTTAATCATG
Source organism: Gammaproteobacteria bacterium (assembly GCA_021773795.1). Taxonomy (GTDB): domain Bacteria; phylum Pseudomonadota; class Gammaproteobacteria; order HK1; family HK1; genus JAJFJV01. Next base: position 59,320 of record JAJFJT010000036.1, on the reverse strand, counting down.
TTTTCAAAGCTGCCGGCGGTGCTACCGGAAATCCGGTAGCGCCCGTTGACGATGATGGTGGGGACACCTCGGATCTTGTAGCGGCGGGTCATCACCCGTGCCCGCCGGAGCATGGAAGAAACCGCATAGGAATCCCAGGTCTTGTTGAACTGCTCTGTGCTCACTCCAAAGCGGCCGAAAAAGGCAGCAAGGCTTTTCTGGTCATTCAGTTTGCGGTTCTCCAGGTGGATGGCATCGAATAAGGGGCCATGGATCTGCTCCACGATATCCAGAATTTCAGCAATAAAGTAGGCGCGGGCATGGGGCTCCCAATTAGCCCGGAAAATAGCGGGCATCAGGCGAAAGGCCGCGTGCTCCGGCTTTGCAGACTTCCAGTCTTCCACGTGAGGGTGAAAGCGAAAGCAGTGAGGGCAGCCGTACCAGAAGATCTCCAGCACCTCCACCTTGTCACCGGTGGTCGTGGGTTGTGCCGGCTCTATAAGCTCATAGCCAGCCTGGGGAGCCGCTGAGGCCAGACTGGGTAACAGGCCGGAGAGACCGAGGAAGAGGATGGATAGCAGGGTGTTGCGCATGGAAAAACTCTCCTTGGACTAGATATGCGCATTGTAGCCGCAGAAATGGGTGCTGTAATGAGAAGTGATCGACGAAAAGCGCACAGCCGCCACTGGCGGCTGTGCGCTTTTTATTTGGAGGGGTAGCTGGACGCTTAATGGATAAGCGTTAACAGCCCGCTAGTGCAGGCCTGAGATATAGGCTGCCAGCGCCTTGATTTCGTCGTCACGCAGCTTGGTGGCGATATCACGCATCATCTTGGCGGCATCGTTGCTGCGCTCGCCTGAGCGGAAAGCAGTCAGCTGTTTCGCGGTGTATGCCGCGTGTTGGCCGGAAAGTGCAGGGAAGGCTGGCGGGATGCCAGCGCCATCAGGGCCGTGACAAGATATGCAGGCTGGAAGTCCCGTGCTGCTGTTGCCGCCACGGTAGAGTTTTTCCCCGAGCGTTGCCAGGGCCTTGTCAACACTGCCTGCCTTGACCTTTTGGCTGGAATACCAGGCCCCAAGATTCGCCATGTCGGTACTCGACAGCCCCATGGACATGGGGCCCATCATCGGGTCCTTACGAGCACCGGTTTTCAGATCCTGGAGTTGTTTGACCAGATAGCTTGCATGCTGCCCCGCCAGTTTTGGCCATACCGGATTAGGGCTATTGCCATCTTCACCATGGCAGGCGGTACAGGCTGCCGCGCGTGCCTTGCCGGCGGTGGCATCGCCGCTGGCGTGGGCCATTGGAATAATACTAAGGCCCAACAGGGCTACGAGTATGCGGGGCAGCAGTGTCTTCATGAGACTTTGACCTGTGGGAACTATTTCTGTTTCTGGGAGGAGAAGTAGGCAGCCAGATTGTTGATGTCTGCGTCACTCAGCGGGGCAGACATCGGGCCCATCATGGGATCCTTGCGTTTACCCAATTTGTAGTCCTTGATGGTCTTGACTAGGTAGGTCGCATGTTGGCCAGCGAGCTTGGGCCACATGGGATTGACGCTATTGCCGTCGGCACCATGACAGCCAGCACAGACTGCAGCCTTGGCTTTACCGGCTGCTGCATCTCCGCCGGCAAAGGCAGTGGGGGCGAATATCAACAGGGCGGCAGTGGTGATTACAAAACGGTTCATTTGGTGGATCTCCTGTTCCTGGGTGGCGAGTAGTGGGCTGGGCAAGCGAGGTATTTAATCGCAGTTTGCCAAGGTGGTCAACCAAAGTGCCTAGCCAAAAAAAACCCCGGGTCGCCTATCAGGGGACAGGCGATGCCCGGGGTGAGGAATTGCCCGACTGGGGTGTCGGGCGGGGCTCCCGTCCAGGGAGGGAGGACGGGGAACGCCATGGGGGTGGCACTCGCTGAGTTAGAGGGCCGCTGTTGGGCAAAGTTCCCGTGTTTATCGATATCCCTGGGTGCGGCTATTCGACTATTTTTATCAGGGTGCCTGCTTTGGGATCTCCGGCCGGGTAATGGCCGTTTAGCAGGCGTAATTGTTGTTCCGGGTCATTGGGGATGGGTGAGTCCGAGGCCAAAGTCAGATAGCTGGAGTGGGCATCAGTGCGTCGCAGACCAAGCTGGAGGGGGATAGCAAGGGCATATTCCCGCGGGCGTAGCGGGTGCAGGCTAAGTGCAGTGTTGAGAAAGTCGGTACGGTAGCGTGCCTCGGCACCGGCCTTGCTTGCCGCACCGGCGAACACATAAGCCTGCTCCTCAAGGTAGATGACGGTATAGCGGGTCAGGCGGCGGCCAAAGGGGGTCGTTCCATAGGCTACGGCGGTGTAGCCAGTAAGCTTGCCCGCATTGACCTTTTTCCCTTGGCGCAAATTTTCCAGTTTCAGGCGATGAATCAGGAAATCTCGCGGGCTGATTCTTTTGTTCAAATCTGCCGTTGTGAGCTGCAGAAAGGCGCCTCCCTTGGGTGCCAGAGCGACTAGGCTCCGTGGTCGATTGAGGACACGCCAGCCTGTGGGAAAGTGTACTGCGATGCCCAGATCGCGGTGATAAAAATCCTGTTTGCGTAATACACCTTCACTCGGCTTGGGGCCGAATCTGAGGCCGTCGATATGGTGCAGAAAGGATTCACGGCCAATTTGTTGCTGTTTGCGGGCAAAGGGCTTGGCCAACGCTACGACTTGCTGCAGTCGGGTATCGTTATCCGGGTGGGTGGCAAATACACCGTGGTAGATCTGAGCCTTACGGTCCTCTGTTTTGGCGCGTTCGCGTTCAAAAATTTCCTGATTCTTAAGCACGCGGATGACGCCCAGCATGGCCGTTGGGGTATAGCCACTGCGGGCAAGGTATTCCGCACCCAGCCGATCGGCCTCCAACTCGTGTTTACGGCCATAACCACGTAACAGCACGTTGCCGAACAGGTGAGCGATATTCTGCGTGCTTTGATTGCGTGCCTGTGGCAACAGGATGGAACCGATAGCAAGGCCGATATTGGTGGCCTGCTGGGCGGTGTACTGGCGTACCGAATGGCGTGCGGTCACGTGTCCAATCTCGTGACCGAGCACTGCAGCGAGTTCCGCCTCCGAATTGAGGTAGGCCAGCAATCCGCGGGTGATGTAGATGTAGCCACCGGGCAGGGCGAAGGCATTGATCTCGTCACCATCGAGTACGGTAAAGCGATAAAAGAGTTCCTTACGGTGGCTGTTGGCCGCCACTTTTGCGCCGACCTCTTGAACATAGCGTTGCAGGTTGGCGTCCTCATAGCGGGCATATTGCTTCAGGACCTGGGCGTGGCTTTTTCTGCCGAGGGCGATCTCCTGTTCCTCCGACAACAGTACGAAGTTGGATTTTCCGGTGACCGGGTTTTGCGCACAGGCGGTGAGCAGGAGGCCAAGCAGCAGGCTGGCAGATGGGAGGTAATATTTCATAGCCTTGATTGTAGGGGATATTTTGCCTGCATCTCCACTATAGGAGTCTGTCGGACTTAGGACTGCCCTATTATTGCTCGCTATGGGCGCCTAAGTCCGACAGATTCCAGTGCCGCCGGATGGCGAAGCCGCATGCGCAACTGGCCCTTTCTGCGATAAACCCAACCGCGTGCGGTGAGCCGTTTCCCGAGTAGAGCCTCCGGTTGGGAAGCCTTGAAGTAGATGAGATCGGAGCGGCTTATGCGCAACGCGAAGCGGGGGCCGATCTCAAGCCACAGGGAGCGCTTGCCGTGACCGATACGGGAGACTTGTCCGCTGACGATACGATAGCCGAGATCCGCCGAGCCCAGGCTCTCGGCTGCTCTGGATTGATAGTGTGGCAGCACCCAGATGCCAAGGCCGAGACTGCGGGCTTTGGTCTCGGCATCGTGGTAGCAGGCGATGTTGAGGTAATTGGGGGGTACCACCAGGGTGGTGGCGAGTCCGGCAGCGAGGATCTGTTCCTGGAGGTTGTGGCCTTCGGCCGTTTGCAGATGGGCGAGGGTGCGTTGGTAGCGGTCCTGGCGCTGCAGGTCGAAGCGCAATCCAAGACGCGAGCCCACCGGGGCCAGTTTTCCAAGGAATCTCCGTGCCTGTCTGGCCCGGGCCTGTGGCGGCTTGTTATCGCGTCCCAACTCCGGGGTGTTGATGCCCACCAGGCGGATGATGCGGCCATCGACCAGACGCAGGGTATCGCCATCAACTATATGTGCCACGACCCCATGGTCATCTGCTTTCGCATTGGGGCAGTCTGAGGCAGTAGCCGGTGGGATCCAGCTTGCCCACAGGCCGAGTAGGGCGAGGGTGTACCAGAGCAAACTGAAACGACGCCCCAAAAAACAAAAAGGCGCCCCTGAAGGCGCCTTTTGCTTGCAGTTGCACACGGCGGTTTTAGCCCATGCCGTACTTCTTGCGGAATTTGTCTACTCGACCAGCGGTATCCATGATGCGTTGCTTGCCGGTATAGAAGGGATGACAGTTGGAGCAGACATCAACGAGCAGATCATCCTTCAGGGTAGAGCGGGTCTTGAACTTGTTGCCGCAGGAACACTCCACTGCGATCTCGTTATATTTGGGATGAATGTCGGCTTTCATCGAAGGGCCCTTCGCTGGAACATAAAAGTTACTGTGAACGGGTAAATATAGCCTATACCGAGGCCTTCCTGCAAAGTTTATTTGGCTTATTTGGCTTATTTGGCTTATTTGGCCGGGGGGACGGAAATACCCAATTCATCCCACAGTTCATCCACCCGCGCGATGACTTCTGTTTTCATCTGAATAGGGGTGCCCCAAGCCCGATCGGTCTCCCCCGGCCATTTGTTGGTGGCATCGAAGCCGGCCTTGGAGCCCAGACCGGCCACTGGCGAGGCAAAATCCAGGTAGTCGATGGGGGTCCGTTCCACCAGAGTCAAATCGCGCGCGGGGTCCATGCGTGTACTCATGGCCCAGATCACGGCCTGCCAGTCGCGTACATCGATATCATCATCGGTGATGATGAGGAATTTGGTGTACATGAATTGGCGCAGTACCGACCAGATGCCAAACATCACTCGCTTGGCATGCCCCGCGTATTGCTTGCGGATACTCATTACGGCTAGGCGGTAGGAGCAGGCCTCCGGGGGCAGGTAGAAGTCCACGATCTCCGGGAACTGCTTTTGTAGCAGCGGAATGAAGACCTCGTTTAGCGCCGCGCCCAGTACTGCGGGTTCATCCGGGGGTTTGCCGGTATAGGTGCTGTGGTAAATGGGGTCGCGGCGGTGGGTGATGCGTTCTACGGTAAATACCGGAAAGGTCTCCACCTCGTTGTAATAGCCGGTGTGGTCCCCAAAGGGTCCCTCCGGGGCCTCGTCGCCTGGATGGATGCAACCTTCAAGCACAATCTCGGCCCGTGCCGGCACCATGAGTTCGTTACCCAGGCACTGGGTCAACTCGGTGCGGTTACCTCGTAGCAGGGCGGCAAAGGCATATTCGGAGAGGGTGTCGGGAATGGGGGTTACCGCGGCCAGGGTGGTAGCGGGATCGGCTCCCAGCGCTACCGCAACGGGGAAAGGCTCGCCGGGGTGCTGTTGCAACCAGTCCTGATAGTCGAGGGCGCCGCCACGATGCGATAACCAGCGCATGATCAGTCTATTAGGTCCGATCAGCTGTTGCCGGTAGATCCCCAAGTTGAGGCGCTTCCTCTCTGGTCCACGGGTGATCACCAGCGGCCAGGTGACCAGTGGGCCGACATCGCCGGGCCAGCAAGTCTGAATTGGCAGCAGACCGAGATCCACCGCATCGCCCTCCAGCACCACCTCCTGACAGGGGGGACGTTTGACCACCTTGGGAGACATGTCCAGCACCTTGCGGTAGGCCGGTAGCTTCGCCCAGGCATCGCGTAGCCCGCCGGGAGGCTCCGGGTTGCGCAAAAAGGCGAGTAATTCACCCACCTCTCGTAATTCCTTGGCGGATTCCAGCCCCAGGGCCATAGCAATGCGGTGCGGGGTGCCAAAGAGGTTGGCGAGCAGCGGCATGTCCGTGCCCTTGGGATGTTCGAATAGCAGCGCCGGCCCTTCCAACTGCAGGGTGCGGTCGCATATCTCGGTCATTTCCAGGTGCGGATCTACGGGTACAGAAATGCGTTTCAGTTCCCCTGCGGTTTCCAGGGCGGCGATGAATTCTCGTAGGTCACGATATTTCATATTTTTAAAGATGATAGAGAGTGGGCAGCAGCCAGCTAAAGGCGAGCCACAGAATAATGGTCAGTGGCAAGCCGACGCGGACAAAATCTCCGAAGGTATAACCACCCGCATTCATTACCAGCAGATTGGTGGTATAGGCCACGGGGGTGGCAAAGCTCATATTGGCACCGAACAGCACCGCCAGCACGAAGGGTTCCGCCTGTAGCCCCAGACGGTCGGCGATGCCAATGGCGATGGGGGTACCAATAACTGCAGCGGCATTGTTGGAGACGACGTTGGTAAGCACTGCCATCACCAGCATCAGGGCGCTGAGTATGACCGTGTGTGAGTTGCCATGTACCAGGAAGATGAACCAGCCAGCGAGGAAATCCGCGGCCCCGGTTTTTAACAGGGCGATACCGAGCGCCAAGCTGACCACCACGATGAGAATCACCTGGGTGCTAAGTGCCCGGGTGGCATCCTTCCAGCCGAGGCAGCCGTTTTTGATCATCAATAGGGCGCCCCCAAGGGCACTGACCGCGATGGGCAGGATGCCTAGCGCCGCCAAGGTGACGGTGCCTGCCATGGTTGCCAGGGCGATGGGTGCCTTGCGGGTGAAGGGCAGATCCGTGGTGGCATCCAGTACCAGCAGCTCGCCACTGCGTTTGAGCGCCGCAATCTGCTCTCGCGGCCCCTGCACTAGCATCACATCGCCGGTTTGCAATACCACATCACCGACCCCTGATGGCCCCATATCCCGGGCCTCCCCGGCATGGTGCAGGGCGAGGGTGGCTAGTTGAAAGCGATCGGCGAAGCGCGCAGTGCGCAGGGTGGTATTTTCCAGGGTGGAGCCGCGGGTGATGACGATTTCTGCCAGTTGCTGATCTTCCGCGGTGAGGGGATGCTCTTCATCCACCGGGATGCTGCCCTCCTGGCCGGTATAGAGGGTGGCCTCCAGGACCTGCTCGTATTCCTTGAGGTTTTGTGGTGTGTCTCTCACCATCAAGCGGTCGCCGGTTCGCAGGCGGACATCTGGAAGTGGTACCAGGCGCGTGTTTTTGCTGCGCTGGATATGCCGCACCCGCAAACCAGGCACCTTCTCGCAGACCGTTAGCAGAGTTTCTCCGTGAGCAAAGCCATCTTCAGGAATAATCAATTGGGCATCAAACAGGCGCGGGGAGCTGTCTTCCAGCAGGGATTCGCGTCGTGGTAGCAGCATGGGTGCAATAAACCACAGGTAGAGGATGCCGATACCCCCCGCCATTAGTACGGGCAGGGCAAAGTCAAACATGCCCAGGCGGCGCATACCCATATCTGCGGCCACCGATACCACCAACAGGTTGGTGGAGGTGCCGATGGTGGTGCTCATGCCGCCGATGATAGTGGCCAGTCCCATGGGCATTAGTACCCCGGATGCCGGGGTGTTGGTGCGTAACGAGACCCCGGTGAGGATGGGCAGCAGCAATACTACGATGGGAGTATTGTTGACGAAGGCACTGAGCGTAGCCGCCACCAGCAGGGCCGCCAGAAAAGAGAGCTTGGGGTTTACCCCCCACAGGTAGGACATGCTCCGTCCCACCGGCTCCAGGGCGCCGGTGCGCACCAGCCCTTGGCCCATGATCATCAGTGCACACACCGCTACCAGTGCCTCGTGGCCAAAACCGGAGAAAAATGTGGCCGCCCGAAGCTGGCTACTATCTTCCATAATGAAGGGAAACAGCTCGAACATCGCTGCCAACACTGACAGCACCAGCAGGCTCGAGGATTCCAGCGGAATGCGTTCGCGGGTGAACAGGATGAGTGCGCCCACCGTGAGCAACAGCACGAAGATGGCATGGGGCTCCGGCGCCAGCGGTGCGTTCAATACCGCGTCCTCGTCCGGGGGGGGGCTATTATTTTTATGGTGATCTGCATGGGGCTAGGGTTACCGATTCTGTCCTGGCCTGCAAACACCTGCTACATGGAGTGGTGATTCCTGAGGGCTCAGGAATCGGCGATAACCTGCCCGATAGCATGTGTCAGGGCACCCAGTTCGTCGGTGTCTATGACGTAGGCGGGCATCAGGTAGATGAGGTGATCGAAGGGGCGTAGCCAGACGCCTTGTTCCACCAGGCGGGGCTGAATCTGGCGCAGGTCCACGGCGTCTTTCATCTCTACTACGCCGATAGCACCGAGTACGCGTACCTCGGCGACGGCGGTATGGCTGGCAAGCGGGGCGAGTTCTGCCTTCAACTGGGCCTCAATGGCCCCTATGCGTTGTTGCCACGGACTATCGAGCAACAGATCGATGCTGGCCACTGAAACTGCACAGGCGAGCGGATTGGCCATGAAGGTGGGGCCGTGCATGAAGCAGCCCGCAGATCCGCCGCACAGGGTCTCGGCCACATGGGTGCTGGTGAGGGTGGCGGCGAGGCTTAGATAACCGCCGGTCATGGCCTTGCCCAGGCAGAGGATGTCCGGCGCCACGCCGGCGTGTTCACAGGCAAAAAGCCGGCCGCTACGCCCAAAGCCAGTGGCTATTTCGTCGGCGATCCACAGCACATCGTAGTGGTCGCAAAGCTTGCGTACCTGGCGCAGATATTCGGGGTGATAAAAGCGCATGCCGCCGGCACCCTGAACGATGGGTTCCAGAATCACCGCTGCCAGCTCCTGGTGATGCTGCTCCATCAGCTCCGTTAGCGCACTGATATCCATGGCATCCCAGGGGGCATCAAAGGCACAGGATGGGGTGGGGGCAAAGAGCTGGGATGGCAGCAGGCCAGAAAACAGATCGTGCATCCCGGTCACCGGGTCACACACCGACATGGCACCGAAGGTGTCGCCGTGATAGCCCTTGCGCAGGCTTAGCAGCCGATGTTTTCCCGGTTGCTCCCGTGCCTGCCAGTATTGCAGTGCCATCTTGATCGCCACCTCTACGGCCACCGAGCCCGAATCACTGAAAAACACCTTGTCGAGGGATTCCGGTGTCAGATCTACCAACCGCCGGCCTAGCTCCACCGCGGGTTCATGGGTGAGGCCGCCGAACATCACGTGGGCCATCTGCTCCATTTGTTTTATCAGCGCCTGGTTCAGTAGCGGATGGTTGTAGCCGTGAATCGCACACCACCAGGAGGCCATGCCATCGATAAGCTCGCGGCCATTGGCCAGCCGGATGCGTACGCCGTGGGCGGCGCTAACGGGCCAGGTGGGTGACGGATCGATGATAGAGCTGTAGGGGTGCCAGAGGTGCTGCTGGTCGAAGTCAATCAACGCGTTGATATCGTGCATCCTGATTATTGCCCTTTGTCAGCCCGCAGGTATGCTGTAGGGCACCTCTAAAAATACCATTTTCGTCGCAATACGGCGTTTCTCGCAAAAAAGTTTCGCTTACATATCAAACATATGCTGCACTCAACTTTTTTAACATGCCTTGTCTTGCCTGGAAACTTGAGTTTTTAGAAGTACCCTGTCACCGGAAACCGCATAACTGAGGAGAATAACAGTGCCTGACCACGTGTACCGCAGTATTGAGCTAACCGGTTCTTCCCGTAAGGGCATGGAAGATGCGATTCAAAATGCCATCGCCCGTGCCGCCAAGACCACCCCCAAGCTACGCTGGTTTGAGGTGGTGGAGACCCGCGGCCATATCGAAGACGATGCCGTGGCTCATTGGCAGGTGACTATCAAAGTGGGCTATCACCTTGATGACTAACCTCATCATCTTTGATTACGACGGGGTCATCGTGGACTCCCGGGAACTGGCGTTAGAGGCGGCTACCCAGGCTACAGCGGCAGTGGGTGTGGAACGGGTGGTCACCGCAGTAGACCTGGAAACGCTGGACAATGTTACCTTCGATGATTTAGGGCGTCATATCGGTATTCCCGAGGTCCGTATCGATGACTTTATGGCTAGCTTGCTGCCCTTTCTGGCAGCCCATGGTGATGGGGCGAAGGTCTTTGCCGGCATGCCGGAGCTACTACGCGGGCTGGCATTAAGGCATGAGGTGGCGATTATTTCCGCCAGTGAGCGCGCCACCATCCGCGCGGTGCTGGAACGAGAGGGGCTAGAGGATGCGATCACGATGATCCTCGGCTCGGATATCCCCGGTGCCAAAGCGGAAAAGATCGCTGGCGCGGCAAAAACACTGGGGTTTGAGCCTGAACGGGTCTGGATGGTGGGCGATTCCATCAGCGATATCCGCCAAGGCAAGCTCGCCGGAGTCCGTACCGTGGCGACCACCTGGGGCTGGCAGAGCCGACCACGCCTCATGGCCGAGCGGCCCGACGTCATTTTTGACAAGCCCGGGGCCATTGCGTATTTTTTCGCCTCTCGCTGAGGGCTGGCGCCGGGGGTCTTCTTGGTTGGCAATTTTTGTCTAAATCCTCAATTGTCACACCGGCTTCCATTTTATCGAACAACATTGCGCCGTAGCCAATGACAGGCGAGAACGGTGGCATCCCACGTGGGTGGGGAATCAGGATTTTGTACGGCTTGCGGCCTTCGCCATTTCCTTGGCTTTTCGCAGCTTCCTTCTTGCTTTGACGTGCCGTGTCACGTCGCTTCCCACGCCGCGGTAGCCGCAAAACTCGCCTTTCTGGTCAAAAATCGGCTTGCCGCTGATGCTGAGGGTGCGGATACGCCCGCCCGGCTTTTGATAAGTGTACTGAAAACTACGAAAGGGCCGGCGCTTTTCCAGATCCTCGTAATGAGCCTTCCAGCCTGCATGGGCGAGCTTTTGATGGCCAGGCAGGTCGCCATGCCGGGTCCCGATGATGTCGGCGGCGGTAACGCCCAGCAGATTGCACAGTTGCTCCGATGCGTAGGTGTAACAGAGATCGGGTCCCATCTCCCAGACCCAGTCGGAACCGGCCTCCGAGATGTCCTTGAAACGTTGCTCGCTCGCGCGAATACGTTTTCGGCTCAAACAGAAGCTTGCCGTGAGGCCTGCCAACAAGGTGATCGCAAAGGCGGTGAGGCCCCAGACTATGCGCTGGATAACGCCGAGGTTCCGGTATGCCTCCGTGGCCTCGATTTCCGTAGCAAAACCCAAATTCAGCACCGGGTCCCAGAGCCAGGCGCCAACTACCGGGACATTCCTATAGTTACGATATCCCGCCAGATCCAACCGCAATCCTTCGGTCTGGGCGCGCTTTGCCATCTTCGCGAAACTATGCCCGCTCCCGGAGGTATCCATGGGTGCTCCGGCCGCCAGTGTGATGTCGGCGGTTCGCTTTTCGACAATGAGTTTGGGGGTTTGCGTGGAATCCATCGAGCGGAGTGCCGGTTGATAATAACTTGAGCGGCCCGAGGCGATCCGGTATCCGTGACGGTCGAAGGCATAGGTCTCGCCTGTCTTGCCGATGCTTGCGCCGCGCAAAAAGGGTCCCAGCGCGCCGCCGGGTTCTAGAAGGATGGCGAGAATTGCGATCACCTCATCGGATTTATCCCTCACTGGCGCGGCCACGAATAGGGATGCTGAACCTGCAACTAATTTTTCCGCCGCATCGCTTAAGCGGATTTCCTCCAGCAGGGGCGCGCTGAGCATGGGCTTCCCTCGCTTCACCGCTTCCAGGACTTCTCGTTGTTTCGCCAGCTGGGTTGGTATGCCGACCATGGAATCGTGGCTTGAGGCGATATTGATTTCTTCCATGTCGACAATGAGAAATCCCTTTTCATTGCCGATCTCGATCAATGGATGCAACAGTTCCCGCAGTTCCTTTTGCGCCGGGGAAGCGAGCAGTTGGTCCGCCGTCCGGGGTGTTGCCAGCAGCTCGCCGATGAGATCCGCGATGCGGGGATTTCGCGCCGCGACCGACACCTTCACCTGCTTTTCCTCGCCCCACGCGCGTATTCCCATGCGTGTCGTTTCCAGGACCGTTTGCAGGGCGTTTCCCACCTCCATCCGAACGGTTTTACCGATTCTCGATGTGGCCATCCAGGATGCGGTCGCCAGTAGTATCGCAGCCACCAACGCGGGGACGATCACACCAAACTGCTCCCAATATGGCTTAAACACTGGCATCAAAGGTATTGTCCTCGGCCATCAGTTGAGAAAATCTGCAACGGGCATGGGATGTGCGAAACAAAATTCTTGCGCCCAATTACACGGGCATTTTCAGCGATGATCTTTAGCACCATGCCGAGGGCAAGGGCGATCACTGCCAATACTATGGTGGTGTTCTTCGGGTTGCTGGTCATCTGGATAGCGAGTGAGCGGTCTGCCTTGAGGGTTTCCATGGGAAAGCGGCTGATGGAAGACAGGGAGGCGTGGTCAGTACCAAAAACGCCCGATGTCAGTCCGATGCCCGTGTCACTAAAGGCCTCCGTGATTCGATTGAGTTTATCCATACTCCCCATGATGCTGTTTTGCAGCAGTTAAATCTTCAGGCTTCTTGGATTGGCGCCAGGATTCCCTTTGAGCTTATTTCCCTCCTCGGCTGAGCGGAGAAGTTCTTGGAGCAGTTCGGCCTGGCCTTGTACCCAGTCTACAAGGTGGGACTACCTAGCCTCAAACAAGGGCTGACAGGCATTCCCATAGCCACTGTTAAAGTAAGTGAGTATTGCGGCCGCTAGAAAACAGGGGCGTTAATAAACGGGGTTTATAGGAGTGTCTCTTACACAGGCGGTATCAAGTGTTCTGTTGCTGGAATTGTTGGCAGTTCTGGCTTTGGTTCCCGTTGCCTGGGGAGTGCTGGTTTTTTTGCGCAAGCGGCGTGACCGCGCTGGGGTACGGGCCCTGATTGCGACAGTGCAGGAGAACAAGGAGGAGAACAGGCGTCTGACCCTGAGCTGGCTGGAGCGGAAAATGTGGCTGGAGGGAAGTGCCGCCCGATTGGTCTTGAAGGAGCTTGATACGTCCCGTATGGCGTTGTTTCAGCATGTCATCAATATCTATCTCAGCCATGACGCGGCAAAGTTGACGGATCTTGTACGGGAAGTGGACAGCCTGGTGGTGGGGTATCAGGCGCTGCAGCCGGTTCCGCCGGAGGCGGAGACCGGGGAAAGCGCGAACAAAGCGGCTCCTGCCCCCGAGTCGGAAGAGGCGGCGCACTTGCAGCATGAGAATGAGCGCCTGTCCGGAGAGCTGCAGATTAGCAAGGAGACCATTGGCCGAATGCTGGATGAGTATGCGGCGATGTTTAGCGGCAACAATGATGATAAGGCGAAGGAGGCTCTGGGAAAGGCGCATGCAGGCACGGCACCGGAGGGTGAGGGTGGTGGTGAAGTGGAGCTTTAGGGTGGGGGGTGTCCTTTCTTCCACCATTGCCGTAGCGCAGTCAAAAACTCCGGGGCATGGTTGAAGAGCAGGCTGGCATAGAGCGCGTTCATTAGTGCCAGGGTGATAAACAAGCCCGGTATCTCCATTCCAAATCCCAGAAGAGTTATAGCAAACACCGCGCTTAGCACCATGTAGAGGGCGTTGAGGATGTTGTTGCCGGCAATCACTCGCGCGCGATGATGGGCCGCTGTAAGGCTTTGCACCATGGCGTAAAGTGGGACAATGTAGAGACCGCCGCTCAGGGAGAGCAGGGCGAGATCCAGTAGCACCCGCCAATAGGCTGCTTGGGAGAGAACGGTACTGATCCCCAATAGTGTTCCTTCAGCCACCCCTGCCGGTGTGGCGAGGCCCAGATCCAGCCCAAAGAGGCTCATCCCCAAAGCCCCCATGGGTACCAGCCCCGGTTCCACTCGTCCCGCCGAAAGCCGTGCCGCGAGCAGTGCGCCACCACCGATGCCGAGCGAGAAGGTGGTGAGCAGCCCTACCACGATGGTTTCGTTGCCCCCCAGATGCAGACGTGTGAAGTTGGGTATCTGAGTGAGTAGCAGGGCACCGAAAAACCAGAACCAGGAAATCCCCAGGATGGCTGCAAAAACGCGTTTGTCTGCCGTGGCCTGGTTCAGCGTCTGACGGATCTCACGCCAGAGATTTAGCCGTAGCGGCCGCCAGGTGGCGGCGGGCTTTGCCGGAGGAATGGCACGGCTTGCCCACCAGCCGCCCAGCGCCACACACAGTACGACCATGGCGATTATCCAGCACCCGCTTTCCCCCATAGCCACCAACAGCCCTCCGGCCAAGGTGCCCAGCAGGATGGCGAGAAAGGTACCCATGGCCACCAGGCCGTTGCCCTCCACCAGTTCCGTATTCGCCAGATGCTGGGGCAGGATGGCGTATTTCACCGGCCCAAAGAAACTCGACTGAGTGCCCATGAGAAACAATACCGGAATCAATACCCAGAGCTTGCCGCTCACCAGTCCGGCGGTACCGATGAGCATGATTAGCACTTCTAGTACCTTGATGCGCCGGATCAGCGTCGCCTTGTCCATCTGATCGGCCAGTTGTCCGGCACTGGCGGAAAACAGAAAGAAGGGCAGGATGAATAGTCCGGCGCTGAGGTTGATGAGCAGGTGGCTGCTTTTGGCAGAGAGTGTGCTGGCCTGATAGGCAATGAGGATGAGCAGTGCGTTCTTGTAGAGATTGTCGTTAAAAGCACCGAGGAACTGGGTCAGAAAGAGCGGGCCGAGGCGGCGCCGTGCCAGTAGGTGAAAGGGATTTTTCAGCTGCCCCATGCCTCGATTTCCTCGCTAAAGCCAAAATCTCTCAGTTCCGGAATCCTCTGGGGATATAGCAGGCCGTTGAGGTGGTCACATTCGTGTTGCACCACGCGGGCGTGAAAGCCACTGACCTCGCGCTCGATGGATTCACCCTCCGCGCTGAAACCGCGGTAACGGATATGCTGAAAGCGCGGCACCCGGCCGCACATGCCCGGGATGCTGAGACAAGCCTCCCAGCCGCTTTCCATGCGTTCTCCCAGGGGCTCGATGTGGGGGTTGACGAGCACCGTGGGGGGCACGGTTTCGGCATCGGGATAGCGGGGGTTATCCGCTACCTCGAAGACCACTACCCGCAGGCTTACCCCAACCTGGGGTGCGGCCAGGCCGGCTCCGTCCAGGGCCCGCATGGTGTCCCACAGATCGTCCACCAGCAGCTCGAGCTCCCGGCTTGGAAGCGGGTCCACCGAGGCGGCGACTTGCCCCAGTATGGGGTGGCCCATGCGTAGAGCCTTAATGACCGCCATGTACCTTCTCCTGTTAGGGCACCTCTAAAAACACACTATCGTCGCAATACTGCGTTTCTCGCAAAATAGTTCGCTCGCATATCAAACATAGGCTGCGCTCAACTTTTTTAACATGTCTTGTCTGGCCTGGGAACTTGAATTTTTAGAGGCGCCCTGTAGTCCGCCAAGGGAACGTTCCCGGTTGGGATGCCTCTCCCCCGGATGATAGACTCTGCGGCTATTCAGGATGGCGAGAGACAGTATGGCGGGACATAGTAAATGGGCCAATATCCAGCACCGTAAAGGTGCCCAGGATGCCAAACGTGGCAAGCTTTTCACCAAGCTGATTCGCGAGGTGACGATCGCCGCCCGTCTGGGTGGCGCTGATCCAGGTGCCAATCCGCGCCTGCGTACGGCCATTGACAAGGCGTTGTCCGGCAATCTTGCCAAGGACACCATTGAGCGCGCAGTCAAGCGCGGTGTGGGTGACAAGGATGCCCAGAATATCGACGAAATCCGCTATGAGGGCTACGGCCCCGGCGGCGTTGCCGTCATTGCAGACTGCATGACCGACAACCGCAACCGCACGGTTTCCGAGGTGCGCCATGCCTTTGCAAAGTGTAACGGTAATCTGGGTACCGATGGCTCCGTGTCCTATCTCTTTTCCAAGGTCGGAGAGCTTGGCTACGATGCTGGTGTGGATGAGGATGCCCTCATCGATGTGGCTCTGGAGGTGGGAGCTGACGATGTGGTGAGTAACGAGGATGGTTCGGTGGACGTATTGACTACGCCGGAGGCCTTCAATGATGTGAAGGAGGCGCTGCAACAGGCGGGTCTGGAGGCGGGACAGGCGGAGATCACCATGCGGCCGTCTACCAGCGTTGAATTGGGGCTCAAGGATGCTGCCGGCATGGTTCGGTTGCTGGGTATGCTGGAGGAGATCGATGATGTGCAGGAGGTCTATTCCAACGCGGATATTTCCGAGGAGATCCTGGCTCAGCTCGACTGAGGTTGGGGCCAGTACAGCACATGGTCCGCATCCTTGGTATCGACCCGGGTTCCCGCATTACCGGATATGGGCTGCTGGAGTTTTCCGGCAACAAGGTCAGTTATCTGGCCAGTGGTTTTCTGAAAACGGGTAAGGGTAGTTTGCCGGAACGCCTACGCATTATTTATCAGGGTCTTAACGGTATCGTGCGTGAGCACCAGCCCGACGAGGTTGCCGTGGAGCAGGTCTTCATGCACCGCAATGCGGCCTCGGCACTGAAACTGGGTCACGCCCGTGGCGTGGCGGTGCTTGCTGGAGTGATGGAGGATAAGCCGGTGGCTGAATACAGCCCGACCCAGATCAAGCAGGCTATCACCGGCAAGGGGCACGCCAGCAAGGAACAGGTGCAGCATATGGTGCGGGTGTTGTTGCGCCTTAAGGAGGCGCCCCAGGAGGATGAGGCGGATGCCCTCGCGGTGGCCTGGTGCCATGGCAGTATGTGCCAGACTCAACAGCGCATTGCCGCGGCGGGAGCCGTGCAGTGATCGGCTGGTTGCGGGGCACCCTGCGCGCCCGTCAGGCACCCTGGCTCACTCTCGATGTCGGTGGTGTGGGCTACGAGTTACAGGCCCCCATGACTACCTTCTACGATTTGCCCACCAGTGGTAGTGAAATCAGCCTGTATACCCATTTGGTGGTGCGTGAAGATGCCCACGCGTTGTATGGTTTTGCCCGTGAGGCGGAGCGCGATATTTTTCGTGCCCTGTTGCGGGTGAACGGAGTGGGGGCCAAGGTTGGGCTGGCAATTCTGTCCGGGCTCGATGCCGGCACTCTGACCCGCTGTATCGCCGAGGAAGATACTGCCCGGCTCACTACCATTCCGGGTATCGGCAAGAAGACCGCCGAGCGGCTGATTATGGAGTTACGTGATCGCCTGCCTGCCAGCAGTGTCAGCGCGGGGGTTTCGCTGCCTAACAGTGAGGGAGCAACAATTGCCATCGAACCCGTGGCCGAGGCGGTGAGTGCACTGGTGGCGCTGGGCTTCAAGCCCCCGGAGGCAAGCCGGCGGATTCGAGCGATTAACGAGGATGGCCTGGCCTGTGAGGAACTGGTGCGTCGCGCCCTGCAGGCGGTGACGGCTTGATGGAAACAGAACGTCTGATCGATAGTGATTCCAGTGATCAGGAACGCCTGGTCGAACTCTCCATGCGGCCGCGGTTACTGGCGGATTATGTGGGCCAGGAGCGGGTGCGCAAGCAGATGGCTATTTTTATGGCCGCTGCCTCGGGTCGTAGTGAGGCGCTGGATCATCTGCTGATCTTCGGTCCTCCGGGCCTCGGCAAGACCACCCTTGCCCATATTGTGGCCAATGAACTGGGGGTGGCGCTGCGTCAGACCTCGGGGCCGGTGCTGGAGCGGCCGGGCGATCTGGCCGCCCTGTTGACCAACCTGGAGCCTCATGATGTGCTCTTTATTGACGAGATCCACCGTCTTGGCCCGGTGGTGGAGGAAATACTGTATCCGGCGATGGAGGATTTTCAGCTCGATATCATGATCGGCGAGGGTCCTGCCGCCCGCTCCATCAAACTGGATCTTCCACCCTTCACCCTCATTGGCGCCACCACTCGCGCGGGCCTGCTCACCTCACCCTTGCGGGATCGCTTCGGCATTGTGCAGCGACTGGAGTTTTACGATGAAAAGGAGTTAAAGCACATTATCTTGCGGTCCGCCGGGGTGCTGAAAATCGAGATTTCGGATGCTGGTGCGGCAGAGCTTGCACGCCGTTCGCGGGGGACGCCACGGATCTGTAATCGGCTATTGCGGCGGGTGCGTGACTATGCCCAGATCGAGGGTGAGGGTCGGATTAGCCAGGAAATCGCTCAGCAGGCGCTGGAGATGCTGGAGGTGGATGATGCCGGTTTTGACCTCATGGACCGCAAGCTGTTGTTAGCCATCCTGAAAAAATTTGATGGTGGTCCGGTGGGGGTCGACAATCTGGCCGCCGCCCTCAGCGAGGAGCGCGGAACCATTGAGGACGTGATCGAGCCCTATCTTATCCAGCAGGGATTTCTCATGCGCACCCCCCGAGGGCGCATGGCCACCCAGCATGCCTGGCGGCACTTTGGATTGAATCCACCCGCGGTAAACGCCTCCCCCGAGCTGTTTTCGGACGGTGTCTGAGGATATGGCAGAGTTCAGTTGGCCGCTACGGATATACTACGAAGATACTGACTGTGGCGGCGTTGTCTATCACGCCAATTACCTCTGTTTCATGGAGCGTGCACGTAGCGAATGGTTACGCGCCCTGGGCTTCGAGCAGGATGTGCTGCGGCAACAGTGTTCCGTGCTGTTTGCGGTGGCGCAGATTTCCGTAGAGTTTTTGCTGCCGGCACGTTTTAACGATGAACTGGAGGTGGGGGTGCATTTAGTGGATAGCCGCCGGGTAAGCCTGAATTTAAGCCAGGAAATTTGTCGGGCGGGCAAAGTGCTGTGTCGTGCCGAGGTCCGCATAGCCTGTCTGCAGGCTGATACCTTGCGTCCCCATCCCATCCCGCCGCAACTGCTGGCCAAATTAAGGGAAGCCCTGATCCATTCATGAAATCGTATCTTGCGCCCAAAATGCCCCTCTTTATCGTTGCTGCTCTTCACAATAGAACGACTATTACGTGCGAGCAGCGCCTCAAAGCTGGGCATTTTGAATCACAATCTACTTCGTCCAGAATAAATCAGAGCTTCCTTTAGGAGTCTGAGTCTATGAATAGGGTGTCTCAAGAATGAAGGCCGATCTTTCGTTGATTGAAATCGTCAGCAACGCCAGCATTTTGGTGCAGCTGGTGATGCTGTTACTGCTCGCTGCGTCCTTCGTTTCCTGGATGATGATTTTCCGTAAACGGGCGGTGCTCGGTGAGGCCAAACGCGCCGCCGACCGTTTCGAGGATTTGTTCTGGTCGGGCCAGGACTTGGCCAATATTTATAAGCAGATCGATGAACGACCCCATGAGTCCAACGGCATGGAGAAGATCTTTCATTCCGGTTTCCGTGAATTCGCCCGCTTGCGTCAGCAAAGCAATGTGGAGCCCATGGCAGTGCTTGAGGGCTCGGCCCGGGCCATGCGCGTGACCCTGGCGCGTGAACTCTATGAACTGGAGTTGCACCTTTCCTTTCTCGCCACTGTGGGCTCCACCAGCCCCTATGTAGGGCTGTTTGGAACGGTGTGGGGCATTATGAATTCCTTCCGGGCCCTCGGCTCTGCCAACCAGGCGACCCTGGCAATGGTGGCGCCCGGTATTGCCGAGGCGCTGATTGCCACGGCCATGGGCCTGTTTGCGGCTATTCCTGCGGTCATTGCCTATAACCGCTTTGCCAACGATGCGGAGCGTCTGACCGATCGCTACGATACCTTCGTGGAAGAGTTTTCTACTATTCTCCAGCGTCAGGCCCACGTTTAGCCGGCTGCCTGCATCATGGCCAGACATCGCATACGCAAACGCCCCATGGCAGAGATCAATGTCGTTCCCTATATCGACGTGATGCTGGTGTTGCTGGTGATCTTTATGATTACCGCACCGTTGTTAACCCAGGGCGTTAAGGTGGAGTTGCCCCAGGCACCTTCAAAGGTGCTGGAGAGCTCCGATAAGGAACCCCTGGTGGTGAGTGTCAATCAGGCCGGGGAGATTTTTCTCAACTATGGTGATGGCCAGGATCGGCCGCTTGCTCCGGAAGTATTGTTACCGCGGGTTAGCGCCCTGTTACGTCACCGGCCCGGCATCCAGGTTCTGGTCAAGGGGGATCGGAACGTTGCCTATGGTGCCGTGGTCGAAACCATGGCCCTGTTGCAGCGAGCGGGTGCGGGTAGTGTGGGTTTAATTACCGAGGCACCTGAGGTCAAGCATTGAAATTCGGGACCCTGCGCGCCGGTATTTATGCGCTCCTCATACACTTGGCTTTGCTGGGATTGCTGGTTTTTAGTCTCGACTGGAAGGTTCCGCCACCGGTGCCGGCAAGCACCCAGTCACAGCCAATTCAGGCGGTGGCCATGGATGAGGCCCAGGTTGCCGCCGAGTTGAAACGCCTGCGTGCGGCTGAGGCGAAGCAAAAAAAGCAGGAAAGTACGCGACTTAATAAAATTGAGGCTAAGGCACGGGCCGCAGAAAAACGCCGTAAGGCCGAGGAAAAGAAGCTTACACAGCTGAAGAAAAAACTGGCCAGGGAAAAGAAACAGGCCGCGGCGGCGCGCAAGCAGGCGACGCAGAGAAAGGCCGAGGAAAAAAAACGGCGTGCTCGGGAAAAACTGACGGCAGAAACAAAGCGCAAGGCCGAAGTGGCGCGCAAGAAAGAGATATTGAGGAAGGCTGAGGAGAAGAAGCAACTCGCTGCCAGGGAACATAAGCGCAAGCTGGCCGCCGAGAAAAAGAAGCAGGCCGCGGTTGCGGCACGTAAAGCGGCCGAGAAAAAGAAGCAGATGGCGGCCGCAGCACGTAAAGCGGCAGAGCAAAAGGCCGCAGAACGCGCACTACAGGAGCAGCTTGCCAGTGAGCAGCGCAGTCTGGATGAGCGTCGTCGGGCACTGCTTAATCGGGCACGAAGCGAATATAATGAGCGTATCCGCGCAAAATTTACGCGCCACTGGATCCGACCCGCCGGGGTGCCCGTGGGGTTGAAAAACATCTTGCGAGTGGAACAGATTCCAGGGGGTGAAGTGGTCTCGGTTCGTATCATCAAGGGCAGTGGCAACCTGGCCTTCGACCGCTCGGCGGAGGCTGCAGTCAGGAAGGCCTCGCCGCTGCCCTTGCCGCGGGATCCATCCTTATTCGATCGCGTTCTGAATATCACCTTTGATCCGGAGCAATAGTTTGACTCGAATTCTCTTTACCCTGCTATTGTTTATGGCCCTGCTGAGACCGGCCTGGGCGGTGCTGGACATTACCGTTACCCAGGGTTTGGAGGGGGCCTTGCCGGTGGCCGTGGTGCCTTTTCTGCGGGTGGCGGGTAGCACGCCCCCACCCGTGGATCTCGCCGGGGTGATATCCAGCGATCTGGCGCGCAGCGGTCGCTTTAAACCCTATCCCTTTCAGGATCTGCCGGCCCGTCCCGGGCGCGCAGAGGACATTCGCTTTCGCGACTGGCGCCTGCTCGGTAGCGAGTATCTGGTGATCGGACAGATCGAGGCCGTTGGTGGGAATCGTTATGCCACGCGTTTTCGCCTGTTCGATGTTTTAAAGGGGGTGCAGCTCAGCGGCTTTCAGTTCGTTACACCAGCGTCGGGCTTGCGCCGTACTGCCCACCAGATTAGCGATATCATTTATCGCGAACTGACCGGTGAGCCGGGTGCCTTTAATACACGCATAGCCTATGTGACCGAATTTTCCGGCACGGGTAACAAACGGCGATATGTACTGAATGTAGCGGATAGTGATGGCTACAATGCCTTTCCCGTGTTGGAGTCTGGGGAGCCGCTGATGTCTCCTGCCTGGTCTCCCGACGGCTCAAAATTGGCCTATGTATCTTTTGAGCACAAAAAAACCAGCATCTTCATCCAGGATTTGGCTCGTGGTAGCCGGCAGCGGCTGAGCGCCTTTCCCGGAATCAATGGGGCGCCAGCCTGGTCTCCTGATGGCTCACGCATGGCCATGACCCTGTCGAAGGATGGCAATCCAGAAATCTATATCTTCCATTTTGCTAGCAGTCGCTGGCAACGCCTGACTCATAATGCCGCGATTGATACCGAAGCGGCCTGGGCACCGGATGGAAAATCCCTGGTGTTTACCTCTGATCGTGGGGGCACGCCGCAGATCTATCAGATGCCTGTTTCTGGGGGTCGTGCCCACCGACTGAGCTTCGAAGGTCGCTATAATACGCGCGCAAGTTTTTCTCCGGATGGGAAGCAGTTGGTGCTGTTGCATGGCGATAATGGCAACTTCCGTATTGCGGTATTGAGTCTGGAGACCCAGGATTTTCGGGTGCTGACCGACTCCCGTCTGGACGAATCGCCGAGTTTTGCACCCAATGGCAGTATGATTTTGTATGCAACGGTGAAGGGTGCGGCCAACATTCTTGGGGCGGTTTCGGTGGATGGGCGGGTACGCCAGCAGTTGGCTGTTGAGAAGGGGGGAGTCCGCGAACCCGCCTGGTCGCCATTTCAATAATTATTAATCGCCCCCCATGGGGTGGGATTCGTTACATCAAGGAGTATTACTATGAACAAGTGGTTAAAAAATTCTATTGCAGTTGCTTCATTGCTACTACTGGTCGCTTGCGAAAGCACCCTGGGAACCAAAGACGATACGGCGGCGGCTGCCAGTGCGGAAAAGACGGCTGGCACAACGAGCAGCACGGAGACTGCCAAGGCCAAGGCGTTGGTGGGCAGCGCCATCTACAAAGGCCATCCCCTGGATGACCCAAAGGGCGTGTTGAGCTCGCGTGTTATCTACTTTGATTTCGATAAGAGCGATATCAAGAAAGAATTTCGCGACCTCATTGAGGCTCATGCGCGTTATCTGGCGAGTAATTCCTCAGCCTCAGTGGTCTTGGAAGGTCATGCCGACGAGCGTGGATCACGGGAATACAATATTGGCCTGGGCGAGCGGCGAGCAACCACGGTGCGCCGCCAGATGGTTTTGCTGGGAGCGGCAGAGGCTCAATTGCAGGTCCTGAGTTATGGTGAGGAGCGTCCAGCCGTGCAAGGCCACGATGAGTCTGCCTGGCAGCTTAACCGGCGGGTAGAAATTAACTACCAGAGTCGGTAAACGTTGGTGTTTAAAGGCTGGAACTGGCTCTCGGTGGGGGGCATCCTGAAGGCGTCTGCGGGTACTTGCCGCGCATTCGTGCTGCTCTTTTGCCTCGCCGGTGCCATGATTCCAGCTTGGGTGGCAGCACAGGTGCCGGTGGAGCAACGCGGCGCCGCTGCGGTCGTTTCTGGCAAGCTCTCGCTGGAGGAGCGCACCGCAAGGCTTGAGCGTTTGCTCAACTCCCGTACCCTGCTGGAGATTGTCGAAAGTCTTGAGCATTTGCAGCGAGAGATTCAGCAGCAGCGCGGAGAATTGGAGATGCTCGTGCATAACATCTCCCAGCTCAAGCAGCGCCAGCGCGAGCTATATCTGGATGTGGACCGGCGCCTGCAGCGTCAGGAAAGCCTGGCTACGGCGGCTCCTTCCGGCACCGTGGCTGTCGCCCCGACTACGAACTTGGAGCAGAATCCTGATAAGGCCATAACGGCAACGGGGGAGCCGGTGGCAGCCATTTCGGCCAGCCCGGTAGCGGAGCAGCATGCTTATCAGCAGGCCTTTGACGAACTGAAGGCGGGCCGTTATCAGCAGGCGATTACGGCCTTCGATGCCTTTTTGCTGAGTTACCCTTCTGGAGACTACGCTGATAATGCGCGCTATTGGTTGGGTGAGTCCCACTATGTGACGCGCAATTTTCAGGCAGCCGTTACTGCTTTCACGAAACTGGCAGAGTTGCATCCCGCCAGCCCCAAGTATGTCGGAGCCATACTAAAGATTGGCTTCAGCCACTATGAACTGGGGCAAAATACCAAAGCCAGCCGCGTTCTCAAGGACCTCGTGGCCCGCTATCCGGCATCGACCCATGCCCGCCAGGCAAACAAGCGTTTGCAATTGATGCGTGCCAAGAGCAAGACCGGGACATCTGCTAAGCAGCCTTGAAGCTCATCTTGTGTCTAGCGTTAGCTGTCGAATCTACGAAATATTCCTCTCCCTCCAGGGAGAGTCCACTACCCAGGGCTACCCCACGGTATTCGTGCGCCTTAGTGGTTGTCCGCTGCGCTGTGTCTGGTGTGATACCGCCTATGCTTTTAGCGGTGGCCGGCGCATGGAGGTGGTGGAAATACTCACTACCGTGGCCTCCCATAGAGTTTCTCGTGTCACCGTTACTGGCGGCGAACCCCTGGCACAAAAAAGCTGTGGCAAATTATTGTCATCGCTTTGCGATGCGGGCTATGAGGTGTCTCTGGAGACCAGTGGCGGGATGGATATCGCCGCAGTGGATCAGCGGGTACAGGTGGTGATGGACCTGAAGGCGCCGGGTTCGGGGGAGGTGGCGGGCAATCGCATGAGCAATATTCATTGGTTATCCGAGAGTGACCAGATCAAATTCGTGATTGCCGATCGGGCGGATTATGAATGGTCCTGCAAACAACTGTCGGACTACCAGCTTGTTGATCGCTGCGGACTGCTGTATTCACCGGTCTGGGGCGAGTTGGCACCGGAGCAGCTGGCGGCCTGGATACTTGAGGACCGGTTGCCGGTACGCATGCAATTGCAGTTGCACAAACTATTGTGGGGCGATGTTCCGGGAACATGAGGAAGAAGAAGGTAGTGGTGCTGGTTTCCGGGGGGCTCGATTCGAGCACTTGTCTGGCGTGGGCGCTCGCGGCAGGGCATGAGTGCATTGCGCTTAGTTTTGATTATGGGCAACGTCATGGCGCGGAACTGCAGGCGGCGCGGAGGGTGGTGGCGGCGTTTGGGATCAGTGAGCACCGCATCATGCATCTCGGTCTGGATCAGATTGGTGGTTCGGCGCTCACGGACCCGGATTTGGTGGTGCCCGAGGTGCCGGTTGAAGGTATCCCGGTCACCTATGTGCCGGCACGTAATACTATTTTTCTCTCTTTGGCTTTGGCTCTGGCCGAGGCCAAGGCTGCGAGCGAAATATATATCGGGGTCAACGCTGTGGATTACTCCGGTTATCCTGATTGCCGGCCGGCCTTCATTCAGGCCTTTCAGGGGGTCGCGGATCTAGGCACCCGGGCGGGCGTTCAGGGGGGTGGGGTGATTATTCAAGCGCCGCTGATTGCTATGAGCAAGGCCGAGATTATTGCCCAGGGTGATCGCCTTGGAGTGGATTTTTCGCTGACGGTATCCTGTTATCAGGCCGACGAAGCTGGCCGTGCCTGCGGTCGTTGTGATGCTTGCCGCCTGCGCCGGGAAGGTTTTGCAGCCGCGGCCTGTGTAGACCCTACCCGTTATCAGAGCTCAGGATAATTCGCGATGCCGCACCAGCACCTCCGCGGGTGCATTGCCAAAGTGCTTTGCCAGTCGCTCCGCCAGATAGACCGAGCGGTGTTGACCGCCGGTGCAGCCGATGGCAATGGTCATGTAGGCACGGTTATCTGCCTCGAACTCGGGTAACCAGCGTGCCAGAAAAGTCTCCAGATGCTGATACATATCCTTCACTTCGGGTTGCGCCGAGAGGAAGTTAGCAACCTCTGGGGCGCGGCCGGTGAGAGAGCGAAGCTCGGGATTCCAGTAGGGGTTGGGCAGGCAACGCACATCGAAAACCATATCTGCGTCGGTGGGTATGCCGTGCTTGAAGCCGAAGGATTCAAACAGTAACGAGAGACGCTGGGTGGGGCGCCGATCCACCCGTTGGCGCATCAGATCCCGCAGCTGGTGGAGATTGGTGCGGCTGGTGTCAATACAGATATCAGCACAGCGGCGTAGTGGAGAGAGCACTTCGCGCTCGCGCCCGATAGCCTCGGCCAGGGAGATCTGGTCAGTGGTCAGGGGGTGTTTTCGGCGGGTTTCGCTAAAGCGCTTAATGAGGATGTCATCATCTGCTTCTATGAACAGAAAATCGCTGACGATGGCGTCCGTCCGTAGTGTCTGAATGATCTCCGGAAGGTCATGCAGGGAGGCCGCTGGATTGCGTGCATCGATGCTGACGGCGGCCCGCTTGTGTAGTGGCTGTTCTCCTTTGCTGAGTTCTTCGGCAAAAGCTGGGAGCAGGTTGACCGGCAGATTATCGATGCAGTAGTAGCCGAGATCCTCCAGCGCATGCATGGCGACGCTCTTGCCTGCGCCCGAGAGCCCGCTTACCACTATAAGTCTCATTGCTTAGGGAACCTCTGATTCATTCCGGATATTTTGGGCGCACGATATGTGAGTTCACGAATAGATCAGAGATCAGAGGCTCCCTTAGTTTTCTGAAGAACTGAGCAGCGCATATATCTCCTCTGTCGATGAGGATTCCCGCAGTTTTTCCCGCAGTTTTCCATCACTAAAGCGGCCCGCTAACTCGGCCAGGATCTCCAGGTGCTCGTTAGTGGAGTCTTCTGGTACCAGCAGGCCAAACATCAGGTCTACCGGAGCATGATCCAGCGCATCAAAATCTATCGATCCGGTTAGTCGCACAAAGGCGCCCATGGCCTGTTTCAGTTCGGGCATACGGGCGTGGGGCAGGGCAATGCCCTCCCCCAGCCCAGTGCTCCCCAGCCGTTCCCGTGCCAACAGGGCATCAAATACTTGCTGTGAGCCTAGCTCGGGGTCGCCTTCAGCGAGTATCCCGCTGAGAGTTTCCAGAGCTTTTTTCTTACTATTTGCGTGCACCTGGGTAAGGGTGCGTTCCAGGGTGAGGAGCTTATCTACGTGCATGTTCAGACTCGTTTTCCGGGGCTTCAGGCTACGTTATGCCCTTTGAGGTTGTCGTCCGTGCGATGATGATCCTTGAGCTTTTCCTTGTGTCGCCGTACTTGCCGGTCGAGCTTGTTGGCCAGCGCATCGATGGCGGCGTACATATCTTCTGCCGTTGCCTCGGCAAACAGCTTGCCACCAGCGACGTGGACCGTAGCTTCGGCCTTCTGGCGCAATTTTTCCACTGAGAGTACGACATGGGTCTTGCTGACCTTGTCGAAATGGCGCTCCAGTCGGGAAAGTTTGCTATCTACGTATTCCTTTAGAGCCTGGGTGACATCTACATGTTGTCCAGTGAGATCTATATGCATTTGTTAACTCCTATCTTTAGGTGATTTCGGTTCGGCATAACGGCCGAAATACTTTGTTACATCAGTTGTTTACGTTGACTGGATGAAGGAATCATCAGTGCATCACGGTATTTTGCCACGGTCCTGCGGGCGACATTAATACCCTGTTCCACCAGGATTGCCGCCAGTTTGTTATCACTCAGAGGCTTGCGTGGATTTTCCGCCTCTATGAGCTTTTTTAGCAAGGCACGGATAGCGGTGGATGAGCATTCGCCACCCGCCTGGGTCGAGACATGGCTGGAAAAAAAGTATTTGAGCTCGAAAATCCCTCGTGGGGTGTGCATGTACTTGTGCGAGGTTACTCGCGAGATGGTGGATTCGTGCATTTCTACGATATCAGCAACGTCATGTAGCACCATGGCCTTCATGGACTCGGGGCCATACTCGAAAAAGGCCTGCTGACGCTCGACGATACAGCTGGCTACCTTGAGCAGTGTGTCACTACGGCTTTGCAGGCTTTTTATAAACCAGCGCGCCTCCTGCAGATGGGTCTTGAGACAGGTATTGTCGTGGCTATTATCGGCACGGCGAACCAGGCTGGCGTATTGGGCATTAACCCGTATCCGCGGCAAGATCTCGGTATTTAGTTCTACCCGCCAGGCCCCTTTTATTTTGCGCACCAATACATCGGGCACGATGTATTCGGGGGGGCTGGCGTGGTTAACGGAGCCTGGACGTGGTTGCAGGCTCTGGATGTATTGCACCAGATCCAGCAATTCGCTCTCACCGAGTTTCATGCGTCGCATAAGCTGGGCATAGTCCTTGGAGGCGAGCAGATCGAGGTGTTCCGAGATCAGCTTGACGGCCTGTTCGTGCCAGGGGGTCCCCACGGGCGCTTGTTGCAATTGCAGCAGTAGACACTCTCGTAGATCCCGCGCGCCGACACCCACAGGGTCAAAATTTTGTACCTGATGGAGTACTGCCTCGATATCTTCCAGTTCAAGCTCGGCTTGCTCCGGCTGGATAATTTCCTGGATGTCTTCCAGCGAGATGCTGAGATAGCCATCATCGTCTATGGCATCAATGATGGTTTCCGCAATGACCCGGTCATCATCACTGAAGTGGGAGAACTCCATCTGCCAGTACAAGTGTTGGCGCAGGTCTTCCTCGTGGGGGCGTTGATTTTCGAACTCCATACCGGTATGGCTGTTACTGGCGGGCGTTGCCAGCGGAGTACTGTCGTAGGTATCTTCCCAGTTGCTGTCCGTGGGTAGTTCCTTGGGAATGTCCGCGGGTTTCACATCCTCTTCGGCATGCAAGCCATTCAGCTCTTCGGCGGCGGGAACTTCGTCTTCCGACAGCTCCAGCATCAGGTTGGAGTCCAGGGCCTGCTGGATCTCCATGCGCAGATCCAGGGTGGATAGTTGCAACAGTCGGATAGCCTGTTGCAACTGTGGCGTCATGGCCAGCTGTTGCCCGAGGCGTAATTGAAGAGTGGGTTTCACTATAAGCGTTTTGTCTTTGGGACTATTAGAATTCTAGTCCAGTGGGGCATGCGAATAAACCAGACATTGCCGATCACAGCCTGAAATCCTGACCCAGATAGACCTCTCGTACCCGTTCATCACAGGAAATAACCTCTGGCGGCCCCTGGCAGAGGATATGGCCTTCACTGACGATATAGGCCCGGTTACAAATACTCAGGGTTTCCCGCACGTTGTGGTCGGTGATCAGCACGCCGATGCCCCGATCGCTGAGATAACGGATGATGCGCTGGATATCCAGTACTGAAATGGGATCAACGCCGGCAAAAGGCTCATCCAGCAGAATAAAACGTGGTTCCGATGCCAGCGCTCGGGCTATCTCCACTCGCCGCCGCTCACCCCCAGAGAGATTGCTGCCGAGATTATTGCGAATATGACGAATATGCAGTTCTCGCAGCAGGTTTTCCAGCCGGCGCATACGCTGTGAACGCGAAAGATCGGGGCGGGTTTCGAGTATTGCGAGGATATTATCAGCGACCGTCAGCTTGCGGAATACTGAGGGTTCCTGAGGCAGATAACCCAGGCCCGCGCGGGCACGCACATGCATGGGGGTATGGGTCAGGTCGCGCTGGTTGAGGCGAACACTGCCCTGATCGCAGGGAACCAGCCCGACAATCATGTAAAAACTGGTGGTTTTTCCCGCGCCATTGGGCCCCAACAGGCCCACGATCTCACCGCTTTGAACACTGAGACTGACGTCGTTGACCACGGTTCGTGACTGATAACGCTTGCCCAGATGCTGGGCCGCAAGAATACTCACGAATGGGTTTGTCTGGTTGCGCCAGGCATACGGAGATACGGGATCATGGGCGTTTTTTGTTTTTCGGGTTAATGGTGATCCGAACCCTCGATTTGGGTGCTTTTCCGGCTTTATTGGTGGGGAGAGATTCAGCCTTCACCTTGCCGTGGAAGGTGTCGTATTCAATGCGATCAGCGCGAATGGTATCGCCTCCCTGGGAGGCCTTGGCATGGTCGATAAGGATCATCCGATCCTTGTTGGCATAGTATTCGATACGTCTGGCCTCGGCGCGCTGGAATTCCTTTTTTCCATCGGGGCGTTGGCGAAAGCGTGCGGGTTTGCCTACGGAGATGAGTTTGATGAGCTCATTTTGGTCGTCAAAGTACATTTTCACCGTATCGCCGCTAATGCGGATGCTGCCCTGGGTAATGATGGCCTTGCCGCGATAGACAGTAAGGCGTTTGCGGTCATCGGCATCCACCCGATCAGCCTCGATATTAATCGGCTGTTCGCTGTCCGTGGACAGTGCCTGCGCTGATCCGACCCACAGTAGGCAGAGCAGGGCGATAGCAGTGATAGGGGCGAGGTTATTTTTCATAGCGGGTATGGACCTTGGACAAGATTTCTACCCGACCACGCTCCAGGTAGGCACGCATGCCAATGCCCCGGGTCTCGGTGGTGGGGGTGCGGATCAGCACGGCCTTATCGGTTTCACCGTAGTCTGAATCCGGTAATACCCGGAGATCATAGGTCTCGATATCGACACGATGATTCTCTGCGGTCTCTTCACGCCAGATTTTCACCGCACCGAGTAGCAGTATCACCTTGCCTTCCCCATTGATCCAGCCGCGCTCTGAGCGCACGTGCCACGGTGGTTTTTCCGGATGGTGGAGCACGATATAGGGTTGTTCCAGCTCATTGCTGTCGGTATCCGGATAGTGGGCCAGGCGCTTGGCTTGCAGGGTTCGTTTCGGTGCTCCCAAGGCATCCATGGTGATGCTCTCGAAGTCTTGCATGAAGAAGTCTGCAGCATGTCGTTGGCTTGGGGCAGCTGTTTTTTCGGGTGTAGCCAATTGCCGCTGTAGCCAGCCGGTTGCAGCAACGATAGCAAGGAGTAGCCCATAGAGTAGCCAGCGTCTCATAGCTGGATTTTTATAGAACCCCCGCCCGCAGCAGATCGTGCATGTTGAGGGCGCCCACCAAACGCTTTTCGTCATCCACTACCAGCAGGGCGTTGATCTTCCTTTCCTCCATGAGTTTCAGCGCCTCTGCCGCCAGGCAATCTGCCTGGATGGTGACGCAATTGGGGGTCATCAGTTGGTCCATGCTGGCTTGATGTATATCCACCTGTTGATCGAGGGAACGGCGCAGGTCGCCGTCGGTAAATATCCCGATTACCCGATCCTCAGAGTCTACCACCCCGGTGATGCCCAGCCGTTTTTGGCTGATTTCTACCAGCGCCTCCCGCAACAGGGTGTCGGGACTGACCCGGGGGATGTCAGTATCGGTATGCATGATATCGCTGATATGCAGCAGTAATCGGCGCCCCAGGCGGCCACCTGGATGGGCGCGTGCAAAGTCCTCTGGACCGAAGCCCCGGGCCTCAAGCAGGGTAACGGCCAAGGCATCCCCCATGGCCATGGCGACGGTGGTGCTGGCTGTGGGGGCCAGACCCAGGGAACAGGCCTCGTCATCCACACTGACGTCAAGGTTGATATCGGCCATGCGGGCGAGTTTGGAATCGGGCCTTCCCGTGAGAGCAATCAGTGGCAAGCCAAGGCGCTTTATCGCCGGTAAAATAGCGAGTAGCTCCTGGGTCGTCCCCGAGTTGGAAATGGCGAGCACGGTGTCCCCGGGGAGCAGCATGCCGAGATCGCCATGGCTGGCCTCACCGGCGTGTACAAAGAATGCGGGAGTACCCACGCTGGCTAAGGTAGCGGCAATCTTGCGACAGACATGGCCCGACTTCCCAACGCCGGTGACCACCACCCGCCCCTTGCAGGCCAACATTTCCCGGCAAGCCTGGGCAAATTGGCCATCGAGTCGCTGCACCAGTGCCGCCAAGGCGCTGGCCTCGGTTTGCAGCACGGCGGAACCGAGTTTTATATAAGTGGCATCATTCATATTTGGAAGCTGTGCATGATCGCTCACAAGTGTACCCGCTTCACAGGCTGCCAACATAAAGCCAGCTTTGGTACAGCACAAAGGTGAGTAGTAGTAGCCCGCCCTCCCAGCGTACGATTCGTCCCGGGCCACGAAATCCGTAGGCCATAATGAATAGGGCAATACTGAGGGCCACCATCACGGGAAAATCGCGTTGGGTGATTTCGGATGCCAGCGGGCCTGGCGCGAGGATCCCCGGCAGTGCCAGCACCGGCAGCAGGTTAAACATATTGGAGCCGATGATATTGCCGATGGCGATATCATGCTCCTTCTTGTAGGCACTCATCACCGAGGTGGCCAGTTCTGGCAGACTGGTGCCGATGGCGATTACCGTGAGGCCGATAACCAGGTCGCTGATACCCAGTGTCTGGGCTATTTGCACGCCACCCCATACAATGACCTGAGCACCGATGAGGAGCAGCACCAGGCCCGCGAGCAGCCAAAACAGCGCCTTGCCACTGGACAGGTTGGTGGGGATCTCATCGCTAAATTCGTTATCCAGAGGATCTTGTTGATGGCGGTTATTAAGGCCGATCATGACCACGGCGCCAAGCAGTAGCGCCGCAGCAGCTAGCAGCAGACTGCCGTCCAGGCGTCCCAGCTCATTATCGTGCAGCAGCCACCAGGCAAGCAGCATGACCGCGAACATCAGGGGGTATTCGCGCTTCAGGCTACGGGAGTTTACCAACAGCGGGGTGATCAACGCGCTGACGCCCAACACCAAGGCTATGTTGGCGATATTTGAGCCCAGCGCATTGCCGATGGCAAGCTCGGGGTTGCCCTTCCAGGAGGCCATACCGGAAACGAATAGTTCCGGCGCAGAGGTGCCGAAGCCTACGATAGTGAGGCCGATGACCAGCGGTGGTAGACCGCTGTTGCGGGCGATGGCGGCGGCACCGCTGACAAAGCGGTCGGAGCCCCATACCAGGAGGCCAATACCGATAGTGATGGCGAGCAGGTGAATTAGCATAATGAAGACAGAAAATTAAAAGGATCCGGATAGTAGCGAAAATGCCTGCGGTCGAACATAGGCAGGGAGATGTAAGAGCCTGCCGGATTTAGGGCAGCTCTACTGCGGAAAATCCCTATGGGCCATATTTTCTGGTCCTTTTCGTCTATATAGAGTAACTATTATCCTTAAACGACCAAAAAATCCGCCTCAATCACTGCTCTTTGGCATCTTTGGCCATGGATAGTCTTATGTCGCGGAGTACAGGATGTGCGGGAGCGGCCATGCGACCGCAGCATGAGTGCATCCGTGCACGAGATGGCTTCCCCTCGCTACGAGCGCCTATATTCGGCAGGCTCCTTGAAGGAAAAAATGGCTTTACGTTTAGCATTAATTCAGCGCTGGCTGGATGAGCATTTTGGCGCTCCTGATTACCATTTGGAGGCTGCCAGCGATGATGC
This sequence comes from Gammaproteobacteria bacterium, assembly GCA_021773795.1. Classification (GTDB taxonomy): domain Bacteria; phylum Pseudomonadota; class Gammaproteobacteria; order HK1; family HK1; genus JAJFJV01. The sequence continues at coordinate 26,608 of JAJFJT010000036.1, read as the reverse complement.
CAGCTTTCGGCATTATCTGCGGTTATATCGGAACGGGCAGAGCTTCATTGTTATGGATGCCCCTCCTCAGCACGAGGACTGTGGGCCTTTTGTCGCCATCGCCGGGCGCTTGCGAGAGGCTGGGTTGGAGGCCCCGGAGGTATTGCATGCTGATATGGTGAACGGCTTGTTGCTGCTAAGCGATTTGGGGGCTCGTCATTATTCCGAGGTATTGGAGGGAAGTGATGCCGATACTTACTATGACGCCGCGATAGCGGCCCTGGTGCAGATGCAGTCGCAGGTATCAGATGCAGATCTGCCTCCCTATGATCGAGGGCGTTTGCGCGCGGAGATGGCGCTCTTTCCTGAATGGTTGCTTTCGACTCACCTGAATCTTTCTTTGGACGGTGATGCCCGGCGGGTGCTTGATGAGGCATTTTCCTTGCTTGAAGATGCGGCGCTGGCACAGGCCAGGGTCTTTGTGCACCGTGATTACCATTGCCGTAATCTGATGCTTGGATCCACTGGTGCCCCGGGTATTCTGGACTTTCAGGATGCGGTTTCCGGCCCCCTTTGTTACGACCTGGTGAGCCTGCTTCGGGATGCCTATATCTGTCTTCCTGAGCAGCGTCTGGATCGTTGTCTTGCCTATTATTTAACGACTGCCCGTGCTGCGGATCTGTCGGTGCCGACCCAAGCAGGACAATTGCGCCGCGACTTTGACCTCATGGGTGCGCAGCGGCATTTGAAAGTGGCGGGTATTTTTGCCCGCCTTTACCACCGCGATGGCAAGGCGCGTTATCTCCAGGATATTCCTCGAGTGATGTCTTATCTGGTGAGTGTCTGTAATATCTACGAGGAATTACACGGGCTTGGGAGCTTGTTGCAGAGCTTGGGCGTTTGTGAGCTTCTCGAACGCCGCGCTCAAGCAGCGTATCCGGGATGAAAGTGATGTTGCTTGCGGCGGGGCGAGGGCAGCGGATGCGGCCATTGACGGATGGGTACCCCAAGCCGTTGTTAGAGGTCGGGGGCAAGGCTCTTATTATTCATCTGGTGGAGGCTCTGGTAGCCGCCGGGTATGAGGAGTTGGTGATTAATCTCGCTTATCGGGGTAAACAGATCGAGGATCTCCTCGGGGACGGTGCTCGCTATCAGGCGCGCATCCATTATTCCCGGGAGCATGAAGCGCTGGAGACTGGCGGGGGTATTTATCAGGCCCTGCCATTGCTAGGGGCTGAACCTTTTCTGGTGGTCAATGCCGATATTTGGACTGACTTTCCCTTCACCGAGTTACGGCGGGCACCTGAAGGTTTGGCGCATTTGGTTTTTGTGCCTAATCCGTCGTATAGCTCCAAGGGTGATTTTTCTTTGCTCGATGCTCGGGTGAGCAATCAGCCACCACTGGCGCTGACCTATAGCGGAATAGGTGTTTATCGCCCGGAACTATTTAGTGCGTGTCGCGCCGGTGCTTTCCCCTTGGCTCCATTGTTACGGACAGCGGCAAAAAAAGGGCAGCTTGCAGGCGAGTGCTATGCGGGCAACTGGCGGGACGTGGGCACGCCTGCACGTTTGTATGCCCTGAATAATTATCTGAGAAGTAAAAAAGCCTGAGCCCACCGAGAAAGAGCTCAGACCGTATACACTGCAGGGCGCCTCTAAAAATACACGATCGTCGCAATGCGACATTTTTCGCAAAAAAGTTACGCTTACATATCAACCATATGCTGCGCTCAACTTTTATACTTATGCCCTGTCTTGCTTCGAACCTTGAATCTCCAGAGGCACCCTATAGTTACTTGGCCGCCAGTTTTGCGCGACTTTTCTCCACGGTTTTTTTGCCAATACCTTTGACCTGACTTAGCCCATCTACGGATTGAAATGGGCCGTGTTGACTACGGTAGGCGATGATTGCCTCGGCCCGTTTGATACCTACTCCAGAGATTGCCGTGGCCAGGGTTTTGGCGTCAGCACTGTTGATATCTACGGGTTCTGCGGCGAGGGTAGCGTGACTGCAGAGAAAGAGCAGGGCGAATGCGAGCCCCAGAGATCTGAGCTTTGACATGAAGGCCTCCTTGCGTGATGTCAAACGCGGGAATCCAATTTCCCACCCCCTGACCCTATCGCAATGGTCCCGACCTCCGGGGTCAGGAAAAGGCTGGGCAAATGTAGGCTGTTGGCCGGAAGATCTACAGTTTAAATGTTAGCGCCACGTGGGCTAGCGCTTCATTGATGCGTAGAACTCCGAATTCACCTTGGTGACCTTGAGACGATCGAGGAGAAATTCCATTGCGGCAATCTCATCCATGGGGTGCAGCAATTTGCGCAGGATCCACAGCTTCTGGAGTGTATCTTCCTCGGTGAGCAGTTCCTCGCGACGGGTGCCGGAACGGTTGATGTTGATAGCGGGGTAAATCCGTTTCTCGTGCAGCTTGCGTTCGAGATGGATTTCATTGTTGCCGGTGCCCTTGAATTCCTCGTAAATCACGTCATCCATGCGCGAGCCGGTATCGACGAGTGCGGTGGCAATAATGGTCAGGCTGCCACCCTCTTCGATGTTGCGTGCGGCACCGAAGAAACGCTTGGGACGCTGTAAGGCATTAGCATCGACACCACCGGTCAGTACCTTTCCCGAAGAGGGCACCACAGTGTTATAGGCGCGTGCCAGCCGGGTCAGTGAGTCCAGCAGAATGACCACGTCCTTTTGATGTTCCACCAGACGCTTGGCCTTCTCAATGACCATTTCTGCCACCTGTATATGGCGGGTGGCCGGTTCATCAAAGGTGCTTGAGACCACCTCACCACGCACAGAGCGACTCATTTCCGTCACTTCCTCCGGGCGCTCGTCGATGAGCAGGACGATGAGATAGCACTCGGGATGATTGGCGGCGATGGAGTGGGCAATGCTCTGGAGCATCATGGTCTTGCCCGCTTTCGGAGGTGATACAACGAGTCCGCGCTGGCCCTTGCCAATGGGGGCTACCATGTCGATCACCCGGGGGGTTAAATCCTCGGTGCTGCCGTTCCCCAGTTCGAGGTTCAGACGGTCATCGGGAAACAATGGGGTGAGATTTTCAAACAGGATCTTGTTGCGCGAGTTTTCCGGCGCATCCAGATTGATTTTGTCCACCTTAAGCAGGGCAAAATAGCGCTCCCCGGATTTTGGAGGCCGGATTTTTCCAGCGATGGTATCCCCGGTGCGCAGGCTAAAGCGTCGGATTTGGCTGGGAGACACGTAGATGTCATCTGGTCCCGCCAGGTAGGAGCTGTCTGCCGAGCGTAGAAAGCCAAATCCGTCCTGAAGAATTTCCAGTACGCCTTCGCTGTAGATAGGCTCTTTGTTCTTGGCCTGGGCCTTGAGGATGGCGAAGATGACTTCCTGTTTGCGCGCCCTTGCGATGCTTTCGATGCCCATTTCCTGGGCCATAATCAGAAGGGCCGGAGCGGCCATTTTCTTTAATTCCGTTAGATTCATGAATGCGAGACTGGCGTTGTGATAGACGTGGACTGGCCGACAATTAGCCGACATGGCTACCCTGCTAGGGGGTTCATTTAGGGATGGGGGTCATGCAAATACAGGTGCAGCAAGAGCTGATAGGCGGAAGTTAGCATGGGTACATGCCTATCGTCTACCCCTTAATTCTTTGGAAAGTGCCGACTGGCGTACCCTCGGCAAACGGTGGGCACGATTTTCAGCCTTCGGATATCTACAGGTTGCTGTCGATAAAGGCGGCTAGCTGGGATTTTGAGACCGCACCGACCTTGGTGGCCTCGACGTTACCGTCCTTGAAGAGCATCAGTGTAGGAATGCCACGGATGCCGTACTTGGGAGGGGTGGCCGCGTTTTCGTCGATATTGATTTTTGCGATCCGCAGCTTGTCCGCGTATTCTCCCGCGAGTTCCTCCAGTACGGGGGCAATCATCTTGCAGGGACCACACCACTCGGCCCAAAAGTCGACCAGTACCGGTCGGTCAGCCTGCAATACATCTTGTTCAAAACTGTCGTCACTCAGGTGGACGATCTCAGCGCTCATCAGTCGGGTTACTCCAGATTTGTCGGGGGCTCATTGTCGGCGGAATCGTTTTCTCAATGCAAGCTTGGATTTTATGGAAAAAGATGCCTTAACGAAAGTCGCCTTCGGCGATCTTGATCTCGACGAGACCCTGCTGCGCGGGGTTCAGGATGCGGGTTTCAAGACCTGCATGCCAATCCAGGCACAGACCCTGCCCAAGGCCCTGGAAGGGGTAGATGTGGCGGGCCAGGCCCATACCGGGACCGGCAAGAGTGCGGCCTTTTTACTGGCCACTATGAATCGCCTGTTGCGTATCGAGCCTCTGTCCAAGCGTTGCGAGGGATGGCCACGCGCCATTATTCTCGCGCCGACCCGGGAGCTGGCGATCCAGATTCATGCGGATGCGAAGGTGCTGGGCCGGCATAGTGGCTTGCGCCTGGGGGTGGTTTACGGTGGTACCGGTTACGACAGTCAGCGGGACATGCTGCGCGCCGGGCTGGATGTCCTCATCGGCACCCCGGGACGGCTCATCGATTATTTCAAACAGGGTGTATTTGGCCTGGATGGGGTGCAGGTGTTGGTGCTGGATGAGGCAGATCGGATGTTTGATCTGGGTTTTATCAAGGACATTCGTTACCTGTTACGCCGTTTGCCTCCCGCCGGGCAGCGACAGAATATGCTGTTTTCCGCGACCCTTTCGCACAAGGTCTCAGAGCTTGCCTATGAGCATATGAATGACCCGCTGGTGATCAATACGGCAGGTGATGAGGTGACGGTCAAAGGGGTCCGCCAGATCCTTTATCACGTATCCAGAGAGGAAAAGATTCCATTGCTGCTTGGCCTGCTGCAGGCGATGGAGGTGGAACGCACCATTATCTTCGTCAATACCAAGCGGGGTGCCGAGCGGGTAACCGATTATCTGGGCGCCAACGGCTATGAGTCCGGCATGCTTTCGGGTGATGTCCCTCAGTCCCGGCGCTCACATTTATTTGCCAAATTCCGTGATGGTAACCTGCCGATCCTGGTGGCCACTGATGTGGCCGCACGCGGTTTGCACATTCCCGCGGTGAGCCACGTTTTCAACTTTGATCTGCCCCAGGAGGCCGAAGATTATGTCCACCGGATTGGGCGTACCGCCCGTGCCGGGGCCGAAGGCGATGCGGTGAGTTTCGGTTGTGACCAGTACGTCTATTCGCTGGCGGATATTCAGGACTATATTGGTGAAAAGATTCCTGTCGCCATGGTGGAAGACGGCATGCTGGTCAAACCAAAACACCCGAAGCGGCGTCCACCGCGCCCGCGTGTGGGTGGCCGTCGTGGATCACGGGGCGGGCGCTCTGGCGGTGGCAGGCCGCCTCGGCGACGCTAGCCTTTAGCAGAGACGCTCGCGAATCCAGCGACCTATGTCGGTTGTTTCCTCGTGGATGACGTTGTGGCCCATGGGGTAGCGGTGCCATTCCAATAAATAACCCATGGCCTGCAGCCGATCATGGCATTGTTTCGCGAGGTCAATGGGAACTACCAGATCGGCGCTACCGTGCGCCATGAAGATGGGTAGTTCATGGTTATTGGCGCTGGCCTCGGTTTCGATGGCCACGGCGTGGGGCAGGTAGGTAGAGAGGGCGAGGATCCCCGCCAGTTTTTCGGGATATCGAAGGCCCCCATATAAGGCAATGGCACCGCCTTGGGAAAATCCGGCGAGGAGGATGTTGTGGCTTGCGATGCCCTTGGCTACTTCCTGTTTGATGAGATCGCACAAGGTCTCGACTGACTCTTGGATGCCCTCGAGATCCAGCTCCGACTCAAAATCGGGCTGGCGAATATCGTACCAGCCACGCATGATCTGGCCACCGTTGATGCTGATAGCCCGATACGGTGCGTGGGGAAAGATGAAGCGAATTGAGTGAGCTTCTGGTAGTTCCAGGGCACCGATAATGGGTCGGAAATCCTCGCCGTCGGCACCGAGGCCATGTAACCAGATGACGGTAGCTTCTACTTTACCACCCGCTGGCTCGACGATGATGGCATTATCTTCTTCCAGGATTTCTTGCGACATGCGATTAGTCTAACAGGGGTGTTTCAACCAAACGTATTAAAAGTTGATGGAATTAAAGTTATGAAATATTCGACTCCCTTTCGCGCTGGTTTGCTGTTGGCGGTGTTGCTTGCGGCACTTGCCGGTTGTGGCCAGAGTGGTCCCCTCTATTTGCCCGACGAAGCGCCCGCCAAGAAGGCAGGAAAGACGGCGATGTTGTCCATGGAGCAGCCAGCGTCTCATGGCCGCCTTTGAGTATCGTGATGACCGGCTCTTTGTTGAGGGCTTGGCGCTAGACGAACTTGCCACCCGCTTTGGCACGCCGGCCTATGTCTACTCGCGTGCCGCGATAGAAGCCCAATGGCGGGCTTTTGATGAGGGGCTTGAGGCGGTGCCACATCTGGTCTGCTATGCGGTCAAGGCCAATTCCAATCTCGCGATTCTGAATCTGCTCGCACGGCTGGGTTCCGGCTTCGATATTGTCTCTGATGGTGAGCTGGAACGTGTGCTTCGTGCCGGGGGTGATTCGGGCAAGGTGGTGTTCTCTGGCGTAGGCAAGAGCGAGTGGGAACTGCGTCGCGCGCTGGCCGTCGGGATTCTCTGTTTCAACGTCGAGTCTGAGGCCGAGCTTGAGCGGCTGAATCACTTGGCGGGTGAAATGTCTCTGCGTGCGCCGGTGTCGTTGCGGGTCAATCCGGACGTCGATCCCAAGACCCATCCTTATATCGCTACCGGCCTCAGGGAACACAAATTTGGTATCGCTATGGAGGATGCCGTCGATTTGTATCGGCGGGCCCATGCCATGTCCCACATCGCGGTGCATGGTATCGATTGCCATATTGGCTCCCAGCTCACCGAGCTTGAACCCTTTGCCGAGGCGACGCGTCGGGTCCTGGCACTGGCTGATGAATTATTGGCGGCGGGTCTCGAACTCACTCATCTCAATCTGGGTGGTGGTTTAGGAATCCGTTTTTGCGACGAAAATCCGGCCACACCGGCCGTCTACACACAGCTTTTGTGCGAGTTGGTGCAAGGACGCCCGTTTAAGTTATTGATCGAACCCGGCCGGGCCATCGTCGGCAATGCGGGCCTGCTGCTGACCCGGACGGAATACATCAAACACAGTGGTGCCAAGCACTTTGCGGTGGTGGATGCCGCGATGAATGATTTGATGCGTCCGGCGCTTTATCAGGCGTGGCATGACATTGCACCGGTGCATCTGCGTGCGGATATTGATAGCGAGACCTATAACGTGGTTGGGCCGGTGTGTGAGAGTGGTGATGTACTGGGTGCGGAGCGAACCCTGAAGGTAGTGGCGGGCGATTTGCTGGCGGTGCATTCGGCGGGAGCCTACGGTTTTAGCATGAGCTCCAATTACAACTCACGTCCGCGTGCGGTGGAGTTGATGGTGGATGGGAGCGAGGTGCGCGTGGTGCGCGAACGGGAGCGTGTTGAGCAACTATATGCGGGCGAGTCCCTGCTGCCAGATTGATGATGGCTAAAGCAAAGGCGGTAGCCCTTATATCCGGGGGCCTTGATTCCCTGTTGGCCGCGCGGGTGGTGATGGGGCAGGACGTGCATGTGGAGGGGATTAATTTCTTCACCGGTTTTTGTGTTGAAGGACACACCCATGCTATTCGCAAGCGCGATTCCGAAAAACCAAAACGCAATAATGCGCTGTGGGTGGCAGAGCAGCTGGGTATCAAGCTGCACATCATCGACGTAGTAGAGGAGTACAAAGACGTATTGCTCAACCCTAAACACGGTTATGGTGCCAATCTTAACCCCTGTCTTGATTGTAAAGGTTTCATGGTACGCAAGGCCGATGAATGGGCGACGGCTCATGGCTTTGATTTCATTTTCAGTGGCGAGGTGATAGGACAACGTCCCATGTCTCAGCGACGCGATACTATGCCGGTGGTGGCACGCGAGTCCGGTGCCGGCGAGCGCCTGCTACGGCCGCTGTGTGCCAAACTTCTACCACCGACCCTGGCGGAAACCAGCGGCTGGGTAGACCGGGAACAACTGCATGATTTTTCCGGGCGCAGCCGTAAGCCACAAATGGCTTTGGCGGAAGAGTACGGTTTTACTGAATATGCGCAGCCCGCCGGCGGTTGCTGTTTTCTCACCAACCGCGAGTACAGCAGCAAGCTTACAGATTTGTGGTGCGCTCAGGGCCATCGCGAATACGAGCTGGATGATCTTCTCTTGCTCAAGGTGGGCCGTCACCTGCGTCCCCGGCCCAATTTCAAACTGATACTCGGGCGTGAGGAAGGGGAAAATAATTATCTGCGCGGTTATTGCCGGCAGTTTAGCCACTTGCATGTGCTCAGCCACCGTGGACCTTTAGGACTCATAGATGGTCCCGCTAATCGGGATGATTTATTGCTTGCCGCCCGGCTGATGGCTCGCTTTTGCCAGGGGCGGGATGCAGAGCAGGTGGAGATCGAGGTGCATGAGCGCAAAGGCGAAACCTGGACCGCTACGGTTAAGCCGATGACGGCGGCAGAGGTGTTGCCGGAGTGGTACGTATGACGACATCCCCCATTCCGGAGCAACTGGATGCGCGGCGTTTATTGTGTCCCTTACCCGTGATTCGCACTCAGGACCGGGTGGTGGATATGTGCGCCGGTGATATTCTGGCGGTGTGCTGCTCTGATCCCGGTGCTCGCTACGATATCCCGGCCTGGTGCCGCATTAATGGCCATAAGATCCTTGAGATCAGCGAAGGGGATTACGAATTCACCATTACACTGCGGGTCGGAGAGGAGGATGAAGATGGCCACGGTGCCTGAGTTGCCCGCAGACGAGATCGATAGTCAGGAGCGCTATCGCGAGACCCGTCGCGTGACCCTGGTGGGTTCGGTGCTCGACGTTTTCCTCGTGATCATCAAGCTCTATGGTGGTTGGTTTGCCCATTCTCAGGCGCTTATTGCTGACGGCCTTCATTCGCTGTCGGATCTCGCTACCAATATCGTCGTGTTGGTGGCTGCGAAGCACAGCCATCAGGATGCGGACGAGCTACACCCCTACGGCCATGGTCGGGTCGAGACGGTGGCTACGGTGATTCTTGGCTTCAGCCTGGTGGTGGTGGGTTGCGGCATTGCCTATGACGCTGTGTATCGCTTGTTCACCCCGGAACTGCTGCTGCGCCCGGGTATTTGGGCACTGCTGATTGCTGCCTTTTCGGTGTTGAGCAAGGAGCTGCTTTACCATTACACCATGCGTTCCGCACGCCGCCTGCGCTCTAATATATTGCGCGCCAATGCCTGGCATTGCCGCAGTGATGCCATCTCCTCCATCGTCGTCATTATCGGTGTCGCCGGTTCCATGGCGGGGCTGCCCTATATCGATGCCATTGCCGCCATTGTGGTGGCTGCTATGATCGCGAAGATTGGTGCCAGTTTTGTCTGGAGCAGTACCCAGGAACTCATCGATACCGGGCTTGATGCCGAGGCGGTGGAACATATCCGTGAGACCATCACTGCCGTAGACGGGGTGAGTGCGCTGCATATGTTGCGTACCCGGAAAATGGCGGGTCAGGTATTTGTGGATGTACACATCATGCTGGAGCAGGCACGAATCAGTGTCTCGGAGGGGCACCAGATCAGTGAGGCGGTGCGCGGGCGGCTGATACGCAGTATCGATGATGTATCAGACGTGACCGTGCATATCGACCCCGAAGACGATGAGAAATCGATGCCAAACCGGGCGCTGTCGCCGCGTGCCAGAGTACTGGCGCGCTTGCACAAGCGCTGGAAAGCTATCGATGTCGCCAAAGATATCCAGAACATTACCCTGCATTATCTGGATGGCAAGATTTACCTGGATTTACAGTTACCCCTGAGTTGTCTGCAAGGCGTGGCAAGTAGTAGTAGTGCACGGCTCACTGAAGTCTTTGCTGCAGCCGTTCGTCAGGAGGATGATATCGCAGAGGTGAGGTTGTTTTTCTGTGGGGATGAGGAGCACCAAAAGGGGGCGTAATCTCCCGGTCATGAGCGATTTTAGTGCGCTGACCAGGGGCTTCGTGGAATAATCCCCGCAGATAGTCCCGTATATCGGATAAAGGGCACCGCTAAAAATATACTATCGTCGCAATATGGCGTTTCTCGAAAAAAAGTTTCGCTTACATATCAACCATATGCCGCGCGCAACTTTTTTAACATGCCTTGTCTTGTCTGGAAACTTGAATTTTTAGAGGTACCCTAAGTTGTTTTTGGCACAAGTGTTGCTTTAGACCCTTGTGTTCGTCCATTGGAAGGCCCGATGGATCTCTAATCTGGAGGAGTGTAAATGTCCGCTGAAGATGTCTTGAAACTCATGCAGGAAAAGGAAGTGAAGTTCGTGGACCTGCGATTCACCGATACCCGGGGCAAGGAGCAGCATGTGACTATGCCGGTCCATCAGATCGATGCCGATACCTTTGAGGACGGCAAGATGTTCGATGGCTCCTCCATTGCTGGCTGGAAGGGCATCAATGAGTCGGACATGATCCTGATGCCGGATGCGGACAGTGTGGTGCTTGATCCCTTTACGGAGGAAGTCACCCTCAACGTGCGTTGTGATGTCTATGAACCGACCACCATGCAGGGTTATGAGCGGGATCCCCGTTCTACTGCGCACCGGGCCGAGGCCTATCTCAAGGCTACTGGCATCGCCGATACCGCCTTCTTTGGTCCTGAGCCGGAATTCTTCGTCTTTGACGATGTGCGCTGGAATGCCGATATGCAGGGTGCCGGTTACAAGATTGATTCCGAGGAGGCGGGCTGGAACTCGGAACGGGTGTATGAGGATGGCAACATGGGGCATCGCCCCGGCATCAAGGGTGGTTATTTTCCGGTGCCGCCAGTGGACTCCATGCACGATCTGCGTTCCACCATGTGTCTTGCGTTGGAGGAAATGGGCGTTCCGGTGGAGGTCCATCATCACGAGGTGGCTACCGCTGGTCAGAACGAGATTGGCACCCGCTTCAATACCCTGGTGCGCAAGGCCGATGAGGTACAGATCAACAAATACGTGGTGATGAACGTGGCCCATGGCTATGGCAAGACCGCCACCTTCATGCCCAAGCCGCTGGTAGGGGATAACGGCAGCGGCATGCATGTGCACCAGTCGCTGGCCAAAGACGGCAAGAACCTGTTTGCCGGGGACAAATACGGCGGGCTATCCCAGACGGCGCTTTATTATATTGGCGGCATCTTCAAGCATGCTCGTGCGCTCAATGCCTTTACCAATGCCAGCACCAATAGCTACAAGCGACTGGTTCCGGGCTTCGAGGCGCCAGTGATGTTGGCTTACTCGGCGCGCAATCGCTCTGCCTCGGTACGTATCCCCTACGATTCCAACCCCAAGGGCCGGCGCGTTGAGATACGTTTTCCGGACGCCACCGGCAACCCTTACTTCTGCTTTGCGGCCATGCTGATGGCGGGTTTGGACGGTATCCGTAACAAGATTGAGCCGGGGGCACCCATGGACAAGGATCTCTATGATCTGCCGCCCGAGGAAGAGAAAAATATTGCCACCGTGTGCCATTCGCTGGATCAGGCTCTGGATGCACTGGATGCAGATCGTGAGTTCCTGCTTGCCGGAGATGTGTTCACCAATGACACCATTGATGCCTATATCGCGCTGAAGATGGAAGAAGTCACACGCCTGCGCATGAGCACCCATCCGGTGGAGTTTGATCTCTACTACAGTCTGTAAATTAATCCGGAGGACAAGGGCTGTGGTCTTTGTCCTCCGGAGTTACGGATGGCGCGCGCTTGAAATTTCTCCATGGCCCCCTATTCTGTAGCCATGCGTTACTTGGGCCTCATCTTTCTGCTGTTTAGCTTCAGCCTGCTGGCACCAGCCAAAGAGATTTATCGGGCAGTGGGGCCAGATGGCAAAGTTATCTTTTCTGACACACCCATCCCGGGTGGTGAGGAAATAGACCTCAAGCCGGTGCAGACTTATCCTGCGCCACGGTTACCACTGCGTCAGCCTCCTGAAAAAGCCAAACCCTCGGCCGGGTATGAACACTTCAGCGTGATCACCCCGCTTCCAAATCAAAGCCTGAGAAATGCCCAGGGTCGTGTTCCCGTGCGCCTGAAACTGCTTCCCGCACTACACGCTGGCCATCGGCTCAGGTTGTTTCTGGATGGTCAACCTTTGATCGGTGGCGAGCAGAGCCTTTCCCGGACCCTGGATAACCTCGATCGCGGCGCTCATGAAATATATGCCGTTGTGGTTGACCAGGATGACAAGGAAATTATCCGTACGACGCCGCTAAAGTTTTTTCTCCATCGCCCGTTTCGGTGAGGAGCTCCTTTAGGGTGCCCCCTTGAGCTACTCTGGTAGCGACGTAGCATCGAAGCGTGATGCCATAGAGGCTGCGCAAGCACCGGGTTTGTGGTGCGAAACCCTGCAATATCTCAGTACCGCAGTGCTCATTTTCAACTGTGATTTATGTCTGCTGACAATGAACCCCGCAGCCGAATCCCTGCTGGGTAGCAGCCGGGGACATGCCGCTGGTCAGACCCTTTCGGAACTGCTGCCCGAGGGTAAACAACTGACAAAAAATCTGGGCAATGCCCAACACGATGGTCGGGGTTATGCAGAACGGGAACTGGAATTGCTGTTGCCGGGGGGTGGTAGAAAAATTGTGGACTGGGTGGTAACCCTGTTTCCGAATGGTGTCTCGGGAGAGCATGTGCTGCTGGAGGTCACCGAGTTGAATCGTCCTCGCCGCATTGTGCGGGAGGAACAATTTATACGCCAAGGGGAAAGGCTGCGTGCGTTGCTGCGGGAGATGGCACACGAGATAAAAAATCCCCTCAGTGGCATCAAGGGCGCCGCCCAGTTGCTTGAGCAGGAGTTGGAGGCCCCCAAGTGGCAAGAATATACCCAGGTAATTTCGCACGAGGTAGATCGCCTGCAGGGTCTTGTGGATCGTGTCGCCGGCCCGCAGGGACAATTCAAACCGCGTACGCTCAATATCCACGAAGTTACCGAGCGCGTGTATTTGCTCATTGGTGCGGAAAGCCCCCACGGGGTACAGGTGGAGCGCGATTACGACCCGAGCATTCCAGAGCTGCACGCCGATCCGGAGTTGTTGATCCAGGCACTGCTCAATATCGCGCGTAATGCGGTGCAGGCCGTGGGTGAGCAGGGCCGGATTATTTTGCGTACGCGGATTCTGCGTAAATTCACCCTGGGTCGACGCCATTATCCCCTGGTGGCCAGTATCGAAGTGGAAGATGACGGTCCCGGTGTGCCCGATGCTTACCGTGAAACCCTGTTCTTTCCCCTGGTGACCGGGCGGGTGGATGGTTCCGGCCTTGGGCTCGCACTGGCCCAGTCTGTGGCACAAAGACACGGCGGCCTGGTGGAGTACCGCAGCGACGAGCTAAAGACCGTATTTTCCATTTTATTGCCCATCGGGAATACCGCATGACTAAGAAAACTGAAGTCTGGGTGGTGGATGACGACCAGTCTATCCGCTGGGTGCTGGAACAGGCTCTGCGGAAACGCGGCTACGTGGTGCACAGTTTTTCAGAGGCATCCAGTTTGCTTAAGCGATTGCAGCAAGAGCAGCCGGCCGTGGTGCTATCGGATGTGCGTATGCCGGAGATGGATGGCCTTGCGCTAATGCAGCAGATAAAGGCACAGCATCCACGATTGCCGGTGATTATCATGACCGCCTACTCTGATCTGGAAAGTACAGTGTCGGCTTATCAGGAAGGGGCCTTCGATTATCTCGCCAAACCTTTCGATCTGAAGCAGGCGGTCGATCTCGTGGGACGGGCCATCGACCATGCGGATGATGCCGAGACCCCTCCTGTTGGGGAAGGTGTTGCCTCCAGCCGCCAGATTATTGGTTCGGCTCCCGCCATGCAGGAAGTTTTTCGTTCTATCGGACGGCTTTCAAGTTCACATATTACGGTACTGATTACGGGTGAATCAGGCTCCGGAAAGGAATTGGTGGCCGAGGCTTTACATCGCCATAGTCCGCGGGCGGGAAAACCATTCATTGCACTCAATATGGCAGCGATTCCGCAAGAACTCATGGAATCCGAGTTGTTTGGCCACGAACGTGGTGCCTTTACTGGCGCGGTGGAACGGCGCCGTGGGCGTTTTGAGCAGGCAGATGGCGGTACACTGTTTCTGGATGAGATCGGTGACATGCCGGCGGCGCTCCAGAGTCGGTTGCTGCGCGTTCTTGCCGAGGGCGCTTTCTATCGGGTGGGTGGCCATGCCCCACTCAGTGTGGACGTACGCATCATTGCAGCCACTCATCAGGACCTCGAGGCGCGAGTCGGGGAGGGCTTGTTCAGGGAAGATCTCTGGCACCGGTTGAACGTTATTCGTGTGCATGTGCCACCGTTGCGTGAACGCCGCGAGGATATTGGGCTGCTGGCGAAGTTTTTTCTCGAAACCGCTGCACGGGAACTCAATGTTCCGCCCAAGATCTTGCGTGATAAAACCCTTGGGCACCTGGTAAGTCTGCCATGGCCAGGGAATGTCCGTGAGTTGCTCAATGTTTGCCGCTGGCTGACGGTGATGGCTCCGGGTGAGGAGATTCATCGCAAGGATCTGCCTCCGGAACTGACGCCCGGAACAGGATCCACCGAATCGTCTGAGGATTGGGAGTCTGCATTGCGACACTGGGCCGAGTTTCAACTGGCTCAGGGTACACAGCCTTTACTGGATAGTGCCGCATCAAAATTTGAGCGAGTGCTGATCGAAACCACACTTAAATTTACCGACGGCCGTCGACAAGATGCAGCCAAGCTACTCGGTTGGGGCCGTAACACCCTTACACGCAAGATCCGGGAGCTGGATCTCTAGCGGGTCCATATATCTTTTCTTGCCGCCCGCCTCCGGTGGCGAATGATAGCTGGCTATGGCTGGACGGGATCTGGGCTTGGCCTTACTTTTCGTGATGGCGCCAGTACCCGGACCAATCCATTGGGGCCAGGTATTTTTTATCGGAAAGTTTTTCCGTGATTGCCGAGACAATGTCCGGGCTCATGATTTCTGGAACATTATCACCAAGGTGTCTCAACGCTTTTTTCCAAAACAAGTTCGTTTCTTCTATTCTGTTTAATAAAGCATTTGTGGGCCCATCGTCAGGCAATCCATGATGAGCCAGAACCTTCCGCGCCTCGGTAAAAGTCTGATGGGCAGATTGCCAATCGCCCGTAAAATAATATTGCAGGGCATTTCCGAAAAGCTGAAGAAAAGATTTTGGTAAGGGATTCAGATCGGCCACGTAGATATTCAGCGGGTGTTCTTCGCGCCCGGCTACGGCAACGCGGTCCAGGAGTCGGCATTTGTTTTTTCGCTCAGCGGAAAGTTTCCGGTAAAAGTCATCCGTTAACAGGATGTAGGACTGATACTTTTTGTTCAGGGATTCCATCCGAGCAGCCAGATTTACGTTGTCACCCAATAACGTGCTGTCCGCGCGCTGCTCAGAGCCAAAAGATCCGGCTACGACCTCTCCCCAGTGCAATCCAAATCTGGTTTTGAACTGCGGGCATTGTTGCCACTCCGGATTATCTGAAAAAGCCATATCTCCATCCGCATATGACATTGCAATGGCTGTATCGAAGGCAATATTGACGGCAATCTCGGGGTCCTGCGGATCAAAGAAATAGGCAAATATACTGTCGCCAATGAATTTGTCGATATCCCCGCCGGCCTCATAGATATATTCGCTCATGGCGCCGAAATACAGACCCAATAGACGGATGGCCTTTTCTTTCAAGGCCAAGGCTATCGGGGTAAACGCCTCAATGTCAGTAAACATGAGTGCGACGGCAGATTGGGGAGGCAGTATTCGCTTGCCGCCGGCGAACTCAAAAGTCCGGCGACTGGTGACTTGGCGTAAATTGGAAATCAGTTTTGAACGTTTGCTCATTTTCATGGATTTGTCGACATGAGATTCTTCAAGTCCATGTCTGCCTTACTGTTGTACCGCAGTAACCCGAGCCGATCCTGACGTTACCACTATCGCTGGTTTAATCCAGTAATGGTTCAGGTGTTTGGCTGAGGTGCGCTTCGGCCGAGCTTTTCGAATCATTCAGTGCTGCCGATCGGCACTCGCGATGGCGCGAGCCATCCCGTGGGCCATGTGCCCAATAGAGGCCAGACGCGCTGGCGGCTATTGTCAGCGACTAATCTCCGCCAGCCTGATGGATTTCGCTGGGGGAATGGGCGGAATCTGAGCTGCTGAGCAGCCCCGCATTCAAGGCAAAGACGACTGCCATGACGATGATTAACGCTTTGACGATATCTATGAGTGGAGTAAGCATTTCTGTTCAGCTATGTCTGTAGATATATGAACCAAGAGTGACTGGTATGCACCGAAATTACAGGTGCGCCGACGTCATGACTATTAGCGGTATATCGCCACCGTACTTTAGCCCTGGTTCCATCTTTGTGACCGGCTATACAACTTGGGCTTTTATGGGGCCCGGGTTGCCGCGGGACCAAGTGCATATGTGGTGCCATTGATGACCACGCCTATGTCCCCGCGAGGTTGTGACCAGCCGCATTGAAGCACCTCGATGGGCTTGCCATACTTTGAGTACGGTGGCCTCGCCGGTATGCCATGGGATAGGTGAGGCATGCGAATGTATTAGAGAGCGTGGAGGAGGTCAGGGGAATATCGGCTTCCATCTGCACAAGGAGGCGGTTATGTCAGCACAAAAACTGAAGCAGTTTCTTGATGAGAATCACGTCAAATATGTGAGTATCCAGCATTCACTGGCCTATACGGCACAGGAGGTGGCAGCCTCGGCGCATGTGCCAGGGGTTGAGATGGCCAAGACGGTGATGATGAAGGTGGATGGTGTCATGGCAATGGCGGTACTGCCGGCGACGGCCATGGTGCGCGTGGAGAAATTGAGGGAAGCTATTGGTGTACGTGCCGTGGAGCTTGCCAGTGAAAGAGATTTTCGGGATTTGTTTCCCGGATGTGAAACAGGTGCGATGCCGCCTTTCGGCAATCTTTATGGTATGAATGTCTATGCGGCAGCAAAACTGGCGGAGGATGAAAACATTGCATTCAACGCGGGTTCTCACACTGAGCTGGTGCGCCTCTCGTTTAACGATTACCGGCGTCTGGTGAAGCCAATTATCATTGATTTTTGATGGTGCTGAAGTGCGAAGTATATAGCTTGGAGGAAATGGATGGGCGGGTTTTGTGTGTTTTGCGGGTCAGCTAGCGGTGATTCAGAGATCTATGGTGAGGGCGCCCGGCAGTTGGGCCGGGTATTGGCACAGCGTGGCATCCGCCTGATTTTTGGCGGTGGGCGTTCTGGCCTTATGGGGGAGATAGCCAGCGCCGTATTGGCGGCCGGTGGCGAGGCGGTAGGTGTCGTGCCAAGGGATTCCGGTGAGCATGAAAATACACTGGCTGGCCTGACGGAATTACAGGTCGTGGATTCAACCCGGCAGCGAAAGGCGCGCATGGCGGAGCTGGCGGATGGTTTCATCGCCCTTCCGGGTGGCGTGGGAACCATGGAAGAGTTTTTCGAAATCTGGTCCTGGGCGCGTATGGGATTGCATGACAAACCCTTCGGTCTGCTCAATACGGCTGGCTACTACAGCCCGCTCATGGCCTTCATTAGCCATATGAGTGGTGAAGGTTTTCTAAGCCTGCACGATCAGTCCAGGGTGGTGGTGGATGAGGATGCCAACCGGTTGGTCTCTATCCTGGAACAACGCCTTACACTAAGGGGTCGTTGAATTACGCCTGTTCCGCTAGCCAGTGGGCAGCTTGTTTGGCGTAATAGCTGAGAATGCCATCGGCACCCGCACGTTTCATGCAGAGCAGTGTTTCCAGCACCACCGCTCGCTCATCGATCCAGCCATTCTGTGCTGCGGCCTTTAACATGGCGTACTCACCACTGACCTGATACACAAAGGTTGGCACGCCAAAGTGCTCTTTTATCCGGTACACGATATCCAGGTAAGGCAATCCCGGCTTGACCATCACCATATCCGCACCTTCCTGCAGGTCCAGGGCAACCTCGTGCAGTGCCTCATCGCTATTCGCGGGATCCATTTGATAGCTGTATTTATCGCCCGCCCCAAGATTTCTTGCGGAACCTACGGCCTCGCGAAAAGGGCCGTAGCAGGCAGAGGCATATTTAGCGGAGTAGGCAAGAATACGGGTGTTTTTGTATGCGTTTGTTTCCAGTGCGGTGCGGATTTTTCCAATACGTCCATCCATCATGTCCGAGGGAGCAACAATATCTGCCCCCGCCTCTGCATGGCACAGTGCCTGACGTACCAGAGCCTCAGTGGTTTCGTCATTCAGTACATAACCGCTGTCATCCAGCAGCCCGTCCTGGCCATGGCTGGTATAGGGGTCGAGAGCGATATCGGTAATGACGCCGAGTTCGGGGAATTCGTGTTTGAGCGTGCGCACTGTTTGTGGCAACAGGCCATCAGGATTCCAGGCTTCTCGGGCATCCAGGGATTTTCCCTGTTCGGGAATTACCGGAAAGAGGGCAATGGCGGGAATGGACAAGGCCATACAATCAGCGGCCTCCTTCAATAATTCATCAACACTCAGGCGCTCCACTCCGGGCATGGAGGGGACGGGTTCCTGCTGTCTGGTGCCATTGCAAACAAACATTGGATAGATCAGATCGTCGACTTGAAGATGATTTTCCCGCGTGAGCCGGCGTGAGAAATCATCTCGACGCAGTCGTCGCAAGCGTGTGGCAGGAAAAGCGCTTTGCCTGTTTCTGAATATTGGCACCCGGGTCATACCTCGTGTTAATAGATGGTGCAAAAAATGGGAGGTCGAGAGCAATTGCAACAGAGATGGCGATAACTGGCAAGCGCGGTGTTGGTTGCATTTGCGGGTATTAATGAGTTTGTTCTCTTGCACATCCCGAAACAGGTTCTATAATTCGTAAGCAGTTATTCGATTGCTATGAAAAACGAGGAGACGATCTTGGTCAAAACAGCAAAAGCAGGGGTTCGGAAAAAGAAGAAAGTTTCCGCAGTTGGCGCAAAGAAGCGCGTAGCAAAGAAAAGGATAGTCGCGGGCGCGGCCAAAGCCGTGAAGAAGAAGGTTGTTCGTAAAAAGGCGGCGGTACGTAAAAAGGTGACCGCCGTGCGCAAGAAGGCTGTAGCGCGGAAAAAAGTTTCAGCCGCGCGCAAGAAAGCCCCAGTGGCGCGGAAAAAGATTGCGGTACGCAAGAAAGCCACGGTGCGAAAAAAACGCAGAGTGGTGGTGACGTCGCCAGCGATTGAAAAGTTGGCTGTGCGGGTCGTGGCTGCCGAGGAACGATTGGCCAAAGGCAAAGCGGCCAGGGTGGTGGCACGAGATAAGGTGCGGGTTGCCGTTGTTAATGATCGGCGTGGAAAAACGGGGCGCACTCGTCTGGCACTCGAGAGAGCACGGGCCGGAGCACTCAAAGCGAAGAACCGGGTAAGCGAATTGACGGTGAAGCTAAATGCAGCGCGCGGCAATGTTCGTGCACAGGTGCAGCAGGAAAAGGCGGTTCAAAAGCGCGGTACTGATTTGGTGGCGGCGGTTGAACGCTTTAGCAAGCGCTTCCTGAGAGACTACGATAAGAAGTTAGCCAAACGTGCCAAGGCACTGGCTCGAAAGCAACGAGGAGTAAAGAAAAAGCGGGTTGTTCGAAAGAAGCGCTCTGCTTAACGGCAGAAAAATGTAGAGAAAGAGCCGGGCGTTGCCCGGCTTTTTTTGGTTTGGTTAAATGTGTTCGATAGCTTTTTTACGTAGCTGACGAAGCATCTCGGAATGCTTAATGCCATTATTTTTCTGGTGACCGGTCTGTGGATACCTGATCTGTGATGCCTTTGAAAAGGCCCGTTCCAGGGCGGCAATGCCCTTTATTTCCCCCTCTGATCTCGTGGCCGACAGGGCGGTCGATGCGATTATAAAATCCCGGAAGCGGGTACCACGACGGAAGGCGTCTAGCTTTTCAAGCAGGGTAAGCAATTGGCTGGCGCCAGGATGGTTTTCTATCTGCGGGTAGGCGGTGCTGACCAGGGTCGCGAGTTCCCGGTAACGCGTAGGCACACGAAGTTGCTTGCAGATGTGTTCTATCTTCGGTGCGTTTTTGCTCAAGGCGATGGCGCTTGCGAGAACGGCAAAACGGATAGAGGCTTTGGGCGATATTTCTTGTGCATGTTGGAGGGAATTCAGCGGGCCTTGTTTGGTCGCTGTCAGGGCTTTGGTATCGGCTAATTCTGGAAGTACGGTTTCCAGCGCACCGCACTGAGCTAATAGCTCAAAGTAGACAGTTGCCTCAGGTTCTTCCAGGGCCCGCCGGGTCTCTTGCCAGATACGTTCCCGTGACAGCGTGGCCAGTTCGCCATTTTTTGACATGGAGCCCATCAGCTCCAGTGTTTCAGGTGCGACCTGGAAGCCTCGTGGGGCCAGGCGTGCGGCAAAACGTGCCACTCGCAATACTCGCAAGGGATCTTCCGTAAAGGCGGGGGAGACATGGCGCAGGCACCGATGTGTCAGATCGTGTTGGCCATTCATGGGGTCGATCAAGGTGCCGTGAGGGTCTTCCGCAATGGCGTTGATGGTGAGATCCCGTCGACGTAAATCGGCTTCCAGGGTGACCTCCGGACCCGCATGGATGGTAAAGCCTTTATGGCCGCTAGCAGATTTTTCCTCGGTCCGTGCAAGCGCGTACTCTTCGCCACTTTTTGGGTGTAAAAAAACCGGGAAATTGCTGTCGATGCGGGTGAATCCCTGCTGTTCCATTTCTTCGGGGGTAGCGCCCACCACTACCCAGTCACGATCCCGCATCGGAAGCTTGAGCAATTTATCCCGGACCGCACCGCCTACAAGAAAAACCTGCATTGCTTATGAACTCATCAGTCAGATGATGCGTTCGTTACCACCATCAATGGGAAGCTGTGCCCCGGTGGTTTTAGCGAATAGTGATCCACACATTTCTACCGCCAGTTCGGCCACGTCTCGGCTCGATATTTTCACCCCGAGCAGATTGCGCCGCTTATATTCTTCCACGCTCATTTGATGTACCGCTGCGCGTTTTTCCAGTATGTCCGCAGTCCAGATTCCGGTGTCAAAAACGGCGTCCGGGTTGAGCTGGTTTACACGGATATCGTCTTCGGCCCACTCCAGCGCGGCGATGCGCCCCAGCTGGTTTAGTGCGGCCTTGGCAGCGGAATAAGCGGCGGCACCGCAGCCCGGTGCAGGTACGTTCTTGGAACCGATGATCAGCACACGTCCGCCGCCCGGCGCAAGGCAGAGCAAGGGATGTGAGGCACGTAACAAGGCCAGATTGGCATCCACATTAATGGACATGCTTTGGCGCCACAACGAGTCTGGCAATTCCTCGATGGTATAGCTTTCGGGAAAGATGCCGGCGTTCAGGAAGAGCATATCCAGCCCACCAAAATGATGAACGCCCTGATACAAAACACCGGACAATTGCTCGATATCCCTCAGGTCGCACTGGAGGCCAAGGAAGGCGTTGTGTTTCGAAGTCATTTCAACATCGGGCTCGATATCTAATCCGATAACTGCGCTGCCACGATCGAGCAAGGCTTTTACCGTAGCCTTGCCTATGCCTGAAGCGGCACCGGTTACCAGGGCAATTTCTCCGGCAAACTGTGGTGGATTTCCCCCGCTGCTCAGCTTGGCTTGCTCCAGCTCCCAGTACTCTACGGCAAAGAGCTCCGGGCTGGCCAGGGCCTGGTAGCGATCGAGGCACTCGGCGCGTTCGATGACATCCATGGTCTCTTCATACAGGTCGCGTACGATGAGGGCATTGGCCATGCTGGTGCCGGCGGTACACAGTCCCAGAGTCTGATCGAGAATCACCCGTGGCGCCACATCGAGCATCTCCAATTGGGCATCGGCCTGGACACTGTGTTCTGAAAAATAGTGTTGGTAATTTTCTGCATAGTCTGTGACGTCGCCGCCAAGGAGTGGCAGTTGCTTGGTGCGAATGATGTGATCGGGGGTAGCGGGTCCCTGTTGCGAGATCTGTTGTATATCTTCACGGGCGATAAAGTGCCGGATGCGAGTATTGGAGCGGCTTGGTAACAGCATGGGGGTTTGGGCGGCTTGCGACACGGCAAGGCGCAGCGTGGCGAGGGCCATGGCGGATGTAACGTCGATGGGATTTTCGCTGCTAGCCGATATTGGAATCTCCCATGCATGGTTTTGTTGTAGATAGTCTTCCGCGCGGCTGGCCAGATCGATCATGCGTTCATAGGATTCCTGCGGCTCGTCGGCAAAGGAAAACAGTCCGTGATTCATCAGCACCATGCCGATAGTGTTTGATCCTGCATCCCGGGGAAAACGTTCGGCACACAGGCGCGCAAGATCGAAGCCGGGCATGACGTAGGGAATGACCACCACCGAATCACCATAGATCTCGCGGATGCGCGCCTCACCGTCGGGGCCGTTGGTGATGCTGAGCAGGGCGCTGGTGTGAGTATGATCCACGTAACGATAGGGCAAGATGGCGTGCAGGATGGCCTCAACCGAGGGTGTGGGTGCGTCGGCGCGGATGGTGTGACTGCACAGCTCGTTGACCATGCGTTGGTCGGAAAGCCGCTTGAGGGTGGCGAGTTTTATCAGTGGTTTTAGCCGTACCGGGGCAAAGCCGGTGGCTTCGATATATTCCAGATCCCAGCCGCTACCCTTGATGTAGAGGATTGATTCCTCATTTCCGTAGAGATCCTTTTCCTGCAGTTTTACCGAGGTATTGCCACCACCGTGGAGCACCAACGAGGGTTCGCGGCCAAGCAGGCGCGAGCTATAGACCCGTGGGCCGAGTGGGCCAGGGTACTGGGTGGCCTCGGCATCATCCCAACGGTTTAGCATCGGTAGCCTCTGGAAAAACCAGGTGTGGCGTTTAGAGGGATATATAAATAATTCATGGGTGCGGGTCTTTCTCTTGAGTAGATGCTTATAGCCAGTAAGCGGTGCGGGTCATGATGCGGGAAACCAGATGCATGGCCTTGCGCACGGGCTTGGGTAATTGAATCCCGCCAGCATGGTGTGCAGCGGTGGCGTGCCGTCCTTCATCCTCGCGCATTTGCTCCAATATAGCGCGGCTGTTGCCGTCTTTACGGGGCAAGCGTTGCAGATGATCATCCAGATGGGCAACCACCTGATGCTCGGTTTCTACCACGAAACCCAGACTCCAGCGATCCCCGATGGCACCGGTAAGGCTACCAATAGCGAGCGAACCTGCATACCACAGAGGGTCGAGATAAGAGGTGTGTGAATCAAGCTGGCGCAGGCGCTCACGGCACCATATAAGGTGATCTCCCTCTTCCCGTGCCGCTTGTTGCATCAGCTCCTTTACGGCAGGCTGGTGGGCCGTTAGTCCCGCACCCTCATACAGGGCCTGAGCTGCGACCTCACCAGCATGATTAACCCGCATCAGTCCTGCCGTGAGTCGTGCTTCCTCGGCTGAGAGATCGCTGTGTGGTTGAATCAGTCCCGGGTTTTTTCGGCCGCTGCCACGGGCCTTGCCGAACAGGGTGCGCAGTGCCTGGTCGAAATGCGTGATGATACGATCTGGCAGATCAAGCTGTTGCATGGTGATGACCGTCGGTGAATTAGGATGGAATAGAGGGTGGTGGCTATCTTATCGCAGTAAAAGTGAGGCCAGCCAGTCACGCGTTATATGATACAGAACAGAGGTTTCTCAGGCGATGATTGAGGCCAAAGGCCTAAGTAAATGTTATGGCAAGCAGCGTGTTGTCGATGCCCTGAGTCTCTGCGTGCCCGCGGGTATTTGCTGGGGGCTATTGGGTCCTAATGGTGCTGGGAAAACCACCTTTTTGCGTATGCTCACCGGCAATACTTCGCTAACTGCCGGCCGGCTGCGGGTGTTGGGGTATGACGTACCCCGTGAGGCACTGAAGCTACGTCGCCGTATCGGCGTGGTTCCCCAACAGGATAATCTGGATGTGGATTTCAGCGTGGTGGAGAATCTACGCACCTACGCTTCATATTTCGGTATTTCCCGTATCGAGCTGCAACCCAGAATCTCGGAGTTATTAAAATTCGCCGCGCTTGAATCCCGCGCGGATTCTCCAATTACCGCCTTATCGGGGGGTATGCAACGGCGCTTGTCTCTGGCCAGGGCCCTGGTGAATGAGCCGAAATTATTAGTCCTCGATGAGCCCACTACCGGTCTTGACCCGCAGGCCCGGCAACTTATTTGGCAGCAACTCAGGGCCCTGCGTGCGCGTGGCCTGGGGCTGGTGCTGACCACCCACTACATGGAGGAGGCGACGCGTTTGTGCGATCAGGTGACCATCATGGACCACGGCCGGATTCTCGATAGCGACTCTCCCAAAAAGCTCATTGCCCGGCACATTGAGGCCCAGGTGGTTGAGGTCTATGGCACGGGGCTGGATAGCTGGCATGGAGCCAAAGGGGAGGCTCTGGCCACGCGCTTTGAGCGGGCGGGTGATACCTGCTTTTACTATGCGGACGATGAACGTCCCCTGCTCGACGCTTTGCGTGACTACCCCGAGCTCAGTTATTTGCATCGACCGGCTAATCTGGAAGATGTATTCCTGCGTCTTACCGGCAGGGAGTTGCGTGATGACTGATTGCTTAAAGGGTGCCTCTAAAAATTCAAGTTTCCATGCAAGACAAGGCATGAGTGAAAAAGTTGAGCGCAGCCTACGTTTGATAGGTGAGCGAAACTTTTTTGCGAGAAACGCTGTATTGCGACGAATATTGTGTTTTTAGAGGTGCCCTAATGCCTGCCGGGGCTCTGTGCTGGTTGCCGGTGTGGCGGCGCAATTTGCAGGTCTGGTTCAAGCTGGCTGGCCCGGCGCTGGTAGGAAACTTCGGTGAGCCCTTACTCTATCTGCTGGGGCTTGGGTATGGGCTGGGTTCTCTGGTGGGCGTGATTGGGGAATTGCCTTATCCGGTGTTTCTGGCCTCAGGGATCATCTGCTCCAGCGCCTTGTTTACTGCTTCTTTTGAGGGCATGTATTCGGCCTACACGCGCATGGCAGTACAAAATACCTGGGAGGCGATGCTTGCTACGCCGCTGGATGTGAACGATATCGTGCTGGGAGAGCTGATCTGGGGAGCCACCAAAAGCCTGATCAGCGCTGTCGCCATCCTCACGGTCGCGGCGGCACTGGGAGCGGTGGATGGTTGGCGCGCCTTGTGGGCCTTGCCTGCCATTTTTGCCGCCGGGCTGTGTTTTACCGCCATGGCACTGGTGATTGCCGGTTTGGCGAAAAACTATGATTTTTTCCTCTACTACAACACCCTGTTCGTGACCCCCAGTCTGTTGCTCGGTGGGGTATTCTTTCCCATGGATGGCCTGCCGCCGGCGGTGCGTGCCGTGGCCGAGTGGTTGCCGCTGACACATACGGTGGCTATCGTGCGCCCACTAATGACCGGCACAGCCCTCTCTGATGTCTCTATGCATCTGATTGTGTTGGCGTTTTACGGGGGCGTGGCCTATGTGACTGCCACCGCGCTGATCCGCCGACGGCTGCACGGTTGAGGTGAGCCGGGTGGCAGCAAGTGGTCCCTCTCGGGGGGCGCAGCATTCGATTGACAACAGCGGGAGTCGGGGGTAGCATTTCGGCCCTTTTTTGGGGAGCACAGACTGTGCCCGTTGGGCATGGCGGCTAACCCTTCCATTTATTAAGATTGGGGATTGTTATGGGTACCTTTAGCGCGAAGCCAGCCGAAGTAGAGCGTGGTTGGTTCGTAGTCGATGCCGAGCACAAAGTGCTGGGTCGCCTTGCCACGGAGGTGGCTCGCCGGCTGCGGGGAAAGCATAAGACCATCTACACCCCAAACCAGGATACCGGTGATTACATCATCGTTATCAATGCCGAGAAGGTAGAAGTCACTGGCAGAAAGCGCACCGACAAGACTTACTATAGTCACAGTGGCTATCCTGGTGGCATCAAGTCCATCACCTTTGACAAGCTGATGGACAAGGCGCCTACCCGGGCGATTGAACATGCAGTAAAGGGCATGCTGCCCAGGGGCCCTTTGGGGCGTGCCATGTTTCTCAAGCTGAAGGTCTATACTGGACCGGAACATCAGCACGAGGCGCAGCAACCCACTCAACTGGAGTTTTAAGGAATTTTAATGGCAGTCGAAACCTATTACAGCACTGGCCGACGCAAGTCTTCTGCGGCACGCGTATTTCTTCGTCGTGGTACCGGCAATATTCTTATTAACAAACGTCCCCTGGACGAATACTTTGGCCGTGAGACCTCTCGTATGGTGGTGCAGCAGCCGCTGCAAACCGTAGAGATGCTGGATACCTTTGATATCCAGGTAACTGTTAAGGGTGGCGGCGGCACCGGCCAGGCGGGCGCTATCCGTCATGGCATCACCCGCGCACTCATGTGTTACGACGAAACCCTGCGTCCGGTCCTGCGCCAGGCGGGTTTTGTTACTCGTGACGCCCGTGAGGTCGAGCGTAAGAAGGTGGGGCTACACAAGGCGCGCAAGCGGCCACAGTTCTCCAAGCGCTAAACCGCAATTTGGGGGATCGTCTAGTGGTAGGACTGCGGACTCTGACTCCGCCAACCAAGGTTCGAATCCTTGTCCCCCAGCCAT
>JAJFJT010000035.1 GCA_021773795.1 Gammaproteobacteria bacterium | reverse complement strand
GAGTTGCCACAACGGTGTTACGGCCCCGGGTAAGGGCGGCACCCATATGGCGACGACGAACCTCTGCGAGGACTGCCATATCACATCGGCATGGGTGCCGGTGTCGCAAGTGGATCACGGCGCGGTGCAAGGCAGCTGTGCCAGCTGTCACAATGGCGTGACTGCGCTTGGAAAATCACCGACTCACTTGGCCAGCGGCAATATCTGTGAAGATTGCCACACTACTTCCAGTTGGAGTGGCGCGATCTTCGATCACGCCGGCATTACCGGTTCCTGCTCGAGTTGCCACAACGGGGTCACGGCCCCAGGTAAGGGCGGAACTCACATGGCGGCCACCAATATCTGCGAAGACTGTCATTTAACCTCCGCGTGGGTCCCGGTGTCGCAGGTCGATCATGGCGCAGTGCAGGGGAGTTGTTCGAGTTGCCACAATGGTGTCACCGCTGCTGGAAAATCACCGACTCATTTGGCCAGCGGCAATATCTGTGAAGATTGCCACACTACTTCCAGTTGGAGTGGCGCGATCTTCGATCACGCCGGCGTTACCGGCTCCTGCACGAGTTGCCATAACGGGGTCACGGCCCCGGGCAAGGGCGGTACGCACATGGCAACCAACAATATTTGTGAGGACTGCCATACCACTTCGGCATGGGTGCCGGTGTCACAAGTAGATCACGGTGCGGTGCAAGGCAGCTGTGCCAGCTGTCACAATGGCGTGACTGCGCTTGGAAAATCACCGACTCACTTGGCTAGCGGCAACATCTGTGATGACTGCCACACCACCTCCAGTTGGAGTGGTGCGATCTTCGAGCACTGTGGTGTCACCGGCTCCTGCACGAGTTGCCATAACGGGGTCACGGCCCCGGGCAAGGGCGGCACCCATATGGCGACCACCAATATCTGCGAGGACTGTCATTTAACCTCCGCGTGGGTGCCGGTGTCGCAGGTGGATCATGGCGCAGTGCAGGGGAGTTGCTCCAGTTGCCATAACGGTGTCACGGCGCTTGGAAAATCACCGACTCACTTAGCCAGCGGCAACATCTGTGATGACTGCCACACCACCTCCAGTTGGAGTGGCGCGATCTTTGATCACTCTGGCGTTACCGGCTCCTGCACGAGTTGCCATAATGGGGTCACGGCTCCGGGCAAGGGTGGCACTCACATGGCGACCACCAATATCTGTGAGGACTGTCATAGCACTTTGGCCTGGGCACCGGTAACGCAGGTGGATCATGGTGCGGTACAGGGGAGTTGCGCGAGCTGTCACAATGGCGTCACTGCTCCGGGTAAATCCCCAACTCACCTGCCCACTAGCAATCTGTGTGATGACTGCCATATCACTGCCACCTGGGCTGGCGCAACCTTTGACCATGTCGGTGTGACGGCTACCTGCTCGACCTGTCACAACGGGGTCACAGCGCTGGGAAAACCGGGGAACCACGTCCAAACCAGTGGTCAATGCGATATCTGCCACGCGACGATAGCCTGGCTGCCCGCTAATTTCGATCATGGGACGGTGACCGGTAGTTGTTCCAGTTGCCACAATGGCGTGACCGCAACTGGCAAGCAGAGCGGCCATTTTGTCACCACCCTGCAGTGTGATAGTTGCCACAATACGTCGTTCTGGACTCCGATCGATTTCCAGCACTCTTCACCGGAATATCCAGGGCAACATGGCAAGAATCTGGAATGTAGGGATTGTCATACGGGTAATAGCCAGACAGCTACCTGGTTCTCACCTTCCTACCGGCCAGATTGTGCCGGTTGTCACGCGAGTGATTATTTGGAAAAGCAGGACAAGCACAAGAAGGTCAAGGAACCCCGACTTCTCTATCTGGTGGGGGAACTCAGGGATTGCGAGGGTTCATGTCACAGATATACGGACAATACTTTCAGTGTGATCGAGAAACATCAGAGCAATGAACACAGTCTAAGCAAGGACGGATGGTAGGGGTGTGGCGGAAGGAGTGAGGCCAATGGGTTTCCGGGTAGCCAGTTCAGGACACCAGTGCAGGATGGTAGGCTTGTTTATTGGGTTCATGTTGTCCACCTTTGGGCTGGAGGCGCAAACCGTACGAAACCGGGTGCTGGAGGGTGCGCAGCTGTTTTCCCGTGACGATGGCTGTCTCGTGTTGAATGTAGATTTCAGCTTTCCCGTACGTTATCTGCGCCATTTCCCGTTGCATGCCCACGACGAGCTACACATTGAACTCAGGCCCATCAGGGTAAATCCGGGAGATCGGGATGTGCTGATACAGCGGGAGGCCGTCTTTCCCGAGAATGGCAAGAGCGGTGTGGTGGAAGCCGTGGTCTATCAGGGTGATTCACCTAACGGACCCGTACTACATCTCGAGTTTTCCGGAAAACGACACGCGCAGGTTTTTCAGGGGAGTGATTTCCGCAGCATAACCGTGCTTCTTCCGGAGGCCTCGTCCGATGGCTCTTGTTCCTCAAAAATGTGAACTGGCTATAAAAACGCATAAAAAATAGTGGTTTGGGCTATATATATGTGCATACTGGTCATATTAGTTATATAACAATCTGATAACAATAATAAATCACCCGGGTAATCGAGTTCTGGTTGCACCATTGGGGTGAGCATGAGCGTAGGACAGGGAGGCGAGACGTTGCGCTATTTTTCGGGTTGCCAGGTGATCCTGGCGGTAGGGATTTTCTTGTTTGCATCGTCGGTGCAGGCGACAGAAGTGGGTTCCAGGGTTCTGTCGGATATCCAGGTCGAACAACACCAGGAAGAGGTCGATCTCCGTATCCTCTTTAATTTTCCCGTGCGCTACGTGTCCCATCAAGTTGCGGAGGGGGGGCGGCTGTTGCGTGTTCAATTGCAGCCGGTCATCGCTCTTGACTCTGAGGATTCATTGTCAATGCAAGTACGTGAGTCGCTGGCTTGGGACGCGACCACGGCGGTACCGCTCACCGAGGTTGTATTTGACGGAGAAACGGTGGGTTTTCCGGAAGTATTGATTCGCCTGAAAACTGCTGTGAAAGCCTCAATCCACAGTGGCAGTGATTTCCGTAGTCTGATTGTCAGCATTCCCTTGTCTCGCCGTGTCGCGGCTAAACCGAAAAAATCCGTCCCACCCAAACCTGCCGAATCACCTCCGATCCAGCGCCGTCATTACGTGCTAAATCTGGAATCTTCCCAAAAAAAGTTTCTACTCGATCGACTCGCGCGCCCGGCAGCCTTGAAGGGCTATGCCCTCTATACCACGCTGTTTACCAAAGATGGAGAAGCGTGGCATCGACTGCGTCTTGGTTTTTTCCCCAGCTTTTCCGCCGCGAAAAAGATGGCAGAGAAAATTCGCAATGAGTATCCACAGGCATGGATTGAACGTGCTCCGACAAAGGAGGTCTCCAGTCATCTACGGGAAATGTCTGCCCCGCTAGTCGCCAGCCAGACCAAGCCATCGGTAAAGGCCGTGAGCACAAAGCCAAAAGCCGCCCGGCGGCGCTTGTCAGAAACCCGTCTTAGCCAGATGTTTGGTGATGCCAAGGAGGCAATGACGGCAAAGAACTATCGGGAGGCGATACGATTACTGACCCGTATTCTCCGCGAGCCCGGCGAGCCCGGCGAGCGCTACCGGCGCGAGTCACGGGAGTTGCTGGGGCTGGGCCGGGAGCGTAACGGACAACTTGCCCATGCGAAGGCGGAGTATAAAAAATACCTGCTGGAGTATCCGGAAGGTGAGGCTACGGAGCGGGTTCGGCAGCGCCTTGCGGGACTACTGACCGCCAGAAAGGCGCCTAAAAAGTCCCTGGCAAAGAGCAGACGTCGAGGACGCTCAGCGGCTCCAGTCTGGCGTGTTTTTGGCGGCCTCTCCCAATTTTATCGGCGCGATATCCTGCTCACAGACGCTGCGGGAGAAACGGTCACTCAGTCGAGGCTGCCTACGAATCTGAATCTCAGCGTCCGGCGGCGTGGCAAAGACTACGATTTACGTTTCCAATTTACCGGTGGCCACGAGCTGGATTTTCTCAATTCTAAGCAGAGTGATACCTCGATCAGCGAGCTGTTTTTTGATGCCTTTCATAAGGGAGGGGACCGTGCCTCGCTACGGGCAGGGCGGCAGTCGCGCAGTAGCGGTGGTGTGCTCGGGCGTTTTGATGGCGCATTCGTGGGCTATGGATTTACACCCAAGCTCAAGTTAAACGCAGTGTTTGGCTATCCGGTTAATGATACTGACGACACCACGATCACTACCAACAAGCACTTCACTGGCCTGAGCGCAGACCTGGGAACTTTTAACGAGCGCTGGGACTTTAATGCCTTCATTATCGATCAACAGGTAGATGGGATTACGGATCGGCGTGCCGTGGGTGGTGAGATGCGTTATTTTTCTGCAGGGCGTTCGTTGTTCAGCCTGGTTGATTACGATGTTTCGTTCCGCACACTCAATACCTTTCTGGTGCTTGGAACCTGGACACTGCCGGATCGGACATCATTTAATGCCACCTTCGATCGCCGCAAGAGCCCGATCCTGACTACCAGCAATGCCTTGCAGCAACTCAATGCTGCAGGTGCCAGCATTTTGTCAGTCTCCCAAGCACTGGGAACCTTCAGTAACAGTGAGTTGCGGCAGTTTGCACGTGACCGCGCGGCAACCACTACGTCGCTGACCCTGGGGGCATCACGTCCGCTGAATGAGAAATTTCAGATCACCGGCGATGCCAACATAAGCCATACCTCCGGCACAGATCTTTCCCTCAACAGCAAGCTTTTCAATGGGGCTATCGAGGGGACGTCCAGCAGTGGCTATGACTTCTTTATCAGCACCCAACTCATCGGTAGTGGTTTATTTAAACAGGGAGATATCGGCATCCTCGGGTTGCGCTATTCTGACGTCAACACCTCAGACACCGTAAGCCTCAATCTCAATACCCGATATCCTTTTACCCGGGCATTTCGTATCAATCCAAAGGCAACGCTGTCTTATCGCCAGAACAAACGGGATATCGGGGAGCGCTTTACTATCAAGCCATCGCTAAGGATAGAAAACCGCTGGAAGAAACGAGTGCGTTTCGAGGCTGAGGTGGGAGGCGAGTGGGCCAAGGACCGGCGGGTTGGAAGTGCGGAAATTACCCGTAGCTACTTTGTGAATGCGGGATACAGGATGACTTTCTAAACAGCTCTAAATTTGGCGCTCGTCAAATTTTCAGTGTGGGAACTTCCGTGGCCTTTGCAGAGCTGCCTCGAGACTCACCAGGTCCGGAATCCATGCGGGGCCATCATTCAGTTGTACTGCACCTGCAACGCAAGGGAGCGGCGGGGTCTCCACCTCACTCCAGCAGATGCTTTGTGGTGAGATATAAAGGAAGTGCGGGAGTTTTGAGAGCAGGCAGGCAAAGAATTTCGGCCCGGTTGTTTGTGCCAGAGTATGCAAGATGGCGACAGGCCGAGTCGTGGTCTCCAAGGCCTGATAGTTCGGTGCGATGAGTGGCAGAGTGCAATCACGCCAGCTGATATTTCCCGCAAGCCATGGGGGCGCATTGTCACGCTGCGCCACCGGCTGTTTCAGCATTTTGACATGCGCGACCAAGGCCGCCGGCACCAGTAATCTACCCGTATCCAGGGGCAGGATCAGGCAGTGTACGCAACCTGTTTCCACTGCGACTTAGTGCAGTAAGGGATGCCCTTGAGCATCGCCTTCTCCGGTGGTGAGGCGAGGTGGGTCCAGGGCATCTAAATCCAGCACAAAGATCACCCGCCCCTGTTCGCTGATGGTGGAGCCGGCGAGCAGCGGCAAGGTGTTCAGTGGGGGTGCGATGGGTTGCACCAGCGCCTGTCTGCGCCCATTAATACGATCCACAAGTATTGCCCGTGGTCCATTGGCCCCCTCCACCAGCAATGCCGGTCGGGATTGGGGGTTGGTGATGGTGTCATCGTTTGCAGGTACGCCCAGGGCTTGTCTGAGCTCGACGCAACGGTAGCTGCGATCCTGGTGGATATGTTGCAGCGGTTGATGTTCGGCTAGTGCTTCCAGTTCCTTGTGGCTAATGCGGGTGAGACCCCGGATGTCCTCCAGACGGATGGCGTAGGATTCATCTTGAAGTTCGATGAGTAGCACTTCGCCGACACTGGGTTGGGTCTCGAGACTGAGTATGACTCGTAATCCTCCGCCGGGGTTGGCGGCAAGCTGAAGGTTGCCACCTAGGGTGCGTGCGGCACGGGCAGCGGCTATCAGCCCTTGTATACGCGGGAACGTTGATGCCTCGTTCACCATGGTCTGATGACTCAGACACTGCAGTACGGCCTCGGCAGAGGACTCACTTTCGGCCTCCAATAAGCCGCGGGCAATTCCCTTATGCAAAAGTTCCCGGGTGTCGGGGGTGGCACCATCGTCCCAAAGCTGGATGCGCAGTCCCGCCTTTTCCTGGGCCAGTACCAAGTGCAAGCGTCCGGTTTCTCCCTTCCCCTGCTGGCTACGCTCTTCGCTTCCCTCTATGCCGGCCGAGACCGCACTTTCAATCAGGACTTTCAGCAGTTTTTCCAGCGGTTCGAGCAGGCTACGCTCTAGCAGCACGCCCTCCCCAAGCACGGAGAGTGCAACCGCTTTCGCCGGCTGGGCTGCGGCGGCCTGCGCTGCAGTAAATTTTTTCAGCGCGGGCAGGAGATGGCGGAAGGGCAACATCTGGAGCCGCACCAGCACCTGGTCGAGTTCTGAACCAAGGTGTTGTTGGTGGTCCAGCAGGGAGTTTGACTCTCGCTTGAGATCGAGCAGCTGGTCCTGAGCAGAGCGAAGCGTGTCCATACTATCGCTTAGGGCCGAGTTGAGTCGCGCGCCAGGATCCCGTGCCGTCAGCTTGGCAGCGATTACCACTGGGTGTGGTTCCATGGGCCCCTCAAGGCGCTCCAATTGAGACTTGAGGGTGAGTATGGTGTCCTCCATGAGCTGCAGGCCGCTATCGACGGCACTGCCTTGCTGCTCCATGCGGAATTGTGTTTCTTTGAGCTCGCCCGCACGGTCGAAGAACTGGCGCAACGCTTCACCATCCACAAAGGCTGGAATGCTTTCAGGCTCAGAGGGAGGGGATGTTTCCCCTTCCAAAGGCAATGCATTGGATGCCGAGAAGGTGCCATCCATACGCTGGAGCAGATCGCGGGCATGATCCATCTCAGCCCGCAGGTTTTCCGGTATCTCCACGTCCTTCAAAGCCGGTGAGTTGCCCGGAACAGGTGTTGCTTGTGGTGCCACCACACGCGCCGCCAGAACCTTATGCAGAGTCTGGGTGCGTGGGTTGGAGGCCTTGGTAAGCAGGCAGTAGAACAGCAGATCATGGCGAAGTGCCTGAGCTGTGGACGTAGCTTCAACTTGTTGCGCGGTCCGCAGTTCGCCATCCAGCCGAAACAGGGTGCGGCGCAGTGGCGGTGTGGCACGGAGCTCTCTGGTTGCCAGCGCCATGGCGATACTTTGTCCGCACCACCAGAGATTGCCCTGCTGAGGCCCAGGCATCTGTTGTCCCAGTTCTCCGAGCACTTGCGCCATTAGGGCGGGATGGTGACTGTTAGCAGGCTCGCGCAACCAACCAGCCAGACCGCGTTGGAAATATCCACGCAGTTGCCTAAGTCGGGCTTGCCCTGATTCACCCGTGGGTCGGGGCTTGCCAGCTTGGCGGGGAATGCTGGCTTCCAGGCGCTCCAGCAGGGCCTCGTTATTGCGTGCGCGCAGCGCTTTTGCCAGCAATCGTGGCGGCGGCAGTGTCTTGCTCTGAAAGGGGGTGTTTCGGTGCATTGCGTTTAAACGTAGGTGCAAAGAGGTATATGCGGCTTGTAGATGGAACTGACTTTCTTCACGGGCGGGGCCGCTGCTGCCGCTAAGTGCCTGGGCTATGGTGGCCATCTTTTCGAGAGACTGGACCGCCCGGGTGTCGGTAGCAATATCCGGGAGTTGGGCAAGGCGCAGCAAGGTGGCGGCAAAGGCCCGGATGGCCCCGGGTCCGCGTGAGCCGTCCGCCCAGGCGTTAAGCCATTGCGTGGCTTCGCCAAGAAGCTCAGCCCAGGCGGGGGGCAAGTCTGTATGCTCCCGCTCATTCATAACGGATGCGGCCCCCCCCCGTGCTTGTCAGTACCGTTTTGCTTTGCGGCTATGCCGTTGGGCAGAGTATGGAGCTCGCGCAGGCCTGTTTGCAATGCATCCGCCAGCTCAGTCACGTTGGCGATCCAGTCGGAAATTTCCAGTATTGCAGTCTCTTCCAGGGCCTCTGTGAGCGGGGCATTACTGACCATGCTTTGATCAGCGGCCTCGGCCGCACGTAACAAATCAGCTGACTGATTGGCCAGGCTTCGCATGCGGCTACTGAGGCTCTGGAGTGTGTCCATTCGCTGCTCTTTTTGCTGCGAGTGGGCGGCCATCCTCTCTCTGCTTTCCACAGTGATTTCCTGGGCCGAGAGCCCGTGTTCCTCCAGCTGCCCAAGTTCAGCTATGGCTTGGCCACTGCCGCGATTGATCTGCGCCACGTAGTTCTGGATATGTTCAATATCAGGTTCGTTCCGTTGTGCTCCCTCCGAGGTGCTGAGCAGGGCGCTGTTAATCGCCAGAATATTACATGCCTCGGCGAGTTCTTCCATCTCGCGCAGTAACTGGTACAACCTGTGCAGCGGGGCCTCCCATCGGGCCAGGGCAGTGTGCGTCTGGGCGAATCCTTTCATCCCCTGTTTTAGTGCATTGCTATCGGCCATGAGGGCTTGCCACTCAGCGTCAACAGCGCTTCGAACCCGGCCGAGGCTTTCGCCAAAACTGCGTGCCTCCGCCGCGGCCTGACGCAGCGTTTGGCTGGCCTGGTGCAGTTCTTCGCGAGTGTTTTGCTGCATTTTCCGCTGCGTTTTGCCAAGCATCAGGAGCTTCTTGATCGCCTCCCGAGCAGCGCTGGCCATGGTGTTTAATTCACGGGTCTGGGCTGAAACGGTGGTGTAGCGTTTTCCGCGTGCCTCCAACAATTCATTGATGGCCTCAACGATATCGCCGTAGCGATCATGGCGCAGTGCCATCGGATGATCTGCTGCCTCCACCAGCGCTCTGATGGCCTCGGTAATCTCACCGATAGCCGCGCGGGACTGGCGACGATATTGCTGTAGGCGGGTGGCCCGATTTGCCTGCACCCGTGCGATACGAGCCAATTCGATGATCACCAAGGCCAGGGCCAGAAGGGTGATTCCCAGTAAGCTTAGCGCCAGTGTTATGGAAACCGCTCGCCGGCGCATCTGCTGCTGCCGCTGTCGCACGGTGTTGGCGAGTTGCTCGCGCAACAGCAGGATGCCGTGGTTGATGGCTCTATGTATTTCGCGGATAGAGGCGAAAGTCCCAGCTTGCTGAATGACCTGGCGGAACAGGGGGCCATGTTCGCGCAGTAGTGCAGAAAGATCCTCCAGTTGATCCCGTGGGATTCGATTCGTGACGGCCTCAATATTTTCCAGCGGATCGTCATTGAGTAGCTGATAGATAGAGCGCCCCAGATCCACCAGATTAGCTTCGAGCTTGAGCGCGCTGCCGTCCTTAGGCAGGCGGGCCAGCGCAAGCCCCATTTGTGCGATCAGTAGTTGATGCTGTACTGCCCGTTTTTCCAGTCGCGGGTCGGTGCTTGAATTCTCCAGTTGCCCACTGAGCTCGTGAGCCTGCTCCATGGCGATCTTCAGGGTGGTGATATTTCCCGCTAAGGTGTGCTCAATGGGTGTCTCGGCGAGCAGCATATCTATATCGTCACGGAGGTTTTTCCACACCGGCTCCAGCAAGTCAGGTCGCTGGACACGCAGGGCCGTTTCCAGCTTGTCCCTCAGGGAGCCCATGGCGTGGAGGGTCGAGGGCCGGGTGTTATCAAGGTTTTCTGCCTGATAGGCGAGACGCCCAAGCTGTGTTTGCAGGCTTGCCATGCGCATAAGGAATTCCGTGTCCGCTGTCTGGGAGCGGCTGAGCAGGTAAAAACAGCCGAGGGCGGTCACGAGGAAGCCAAAAAATAAGGTAGCCCTGAAACTCAAGCTCATCCTGCTTCCTCCAGATGTTCCGCGGATGTTAGGCGATGAAATATCCGTGCGGGATCCACGACTCCCCAAAGGGTATCACCGCTACGGCAACTACCATGCAGATAGGCTGTAATCCCTGATTCCAATTCCGGGAGCGTGCTGTCACCCACCTCATCTGCAACCACCAGCCCGTATACCGAATCAACCAACAGGCCACAGCTCGCTCTTTGATGTCCGATCACCAGCACGTGGGGGTCGTTTTCAGACGCTTGTTCGGGAAGACTGCACAGGCTGGAAAAATCGATAATGGGTAGTGGATAACCATGCAGCCCGGCGACTCCCCGTAACCAGGGTGGCGCACCGGGAACACGAGTGGATAACGGGGATTTCAGTATCTGTGTAGCGGCGATAACAAGGCGCGCATCCGCCAGCCCAAATCCCAGAAAGGGCCTCAAATTTCTCGTGCTATCAGGTGCCGGTGGCAGAGCATGCTGACGGGCATGTGCACGTGCTTCAATATCCAGCAGCACACTGGCGGGGTCGCTTTCCGGCATCATTCCTTGCGCTGCTCCGTGGGCGATGAACTCACAGCAAGGCGCTTCAGTTGGCGTCTGATTTTCGGCAATAGTCGTCGGCTGACGGCGATGGTTCGGGATATCCCCAGCAGCCGGATAAAGGCTTTTCCGTCGGGGGCTTTTTCCAGCCCGCTGACGAAGGCCAGGGCTACCAGGGCGTTGCGATGGACGCGCAGGAAGCGCTCCGGGAACTCGGTCTCCAGAGCCTGTAGAGAATCATCCACCGGCAGTTCCTTATCGGGAAAGCCAACGCTGACATACTTATCCTCGGCGCAGAGATAACGAATTTCAGAAATCGGTATCAGGTGCAGCTCACCATGCAGGCTGGTGCTGAGATGACTGCGTGCATCGCCGCGCATGGCCTGCAGCTTGTCGATGTTGCCTGGCTCCAGCCTCGGCACCCGTCCGAGGGCGGCCTGCAGTCGTTCCCGGCGGATCGGTTTCAACAGGTAATCGATAGCCTGTGCATCGAAGGCCGCGAGTGCATGACTATCGTAGGCAGTGGTAAAGATGACTGCTGGAGGATGTGGCAATGTTGCCAGGTGGGTGGCGGCCTCAAGGCCGTCCATGGCAGGCATGCGGATGTCCATGAGCACTACATCCGGGGCATCCTGTGCCACTGCATGGAGTGCCTCCACGCCATTGCCGGCCTCTCGCACCGTGCTCTCCGGTTGAAGTTTTACCAGCAGGTCGATGAGGCGTTGGCGTGCCGGTGGCTCGTCGTCCACCACCAGGATCTTCACGCCGTTTCCCGTCTGTAAGGGAAGCATAACTTGGCTGTATATTGCCCATCACTCGAGGTGCAGCGAAGGCTGGTTTGCCGGCCAAAAAACAAGGCCAGCCGCTCACGAATATTTTCCTGGGCCATCTGATTGCCGCGATGGCGGCTGGTGAGCTCATTTTTGGTGGGGCAGCTATTACTGATGTAAAGCGTAATCAATTGGTTTTCCACGTTGCCGAGGATTTCCAGAGAGCCTCCATCGGCACAGGGTTCGATGCCGTGATAGATGGCATTTTCCAGTAAGGGCTGCAGGCTTAGTGCTGGCAGCAGGGCATCATCCGGGAGGGCCTCGGTATGCCACTTGACGCGCAGGCGATCGCCGAGACGCAGCGATTCGATGTGCAGGTAACGATGGCACAGCTCTAACTCGGTCTTCAGGGTCACCGGGACACGGGCGTCCCCCAGGCTGGCCCGGAAGAGATCGGAGAGATCTTCCACCACTGTTTCCGCCAGTGCCGGTTGACCGTGTATGAAGCTGGCGATGGTGTTCATGCTGTTAAACAGGAAATGTGGGCGAATACGGGATTGCAAGGCCTGGATCCGTGCCTCGGTTTGTGATTCCAGCCGTGCCTTCCATTGATGATGGATATAGAGATAGCGTAGTGCGACGGCACTGACGATGGCGCTGATGGCGAGATTGCGGAGTAGAAAGTTGAGGTGTCGTGCGGTGTCATGGGCCAGCAAGGGGCTGCCACCTTGCAGTGGCCAGTACGCGGTTTCACCAAAGGGGCGTATCGCCGGCGCCTCAACACCCAGCACCGGATGCTGAATCAGCCAATAGGTGGCCTCGCTCAGCAGTGCGGTCACCAGCAGCACCAAAAAATAGCCTGCAAAGCCGGCCGGAACGTTGCCGAGACTGTGCAGCCAGCGTCGGCAAGCGCACAGTAGCGCGGTGCTGCTTAGCCCAACCCACTGCACGAAGAGCGATACCAGGGCAAGCTGGGTCCAGCGTCCCCCGGCGCTTCCCGCTGGCGTCAGCACCAGGATGAAGGCCAGTAACTCGCCTACCACCACCACCGAGTACACCATGGGAATGGTGCAGAAGTTGGGTAGAAACAGGCGATCACTCTCCGGTTCGGCAATGTATTTGTCGTTTCCTGCCATCCATTCCATCCACAATCGGGGCCCGGTGTCATTATAGGCATGCGGCGCGTCTGAGTCTGGGTGCGGGCCGAAGGGAAGCCCTCTATACTGGTGAAAATCACAACAGGTGGGGAGCAAGGTGAAGCAACAGCAAGCGAAGGACAAACCCTGGGGCGGGCGTTTTAGCGCTCCCACGGATGCTTTAGTGGAGGCCTTCTCGGCCTCGGTTTCTTACGACAAACGCCTCTACGCCTATGATATCGAGGGTTCAATTGCTCACGCTACCATGTTGGCGGAGGTTGGGCTGCTGACCGGTGACGAACGGGATGCCATCGTCGCCGGACTGCGCGAGATTCTGGCGGATATCGAGGCGGGGACCATGCGCTGGTCCATCACCCTTGAAGACGTGCACATGAATATCGAGTCGGAGCTCACCCGGCGTATTGGTACCGCCGGTAAAAAGCTCCACACCGGTCGCTCGCGGAATGATCAAGTGGCCACCGATATTCGCCTCTATCTGCGGGCCGAAACCGATCAGGTGCTGGGTTTACTGGGGGCGCTGCACGAGGCCTTACTGGCATTGGCCCGGCGCGAGACAGAAACGGTTATGCCCGGCTTCACTCACATGCAGATCGCCCAGCCCGTGACCTTCGGTCACCATATGTTGGCGTGGAGCGAGATGCTGTTGCGTGATTGCGAACGCCTGCTCGACTGTCGCAAGCGTATCAATCGTCTGCCCTTGGGAGCCGCTGCCCTTGCTGGTACCGGCTATCCGATCGATCGCCGGCGGGTGGCGGATCTGCTGGGCTTTGCTACTGTTTGTGAGAATTCCCTGGACGCCGTCAGCGACCGGGATTTCGTCATTGAATTTGTCTCGGCTAGCGCCTTGTTGATGGTGCACCTGTCGCGTTTTTCCGAGGAGTTGGTGCTGTGGTCCTCGGCGCAATTCGATTTCATTGAGCTGGGTGATGCCTTTTGTACCGGTTCCTCCATCATGCCGCAGAAGAAGAATCCCGATATACCTGAACTGGTGCGCGGAAAATGCGGGCGCGTCAGCGGCCATTTGATGGCCTTGCTAATACTGATGAAGGGCCAGCCACTGGCTTATAACCGTGACAACCAGGAAGACAAGGAACCTCTGTTTGATACTCTGGATACGGTGAAAGACTGCCTGCAAGTATTTGCGCGGATGCTGCCAACCATGCAGGTCAAGGCGGAGAATATGCGTGCCGCCGCGCTCAAGGGCTTTTCCACGGCGACGGATTTGGCCGACTATCTGGTGGGCAAAGGAATCGCCTTTCGCGATGCCCATGAGGCGGTGGGGCGAGCGGTTGCCGAGGGTGTCGCCTCCGGGCGCGACCTCGCTGAGTTCAGTCTCGAGGAACTGCAACGCTACTGCCCCAAAATCGAGGCGGATGTCCACCGGGTGTTGACCCTGGAGGGCTCGCTTGCAGCCCGCAAACACATTGGCGGCACCGCGCCGGAGCAGGTCCGTAAGGCCATCAAGCGGGCGCAGCAACGCCTGCGGGATCTCGCCGTTCCGACGGCTCTTGTCTGAGGAAGCATTTCGCAAGGAGTCTCTAATATGAAAATGCTACTGAAAATTATTGCTGTGCTGCTAGTGCTGGTTATCGTAGCGGCCATTATTTTACCCATGGTCATCGACCCCAATGATTACCGCGAGGAGATCGCCGCGGTGGTGAAGGAACAGACCGGGCGTGAGCTGAAGATAGCGGGTGATATATCGCTCACCGTATTTCCCTGGCTCGGGGCGGAACTGGGGGTGGTGGAACTGGCTAACGCGCCGGGTTTCAAGCCCGCAGTCTTTGCGCGCACCGAGAAGGTGGCGGTCCGGGTAAAACTGATGCCGTTGCTGAAAAAGCGTGTCGAGATGGATACAGTCACGATTCATGGCCTGCAACTCAACCTCGCGCGCGACGCGAAGGGGCGCAGCAACTGGGATGATCTGGTCGCCAAAGGCGGTGAGGCCAAAACGGACAAGGTGGCCCCAGCCGGACAGTCTGAGCCGCCGGCACTGGCGGCACTTGCCATCGGTGGTGTCGATCTGAGCAATGCCAGTATCCACTGGGATGATGCGCAGGCGGGCCAGCGTTACCAAATCAACAAACTGGCGCTCAGCACCGGTGCACTGGGTGGTAGCGATCCGGTGGATCTGGAGCTGTCATTTGCGCTCGAAGGCGCCATCGCCGGACAGGTCGAGGCCAGTGGACGGCTGCAACTCGATGCCGGAAAACTGGCACTCAGCGGCTTCGGGCTTAAGGTGCAGCTAGCCGGTGAGGGGCTGGGCGGTGGCAGTGTAGAGGCTCAGCTGAATGCAGATCTCTTGCTCGATCAGGTGAAACAGCAGCTCGCGCTCAATGGCCTGAAAGTGGAAGTTACAAAGCTCCATATGGCGGAGCTGAGTGGGGCACTGTCCTTCAGTGGCTCGCTGCAGGGGGACTTGGAAAAACAGCGTTTCAGTGCGCCGGGTCTTGCCCTGAGCGGGGCGCTGGAAGGCAAGGCACTGCCGGCCGGCAAGGTGGAACTGCAATTCGGCGCCGATGTGACTGCAGATTTGGGTGCCCAAACCCTGGGTATCGAAAAACTTGCACTGCAGATCGCTGGCCTGAATCTTGATGGCGGTGTGCAGGTCAGCAAGTTGCTGGACGGACCTCGCTACAAAGGTAAACTGCATGCGGCCCCCTTCAGCCCACGGGAATTGCTCGCGCGACTGGGCCAGGAAGCACCGGAGACTGCCGATCCCAAGGTCCTGGGTATGGCCGAGCTGGAAGCGTCGTTGAGCGGCTCGACGGACGCTGTGCAGCTAGCATCCCTGCGTGTGCGGCTGGACGATACGACGCTGAAGGGAACAGCATCGGTACAGCATTTTGCAAAACCGGCCATTCGCTTTCAGTTGGACGCCGATGCGCTCGATGCGGACCGCTATCTGCCGCCGGAGAGCGCTGCATCTGCGCAAACCGTGGCCAGCCCCGGAGCGGCTGCGGCCGGTGGCGCCACCGAGCTTCCACTCGAAGCCCTGCGGGCGCTGGATGTGGATGGGAAAATAACCCTCGGCAAGCTCACCGTGCGCAAGCTCAAGCTGCAGAATATCTCACTTGCCATCAAGGGGCGGGACGGGTTGATCGGGGTAACACCGGCGGCACAACTCTATCAGGGCAGCTATAAAGGCAATATCGGCCTCGATGCCCGTGGCAAGCAGCCGAAACTGCGCCTCGACGAAAAACTGTCTGGCGTACAAATTGGTCCGCTGCTGGATGATCTGCAAGACGGCAAGGGCAAGCTAACGGGCACCACCAATCTGCAGGCGCGTCTTAGCGCCACTGGCGCTGATCCCGAGGCGGCAAAAAAAACCTTGGGCGGAGATGTGCGTTTTAGCCTGAGTGATGGCGCAGTCAAGGGAGTCAACGTTGCCCGTTTGATTCGCGAGGCCCAGGCCAAATTGCAGGGTCGTTCGTTGCCCGCGGATTCGGAACCCCTGCAGACCGACTTCGCTGCATTAGACGGCACGGTACAGATTGACAAGGGGATTGCCACCAACCGGGATTTGCTGGTCAAGTCGCCATTGTTGCGGGTTGAGGGTTCCGGCACCGTCGATCTGCCACAGGAGCAACTCAATTACGGTATCAAGACCACCCTGGTGGCCACCTCCAAGGGGCAAGGCGGCAAGGAGTTGGCTAATCTGTCCGGCGTGCCGATTCCAATCCGCATCACCGGCTCCTTTGCTGATCCCAAGTACGGGGTCGATATGAATGCGTTGATGAACGCCAAGGCCAAGGCCGTGGTTAGCCAGCAAAAGGCCAAGGTGCAGGAAAAGGTGCAGGAGAAGCTGCAAAAGAGCCTAGGTGACAAGGCCGGTGGTCTGCTGAAGGGCCTGTTCCGCTGAGGGCTTGTGGCGCCCTTGCCTTAGCATTATTTCTCCCCGTTGCCTGGGCGACGGGTATAGCCTCCAGCGAAATTCGCCGTGATGGTGATCGCTACCTCGTTCGCGTCGCCTCAGTCATTGATTTGC
Source organism: Gammaproteobacteria bacterium (assembly GCA_021773795.1). Taxonomy (GTDB): domain Bacteria; phylum Pseudomonadota; class Gammaproteobacteria; order HK1; family HK1; genus JAJFJV01. The sequence continues at coordinate 43,111 of JAJFJT010000035.1, read as the reverse complement.
CCGCCGAGCGGGTGCGGGCTCTGCTTACCGATTATCCACACCTTCACCGCATCCACCCCAGCATCCAGGAAAGTCGCTGGCTGGAAAAGCGCCCTGACGGTCGGGATCGCGTGTTTATTCTGACTCGCATCTGTGTGCTGATCTTCTGCTTTGATATTGATCAGATCACCGATTTTCGTCTGACCGTGGAAGGGGAACTCCAGGGCGACATCGACCCCGTGGGTAGTGATTTTCATTATGGCCGGCTCTCCTGGAAAATTCGTGGGCCTGAAAGTGGCGTTACCCACATCGTATTTAGTGCTGAGGTGGAGCCATCACAGTGGATTCCGCCGCTCATTGGGCCATGGATCTTGAAGAAAAAGCTGCACCAGCTGGCTGTTGAGACGGTAATCAATCTGGAGCAGTTGGCGAGGCTTTCACACCGATGAGTCAGAATGATTTCGCACCAAAACTGCTTGCCTGGTACGCCACTTGTGGGCGGCATGAGTTGCCCTGGCGCCAGCACATAACCCCCTATCGGGTCTGGGTGTCGGAAATTATGTTGCAGCAGACCCAGGTGGTTACTGTTCTGCCCTATTACCAACGCTTTATGGAGCACTTCCCTGACGTGAGTGCTCTCACCGCCGCTCCTCTTGATGCGGTGCTCGGCCTCTGGAGTGGTCTTGGCTACTATGCGCGAGCACGCAATCTCCATCGTTCCGCACGTGTGATCTGTGAGCAGTATAACGGCCGGTTGCCATTGGACCGTGAGGCACTGTGTGCCTTGCCGGGCATCGGCCGTTCTACTGCTGGTGCGATCCTTTCTCTTGCCGCGGGGCAACGTGAGGCGATCCTCGATGGCAACGTAAAGCGGGTGTTGTGTCGCTATCATGCGATAGAAGGCTGGCCGGGTACGGCGCGGGTATTGCGGCAACTCTGGCTTCTGGCGGAGGGCCATACGCCACAGCGGCAAGTAGCGGATTACACCCAGGCCATCATGGATCTTGGCGCCACCCTATGTACCCGGCATCAGCCTGACTGTGAGCGTTGTCCTTTAGGCGCTAATTGCCTGGCCCGGGCAGAGGGGCGAACGCAGCAACTGCCCGCCTCGCGCCCGCGCCGAAAATTGCCACTACGCAACAAGGCCTTTCTCTTCTTGCGCCGGAAAGATGGTGCCATCTTCCTTCAACGTCGCCCGCCAGCCGGAATCTGGGGTGGTCTCTGGAGTGTGCCGGAGTGTGCCTTAGCAGCGGAGGCAGAAGGCTGGTGCCTGGAGCAGACCGGTCATACCCCCGTTGCGATACATAGGCTGGAGCCGGTATTGCACACTTTCACCCATTTTAAATTGGAGATGGCTCCAGTACTGATGGAGCTTGGCTCGGCATCACGGGTGATGGAAGGCGAAGGTGCTCTTTGGTATAAACACGGGCAAATGCGCGCACCGGGCCTGCCGACCCCAGTGGCCCGTTTGCTTGCTCAACTCCAGGAAAATTCCTCATGACTCGAACCGTACAGTGTGTTTTGCTTCAGCGAGAGGCCCCGGGCCTTGAGACCCTCCCTTATCCGGGGGAATTGGGCCAACGTATTTTTGAGAACGTGTCGCGAGAGGCCTGGCAGCAGTGGATGGGCCGCCAGACCCTGCTGATTAACGAATATCGCATCAATCCCCTGGATCCGAAGTCGCGTAAATTTATCGAGGACGAAATGCTGTCCTTCTTCTTTGGTGGAAATTCCAGCCCACCGCCCGACTTTGTTTCGCCGGATGCGTGACTTTTCCTTGACTCTCCGGGGCGTGATCGCTTTAATACCGCCTCCCCAATGGCCAGGTAGCTCAGTCGGTAGAGCAGTGGATTGAAAATCCACGTGTCGGTGGTTCGATTCCGCCCCTGGCCACCATTTCCCTTTCCCTCTTTGTAATATTTTGGACCTCCGTCTGCGCGAGGCTCGTTGTGGTCAGGCGGAATCTCACCACCTTTCGGGGCTGATGCCCGCCATTCCTGGCGGTTACCCTTCGGGCCGCCTTCGGCTGTCCCGATTTGTTCCTGACGAATCGGTCGATTCTGTCTCAGAATCATTTTTCAATCCCCCTCTATACTGTCTTGGGTATGTCGGCGTTATTAGAACCGCCGATTTGGCTCATTCGCTATGATTTGCAGGTATTACTCATGCAAATTGGATTGCCAACCGTTGGATTCAAACAGCCGCCCGGGACAGCTGGGGTTAATAAGGCTGCTCCGGCTGGTGCCGAGACGGCCAGTTCTGGTGTGGTTCCGGCGTTGGCGCCGGAAGCGGCTCAGCGTGTCAACGAAGCATCAGCCGGTGCAAGTATCAACCCTTCCAGTGATAGCACTAACCTACAAGCTCGTGGTGTAACGCCTGACCCGGCCAGCTTGGACCTGGCTGCCGATGAGCAGCGTGTGGTACAGCAGTTGCAGGCACGGGATCGGCAGGTACGTAGCCACGAGCAGGCCCATCTTTCCGCCTCGGGTGGATTGGCCAATGGCGGCCCAAGTTTCAGCTTTACCACGGGTCCGGATGGCCAGCGCTATGCGGTAGGTGGTGAGGTTCGGATAGACACCTCCGGGGTGCCTGGTGACCCTGAGGCGACCATCCGCAAGGCCCAACAGATACGTCAGGCTGCGTTGGCACCGGCTAATCCATCCGTACAGGACCAGCGAGTTGCAACTCAGGCTAGCGTTATGGAGCAGCAAGCGCGGGTTGAACTGGCACAGCAAGGTGTTGAGCAAAGTCGGGAAGGTGATGGAGCGATCTCCAGTGAACAGGATGGAGTGAGCGCCCGGTCCGATGCCCCCGAAACTCGTTCACAGCGCTCTGCCGAGGCGACACGGGGCCAGCTGCGTCAAGTGATAAAGGCAACCGAAATCGGTATGGATGCGGGTACAAGTGTCGATACCTTTGTCTGATATTGCTTGCGGTACCCTTGCGAGCCTCCAACCCCTTCATCGGGGAAAATTCCAACTCAGATCCCACGCCGTTAGATTGGCGGCCGGGTATTCACGCCCGCACTTATGGATGTAACTGACTGGTTCCTCAGAATTGGAAGGCATGTGGGCATCCTGTGCCTGAATATCATCGCGGTACTGTCGTACCTGGTGAGCTGGCTGCTCTTTCTGGCGGCCTTGCTCACGGTGTCGTTGGCACCGAATGATCTGATCAACAGCGCGAAATACGCAGGCCTGTGTGCGCTTGCCTTTGCGATTGCGGTGCTGCTCAGGCGCTTTACCCGGAAAATACAGAAAAAGGATCTGGAGGTACGTCGCAGATCGGTTGCCTACGGGCGTTGGGCAATTTTGATTTTGGCAACTGCTTTCGTGCTGTTTGTGAAATTCACTTTCTTTCCGACAGATTTACGCCATTTGGCCGCTGAGCGGCGGGAGATTATCACCCAGCAGTTACGCCCCGCAGTGGTTCGTTATCGGCAAGATCAAGGCCACTATCCACGCGCCCTGGGCGATTTGGTCCCCGGTTATTTGCCGGCATTGCCCCCAGTACTCGATAACACTCATTTCCCGCGGCGTGCCTACCAGATCCGCTATTTCGTCGCCCGAAAAAAGGACTCAGCCAGCATTCGCTACCGGGATTGTCTGGGACCGGATTGCGGTGCCAGCATTAATCTGAAGACCGGAGAGTACGTGCACGATAGGTAGCGCCGCAGTTTATGGTGGTGACACAACTCATCGCTCGACTACCCCGATCTTCATGCGGCGGCTCAGTGACACGATCAGGATGACCGCGCCAGCGAACAGGAAATACTCCAGGCTCAGGGGTTCATCCAGTAGCAGGGCGGCACCCAGCAGACCCAGGAAAGGCATCAGCAGTTGCAATTGGCTCACCCGTGCGATCCCTGCCAACGCCAGTCCCTGATACCAGGCAAAGAAACCAAATAGCTGACTGATGAGTGCGACATAGGCGAAACTCAGGTAGGCGGAAAGCGGCACTGCAGCAGTTGGCAGATCTGCAAATAATACGATGATTATCAGGGCAACCGGTGCCGCCAGTACGACCCCCCAGCAGATGACCCGCCAGCCCCCGATCTCCCGTGCCAGACGTCCACCCTCGGCGTAGCCAAAGCCGGCAAGTAACGCTGCCAACAGCAGGCTCACGCTGCCGGCCTGTAGTTGGCCATCATCCTGTCTGAGCGCGAAGCTGGTGACCACCACCGCGCCGCTAAATGCCGTGATCCAGAATCCCGGCGAAGGCCGTTCATTACCGATAAACCGGGACGCCATCGCAGTTACCAGCGGCAATATAGCGATGAGTACGCTGCCTGCCGATGCGGAAAGCTCACGCATGCTTAGGGCTGAAAAAAGCGGAAACCCCAGTCCTACGCCAAGCACTACTGCAGCCAGGCTGCGCCATTGCCGCCGGTTCATCTGGGGTGAACCGTAAAGGACAAGGAACAGCGCCGCTGGCAAGGCTGCCACACATACCCTTCCCAGGCCGACGAGAGTGGGGTCCAGGTGAATGACCGCAATGCGGGTGGCGGCCAGAGTCTGGCTAAAGCCCAGCATGCCGATAAAACCCAGGAACCATCCCCGGGTCTCCCGATTGTGTAGCAGAGTTGTCAGATTGCTCATATCCATCCCGTTGCAGAAAGTTATTATTGACGGTTATCAGGCTATCGGGAATAGTGTTAACGGTACAGACTCAGTAATTATATAAATAATGCATAACAGAGGTGTCGTAATAGCTCTGTTATGGTATGGATAAGTACAAACTGTTCTGGTGCTGATAATGCCTGAAAAGCTATATGCAAAAATTTCCGATGGGATTCGGGAGCAGATAGGCCAGGGCCTCTATCATCCAGGGGACCGATTGCCCTCAGTACGTCATCAGTGCAGGCAGCTTGGGGTCAGTGCTTCTACTGTGCTGCAGGCCTATGGGCTATTGCAGGATAGTCGGCTGATAGAGGCACGCCCAAAGTCCGGCTACTTTGTGAGCCTGCCGACGCAAATTCCATTGCCTCCGGCCATGTCCAAGCCAGCCCCCACTCCCAGTAAAGTGACCGTCAGTGAACTGGTGATGGAGGTGGTTCAGGCGATCGAAGCGCCACGAATGATCCAGTTTGGCGCTGCCTTGCCCAATACTTCGGCCCCTGCTATCCGGCGCCTGCACCAGATGCTTGCCCAAGCCGCACGAAATCCCCGTAATCGCACCACGAGGTATGCCTTTCCTCCGGGTGACCCAAAGCTGCGTTTGCAGATAGCTCGTCGTGCCGTGGATTCCGGCTGTGCACTCAGTCCCGACAATATCGTCATAACCAATGGGTGCCAGGAGGCGTTGGTATTGTGCTTGCGTGCGGTCGCTCAACCCGGTGACACCATCGCCATTGAGTCACCCAGCTTTTATGGTGTGTTGCAAGCGATTGAATCCCTGGGAATGAAGGCATTGGAGATCCCGACTCACCCTGAGACCGGCGTCAGTCTGGAGGCCCTTCAGCTTGCTTTTGAACAATGGCCTGTCAAGGCTTGCTTGCTGACTCCTGCGTATAGCAACCCATTGGGTTACTGCATGCCGGATGAAAAAAAAGAAGCGTTGATTCGATTGCTGGAGAAATATGATCTTCCCCTCATTGAGGACGATATCTATGGAGAACTCGGCTACGGGCCGTCACGACCACGGGCGATAAAATCCTGGGACAATGATGGACGCGTACTACTCTGTTCCTCCATTTCTAAAACACTGGAGCCCGGTCTCCGCGTGGGCTGGACCAGCCCAGGTCGCTACTTCCGAAAGATAGAGCATCTGAAGTTGGTGACCAGCATGGCGACCGCGACGCTACCTCAGATAGCAGTGGCGGATTATCTGGAAAATGGCGGCTACGATCGTCATCTGAGGACTATGCGTAGCCAATACCGTCAGAATCGGGACATATGTATAGATCTAATCAGTCGATACTTCCCAGAGGGGACACGCATTACACGTCCAGAAGGGGGGTTTTTGGCGTGGGTCGAATTGCCGGGGAAGGCGGATGCAATGAAACTCTACCGGCTGGCCATGGAGCAGAGAATCAGTATCACGCCCGGGCCTCTGTTTTCAGCAAAGCAGAAATATAGAAACTATATTCGCATTAACTATGCCCCGGCGTGGAGTACAGAGCGTGAGCAGGCGATTGAGAAACTTGGAAAGCTGCTTATCGGAACCCTTTAGATAGTCCGATATTTATTAGTGATCGATATTATCGTGGCGAATATGTAGTCACTAATATCTGAAAAAAATTATAAGTTAAGGAGCTAGATAATGCGTTTCTATCGATTGTTGGGTCATCTCTGTTGCATTACAGCGGCTATTGTTAGCGCTCCAATTGTTTATGGCGAGGACTTTGAATCAGTTCAGATAAGCACGCAGCGAGTGTCGGATCATATCTATATGCTTCAAGGAAAGGGTGGAAATATCGGGGTCTCTGCGGGCGAGGACGGGGTCTTTTTGATTGATGATCAGTTTGCACCATTGACGGAAAAGATCAGGGCCTCAATTTCCAAAATCAGCAACAATAAAATTCGCTTTGTCATCAATACCCACTGGCACTTTGATCATGTTGGAGGTAACGAGCATATGGGTGAGGGCGGCACGATTATCGTGGCCCATGAGAATGTCCGCCGACGCATGAATTCGGAGCAGATGATCGCGTTCTTCAACAAGACGGTTCCAGCCGCTCCGAAAATGGCCCTGCCAGTCATCACCTTTACCCAAGATATTAAATTTCATCTAAATGGTGATGAGGCGAATATATTCCATGTACAGAATGCGCATACCGATGGGGATGCGATTGTGTTCTTTGAAAAGGAGAACGTGGTTCATACCGGAGACATCTATTTTGCGGGATTTTATCCCTTCATCGACGTGTCGTCTGATGGCTCTGTGAACGGCGTAATTGAGGCGGCAAAACAGATCCTGTCGATTATTAATGATGAAACGAAGATAATCCCTGGCCATGGCCCGCTCTCCAATAAGGTGGAGTTCTCTATCTATGTCGATATGTTGGAGGCCATGCGGGATCGGGTGGGGAGTTACATTTCTGACGGAAAGACCTTAGAGGAAATTCAGGAGTTGGCTCCGTCTAAGGATTTCGATGCCGTGTGGGCCAATGGATTTCTGACCGCTGATCAGTTCGTCGAAATTCTATTTGAGGATTTATCCAGAAAAAAATAATATCGACCGGCGTAGTGTGTACGCGTTCGACATGCCTGGGAGCAAAGTGATGAATGATGCGATGAAACGACACCGGGCATTTAGCTGGAATGAATTGATGACCACCGATGTAGCAGGCGCAAAGGTTTTCTATGGTGAATTACTGGGCTGGGCCATGGAGGATATGCAGCTCAATATGCCTTACACGATGGCTCGCGCGGGCGGTAAGGAGGCCGGTGGCATCATGGCCATTCCGCCGGAGCTTAACGGCATGGTGCCACAATGGGGCGGTTACGTTACCGTTCATGATGTCGATGCGTCTGCCGTACAGGCGCAGGAGCTGGGAGGGAAATTGCTGGTCCCGCCTACGGATATTCCAAGCGTTGGACGCTTTTGTGTTATCCAGGATCCACAGGGCGCGACGCTATCGCTCATCACCTACGTAGAGATGCCCGGCGAGTGATCCAGACGCATATGAAACGAGAAAAAATAAATGACTCCTGATAGATGTGAGTGGGTCAGTGATACCGATGCACTGTACTGCCTTTATCACGATGAGGAGTGGGGCGTGCCAGTATATGACGACCGGCACCTGTTCGAGATGTTGATTCTTGAGGGGGCGCAGGCGGGATTGAGTTGGTACACGATCCTGAAAAAGCGCGAGAACTACCGGCGCCTTTTCGATCACTTTGATGCGGAAAAAATTGCCCGCTACGACGCGCCTAAAATTGCTGAGCTGCTTAAAGACCCGGGTATCGTGCGCAACCGCCTGAAGGTCAACGCGACCATCGTAAATGCTCGTGCCTACCTGGCGCTCCGCGACGAGCTTGGCAGCTTCAGTGACTGGTTGGGGCAGTTTGTGGGCGGCGAGCCTGTTATCAATACCCGGAAAACGCTGGAGGACATCCCCGTTTCCACACCGGAGTCGGAGGCCATGAGCAAGGCCCTGAAGAAACGTGGTTTCAAGTTCGTCGGCCCCACCATCTGTTACGCTTTCATGCAAGCGGTGGGTATGGTGAATGATCACACGATGAATTGCTTTCGCTATGCCGAGGTCAATGGACTTATACGGGGCTCATAGTTACCACGGTACTAGCCTGTGTTTTCGAGCTTCAGGATGGAGCGGTCAGCGCGCCAGAAAATAGAGCCCGGTCCTTGATAATGGCCTCGCCCAGCCAGGCCACGAAGGCGCGGATTCTGGTGGTCTGACGAAGATCAGGATGGGTCAGTAGCCAGAGGCCGGTCTCAAGTTCCTTGATCGGACCGAGCACCCGCACTAATCCAGATTCCCGGTCTGCCAGCACGCAAGGTAACACCGCTAGTCCAAAGCCTGCCCGGGCGGCCGACCATTGGGTTACAAAACTATCTGCCTGCATGGCGACGGCATCCGCTGCACACGCTTGCAACCAGCGATTCGCGGGAACGGCCGACAGACTGCTATCACCGGCAATCAGCGTATGGGCTTTGAGGTCTGCCTCCTCACGGGGCGCATCGCGGCCATCCAGATAAGCGGGCGCTCCGTACACCGCCCAACTACTGCGGGCCAATTCCCGTCCAATCAGATGTCCCGGTGGGTTATTGGTGGGTCGCAGCGCGATATCTGCCTCGCGTTTCGAGAGGTCAAAAAACAGGTTTGAGCACAGCAGCTCGATGCGCACCCCCGGATAACGCTGGTGGAAGCTGAGCAGATGGGGTTGAAGGTAGTTTTGTGCCAGGGCATCCGTAGTGGCCAGGCGGATCTCTCCAGCTAGCTGATGGTCCTGACCGAGCATCTGGCGTTCCAGGGCATCGATTTCATTGTGTACACGCTCTACACCCGAATTCATGGCCTCACCCGCGGGGGTCAGTATATAGCGCCCCTGCAGGCGGTCGAAGAGGCGTACCCCGAGGCGGGATTCCAGTGCTTTCAGACGCCGGAAAACAGTGGAGTGATTAACATGAAGCTCACGTGCTGCCCCGGAGAGGCTGCCGGTACGGGCGATGGCGCCAAAAAACCGAAGGTCTTCCCAGTTGCTCATATTTGCAATTATGCAATAGAGATATGCGTAATTCTAGAATTGGTTTGTGGGGACGCAAAGTATAGGCTGTTTACCAAGTTTTGAACGCGTGTTAACGCCACTAAAAATGGCGAGGAGGGCAAAATGCCGGGGACCAAAGTGAATGAGCGTGTGTCAGTTTTACGGTCCGTGACTCAGGTAGTGAGTGCACAGGCGCTGCTGGAGGGCGGGGGATTCCCGGTGCGCCGCCCTTTTCCCACCGCATCGTTATCGTTGTTCGATCCCTTTTTATTGTTGGACCACCTAGGCCCCGTCAATTGGGCACCCGGGGAGGCCATAGGCGCGCCGGACCATCCCCACCGTGGCTTTGAGACGGTGACCTATCTGCTTGCCGGGCGGATGCAGCATCGCGATTCCGCCGGGCACCAGGGTGATCTGGAACCTGGAGATGTGCAGTGGATGACCGCCGGTTCCGGCGTGGTTCACTCGGAATTGCCGCATCCTGAATTTTTCGCTAGCGGTGGCGTGCTTCATGGCTTTCAGATATGGGTCAATTTACCGGCCGCCCAAAAGTTGATGGCTCCCCGCTACCAGGACATTCCGGCAGGGAAAATCCCCACCTCATGCAGCGCCGATGGCAAAGTAAGGATCAAGGTGATCGCGGGTGAGGCCCTGGGTGTTCAGGCGATGATCGACACGGTCATTCCCATCACTTATCTGCATTTCACGCTTGAACCTGGGGCCCGGCACCTACAGCCTCTGGACGGCGACCAGAATGCATTAGCCTATGTGTTCGGTGGTGAACTGCTGGCCGGAGCGGGGGATACCCGGGTGAGTGAGGGGGAGGCGGCACTTTTCGGAGCGGGTGAAGGGGCGTTACTCGTTGTTCCGGAGGAAGCTGAAGGGCCGGCGGAGGTGTTGCTGTTAGCGGGTCGGCCCCTCAATGAGCCGGTGGCGCGGCACGGGCCCTTCGTGATGAATAGCCGTGAGGAAATCGAACAGGCGTTGCGCGATTACCACGATGGAACGTTGGGATGAGTGCGCAATCCATTTACCCGAGCCGGGTTAGCATGGAGAGTGCCTAATGAAAGGAGAATTTTCGCGTTGGGAACCCATCTGCCATCACCGGGTGACGGCAGATGGTCGTCCCGGCCCCAGTGGGGATGGGGGTTTTGCCGCCGAGCCCGGTCGCTACCAACTGTACGTTTCCTATGACTACTCATAGGCCCACCGCACGTTGATCTTCCGGGCGCTGTATCAGGTGCCGGGAATCGTGGAGACCACAAATATGGATCGCATCAAGACCCACTATTTTGCGAGCCATCGCTCCATTAACCCTCGCGGCATCGTACCGCTAGGGTCCGAGCTCGATTTTCTCGCACCCCACAATCGTTCTTCCGTGGCGCTGACCGCGGCCTAAAATAGGAGAATCTACCCATGAATAAGCAGGCTGAGACCCGTTATCCTATCCATGATTTATTGGCAGAGCGTTGGAGTCCGCGTGCCTTCGCCGATCGAACGGTAGCATCAGAAACCCTCGGCGCCCTGTTTGAGGCGGCCCGTTGGGCGGCATCCTGTTTCAACGAGCAGCCATGGCGCTTCATTGTCGCCACCCGTGAGTACCCTGCCGAGTTTGCGCGCCTGCTCGGTTGTCTCGTGGAACCCAATCAGGCCTGGGCAAAACAAGCGCCGGTGCTGGTGCTGGGCGTGGTGAAGAAAACCTTTGCCCACAACGAAAAGCTTAATGCCCACGCGCGCCATGACCTGGGTCTGGCAACGGCGGGGCTGACGGTGCAGGCCAGCGCACTGGAACTCTATATCCACACCATGGCCGGCATCCTGCCGGACGAGGCGCAGACCCGTTACCGGATTCCCGAGGACTATGAGGTGGTCACCGCCTTTGCCATTGGCTATATCGGCGATGCAGATAGCCTTCCGGGGCAGGCGAAGGAGCAGGAACTGGCTCCTCGTGAACGCCGTTCGCTGGCAGATCAGGTGTTTTCCGGAGGCTGGGAGACACCGGCGGACTTTGCTGAATAATTCAGTCGGTAGCGGATTGGCATGCCGGAAGTTTCCCGTAGGGCGGGTTGCTCCCACACACCCTGTGCTCCGCAACATAAAGCCATCCTTGGCCAAAGCTGCGCCCGCCATCTGCGTTGCTGATTATTATGGCGGTTAGCTATTGCCAGTTCTGGTACGCAAGGCCACCATCCAGTGGGTGTTCGTGCTGCGCTTTCGTTCCCTGGATTCCGGATCTCTCCCGCATATCCTGCGCTTCGCGCCATAAGGCCATCCCTGGCTGAGTCCCGTTGGTGCCAGATAACAAAAACCCGGCGCGGAGCCGGGTTCGTCTTGCTGGTTATCGGTCTGCTTAAATGCGTCGGCGGCTGAATCCCAAACCGGTCAGTCCCAGCCCCAGCAGTGCGAGCGTTCCCGGCTCGGGGACATTGGGTATCTCGTTCACGCCAATGCGTACACGGTAGGAGCCATCGTTATCATCGTAAGCACCCGGGAGACCGCCAAAGCCAAAGCCATCAGGAATACCGAGAAACAGGCGTGTGGCGCCGGTCGGAGCGATGAATTCCTGAAACACGCTACTGCTGGTGAGGCCGTTACCGATATAGAACACCTGACGGAGCAAGGGGCTGAGGCTAGAAAAATCCGCCCCAATTCCTGTCCCGGAGAAATCGAGTGTTATGGGCGCTGCCCCACCACTCGGAATGGAACCATCCAGAAAAACGCCGACGAGAGGGCCTTGTGGTCCCTTATAGCCGCTGATGCCATCGAGGGATGCGAGGTTGCTGCCACCTACTCCATTGCCACCCGGACCAAAAAAGGGAGCGCCGAAACCATTGAAAAAGCTGACGCCACCAACCGCAGGGTCGGCGGCGCGGATCACGTCACCCGCAGCAACAGAGATGAAGGGTGGCAGGGTTTCCTTGATCTCTTCGGGCGTAGCCCCACTATGGCGGATCAGGTGGGTACCTGTAGTCCAGGGCAGGGAGGCATCCGGAATTGTTATGTCCGTACGCCCCGCGAGGAATATGGCATCGCTACCATCGACCGTGACGTCGAAGATGGCGGCATGGGATGGTACCGAGACTGCCAGCGCCAGCCCTGAAGCGGCTACCATTTTTCCGAAAAGTTTCCACCCGTTCATCTGTCTCTCTCCTGGAAGTGTCTTTCATAAAACAACGCAATAATTATGCCGATTGGAGGGTTCTTTCGGTTTATCAGTGGGTTAACAGGCCCGCAGGATCGTGCGCCATACTCCTGGATGCACTGATGTAAAGTTTTCCGACAGAATTCCTGTGCTTTTGAGCTGCAGGTTCCAGTGACGGATGTGCTGTCCTGTGGCTCTGGGGGGATTTATTTTTTATAAACAATGCTTTGGGGATGAAATCGCAATGATCATGAAGTGTAAAAAATATTGACAATACCTGGCTGGAAATTTCAGCTAACGAAGTGATTGAATTCCGTTTCTGCAGAGCGGGTCGCTTCAGTATTCCCTCACGTTATCCCAGCGCAGACCGGGGTTCAGGGAACGAAGTGACGAACAATGAGTCAGCATTTGAGCCAGTGCCATCACACTACGACTACATCCGAGACAAGACCACAGGAGTTCCCCCATGCGCTCGCGCAAACTGCACTTTGAAAATGCCCGTGGCCAGCGTCTGTCTGCCGTTATGGACCTGCCAGTCGACGGCAAGCCCCGGGCCTGTGCGCTCTTTGCCCATTGCTTCACCTGTAGCAAGAATCTCAAAGCGATCAGCAATATTAATCGTGCCCTGACTCAGCGGGGGATCGCGGTGCTGCGTTTTGACTTCACTGGCCTCGGCCAGAGTGAGGGTGACTTCGCCGATACTAATTTTTCCTCCAACGTTGAGGACCTCGTGTCCGCTGCCGAATTCATGGCGCGGGAATACGATGCACCGCGCATCCTCATCGGCCATTCCCTGGGCGGGGCGGCGGTACTGGTGACCGCACAACACATCCCCAGCGTTGTTGCGGTGGCCAGCATCGCCGCGCCCAGTGATCCTGCCCATGTGGCGCACCTTTTTGCCGAGCATCGCGAGACCCTGGAAACGGAGGGTGAGGTGGAATTACAGCTGGCGGGTCGGCCGTTTCGCATCCGCAAGCAGTTTCTGGACGATATTGCCGAGGCGCCGCTGCACGAGGCCATCGCCAGCCTCGACCGTGCCCTGTTGGTATTGCACTCGCCGGTGGATGAAACGGTGGAGGTGGAGCACGCGCGGCGTATTTACGAGGCGGCCCGCCATCCCAAGAGTTTTGTCTCACTGGACCAGGCAGATCACCTGTTAAGCCGCGTGGAGGATGCGCGGTATGTGGGGGCCGTGATTGCGGTATGGGCGGAAAAATATCTGCCGCCGCCAGCAACCGATGATATTGGCGACAGTGAGCACCAGATACTGACCCGTACCGGCAGCGAGGGCTTTTATACCGAGATCAAGGCGGGTGAACATCGTTTTGCCGCCGACGAACCCACGTCCGTAGGCGGCACGGGGTTTGGGCCGAGTCCCTATGGCTTGCTCGCCGCGGCCCTGGGTGCCTGCACCGGTATGACCCTGCGTATGTACGCGGACCACAAGGGTTGGGCGCTCTATGAGGTGAAGGTGCACCTCAGCCACGAGAAGGCCTATGCCGAGGACTGTAGCGACTGCGCCGATGACCAGCGCAAGATCGATCACATCAGCCGGGAAATCGAACTGAGCGGAGATCTGGATGCCAGCCAGCGCACCCGTCTGCATGAAATCGCCGATCGCTGTCCGGTACACGGTAGCCTGCAGGAGGAAATACACATTACCACGAAGCTGCGGACTATCCCGTCGCCGTGAGCCGGGGCACACTGAGAGAATACTGGTCTTCGGAGTCCATTGGCGTGAAAGAGTGGTTTGTCTACATCCTGCGTTGTGCCGACGACAGCCTATATACGGGCATTGCCATAGATGTAACTCGTCGCATTGATGAACATAACGGCAAACTGCCGGGTGGTGCCCGCTATACTCGTGGTCGGCGGCCGGTACGCTTGCTTCACTCTGAGCAAGTCGCGTCCCGGGCGGAAGCCTGTCATCGGGAGATGGAGATCAAACGGCTGAAAAAATCGGAGAAGGAATTACTCATCGGCGGATGATGTGATCGACCCGTTCTTTGGCAGGTGTGGCTGTTCGAGCGCTTTCCGATGTAGCCGCCAATCCGGCATGAAGCCATCCATCAATGCGTAAAACCGGGCGTTATGGTAGCGCTCCAGCAGGTGGGTCATTTCGTGCATTAGCACATATTCCAGCGAGATGACGGGCCGCTTGATCAGCTCCAGATTCAGCCAGACCCGTCGGGCATTGATGTTGCAACTGCCCCAGCGGGTTTTCATCGTTTTGATCCGGCATTCGGCCACCCGCACCCCGACAACCGGCTCCCACCGGGCAATCAGCTCCGGCAATCGTGCCTGCAGCTGTTGGCGATACCATGCCTCCAATATGGCCATGCGTCGGGTTGTATCGGCCGCGCCGCGCGCCCGGATTTCCAGAATTGAATCGGCGCGCAAATGCACTCCGCTGTGACTGCGGTTTTCATACACTTCGAGGCAATAGCGTTGCCCAAGAAACCAGTGCTGTTCGCCCGGACACATTTTCAGTGCGTCTTGCCGGGGCTGGCCCATGAGCCGTGCGCGCTGGCGTTGAATCCATTCCAGTCGTGAACTCACCATCCCGCGCACGGTTGCCTCATCCGTCCGCAGTGGCGCCGCCACCCGTACTCGCCCATCGGTTGGATAGACCCGGAGATTGAGGTGCTTGATGCGCTTGCGCACCACCTCCACCGCGATGCCGTCGACTTCGATATATTGGTGTCCGGAACTCATACTTGATCCAATTGTGCCCTCAGCCCTTCAAGTTTCTGTAGGGCGGGCCGTGCCCGCCGATCACCTTGGTTTTGAGAATGGGCGCTATGCCAGCTGCGCCTTCAGCCCTTCCAGCGAATACTCCGCGGGCAGACAGCGCGTACCTTCGCATACATAGGCGACCGTCTTGTCCCCGGGCTTTTTCTCCGCCAGCGGGCCGGGCAGGTCATCGACCGCATTATCTATCGCAAACACCATGCGCCCCGGTGAGTAGTTCTGTCCGATAGCCTGGCTCCACTTGGCTATTTCACCGGCACCGCCGCGCAGGATGATGATGCACGGAGGCTGGTGATATTCCTCCAGCGCGAGCAGCAGGCTGTTGTGGGCGGCCGGGTGTTGTTGCAGGGCGGGCCAGGCCACCTTCAGGGTGCGTTCACTGGCTGTGAGATAGCGGCTTTCGCCGAGCAGATGGCCGAGGCGCGCCAGTGCAAAGGCGGCGACACCATTGCCCGCCGGGGTGGCGTCATCGCTGAAGCTGCGAGAACGATGAATCAGTTGCTCGTGGTCGTCGGCGGTGAAATAGAAGCCCCCTGCCTCGCGGTCCTCGAAGTGTTCCAGCAACACATCCGCCAGTTCACAGGCCCAGCGCAGATATTTGCTGTTCCAGCGCGCCTGCAGCAATTCCAGAATGGCATCGATCAGGTAGGCATGATCATCCAGATAGGCCATCAGATGCGCCTTATCGTCCTTGCAGGTGGCAAGCAGACGGCCATCCCGCCACAGGGTGTGATGGAGAAAGTCGAGAGCCCGTTCTGCGGAATCGATGAGTGTCGGCTCGTCAAAGGTGCGCCCGGCGATGGCCATGCCTTTCACCATTAGCGCATTCCAGCTACTCAGAATCTTCTCGTCCCGGCCTGGCCGCACACGTTTCTCCCGTACCGTGAGTAATTTGCTATGGGCGCTTGCCAATAATGTTGTGCAACGCGCTTCAGAGAGCTCGAGCGTTTCCGCAAGCTCTGGAAGTTCACGATAGACGTGCAGATGCCAGCGGCCCTCGAAGTTGGGCGCGCCGTCGAGGCCATAGCGCAGGGAAATTAGCTGAAATTCATCGACGTCTAGCAGTGCCTTCACTTCGGCCTGGCCCCAGACGTAGAAGCGGCCTTCCTCTCCCTCGGAATCTGCATCGAGGGCAGAATAATATCCACCCTCCGGTGACTGCATTTCAGCCATCACCCAGTGCCCAATGCCAAGTGCTATGGTGTGGAACAAGGGCTGACCGGTGGCCTGCCAGCCCCATGTATAGACGGCCTGCAAGGCGCCATTGTCGTAGAGCATTTTCTCGAAGTGGGGAATCATCCACTGCTCGTCCACCGCGTAGCGGCAAAAGCCGCCACCCAGTTGATCGTAGAGTCCGCCCCTTCCCATATTTTCCAGGGTCCGGCGCGCCATCTCCAGCGCCAGCTCATCCTCTGGATGAACGGCCCAATGGCGCAGCAGGCGTTCGAGATGGGTGGCATGAGGGAACTTTGGCGCGCCACTAAAGCCCCCGTGGCCGGCCTCGAAGCTGTCTTCCAGTTGCTCACGTGCCCTTTGTAGTGGCACGGTATTCAGGCTAGCGGTGGCAGCCTCACCCTGTGGAGCGTCAATGCTTTCTAGCGCTGCAATCACACGCGGCCCCTGCTTCGCAATGTCATCCGCACCGCCGCGGTAGAAATCCGCAATACGATGCAGCAGATCGCTGAAACTGATCAGACCGTGGCGCGCTTCGTTGGGGAAATAGGTGCCGGCGAAAAAAGGCACCTGATTTTTGGGCGAAAGAAACACCGTCAGAGGCCAACCACCACCACGTTGGGCCAGCAGATGATGGGCATTCTGGTAGATACGATCCAGATCAGGGCGTTCCTCACGGTCCACCTTGATGTTGACGAAAAGCTCATTCATCAGCGCCGCGGTGCCCTCATCCTCAAAGGACTCATGGGCCATCACATGGCACCAATGGCAGGCGGAATAACCGATGGAGAGCAATACCGGTTTGTCTTCCCGCTTTGCGAGGGCCAGTGCATCGGCACTCCACGGATACCAGTCCACCGGGTTATGGGCATGCTGCTGTAGATAGGGGCTGGTTTCGTCGATGAGGCGGTTGGGCATGTCAGGGTTCACTCGGTACGGAACATGCACCGTACTTGATATGAGGCTCGATCCAAAATGACCTTGATGTTTCCAGAGGATAGGTCGCTCCTCGTTATATAACGCATTGCGTTATATAACGAGGAGCGTTATAGTTGCGGCATGATCAAAAGCTTCCAGGGAAAGGAAACCAAAAAGATCTGGGTGGGACAGCGCTCCCGGCGACTGCCGCCGGCTATCCAGCAGATTGCGCGCCGCAAGCTTCGCATGCTGAACAATGCGCTTTCTCTGGACGACCTGCGAATTCCACCAGCCAATCGGCTGGAGCGTTTAAAAGGAGATCGTACTGGACAGCACAGCATCCGAATTAACGACCAGTGGCGGATTTGTTTTGCCTGGAAACGGGGTGATGCGCTCAATGTGGAAATTGTGGATTACCACTGAAGGTAAACGAAAATGGCAAAGTTGAAGAATATCCATCCGGGTGAGATCCTGCTGGAAGAATTTCTGATTCCCATGGAAATCAGCCAGAATCGAGTGGCGCGCGATATTGGCGTTCCACCGCGACGAATCAACGAAATCGTTCATGGAAAACGTGCGGTTACAGCAGATACTGCCCTGCGCCTCGCACGCTACTTCGGTACCTCCGAAGCCTTCTGGATGGGACTTCAGGCTGACTATGAGCTAGAGGCAGCGCGTGATCGACTTGGAGACCGATTGCAGCAAGAGGTTCGTACACACGCTGCTTGAGGAATAGTACCCAATATCGCCTGGGTTCAACGGACTGGATATTACAGTGGATGCTACGATGCGAGAACTGACCCCGCTTTTTCTGTCGGCCAGGCGTTGCACACTTATTTTGCCGTGGGGGATATACGCAGCACAGCCGTGCATGGACTCGATAGCCGTCCCTATCTCGACAAGGTGGATGGTTTCAGACAAAAAACACAGCAAGGGCCGATCACCTTCGGCACCGAAACCGATCGGATCTACCTGCAAACTACCGGCAAATGCCGCATTGAAGATCGGGAATTGAATCGCACCATCCACATCGAGAAGTCCGGCAGCGCCTCTACCGTAGTGTGGAACCCGTGGCGGGAGCGCGCCGCTGCAATGGGTGATCTGGGTGAGGATGGTTATCTCTCCATGCTTTGCGTTGAGAGCGCCAATGCTGCGGATGATGTGGTACGCATCGGTTCGGGCTGCTCACACACCCTGTCCGTGCGCTACCGGGTTGCGCCGCTTGCGGATTTTTCAAAGGGATAACCGTGAAGGTGGATGAAAATGACAAAGCTACTGATCGCTTCCTCCACGATGAGGTGCTGGCATTATCAGTAATAGCTGCATTCGCTCGGGCACACATCTACGCACAAGGAGCTTTGACCAAGGATCGAGCATTGGTTAGATCTGATCTTAAACGCCGGTTGCGGAGCCTGCGCCAAGCCTACGAGTGCCCTGTGTCAGAAGAAACGCATCTCGACACGATTAGCCATCTTGCTGAAGAGATGAGTGTGGCACATACGAGTTCTCTCAAGGGTGGTAGGTTCCGAATAGGCCCCGCCCAAAAGGCTTTGAATCTGTACTTGAAGTATCTCTGGGCTCTTGGATGGATACCCGCCCCGCCACATTGTCCGCTAGATGCCAACATACTTGGAAAACTCTCGGAATGTCGGGGGATCGCATGGACCCAGATAGATGACATCGATGTGTATCGAGACTGTATCGCTGCAGTTAAGAAGGCCACAAACGGTAAGTCCATACCGGAGTGGGAAGTTGATATATGGGGTGAAGCCTAATACCCCATGAGAGATGGGCGCTTCACGCTCTCGTAAAGTGTTTGGTGTCAGGTATTACGTGGTGCATCTATGCGGCAATCATCCGGCAACAGGGCATCTTCCAGTCTGAATTGCTGTTCGTCCCCCGAGATCGGACACCTGAATGACAAGGAAATAGCGGCTAGCGCCAGGTCTTCGCTTTGTTCCTTGTGGCTATACAGGCGATCTCCGACGACGCTGAAACCGGCATCGGCGAGATGCTTTCTGATCTGATGTTTGCGACCGGTTTCCGGGTGGATGTCCAGCCAGGAGCGATTTTCAGTAGCTGAGTATTTGCGTAATCGGAGGCGGGTTATCGCGGGTTTGTCTTGCATCGGCTGAGTGATGATGGTGACGGCAGGGTGCTGGGGGGGAACTGGCCCATGACGCAGGCGCGGTAATGCTTTTCTATCTCACGCTGGCGGCACACCCTTGTGCCATACGGAAATCTCAATAAATAGAGGCCCCCTTAAGCGGCTGTCCGAAAATGGGGTTCATTTCTTTCACTCTGCACGTAGCGCCTCCAGAGGTTGCAGGGCGGCGGCGCGGCGGGCGGGGAGGACGCCGGAGATGAGGCCCACCACCATGGCCAGCAGAAGGGCCAGCAGGGCGTAGCCGGGGGAGGGATAGACGGGGAGGGCCGGGGCCAACAGTTTGAGCAGGCCAGTGATGCCAAGCGCAAGGCCCACGCCGGTGAGTCCGCCGAGCACCGCGAGCAGTAGTGCCTCCAGCAGGAACAATGCAAGTATCTGGCTGTGGCGTGCGCCGATGGCGCGGAGCAGGCCGATCTCTGCGGTACGTTCGCGCACCGCGATGGTCATGATGGTGAGAATGCCGACCCCGCCCACGAACAGCGATACGCCACCGAGGGCGCCTACCGCAAAGGTCAGCACGTCGAGCACGGAGCCGAGAATATCCAGCATCTGCTGCTGGGTGACAATGGTGAAGTCTTCAAAGCCATGGCGATCCACCAGGCGCTGGCGGACCTGTTTGAGCAGCGCATCCACGCTCGCGTCCTCACGATAGAGCAGATCGATTTCCATCAGGCTTTCGCGATTGAACAGTGCCAGCGCCTTGGCGGTGGGCAGGTAGACCGCGTCATCCAGATCGAAGCCGAGGAACCGGCCCTTGGGCGCCATCACCCCCACCACGCGATAGCGGTCGCCACCGACACGGATGCGCTGGCCGAGTGCCGAACGATCGCCGAATAGCTCGGTGTAGAGCGTTTTCCCGAGCACCGCATAAGCTCGCGGCGCGCGCGGGTCGTCAGGGGGTAAAAAACGTCCGGCCGCGACGCCCATGCTCCACACTGCCGGCATCTCGGGGCCGACGCCGAGCACCATGCTGCGCCGCGAACGGCCACGCGATTCCACCGGGGCATTGCCCTGTACCACCGGAACCGCGGCGATCACGCCGGGCAGGCGTCCTAGTGCGGCGGCGTCGTTGAGGCTCAGGGGGCGGACATTGCTGATGGTGGCCGCCGAGATCCCCATGGTTTCGGTCTTGCCCGGCACCACTGCAATCAGATTGGTGCCGAACTGGGTGAATTCCGCGAGCACGAAGCGATGAATGCCCTCGCCGATGGAGGTGAGCAGCACCACGGCGGTAATGCCAACGGCTATACCGAGCGCAGTCAGCGCTGAGCGCAACCGATGGCCGAAAATGGCGCCACCGGCGAATGCGATGAGATCCTGGTTACGCATTCATCTTCTCGCCAGGGCGGCCACCGGGTCCAATGCCGCCGCTCGTCGTGCCGGCAAGACACCGAACACCAAGCCCACAGACAACGCGGTGCCAACCGCAGCGAATACTGCCCATGAGGGTGGTGTCATTGGTAGCGCTGGATAGATTTGTCCCACCACCCAGGCGGCACCCGTGCCGAGCCCGAGGCCGATGGCGGCGCCCGCAAGTGACAGTAGTCCCGCCTCGGTGAGGAAGAGCAACAGGATGCGGTATTCGGTGGCACCCAGTGCCTTCAGCAGGCCGATCTCCGCGGTGCGCTGAGAGACTGCTACCAGCATTACATTCATGATGAGGATGCCGGCCACCGCCAAGCTGATGGCAGCAATGCCCCCGACGGTGAAGGTGAGGGCATTGAAGATGCGGTCGAAGGTGGCGATGACGGCGTCCTGGGTGATCACGGTGACGTCATCCTCGCCCTCGTGGCGATCGCGAATGGCGCGGGAGATTGCCGCCTTGGCGGCGGGAATATCCGCGGCGGTGCGCGCCTCGGCAAGGATGCGAAACAGCGATGGCGAGTTGAACAGGGTTTGGGCCGAGGCCACCGGGATCACCACTACGTCCTGCAGGTCCACGCCAATGGAGCGGCCTTCGGAGCCCAAGGTGCCGATCACCCGGAAACGGCGATCGCCGATGCGCAGCCACTGGCCGAGCGCCGACTGGCTGCCGAACAGCTCCTTGCGTACCCGCGGGCCCAGCACGCAAACCGGGGCCGAGCGGTGTGGATCCATGTTGGGCAGAAAGCGCCCCTGAGCCATACGCAGGTGGCGAACCGCAAGGAAGTTGGCGGTGGTTCCCAGCACCATGCTTTCACGCTCACGGCTTTGCCACGAGACCGGAGCTGACCCAACTGCAATGGGAACAATGCGCCGGATCTGCCGGATACGCTTGAGTGACAGGGCGTCATCAAGGCTGAGGTCTCGCGGGGTTTCACCGAATAGTGGTGGCGAGCCACCGGTGGTTTCCGAACGTCCCGGAAGCACGATAAGTAAATGAGTGCCGAGGGCGGAGAACTCGCCCGTCACATAGCGGCGCGCGCCCTCGCCCAGGGTGGTGAGCAGGATCACGCTGGCTACACCGATGGCCATGGCGAATAGCAGCAGGAGACTGCGGGCATGATAACCGACGATGCTGCTGCCGGTGTAGCCGAGGATATCCGCGCCGCGCATTATCTGGGCCCGCCGCGATGGTCTTTGGCAATGGCACCGTCGATAACGCGTATCTGGCGGCGGGCTCGCGCCGAGAGTTCCGGATCATGGGTGACCATCAACAGGGTCAGGCCATCACGGTTGAGTTCTTCGAGGATATGCACTACTTCGCTACCCGCATTGCGATCGAGATTGCCGGTGGGTTCGTCGGCGAGCAGGATAGCCGGTTTGGTAACCATGGCGCGGGCGATGGCGACGCGTTGGCGCTGGCCACCGGAGAGTTGATCCGGGCGGTGATCGGCACGATCGGCGAGGCTGAACGATTCCAGTGCGGCGCTTACCCGCTCCCGTCGTTCGGCAACCACCATGCCGGCCAGGGTGAGGGGCAGTTCCACATTGGCCGCGGCAGAGAGCCGTGGAACCAGATGAAAGAACTGAAATACGAAGCCGATGGTCTCGCGGCGTACCCGCGCCAGTTTGTCATCGGTGAGGTGGGTAACATCCTGACCATCCAGTTCATAGCCGCCCTGGGAGAGCCGATCGAGCAGCCCGATGATGTGGAGCAGGGTGGATTTTCCGGAACCGGAGGGGCCGGTAATAGCAAGGTATTCGCCCTGGGCTACCTCAAGATCCACGCCGTTCAGGGCGTGCACCGTCTGGGTCCCCATGGTGTAGTCGCGGTATGCGCCCGTTAGGCGGATCACGGTGTTGCCGTCGCGGTCTCCGGCGTAACCAGCGCTCCGGCCTCCACGCCTTCGCGACCCACCGAGGTTACGATCTGTTCCCCTTGCCGGAGGCCTTCGAGCACCTCGGTAAAGCGCCAGTTGGCGAGTCCCGGTTTGAAGTGGCGCTCCTCCAATGTGGCGTTTTCTGCTGCATATACCAGCACCCGGTCGCCTTCGAGAATCGCCTCGGTAGGGATGCGTAATACGCGTTCGCGGTGTTCCAGTACCACCTCGATGTCGGCGCTGTAGCCGGGAATCAGGCCGGCACCGTCCTTTAGGTTACCGAACTCCACCTCGATTTCCACCGTGCGCGCCTGCTTTTCCACGTCCAGCACATAGGGTGCGATGCGCCGTACCCGGGCGTTACAGATAGGTTCCGGAAAGGCATCCAATGAGACGCAGGCGGGCATGCCGAGACGAATCGCCGGCGCGTCCACCTCGTCGATGGGGGCGGTGATGTACAGGCATTGGTCGTCGATGAGATCCACCGCGGGCGGGGTGGGAATGCCCGGCGGTGAGGGGGTGACAAATTCACCCAGCTCGGCATTGACCTCAGCGATCACGCCCGCAAAGGGCGCCTTGAGGATGGTGCGTTCCAGCGCTGCCTGGGCCGCTCCCACTTGGGCCTTGCGCACCTGTAGCGTGGCACGCATGCCATCGCAGGCCGCTTGGCGGGCCTTGGCATCTGTGCTCGCCCGATCACGTTGTTCCTCGGATACGAGCTTCTGTTTAGCCAGCCGCTCCATACGCCGTGCTTCGCGCTTGGCCACATCGGCGCGCAGGCAGGCCTCCTTTACACCCGCGCGTGCCGTGGCCACTTCGCTTTCTGCCAGGAGCAGATTGGCGTTGAGGTCCTCGTTCCAGATCACCATCAACAGCTGGCCGGTGCGTACCCGGTCGCCTTCTTTCACCGGAAGATTGGCTACCTGTCCGCCGGTGGCAGGGGAGAGATGGGAGCGGCGGCAGGCCTTGACGGTGCCTGCACGGGTGTTGGCGGCGGTAGCCTCCACCGTGCCTCGCTCTACTGGTGCGAGGATCACCGTAACGGGTTCGGGTTGGGACGCGCGCCACAGCCCCCAGCCCGCGGCTGCGAGCAGGGCGAGCGTGAAGGTGATTTTTAGCAGTGCCTTCAATCAGAGCTTCCCTAACGGGATCGTTGCCAGCGTCAGGCTTAGTTTAGCCTCCATGGGCCCTGCTCACGCAGGGTCCTACTTACGCTTCTTTTTCTTTCCCTTCTTCGATTTTTTGTTGGAGGATTTCTTTTTTCCGTCGGATTTTTTGCCTTTGCCTTTGCCTTTGCCTTTCCCCTTGCCCTTGCCCTTGCCCTTGCCCTTGGCGGTTTTTTTGGACTTCTTTTTGTCTTTGGGTTTCTTCTTGGCAGCGGGTTGTGCTTTAGCTTTCGGCTTACTCTGAGTGGCACCTTGCGTAAGAGCAAGTTGTGCGTCCCTGATCAGACGGGAAGCACGAACTTTTCCAATACCAGGGATTTTCACAAGCCTTCCAACAGCGGCGTCTGCCAAAGCTTCGGCCGTTGTAATTCCCTGCTCTGACAGCTTTTTTTCAGTGAAGGCCAGGACGCCACGGACATCGGTAATCTGGGTCATTTATCTGTACTCTCGATTGTTGTGCAGGGACAGTGAAGATCGGGTCACGCATCCTTCCCTGCGAAGGATGCGCCCAATCCTTTTCGGCCAAAGTTTTGGTCGAACAGGATCCTGGTAGGAAGTATAGACAGTAGTTCTTAAGGGCGCCGGGAATTTAGGGCACGAAAACAGCCTGTCCGACGACAATTGTATTTTTAGAGGAGCCCTACAGGCCTTTTGAATGCAGAACCACGAGCTTTTCGATCTGCATATCGTGCAGGGTGTAGGCGATACCACCGACGCCGAGGCCAGATTGTTTAAGGCCGGCGAAAGGCATCCAGTCCACTCGGAAGGCGGTATGATCGTTGATCATCACGGTGGCCGCGTTGAGCTGCCTGCTGAGCTCCATTGCAGCATCAATATCACGGGTGAAGACCGCCGCCTGAAAGGCAAATTCCAGGCTGTTGGCACGGTGGATGGCATCTGATCGATCGCTGTAGGGATAGACATTGACCACCGGTCCGAATATCTCCTGGCGGCTCAGTTTGCTGTCTGCCGGTGGATCATAAACCACGGTGCAGGCATAACAGGTATCCGATAACGCTTTACCGCCCGATAATACTTCCGCACCCGCATTCACTGCTTCGGTTACCCACTGATTCACGCGTTCTACTTCGGTGGTCCGAATCAGCGGGCCGACGTCTGTTTTGGCATCTGTGGGGTCGCCTACCCGCATATTCTCTGCCTGTGCAGCCAGTCGCTTAGCCACCCTTCGGGCAATGCTTTCATGAGCATAGATGCGTTGCACAGAAACGCAGACCTGACCGGCGTGGTAGAAGCCGCCCTTGGCCAGCAACGGGATGGCAGCGTCAAGATCCGCATCGGCCTCAATGATGACTGGTGCCACACCGCCATGCTCCAGGGCGCAGCGGACCCCGGGTGCCAGCTTCGAGCGCAGCATCCAGCCGACCCGTGCAGAGCCGATAAAGGCGAAGAATCCCAGGCGGGAATCGCAGGCAAGTTTGCCAGCCACTTCCACGTTATCGACTATGGCCACCTGGCACCAAGCTTCAGGCAGACCTGCTTCATGTAACAGTTGTACGAAACGGATGCAGCTAAGTGGTGTTCCTTCAGCGGGTTTGACGATCACCGGGCAGCCTGCGGCAATGGCCGGGGCCACCTGATGGACGATGAGGTTCAGCGGATGATTAAAGGCGCTGAAGGCCATGACCACGCCAATGGGCTCGTGACGGGTGTATGCAAGGCGATGGTTGGAGGCGGCGTTCAGCCCCATGGGGATCATGTTGCCGCGTTGGGCAAGCAGAGTTTCATTACATAGCCGCACGCCATCGATGGCACGAGCGACTTCTATACGGGCATCCAGCAGTGGTTTGCCGCCCTCGCGGGCGATCATCAAGGCAAGATCTTCTGCTTCCTGTTCCATCAAGGTGGCGGTCTTTTCCAGCACCTCGCCGCGTTGAGAAATGGAGAGCCACTGTGCCCGGTCACTGTGCAGGGCATGGGCGGTTTTCAGGGCCTGTTCTGCGGCCGCGGCATTGGCAGTTTCCACCCGGGCGATGAGCGTACCGTCGTAGGGCTGATGGACTTCCAGTAGTGTTTTTCCCGCTTTGGCGCCGGGGATCATCAGGGGATAGAGCGTGCTCATACCGTACTCCTAGATGGGGCTAACCAATTCGCCTAGTTTCTTCGTCAATTTCATATTCTCACCGTAGTCCACCGGGCAATCGATGACGACGACGGTATCGTCAGCGATGGCCTGCTTGAGGGTGGGGGCCAGTTCATCGGCGCTGGAAATACGATAACCCTTGGCACCGAAACTCTCGGCATATTTGACGAAGTCAGGGTTGGTGAAATCGATGTTGCTGGTGCGGCCGAACTGGGCACGTTGTTTCCATTCGATGAGTCCGTAGGCATCGTCGTGCCAGATCAGGATCACAATGGCCGTGCCAATACGCATTGCGGTTTCAATCTCCTGCGAGTTCATCAGAAAGCCTGCATCGCCAGTAACTGCGACGACGGTCCGGTCCGGGTACACTAGCTTGCCAGCGACCGCCCCGGGCACGGCGATACCCATGGCGGCATAGCCGTTGGAGATGATGCAGGTGTTGGGACATTCCTCCTGATACATCCGGGCCAGCCACATTTTGTGGGAACCGACATCACAAATTACGACATCTTCGGGTTCCAGCACGGCACGCAGATCCGACAGGATTTTTTGGGGCTTCACCGGGAAGCCGGTGTCGGTGGCATAGGAGGTGACTTCTTCGAGAATCACATCCCGGAGCTTGGTGGCAGGATTCTCTTCCTTCGGAGCAAGATCTTTGGAGATGCGCGCCAGGCTGTGGTTGATGTCGCCGACGATGCCGGCCTCAAGGATGTAGCATTCATCGACCTCGGCGGGGGAGGCATCGATATGGACGATGTGCTTGTCCTTATCGGCGTTCCAGAGATGCGGATGATATTCCACCATGTCGTAACCGATGCAGAGGATGAGATCTGCGCGCTCGATACCACAGGAGATATGGTCCCGAGCCTGCAGGCCGACGGCTCCCACAAACAGCGGGTGGGCTGTGGGCAACAGCCCCTTGGCCATGAAGGTGGTGGCCACCGGAATATTCAATTGCTCAGAAAAACGTACCAGTTCTTCGCAGGCATTGCTGCGGATGATGCCGTTGCCGGCAATGATGATAGGAAAGCGCGCGGCCGCAATCAGTTCGGCCACCTGAGCTACTTTGGCAGCGGGCGGTTCGGAAGGGGTGGCTTGCTGCACTAATAACGGGGCGCTGCCTGAGGCCACCTCCGTTTCAGCAATATTTTCAGGGAAATCAATGAAGCTGCAGCCGGGTTTTTCCGCCTCGGCGACCTTGAAGGCCTTGCGCACAATCTCGGGGATGTTTTCCGGCTCCAGAATCTGGGTACTGTATTTGCTGATGGGGCGGAACATGCTCACCAGATCCACCACTTGGTGGCTTTCCTTGTGCAGCCGGGTGGTGGCCGCCTGGCCGGCAATAGCCACTATCGGTGAGCGATCCATATTGGCGTCGGCGACCCCGGTAATGAGGTTGGTCGCCCCCGGACCCAGGGTCGCGAGGCACACTCCGGCCTTGCCGGTTAGCCGGCCATAGACATCTGCCATGAAGGCGGCGCCGAGCTCATGGCGGGTGAGGATGAAACGGATGTCGGAATCGAGCAGAGCATCCATCACATCGAGATTTTCCTCTCCGGGAATCCCGAAGATGTAATCGACGCCCTCATTCTCCAGGCATTTCACAAATAGCTCGGCACCTTTCATCGCTCATTCTCCTTGCCGCTTGGCTGTATTGATTATGGAACCTCTGATCTATTCGTGAACTCGTATCTTGCGCCCAAAATATCCATCTTTATCGTTGCTGCCCTTCGCAATAGAACGACTCACGTGCGAGCAGCGCCTCAAAGCTGAACATTTTGAATCACAATCTACTTCGCTCAGAATAAATAAGAGGTTCCTTAGCTCGAATACCCTAGCGGCCGCGCATGTAAATAATTAAGGCAGCGCTTTATGATGGCCCGATGAGAGCTATAGACGTACTTTGTATCGGCCATGCCTCCTATGACATCAGCCTGCGAGCGGATCACCATCCGGCGGCCGATGAAAAGATGTCGGCAGAGGCTATGGCCTGCTGCGGTGGTGGGCCGGCGGCCAATGCCGCGGTAGCGGTGGCACGCCTGGGTCGCAGCAGTGCCCTTGCTGCATATCTGGACAACGGGGCCTTTGGGGAATTGCATGTGGGTGAATTGCGGCGGGAAGGAGTAGATACCCGGCTGGTAGTCCGAGGCGATACGGCCTCTCCGATCTCCGTCAGTGTTGCCAAGCCCGATGGCACCCGCTTTCTAATCAATCACAAGGTACACGCTGAAGTCCTGCCGGCCGATGCGGTGGATTTTTCCGCACTGAGTCCGCGAGCGATCCTAGTAGATGGCCATGAGCCAGCACTTTCCAGGGCCGCGTTTGCAGGGCATCCTGATGTGCCGACGGTGCTGGACGCAGGTTCTGTGCACCCGGGTACCGAGCTGCTTTGCGGGCAGGTGGACTATCTGGTCGCGTCGTTACGCTTCGCCCGTGATTACAGCGCCTGTACGGAACCGGCTGCCGCACTTGATGTGCTAGCCAAACTTGCGCCAGCCGTGGTGATTACCTTGGGAGATCAAGGCCTGCTTTGGGCACGTAACGAGGAGCGTGGCCGACTGCCAGCCTTTGATGTATCGACTGTGGATAGTACCGGTGCCGGTGATGCCTTTCACGGAGGCTTTGCCCACGGGTTGGTTGCAGGGATGGATTGGTTGCCGTTGCTACGTTATGCCTCGGCGGTAGCCGCGCTAAGCTGTGCCCATCTTGGTGCCCGGCCAGGGTTGCCTTCGGCGGCGGAGGTGGTCACTTTTATGGAGCTACCTGATGCTACGAGCGCCTGAACCCGCCTGGCTCCTGAATCAACGGATGGATCGCCAAGTTTGCTACTGACGCTGGCGGTTTGTTTCCCACTTTCCGTCATGGTCGCGATGGCGCCACCAATGTTTGCAAGGCTCCCGCCCAACTCACCCATCATGTCATTCTGACCGCTGAGCATATCGACAATTCTCCGATTCATGTCGGTGATTTCAGGCACACCATTGATGATTTCATCTCAATAAATGAGCACCGTACGGAATAGCTGGCGAGTGTGGCAAGCAATAATGGCCCGAAAAATTTTTCTTTAGACTGAAGCGATCCAAAATATGCATGCCTTAAATATCCTTTTCAGCCTTTTCTATGGAGTGGCGCTGGATGACTAACCGAACATTGCCATTGGATGACACGCTCTATGCCTATCTTCTGGATAGCTCGTTGCAAGAGCCCGATATTCTTTGTGCTCTGCGGGAGGAGACGGAGTGCGATGCCATGTCGATGATGCGCATCGCGCCGGAACAGGGGCAATTCATGGCCTTGCTGGTACGTTTGATCGGGGCTCGGCGAGTACTGGAAGTGGGTACCTATACGGGCTATAGCGCTTTGTGGATGGCACTTGCCCTGCCCGCGGATGGTGAATTGATCGCCTGTGATATCAGCGCGGAATGGACCGCAGTGGCGCAGCGATTCTGGCGGAGGGCCGGCGTGAGTAAGCGAGTGCAGCTTGAATTGCGGCCAGCCATTGAAACCCTGGATAGATTGTTGTCGGAGAGCCAGGCGGGAAGTTTTGATCTTGCCTTCATAGATGCTGACAAACCGAACTACGAGTCCTATTTTGAGCGTTGCCTGCAGTTACTGCGCCCCCGTGGGCTGATTCTGGTGGACAATGTCCTCTGGGATGGTCGGGTTGCTGACCCGACAGAGGGAGACGAGAGTACGCTAGCGATTCGTGCCTTCAATAAGGCGCGAGCCAGCGATGAACGTATCTGGCTTTCCATGTTGTCTGTGGGCGACGGCTTGACGCTGGCAATGAAACGAGACTGAGTGGGACGAAGATGGAAGCGCTAAACCGAAAAGTACAATATGGGGCCAATAAGCTGCATAAGCGCTTGCAGCGGCTGGTGGGAAGGGCCATTGAGAACTATAGGATGATCGGCCCGGGGGAGCGGGTGATGGTCTGCCTTTCCGGTGGCAAGGACAGCTATACCTTGCTCGATATCCTGCTACATTTGCAGCGCCACGCACCCGTAGATTTTGACATCATCGCAGTCCATCTGGATCAGAAGCAGCCGGGTTATCCAGCGCATGTGTTGCCAGAATATTTGGATGGCCTGGGAGTGGAGTACCGTATCGCCGAACAGGATACCTACGGCGTTGTTCAGCGTGTGATTCCGGAGGGCAAGACCACCTGTTCACTGTGTTCACGCCTGCGCCGTGGGGCGCTCTACCGGCTGGCAACGGAGGTCGGTGCCACCCGCATTGCCCTCGGCCATCATCGCGAGGACATCCTGGAGACCTTTTTCCTCAATCTGTTTCACGGTGGGACGCTGTCGGCGATGCCCGCAAAGTTGCGCAACGATAGTGGTGAGCATGTGGTGATTCGTCCGCTGGCCTACTGCCGGGAAGGTGACATCGTCCGCTATGCAGGCAATCAGAATTTTCCCATCATCGACTGTAATCTGTGTGGTTCCCAGCCACAGTTACAGCGTCAACTCATCAAGGAAATGCTGCAGGGTTGGGAACGTGAACATCCCGGCCGGATGGAGAGTATGTTTCGGGCATTGCAGCAGGTGCGGCCCTCACAATTGCTTGACCGCGAGTTGTTTCCCTTTGCGGAACTCCATCCCGCACCTCCATCCGAATAACCTGAGTGCCCACGTGATGGTGAGTCGCCAATTGACGTGGCGATAGTCGCTTTCACGCATCTATACTTGCAGGGGTCACGATAACTACATAGGGAAGCTGTTTGATGACTATTCACTGGAACGAGGCCATGAGCGTCGGTGATGCCACCATAGATAACGAGCACAAACAGCTTATCAAGCTGATTAATGATGCCGGGGTGGCGCTGGATGAGCGGGAGAACCACGATGCCCTGTTGGCGGTGTTGGATGAGTTGGTGAAATATACCCGCTACCATTTTGACCGTGAGGAAGTCACTCAACTGAAGATTAAGTATCCAGATTATGTAGAGCACAAACTGGAACACCAGGAACTGGTTGAAAAGCTGGAGGAATTTTTACAGCACTTCAAGGCGGCCAGCGAAAAAAATAATGAATCCGCATCCGGGGCAGAACCCGAGTCGGCATCTGATGGTAGCGCTACCTCTGATATCAAGTTGGCAAGTACGACCGATGAGCCGGAAGTTAAAAGCCTGGCGGAAAGAAATACCGAGGAGCTGACGGGCTTGTTACGTCACTGGATTATCGATCATGTGCTGAACACTGATCGCAAAATGAAGCCCTATCTGAAAGCGCGTCGATAAGTTCCATACCGCCAACTCTCTCATTCCGGTCTTTCTGAGGTCGGGAGCTTCGGTGCCCGTCAGGTCTCGGAGATTTTTCCATGTACTACCTGTTGTTCTACGAAACGGTTGCGGACTATGCTGAAAAGAGGGCTTTGTACCGGGTGCCACATCGTGTGCATGGCAAGGCGCCCATGCGCGCGGGGAGCTGGTGATGGCGGGGGCGTTGGCGGAGCCGGTGGATGGAGTAGTGATGGTTTTCAAGGGCGATGATGAGCAGGTGGCAGAGCAGTTCGCGCGGGATGATCCCTACGTTCAAAACGGTTTGATCACCAGGTGGACCGTGCGGCCCTGGAGTGTGGTTTTGGGCGGGGAGTAGACGGCATACAATAGACGGCTACTTTCCTAAAGGATTTTATTGATGGCCCTGTATCTCGTTCGCCACGGCGAAACTGACTGGAATCGGCAGCAACGGCTGCAGACGGTGAGCGATATTCCGCTTAACGCACGTGGTCGTGCCCAGGCCGCGTGTATGCGTGATGAGTTGGCGGTCCGTAAGATCCATTTTGTGCTCGCCCGTAGCAGTCCTTTGTCGCGGGCCGTGGAGACGGCAAAGGTGATACTGGATGGGGATTCGATTCCCATGCGTGGGGATGCGGCCTTCCTGGAGCTGTCGGTGGGTGATTACGAGGGCCTGTACGAAGCCGACCTGCGGACCGCCATGGGTGCTGCCTACGACGATTGGCGGGCACTGGAACATACGGTCGCCGCGCCGGGCGGTGAAAATATCTTTATGGCCGCGCCACGGGTGCGTTGTGCCCTGCTTGGCCTGAAGTCCCTCGCGATCGGTGGTGATGTGCTGATCGTCGGCCATCAGGCGGTGAACATGACGATAATGGCTGTGATCTCCGGCTGTTTTGATGTGAAAAATTTGGCCTCCCGGCGTCAGCGTAATGACGAGATCTATGTCTGGGACATGGCCCGGGGCCATTTGCTGGACCGCTTGCACATCAACGTTGCCCGATAGCGCCATGCCGATACGCTGCATCACCTTCGATTTGGACGATACCCTGTGGGACTGTGCAGTGGTGATGGAACGCGCCGAGGCGGGTTTTTATGCCTGGCTCAGTGACAAACTGCCAAAGGTGGTGGCTGGACACACGCCGGAATCCTTAATCAAACAACGTCGTGTCTATTGTGAACATCACCCCGAGTTAAGCCATGATTTCACCCGCCTGCGTAAGGGTTGGTTAGCGGATGCGGCGGTCACACACGGCTATGCCCCGGAGCTGGTGGAGACTGGGTTCCGTGCCTTCTGGGAAATGCGTAACGATGTGCAGCTGTTGGTGGGGGTTGCCGATATGCTGGCCGAGCTGCAAGCAGATTTTCGCTTAGGTGTGATCAGTAATGGCAATGCAGATGTACACCATATCGGCATCGGTCATCACTTTGAATTTGTAGTCCATGCTGCTGCTGCAGGCGCCCTCAAACCCGACCCAAAGATTTTTCAGCATGCGCTTGAAGCGGCCCGACTGTCCGCTGGGGAAATTGTTCATGTGGGTGATGACCCGGTGCGTGACGTGGCGGGTGCTGCGGCAATGGGTATGCATACGATATGGGTCAATCATGCGCGTGTGGACTGGCCGGGTGGCTCGTTGCCGGACGCGGAAATTCATCAGCTCTCACAATTGAAAGGGGTGCTGCAGGCATGGTGATGAAAGCGGTATTGGTTGCTAAAGCGGGTGGTCCCGAGCAGATGAGCGTGGGTGAGGTGCCACGGCCGATCCCCGGCGAGGGGCAGGTGCTGATTCGAGTGATAGCCACCTCGGTCAACGGTGCGGATCTGGTGCAACGTGCCGGACGCTATCCGGCGCCACCAGGCGAGTCGGAAATCCTCGGGCTGGAAGCAGCGGGTGAAATTGCTGCGCTAGGGTCCGGGGTTGCGGGCTGGAAGGTCGGTGATGCGGTGATGTCACTGGTGGCGGGCGGTGGCTATGCGGAATATGCGCTGGCGTGGGCTGGGCATTTGTTGCCAAAGCCGGAAAATATCAGTTTTAGTGAGGCCGCATGTATAGCCGAGGTGTATCTGACCGCCTATCTGAACCTGTTTCTGGTGGGCGAGTTGAAGGATGGAGAGACACTTCTGGTGCATGGCGGCGGCGGCGGAGTTAACACCGCGGCGATCCAGTTATGCCAGGAACTGGTGCCTAATTCCCGGATGATGGTGACGGCCTCGCCAAAGAAGGTGGAGCGGGTACGGGAGTTGGGTGTCGCGCAGGTGGTGAATTATCGGGCTGAGGATTTTGCCAAAGCTGCGAAGGAATTTACCGAAGGTCGGGGTCTGAATCTCATTCTTGATCACATTGGCGCCGATTATCTGGATGCCAATCTGCGGGCCTTGGGTGTTGGGGGCCGGCTGGTGGTGATCGGTATAAGCAGTGGCCCCAGAGCAGAACTGAATCTGGGGCGAATGATGGTTAAGCGGCAACGGGTTATCGGCTCGGTATTGCGCTCACGCACGGTAGCGGAGAAGGCGGGGCTTATTGCCAGTTTCCGCGCCGCGATCATGCTAGCGCTGGAGGCGCGACGGATCGTGCCGGTTATTCACGCGGTTTTTCCACTGGAACTGGCAGCAGAGGCGCACCGCGCCATGGCGGCGGGGGCGCACTTTGGCAAGCTGGTCCTGAAGGTGGCGCCTGATGGTGTAGAATAGTTGGTTGTTGAAAAGGTGGCGAACAAATAGTGCTTGCCGTTACAAATGAAATTAGGGATGGCCCGGAATTGTGGAGAGCTTAGATGGATTATCGTGACGCGCTTGGACAGAAGCTTGGGCTCAATAATGTTTCTTATCAGTACAATTTGCCCAAGGATGTGCTTTTCGACGAGGCGATTAAACACGATCGCGGCCGGACCAAAAAAGATGGACCCGATGATGCGCAGAAGGCCTTTGCCACCAAGCTGGGCGTTGATGGCCCGCTGATCTATTACGGGGATCCCAGCTGCACTGGCCGCCCGGTACATGACACCTTCATGGTTGCCTGGCCCGAGGTGGAAGGCGATATCTGGTGGAAGGATAATCTTAAAAAATTCGATCCGGCAAAATATGAAGGTCTGCTGGAGCGTGTCGTAAAGCATGTGAATGAGCGTGAAACACGCCTTTATGTGCAGGATGTATTCGCTGGGGCAGACCCTGAATATGCGGTGCCTTATCGTTTTGTCGGTGAGTTCGCGACCCACGCCATGTTCGCCCACAACATGTTCCCCAAGGACGTGGAAGGCATTGACAACTCAGAAGACAAGCGCTGGACCATGCTTAACGTGCCTTCTTTTCACTGCAAACCGGAACGCGATGGCAGCTTTTCCGAGCGTGCGGTGATTATCGATGTGCGTAACCAGATTTGTCTGGTGGTGGGGCGTGCCGATTACTGTGGCGTGGTCAAGAAAAGCATGTTCACGGTGCTGAACTATCTGCTTCCGGAGCAGAACTTTCTCTCCATGCATTGCTCCGGCAATGTGGGTAAAGACGGTGACGCGGCTATCATGTTCGGGCTCTCGGGTACCGGCAAGACCACCCTGTCCGCTGATCCGAATCGTCACTTGGTGGGAGACGATGAGTTGGGCTGGACCGAAGTGGGTATCTCAAACTTTGAGGATGGCTGCTACGCCAAACTCATCGATCTCGACAAGGAGGCAGAGCCGGTCATCGCGGCGGCCCTTTCCATGGCTGGCACCATCATCGAAAATGTTCCGCCCTTGCCCGGCAAGGATCTCGCCGATACCGACCCGCAGGAATTTGACCTCACGGACAACTCGATCACCGAGAACACCCGTTTTTCCTATCCGCTGTCCTGTAACCCCAATGTCGCAGAGGGGTCCAAAGGCAATCATCCTGAGACTATCGTGCTGCTCACCGCCGATGCCTTTGGCACGCTGCCCCCGGTCTCGGTACTCGATAGCAACGATGTGATGTATCACTTTGCCCAGGGCTTCACCTCCCGTCTGGCGGGTACCGAGGTGGGTGTGACCTCCCCACAGGCTACCTTCAGTTCCTGTTTCGGTGCTCCTTTCATGGCACGCCGTCCCGCGGTGTACGCCAAGCTGCTGCAGGAAAAGATGGACAAGTACGATGCGCGCTGCATCCTGTTGAATACCGGCTGGAGCGGCGGTGCGGCAGGTGATGTGCCGCGGATCTCCCTGAAAAATACCCGGGCCATGCTCAATGCCGCGCTCCAGGGTGACCTGCATGCGGAGGATATGGAGTACAGCGTGCATCCAATCTTCAAGTTGCGTATCCCCAAGTCCTGCCCTGGCGTGGATTCGGCGATGCTCGATCCCGAGGCCGCCTGGTCGGATACCGACGCTTATCGGGAATCTGCGGAAAAACTGCGTGATATGTTCCGCGCAAACTTCAAGAAAAATAACTTTGCCGACTTCGGTATTGATGAGGTGATGTAGGGAGTCGGGCTGACCTCTTTTCGGAGCTATCTAAGGGAACTCTCCATATGAATATCCATGAGTACCAGGCCAAGCAATTACTGAAGAACTTCGGCGTTGCCGTGCCAGCGGGAGGGGTGGCCGAGTCGGCTGACGAGGCGGTGGCCCGGGCGCAGGAGCTGCCGGGTGCCTTGTGGGTGGTGAAAACCCAAATCCATGCGGGTGGCCGCGGTGCCGGACACTTTGCCGGCGATGCTGATGATGCGCCGGGCGGTGTACGCTTGGCCCGTTCTCTGGATGAAGTGCGTGGCCATGCAGAAGCCATGCTTGGCCGGACCCTGGTGACTCGCCAGACCGGTCCAGCCGGTCGTGAGGTACGACGGATCTATGTGGAGGAGGGTTGTGATATTGCCCGTGAGCTGTATTTGGGTATGTTGCTGGATCGCTCCACCTCACGCATCGTCATGATGGCCTCTACCGAGGGGGGCATGGAGATCGAGGAGGTGGCGGCCAAGACCCCGGAGAAAATTCTCAAGGTCTACATCGACCCGGTAACCGGCATGGAACCCTTTCATGCCCGCAAACTGGCCTTCGGCCTGGGGCTTCAGGGCAAGCAGGTTTCCTCGGCAGTGAAATTCATGCTTGGCATGTATCGCGCCTTCACCGGCCTTGATGCCAGTATTGTGGAGATCAACCCGCTGGTGGTGACTTCGGGAGATGAGTTGTTGGCGCTGGACGCGAAGATGAATTTCGACGATAACGCACTCTATCGTCACCCGGATGTGCAAAATCTGCGCGACGAGCACGAAGAGGATCCTTCAGAGCTTGAGGCGGCGCGCTTTGGGCTCAACTACATCAAGCTCGACGGCTCCATCGGTTGCATGGTCAATGGTGCTGGTCTGGCCATGGCCACCATGGACATCATCAAACTCTATGGTCGTTCCCCGGCGAATTTTCTTGACGTGGGTGGCGGTGCCGATACCAAGCAGGTGACCGAGGCCTTCAAACTCATCACCTCGGATCCCAACGTCGAGGGCATTTTGGTTAACATCTTTGGTGGCATCATGCGTTGTGATGTGATCGCCGAGGGGGTCGTGGCCGCGGCCAAAGAGGTGGGTATCCACGTGCCGCTGGTGGTGCGTCTGGAAGGCACTAATGTGAAGCAAGGCAAACAAATCCTGGCCGAATCCGGTCTCGATATTCTGTCAGCAGATGACTTGGGAGACGCTGCAGAAAAGGTGGTGGCGGCAATTGGAGGAAAATCCTGATGGCGGTCCTTGTAGACGAAAACACCAAGGTTATCTGCCAGGGTTTTACTGGCCAACAGGGCAGCTTCCACTCCACCCAGGCGATTGAATACGGCACTCGCATGGTGGGTGGGGTTACCCCGGGCAAAGGCGGTGGTACGCACCTTGATCTGCCCGTATTCAATACGGTGGCTGAAGCAGTGGCCACCACCGGCGCCGACGCCTCGGTGATCTATGTGCCGCCCCCCTTTGCGGCAGATGCCATCCTTGAAGCCATCGATGCCGAAGTGACTCTGGTGGTGTGCATTACTGAGGGCATTCCGGTGTTGGACATGGTGCGAGTCAAACGTGCGCTGCTGGGCTCTGGCACCCGCCTTATTGGGCCCAATTGCCCCGGTATCATCACCCCCGATGCCTGCAAGATTGGCATCATGCCGGGCCACATTCACCAGCGCGGCTCCGTGGGAGTGGTATCCCGCTCGGGTACCCTCACTTACGAGGCGGTGGCGCAAACCACCTCGGTGGGTTTGGGCCAGAGCACCTGTATCGGTATTGGTGGCGACCCCGTTAACGGCACCAACTTTGTCGATTGCCTGGATCTTTTCCTTGGCGACCCCGAGACCGAGGCGATCATCATGATCGGTGAGATTGGTGGTAGTGCCGAAGAAGAGGCGGCGGAATTCCTCAAACAATCGAAGGTGAAGAAACCGGTAGTGGGTTTCATCGCTGGAGTGACGGCCCCTCCCGGGCGACGCATGGGTCATGCGGGCGCTATTATTTCCGGCGGTAAGGGTGGTGCAGGCGACAAAATTGAGGCTATGAAGAGCGCTGGTATTCATGTCTCCGACTCTCCCGCTACGCTCGGTATTACGCTTAAAGAGGTGCTTGGCAGATAGAGCGGGCTCTTTCCACGGGGGTGACGCCACCCCCGTCATCCCGGCGGAGGCCGGGACCCAGGGAACGGGGCCACTATAAAGAAGCTCGGATTCCAATCCCGCTATCAGGTACGGGGACGAACATGGTGAGGGCGAGGGGCAGAGGTAAACAGCGTAAACTGCATCCCCGTGGACGCAGCGTCGAGCCTGCGGCACTGGAAGCCGTGCGGGAAGTGCTGGGTGTCGAGCCGCTCCGCCGTGACCTGCTAATCGAATACCTTCATCGCATCCAGGCGCACTACCATCATCTGTCTCGCCTCCATCTCACCGCCCTCGCGGCCGAGATGCGACTCCCCATGGCTGAGATCTACGAGGTGGCAAGTTTCTATGCCCACTTCCATATAGATAGCGAGAATCCTTCTCTACCCGTCTTGCGGGTTTGTACCAGCCTGCCGTGCATGCTCGCCAGTGCCGATACCCTGCTCGGGCAGTTGCGCGGGCAATTGTCGGGTCGTGCACGGGTGTTGCCCGGTTCCTGCATGGGTCGTTGCGACTGCGCCCCGGTCGTTGCCATCGATGCCCGCTACATCGTTAATGCCAGCCCTCAATCAGTACGCACCGCGCTGGATGATCGTGTGGAAGAGCCGCTCCCGAGTGCAACTCGTTACGTGGCCTATGTGGCGGATGGGGGTTACCAGCTGCTGCAGAGCTGTCGTATTGGTAAGCGCCCACTCACGGATATCCTTAACAAGCTGGAGGCCTCGGGTCTGCGTGGCCTGGGCGGCGCCGGTTTCCCCACCGCGCACAAATGGCGGACGGTGGCCTCAGCCCCAGGCCCCCGCTACATGGTGGTTAATGCTGATGAAGGTGAGCCGGGCACCTTCAAGGACCGTGACTACCTCGCCCGCGAACCGCACCGGGTACTGGAGGGCGTGTTGCTCGCGGCTTGGGCGGTGGGTGCGGAGAAGATCTATATCTATCTGCGGGATGAATATCCAGAGCTTTATCGTCTGCTTGCCGAGGAGTTGCCCGCCGTCATTGAGGCTGGCCTGGCACCTGCCGGGGGTGTCGAGGTCCGGCGCGGTGCCGGTGCCTATATCTGCGGCGAGGAGTCGGCAATGCTGGAGAGCATAGAGGGCAAGCGGGGTCTGCCTCGCCATCGTCCGCCTTATGTAGCCGAGCAGGGCCTATTTGGCCGGCCGACGCTGGTGCAGAATGTGGAAACCCTCTACTGGCTGCGGGAGATCCTGGAGCAGGGCGCGGAGCGCTTCGCAGCGCTGGGTCTCAATGGAGCCAGCGGACTGCGTGCGTACTCGGTATCCGGGCGGGTGCGCGAACCGGGTGTAAAGCGGGCGCCGGCGGGTATCAGTGCGCGGCAGCTTATCGATGAGTACGCGGGCGGCATGGCCGAGGGCCATACCTTTCGTGCTTTCCTGCCCGGTGGCGCGTCCGGTGGAATTTTGCCGGAACGCCTCGCCGATCTGCCGCTCGATTTTGGCAGCCTGGACGAGCACGGTTGTTTCGTCGGCTCCGGGGCCCTTATCGTGCTGAGTGATCAAGATGACCTTTCTGCAGTCACGCGCAACCTCATGGCTTTTTTCGCCCACGAGAGCTGTGGCCAGTGCACCCCCTGCCGAGTGGGTACGGAAAAGGCTGCGGAGTTATTGCGTGCACCAGTGGAAAACGAGGCGCTGCTGTCTGAACTCGCCGAGGCGATGACGAACGCCTCCATCTGTGGTCTCGGCCAGGCGGCACCCAACCCCGTGCGTTCCCTGTATCGCTTCTTTCGGGATGATCTGATGTGAACGGGCCAGTTTCATTCTTCCTTGACGACCGCGAGGTAACGGCCACCCCGGGTGAAAGCCTGTGGGACGTAGCCCGGCGGGAAGGCACGGAAATCCCGCATCTTTGCCATACCCCAAAGCCCGGCTACCGGCCCGATGGCAACTGCCGCGCCTGCATGGTGGAGGTAGAGGGCGAGCGGGTGCTTGCCGCCGCCTGCATCCGCCAGCCGCAGGCCGGGATGCGGGTGAGTACCGGCTCGCCACGGGTGGAGTGTGCACGCCGCACCGTGTTTGAATTGTTGCTGGCCGACCAGCCGCCGCGGACTCAGGCCCATCGTCTCGATACCTCCTTCGTGCATTGGTGTGATCACCTCGGCGTGTCCGAAAGCCCCTATCCAGCCCGCAAGCCGCCGGAGCCCGACCGCAGCCATCCCGCGGTGGCCTGGTTTCCGGATGCCTGCATTCAGTGCCAGCTGTGTGTCCGTGCCTGCCGCGAGGTTCAGCATAACGATGTCATCGGCATGGCTTACCGGGGAGGCAACACCCGGGTGATTTTTGACCTGGATGATCGGCTGGCGGAGAGCACCTGTGTCGCTTGCGGAGAATGCGTGCAGGCCTGTCCCACCGGAGCCTTGATGGAGTCGGCGCGGGTTAATCGCATGGGAGAAGGGCTGCCCCCGGCCGAAAAACGGGTACCCAGTATCTGCCCCTATTGCGGGGTGGGCTGCCAGCTCGATTTCCTCGTAGACGATGAACGCATCGTTGCGGTGGAGGGGCGCGATGGTCCCTCCAATCACAACCGTCTGTGCGTCAAGGGGCGCTTTGGCTTTGATTACATCCATCACCCGCAGCGGCTTACTCGGCCCCTGATCCGCCGGGATGATGCCCCCAAGGCGGGTAGCGGCACTGTGGATCCGGCGGATCCCTCCAGCCACTTTCGTGAGGCAAGTTGGGAAGAGGCGCTGGACGTCGCAGCCAATGGCTTCAAGAAGATTCGCGAGCGTGACGGTGGCGAGGCACTGGCAGGCTTCGGCTCCGCCAAGGGCAGTAACGAGGAAGCGTATCTGGTGCAGAAGCTGGTGCGCACCGGTTTCGGCACCCACAACGTCGATCACTGCACCCGTCTGTGTCACGCCTCCTCGGTGGCGGCATTATTCGAAGGGATCGGTTCCGGCGCGGTTACCGCCCCTTTCACCACCTGCGCCGAGTCCGACGTAATCATCGTCACTGGCTCCAACACCAGCGCCAACCACCCGGTGGCGGCGACCTTTCTCAAGCAAGCGGCGGTCCGGGGGGCGACGCTGATTGTGATCGACCCCCGTGGCGTAGATCTTGTGGCCTACGCGGAGCATCGGCTACTGTTCCAGCCGGGGAGCGATGTGGCGCTGCTCAATGCCATGCTGCACGTGATCATCGAGGAAGATCTCTACGACCATGCATTTGTAGCAAACCGTACCGAGGGTTTCGAGGAGCTGCGCACGCACATTCAACCCTATCGCCCGGAGACCATGGCGCCGATCTGTGGCATCGAGGCGGAGACCATCCGCCGTGTTGCCCGCATCTATGCTGGAGCGAAGGCGGCGGTAATTTTCTGGGGTATGGGGATCTCCCAGCACGTGCACGGCACCGATAACGTGCGCTGCCTCATTGCTCTGGCGACCATATGTGGGCAAGTGGGACGGCCCGGTACCGGTCTGCATCCCTTGCGTGGACAAAACAACGTGCAGGGGGCTTCGGATGCCGGGCTTATCCCGATGTTCTTGCCGGATTATCAATCCGTGGAGGATGCCGCAACACGCGCCCGCTACGAGCAGGCCTGGGGCGTGAAACTGCCTGCAAAGCGCGGGCTCACGGTGGTGGAGATCATTGATGCCGCTTGTGGGGGCCGGATTAAGGGGCTGTACGTCATGGGCGAGAACCCGGCCATGTCGGACCCGGATCTGAATCATGCGCGTGCCAGTCTCGCTCGCCTCGAACATTTGGTGGTGCAGGATCTATTTCTCACCGAGACCGCCTTCCATGCCGATGTGGTGCTGCCGGCGGCGGCCTGGCCAGAGAAGGAAGGTACCGTAACCAATACCAATCGTCAGGTACAGATGGGTCGCCCGGCCGTTGCTCCGCCCGGTGAGGTGCGTCAGGATTGGTGGATCGTACAGCAACTGGCGCGCCGCCTCGGGCTCGACTGGGACTACCAGGGGCCCGCCGATGTGTACCGCGAGATGAGTAGCCTGATGGCTTCCCTCAAGCACATTTCATGGGAGCGCCTGCAACGGGAAGACTCGGTGACCTATCCCTGTCCGGGGCCGGATGAGCCGGGACACGAGGTGGTTTTCTGGGATCGCTTTCCCACCGCCAGCGGCCGCGCCCGACTGGTGCCTGTGGATATCATCCCGCCGGATGAGTTGCCAGATGAAAAATATCCCATGGTGCTCATCACCGGCCGCTTGCTGGAACACTGGCATACCGGCGCCATGACCCGCCGCAGCCGCGCACTGGATGCCATCGAGCCGGAGGCGGCAGTGAGCCTGGCGCCAGCGGACCTGGCGCGGCTTGAGCTCAATGCGGGTGATAGGGTGCGCGTCAGCACCCGACGTGGCACGATTCAGATTCCTGCCCGTGCCGATCCGCGAGTACCCGAGGGCAGCCTGTTTATCCCTTTTTGCTACGTCGAAGCCGCTGCCAACCTGCTCACCAACCCGGTCCTCGACCCCTATGGCAAGATTCCAGAGTTCAAGTTCTGTGCCGCGCAGGTGGAGGATGGTAGTTAGGGCATTGCTAACCAAGTCGTCATTCCGGCCGAAGCGTAGCGTAGATTTGTCCAGGGAAGGACTTATGCCGCGGAGCACAGGATGTGCGGGGGCGGCCCCGGAATCCAGATCATAAAAACAGCGGCTTGTGCGCTTTATTCATTTAGGAGAGCAGTCAGATGCTAAACGTAGTCCAGCTGGGGCTTGGTCCTCTGGGACAAAATATAGTCCGCTTTATCTCCGAACGGAGCGGCATCAGGATCGTTGCCGCGGTGGACCCCGATCCCGCTAAACTCGGCGTTGATCTCGGAACACTGTGTGGCCTCAAGCCCATGGACATCCCCATCCGCAATAATTTAGCCACGGCACTTCAGGGCAAGCATGCCGACGTGGCCGTGCTGGCCACCGTATCCAGTATCGAGGTGCTGGAATTGCAGATCGAAGAAGCCGCTAGCCTGGGGCTCAATATCGTCTCCACCTGCGAGGAACTCTCCTACCCCTGGCAGACCCATCCACGCATAGCCAAACGTATAGACAATATCTGCCGGGTGCACGAGGTGGCCTGTGTGGGCACCGGGATTAACCCCGGCTTCCTGATGGACTACCTGCCTTGCGTTCTGACGGCCGTCTGCCAGCGGGTAGAACACATCCGCGTGAGCCGCATCCAGGATGCCTCCACGCGCCGGGTTCCTTTCCAGCAGAAGATTGGGGCAGGCCTGACACGGGCTGAATTTAAGAAAAAGAAGGCCAAGGGAACCCTGCGCCACGTGGGTCTCACCGAGTCTATCCACATGTTGGCACGTAGTCTGAACTGGAAACTGGATCGTATTAGCGAAAGCCTGAAACCGGTGATTGCAGAGCACACCATCACTTCGGGTTACACAGAGATCGCGAAGGGGCAGGCCTGTGGCGTGGAACAGGTCGCCCGTGCCTATGTCGGCAAGCGGGAGGTTATCGAACTTTATTTTCGTGCTGCCGTAGGTGACCCCGAATC
>JAJFJT010000034.1 GCA_021773795.1 Gammaproteobacteria bacterium | reverse complement strand
GAGACACTTGAACCTATCTCAATGCCTCTGGGAACATGTAGTTGGGATTGTTGTGTAGGCCCGCCTCGTAGCGGGAAACCTGATATTTCAAATACCGTTCCCTCTTGAACCTCTGCGGTTCAAGCGACTAGGTACACAGCGACTCAGGTGGGGAGTACCACTTGAATACCCCACAAGCTTTGCTACACCCTCCACCCCCCATCGAAGTGCGTCGTAGTTTACGGGCACGTCGGCGCACCCTGCCGGCCCGGCAGCGAGTACAGCTCTCCCATAACCTCGTCCACATCCTCGCCAGAAGTCGACTGCTACGCCGTGCCCAGCGCATAGCTGCCTATGTCCCCAATGACGGTGAGATCGATCTTTCAGCGCTGTTTCCCATCCTTCGCGCTCGTGGCCGGCATCTTTATTTGCCCACACTGATGCGTTCCCGGCTGTGCTTTCTACCCTGCATCCGTGAAACACCCCTGCTGCTCAACCGCTACGGGATCCCGGAGCCCGGCGTATCGCCTCGCCATCAAATAGCACCCCAGGCTCTCGACCTGGTCCTGCTACCGCTGGTCGCCTTTGATACCAAGGGCAATCGCTTAGGCATGGGTGGCGGATATTACGACCGCAGCTTCGCCTTTCTCCGCCAGCGCCAACACTGGCGCAAGCCCACACTCATAGGGATGGCCTATGATTTTCAACAGGTAGAAAGACTGAACGCACAGCCTTGGGATGTTCCGCTGGATGGTGTAGTGACGGAATCTGGGTTGCAGTGGTTTACCCGGTAGGGCCGACCAAGTCCGCCTTGCAACGGTGACTAAAACCAGCCCACTGTAGCCTGGATGAAACGCAGTGGAATCCGGGGCAAAGTCCGTTGCCACACCAACCCAGAGTGTTGCTACCTTCCCGGATTCCGCACGCGCTGCATCCAGGCTACACCGCTGTCGCTTCGCCGCATCCCTGGAGTTTCGCCGCAGCCGCATCCATTCCCGACGGATGTACGGCATACACTCCATCCCTGGAGTTACTCCAAAAATAAGCGGTAGGCAGGGTTCTCACTCTCGCGGTTATACAGGTATCCAAGTTCCTCTAAAAACTGCTGGAAGTCGGTCTGGTCTGAAGCGGACACCTGAAAACCCACCAATACTCGGCCATAAGCGGAGCCGTGGTTGCGGTAGTGAAAAAGGCTGATATTCCAACGGTCACCCATGCGTGTAAGAAAGCGCAGCAATGCGCCGGGGCGCTCTGGAAACTCGAAGCGATAAAGTGACTCGTCGGCGTTGGCACTGGCACGCCCGCCCACCATGTGACGAATGTGCAGCTTTGCCATCTCATTGTCGCTCATATCCACAACCGGATAGTTCTTCTCCTGGAGATGACGAACCAGCGCCTGCTTGTCGGCC
This sequence comes from Gammaproteobacteria bacterium, assembly GCA_021773795.1. GTDB lineage: Bacteria > Pseudomonadota > Gammaproteobacteria > HK1 > HK1 > JAJFJV01. The sequence goes on along the minus strand of JAJFJT010000034.1, from coordinate 12,259 downwards.
TCGCCATCGCGTAACTCGATACCGACAAAAATATGGGCGTCCGTTTGTCCGGAATAACGGTAGTTAAACTCGGTCACGGAGCGCGGCCCCAGGGCATGACAGAAGCCACGAAAACTGCCGGGGCGTTCCGGAATGGTCACCGCCAGCAAGGCCTCCCGCTGTTCCCCCAGTTCTGCCCGCTCCGCAATGTGACGCAGACGATCAAAATTAACATTGGCTCCACTATTGATGGCAATCAGGCACGCGCCGGTTATGGCCTCGCGTGCCACATAACGTTTGATTCCTGCCACCGCGAGCGCCCCCGCCGGCTCCACAATAGCCCGGGTATCGTCGTAAATATCCTTAATGGCCGCGCAGATCTCGTCGGTACTGACCAGCAACACCTCGTCCACACACTCACGTGCAACCCGAAAGGGCTCTGCACCAATCTGCGCCACCGCCACCCCATCCGCAAAGATCCCAACCTGATCGAGAACCACCCGCTCATCGGCCTCCAGCGCCCGATACAGTGTGGGGGCATCTTCCGGTTCCACTCCGATGATGCGGGTCTCCGGGTGCAGCGCCTTAACGTAAGCAGCGATACCGGCAATCAGTCCACCGCCCCCCACAGGCACGAAAATAGCGTGGATAGCATCGCCATGCTGGCGCAAAATTTCCGCCGCGACCGTGCCTTGCCCCGCGATCACATCAACATCATCGTAAGGATGAATAAAATTGAGCCCACGCTTATCCGCCTGTTCCTCGGCATAGACCCGTGCCTCATCAAAGGCACTGCCGTGGAGAATGATCTTGGCACCCAGATTACGCACCGCATCCACCTTGATACGTGGCGTGGTCTTGGGCATTACGATGAGAGCGGGAATACCGAGATAGCGAGCAGCCAGCGCAACACCCTGGGCATGATTGCCCGCCGAGGCTGCGATCACTCCCTTTGCCCGCAGCTTGGGATCGAGCTGGGCTATCTTGTTGTAGGCACCGCGCAGCTTGAAGGAAAACACCGGCTGCAAATCCTCACGCTTGAGCAAAACCTCATTGCCCAGACGACGGCAAAGCAATGGCGCCGGCTCCAGCGGGGTTTCCCGAGCAACATCGTATACACAGGCCCGCTGGATGCGGGCGACATAGTCACTCTTCATGATTGTTCTTCTCCACGGCCTAATTAGCACGAGGCGTATATAATACCCGCACCAATTACCCGTGCCATTGCCAAACCCCACTGGGAATCACGGCATAGACTAACGAGGAACCATCGATGACCCTGGACGATCAGAAAAAGGCGGCGGCCGATGCCGCTATCGAGTATGTGGTAGATGACACCATCATTGGCGTCGGCACCGGCAGCACCGCCAACCACTTCATTGACTCCCTGGCGGAAATCAAACACCGCATCAAGGGCACTGTGGCCAGTTCCGAGGCCTCCGCGGCCCGCCTCAAGTCCCACGGTATCCCGGTGCTGGAACTCAATGAAGTGGATGAAATCTCGGTCTACGTGGATGGTGCGGACGAGTCCAATGCCCAGCTACACCTGATCAAGGGCGGCGGCGGTGCCCTCACGCGGGAGAAGATCGTACTCTCGGTCGCGAAACAATTTGTCTGTGTCGCCGATAGCTCCAAGCTGGTGGATGTGCTCGGTGACTTTCCGCTGCCCATCGAGGTCGTCCCCATGGCGCGTAGCTGCGTCGCCCGGGAATTGGTGAAACTGGGTGGTCGACCCATATTGCGGGATGGTTTTGTTACCGACAATGGCAACCTCATCCTTGATGTCCACAATCTGCGAATTATGGAAGCGGTCAAATTCGAAAGCGAACTCAACCAGATTGTGGGCGTCGTCACCAATGGCCTGTTTGCACGACGGCCGGCTAATGTGCTGTTGCTGGGCACAGAGCAAGGCGTTCAAACTGTCGATCCGGCCTAAGTCCGACAGGCTCCTAGGATCAGGCATACGGGTCCAGGGGTACACCCTGGCTCTTGGTGTACACTGCCCCGCAGTTCTCTGTAGCCAAGGAGAGGGGAAGGGATGGCCGAGTGTCACCTGAACGACCTGTTTATGGAAACACGGCGAGGAAAAGGCCTGCCCGCCATCCTCGCCGTGCTTTTGTGCGCCCTCTACAGCCTGCCTGCCTACGCCCAGTGGGAAGTGATTTATCCCACCTCATCCAGCAATACATCTGGCTCAATTGCCCAAGTCGATAACGATGCCGGCCACATCCTGACGGTATATCGGCACGACAATAATCATGTCTACGCAGTGTTCAGCATTCAGGGGCGCTTTGATACCTTTCACAAGGGGGCCTGCCCCACCTACGTGATCGATGGAGAACTGCCCTCAGATTTAGGTACGCCTCGCATCAGCTGCCAACTAAAGGCAAGAAAAGCGATATATGATCTTGGAACGGTAGCGGCACGGCAACTGACATCGCACACCCTGCTGCAATGGATGAATGGCTCCAAACTCACCTTTCGCTACCATTTAAAAACGGTGGGTTACCGGGAAACACACTTCAGCCTGAAGTCCTCAAGCCGGGCTATGGCTACTATTTTAGGTGCGGATGTGCGCGTCGTCCCGGAATAAAAGGAGCCTGTCGGACTTAGGTGCCCCTAGCTAGCCCGTACACCATTTCTCGCGCAATACCAGCCGATGCAGGGCAAACCATTGCAAGGCCAACATAGGTGTAGCAGAACTCGCCTTACCCGCCTCCAGTAATGCCAAGGCTTCATGGGCCGAGAGGACACTTACGCGGATATCCTCGCCTTCATGGGCCAGGCCATGGATTCCACCTGCATTCGAGGCATCCACCCGCGCACAGTAAAGATGCATACGCTCGGAACAACCACCGGGGCTGAGATTGAAGTCGGCGATGAATTCCAGATCTAGAATCTCGCAACCCGCTTCCTCCATCGCCTCCCGCCGAATCACATCCTCCGGTTTTTCCCCCGGCTCAATGATGCCCGCGACGATTTCCACCAACCAAGGCCCCGTTGAACTCTCCAGTGCACCAATCCGGAATTGCTCGATAAGCACCACCTCATCCCGCACAGGATCATAGAGCAGGGCGGCAGCAGCATGTCCGCGCTCAATAACCTCCCGGACGATATCCTGGCTCCAGCCTCCGGCAAACAGCTCATGGCGAAGACGCACTCGCTGCAGGCAGAAAAAGCCCTGATACTTAATGCTCTGCTCCAGGATCTCAAAACGATATTTCATTCTCTTTTTGCCGTAATCTTTTTCTTTGGTGCCACACGTTTTTTAGGCAGGCTCTTCTTGCCGGCAATCTTTTTCTTGCTCACCTCCCCCAGTGGCAACTCGGGTTCCTCGATCCTGGGCAGACCGGCGCACTCCTCGAATACCCGCTTTGTGCAACGGGCACAGATATTCCGGTCCAGCTTTTCAAAAGCATGGTGGATAGCACTCCCCTTGGTAGGAAATAGATTATCCTCACCGATGTCATCCAAGTAGCCGCCCTTCTCCAGAATCGCATGAGCGGTATCCTTAACCTGATGAAAATATAAACCACCCCCCATCTGGCGTCGCTGCCTGGCCTCACGTGCTAGCAGTTCCGCGCCCGCCACATCGACGAAATTGATGCTGCGCGCAAAGATAATCAAATGTTTTTGCTCGGGGTTTCTCTTGGCGATAATACGTAGTCGCTCGGCCACGTAGCTGACCGCTCCGAAATAGATGGAACCGTCGATACGCACCAGCTTCATCTGCGGGCATTCCCACAAACCCGGGTCGGTCGTGAAATGTCGTGGTGGACCCGGGTCGGGCATACGCACGAGCACCCTGGGATGGGAGGTCTGGCGCAAAAAAACCACCATGGAAAGGAACACACCAAGAAGAATGGCAAATTCCAGTTGCAACAATATGGTGGCAAAGAAGGTCACCCAAAGTACCAGGGCCTCGGAGCGACTGGCGCGTACGATGGTGTAAATACGTTTGAAATCGATAATGCCCCAGGCCACCAGAAACAATATCGCCGCCATGGCCGCGTTGGGTAGATAAGCCAGCAGGGGTGCAACGAGGATCACGATGACGATCAACAGGCCACCGGCAAACATCGCCGCCAGCGGTGTCTTCGCACCCACTTCGTAGTTCACCCCGCTACGATTAAAGGAGCCGGTCGCCACGTAGGCGGAGAAGAAACTGCCCACGATATTGGACAAACCCTGGCCGATGAATTCCTGATTACCATCAATGTATTGCCCCGAACGAGCCGCGATAGAACGCGATATCGAAACCGCCTCGGTGAGTGCAAACAGGGAGACCGCAAGGGCCACCGGAGCCAGCTGTTTGATGGCCGCCAGAGAAATATCCGGCACGGACAGCGGAGGTAAAGTCCCGGGCACCGTCCCAAGTACCGAGATCAGGGGCCCCTGGCCCATATAGCCCAGATACCAGTTCAGTGCTATGGCAACCACACCGCCCACCAGCATCGCCACCACCATGTAGGGTAAGCGACGAAAAAAGCGCTTTACCAGAATACCGCTGATCAGCGTTGCTCCCGCCGTCGCTACCGCAAAGGGATGAACTCCTCTCTTGTGATCCCAAAAATAGAGCAGAGTCTCATGGAGTTGCAGATCAGGCGGAATATCCATGCCAAAAAAATGCTTTAGCTGATTGGTGACAATGAGGATGGCCGCGCCCGCGGTAAAGCCCACAATCACCGAATGGGAGATGAAATTGGTCAGCACCCCCAGGCGAGCGAGTCCCATGGCCAACTCTATAAAGCCAACCATCAGGGTCAGGATCAGAGCATAACTGATGTATTCCACACTGCCCGGCACGGCCAAGGCGCTAAGGGCGGAAAAGAGCACAATAGAAGCGGCGGTAGTGGGCCCGGAAACGAGATGGTACGAGGAACCAAAAAGGGCGCCGATGATAGCCGGAACCATCGCCGCATAAAGACCATACTGGGGTGGCATACCGGCAATAGCCGCAAAGGCAACCCCCTGGGGTAAAACCACCACCGCCCCGGTCAGGCCAGCGAGAAAATCTGCACGTGCCGTGCGGCGGGTGACTAGCGGCCACCACACCAAAAAGGGCAAATACTTATTAGAAATCTTGAATTTCATCACTTGGGCTGATTCCTTGCCGCTGCCAGCGCCATTAGCCGCCGGAAAGGGGGCCATTCTTTCCCTTCCACAACAAAAAGTATAGGGATGCAGGACACAATCCCGGGAGCCCGTCAGATTTTAGGACCGCTCCTGGCTGAACATTTCACCCACTTGCCGGGTCATAGGCTCTGTGAACGCGAAAACCCGGAGAATCCGCATGCACCCAATAATCCTGTCCCGCCGTCGCGACAAAAGCCTTTTCGCCCTTGCTGCCCTCCTCCTGCTGGGGGCCTGGCTATATGCCACCACGGCCCACGCCCAGTTCCTCGCATCCGATCTGTGGCCGAATACCGACTTCTCCAAAACCCTGGTGGATCTGTCGGAGATTCAATCCGGTGGACCACCCAAGGACGGTATCCCCGCCATCGATAAACCCCGCTTCGTCTCCAGTGAGGAGGCAGATGCCTGGCTGGACAAACGAGAGCCGGTAATTGCGGTAAGCATCAATGGCAAGAGCCGCGCCTATCCATTACAGATCCTCATGTTCCACGAAATCGTCAACGATGAACTGAACGGTACCCCCATCACCGTCACCTTCTGCCCCTTGTGCAACGCCTCTATCGTCTTCGACCGCCGCATGCAGGGGCAGGTACTGGATTTCGGCACCACCGGAAAATTACGCAAGAGTGATCTGGTGATGTACGACCGTCAGACTGAAAGCTGGTGGCAACAGCTCACCGGGCGCGCCATCGTGGGCAAAATGGCCGGAACCGTTCTGAACCGAGTGCCAGCAGTCATCGTTGCCTACGAAGACTTCCGCAACCGCTTTCCCAAAGGGGCGATCCTCTCACGCCGCACCGGTTATTTCCGCCACTACGGACAAAATCCCTACCGCGGTTATGATCGCGTCGGCCAACAACCCTTCCTGTATCAAGACCCTGTCGACCCGCGCCTGCCGGCGATGGAGCGGGTACTGAATATCTCCAGTAAAGACGTACACAAGCTCTACCCTTACTCCGCCTTGCGGGCTACACCTGTCATCAATGACCAGATTGCAGATATCCCGGTGGTGGTATTTAGCCGTACGGGCACCCTGTCGGTGCTTGATGAAGGCCAGATTGGTGACTCCCGCACCATCCCCTCCGCCGCCGCCTACAAACGCGAACTTGATGGAAAGGCACTCAGTTTCGAAATTCGCAACGGCAAAATAATGGATATCCGGACCGGTTCCAGCTGGGATCTCTTTGGCCGCGCCACCGCCGGACCATTGCAAGGAAAACAGCTGGAATATGTCGCCCAGGGTGTTCACTTCGCCTTCGCCTGGCTCGCCTTCCGCCCCGACTCGCTGATCTATAAACCGGCACCTTAATCCAACGATGCAGGCTATACTGCGCCCCATGATTCAGAGCCTTCAAAATTATTTCAATATGCAGATCTCGCGGCTCGGACCGCGCAGTTCTCCCGTAGAAGCGGAACACACCCTGCGTCTCGCCGCTGCAGCCCTGCTGGTAGAGATGACCCGGGCCGATTTCAGCGTCGATGAAGTCGAGCGGGCCGCTGTACTTCAGGCGCTGGAGAGTGCCTTCGAGCTTGATGCGGAAGAAACCCGAGTGCTGCTGGAAATGGCCGAGCAGGAGGCGGACACCTCCACCTCCTTGCACGATTTCACCCGTGTGATCAATGAGCGTTTCTCCACGGATAAAAAGCTGCATCTCATTGAGCTGCTCTGGCGGGTGGCCTACGCCGATGGCGTCATCGACAAATATGAGGACCATCTGGTGCGCAAGGTTGCCGCCCTCATCTACGTCCCCCATGCCGACTTCGTCCGCGCCAAGCACGCTGCCGAGGCTCATTCAGGCTGACGTACCCGCTCAAAGTAGCGCCCGATAAGCCCCGCCTCATCGAAGTGACGCCGCCCCACGAAGGCGGTGGCGTGATGCCCCCATTGACGCATGGCACCGGGTGACGCAATGCCCATGGGCCAAAACAGCCAGCGCTCCCCGCGCTCGCTGCCTACCACCAGCGCATCGGGACCAAACAGGCTACGGCGGCCACCGTCCGGCAAATGCAGCGATCGCAGTTTATGATAGTCCTGCCACGCGTAGTGCACTTCGGCCGTTGGCTCCGCTTCGAAATAGACCTGGCGCAGGTAATGGCTACCGCTGGCGACCCGGATAACTGCGCGCCGTGAACCACCGTCAGCGGGCAAGCGTTGTGGGATAAAAATCGCCTCCTCGTGAACATCCGCCGCAGGTGACCGCGGGCGCAGCCGTGCAGTGGGAAAGAACATGTGGTAGCAGCCGCAAAGATGCATGCTGTCGTAGATGAGCGGCACGCCATACCGATCCAGCGTCACCCGCCAGACTATACCGTCCAGCTCTCCGCCCAGCAGGTCCAAAGGCCCGGTACGCGGGCGTGCCGGAAACCACACCATGTAATTAAGCTGCAGCAACACCTCGCCTTCGAAGCGGGTCTGGGAGACCAGGCGGAAAACTGCCGGTCGATCGGTATCCACCCACGGACGGTCGCCGGTGGCCCATACCGGCGTGCCAATACCATCGGCCTCGGACACGGTATCCACTTCCCACAGGGGCGCAAAGTGATTGAAAAGCTTCGCCCGTGCGATCGGCGACAGGTGATACATTCCCATCGGTCCGGAGCGCGCCTGGGCCAGCAATTCCACGAGCTTCTGTAGCGACAGGGTGGTAGGTAGCGTGCGCCTGATCACCGACATATCAAAAGACAGCAACTTCGCGAACCCCTGCGGTGACAACGAGGCCAAGCGCTCCGGCGGCCCGTAACGCCGCCATTGCCCCTCGGGCTTCCCCGGCGCCGCAAAGCCACGGGCCAGGTCGCGGTGCAGGGAGGCAACACCCGCCTTGAAAATGAGCGAGGTTAGCGGATAGAGGCCGAAGGTCCGGCGCAGCAGGCTGTAATCATCGGGAACACGGGCGCGGGCCCGCAGGTGGCGGCGCTGTTCGGCGTTTTTCAGCTCGCCCGCCAGCAACTCGCCGCACTGGGCTGCGTATGCCATCAGTTTCTTGCGTTCGATGGGTACGGAGTCAGGCAGATTCGTGATCTCGATACGGCGTCCCTGCTGGTCCAGCGCCCGCAACGCAGCCACCCAAGCGGGAAATTTTTCCACCTCATCCACCGCGGGCACCATAGCGGCAAGGAAACGGTTCAGGCGCAGATAGGGATAGACGGGAATGGGAGCCGCCTGCACGTCCATCACGCCGGCAGCAGCCACCCGCTTATCGATATTGGAAAACAAGCGGGCGCACGAGGCGTATACGTCATCAGTATCGAGAAAGCGCTGCGGTGGGTCGACACTCCGGGGCGTGGCACAGGCTGCCAACAGCAGGGCGAGCAACGGCGCCAGCAAGACCCGCAGGCGGAAAAGCTCAGCTTGCGGGTGCTGGCTCCGTATGCAGGCCGAGACTGGCGAATAATTTTCTGTCATCGCTGGCCTCCTGATTATCCGTGGTGAGCAGGCGATCACCATAAAACACCGAGTTGGCGCCGGCAAAGAAACACAGTGCCTGGGCCTCATCGGACAGGGCCTCGCGCCCGGCGGAAAGACGAAGATGGGATTGCGGCATCAGCACCCGCGCCACCGCAATGGTACGCACCAGTTCCAGCGGCTCTAGCGGCGGCGTATCGGCCAGTGGTGTGCCGGCAACCGGCACCAGCATATTGATCGGTACACTCTCGGGAGGCGGGGCCATATTGGCCAGCGTCTCCAGCATACCGGCACGATCCCCACGGCTCTCCCCCATGCCGATGATGCCGCCCGAGCAGAGTTTCAAGCCGGAGTCACGTGCCTTGTCCAAAGTATCGAGCCGATCAGCATAGTTACGGGTACTGATCACCTCGGGATAATATTCCTCCGAGGTATCGATATTGTGATTGTAATAATCCAGCCCCGCATCGCGCAGCGTATCGGCTTGCTCTTGCTTCAACATCCCCAAGGTCATGCAGGTCTCCAGCCCCAGGGCTTTCACCCGCCGCACCAGTTCTGCCACCTTTGGTACATCACGGTCTTTCAACTCACGCCAGGCAGCACCCATACAAAAGCGACTGGCCCCGGCATTCTTGGCCGCCCGCGCCGCCTGCTCCACCTCTTCCACCGGGGACAACTTCTCCACCTGTAGTTTGGTGGTGTAAGACGCGCTCTGACCACAATATTTGCAGTCCTCGGCACAACCACCGGTCTTAATGGACATCAGGGTACTGAGTTGCAGGGTGTTGGCGTCCCAATGCTGCCGGTGCACATCGTGCGCCCGGGATAACAGATCGCTGAAGGGCAATGTGTAGAGTTCGAGAATTGCCTCCCGGCTCCAGGAGGCCTCGGCGGGAGCGGAAGAAATTGCGGCGGCGTGTTGGGTGCTTTCCATCTGAATACGGTTCACTAAAAAACCAAGGGGCGCCTATTCTAGCGCATCCAGCGCCCGGCGGAGTTGCTTTGCCAGGCCGGCAATGGAACGGGGTGAAAGCGATGCCAACACCGGCACCTCGGCAATCACCTGCACCTTCCCGTAGTGCTCAATAGCCTCCCGATTCGCCTCATCGGGGGGCCCATTCATCACCACCCCGATAATCTGCAACCCGCGCTGGCGCAGGGCCTCAATAGAAAGCAGCGTGTGGTTGATGGTGCCGAGAGCAGCACGCGCCACCATCAACACCGGCAAGCCGAGATGTGCCATGAGATCTACCATCAATGTGGTCTCATTCAGCGGCACCAGTACCCCACCCGCCCCTTCTACCACCAGCGGTCGGTAATCCTTCGGCAACACGAAATCCGACAAAGCAATGCGCACACCTTCGCGCTGCGCCGCCTCATGAGGGGAACGAGGTATGCGCAATTCATAGTCCGGCCGATGGATACGAAAATCTGGCATGGCCGTCATCCGCTGCACCGCCGCGCTATCGCCTCCACCTTCCAGCCCCGCCTGTATCGGTTTCCAGTAAGCCCCGTTGAGCGCCAAAGTAAGTGCCGCAGAGATCACTGTTTTGCCAATATCGGTATCAGTACCAGTGATAAATAGTCCGTCGGCGTAATGGATGGGTAGTCGGATATTGTCCATAAGAAACTTGATTAACGAGCAGGGGCCATCTAGTCCCTTACGCTGTTGAATATTCCCACTCAAACGAACATGAATGGGTGGCTAAAACTTAATCCCTCTGAACTTCAATGTTAATAATTCCTTCAGCATTAAAGGGAAATTTGTGAGTAACACCTCCGGTGGGCATGTACATTATCCCACTTCCGGTTACTAGCGGCATAATTCCCCCGCCTTCATGCGCCGTAAATATATGTCCCTGCTTTGATTGCTCCATAAAGACCACTAAATATTTAACCGTTCTCGACTCTTCTCCCATTACCAAATTTGCTTCCATTCCCGAAGTTGTCCACCACACGTCAAATACATAAGGTAATTCTTTGATTAGTGCGATTGGCTTAAAGCTTTTATTGAGAAACAACAATGACGGATACAATAAATGCATTTCTGGAAGCAAAGAGCCCCCATCTACCCAGCTTTCTACATTTAGCACATAAGGATTTTTATATTGAGGAACCTCGAATGCGATAAAAAAACTTTTTCCTGAATCGAAATCAAATGCTGAGGATGTTCGATCAATTCGGTATTTGTTCCTTCCTGATTTCCTGAGCGGAATAAAATTCATTTCTTCAAACGATTTACAACATACTTGAGCACCATCTAGAGCTATAACCGATGACCTAAGATTGTCTTTCCGCTTTAACTCCATTTGAGCAGCACAACCACTTAGCATTAAACATAATGCTAAAATTGAAATCAGACTTTTCATATTCGATCCCATAAATCTAACGCCGCAATAACCCGTACAAATACGGGGACGCAATACTCATTTCCCTTTCTTTCTTATGCCGAAACTTTCCATATAACCTGACTGACCCAGTCAGGCCAATCAGTAATTTCTTACGGGCAACATAGGGCAAGCCGTAGAAGGCTCCATGAGGCCTGTGCCACAGGTTGAAGCGTAGATGGAACGGTATCGGGCAGATGTCATGGACGGTTCATTCCGTGAGACCGTTGACGAGATAACAGACAGCCTAGCCCAAATCCTTGGGGCTATCTTGCAGGGCGGACTTCCTGCAGAGCGTGTGCGAACCGGTCGGTAATGAATAGGGGCCAGACCCTATTTTCCGCTTGACAGCTATTTTGCTGCGGCTACCTCCGCTGATGCTGCATTAGCTGGAGCGGTTGGAAAACCAGCGGGTTCAGTGCCAAGTGTTGGCTGTCCCGCCTTCTCGGCTGTTCGATCGAAGCCAAGCGTCTTTCCAAAAATCAACTGCACCCAGGTTGGGTATGTGTAGGCCGTGCCCTTATTGTGATCAATGATGGCTCCGATGCCACCACCGAGAATGATATTTCCCCACATACCACCGTTCGCCCGAGAAATAGCTCTTGCATTTGCATCCGGGTACTTAGGGTCTTTGCAAACAATATCTAAGTCTTTGCTTGAGCGCCGAACTTGCGTTGTTTCACCGGATTTGGCAGAAATAGTGCCGTAATCGTTCGACAGCTTACATTCAGCGCCGGAGACCAGATCTCCGCCCTGAGTCTTTGTTTCAATTTTCATAGGTTGTGTTGAATCATTCACTATTGAGGCACATCCAGTACATAGCAGCAATGCAATGAGAGCAATCAATCTTGTCGTCATAAGTTTCTCCATTTTAAGTAAGGCTCCAATGTAATTGACGTGCAAAACAAACAGTGTCAGGTCTTGTACGGTACTATTTCAACCAAGACTAACAGTCCAACAAATTCTAGAATGGCAAAGAGCAATACCGTTACCTCTGACTTGTATACGGTAGCTCCTTCGTCAGTAGGCTTCGAAAATAACACCGCTACGGCCCGAGCCCTCATCACGGAGTGTGAAAACAGGTTGGAGCGATGCGAGACCATTGCCATGGGCGGTTCATTCCCTGAGACCGTTGGTGAGATGCAAGACAGCCTAACCTAAATCGTCCGGGCTGTCTTGACGGAAGAACTCACTGCAGAACATGTGCAGGCCGGTCGGAATACGTAGCGTACACCACACAGGATATCACTGGTGTTGCTGGCGAAGGGTCAGACTACCGTCACGTTGGACCATCTCCAACTTGCGTAAAAAACTCATGCCCAGCAACACCTCATTACCCTGCATGTGGGGATTA
>JAJFJT010000033.1 GCA_021773795.1 Gammaproteobacteria bacterium | reverse complement strand
GTGAATAGCAGACCACCGCCCTCGGCCGCGGAAACGTCGGCGATGGAGAAAACAGAGTCGTTGTTGGTGATGGTGCCGGTGGCAGTGCCATTGGCACCGTCAATGCTGGCGTTGGCATCACTGGTGGTGAGTGCAATGCTGAAGGTCTCGTCTGCCTCCAGAGTGGTGTCGTTGGTGGTATTGACGTTGATGTCTTGGGTGGTCACCCCGATACCGAAGGTCAGGTCCTGGTTAACGATAGCGGTGTAGTCGCCATTGGCAGTAGTCGCCGTGCCGTCTGAGGTATTCACCGTGACTACCTGGCTAGCTGTTGTGTCACCAGTACGGGTGACAGTGAATAGCAGACCACCGCCCTCGGCCGCGGAAACGTCGGCGATGGAGAAAACAGAGTCATTGTTGGTAATCGTACCGGTAGCAGAGCCCGCACCGATCACTGCCCCGGCCGTCGCCCCGGACAAATTAACGCTGAAAGTCTCGTCGGCCTCCAGCACGTTATCGGCGGTGGTCTGAACGGTGAAAGTCTTGGCCGTGCCACTGGCATCTGCCGCAGTAAAGGTAAAGCTGCCGCTGGTGGTGGTGAAGTCATCCCCCGCTGTCGCGCTGCCCGATACGGTGCCGTAGCTCACGCTCTGATCTGCCTGGGCTACACCAGTGCGGGTCACAGTGAAGGTAACTACCCCGCCCTCAGCGATACTGCCGCCACTGATGGCAAAACTCGGCGCAGCATCATCGTTCAGAATGGTGCCAACCGATGTAGGTGTGCCGATCTGGGCACCGCCGGTGGCATTACTGAGGTTGAGGAGGAAGGTCTCGTCCGCCTCAAAGACTGCATCCGCATTGGTCGCCACAGTTATCGTCTGTGACAGCACTCCGGGGTTAAAGGTCAGGGTGCCATTGACCCCGTTAAAAACGGCATCACCAATCGCTGCAGTTCCGGCGCTAAAGTTGTAGTCCACTGTCTGCACACCGGCGGCATCCAGGGTGCGGGTGATGGTAAAAACGATGCTATCACCCTCGGTAGCACTGACTGCAGGTGACACAAAACTGGCAATATCGTCATCAATAATGGTGCCGGTACCAACGGCTGTCCCAAGGATCGCACCCCCAGTGGGATTGCTCAGCGTGGCACTGAAGGTCTCGTTGCCTTCAGCTAGCAATTCCTGGGTCGTGACAACAGTAAAACTCTTGCTGACCTCACCTTGGGCAAAGCTCAAGGTACCCGCGGTCGCGCTGAAATCAGCAGCTATTGCAGTTCCCGGGCTGGTGGCAAAATCTACCGTCTGTGTCGCCGCTGAATCACCGGTACGGGTAACGGTAAACAACACGGTGCTGCCTTCCACCCCAGAGCCCGAGGAAATAGAAAAGCTGGGAACCGGATCGTCATCGAGGATATCGCTGCTTGCCGAGGCGGTATTGATCACGCCGCCAAAATCAATCCCGGTGATGGTAAGACTGACGGATTCTGTAGGCTCAAACAGGGCATCCTGAGAGGTCGCAACAGTGACATTCTTGGAAGTCTCGCCAGTAGCAAAACTAACGCTTGCCACTGGCAAGATGAAATCTGTTCCAGGGGTCGCACTACCGCCTACGCCCAGACTCACTGTCTGAGTCGGTTCAACGGTACCGATATCCCGAGTAATGGTGAAAACCAGCGCGCCACCTTCAGTGGCATTGGCACCCGCACTGATATTGAAGACCGGCGGTGCCTCGTCATCAATAATCGTGCCTAGAGATGCGCCCGGAACACCGATGACGCCGTCATCTGTAGGATTACTCAGGGTAACGTTAAAAGATTCGTTAGCTTCATATATCGAATCAGGAAGGGTAGTTACCGTGAAAGACTGAGCAGTTTCCCCAGCATCAAAATCCAGCGTACCCGCAATGGCAGTGAAATCGCTGCCGTCCATAGCCGAACCGGAGGTCACGGTAAAGTCTACCGAACCGGAGTCTTTGGTCTGACCGCTGCGGGTCACGGTAAAGACGATATTCCCGGCTTCCACCGCCGAGGCACTGGCGATGGTAAAGGTTGGAGGTGCGAGCAACCCAGCAAAAATCTCAACGGCTGCCGCATCGTCCCCTTCGGGAAACGTCCTTGAAAAAGCAGTTCCATCCTCTGCACCGTCACCGCTTGGCGGCAAGAAAAAGGCTGAAAATACTGGGGAATCCCCCGGTGCACCAGAAATCAGCAAATCATCTTCGGGGAACAAACCATCCTCGGGGAGAGGAGGCAGCCCCTCGGTGACTGGGACAGTAAAGGTGCCCAAAGTTTCCTCACCACCCGTGCCACTCAACACATGAATTCGGCCGAGATCCTCGAAAACCAGGGTAGGTGCGACAGCACCGGATTCAGGCTCATCAAAAAAATTGTCGAGGCGAAGTTCACCATCGGCGGTACGAATAAGCAGGGTGTCGCCATCGCGGACAAGTTCAACGGTCCGGGAAAGATCGGAGTTAACCAAGGTATAGGTCTCACCCGCCTCGACTGAAATATTCTGGCCGGGAACGACCTCAATAATCCGTTCCTCTCCCGCCGCGTTGACCACTCTCAGTTGCAATGCCATACCCTGCTCCATGTCCCCGTTTTTCAGAGGCCTAAATCTGATGACCCTATATAGACCTATCGCGGTCGCCGGGGCAAGTTAATGCCCGGTCAGGGTTCACAAAATCACTGTCTGGAAGAAACCGGTTCCGTAGCCATCGCCACTGGTCACCCAGGCTCCACCGTTCGTCATCTGGGCACCCGTTTCGGGCATCCAGTGCGCTAGCGCTCTCTTAGCGCATTTTCCTTTACCTTAAGCACCGGCTTTAGCAGATAATCCAGGACGGTTTTATGTCCCGTGAGCACCTCCACGCTAGCCACCATGCCGGGAATAATGGGTAGCGGCCCATCCTTTCCTTTTAGGTGGGAGCGCGCAGTGCGCACACGGATGCGATAGAAACGCTCCTGGGTCCGACCTTCGTCGGCAATGGTGTCCGCGCTGATGTGCTCCAGCACACCATCAAGGCCGCCATATATAGAATAGTCGTAGGCGGTAATCTTGACCGTAGCCGTTAGTCCCGGACGCAAAAAGGCAATGTCGACTGGCCGAATTCTGGCCTCGATAAGTAACTGGTCCTCCAGTGGCACGATCTCCATGATATCCATGCCCGGCTGGATCACCCCGCCCACAGTAGTCAGGCGAGTGTTTTTCACGGTACCGCGCATGGGTGCCCGGATAATGGTGCGTCCCACCTGATCGGCACGTGCAGTGTTCATCTCGGCCAAGGCCGCCAGTTCACCCTCTTTTTTCGACAGCTCCCCCCGAGCGTCTGCTCGAAAGCTGTTGCGGCGTTCCTGAATACGGCCACGCAGCTCGTTGACCTCACGCCGCAGACGCAGCACCTCTACCTCGGATACCACGCCCTTGGCTACCAGCGGAGCGGTCATGCCCAACTCGTCCTCAGCAAGTCCCAAACTCCGTTTCAGGGCTGCAGTGCCTTGCTCCAGGGTGCGCCGCCGGGAAAGGTACAAGGCCCTTTCCGCTGCTGCCGACTGCGCATCAATATCAGCAAAAAAATTCAAGGCATCCCCGCTTGCCTCGGCACGCAGGCGGGCAATGGCAGCACGCAGAGTCTGCTGGCGAGATTTTCCTTCCCGAAAGGCGGCACCAAAGCGGGTGTCATCGATGCGCAACAGCACCTGTCCCTTCTCAACTACATCCCCCTCACGCACCAATAGTTGCGCGAGGATACCGCCCTCAAGGCTCTGGATGACCTGTTCACGGCTCGACGGGATCACCTCGCCCATACCGACGGTTACCTCATCAAGCAGCGCGCTGGAAGCCCACATATAACTGGCCACAAGAAAGGCGAGCATAAGGAACAGCGCAAGCCCGGCCAACGGGTTGGCGTCGAGCATAGTGGCGGCACGGATGTCCGACATGTAGGCGGCATCACCACGCGCTCGGGCACGATCCCGACGGCTATACCCCTCGGGATTAGCCATTGCCACGTTAGGACCCCTGTCCCTGCACGGGGACGCTGGACACTGGGCGAGTCAGGGCTTTCAGCACCTCATCCCGTGGACCATTGGCCACTATCTGCCCCTGGTCAAACACGATCACCCGCTGAGCCAGATTCACCATGGAGGGTTTGTGGGTTACCACCACCACCGTACATCCCTCAATAAACCCCTGAAAACCACGTATAAAAGCCTGTTCCGTGGTGTTATCCATGGCGCCCGTGGGCTCATCCAGGAGCAGGATGCGGGGGTGCGGAAGCAATGCGCGCGCGATCGCCACTGCCTTGGTCTGCCCCCCGGAAAGACCGCTACCGCCCTCGGAAATGAGCAGATCGAGCCCCATAGGGTGCCGCCCCACAAACTCTCCCAATCCGGCCATACCGAGCGCCTCAAGGATCGCCTCATCACTGGCTCCAGGTACTCCCAAGGCAACATTTTCCCGCAAGGTGCCGGAAAACAAACGGGTATCCTGAGCGACGTAACCAATGGCGTGGCGCAGGTCCACCGGGTCGATCTGTTTGAGTTCCGTGCCATCCAACAGGATTGAACCCTCCGCCGGCTGATAAAGCCCCATCAGCAGCTTGAGTAAACTGCTTTTACCCGAACCAATACGCCCCAGGATCGCCACCCGCTCCCCTGGTTCCACCTTCATGGAGACTTGCCGCAAGGCAAAGCCCTCCTGTCCCGGATAGGCAAAATCGATCCCGGCGAGCTCCAGGCCACCGGAAATTTTGGGTTGATGGAGGAAACCATGGCCGGCAGGTCGTTCCACCGGCTGAGCCATCAGATTCTGGAGCATGAAGTAGGCCGCGCGGGCGTGCTGATAACGGGCCAGCAAACCGGCCACTTGCCCCAACGGGGCCAGGGCACGACCACTGAGAATCACACAGGCAATCAGACCGCCTACGCTAAGCTCACCCGTACTGATAATGTGTACTCCCCAGACCACCACCAGCACGGTGACGCACTGTTGGGTGAAAACCGAAAAATTCACTACCAGCGAAGAGATGGAACGGGCTCGGGCCGCCGTACGGCCGGTGCGAGCCGCACAGTATTCCCAACGTTCCTGCATGGCTCCCTCGGCGCACAGGGACTTCAGACTCTCCAGCCCATCCACGGCCTCCACCAACACACCGTGCTTCTGCGCACCCTCCTGGAGATGACGGCGCATCAGCCACGCCAAGGGAATCTGCGCCAGCAAACCCACCAGCACTACCAAGGGCACCGCTAGCAGGGGCACCAGATGCAGCGGTGCCGCAATGAGCGAGATCACCCAGATAAAAAAGAAGGCAAAGGGCAGATCGGCAACCCCGGTAAGGGTCGCAGAGGTCATGAAATCGCGCAGACTCTCGAACTCCCGCAACTGGGCCGAGAAGGCGCCTGCCGAGGCGGGGCGGGCCTCCAGCCGTAGTCCCAGCGCCTGGCGAAACAGAATTCCGCCCATCAACAGATCCGCTTTGTTGCCGGCAATATCCAGGAAATAGCCACGCAGATTGCGGGCAATAAACTCGAAACCAATGGCGATGGCCGTGCCCGTCGCTAGTACTACCAGAGTCTCCAGGGCGTTGTTCGGCACCACCCGGTCGTAGACATTCATGATGAACAGCGCGGTGGCAAGGGCCAGCACATTGATCAGAAGGGTCGCCACCATGGCCTCAAAATAATAGCGTTTGAAGCGCCACAGCGTGCCCCAGAACCACGATCGTATATTCCATGGCCCATCATCCCGAGCGCCACCTTCCTCGCTGTGGGGGTGGGCAAAGAGGCAAAAACCGCTGTAGCGTTTCTTCAATTCACGCAAGGTAATTTGCACAGAGCCGCCACCGCTTTCCGGAAAGCGCGCCTCTACCTGACCTTTTTTACCGATGTCCGTCAATACGCAGGCCTGCCCATCCTTTAATAGCAAGATAGCGGGCAAGACCAGCGGGGATATACGACTAAGGGAACGCTTGAGCAGACGAGTGGCGTAGCCCTGCTGCTCAGCTGCCAGCAATAGCAGCTCTGGTGTTAGTGCCTCACCGCCGGCAGTTGGCAGACCAGCACGCAGGGCGTCGAGAGAAACCCGTTGGCCATGCAGCTCGGCCAGAATCCCCAGGCACTCAAGCAGAGGATCGTCGGGAAGCGGTGGTTTATTCAGGCCGGATTCTGGAAGTGGCGAGGCTGTTTGGTTGGCAATGCTAACCATGGACTAGGCCTGCAGGAATCCAGAGCATAGCTCGTGCTGGCCTGTCCGGATTTACCTGGACGGACCCTCGATCCCGAGCGAGGACACCAGACGACCCTGACTGGCGGCTACAAAATGATGGTTGAACAGATCATCGAAACGACCCGAGGAGAGATTAGAGCGCGCCGCGAAGAGCTCGTTCTCTGCATCCAGCAGGTCCAGCAGGCTGCGCCGCCCCAATTCGTGCTGAGAACGATAAGCCCTCAGGGTCTCGGCACTTGCCTCAACATAGGCACCAAGATGAATCAGGCGCTCCTCACTGGTGGCCTTGGCATGCAGCGACACCGTGACATCTTCCTCAATGGCACGGCGGGTGTCAGCGACCAAATCCACCGCGGCAAAATGCCGATGTACCTGGGCCTGCTCACGCGCCTTGTCCGAACCACCACGAAACAGATTCCAGCGCCCCACCAGCATCACCGAATTGGTGTTACGCACGCCCTCCACACCGGCAAGATTAGAGTCCCGGTTGGCGCCCAGCTCCAGATCCACCCGCGGCATAAAAGCGGCCTTGGTGCCGCGCACTGCCGCCGCTGCAGCCTCTTTTTCCGCAATCGCCGCTTTCAGGGAGGGGTTTTCCGCTAACGCGCGTGAAACACCGGCATCAATAGCGCTGTTCAGCGCCCCATTATCAAGCTGTCCATCGCGAATGAAAGCCGCCGACTGGAAGCCAGGGCTTAGCAAACCCTTGGGCGCTTCCCCCACCACGCGCCGATAATTGGTAGTGACCTCACGCAAACGACCACGCCGCGCCACCAACACGCTGCGTGCTAATGCCAAACGGCTGGATGCCTGCTGCAGGTCCGCACGACGGCGAACACCACGATCCACACCCAGCTTCACCTTGCCCCAAATCTTCTTGTGGGCGGCCAGATTACTTTCCGCCAGTTTCACCAACTGCTCGCCTTTGAGCACTTCCAGATAACTGCTAACGGCACCCAGTGCCACCTGCTCCCAGGTTCCACCCACGCGACCATGAGAGGCATCCAGCAAGGCTTGGCGGCGCTCTACTTCGTTCCTGGTGGCAAAGCCGTCGTACACCATCTGACTCAGGCTGAGACCGGTCTTGCGTGGCGTCAGCGCACGATTGTCCTTGCCCGCAATATGTAACTGTTTGATATCACTGTATTCACGCCCCACGCTGCCCGTGAGATTCACGCTGGGCAAATAACCCCCGCGGGCCTGACGAACATCCTGACGTGCGGCACGCCGAGAAGCCTCAGCGCCCAGCACCTGCGGATTAGTGGCCAATGCGGTTTGTACCGCTTCTTCCAGGGTTTTGGCATAGCCAGCGGGAATAAACATCAGGCAGGCAATAGCAACCACCATAATCCGGCCGGGCCAAGACAAAGAATCAGTATCTACAAGGGTTTTTGGTTGCTGTTTCATATCCATATCCAGGCCCAATGGCAAGAGAACCCTGTTAGGGAACCCAACGATCTGCGCTTATCCTAAGGCTCGACATCATATAAGTAAAGTATTCTCATGATTTAAAAGACAAAATCTTCATTATAGAAGTCGCCTATTAAAGTGGAATGCCGACCCGGCCCCATGGTATGCCCCGCCGGGCAAAACCTAAAGCCTTTAAAGCCTAAAGGATCTCCGTATCGACAACACGCTACGCCCTTCAATGGCATTCATCCCGCCCACTATCAACCTATCGCCTGTATAAAAATCAATCAACTTTATTCAGAAAACCAATTTGCAACGATGGTTTAATACATATATCTTACCCGCACCTTTATAGAAGGCGTATTTTACAGCCATCTTTTGGGTGCCAACTAAAAACAAGTGAGGGAATAAATAATGCCGTCAGCCCACCCCATGATAAGCCGTCTGTGTTGCCGCCCCCTGTCAGGCATTGGCCTGGCAATTGCCATGCTGGCCATGATTCTCGGCTACCCCTCCCAAAGCATGGCGGCGAAACACGTCTTCGAACTCAGTATTGATGAAATGGAGATCGAGGTTGCCCCGGGCTTTAAATATCAGGTCTTCGCCTTCAACCGCCAGGTGCCCGGTCCCCTCATGCATGTGAAAGAAGGCGACGATGTCACCGTCAATGTCACCAATAACACTTCACTGCCCCACACCATTCATTGGCATGGCATTCACCAAAAAGATAACTGGCGCAATGACGGCGTCCCCGGCATTACCCAGGGCAACATTGAGGCTGGCGACACCTATACCTACCAATGGAAGGCGGACAAGACTGGCAGCCTGTGGTACCACTGCCACGTCAACGTCAATGAACACGTAGGTATCCGCGGCATGTGGGGGCCCATCGTGGTCGATCCCAAAGAACCCATTGCCATAGAGAAAGAGGTCACCAAGGACGTGATCATGATGCTCAGTGGCTGGCAGTCCAAATACGCCAGCAAGCTAGGCGACGGTGGTGGGCCGCACGACGTCACCGACTACTTCTCCATGAATGGCCGCTCCTTTCCCCTGACCCAGCCGCTACGGGTAAAAAAGGGTGATGTGGTTCGCATCCGCTTCTACGGTGCCGGTGGTGAGTTTCACACCATGCATTCCCACGGCCACGACATGCTCATCACCCACAAGGACGGTCTGCCCATTCCGGCACCCTATCTGGTGGATACCGTGTTGTTTGGGCCCGGCGAGCGCTACGACGTTATCGTCCGTATGAATAACCCGGGGCTGTTCATTTTCCATGACCATGTGGACCATCACGTCACCAATAACGGGAAATTCCCGGGTGGCCCGATCACCGTCATCGAGTATGACGAAATCGAACGGGATGCTGACTATGCCTGGAACGGTGTGAATTACGATTCAAACTTCTTTTACAGCGAATCCCTCGCCAAGCCCCACGGCATGCACAACCATGACCGCTTTGTGGGTACACCCATCGCAAAGAAGGGCCGTAAGCGCAGAGGACACAAGAAATGAGGGCGGGGTTCATCATTCTCACCCTGCTGAGCACGCCGGCATTGGCCGCGGGCGATCAGGAGCTGTTGCAAGAGCAATGCGGTAGCTGCCACAGCCTGAGCGGCCCGGCACCGGACTCGGCTCAGGCCTATCGTGACCGCAAGGGACCGGATCTTGGCTACGCCGGCATCAAATACCGCGCCGAATGGCTAGAGCAATGGTTACAAAAGCCGATACGCAACCGCCCAGCGGGGATGTTCTACGGTAAACACATCAAGACTGGCCCCAAGGGCGATGTAGTGGATGAAGCCAGCTTGAAGCCACACCCCAAACTGGATGCAGCCGCCGCAAGGGCCGCGACCAACGCGCTAATGGCCCTCAAGGAGGGTGCCGAGCGCGTCAAAGCGGGCGATTACAAAACCGGCACGATCTCGCTCAGCATGGGGGAAATGCTGTTCGACAAGTTCCGCGGTTGCCTGGCCTGTCATCAGGTCGAGCCGGGCTACGGCGGGGTCTCTGGCCCCGAGGTCTACACCATTGGAAAGCGCCTGCAAGCCGATTATCTCGTCAGCTTCATGCGCAACCCCAAGATCTGGGAACCCAAAACCATCATGCCCGCCCGCAAACTGAAGGACCGCGATTTACAAAAGTTCGTGCATTACTTCAATGCCCTCGCAGCGGAGGACTTCCAGTGAAGCCGGGAATCGCAAACGGACTACTCACCGCACTGCTACTCATGCCTTTGGCCAGTGTCAGCGCTGGCGACAGCGCCAAGGACAATTACGACACCTACTGCGTACAGTGCCACGGCCTCACGGGTGATGGCCTTGGCGTCAATGTACCGGATATGTCGGTACAGCCACGCGATCACACCGATGGACAGGATATGTCCTCACGCTCTGAAAAGGATCTGTTCGACGCCATCAAGGGTGGCGGTCAGGCTATCGGTAAATCAACGCTGATGCCGCCCTGGGGCGACAACTTGAATGACGGGGAAATCCACGATCTGGTGGCCTACCTGCGCGAACTCTGCCAATGCCAGCACGGCAAGGCGAAATAATTTGCCGCTATCGCGGTAAACACCGTGCCCTTAAGGCACTTCATCAGGGAGAAACAAAAAATGATACTCAGTAAATCTACCTTGAAGATAGCCGCTCTGGGCACCGCCCTCGGCCTCGTCTTCACCACCCAGATCGCGGCGGCGAAAACCGTCGAGCTCACCATGCATGCCATGGAGAATACCGTCGAGATCGATAACAAAGGCACCAAATACGCTGGCTGGACCTTTGATGGCAAGATTCCTGGGCCGCTGGTTCGGGTCAAAGTTGGTGATATCGTCGACTTTACCCTGGTCAATGACAAGGACAATAAAGAAAGTCACTCCATGGATTTCCATGCCGCCCAGGTAGACGTGCTGGGTGAGTTCTCACCAGTAAAACCGGGTGAGTCCAAGCACTTCAAGTTCAAGGTAAAAGTCCCCGGCGCTTTCCTTTATCACTGTGGTGCCATGCCTATGCAGCAGCACATCGCTCGCGGCATGTACGGCATGATCATCGTCGATCCGAAAAAATACACCAAGAAATTTCCCAAGCCCGATCGTGAGTACGTGATCATCCAGGGTCAGCTATTCCCCAACGCCGATGACGACAAGGCCATGCTGGAAGACAAGGGTTGGACCAACTCCCTGATCAACGGAAAGATCTTCCATTACGACCCGGTGCACGATCCTGATGCCAGCATCGTCTTGATGTCCAAGCCGGGTGAGCGCGTACGTATCTTCTACGGTAACGCCAACATCAACCAGCCCATCGCCGCCCATCCCATCGCCGCCATCTGGGACCGTGTCTATCCTGACGGCAGCCCAAACAATGTCCTCTACGGCATGCAGACCTATGGCATTCCGACCTTCGGCTCTGCGGCTATGGATATCGTCTCACCGGCCGATAAGCCCACCAATAACGCTATCGTCGATCACGCCATGCGTGCGGCCATGCGAGGTGCCATCACCGTGCTGATGAATCGCCCGGACGCCGACCCGACCCTGGGCAAGGGCGACAAGATCCAGCTTCGGTAGTTTTAGGAAGCCCTTAACAGCCTCCCATCCCTCACGGGGTGGGAGGTTTTTTTTGTACAGGGATGTACTTATGCCGCGAAGGCATGGATGCCCAGGAGCGGTCCTTGTGCTTCACGACATAAGTACATCCCTGGCCAAGCGTCGCTCTCGCACATCCCTGTACAAAATGTGCGAGAGCGATGCTTGCCCGAAGAGCGGTAACCCCACAACAATGCTCAAAAGGCGGCCCGCAAGGTGCGCGAAGCGAATAACCCCAGCCCGTAGCCTGGATGAAACGAAGTGAAATCCAGGAGAATGTCATTCGCCTTAACAACCGGTCTTGCCCCCGGATTCCGCGGCCGCTCCATCCAGGCTACAGCGGGTAGGTCAGGTTAGCTTAGCGTTTTGTGTAGGAATGCACTTATACCTGCGGCATAAGTACATCCCTACACAAAAGCGGCACGTGTCATCAGGAATTAGATACGGGCAGGCGGATTTCAATACATAAACCACCCTCAAGCCCGTTGGTGGCGCTGATCTGGCCACCATGAGACAACACGGCACGGCGGGCGATGGCAAGCCCCAGACCAAAGCCACCACTGACTCGATCGCGTGCCTCCGCCGCCCGGACGAAGGGCTCAAACAAGTGCTCCAGCAGCTCATCCGATACGCCTGGCCCCGCATCACTCACCCGGATGATGGCCTCGTGTTCTGAATCAGAGCAAATCCCTTCAACTACCACTTCTGTCCCTTCCCCCGTGTATTTCACCGCATTGCGCACCACATTTTCCAGCGCCCGAAAAAGCAGCTCGGCATTAGCCCGGATCATGCAAGGTGGCATAGCATGGAGACATACCCGGCGATGACGCACCCGGGCCTCGAAGTCCGCGTCTCGCACCACCTCCTTCAGCAGTGCCGATAGATCCACTTCAGCCTTATCAAGGATTGCAGCACCAGCCTCCAGACGGGAAAGACTCAGCATCTGCCCCAGCAGTTCATTCAGACGCTCACCTTCGCGTTCGATGCGTTTCAACTCCGGCAGAAGTTTCCCGCTACCGCGTTGACGCGCGATCCCCGTTGCCACCTGTAAACGAGCCAGTGGTGAACGGAGTTCGTGGGAGAGATCGTTGAGCAGCTGTTTTTGCCCATTAACGAGAGATTGCAGCTTATCCGCCATATCATCGAAGTCGTGCCCCAAGTCACTGATTTCATCCCGTCGCCACCCCATGGCCGCACCAACGCGCGCATCCAGTTCGCCATCGGCAAAGCGCTGACTGGCAGCGCGCAAGTGGCGCAAGGGTCGGGTCAGATACCAGGCCAGCCAGAAACAGACCAGACCGCTAACCAGCACTGCGAGCACAAAACGCAGCCAATAGAGCTCCGGCCGATGACCCCATCCGCGGTTACCGGCAAACCGGGAGCCGGACTCGACACGTCGCAGTGGCGGGGGGCTTGCCAGTGACGGTGCTCGCAACACCGTAGCAATTCCTCGGCGCAATGAATTGCGCTGGCTAAACAGCCGATAGCTGTGGCCTGAAGGTGCCTCTACCGTGCGCGCATTGCTGACTGCGCTAGGCCCCGCCGCTCGTCCCAAAAGTTCCCGGCCCTCGCTATCAAAAACCAGAATACGGCTTCGTGAGCCGCTTTCTGTCTGTCGCAGAACGGCCCTGGCCGCAGTCTCACCACTGTGTTCCAGGGTGACCGCCACGGCATTTATACGCATCTGGACCAAGCGCGATTGGCGGGACTGGCGCGCAGCAGCCACCTCCCGTTCCGAATCCTGCATCAATTGACTCATGGCCCAACTGATGCCAAAGCCCATGAGCAGCATCACCACCCAGAACCAGCCAAAAATTTTCCAGAATAATCTACCCATGGCACCCTAGCCCGTGGTCAACTGGTAGCCCATGCCACGCACGGTCTGAATATAAGAGGCCTGATCTTTTTCCGTTCCCAATTTGCGGCGCAGATTGCTCAGGTGGACATCGATACTGCGGTCATAGCGCGCCAACTCCCTACCCAACGCCTGTTCAGAAAGCTGATCCTTGCTAACCACCTGCCCCGCCTGACGTACCAGCATCTCCAGCAGGCTGTACTCGGTACTGGTCAGATCAAGGGCTTGGTTGCCGAGCTTGGCAAGACGAGAACCGGGCCGTAGTTCCAGCTCACCACAGCGCAGCACCTCGTCTTTGGTCGCCGCCGACTGTGCGCTGGCAATGGATTGAGTGCGGCGCAGGATGGCACGCAGTCTTGCCACCAGTTCCCGTGGATTACAGGGCTTGGGCAGGTAATCATCCGCCCCCATCTCCAGCCCGACGATGCGATCCAGATCATCGCCACGAGCGGTGAGCATCAGCACCGGCACCTGTGAAGCACTACGGATCCGGTTCAGCACATCAAAACCATTGAGCCCGGGCAGCATCACATCCAGCACCACCACGTCAAAATCTTCGTCGACCCCCCGTTGTGCGCCACTTTCACCGTCATGGCTCGCATCCACGTCAAAACCCTCGGGCGCAAGGTACTCAGAGAGCATCTCGCAAAGCTCTACGTCGTCATCAACCAGTAGCACCTTAGTCATGAATGTTTTCCACTTCCCAGAAGTCTGACAGGCTCCCAACCCTTGATAGGGGCGTCATATTGCCACAGCACCACGCCTCTGCATGGCCCTTTACCCAATTTTACAAAGCCTTACACCCCCCATACCCAAGCTTGCACGACACCCCACTATAGTTTTCCCCAACACCGACATTCAGCCACAAACCGGGGAGCCAAGTCATGAAACGAATTCACAAGTTACTACCCTACACGCTGTCCCTTAGCCTGCTGTTCATTGGCTTGAGCACCCTGCCCACCGCTAGCCAGGCAGATCGAAGCTACGCGAAGCAAGAACGGGTGGAACGTGCCTATAAAGAGCGCAGATCTCATAAAACGGCACGCCAGGTACGCGACCATCGTGAGGTGAAAAGGGACGCCCGGGAAGGCAAGCATCGTTCTCATCGTGCTGCCGTACCCACACGGGCCGTGGGTAGCCGCCGCTACGTCAAGCGTCACGCACCAACTCATGCACGACGCGTCAGCCGTGCTCATCACCGAGTCGTGGCACCGCGCCGGCATCGCCATTACCACGGCACCCGTGTCATCCGACGCCATGGCCCGGTATACCGCGGATACGGCTTTCACTTCAGCGACAGCAGCGCCTTCAAGTGGCTCGCATTTACCGCCATAACGGTGAAGCTGCTGGACAATCTCAATGAGCAGCAACAGCGCCAACACGAGGCGGCACAGGTTGAAGCTGCCAGTGCCGAGGTGAATGAAACCATCCAATGGGAGGATGGCAACGCCTCTGGCGCAGTCACCACCACCCGCATCGGCACCAGCACCGCCGGGCGTCAATGCCGTGAATTCCAACAAATCATCACCGTTGGAGGGCGTAGCGAACGAGCCTACGGCACCGCCTGTTTGCAGCCCGATGGCGCATGGGAAATCGTGCGCTCCTAAACCCTGAAATCCATCATCAAGGAGTACATCATCATGAAAAAATCAATCGCTATTTCAGCCCTCACCGGCCTGCTCGCGGGAAGTCTGCTACTGGCAGGGGCCGCCAGTGCCTCTAACCGCGGTGATTGCGGTAAACCCGGCGGGCAACACGGTCATCATCACATGCAAAAGGGGGACTATCGCGGGGAAAGAGAGGACAGACTGGCTCGCATAGCAAAGCGACTCGAACTTAATCAGGCACAACGCGAGCGTGTTGGGAAAATTTTTGAGGAGATCGGTCCACGGATGCGCACCCAGATAAATCAGGTACACCGGGGCCACAAAACCTTGAGCGACCTGGTGGATGCACAGGATTATGACCGGGCCAGGGTGCGCGAGGTGGCCGAAGCCCAGGCCAAGGCCAAGGTTCAGCTGACGGTGCTCCGCATGGAGATGAAAAACCGCATCAAGGCAGAGCTCACCCCGGAACAGCAGGCCCGTTGGACGAAAATGCACGGGCGCTCATTCCGCAACTAGGCAACCCGGCCGGACCGTCCAAGAGCCCCCCGGCTTCCTGGACGGTCCGGTCATTATGTACGGGTGGTTCAGGTCGCTCCCGCGGATGCCCGAAAAATCTCTCCCATTGTTCCCGCCAGCAGTCGCATGTCGGCCTGACGAAAGCTCGTCTCCCGCCATACCAGAGCGATCTCACGGTGAGGTCCGGGCTCCGCCAACGGCACCAACCGCACCTCACCACTACCCGGCCATTCACTGGCGATGGCCATCTCCGGTATCAGGGTGATCCCCTGCCCACCCGCTACCATTTGCAGCAGGGTATACAGGCTGGTGCCCTGGAACACCGTGCTGGTCTTCATATCCTTGAGTTTGCAAGCTGCCAGGGTATGGTCAGTCAGACAGTGTCCATCCGCCAGCAGCAGTAATTCCCGCCGCGGCAACATCTTTGGTGCAATGCTTTTTTGGTTAGCCAGCAGATGACCCTTCGGCAGGGCAACAAGAAAATCTTCACGCCAGAAAACCTCATGCACGCGGCTTCCCACCGCATAAGGAAAGGCAAGGATAGCCGCGTCCAGCGTCCCCACCTCAAGCTGGCCAAGCAGACGCTCCGTGGGCTCCTCGATCAGAGACAGTTCCAGCAAGGGGAAGCGATGGCGAATCTCCGGCAACACGCGCGGAAGCAAAAATGGCCCGATAGTAGGTATCACCCCGAGCCGCAAGGGTCCGCACAGCGGCAGGTCATCGTGGCGGGCCATCTCCACCAACTCACCTGCCATAGCAATGATTCTTTGCGCCCGGCGCGCCATCTCTTCACCGAGTGGTGTCGGCAGCACCTTGCGCTTGCTGCGTTCCAGCAGACGGGTGCCCAACAGGCTTTCCAGTTCATGGACGCCGGCGCTCAAAGTGGATTGGGTCACGAAGCACCGCCCGGCCGCCCGGCCGAAATGCCGTTCCTCAACCACCGCCACCAGGTATTGCAACTGCCTTAGAGTGGGCAAATTCATAATCGTTTTTATCGATTAGTTATATTCAAATAATTCGTTGGAACGAATTTACCACCACTGCTAATCTGCTTCCACTTTCTGCAACACAGCAGACCTTTTGGACCAAAAATCAGGAGACACCCCATGTCGAGCCAAGATCTAAACCAAACCGTAAAAAACCTGGAATCCGCCTTCGCCGGTGAGTCCATGGCCAACCGTAGATATCTCTATTTCGCACGCCAGTGTCGTGCCCTCGGTGCCGATGACGTGGCGGCCGTGTTCGAGGACACCGCCAACCAGGAAACCGCCCACGCCTTCGGTCACCTGGAACTCCTCTATCCGGCGGATAGCCTCAGCGTGGAGAAGATGCTGGCGTTGGCCATTGAGGGTGAAACCTACGAATACACCACCATGTACCCGGAATTCCGCCATACCGCATTGGAGGAGAAGAAGCATGCCGCAGTGGCAGAAATGGACGAGCAGATTGCCGAATCCCGGGAACATGCCGAGCGCTTCTCCACCTTGCTGGAAACTGCGGCGAAACGCTTCGCAGCGCTGACTACGGTTGAGCAGCGACACGCAAACCGCTACCGGCAGGCATTGGAAAGATCGTCTAAATAATTTGTCATCCAATTGATATTACTGGAGATTTATCATGAGAAAGTGGAAATGTATTGTCTGCGGATTCATCTACGAAGAAGCCATGGGGTTGCCGGAGGACGGTATCGCTGCCGGCACTTCCTGGGATGACATTCCTGAAAGCTGGAACTGCCCCACCTGCGGCGTCGCCAAATCCGACTTCGAGATGGTGGAGCTCTAAGCCATCTGTAGCCACCCACCTTTTTGATGGGCGGCTCCCAAAATCCCAGCGACATTCCTAATCCAAACCGAGGAAATGACCATGAGCCAGCACCCCAAATGCCCGCTGACCAGCGCCAACGGCGCGCCGGTGGCAGAAGATCAGAACAGCATCACCGCGGGTGAACGCGGCCCACTGACCTTCGATAACTGGCGAGTGTTCGAAAAACTCGCCCATTTTAATCGGGAGCGCATACCCGAGCGCGTGGTACATGCCCGCGGCACGGGGGCCTATGGCACCTTTACCCTGAGCCGGGATATGGGGGAATACACCATTGCCAGCTTTCTCCAGGGGAAAGGCAAACCGACTGAGCTATTTGCCCGCTTTTCCACCGTAGGCGGCGGACAGGACTCCAGCGATTATGCGCGCGATCCCAGGGGCTTCGCCCTCAAGTTTTATACCGAGAAAGGTAACTTCGACATGGTGGGCAACAATACGCCGGTGTTCTTCCTGCGCGATCCCATCAAGTTCCCGGATTTTGTGCATTCACAAAAGAAGAACCCGGCAACCAATCTGCCGGATCCCGCCCGGATGTTTGAATTCTGGGCCAACAGTCCGCAATCCCTGCATCAAATGACCATTCTGATGTCCGACCGCGGTATCCCGGCCTCTTACCGACACATGCACGGCTTCAGCTCGCACACCCTGAGTTTCTGGAACGCCCGGGGCGAACGCCACTGGATGAAGTGGCATTTCAAGACGAACCAGGGAATCCGCACGCTCCGTAACGAAGAGGCCGTCCAAATGCCGCCCTTCGGCGCCCAGCAGGATCTCATTGACGCTATCGCCCGAAAGGACTATCCGAGCTGGACCGTCAAAGTACAGATCATGACCGAACCCGAGGCCAGAAATTACGCCATCAACCCCTTTGACCTGACCAAGGTATGGCCTCATGCGGACTTTCCGTTGATTGAGATTGGTCAGCTGGAACTCAACCGGAATGTAGCCAACTATTTTGCCGAAACCGAGCAAGCGACCTTCAGCCCGGGAAATTTTGTACCCGGCATCAACGCCTCCCCGGACAAGATGCTGCAGGCACGGATGCTCGCGTATCCCGATGCGCATCGCTACCGCGTGGGGGTCAATGCCAGCCAGTTGCCGGTCAATTCGCCGCGCTGCCCCTTCCATCATTATCAGCGCGACGGCACAATGGCCGGGATGCCGCCCGCCTTCGGCAGCGACAACAATCAGGGTAGCGGCGTGAACTTCTATCCCAACGACCGCACGACCGACGGGGCGCCCGCACCGGTTCCAGAAGTTGCCGAGCCCCCCATGCCTATCCTCGGCAAGGCCTGGATCAAAGCCTATGACACCCAACAGGGCGACAACTTCACCCAGGCGGGAACTCTGTATCGGTTAATGTCGGATAATCAAAAGAACCAACTGGCGGGGAACATAGCCGACGGCTTGATACACGCCACAGCAAGCGTCCAGCAACGCATGCTGGCCCAGTTTGGCGAAGCCGACCCGGACTACGCGGCACGCGTACAACAGGCTATGACTGATATAGCCTGACATCGGAGTGCTGGAGAGAAAAGAGCGTCGCTAACACGGCGCCCTTTTTTATGTTTCTTTGTTTTGGCAACCCGCATTACCTACGGGATGCGGAGCGCCTGTCCGTTATACTGACGCGCTCAAACCCTTAGCAGGCTGCCAGCCCCATACTCGTGAACGACCTCACCCAGACCCAGCGCGATATCTACACCGTCTCCCGCCTCAATCAGGCGGTGCGCGGGCTGCTGGAGAGTCACTTTCCCCTGCTTTGGGTCAGTGGTGAAATCTCCAATCTTGCCCGCCCCCGTTCCGGGCATATTTATTTCACCCTGAAAGACGAAGCTGCCCAGCTGCGTTGCGCCATGTTCCGGGGCTTTAACCGCCATCTTGGCTTCCAACCCAAGGAAGGCATGGAGGTGCTGGTGCGTGGTCGGGTCGGCCTCTATCCCGAGCGCGGTGACTATCAGCTTATCGTTGAATACATGGAGGAGGCCGGAGAAGGTGCGCTACGGCGCGCCTTTGAGGTGCTTAAGCAGCGCCTGACTGTCGAGGGCCTGTTCGATGAACAGCACAAGCAAGCGCTGCCCGGGATACCCAAGCGTATTGGCCTCATCACCTCCCCCACCGGGGCCGCACTACACGACCTGCTGAGTGTCCTCGAGCGGCGTTTCCCCGCTGCAGAAATACTGATTTATCCCGTGCCGGTACAGGGCACCGGGGCGGCAGAAGCGATTACCCAAATGGTACAACTGGCTAATACACGGCGGGAATGTGATGTGCTGGTGCTGGCCCGTGGTGGCGGCTCGCTGGAGGATCTCTGGGCCTTTAATGACGAGACTCTGGCCCGTGCTATTCATACCGGGACGATTCCGTTGGTCACGGGGGTTGGCCATGAGGTGGACTTCAGTATTGCCGACTTTGTCGCCGATCAACGTGCCGCCACTCCATCGGCGGCGGCCGAGCTCATTACTCCGGATCAGGCGGAACTGCATCTGAACGTGGCACAACTACAGTCTCGCCTCACCCACCGAGTCCAGCAGCAGCTTCAGACGCATCGGGAAAACCTGCAGTGGCTAAGGCGCAGCCTGCGCCATCCACGATTGCGACTGCAGGAACTTAGCCAGCACTGCGACCAGTTGGGGCTGCGCCTACAGCGCGCGGCTCAAGCGGTGTTGCCGCGCCAAAAAAACCGTCTGCTCACAGCGAATGGCCGTCTTGAACAGCAGGCACCGGGTGAGCACATCCGCACCCATCGGCTGTTGGTTGAGCGGCTGGAACATCGTCTCACCGAGACCATTGGGGGCCACATGGAGAGCCAACGCACTACCCTTGGCCGCCTCAATCACACGCTACAGGCCCTCAACCCCCAAAAAACCCTGGAGCGGGGTTACGCCATTGTGACCCACGGCCCGAACCAGCAGATTCTGCGTGGTACCCAAGGCATCAAAGCCGGAGACCACATTAGCACCCGCCTGGCCCATGGTCAGTTCCATGGCACGGTGGATGAAGTTGAGCCGAATGAAAACTAGTCAACTGCTTTATCTCCTTGGCTCCCTTTTGCTCAGCGCAGCCACCACCGCCAACCCCCTGCCCCGGACGATGGCGGTACCGGGGGGTGTGGTGTCTATCGAGCTGAACGCAGGCCGCGAAACGGCCCCGGCCGTTTACTATGGAAAACGACGTCTGCTGGTAGTGCGCGAAGGACAAGGCTGGCGTGCGCTGGTGGGGCTCCCGCTATCAACCACCCCGGGGGAAAAGACCATCCGGCTGCACAAGCCCGGTGGGGATGCCCGTATCAGCTTCACAGTTCAGTCAAAGACCTATGCCAGCCAGCACATCACCCTGAAAGACAAGAACAAGGTCACGCCGGACAAACAAACCCTCAATCGTATTTTCGGGGAAAGAAAAGAGATTAATGCAGCCTTGGATAGCTGGCGCGACGAAGTACCCGCCACGCTGGATCTGGTTCTGCCAGTGGAAGGCCGTGTGAGTGGGCCCTACGGGCGCCGTCGCTATTTCAATGGCCACGCCCGCAAACCCCACAGCGGGCTCGATATTGCCGCACCGCTTGGCACCCCGGTACTGGCGGCCCAGACCGGCACAGTAATCAACACCGGAGATTATTTTTTTAACGGCAAAGCGATTTTTCTGGACCACGGCCAGGGCTGGTTAACGGTCTACTTCCACCTTGATCGCATCGATGTAAAACCGGGCCAGCAGGTAGCCCAGGGGGAAACCATTGGTGCGGTGGGCATGACGGGCCGCGCCACCGGCCCACATCTCCATTGGGGCGTCAGCCTGAACCGGGCCATGGTGGACCCGAAGTTGTTTCTATCCTCTCCGCTTGAGTAGGACGGGACCGCCGCCTGCTACGCAGAAGCACTCCTGATCTAAGGGTAAGGATACAGCCCACTGTAGCCTGGATGAAACGAAGTGGAATCCGGGGGAGA
Organism: Gammaproteobacteria bacterium; assembly: GCA_021773795.1. Lineage (GTDB taxonomy): Bacteria > Pseudomonadota > Gammaproteobacteria > HK1 > HK1 > JAJFJV01. The sequence continues at coordinate 35,038 of JAJFJT010000033.1, read as the reverse complement.
GCTCGGTGCCACACCAAACCACAGCGCTGCTACTTTCCCGGATTCCGCTTGTGCTACATCCAGGCTACATACTCGCTTAAGCAACCGTAGCAGGGCGGCCCTTTCAGCCCAACAACCTGCTACGCAGAGGCACTCCTGATCTCGGGGTAAGGATACAGTTCTTCCAAGCCCACACTCTTACCCACCCGCTGCACGATGCGTGCGTGCTCACGCCGGAACTGCCGCGCATGCTTCAATCCACAGGAGTGCGCAAGTACGTTGACCTCGTGATCCACCCAGTGGGCATAGGTCGCTATCCGCCCCGCCTTTTGCTCCACATCAAGGCCCTTCTGCAGCCGGGGATTCTGGGTGGTAATGCCGGTGGGACAGGTATCCAGATGGCATTGCAGCGACTGAATACAACCCAGGGCAAACAGAAACCCACGCGCCGAAACCGCCACATCCGCGCCCAGACACAAGGCCCAGGCCACATTTGCCGAGGTCAGCAACTTGCCCGAAGCCACCACACGGACACGTTCACGCAACCCGTTCTCCACCAGGATGTCCACCACTGCCGGCAGCGCCTCGCGTAGCGGCAAACCCATGTGGTCCGCGAGTACCTGGGGGGCTGCACCCGTTCCGCCCTCAGAACCGTCCACGGTGACAAAATCAGGCGCCGAGGCCGCACCCCGCCGCACGATGGCCTCACACAAGGAACGGAAATTCCGGCCACTGCCCAGCGCAAACTTGATCCCCACCGGCCGGCCACTGACCTCACGCACCCGCTGAATCATGTCCAGCAGATCCTCATTATTGGCCACTTCCTTATGCCGATTGGGGCTACTCGACGGCTTGCCCTCGGGAATCCCCCGAATGGCCGCGATCTCTGCCGTTACCTTGTGGCCAGGCAACACCCCGCCCTTGCCCGGCTTGGCGCCTTGCGAGAGCTTGATTTCAAAGGCCCGCACCCGCTCTGGCACATTGCGAATACGCTCATCGCTCAAATTGCCATGCTCGTCCCGCAAACCGTATTTGGCGGTACCAATCTGGTGGATAAGGTCACAGTTTCCCTCCAGATGATAAGGTGAAAGCCCGCCCTCTCCGGTGTTCATCCAGATCCCGGCCTGTGCCGCACCCCGGGACAAGGCACTCACAGCCCGGCCCGACAAGGCTCCAAAGCTCATACCCGAGATGTTCAAAATGCCACGGGTTTCAAAGGGATGAGGGCAATCCGGGCCTATAACCAGTAGCGGCATGTTTTCCGCATCTTCTTCGAGGATAGGAAAGGCATCGTTAACGAACAATACTGAGCCGGATTGGCGCAAATCATTGGAGGAACCGAAACCGATCAGTGGGCTGATATCCTTGGCGGTGCGATAAACCCAGTTACGGGTGGCACGATTGAAGGGCATTTCCTCACGGTCGTGGGAGAAGAAATACTGGCGGAAATAATCCCCCTGACGCTCCAGAAAATAGCGCATACGACCAATAACCGGGAAATTCCGCCGTACCGCATGTTTGCTCTGCATCACGTCCTGCACAAACATAAGCAGTACCAACAGCATAACGATGCCGGCGGCCCATCCCATGACCACAAAGATATCTGTCGCCGTTATCGTGAAACTGGTATCCATAAACCTTCCCTTATTAATTTCTATTCATCTAAGAAAGCTAACGGCCAGAAGTCCGGGAAACTTAAGTGGTTTCATTCCGAACCCAGAGCAGCCGAACAACGGGCGCGCAAAGCACATTTTTCACATGCGGGACGAGATGCACACGGAGACTTGGCGTGGCGAACAATGAGTGCGTGATATTCTCCATACAACGCGGGATCGGGAGGAAGGCTCCATTCAAATAGCATGCGCAGGGCTTTGTAGGACTCATTCCCCTGAATCAACCCCAGCCGAGAAAACAAGCGGCGGGTATAGGCATCGATAACGAAGACCGGGCGCTCAAAGGCGTACAGGAGTATATCGTCGGCGGTCTCAAACCCTATACCATTGACCGTGAGTAGCTGCCGGCGCAGGGCCTCGGTCTCCACGACGCACAGCAGCTTGAAGCCACCAGCCGCGAGATACCAGCGACAAAAATTCTGCAGCCGTTGAGCTTTGAGGTTGAAGTAACCCACGGGACGCAGCCATTCCGCGAGTTTGAATTTGGCCACCGTCGCAATGTTGTCTGCACTGAGCGCATCTTCAGCACGGAGCTTGGCGATGGCCTTTTCAACATTGCTCCAAGAGGTGTTCTGGGTGAGTACTGCCCCCACCATAACCTCAAATGGCGTCTTGGCGGGCCACCAGTGCTAGGGGCCCCAAGTGGCATGGAGGGTATCGTAGACTGTCCGCAGAGTTAGTTTTTCAGCCAGCATTGGGAAAGAAGCCAGCGTCATGCTCATTCATGAGACAGGATATTCGGCGCACATGGTGCGCCCTACGACCTCGCGATCCTGCGGTAGGGCGCACCATGTGCGCCGTGCAATGGCGGTTCCGGCAAGGACATGCTCTACCCCAGGGGGCTCCGAAGCTGGGCAGGCCATACTCACCACCATGCCAAGGAATCTCTAATCTATTCGTGAATTCGTATCTTGCGTCCAGAATAAATCAACGCTTTCCTAACCCCGGGACTTCGACTTCCAGGGGCTTTTAGGAGCACCGCTCGGGCGTGGCCCGGAGCTGCGGCCGCGGGCCTTCTGGCGGCGCGGGGCTGGGCTTTGCTGAGTCTCCACCGCCATATCCACGGCGTCCATCAAGGCCTTTAGCTCGTGGGCCTCCAGATCCCGACTGCGGCCCCGACCGAGATTACGCGGGAGTTTCATCGGCCCATAACGAATCCGAATGAGGCGGCTGACCCGCACCCCCTGGCTCTCCCACATACGGTGTATCTCGCGGTTACGTCCCTCGCGCAGCATCACCTGGTACCAGTGATTGGCGCCCTCACCACCAAGATCGCGCAGGCCATCAAAATGAGCGGGTCCGTCTTCGAGTTCCACGCCCTTGCGCAGCTGATCGAGCACCTCCTGGGTGACTTCGCCCAAGACCCGCACCGAGTACTCGCGCTGTAACTCACTGGAGGGATGCATCAACCGATGGGCCAGTTCACCGTCATTGGTAAACAGCAACAGGCCGGAGGTGTTGATGTCGAGGCGGCCCACTATAATCCAGCGCCCATTCGCAATCCTGGGCAGGCGCTCAAAAACCGTGGCACGACCTTCCGGGTCGGTACGCGTACAGACCTCTCCCGCCGGTTTGTGATAGGCCAGCACCCGGGTCTCGGTACGGGCACTGCCAACCGCCCGGGCCAATGGCTTGCCATCCAATAAAATACGATCATCACGCCCAACCCGAACCCCCAGGGTGGCAAGCTGACCGTTAACCATCAGCCGCCCCTCGGTGATCCACGACTCCACTTCACGACGGGAACCGAGTCCCGCACGGGCGAGCACCTTCTGCAAGCGCTCATCGCCGCCACCCGGCTGCGGCGTTGCTGAACGTTTGTTATTCGGCTTCTTTCTGTGCGTTGGCAAGGGCCCGCTCCTGTTCAGAAAACAGATCGGCGTGCAGCGCATCCAGTTCGCGCATATCCGCCAGTGCCGGCAACTGTTCCAGGCGTTGCAGGCCAAAATCGTCAAGAAATTTTCGTGTGGTGCCATACAGTGCTGGCCGACCCGGGACCTCCTTGTGGCCCAGCACCCGGATCCACTCGCGCTCCATCAGCGTGCGTACGATAGAGCTGCTGACGCTGACGCCACGCACATCCTCTATCTCCCCCCGCGTGACCGGCTGCCGGTAGGCGATCAGCGACAGAGTCTCGAGCAGGGCCGGAGAATAACGTGCCGGTCGCTCGGCCCAGAGGCGGCCTACCCACGGCGCATAATCGGCCCGCACCTGATACCGAAAACCACTCGCCACCTCCACCAGCTCCACCCCACGCTCGGCACTCGCATCTTGCAAGCTGGCAAGCGCAGCACGGATGGCCTGAGCCTCGGGTTTCAGATCACCCTTGGCAAACAGCGCCTGCAGGCGCTCAATATTTAAGGGTTCTTCAGTGGCCAGCAGGGCCACCTCGATAATGTTACGAATCTCGTTCTGGCTCACGATTTCGGCACCTTGATGTGGATAGGACCATAGGCCTGGGCCTGCACCAATTCCACCAGTGATTCCTTCAGCAACTCGAGCAATGCGAGGAAACTCACCACCACCCCACGACGCCCCTCGTCGGCACTAAACAGGGAGGAAAATTCCAGAAAGCTGTCACGGCGCAGGGCGTCGAGAATGCGTGCCATGCGCTCGCGTACCGACAATGGCTCCAACTGCACGTGATGATGGGCCAACTGCTCGGCCCGCGCCAGCACCCGGGCAAAGGCGAGACTCAGATCCTCCAGACTCACCTCGGGATGATGCTTTAGTGGTCGCGCATCGGGGGCATCCACATGCACCGGGTAGCGATCCCGCCCCATACGCGGCAGCGAATCAAGGTCCTGCGCAGCCTGCTTGTAACGCTCGTATTCCTGTAAGCGGCGCACCAGTTCTGCGCGCGGATCATCGTCTGCCTCATCGGCACTGGCGATACTTGGCAACAGCATGCGTGACTTAATCTCAGCCAGCATGGCCGCCATCACCAGGTATTCGGCGGCCAGCTCAAAGCGATGGGCGTGCACCGTCGGGCTAAGGCCCTCGACAGCCTCCCCTCTTTCCTCCAGTAGGGAGGTCATCATGTCCACATAGCCCATGTACTGACGGGTGATCTCAACGATGGGAATATCGAGAATATCCAGATTCTGGCGGCGGATAAGGTAGAGCAACAGATCCAGCGGGCCTTCGAAGGCCTCAAGAAATATCTCCAGCGCCTCGGGTGGAATATAGAGGTCCTTGGGTAATTCGGTCAGCGGGGCACCCTGGACGATGGCAAAGGGCATCTCCGCCTGATCCGGCTGCGAATTTACGCCCTCATTGATACCGCCATTGCTCATGAATAATCGAGTCCCATGACCTCACGCACCTCTTGCAGGGTTTCCCGGGCCAGATCGCGTGCTTTTTCGCTCCCGTCCGCAATAATCCCACGTACAGCCTCAGGGCGGGCCCGGTATTCCTCGGCACGTTCGCGAATCGGTGCCTGCTCGACCAGCACCGCATCGATCACCGGCTGCTTGCAATCCAGGCAACCAATGCCCGCGCTCTGGCAACCTTCCCGCACCCATTTTTGGGTGTCTTCGTCACTATATATCTGATGCAGTTGCCACACCGGGCATTTGGCCGGGGTACCCGGGTCATTGCGCCGCACCCGCGCCGGGTCCGTCGGCATGGTGCGTAATTTTTTCTCCACCGCGGCCGGCTCTTCCCGCAGGCTGATGGTGTTGCCATAGGATTTGGACATCTTCTGGCCATCCAGCCCGGGCATCTTCGAGGCGTGGCTCAAAAGCGGCTGTGGCTCCGGCAAAATTACCCGTCCCGCCCCTTCCAGAAAACCAAACAGGCGTTCCTGGTCACCCAGACTCAGGTTTTGCTGGGCCTCCAGCAGGGCGCGCCCCTTCTCCCGGGCCTCGACCTCACCCTGCTCCTGATAACGGCGGCGAAAGCCACGATACAACTTGCCATATTTCTTGCCCATCTTGCGGATAGCCGCCTCGGCCTTTTCCTCGAAGCCGGGCTCGCGTCCGTACAAGTGGTTGAAGCGTCGCGCCACCTCGCGAGTCAGCTCCACGTGGGCCACCTGGTCCTCCCCCACCGGCACCAAACCTGCCTTGTAGGTGAGAATATCGGCGCTCTGAAGCAGCGGATATCCCAGGAATCCGTAGGTAGCAAGATCTCGCTCACGCAATTTTTCCTGCTGGTCCTTATAGCTTGGCACCCGCTCCAGCCAGCCCAGCGGGGTGATCATGGACAGTAGCAAATGTAATTCAGCGTGCTCCGGAACCTGGGACTGGATAAACAGGGTCGCATCACCGGGATCGACACCCGCAGCGAGCCAGTCGATAACCATCTCCCATACACTCTCGGCGATGATCCCGGTGTCTTCGTAGTGGGTCGTGAGCGCATGCCAGTCAGCGACGAAGAAAAAGCATTCATACTGATGCTGCAGGGAAACCCAGTTCTTCAACACGCCGTGATAATGCCCCAGATGCAGCAATCCCGTGGGACGCATCCCGGAAAGCACCCGCTGATGTTGCGTGGCTACCAATACCTCGTTCACTACCACTCCTTCACGTTATTTTTGAGGAAGCCCTGAGTTACTCAGAGCATCCTTAAGGGCACCTCTAAAAATCTACTATCGTCGCAATACGGCGTTTCTCGCAAAAAAGTTTCGCTTACATATCAAACATATGCTGCGCCCAACTTTTTTACTCATGCCTTGTCTTGCCTGGAAACTTGAATTTTTAGAGGCGCCCTAACTCCCGAAAAGACCACGCAAGATGGTCTGAAACCACTCCGGCGGCAGACCCGCCGCCAGCGAAAGCACTATCTGCACCCCATAGATAAAGGGCCAGAGGATCTTTCCCAGTACTCCGCTCATGAGCAGCACCAGCACAATCAGCATACCGTAGGGCTCAATCCGCGCCACTTGCCAGGCCCAGCGCCCGGGTAGCAGGCCGGTGAGTACTCGGCCACCATCCAGCGGGGGTATGGGGAACAAATTAAGTATCATCAGTATGCTGTTAATAAAAATCCCCGCCACCCCCATATATAGCAGCGGTTCCGCCACAATGCGTAGGACGGGTGGGGCCACAATGGCGAATTTGATCACCAGCATCCAGAACACACCCATGAGCAGATTGGCGGCTGGCCCGGCCACCGCCACCAGGGCCATATCCCGCTTGGGCTGACGCAGATTTTGCCAAGTGACGGGGACCGGCTTGGCCCAGCCAAAAATGAAGCCACCGGCCCAGAGCAATAAGCCGGGGATCAGGATGGTGCCGACGGGGTCCACATGCTTTAGCGGGTTGAGGCTGAGGCGTCCCAGCATCATCGCCGTGGGATCGCCCAGTTTACGGGCCATCCAGCCATGGGCTACCTCGTGCAGGGTAATGGCAAACAGTGCCGGCAACAGCCAGATGGCGATGCGCTGAATGAGGCTTAACGTCTCCACTAGGGCTGCCTGGTCAGGCCTCCAACGGTCCGGTATCGCCACGCCCATAACGCGCTATTTCCATGCCACCACTACTGAGATCCACCACCGTGGTGGGCTCGTGGCCACAATGTCCGCCATCGATAACCAAATCCACCTGCTTGCCAAGTCGGTCGACAATCTCCTCAGCATCGGTCATGGGCAAATCGTCGCCTGGAAGCGACAGGGTAACGCTCATCAATGGCTCACCCAGTTGCTCCAGCAAACCCAGGGCAACGGTATGCTCCGGCACCCGCAGACCAATGGTACGACGACGCGGGTGCATCAAGCGTCGCGGTACCTCGTTTGTAGCGCGCAGGATGAAGGTATAGGCCCCGGGGGTCAGTGCTTTCAATAGGCGGTAGGCTGCATTATCCACCTTGGCATAAGTGGCGATCTCCCCGAGATCGCGGCACACCAGGGTAAAGTTGTGATGTTTGTCCACCTGACGGATACGACGGATCCGCGCCATCGCCTCCTTGTCCCCAAGATGACAACCGATGGCATAACAGGAGTCGGTGGGATACACGACCACGCCACCGCCATGCACGATCTCCACCGCCTGCTTCAGCAGACGCTGTTGGGGATTATCGGGATGGATGCGAAAGAATTGGCTCATAAGCGGGACGTCATGGAAGCAGCGCGCGAGTTTACCCTATCGGCGTAGACTTTAGCCCGTATTTCTTACCAGCACGTGTACCTGGTGGAAATGCGGGTTAGCAGCGAACTGTGAGGCCATCACAAGGCTTCGCCCCTTCATTCCGCTATAATGACCCCCTTTTACAATCTGTACGATCGACGCCCATGAAACTGTTATTCGACTTTTTTCCCATCCTGCTGTTTTTCATTACCTACAAGTCCTACGAGGATTCCCATGAAGGAATCCTCGTAGCGACGGCGGTAATCATTGTCGCCACCCTGTGCCAAGTGGCTTGGACCTGGTTCAAGAACCGACGCATGGAAACGGTCCACCTCGTGACCCTGGGACTGGTAATCATCTTTGGCAGCGCCACTTTGTTACTCAAGGACGAAATGTTCATCAAGTGGAAGCCTACGGTAGTCAACTGGCTGTTTGCCGCCGCCTTCCTGATTTCCGGCGCATTAATGGAAAAACCACTGATCCGGCGCATGATGCAGGGCAATCTGGACCTGCCAGACGAAATCTGGAAGCGACTCAATCTGGCCTGGGGTGGCTTCTTCATCCTCATGGGTGGGCTCAATCTCTACGTGGTCTACCATTTCGATACCGATACATGGGTCAACTTCAAACTCTTCGGTCTGCTGGGGCTGACCATCGCCTTCGTGGTGGCTCAGTCCTTCTATCTCATGCGCCATATGAAAGACGACGAACTCCCCGAGGAATAGCCACTATGTATTACGCAATCCTGTCTGACGACGTGAGTGACAGCTTGTCACTGCGCAAAAGTGCCCGCCCCCAACATTTGGCACGGTTGGAACAACTGCGCGACGAGGGACGCCTGCTGGTGGCTGGTCCCCATCCCGCTATCGATAGCGAAGACCCGGGTCCCAATGGCTTCACCGGCAGCCTCGTGATCGCGGAATTTGATTCGCTGGAAGCCGCCCAGACCTGGGCCGATGCCGATCCCTTTGTAGCCGCCGGCGTCTACGAGCAAGTTCGAGTCAAGCCCTTCAAGAAGGTACTGCCCTGATGAGTGATGCACGGATGGCGCAAATCCGTGAACGCCTGGACGCCGAATTTAACCCGGCAGAACTGGAAATTACCGACCAGAGCGCCGATCACGCCGGCCACGCCAGCGCCAACGGGGGTGGTCATTTCACCGTCCATATCGTTGCCAAGGCCTTTAGCGATTGCAGCACATTGGCGCGCCATCGCATGGTTTACAAGGCGCTGGACGATGTCATGGGCTCCGAGGTCCATGCCCTGAGCATTCAGGCGCGAAGCCCGGGCGAGGCATGAGCCAAAACACGGATAACGGGGTACACCATTCCCCGACGCTGGCACTGGCCATGGAGCTCATCGCCCGGGAATCGGTCACCCCGGACGACGGGGGCTGCCAAGCCCTTATAGGGGATCGGCTCTCGGCATTGGAATTTGAACTCTCTCACCTGCCCCGTGGTGGGGTTCGCAACCTGTGGGCACGCCACGGGAGTACGGAGCCGCTCTTTGTGTTTGCCGGCCATACCGACGTGGTGCCGCCAGGACCGCTCGATGAATGGCATACTCCGCCCTTTGAGCCCAGCCTGCGCGAGGGCCTGCTCTATGGCCGAGGCGCTGCCGACATGAAGGGTGGCCTAGCCGCCATGGTGACCGCCACCGAACGCTTTCTTGCCCGCCATCCGGCCCATCGTGGCTCTCTCGCCTTTCTTCTCACCAGCGACGAGGAAGGTCCCGCCATAGATGGCACCATCCGCGTACTGGAGCATCTGCAGGAGCAGGATGTGGCCATCGACTGGTGCCTGCTGGGTGAACCCACTAGCGAAACACAAGTGGGCGACACCCTGAAACCGGGCCGGCGCGGTTCCCTCAACGGGAAACTGCAAATCCACGGTATACAGGGACACGTAGCCTATCCCCAGCTAGCTGAAAACCCTGTCTTTTCATCCCTTCCCGCACTCACAGAACTACAGCAAGCCGTATGGGACCAGGGCAATAATCACTTCCCCCCCACCAGCTTTCAGATCTCCAATCTGCACGCCGGCACTGGTGCGGTTAATGTCATCCCGGGCGCGCTGGAGCTGGATTTTAATTTCCGCTACTCCACCGAGCTAACCGAGACAGCACTACGGCAGCGGGTCGAGGCAATCCTTGACCGCCACGGCCTTTCCTATGGACTGGAGTGGCAGCATTCCGGCGCTCCCTTTCTTACGGAGGATGGCGAGCTGCTGGTTGCCACGCAGGCAGCGGTCACCGAAATCACCGGCGCCGTACCCACCCTCTCCACCAGCGGTGGCACTTCCGATGGCCGTTTTATTCGCCCTGCCGGTGCCGAGGTGGTGGAGCTGGGTCCGGTCAACAGCAGCATCCATAAGCTTAATGAATGTGTGGGGATTGCCGAACTGGAAAGCCTGAGCCAAATTTACCAAGCCGTGCTGGAAAAGCTGCTGACCAAGTGAGCCGCTCCGGCCCATGACCCAGACCGTCGACACACTGCGCGAGGAAGCCCGGTCGCTCTATCAGCAGGGCGAACTCGCGGCAGCGGTGGCAAGGCAGGCAGAGGTCATTGATAAAACCCGCACCAGCCCCGCCCGCGGCGACTACCTCAGGCAGGTCCTCTATCTCTCCTCTCTCGGGAATTTCACTCATGTCACCCGCCTGCTGGAACGGGGCCTCAAAATCTGGCCGGACGACCCGCACCTGAAGGAAAGCCTTGGCGCGAGCCTGGTACGCAACGGGCGTTTTACCGAGGCCATTCCAGCCCTGGAAGAAGCCCTGGCCCAGGATGCAGACAATCCCAATCTGCACGATGGCCTCGCCCACGCCTACGGCGAGGTGGGTGATATGGAAAAGGCGCGCCACCATGGCGAGCGTTCCCTGCTGCTGAAGGACATGGCCCATACGCCACCCGAGGGGGTGACACTCAAGGCTCGGGAACTACCGCCTTTCCGCACGGATGCCCCGGAGCGCAATGTCATCGCATTCTCACTCTGGGGCGGCAATTTTCGCTATCTGGACACCGCGGTGCGTAATGCGGAACTTGCCAGCGCGCTTTATCCCGAATGGCGCTGCCGTTTTTATGTTGATAAAACCGTGCCCGACTTCATCCGCGGGCAGTTGCTCGCCAACGGCGCAGACATGGTCATGATGGACCGCTCAACCCTGTACTCTGGCCTGTTCTGGCGATTTCTGGCGGCCAACGACACCGGGATAGACCGCTTTCTGTGTCGCGATGCGGACAGCCTGATCAATCTGCGCGAGCGCGCCGCGGTGATGGAATGGGTACAAAGCAATCGTGCCTTTCACGTGATGCGGGATGATCACGCCCATACCGACCCGATCCTCGCCGGTATGTGGGGTGGGGTCGCCAACATCCTGCCCACGCTCGACACACTGTGGCGCCCATATATCGAAAGCGCACATCGAAGTAGCCATTGTGACCAGAAGTTCCTGCGTGAAATTGTCTGGCCACTGATACGTGAGCAGGTGCTCATCCACGACCGGGTGTTCCGGGTCTTTAATGCAAAGCCGTTCCCGGCAGGCACGGATCGCGCTGGCAGCTGGCACGTGGGTGAAAACCACGTGATGGGCGCAGGGCAGCCCATAGGTCAGCTGCGCGCGGGCAACGGCTGCGAAGTCGCGCGCCGCAAACGCTTCATCTTCACCATCACCACCGGGCGCAGCGGTACCACCTTTCTGACCGAATGTTTTCGGCTAAATCTGCAAAACGCCGAGGTGCATCATGAACGGGGTGAAGCCTTTTACTCCCACGGCTGGCATACCCCGGATGCCTCCCATTTCATGTGTTTCAACAGCATCGGCAACCTGCCGGACGTGCGCGATTTCTGGCGGCGAAAACTCGCCTGCACGCGCTTCGGTGCCAAGGAAACCTATGTGGAAACCTCCCACTTTCTCGCCAAAGGGGGGTTGATCGAGAACCTCGACCTGCTGGGGCCGGATGTGGATATCCACCTCATCCACCTCACCCGGGATATCTTCGATACCGCCTGGAGCCTGGCCAACCGTTTTGATTTCTACAATCTCGGCTTCACCTGGTTGTTCTATCTGGACCCGCGCTACCCGAAAAACCTGGTGCCGTCGGAAGACTTCGGCAAACACGGCATGCTTGGCTACGCCCTCTGGTACGTGCATGAAATGCGCGCACGCGCCCAGTACTACCGGCAGTGTCTCGCCGATCAACCCAACATTCATTTCCATGAGGTGGATTTGGCCGAGCTGGCACAAGGAGAAGGTGCCGGGGCATTGCTAGCGGCGATCAATCCGGGTGAACACCACGGGCAGCTGCAACGTCCGCCACGAGTCAATGCCAGCCATCAGTGGCATCTGGGAGACAAGGAGCGGCAACAGCTGGAGCAACTGGTTAAGGGTGCGCGGGTGGATTACGAAAACATCATCGAATTCGCGCTTCGCGAACAGCGACTCGGCGGCTTTTGGTGGCAAGCACAAACCTAAGGAACCTCTGATCTATTCGTGAACTCGTATCTTGTGCCCAAAACGCCCATCTTTATCGTTACTGATCTTCGCAATAGCCTGCTATTACGTGCGATCAGCGCCTCAAAGCTGAAGGTTTTGAATCACAATCTACTTCGTCCAGAATAAATCAGAGGTTCCTTAATAAACGACGTTTACCACCATATGGGTGCCTCTAAAAAAATTTCCCGTAGCCTGGATGAAACGAAGTGAAATCCAGGAGGATGCCATTCACTTTAACAACCGGTTTTGCCTCCGTCCCCCGGATTCTGCATCCGCTCCATCCAGGCTACAGGGTGCCTGGAGAAAATCACTGCCTGCTTGGAATTGGAACAGGCGGATATCCGCCAGATGTCCCCAGCGCGGGTGTAGGCGGATAAGCCGACTGGGGAACTGGCATAGCCTGCCAGGGTGAACCACCCCCCATTCCCAACGAGGCCCCCGGAGGCGGTGGCAAGCTATCAATCTGATGGCCACTGCCCCCTTCATTTCCCCAGGCTGGAGATGGGGCCGCCCAGTAACCGGCACCCGATTGTGCTGCACCCCGCGGAACCGAAGAAGAAGGAGATGGATAAACCGGCCTTGATGATGTTGGCACAGGAGGCTTGGCCAGCGGCTTAGCATCCACTACCCCAGGCACATCTGGTGACCAGTATTGGGCTCCCGGCAATCCGGCATCGACAGGTTGTCCATTCCGTTTGGCTGTGTGGGGGCTCGCCATGGAAGGCTGAACCTGCCCGGTGGGACGGGATGATCGACCAGAATAAGGGGCTGTCACAGCTGCGCCCACGGCCTTTTCCGATTCGGAATCTTCGCCCACGATAAGAAACACCAAAAATCCGATGACCAGCAACGGTCCCCAGACCATGGGACCAATACGCCCGTTGGGGGATGGCTCCGGTTCCGCTGGTGCGGCCGATGTCGCCCCTTCGCGCAGCAATTCATGTTCCTTCAGGCGAGAGAGTTGTTCGTCCGGGGACTCGGTCACCACCACGCGTTCCTGAATCACCGTTGATGCCGCAGCCTTTTTGGCCGGCCGTTTTTTTGCGGTGACTTTCTTCCTGGTCACGCGTCGGGTGGTACGTTTTTTCTGTACCTTTGCCCCGGCCTTTTTTACTACCCCGGCGTCTTCGTCCGCCATGAATCACCCCTCCGAAAAGAACCTTTTGGTGATGTTAGCACGGTCGGGAAAGGGAACTCACTGATAAAAAAAGGGGCTGAACCACGCGGGTTCAGCCCCTTCTCAAACCATTACTTGCGGTTCGCTTAGCCTTTCAAGCGACGCCGACGTCCATAGGCCGCCATCCCGAGCAGGCTGCTGCCAAATAACAGGAAAGTCGCCGGTTCAGGCACTCCGTTTCCAAGCGCCAGGGGCGAAGCCGGAACCCCACCAAAGGGAAAAGCCGGATCGCCGGACTGGACGGGTAGGAAGTCCCAAGATGCCTGATAAGGTGCAGCGGTGGGTCCAAAGTCCGCAGTAAAGCCAAAACCGGCCAGTGAATCACCCGGGAAAATTCCATCACCTGCAAATCCTTCGCCAATCCAAAGCTCGTTGTACCAGTGCAGTACCTGGGTAGCCGTGGTAAACGGGCTGTCCGCACCCGCATAAAATGGATCTGACGGATTCTGCCAAGACGCAACCCCTCCCCAACCCGTATTATTGGGGTCGTCAAAGACGCCGATGGTCTCAATTTCGAAATCCCAGCCAGTCGGCGAAAGGATACTAGTCAGATCGATACCGGCATCACCAAACCAGGGCAGTTCCCAGTCGACGATAATCGGGTCTCCACCAAATGGCCCCCCATCTCCCACAAATCCGTCACCCACGAACCAACTGTCATTAAACACGGTAAATGCGTAGCCAAAGGTGCCATTCCCGTTGTCGGTCACGCTGTCCTCTACATGGGACATCGGTAGGAGTGGCCCACCCACACCAGCGAAAGCGCCACGACCCGTCAGAGACAAGCCGATAAACAGCATAAGTAACAGGATTCTACTTTGACCCAGCCAGGTTTCTCGCAGCGACTTATTCATTTTTGCTTCCCCGTCCTTGTTAATAAATACGTACCGACTGATTTAGTCGTGCAAGCATCGCGCCAAACTATTTAAATGCGAAATATATTTCGCCTATTCAACAACTTGCATTGACCTAGGAAAAATATTCCGAGATGGATTTAGCCAAGATGTAAAAACCTCCGACACCGTCAAAAACCCCTGATCACCCAAACAAATCCAATAAAATCATAGTGATAACAGAGGGATCCTGCGGAGATATGTAACTGCGGGGGTGATAAAGGACTACAAAAGCCGTAAAGAATCCTGACAACACACCCAGGAAATACGCTGGGCAGCGGGCGTTACAGGGGCAAGCGAGGCGATACTACGCGCTAGAATTCGCGCCGTTTCAGCCGTCCGGCAATATGCCCGACGCTACGAATCGCCAGCGCCTCAATGGTGAGCGAGGGCGACTCGCCGCCGCCGGAGCTGGGGAATGTGCTGGCGTCCACCACAAATAAATTCTTCCAGCGATGGCTCTGGCCGTAACGGTCCACCACGGAGTCTGAAGCATCATTGCCCATGCGACAGGTGCCAAAGACATGGGTGGCGCTGAAGCTGTCGTAACTGCCGTATTCCTCGACGAGATCCTCCACGCCAGAGGATTTTAGAATCCGTCGCGTGGTTTTCGCCATAAAACTGAGGCGCTTCAGCTCACCCTCGTCCAGATGGCTGTGGATCCGCGCCTTGGGCAATCCCAGTTCATCTTTGGCCTGCGGGTCGAGATCGATGTAGGAGCCCGGATTGGGCAATGATTCACCAATGGCCCCCACTGCGATGACGCGCCCAAAGTGCTCGCGCATGGCCGCCTTGTGTTCACGCCCCCAGCCAGCCACTACGCGCTGGGCGTAATGAATAGGACCGAGCAGATCGGCATCAGCAGTGGCGTGGGAAAAGCGACAACCGCCCACCACCCCGGGAATGGCATCGGGGGCATTGAAATCCCAGCTAATCCCGTCCGCCGGTAAACCACGATAACTGGCAAGTGGCTCCGGGTGCAGGCCGCTGGAGGTCCAGAACAGGGTCTCCATGAAATTTTGCCCCACCTGACCGGACTCATTGGCCAGGCCCTGTGGGGCATGGGCACTTTCCGATCGAAGTAATAGACGTGGGGTCTCAACGGCACCACAGGCCACGATGATCACTGGCGCCGTTTCGTGACGCTCGCTGCCATCCGCCTCCCTGCAGCGCACCCCGTGCACCCGATCATCGGCGCCGGCCTCCAGTGCGATCACCCGGCAGCCGGTACGTACTGTCAGGTTTCCAGTACGCAGCGCCTGAGCGATGAAGGTAACATCCACGCTGCCCTTGTCGCGCCGCGGGCAACCCCGGCTGCAGTTACTGCAATAGTTGCAGGGCGGGCGGTCGTCGTAGGGCGCCGACAGGATGGCGAGGGAGTTGGCTTGCCACTGGAGTCCCAGTTTTTCGCAGCCGGTCTGCAATTTCTGACTGGCGTAACCAAGTCCGTGGGCTGGCAGCGGGAAGTTCTCACTGCGCCAACGCGCACCCTGCTTGAGCGGCCCGGCCACCCCCACGACCCGTTCTGCCTGCTGGTAGTAAGGCTCCAGTTCAGCGTAGTCCAACGGCCAGTCAGCGGCCACACCAAAGCGGCTCTTCATCTGCATGGATTCCGGGTGCAGGCGATGGGCCTCGCCGCTGAAATGCAGGGTACTGCCCCCCAGCCCCTGAACATGATGATAACCCCAAGGCTGGCGCCGGTCGGTGGTATTCATTGGCCCGCTAACACCGCTCCATGAGCGCAGCTCACGCCACTTTTCATCAAGCTTTTGTAACAGGGCGTAGCTCTGCCGCCCCCACGGGCTGATTTTGTGGGGAAAGCCGGACTGTTCCCACTGGTAACGGCTCAGGCGATAGTCCTGCTGCGGCTTATAGGCAGGGCCTGCCTCCAGCAACAAAACCCGCACACCCTGACTTGCCAGCGCCCAGGCACTGGCCCCGCCACCAGGGCCGGAGCCGATAATGATGACGTCAACATCGGCCATTAGCGGAGGGCTTTAAAGGCAGGGGGCTGGGTGTAATCGCTGAAGCCAAGGGGCTGTGGTGGACCCCGGTAATTGAGGGGAATCCAGCTCTCGGGATTAGCGTAATAGCGTTGAAAAGCCTCGTAGCGGGTATAGCGGAAGAATTCGTGCGGCGGAGTTCCCCGGGTCGCCTGTGCCGCCTTCGTAACCACGGCTTCCCTTCCTGCCAGATCAAGGGCGACGAAGTCGGTGGCACCGAGCTTACGCGCCGCGGCATCGAGCCAACGACATCCCTGCATGATCGTCCCTTTTCGATAGTCGCTGTTACGGATGCGGCTAAGAATTTCCTGATCAACCCCAAGGTCCGTGGCGCTGGGACTGTCGTCCGCCGGAATAAGCGTATCCATATAGGGGGCAAAGGCACGCAGTGGATCGACCACTGGCACCCGCGGCATGCCTATCACCGCCGCGTACAGATCCCGGACCCGACCAACGAAGGTCAGCGACAGTAACCAGCCGATAAATGAGCGACGATCCAAAGCCATGGCGCAAAATACTATCATGCTAAAGGGTGCCTCAAGCCTCTGTCAGCCTTCCCAACCACCTGATTCCAGCGCCAGAACCCGGTATCATTTCGCCCTTTCCCACAAACCTACAAAACTCTCGGAAACTCGCCCATGCACCTCCGTGGCAATGCCGCTCTCACGCCCTTTCGTCTCGCCAGAAAACTGCAGGAGCTGCAGCAGGATAATCCTGAAATTAAAGGTCTGCAGGCCGAGTTCATTTACTTCGTTGATAGCGAGTCAGAACTCAGTCCGGATGAAAGCGTCCAACTGGCGGATATTCTGCTGGACGGCCCGGTTTCCTCCACGGCGCCCGCCGAAGAACCGACACTGCTAGTTACCCCGCGGCCGGGCACCATTTCACCCTGGTCTACCAAGGCCACGGACATCCTGCATAACTGTGGGCTGACGAAAATCCTGCGCGTAGAACGCGGCATCGCCTGGTATCTGGAGACCGCCGACGGACAGCCTCCGCAGCAAGAAATTCGAGCCCGTATTGCGCCCTTGCTGCACGACCGTATGGTAGAGGCGGTGCTGGAAAACCTGGCGGCGGGGGAATCCCTCTTCATTCACGCCTCACCCGCACCGCTGACTACCGTCGATGTGCTGGTAGCGGGAGAGGAGGCGCTGTGGGAGGCCAACCAGTGCCTGGGCCTGGCGCTCAGCGCAGACGAGATTGCCTATCTGGCAAAAAGCTTCACTCATCTGGAGCGAAACCCCAACGATATTGAATTGATGATGTTCGCCCAGGCCAACTCCGAGCATTGCCGCCACAAGGTCTTTAATTCCAGTTGGGTGATCGACGGTGAGGCTCAGGAACGCTCGCTGTTCGACATGATTCGCAACACCCACCGTTGCCATCCCGGACAGGTGCTGTCGGCCTACAAGGACAACTCTGCGGTCATCTCCGGCTGGCAGAGTCCGCAGTTCCATCGCGACCTAAAAACCCGGAAATACGGCTACCAGGATGGTGAGGCCGCCATACTCATGAAGGTGGAAACCCATAACCACCCCACCGCCATCTCCCCCTATCCCGGTGCCGCCACCGGCTCTGGTGGCGAGATCCGTGACGAAGCCGCCACCGGCCGTGGCTCGCGCACCAAGGCAGGGCTCACCGGCTTCTCAGTCTCCAATTTGCGTATTCCTGCCTTTACCCAACCCTGGGAGGCCGACAACGGCAAACCGGGACGCCAGTCCTCGGCGCTGGACATCATGCTGGAAGGCCCCATCGGCGGTGCCGCCTTCAATAATGAATTTGGCCGCCCGGCGCTGTGTGGTTATTTCCGCACCTACGAGGAAACCATCAAGACCCGGGCGGGCAGCGAGATCCGCGGCTATCACAAGCCCATCATGGCCGCCGGCGGCATTGGCACCATGGACCCGGGCCAGGTGGAGAAACTCTCTATTCCCCCGGCCTCCCATATCGTGGTTCTTGGTGGTCCCGCGATGCTCATCGGCCTCGGCGGCGGTGCCGCCTCCTCGGTGAGTTCCGGTGAGGGCGCGGAACAGTTGGACTTTGCCTCCGTGCAGCGCGCCAACCCCGAAATGGAGCGCCGCTGTCAGGAGGTGATCGACACCTGTTGGCAGCTGGGAGAGGACAATCCCATCCTCTCCATCCACGATATTGGCGCCGGTGGGCTCTCCAACGGTGTGCCGGAGCTGGTACACGACGATGGCAAGGGCGCGCAATTAAACCTGCGCAAGATCGACAATGATGATCCCGGCATGGCTCCCCTGGAAATCTGGTGCAATGAAGCCCAGGAACGCTACACCCTGGCAGTGGCCCCCGATGCGATGGAGTTATTTGTCAGCATCTGCGAACGCGAGCGCTGCCCCTACGCAGAAATCGGCACAGCGACTAAAGAACCGCAGCTCATCATGGAAGACCCGGTTTTCAACAACCGCCCCATCGATCTGCCGCTGGATCTCATGCTCTCCCATCCCCCCGCCATGCGCCGGGTTACCTCGCACCGGGCTCCGCTGGGTCAGGCCTTTGCTCCCGGTGATAAGGCCGAACTTGCAGAGGCCGCAACGCGGCTGCTGGCCCTGCCCACGGTGGCGGACAAGACCTTCCTGATCACCATTGGTGATCGCACCATTACCGGCCTGGTGGCGCGGGACCAGATGGTGGGCCCATGGCAGATCCCGGTGGCCGACTGCGCGGTAACCGCCAGTGGCTTCCAGAGTTTTCAGGGAGATGCCATGGCCATAGGAGAGCGTGCACCCGTTGCATTGCTGGATGCCCCGGCCTCGGCACGCATGGCAGTGGGCGAGGCACTTACCAATCTGGCAGCGGCGCGCGTGCCTGAGCTGGGACAAGTGGTGCTCTCCGCCAACTGGATGGCCGCCTGTAATCACCCCGGGGAAGATGCCGCCCTGTTCGATGCAGTGCGTGCAGTGGGCATGGAACTGTGCCCGGCCCTCGGTATCGCTATTCCCGTGGGCAAGGATTCGTTGTTCATGAAGACCGTCTGGGGCGAGGCCGATATGCCGCGGGAAGTGACCTCACCCCTGTCGTTGCTGGTCACTGCCTTTGCCCCGGTGGAGGACATCCGCGCGACTTTGACGCCAGAACTGCGTCGAGACGCGGGGGAAACCGTGCTCATCCTGGTGGATCTGGGGCATGGCAAAAACCGCCTGGGTGGCTCCGCCCTTGGGCAGATCTACAACCAGCTGGGTGATAACCCGCCGGATCTTGACGATCCCCGGAGACTGGTGGACTTCTTCCATGCCATCCAGACCCTCAATGCCACAGACCGGCTGCTCGCCTACCACGACCGCTCCGATGGCGGCCTTTTCACCACCTTGTGCGAAATGGCCTTCGCCGGTCATACCGGCATCAGCATCACCCTTGATGAGCTCAGTGACGAGCCCTGGGGCGCCCTTTATGCCGAGGAACTGGGTGCCGTGCTACAGGTATCAGCACAGCACCGTGATGCGGTCCTCACTACCCTCAATGGCTATGCCGGGCTCGCGGGCAATGTCCATATTATCGGCACGCCCAACGACAACGACCGCATTGAATTTCGCCTGCGAGACAAACTCGTGCTCGCTGAGGAGCGCATCATCTGGCAGCGCCGCTGGTCCGAAACCACCTTTCATATGCAGGCCCTGCGGGATCAGAGCGACTGCGCTCAAGAAGAATACGATCGCATCCTTGATCGTAAGGACCCTGGCCTTTCCGCAAAGCTTTGCTTCGACCCGGCAGCAGACATTACGGCGCCCTATATCCATAAGGCCCGCCCACGTATTGCCGTGCTTCGCGAACAGGGAGTCAACGGCCACGTGGAAATGGCGGCGGCCTTTGACCGCACCGGCTTCGATGCCATCGATGTGCACATGAGCGACATTCTTGAGGCCCGCACCCGCCTGAGTGAATTTCAGGGCCTGGTGGCCTGCGGTGGCTTCTCCTACGGGGATGTCCTCGGCGCCGGCCGGGGCTGGGCCAATTCCATCCTTCATAACCCACGGGCACGGGAGCAGTTCGAGGGCTTTTTCCAGCAAGCCGATACCTTCAGCCTGGGGGTGTGCAACGGCTGTCAGATGCTGGCCCG
Organism: Gammaproteobacteria bacterium; assembly: GCA_021773795.1. GTDB lineage: Bacteria > Pseudomonadota > Gammaproteobacteria > HK1 > HK1 > JAJFJV01. The sequence continues at coordinate 14,676 of JAJFJT010000033.1, read as the reverse complement.
CCTCGGCTCGCTCATTCCCGGCGCCGAAGACTGGCCACGCTTCGTACGCAATCGCTCGGAACAATTCGAGGCCCGCTTGAGCCTGGTGGAAATCCTGCCAAGCCCGTCGCTACTGTTGTCTGACATGGCCGGTTCACGGCTACCCGTGGCAGTGGCACATGCCGAGGGACAAGCCGATTTTGCTTCGACGACCGGCCCCGAAAAAGCCCTTGCGGATCAGCGGGCCTGCCTGCGCTACGTGGATAATCACGGGGCAGTAGCAAGCCGCTATCCCGCCAACCCCAACGGCTCACCACAAGGCATTACCGGCATGACCAGCACCGATGGCCGTGTCACCATCATGATGCCCCACCCGGAACGGCTGTTCCGCACCGTCCAGCACTCATGGCATCCGGACGAATGGGGTGAGGACGGCCCGTGGCTGCGCATGTTCCGCAACGCCCGCCATACACTGGGGTAGGAAACGTCGTATGGGCTTACACTGTTTCAGCCAGCAGCACCTGTAGCCTGGATGAAACAGCGTGAAATCCGGGAACACGCCGTTCAGCGTAGCGGCTAACCTTGTTTCCATATCCCCGGATTCCGCTGCCGCTCCATCCAGGCTACCATTCTTATACGAAGGGGGAGCCCACGTATGTTGATCAAAAACCCTGAGCAGATTCGGGCCTCAGAGATTACCCCCGAGGCGATCTACCTCGACCGCCGGCGTTTTATTCAACGCGGCATAGGGACCGCACTTCTAACCGCCATACCCGCCAGCCTGGCCTCCGCAGCCAGCCGCTACAGCACTACAGAAGAACTCACCCGCCTCAAGGACATCACCCGCTACAACAATTTCTACGAATTCGGCACCAGCAAAGGTTCCCCCGGGATACATGCTGGTGCATTAAGCACCCACCCCTGGAGCATCACCGTCTCCGGGGCCTGTGAGCATCCCGGAAACTACGACCTGGCCGATCTGATTAAGGCGGCAGAAGTGGAGGAGCGGATCTACCGCCTGCGCTGTGTCGAGGCCTGGTCCATGGTGATTCCCTGGCAAGGTGTACCGATGGGGAAAATCCTCAAGCGCTTTGCCCCCACATCAAAGGCACGTTACGTCGCCTTCCGCACCCTGCTGCGCCCGGCCGAAATGCCCGGCCAACGGCGTGACATCCTGCCATGGCCCTATCGCGAGGGTCTGCGCATGGACGAGGCCATGCATCCCCTCACCCTGATCGCTACCGGACTCTACGGCAAGCCGCTACCCAACCAGAACGGCGCACCCATCCGCCTGGTGGTGCCGTGGAAATACGGCTTCAAAAGCATCAAGTCCATCGTCTCTATTGAATTCACCGAAAGCGAACCACCCACCACATGGAACCTGCAGGGCCCGGATCACTACGGCTTCTATGCCAACGTCAATCCGGCGGTAGACCACCCGCGCTGGAGCCAGAAAAAAGAACGGCGCATCGGCGACATCTTCAAACGCCCCACCCTGCCATTTAATGGCTATGCCAAGGAAGTCGCCTCGCTGTACACGGGGATGGATCTGCGGAAACACTATTGATACCCCTCGTGGCGACCATAAGGCAGACATGGTCCGCCCTACGATACTCCCCAGAAGCAGGGGCTACGTGTAGGGTAGACCGTGTCTGCCTTGCTGCCGTGGCTAGATGAAACAGCGCATATGTATACCCCACTTAAAGCGATTGTTTTCATTACCGCCCTCGTCCCCCTCGCCCTGGGAATATGGGACGGCTTCCACGACGCTCTCGGCGCCAACCTGGTAGAAGAAATCACCTTCCGTAGCGGGCGCTGGACGCTGCGCTTTTTGTTGATCACCCTGGCCATCACCCCACTGAGAAAATGCACCGGCTGGAGCGGCGTTGTGCGTCTGCGCCGTATGCTCGGGCTTTACGCCTTCTTCTATGCCTGCCTCCATTTCACCACCTGGCTCTGGCTGGAGCAGTTTTTTTCCTGGGCAGACATCCTCGAAGATCTTGGCAAACGCCGCTATATCCTCGTCGGCTTCGGCACTTTTCTGCTGTTGCTGCCGCTGGCCCTGACCTCCACCCACGGCATGCAAAAACGTCTGGGTGGAGGACGTTGGAAGCAACTCCATCAACTGATCTACCTTGCCGCCGGCACTGCCTTGTTACATTTCTTCTGGCTCACCAAGGCCGATTACCGTGACCCGCTGATTTATCTTTGTGTCCTTACCAGCCTTTATATCCTGCGCCTGCCGGCACTGGAGCCCTGGATCACGCGATTGCGCAGCCGGTTGAAGCCGCCGACTACACGCGGTTAGACTGCCCCACGTTCCCCTCTGGAGTACTTCCTTGGCCAAGCGCACCCCCTCATCCAGCGATGACCGCGAGCTATTCCGGCAAAGCGTAGGGCCGGTGCAGCGGCTCCATGATGATCGGGTAATACCACAGTCCAAACAGCCCGGCCCCCATCCTCAGCGGCACCCGACCGATGCCACACCTATGGATGGAGGACTCCAGGATCAGGAGCTGGAATGGAGTGAAATAGCGGCGGGAGACACCTTGTTCTTTGCCCGGCCGGGCCTGCAGCAGCGCTTGATCCGAAAACTGCGCCGAGGCCAGTTCAATATTGGAGCGGAACTCGACCTGCACGGCATGATCGTGCGCGAAGCGAGAAATGCACTGGCCTCTTTCCTTGCTGACTGCCGTACCCGTGGCATCCGCTGCGCGCGCATCATCCATGGCAAGGGCCTTAGCTCCCGCGATGGAAAACCCGTGCTAAAGATGCAGCTTGACCACTGGTTACGCCAGCGTCTGGAGGTGGTGGCCTTTTGCTCCGCACGAGGCAACGATGGCGGCACCGGTGCGGTCTACGTACTGCTAAAACGATAGCCAGCTTCTTAACTATACTCAGGAAATTACTCCCAGTAGCCCTCGCAAATACCACGGACAGGAGCAACATCATGGCCAACAAAAAATATACTCAGGAGCTCAATAGCTGGATTGAAGGAGAGCAACTGGCGGCACGCGCTATCAGCATCATTCACCAGCTCTGGAGCGAGCACTCCGTCGAACTGATGCTATTTCGCCGTGTCCTGGTAGACGAAGGGACGGTGGAAGTCCTCGCGCACCACAACTACGCCAGCCAGATCTCCCAAACCAAATTGCGCATTCAGGATACGCTGCCGATTATCGACAGCCTGGCCTCTCTGTCACTGTGCCCCTCCACCATAGACATCGGTCGTCTGGCACTGGAATGGCGGGCACAACAGGCTGCAAATTCTGAAATGGGCCTCAGGGATTTCCTCAAGTCCAGATTGGGTGAGCATCTCAAACCAAACAACGCCTGCAGCACTGATTCCCGCGATGTGGTGCTCTATGGCTTTGGACGTATTGGCCGGTTGCTGGCGCGCATCCTACTGGCCCGTGGGGGTGCCAGTGATGCCCTGCGTCTGCGTGCGGTGGTCTGTAGAGGCAAGCTCGACATGTACAAGCGCGCCAACCTGTTAAAACGGGATTCTGTGCATGGTCTGATTCACGGTCACATCGAGATTCGTGAGCAGGAACAGGCTCTTGTGGTTAATGGCCATTACATCCAGTTCATCTCCGCCAACACGCCGGAAAGTGTCGACTACGAGCAATACGACATCCACAACGCCCTGGTTATCGATAACACCGGCATCTGGCGCACCCGTGCAGAGCTTGGCAAACACCTGGAGGCCCGTGGGGTGGAACGGGTTCTGCTTACGGCGCCGGGCAAGGAAGATATCCCCAACATCGTTTACGGGGTCAATACCGATGGCTGGGATGCGGACGAGCACATCTTCTCCGCCGCCTCCTGTACCACCAACGCCATCGCCCCTCCCTTGAAGGTGCTCAATGACCACTTCGGTATCCATTCCGGTCACATCGAAACCGTGCATGCCTACACCAACGACCAGAATCTGCTCGACAACTACCACAAGAAACAGCGGCGCGGACGCTCGGCGCCACTGAACATGGTGCTCACGGAAACCGGTGCCGCCACTGCCGCCGCCAAGGCTATGCCGGAACTGGCGGGAAAAATGACCAGCAACGCCGTGCGTGTGCCCACACCCAACGTCTCGCTGGCGATCCTCAGTATGGAGCTGAAGCAAACAGTTACCCGCGAGGGGATTAACGATGCGTTACGCCAGGCCTCTCTGAGCGGTCCCCTTGCCTCACAGATCGACTACACCCGTGATGAAGACGTGGTCAGTAGCGACATGATCGGCAATAACCATCCGGCCATCGTCGATTCGCTCGCCACCAAGGTGCACAAGCAACACGTGATTATCTACGTCTGGTATGACAACGAATACGGTTATTCCACCCAGGCCACGCGCGTGGCACGGGTTATCTCTGGGGTGGAGCGGCCTCGTTATTATTAAAGAGAGGTGTTGGGATCCAGGGCTCTCTATGCCGACGCGTCCCGGAAAAACCTAAAGTTTAGAGCCGACAAGCCGCAAGCTGGGGTAACATCATCGATCTTTCTCAGCGAGCGCAATGCATGAAATTCCACTCTCGGAAACAGTCTTCATGGATCTCAGGGCTCCTGGCCCTGCTCATGAGCCTGTCAGTATCCGCCGCACCAAGTACCCCCTCGGAATTCTACGAAGATGCCCAAAGCCGTTACACGGAGGGCGAGCATAATGCGGCCATTATTCAGCTAAAGAATGCACTCAAGCTGGACTCAGAACACCTTCCGGCACGCCTGCTACTCGGTCGCGTCTATCTCAGCAAGGAAGATGGTGCCAATGCAGAGAAGGAACTAAGGGTCGCGCTGGCCTCTGGAGCGGATGAAAATCTGGTGCTGGTTCCTTTGGCCAAGGCCTATTTACTACAAGGCAAGCACAAGCAGATCTTCGACAAGTTCCCGGCCGGCCGACGTCATCCCGAAACCGAGTCTGCTCTGGCCGTCATTCGTGGCGAGACTCGCGTGCAACTGCGCCAGCTGAAGGAAGCAGAAATAGATTTTGCCTTGGCGGCCCGCCTGACCCCGGATAACGCAGACCCCATCATCGGCCAAGCCACCGTGCTGCTCCAGCGTGGTGACCATGAGGGTGCCGAAGACCTTGCCGATGAGGCCACGTCCATCACCCCCGAGAGTGCCGGAGCATGGTATGTCAAAGGAGAGATCCGTCGCATCCGCCAGGATCTGGAAGGGGCTATCCAATATTACGATAAGGCCCTCACACTCTACGAAAAACATTTTCGGGCGCGCATAGGAAAAACTGCGGCACTACTCGATCTCGGAAGAAAGGAAGAGGCGATCACGGAACTGGAACTGGTCCGCGATCGGCATCCCTATGACCCGCAAGCGAGCTATCTCCATGCCATGGTGCTGGCCCAGGCCGATCAGCTTGCCGAGGCTCAGGCGGTATTGCGTACGGCGGGCATTACCCTGCTCAGCAAGGGTCGTGATTTCCTCTTCAGTCACCCACCCAGCCTGCTGTTATCAGCGGTCATTCATCACGCGGAGGAAAAATACGACTCCGCCTATGAGGAGATCCAGCGTTTTATGAAGCTGGTGCCCCACCATGTGGGCGGACGCATTTTATTGGGGAACCTGCTGATACGTCGGGGAAAACATGCACAGGCCATCAAGACCCTGGAACAGGCCTTACGCTTTGCACCCAAGAATGCACAGCTCCATGGCCTGCTTGGGAGTGCGTACATGGGTACGAGGGACTTTACCAAGGCCACCCGATACTTCGAGAATGCGGCCAAGCTCGCCCCCAGTCTTGCCTCCCTGCGTACCCAATTGGCCTTGAGCCGACTAGCCACCGGTCAGCGGGCTTCCGCAGTAGCCGATCTGGAAACTGCATTTGGCCTTGATTCCAGCGGACGTTCAGGCGTGCTCCTAGGCACCATACTACTCAAACAGGGCAACTATCCGGAGGCCCTGAAAAGCACCTTGCGTACCCTCAAACATCAGCCTACGAATCCCACTGCCCATAATCTGTTAGCCACCATCCACTTGGCAGGTGGGAAAACAAAGGCTGCACGCCAGGCCTTTAATCAGGCCATCGCAGTGAATGCCAGCTATCTGCCAGCCCGCTATAACCTGGCCAAGATGGACATTGCCGCCTCTCGCCTGAAAGAAGCGAAGGCCCGCTATCTGGAAATTCTCCAACTGGCGCCGGCAGAAACCCGTGCCATGGAAGAACTGGCACGTATGTCCAAGGATGCAGGGCAGCTTCCCGGGGCCATCCGCTGGCTGGAAAAATTACAGGCAATGGATAGCAATCAATTATCCGCCCAGCTGGATTTGGGAGAGCTCTATCTGCAGGCGGGCATGCCTAAAAAGGCTCTCACCCTTGCACATGAGTTAGAGCAAAAACACCCCCGCAGCCTGCCGGTACTTACAGCTCTTGGGCGTGCGGAGCTTGCCGCGGGAGCGCGAGACAAGGCCATGGTCACCTTCCGGCGCATGACCAAATTTGCCGGTTTTGCAGCGGGTCACCTGCTACGTATCAGTCGCTACCAGGTTGCCCTGGATGATTTCGATGGTGCCCACTGGTCGCTACTAAAGGCGCTGGAGGGGAAGCCCGGCTATCTTCCAGGGGTGACCGCGATGGTGCGGGTAGAGCTGCGCCTTGGAAAATATGAAGAGGCCCTCAAACGTGCACATGGACTGCAGCAGAGTCATCCAGAAAATTCCGTGGGTGAGCTCCTTGCCGGTGACGCACTGGTGGCAATGAAGCGCTACAAAGAGGCACTGAAATCCTATCAAACCGGGCAGGCGAAAAAGGCAAGCCCTATTCTCGTAGTGCGCCTGTACAAAGCCCACAAAGCCAATGGGCAGTTGAATCAGGGCCTGAAACTGGCGGAGCAATGGCTGGCAGCCCATCCCGACGATCACGAAGTACGCCGGGCATTGGCCTCCGGATATGGGGAAAGCAAGCGTTTAGCCGACGCTATCCGCGAGCACGAACGGCTGGTTAAGGCGTTGCCCGATGATGCCGCCATTCTCAACAATCTTGCCAATCTCTACCTTCAAAACAATGATGCACGTGCGCTCTACCACGCCGAGAGGGCTTACCAACTCGCTCCTAAACAGGCGGCTGCATTAGATACCTATGGCTGGGTATTGGTGCAAATGGGTGAACCGGGCAAGGCACTTCGTTTCCTGCGCGAGGCTCGCTCCCGCGCCGCGCGTAAACCCGGCATTCTCTACCATCTGGCAGTCGCCCTTAACCGTCTGGGCCGGGATAAGGAGGCTAAACGGGAGTTAACTAAATTATTAAAGTTAAAGGAAAACTTTGCGGAACGGGGGTTGGCCCAGGCGCTCGCACAGAAACTGGATAAGAAATAATAATCCAACCATGATGGAAAGCCCGCCATGTTAGGAAAGTTTCTGCGCTTTGCCTTTGTGGGCACTTTCGCCACAGCCTTGCACTATGCCATTTTGCTGATCCTGGTTGAGGGTTTCACGCTGGCCGAGGTCCTCGCATCTTCCATCGGCTTCGCTGTTTCCTCGGGCTTCAACTATGCCCTCAACTATCGTTATACCTTCCAAAGTACCCAACAACACCCTGCCGCTTATAGCAAGTTCATCCTCGTAGCCCTCGCAGGGCTTGCCCTTAACGGCACGGTACTGACAATGGTAATGCACTACCTGGAGCTACATTATCTGTGGGCCCAGCTAGCGGCCACCGGTGTAGTATTGATGTGGAATTTTACGGGAAACTATCTCTGGTCGTTCCGGGAACGAGCGGCCAGCACGGCAAGATAAGCGACGGAGTCATACACATTGCCCAAAGCCCAAGCACCCACCCTGTCCATCTCCATCATCATCCCGGCCTATAACGAGGCCGAGAATCTGGAACCGTTGCAACAGAAACTGGAGTCTGTACTCAGTGAATTGCCGGCACGCTGGGAAATTATCTTCATCGATGATGGCAGCAGTGATGACACCTGGGGAAAAATTGAATCCCTGAACCAGATCAATCCCCGCATCAAGGGGATCCGGCTATCGCGTAATTTCGGTCATCAATATGCCCTGTTCGCTGGATTACAACGTGCTACGGGGGATGCCGTCATTTCCATGGATGCTGATCTCCAGCATCCACCAGCGCTACTGCCAGAATTATTCCAGCAGTGGCAGTCAGGGCATAAGGTGGTCAATACCGTGCGTCTGGACCCGGATGATTTCAGCGCCTTCAAACGCTACACATCCCGACTCTATTACCGGCTATTTTCATTTCTCAGTGGCGTGCCACTGGAACCAGGAATGGCTGATTTTCGCCTGCTGGATCGCCAGGTAGTCAATGACATTCTGAAGATGCGTGAAGAAGGATTGTTTCTGCGGGGCATAGTCCAATGGGTGGGCTACAAAAGCAGCAAGATTAGCTTTCAGTCCGAGCGTCGCTGGCACGGTGTCACCAAGTACACACCGCGCAAAATGCTCCAATTCGCCTGGCACGGGCTTAGCTCCTTCTCTCTGGTCCCCCTGCGCATCGGTGTCTTAATCGGCTTCATTACCAGCGGACTGTCCTTTTTGGGCATCCTCTATGCCATCTATAGCAAACTCATCATCGGCCAGGCGGTCCCTGGTTGGGCTTCCTCCATTGCAATTATCTCCTTCCTGTTCGGCGTGCTATTCATTCTGCTCGGAGTGCTGGGGGAATACATTGGGCGAATCCTCATTGAGGTACGCGGCCGACCACGTTTCCTTATCAGCGAACATCTCGGTTTGAACAAGAGCAGCTCACCGCCAACATCATCTACGGGCTACTCCACAAGGCAGCCAGGTGGGATGAAGCAGCGCACAGAAAGGTGAGGTTATTTTGAAGCGAGTCCTCATCGTCCATGGTGACGATCTTGGCCTCTCCAAGGCCATCAACGATGGGATCTTGCAGGCACATCGCCACGGCATCCTGACCTCCACCTCGATAATGGCCGGCGGGATCGCCTTCAAGCACGCCTTGCAACTTCGACGATCAGCGACCAACCTCGATCTCGGTGTTCACCTCAGTCTGGTGGGCGAGGCACCATCAATACTCCCAGCCAAACAGATACCGAGCCTGGTGGATGCCGAGGGCCACTTTCACCCGCACGCCATGGACTTCATCAAAGTCTATCTGCGCAGGGCCATCGATCTCAACGAAGTGCGCCGGGAATGGACCGCACAAATCACTCGTATTCTCGACGCTGGAATCAGTCCCAGCCACCTTGATAGCCATCAGCACCTGCATGCCCTACCGGCACTGCGCCGCATTGCCGAAGAGCTGGCCCGACGCTTTGACATCCCAGCCATACGCTTTCCCTGCGAACGCCCCTGCCCCTACATGCTGCGCCGACCAGACAAGCTTCCACGACTGGCCCAACTACTCGTCCTGAATGCCCTTTGGCACCTGAACAAAGAGCCGGCTCTTATTCACGCGGATCATTTCATTGGCTTCTTCCTCGGGGGCCAACTGGATAGCGGACGACTGCATAGCCTGTTGGCTGATCTGCCTGAGCACGGCAGTAGCGAACTCATGTGCCATCCCGGGTACCCGGATCCTCACTCGCCCCAGGCCCATTGGGGCTACCAGCACGAGGCGGAGCTTAAGGCGCTCGCCGATCCCGCCACCCTTGATGCCGTAAAACATCTGAATATCGAGCTCATAAATTATTGGAATCTTGTCAAGGCCGGAGGAAAAATTTGAAGTTCTATCGTCGACCACGCCCCTTGGGCGCCCTGTGGTGGACACTACTCTGCGCCCTGCTCTACAGCGGCCTGTGCAACGCCACACCACCACTGCGCGCCGGAAATCTATACGAGCTGTACGGCCCGGCCGACTCCCGCGCATGGAAAAAACACGGCCAACTCAAGGTCGATAAAGAGATACATCACGGTTCGGCCAGCAGTTTTCGCCTGCACGCGTCCATGCCCAATGATCTCCGCCGGCAAGTCTCTGTTCCCGTTTACGCCGGACGTTATTACCGCTTCTCCGCCTGGGTAAAAACACACGAGGTCGAAGGCAAGGTAGGTGCCAATCTCTCAGTGTATGGCAGCTATAACCGCAGTCCCGGGATACTGACAGGCGATACGCCGTGGACCCTGGTGGAACAGGTATTTCTGAGCAACGAAACAGGAAAACTCCCTTTCTCCCTGCGACTGGGCTATTGGGATGCCACGGCGACGGGCACCGCCTGGTTCGATGAAGTACGGATCGAGGAACTGGAAACCTGGAATGGCTCCTATCAAAGTATCCAGCTTCAACAGGCCAGGAAAAGAAAATCATCCATGCCCCTGCGCCTCTACATTTTTTTAGGCCTGATTAGCTACCTGTTGGCCTTCCTGGTTTTCCTGCGACGTGGCGGACAACTCAGCGGCCCAAGTGAAACCAGTCCTGCTCTGCAAACACTCTGGAAAAATCCGGGTTTTTGGCTACTCATCGTTGCGGGCTTCGCCATTCGCCTCATTGCCAGCCCCTATACCGGGCTGGAAAGCGAAATTATTACCCTGAAAGACTTCGCCCTTGGCCGTGCCACCTCACACCCGCCGGAACTGGCGGCTCACTATCCATTGCTCTACGGCCTGGTTCTGAAGTGGTCAGGTACTTTGGTGCAGGCCCTCCAGTGGCAGCAACCCGGGGCGGCCTTCACCGTAGTGCTCAAGCTCCCCTTCATCCTCCTGGATCTACTGGCTGCAGCCCTGTTGCTGGAACACTTACGCGAGCGCATACGTGGGCAGAGCACCTGGATCATCGGCCTGCTACTGATCTTGAATCCGGCACTCATCATAGCCTCGGCCTTCTCCGGCCTGGGCAGCGCCATCATCACCGCCTTGTGGGTCTCGATCGCCGTCTTGCACGCCCGGGGACAGCAAATCAGCGCCTGGGCGCTGTGGGCAGCCTCTTGCTCTCTCAGCCCCTTGTGGATGATTTTGTCTCTGTTCTTTGTCTCTTATGGCTGGCGCTTTGGCGATCTACGGCAACGCCGTCGCGGTGTCCTTACCGCTGTTGCGGTGTTTATCCTGCTGGCCATGGTGCCGGGCCTTAATGACACCCCCGCTGATCTCTGGCAGAGCATGGCAACCGTAATCAGCCATTTCGACTGGCGATTGGGCTTGACCCTTGGCCTGCTCGCCCTACTGATAGCCTGGATGCTGTCCGATGCATCCACCCGGGAAACATCCACTCAGCCCGAACTGCTGCCGAACTTTTTTTTCCTCAGCTTTGCTGTCGCCCTGTTACTACCCCAAAGCCACGGGCGGGAGTGGCTGCCCGTCCTCATGTTCATGACCCCCTTGCTGCTGCGTGGGCCCCGTCACCAGTGGATTTATCTGGGCCTGACCTCGCTGGTGTTTTTCAAGCTTGCCCTGGAATACCACGCGGTCGAGCATCTGCGTATGGAATCGCTGCTGGTGAGTCCGGTCAGCCGCGCGGCCAGCATCGGGCTTGGCATGCTATTGCTGTTTGAAGCAGGCAACGAGTGGAGCAGACATAGCGCACAACTGCGCAGCCTGGCTCACCACCTATCAACCCGTGCAAAGGCCACATGGCAGGTGCTAAACACCTATTTCACCTTGCCAATGCGCCCTGCAGAAGCCCGAACTTTTTCCCTGCGCAGCCTTGATTATGCCGGCCTGCTGGCACTTTTCTTGCTCGCTCTGGGGTTATTATTCAGCAATCTTGGCGCCTATAAATACCCCACGAATGGTCTCAGTGTTGAGGCGAAATCCGTGCTTCTTGAACTCCGTTTCAACCATCCCCAAAAGCTGACTGGTCTTGCCTTCTACGGTGGAGAAACCGGCCCGATGCTGGGCTTTAAACACTGGCAGGATGAACGCTGGCAGCCACTGTGGCCTGCCAATCAGGGCAAGCTTAGATATCCTACAAAAGTAAAATACCGGGCCAGCTTCAAGAATCACGCCCGCCACTTTGAGGCCGTTGAACTTAGCCGATTGCAGCTTCGAATCACTGGCCACGGTGCAGTACTCAATGAACTGGAATTGCAGGGCGTGGACGGCCAGCGATTACTTCCAGATGAGATCGTAGCCATTCAGGGGGGCACAACCTTTCCCCGCCCGGCCAGTCAGCATCCCCTCTTTGATGAGCAACAAAGCATCGGGGAAATCGACGATTACCGTGGCAACAGCTACTGGGACGAGGTGTACTACGCCCGTTCCGCACACAACCTCGTCAACAGCGTAGCACCCTACGAAAAAACCCATCCACCGCTTGGCAAGAGCCTCATAGGGCTGGGAATCCGACTCTTTGACATGAGCCCTTTTGGCTGGCGTTTCAGCACCGCACTGGTCACAGCACTGATGCCCTTGTTGCTCTTTTTTGCGGGCCGGGAGTTGACTGGTCGGCGCTTGGGGGCTTACTCGGCAGCTTTGCTTTTCATCTTCGAATGCATGCCCTTCAGCATTGGGCGTATGGCGAATATCGATACCTTTCTGGTCTTCTTTCTCAGCGCTACTCTGCTAGGCCTCTATCGCTGGTTTCGCCTCGACCATGGGCAATTTCATCGTCGAAGTGTGCCCTGGTTTATCCTTGCCGGGCTCTGCTTCGGACTTGCCGCCTCCATCAAATGGAGCGCCTTATTCATGGGCTTTGCCATTTTTCTACTGGTGCTGGGACGCGAGTTGGTGCGCTTGGCCAACACACCGGAAGGCACAGCTCCGCAGTCGCGACTATTGAGGGCCCGTCTGCTCAACGAGACTCTGCCCCATGCCGGTGCCTGGACACTGGGCTTTATTCTGCTGCCAGCGCTGATCTATTACCTCAGTCACTGGGAATTTTTGTCTGCACTCCCCGAACAACCCGCCCTGCTCTCCATGGCAGGTCTGAGGGCATTCTGGCACCAACAAAACTTCATTCTGGGCTACCACGGTGGTCATAAGGCGCTGTCGACTCACTCACTCAGCGTCCCCTTCTATCTGTGGCCCACGTTGGTGAAGCCCCTGACGGAGATATTTATTGGCGGCAACTCCCCGCAGGGAATACGTTCGACAATCAGCGTACTGGGCAATCCGGCGATCTGGTGGCCTGGAGTGCTGCTGATGCTCGGACTGGGGTGGCGGGCACTGAAGGGTGGAAACCGTATTAGCCTGCTGCTCTCCGGCGCCTATTTTCTGCCCTTTCTACCCTGGCTCCTGGTGGAACGCCCCACCTTCCTGTACGCCTACTACCCGCACATTCCGATCCTTATCTTAGGCCTGAGCTATCTGCTCTCCCGGCTGGATCCCCGCGCCTGGCAAAACCGAACCCTCATGGCCAGTTATGGGGCAACCGTTGTCGGCCTGTTTGTACTCTTCTATCCCGCCACATCAGGGCTACCCGCATCCGAAGCATGGCATGATAGCCTGCGCTGGTTTACAGCCTGGCAGAAGCTGTAGCAAACAGCTTCTGTACGAAACATGGTATGGCTGAAAGGCATCAGCGATGACTGTGCAGCTATAACTATTAACTTGATAAGGAACAGCGCTAACTCACCATCACCCGAAACAGGAAAAGTACCAACGATCGCTGGCACTGATATCTCTTTGTCTTCTGCGATAAACCAAAAAAAAAGCCCGCAACTTAAAAGTTGCGGGCTTTTTTTCAAACTTCCGATTGGAAGACCTTTTCTTACATAGGTACCGACCTAGGCCACCAACCACCGGCGTCGACGGCTCAATACCATTCCCACGAGACCAGAACCCAGTAGCAGCAGGGTGCCCGGTTCCGGCACTCCCGGTGTCCCCCCCGAGTCACACGCGCCCCCGGAGTCCGTACCTGAACTCGTGCTGGAGTCCGCACCTGAATCCGAGTCCCCGCCCGAGTCCGAATCCGAGTCCGAGTCATAGCCGGAGTCCCAACCAGTATCCGAGCTTGTATCCGAATCACCGACACAGTCGCCTATAATATTGCCGCCGAAGCCCACTTTGGACGGCGAGACATGAGAATCTCCCAGCGACACAAAGCTGAGCGCCTGGCTTGCATCGGTCCAACCGGCACCAAAGGTTCCGGCTTCAAACTGGATCTCGTAGCCGACCTCAAAGATCCAATTGGCTAAACCGGGACTCGCCACGAGGTCCACCACGTAATTACCCGCGCCGTCTACGCCGGTAACCACGGGGGAATCCTTAAGACGCCCAACGGGATGTTTGGTATCAGCGGCCGTAGCGTCGATGTCAGCCTGAGAGACAAATTGCGTAATGTTATATTCCATTGAGGTGGCAATCTCCTTGATCACCGTCGCATCTCCAGACACCACCTCACCATCGTTCTTGGTATAACCTGAGTCACCCACTCCACCGGACTGGAAGACAATGGGGTTAGACTGACCTTGAGCGAGATAGTCGATGACAATGTCGAGGACGCCTCCCTCCGTATTAAAGCTCATGGAGGCATTAGTGCCGTCGCCACCCAAAGAATCGCTATTTAGCAAGTCCTTGAAAGTATGCCCTTTGCTTCCCCATCCCACGGCGTTGACGCCGAAGCTATTATCAACAAAGTCCTTGGGCATAGCGAAATACATGAAGTGATCGCCCGAGCCAGCGGAGTCCGTACCAAAATAGAGTCGCCCGCCATCGACAGTTGCGCCATCACCACCATCCACCAGAAAACTGACGTCGAAGGCCAGGGAATAGCCTTCCGAGGCGTCAAACTTGCCGTCAGCGATGAAGGCTGGCGCCTGCATCGAGAAACCCGCAAGGCTGAAACCGATAGCCACTAAGCTTTTGTTAAATTTAGTTTTTTTCATAATT
>JAJFJT010000032.1 GCA_021773795.1 Gammaproteobacteria bacterium | reverse complement strand
TCGTGGCATGTTCGCCTTTGCCATCTGGGACCGTAACCAGCAGACCCTCTTTCTTGCCCGCGATCGGCTGGGCATCAAGCCGCTTTACTATGCGTTGCTCCCGGATGGTCACTGTATCTTCGGCTCCGAGTTGAAGGCACTTATGGAGTACCCGGGCTTCTCTCGTGAGCTGGCCCCTCAGGCGGTAGAGGACTATTTTGCTTATGGCTATGTCCCGGAGCCAAAGACGATCTATCGGCAGGCCAGGAAGCTAAGTGCTGGTTATGTTCTGAAATTAACCCGCGGTGAAGCACTCAAACCACCGCGTCAATACTGGGATGTTCCCTTTGCCGATACAGGTGTAACTGATTTTGCAGAGGCTCAAGAGGAATTACTCAGGCAGTTCCGCGAGGCGGTCGCTGTACGCCTGGTTTCAGAGGTTCCCTTGGGTGCTTTTCTTTCCGGCGGCGTCGATTCCAGTGCAGTTGTCGCGATGATGGCAGGGCTCGATCCCAAGCCGGTAAATACCTGCTCCATTTCTTTTGGAGATCCCAAATACAACGAGGTCTCCTTTGCAGATCAGGTGGCGGGGCAGTATCACACCGATCATCGGGTGCAGCAGGTGGAACCCGGTGATTTCTCTTTGGTGGACCGGCTAGCGGGTCTCTATGATGAGCCGTATGCCGATAGCTCCGCGATGCCTACTTACCGGGTGTGTGAGTTGGCGCGTCGTGAAGTGACCGTTGCGTTATCGGGCGACGGTGGCGATGAAAACCTTGCGGGATACCGGCGTCATCGTTGGCATAACTATGAAGAGCGGATGCGTCGATTACTACCCCAATGGTTTCGTGGCCCGGTATTTGGTGCGCTGGGCGAGATTTATCCAAAAATGGATTGGGCACCACGAATCTTTCGTGCGAAATACACGTTACAAGGCTTTGCTCGGGATAGCGTCGCGGGCTATTTGCATAGCGTGGGCATCGTGCCACGAAATCTTCGCGAGCAACTTTACTCACCTTCTCTTCTACGGGAACTCCAGGGGTATGACGGGATAGAAGTCTTTCGTGGCTACGCAGAGAATGCGCCAACGGATGATCCTCTTTCGCTGGTTCAATATCTGGATCTCAAGACCTATTTGCCGGGCGATATTCTTACCAAGGTAGATCGGGCCAGCATGGCGCATTCACTGGAGGTGCGGGTACCGCTACTGGACCATCATCTGGTGGAATGGATCTCCGGCCTGCCTGCAGCCTGGAAGCTCAAGGGACGTGAGGGAAAGTACGTATTCAAGAAGGCGCTGGAGAAACACTTACCGGAAAACATCCTTTATCGCCCAAAGATGGGCTTTGGAGTACCGCTCGCACGCTGGTTTCGGGAGGATTTGCGCGAGCACGTGCGCGATGCCTTGACTGGTGAAACCCTGGCGGGCTCCGGGTTGTTCGAGGAAGAAACGGTAGAACAGTTTCTTGACCAGCATCAATCCGGCCTTCGGGACCATAGCGCGATACTCTGGAGTCTGCTGATGTTCGAGTCTTTTCTGCGCGGACAGCAGGGGACTGGTTCCGCTGAAGCAGCAGATGTTTCAGCAAACATGGTGGCCTCGTGAAGATTCTTACTTTCACCACACTCTACCCAAATGCAGTACAGTCAACGAGTTGTATTTTTGTCGAAAATCGCCTGCGTCATCTGCTGGAATTGGGGAATATAGAGGCTTGCGTGGTGGCACCGGTGCCTTGGTTTCCTTTCCGCCATCGAGTCTTTGGGCGTTATAGTGATTTTGCGCGTGTCCCACCCGTGGAAGAACGTCATGGGATCAATATATGGCATCCAAAATATCTTGTTATTCCAAAATTCGGCTTGACCATCGCGCCGCTGTTGCTTGCCATTGCCACCTATCCTGTTCTAAAAAAACTGCGCCGGGAAGGCTATGACTTTGATCTCATTGACGCACATTTTTTCTATCCGGATGGAGTCGCCGCCGCATTGTTGGGAAAATGGCTGAACCGGCCAATCACCATTACGGCACGTGGAACTGACCTTAATTTGTATCCCCGTTTCCGACTGCCAAGAAAAATGATCCGCTGGGCGGCAGAAAAGGCGGCCGGTCTTATTACTGTATGTGAGGCCCTGAAGGGCGTGCTGGTGGAATTAGGTGTTCCTGAGAAAAAGGTGGTGCCGTTACGCAACGGTGTTGACCTGGAGCTTTTCCAGCCGCCAAAAGACAGGGGGGCCTTGCGCGATAGGCTGAAGCTCAAGCGACCAACATTACTTTCAGTTGGCCACCTCATCACCCGCAAGGGGCACGATATTGTCATACGAGCACTAAAACATCTGCCAGATGTTGATGTTGTGATCGTTGGAGATGGCCCTGAAAGAGGTCGCTTGAACACGCTTGCAAGGGAAATGGGGATTCTGGATCGAGTCCGTTTTGTTCCTCCCATGCGGCCAATGGAACTGCGTGAATACTACGGCGCGGCAGATGCATTAGTGCTTGCGTCAAGCCGGGAAGGCTGGGCAAATGTGTTGCTGGAAGCGCTCGCTTGTGGAACTCCGGTCATAGCGTCAAAGGTTTGGGGTTCTCCGGAGGTGGTCAGGGCTCCGGAAGCGGGTGTGCTGATGGAAGAGCGTACTCCCGATGCTTTGGCTGCGGCTTGGCAGCATTTATCTTCAAATTACCCAGATCGAAACCGAACCCATCGTTATGCTGAGGGCTTTGGGTGGGGTGAAACCAGCCAGGGACAACACGATTTGTTTACACACATTACCGACAAAAGCTCCGAGGCAGGATAGCTAACATGGCTATACGCGACTTCATTGTACTCGCCATTATTTTGGGATCAGTGCCTTATATCCTGAAGCGCCCTCACGTTGGAATATTAATGTGGGCGTGGGTGAGTTATATGAATCCCCATCGCTTAACTTGGGGATTTGCCCATGATTTTCCCGTGGCAGCCATAGTCGGGGGCACGTTTCTTGTTAGCCTTATTATTAGCAAAGAGCCAAAGAAATTGCCGTGGAGCCCAATACTCTATGTGTGGTTTACTTTTATATTCTGGATGAATGTAACGACGGTTTTCGCACTAACTCCGGATTGGGCATATAGAGAATGGAATAGGGCTATGAAAATTCAACTCATGGCCATTCTGACTCTCATGGTTATGCGTAGCCGTGAGCGAATTAATGCATTGGTATGGGTAATTGCCTTGTCCATAGGGTTTTTTGGTATTAAAGGGGGGCTCTTCGCAATTCGGACCGGCGGACAGTTTTCCGTGGTAGGGCCTCCCGAAAGTTTTATTGCCGGGAATAATGAAATTGGTTTTGCGCTGGTGATGGTGTTGCCACTCATGCGTTACCTACAGATGCAGTTGAAAAAGCGTTGGCAAGTGATGGCTATGGGTTTCATTATGTTGTTGTGCGGCCTAAGTATTCTGTCAACCTACTCTCGAGGGGCCCTGTTGGCACTGGCTGCTATGCTCGGGTTCCTGGTTTGGCGTAGCCGGAAGCGGGGTCTTATGATCCTGGTGGGAATTTTAGCTATCCCGGCCATGTTAGCATTTATGCCGGCACAATGGTCCGATCGAATGAATACCATTAAGACCTACCAGGAGGATGGCTCGGCTATGGGCCGTATCAATGCCTGGTGGTTTGCCTACAATCTAGTGCTGGATCGACCAGTTGTGGGGGGTGGGTTTGGAGCTTTTACTCCAGAATTATTCTATCGTTATGCTCCGGTTCCTGAGGATGTTCATGACGCCCACAGCATTTATTTTGAGGTTTTGGGGGAACAAGGATTTGTAGGATTGGCTCTATTTCTGACTTTAGGATTAATGGCATTTTTCAGCTGTCGGTGGATTATCCAACAGACTCAACGACGAGAAAAACTCCGATGGGCTTATGACTTGGGAAGTATGTTACAGGCTAGCCTTATCGGATACGGAGTGGGTGGGGCATTTCTTGGCCTTGCCTATTTCGATCTTCCCTACCATCTTATAGGACTTGCGATACTAACCAAGTTATTTGTTGCCCGTGAATTGGGCCTGCTAGAAAATCCCCGTCGTTCTATTAAAACGACGAAAAGAGTGGCCAGAACCTATGGAAGTCAGCGGGGATAAGGAAGTATCAACCCCCTCCGTCATTCCGGCCAAGCGCGGTCACATATTTCCACGTCATCCCAGGCGGGAATCAAGGAACAAGATCACAGTCTTGCGGATGTTGTTGAACTGCTAGAGACAGTTTTGCACAGGCTTTGCCCCCTGGATTCCCGCGTCCGTGGGAATGACGGGTCAGGTTGAAGCATCAACATCCCTCTTGAACACGTAACCAAAACCAGCGTCATTCTCGTGAATACGGGATAAAAGCGCGCAGCGCGTTGAACGCCCAAAGGGCAGCCCGCAGGGTAAGCGCAGCGAATAATCAAGACCATACAATCAGGCCTCATAACAAATGACAGGAATTTGCGGATACATCGGACTTCACCCGCCAAGCGAAATATCCGGCGAGGCCATCGTAAGCAAGATGGCACAGTCGTTGGGAACGGATAGCCCTGCCCAGTTTGTAACAGTGACGGGTGACAACTGGGCCATGGCCACCGTCATGCCCGATGAAAAATACCTTGCTTCCGATGCTGAACAAGTTGCTGTACTGACCGGTACCCCAGACTTTAAAAACCCGGAACTCGTCAAGGACAAAAAGAAATATGGTGAGGCTGAAACCATACTCCGAGGTTATCGTCGATTGCGGAGCAACCTGCTTGATCACATCTCCGGTCCCTTCTCCCTGGCTATCTTCGATAGCGTAAAACGAAAGGCACTTATCGCCACGGACAGGGCCGCTATATGTCCCCTTTACTACGCCTTCGTTGAGAACGGTATTGTATTCTCCAGCCATCTCAACAGTTTCGTAGATAACCCATTTATCACTTTAGATATCGATCCACAGGCTATCTACAACTACTTGTATTTCCACGTAATTCCTGCGCCACGAACTATCTATAAACAAGTCCGGCGCCTAGACCCGGGAACGTGTATCAAATTCGAGAATGGCAATACATCCATAGCCAGTTATTGGCATCTTATATACACAGACGAGAAATTAAACAGGAGCGTAGCCGACTATAAAGATGAATTCCGTACGCTCATCCGTGATGCGGTAAAAAGAGAACTCAAGCACGGCAATCAACTGAGCTGTTTTTTGAGTGGCGGCACCGACTCATCGACCCTCGCGGGTTATCTGGGGGAGGTGATGGGAGAACCTGCACGTAGCTACTCCATCGGCTTTGATGCCACGGGATACGACGAGACCCATTACGCACACATTGCAGCCAAACACTTTCAGACAGATCATCACGAGTACTTTGTAACCCCTGATGATGTGGTGGATTTGGTGCCGAATATTATAGACGTCTATGGACAGCCGTTTGGAAACTCCTCCGTTATTCCCGCCTATTACTGTGCGAAGTTGGCACGCGAAGATGGTAATGATCGAATTATGGGCGGGGATGGGGGTGATGAGCTATTTGGTGGGAATGAACGCTATGCTAAACAGAAACTATTTTCCTGGTATGACGGCATTCCAGAAGGTGCTCGCCACGGACTAATAGAACCAATCCTGGAGAAGTTTCCCGCACGGGATGCCATCTGGCCTGTGCGGAAGGCATGGCGATATGTTGAACAGGCGCGTATCCCGATGCCAGACCGGATGGAAACCTACAACTTTGTACATTGGTTTGGTGCCGAGAATATATTTTTCAATGATTTTCTGGAAACCATTGAACAGGCCGCGCCACTGGATGAACGCCGTCGAACCTATAATGCTCCAGAGGCAAAAACCATGCTTAATCGCATGCTGGCCCTAGATTATAAATACACCTTAGCAGATAACGACCTGCCAAAAGTAACCGGCATGTGCGGGTTGGCCGGGATAAATGCCGCCTATCCCTTTATGTCGGACGCCCTGGTTGAGTTTTCCACTCGTTTGCCGATTCATCTGAAGCTAAAGGGGTTCAAGCTAAGATATTTTTATAAGGAAGCACTTCGGGACTTCCTGCCTGAAGAAATTATCCAAAAGAAAAAACACGGATTTGGATTGCCGGTAGGCCCCTGGATGCTGGCACCGGGAAAGTTTCGGGAGCTTGCCTTTGACTCCCTGGAGAGACTGAAATCACAAGGTATCATTCGGACTGATTTTATCGATGAAATAAGAAGTAAATGGTTGAAAGAGACTCCAGGATTCTATGGTGGTTTGATCTGGGTAATGATGATTCTGGAACAATTTATAACCAGAAATGAGTCTGTGAGTGGGGTGCGTAGAGCCAACACTGATGTTGTTTAGTAAATTCTTCAAATCCTGGCGCGAGTACTCTTGCTTCAAGAGTCTTTCCAGCCCAGATCGGAAAATTGTTTTCTACTCCGAGGGCGCAGGGTACTCAATCTATCTGTGGCCGGTCATGAAGCACTTGCTCAAAGATCTCGAGCGTCCCTTATGTTACGTGACAAGCGATGCGCAGGACCCCTTGCTTGGTGAGGAGATCCCCGGATTAACGGCCTTCTATATGGAGTCGACATCCACGCTGATTGCATTCTTTAAGAATCTGGAAGCGGGCATCCTGGTTATGACCATGCCTGATCTCGAGACCTTCCACCTGAAGCGCTCAAGACATCCCGTCTACTATGTTTATTTGCAACACTCCATCGTGAGTACCCACATGGTCTACAGGACCGGTGCTTTCGATCATTTTGATGCCATCCTGTGCGCTGGCCCACATCATGAGGCCGAAACACGGGCCTGGGAAGAGGCGCATGGCCTGAAGCCCAAGGAGCTGTTCAAGCACGGCTATGCACCGCTAGATACCATCATCGAGGAAGGTGCTCGGCGGGTAGCCCCAGGGAAAGGTCGTACCCGGGTTCTGGTCGCTCCCTCTTGGGGACCCAAGGGAATGCTTGAACTCCACGGCGAGCAGCTGGTTGGATCGTTGTTGGCCGCCGGGTTCGAGGTATATCTGCGACCGCACCCCAACACCAGAAAGACGAATCCCGAGGCTATCGATGGAATCCGGCGGAAGTTTGAAAGCCATGAGGGTTACCGACATGAGGAGGATATCCGCTCCCATGATTCCTTTTACAACTCGCACGTGATGGTGAGTGATTGGTCAGGAGCTGCTCTGGAATTTGCCTTTGGCCTTGAACGCCCCGTGTTGTTCATTGATGTTCCTCGAAAGGTGAATAATCCAGACTATGAGTGTATTGACTGTCTGCCGCTTGAGGAGCGACTGCGTGAAGAGATCGGTGAAGTGCTTTCGGTAGAGAATATTGAACAGGCGGGTGATCGGATTGAAGGGATGCGTACCGGGGCGGAGAAATATCGTGAAAAAATTCGCACTGCTCGTGCGGCGTGGGTCTACAACGTGGGCCATAGCGGTGAGGTGGGCGCTGATATTCTGGCAAAGTTGTCTGATCGAATCCGGGGCGAGCAATGATCGTGCGGTTGATCCCAAGGTTTGACATAGGATGGGTTCTGGGCTGCGTGGCGGTGGCAATGGCGGTGTTGTTATCAGGGCGTATCGCACTCGGGGATGAGAAGACTACCCTGATAGCGCATGGTCCTCATAAGGTGAAATTTGCTCTTGACGGCGCGGCTCCCGTTGAGTGGCAGTTGCGTATTCCCAGACCTAACGGTGTGATCGAGGAAACCTTAATCGATACGGCGATCGCGGTACCGGACTCGGGTCGGCCTTTTGAACTCGTGTTGGCTCATGGGGACAAGAAATTTTCCAAAGCCGTCAATGGGTCAAATTACGTTGTTAGTCGCGCTACCGTTGGAACGGCGGAGATATTACGGTTTGCCTCATCGCGCCTTGACGCTGGACTGCGCATCGTTAAGACCTACCGGTTTGACGGGGACGGATACGCGATTGAGCACTCGATTGAGCTGCACAATGAAGGAGATCGCACTCTTAATTTTGGTGATGCTAAACGCCAATTAGCTATCCGGCTCGGCTCAAGGCTCGGGTTGGTAGATGCTGTCGCGCCTTCGCTTACTCGCGGTGTGTTGCTCTCAGCCGACGGGGTGACGGCCGTGGAGCCGGAGGAAGATTCGGAATCAGCCCACCCTGCGCCGGCAGGGATTGAGTGGGGGGGGATTGAGAACAGGTACTTCTTACTCGCATTAAAGCCTGATACTGATGCAGGCCGCTTTGAGTCGGTGACCCTTGGCCCGCTTTCGGAGCTACCATCGGACGCGGACCCTGCAACGCAGACGACGCAACTCCAACTTGCGCTTCCCCCGCTATCTATCGCACCCGGTGAATCCGTAGTGCTTAACTACCGGATCTACGCCGGACCCAAGATAGCTGAGGCCTTTGCAGAGGATGCCCAACTCAAGCAGCTGTTTTTCGCCGACCTTTGGTTCTGGATGCAGTGGCTATGCCTGGGACTCCAGTGGTTGTTGGGTGCGCTGTATCAACTGCTTCAGAGCTGGGGCCTCGCTCTCATCGCACTCGCGGTGGTCGTTCGCTTGATTCTGGTTCCGGTTGGCATAGCAGGGCAGCGTCATCAGGCTAAAACCCAGCTAGCACAGGCAAGACTAAAACCGGCACTCGAACGCATCAACGAGGAGCACAAAGACGACTTTGACCAGCGCCACCACGCTACCAAGCAGCTTTATGAGGAGCATGGCATGAGCATGTTGGCACCACTAACGGGTTGTTTGTGGGTGCTGATCCAGATTCCGATCTTCATCGGTCTATATTTCGTTATTGGTGAGTCCTTTGAGCTACGGGGTATTAGCTTCCTGTGGATGGAAGATCTGGCACTCCCTGACCGGCTCCTTGGCCTCGGCTTCGAGATTCCTTATTTTGGTTCGTACCTGAATTTATTGCCGATATTAATGGCGGCCTCCCAGGTGTTGGTGAGCGGACAGTCACCCCCTGGTGCGGACCCCAAGCAGGTTAGTGGACAGCGCAAGGCAATGGCCATCATGGCGCTGGTATTTTTCTTTTTACTTTATAATTTTCCGGCGGCGTTGATGCTCTATTGGCTATGTACAAACTTACTGCAATCACTTCAGCAGGCAATGGTGGTCAAGTGGGATCAGCGTGTTACAGCTACGGGTACGGAGTAAATCAGCATCCTATAGCACGGTCGTAGTGAGCGAACAGGGGTTATGGTAATTAGCATTCAGGAGGGAATTTATGGGAACTAGGGCGATCATATTGGCGGCCGGACTCGGGAGCCGACTCAAGGGTTACACGGAGGAGCTTCCCAAGTGCATGCTTGAAGTGAGCGGCCGCACGATTCTGCAAAGACAGCTCAGTACCTTCAAACTCAGTGGTATAGAAGATATCCATCTTGTACGTGGTTACAAGAAGAAGATGTTTACCTATCCGGACATTTGCTACCACGATAACGATGACTACGAGAACACCAATATGCTGGCGACCTTGCTATGTGCAAGGGATGCGATAGAGGGCGATGTGTTGATCTCGTACTCGGACATTCTGTTCGCGAATCATGTAGTGAAGCGTGTCATGCAGTCCGAGCACGACATCTCCGTCGTCGTGGATATCGATTGGCGCGATACCTACAAGGGACGATCTGAGCATCCGCTAACGGAGGCGGAGAATGTCATTTTTGATGCTAACAATCAGGTTATGCAGATCGGGCAAGTCATCGCCAACGAGATGGACGTACACGGGGAATTCATTGGTATGCTAAAGCTCTCTCCACGTGGCGGGGAGATCCTCAAACGTCACTATGATCGGGCACGGACACTTTTTTCCGGCAAGCCATTCCAGCGTGCAAAGACCTTCGAGAAGGCCTACTTGGCCGACTTGCTCCAGGACATGATAGATCTGGGTGTACCGATACACTGTGTAATCATTGAGAGGGGCTGGAAGGAAATAGACACCCCTCAAGACTACGAGAACGCCCTTGAGGAGTTCCAGCGCTGGTATGAGATGGAGCCCTATAGATAAGCGGCTAAAACTGAAGAATTAGGCGAATTATTCTAATCAACTACATGGAAGGATGAGACAATGAAGATCCAACCCGTCGTATCAGCCAGTCTACTCGGCACCCTGTTCATTTTTTACAGTGCCTCTTCCCATGCCTACCTGGATCCAGGTACCGGCAGTATCATCCTGCAAGGGGTGATAGCTGCGGTGGCCGGAGCTGTCGTTACCTTGCGGCTCTACTGGTACCGAATCAAATCCTTTTTCTCCAAATCCCCGAAGAAGCCTGAGCAGAATGCGTCAGCGGATAGTGTCAGTGAAGAAGAGAGCAAACCCTAAGAGCTGCTGATAATGGCCTTGGCTACGCAAAGAAAAAAACAGGCGGCATACGACTTTGTCGTATGCCTGTCTCTGGTTAATCTGAGTTTTCTCACGGTATGGCGGGAACTCATTTTCGCTACTCGCGGTGACCAGTATTGGATGCCGAGCTATACCGTCCAGAGCTATGCGGCGGTGCTGTTAAACCTGTTTGGCTGGACGCTTTCTCTGTGGGCTTGCCTGTGGCTGGTTCGCAAGCTGGATATCCCTTGGCTGAAAAGACTTTCGTGCATTGTGTTCCTGGGAGTGCTCGTATTTCCCATAAACTTTGCTCGTATGGCACTTCACATAGATTCAAGCACCATTTATTGGTTACAGGATAACGCGTGGAGCACCATTCCTATCGCTGCTGTGATAGGGCTGGGGGTCATTTACCTATTGTCCTTCCGGCTGGCTTTGGCGACAAAGTTCGTGGCCTTGGCCCTATTTATACTCGCCCCATTTGTACTGATAACCGTGGGCAACGCTGCCTGGAAGATGAGTGTATTGTCGGGCGCTAAGGCGCAAATTCCGGACGAAATACAACGAGAGGCGGTCTCGGATACTATTGCTCCAAAGCAAAGGGTCATATGGCTAATCTTTGACGAGCTGGACTTGCGCCTCGCATTCCTGGATCGCCCACCGGGCATCGAACTCCCGGAATTGCAGCGTTTTCGTAACGAGAGCATATTCGCCACTAACGCAAAGAGCCCCTCAAAAAGCACGGGTGAGGCTATTCCATCGTATCTGTTTGGCCAGCATGTCAGGGAGAACGGGGCGATATCTGCGAGTGAACTCGGTTTCCATCTCGACACGGACAAGCAAAAAGTCCCATTTTCCTGGAACGATAAATCCACTGTCATTTCTAAAGCCAGGCAGCTCGGAGCGACTACGGCTATCATGGGAATTTATCATCCGTACTGTCGGGTATTTTATCCGGACTATTCCTATTGTTCCTGGCACGGCATTAATACCTATACCACGCAAGCTACAAACTCGGTAGCGCAGGAAATGTATTCACAGTTAACGGGAATTACTCCCGTATTCCGGCGTATCAATGGGATACGCACCTACGAGCATTTCATGGAGCGTGCGCCGCAGGTGGTCGCCAACCCGACGTACGAGTTTATCTACATCCATGCACCGGTTCCCCACGGTCCGGATATTTATGATGAGCATACCGGGGAGTTGACGTTATTCAATACATCCAAAACGGGCTATTTCGGCAATCTCATTCTGGCTGACCGTCTGTTCGGAAAGCTAAGGCGATCACTCGAACAGGCCGGGCTATGGGATTCAAGCACTATTTTTCTTACTGCCGATCACGAATGGCGATTCACGGAGCAATACGATGGTCTAAGAATCCGAAAGCTACCGTTTTTGATAAAGATGCCTAACCAGAGCGCATTGTTCGAAGTAGACACCCCATTTTTCCCAATGTTAATAGCAAAGGATTTGAGCCTGGATATCCTGTCCGGCGCTTTGATGAGCCCTGAATCGGTAATTACACGACTCGAAAATGGACGTGATGAGGAATGATTTTTTGGATCTAAAGCTCTACGTAACATATCGAGTCTGACTTTAAGCTATGGATAGTTCTATCAACCCAGTGGAGAAGTTGTCGGGAAAGAATCTTATAAGGACTGATAAGCTTCTTATCAGTTTGTTTTTATTTGTCTCGATTCTATTTCCTGTAGAATCACTGTATTTATTTTATAACGATGCCAGTTTTCCATCGGTGCTCCTTGTATATTCATACTTGGTTATGCTTATTGTTGTTCAGGTGTCTCTGCTGTTTGCTGCAGCACGATATGCTCGAATAATATTCCTTCCCTTGTATTCATTATTAACCATCGCGAATTATCTCTTTCTATATTGGGTTTCATTTGGTTTTATTTCTGCTCTATCTGAGAACATTGTATTTTTAACCGCGGCCATCGCTGCGATTGTTTTATGGAGGATGCTTTCGCGATACGGTCAGCTTATTAATAAGAACAACTTCTATACATTATCCGCACTATTCATAGCTGTATTTGTATTACATATTCCCTTTGTGGAAAGCAAACAGAATATAAGATCTGTAGCAGGTACGAAGACAGACCTAGATGAGGTATCCCTTGACTGGAGTGCTGTAAAGCTAAAAGAAAAGCCCAACATTTATCTGATTGGGTTTGACGCCTTGATTCCACTTGTTTCAGCCAAAAGATTTATGGGGTTGAATCAACTGGCGTATACCGATGTGTTAAATAAAATTGCCTATACGTCTGAGAGGGCGTATGCACCCCGCGTAGCAACCTCAAATTCATTGAATTCATTAATGAACTTTGACCAGAATACGAATTTACCCCCGGCTGACAGGTTTATGGGTAATAGCCCATCCCTGCTTTCCTCCGCATTTCATAATAATGGATACAGGGTATCCACCGGATGGACATACTTGAAAAACAAGGGGAACGGCCACTTTGTTGATAACTTTATAGCGCCCGATATTTCCTTTTTGGGTGACACGACGCTTTGTGTGGAGGAACGATCAAACTGGAGCCAATACAAGTTCTTCGCTTTATGCCGACATGGGAAGTATCTCCCCATAGGATATGAGACAGTTGCAGGGCAATTTATTTCCTTTTTGCAGGCGATCGTAAAAAAGCTGAATATAGTCGATGACGAGAAGGTATTGACGAGAAATACGTCAGATGCGTGGGTAGGGCAGATTATTACGGCGATAAATTCCTTCGCTAAGATGGAGCAACCCCAGGTTGCTGTTTTCTATATTTTTGATCCCATGACCCACACGAATTCACAGACTTATCGGCATACTGATTTGAAAAAAAGGGAGGCGTATAAGAATAAGTTCATAAGGAACTCAGAAAAACTTGCTTCTATATTTAGCAGGCTGCATTCAATGATAATGAAAGTCGACCCTGATGCACTTGTAATGGTGTTTGGTGATCATGGGGCATATTTTACACGGGGTATTAATCCCGAGGATGAGCCAGAGAAGGTGTTTTTTGATCGACATGTTATCGAGGTCGGTTTACTAAAGACTAAAAATAGGTGTGCCTCCAGTAACGCATTCGCATATTCCAGTGATTACGCCACCTCAGCCCGGATGCTCACGGGCCTTATTCGCTGTTTAGCGGTAAATCCTGTTTATTTGGATGGCATTCTCGATTTCGTGGATAGTTCAACTCCCGTGGCAGATTTAGAGGCGATAAGGAAAGCTGGTGGGGCTTGGTAAGGGCCAGAGGATGCGTAGAAGTATAGGAAACATGAAAACGAATAAAGAGGCCCGTCATTCCGGGCAGCTTTTTTTTCTGGCCCGAGATCCAGGTTTTTCAAACACTGACTGGATACCGGTTCCAGACCGGTATGACGGTTTTGGTTAATGGGACAGCAGTGATACCGTTCGCTAAAAGAAGCCTTTCAATACTCAACTACCATGGGGTGGAGGAAAAACCCGATCCCCTATTCCCGGATGCGATAGATTCAAACACGTTTAAGTGGCATATGGATCTGTTGCAGCGGTATTGCAACGTTCTGTCCATAGAAAAGGCCATAAAATTACTGAAAGAGGGGCGGTTACCCCCATGTGCGGCCTGTATTACCTTTGATGATGGTTATGCTAATAATTACGAAGTCGCACTGCCCATTCTAAAATCTCATGGATTGGTTGCTACATTTTTTATTGCTAGCGGGTTTTTGGACGGTGGGCGAATGTGGAACGATACGTTAATCGAAGCGATTCGTGGTTCAAAAAAGGAAGAACTGGACTTACAAAAGCTTGGTCTCGGAATTGTTCCTATCTCTACTCGAACAGAACGGCTGGAGGCCATCAGCCATCTGCTGACCGCGCTTAAGCATCGGGACCCTGTTGAGCGGCTGGATAAAATTGAGGCCATAGCCAATATTTCCGAGACGATGCTCCCGGAAGGGCTGATGATGACCAGCGAACAGGTGAAGGCCCTGAGTGAGGCGGGAATGGGAGTTGGTGGGCATACGGTCAAGCATCCCATACTGGCCTCGGTTTCTGTGGATGAAGCTCGCCAGGAGATCTCAGACGGTAAAGCACAGTTAGAAGCGCTGACTGGAACGCCAGTACGGGTTTTTGCGTATCCTAATGGAAAGGCTGGTAAGGACTACACGCGGGCGCACGCCGATCTAGTAAAGGAATTGGATTTTATCGGGGCAGTTACGACGGAACGGGGTGTAGCCACGCAAAACACGGACCATTACCAGTTGCCACGTTTTACCCCCTGGGATCGTACGCCAGGGCGCTTTCTGTTGCGTTTGGCGTTGAATCGTTGGCATACGAAGCCAGAGAGCGTGGGCTAAGGAAAGTCCGACCAATTTGTCATTCCGGACGGCATTTTTGCGGAGCCGGAATCCAGACTTATTAACCACTGACTGGATACTGTGCAAGCCCGTTATTACAGGCCCTGGTGTTAGCAGTGACCTAAGCCCCGTGAATGTTTGAACCCGAGCGCTGCTTATTGCATTATCCGGCGTTTTCTTAATTGTATTAGAGGTTATAGATGGAAAACATTGAAGAAGTCAGGGCGATTCTGGTGGAGACCCTTGGCATAGGGGAGCGCGGTGCCTCGCTTACCCGCGAGTCTATATTACTGGGTGATATTCCCGAATTCGATTCCATGGCGGTGGTCTCTATCATCACTGCATTGGAAGAAGAGTTTGATTTTGTCGTTGATGACGACGAGATCAGTGCCGAGACTTTCGAGACCCTTGGTACCCTTTCTGATTTTGTTAGCCGTAAATTGGCGGTTTGATGCTATGGGGGTAAGGGACGCCCCGCAATGCTCTTTCCTTAAGGCGAGGCACGGCCCGCTTTTCCTCGCCTTTTATCCCCCTTCTTCCACGTCTGTTCCCCATGGTGGCGTGCTCTTTGTGCATCCATTGGCCGAGGAGATGAATAAATCTCGTCGCATGGCGTCACTGCAAGCCCGGAAACTAGCGGCATTGGGTTATGCGGTGCTGACGGTTGATCTCCATGGTTGTGGTGATAGTAGCGGTGATTTTCGTGAGGCAAGATGGGAGCGCTGGATTGAAGATCTGGTGCTTGCTCATAGTTGGTTACAGTCCAAAATCGGGCAAGGGCAAGGCATAGGGCTTTGGGGGCTTCGCCTCGGTGCTTTACTTGCTCTTGACCTTATCCGCCATCTTCCCACTTCCCCGGCCTTCGTACTTCTCTGGCAGCCCGTATTGAAAGGAGAGGGCGCGTTGACGGAGTTTCTGCGCATCGCCGTGGCGGCTGAGATGATGAATGCTGGAAAGGGAATTACCGTTAAGCAGCTACGAGCGGAATTTGCGGCGGGACGAACTGTGGAGGTGGCCGGCTATGAGGTGGCATCTGAGTTGGCCCAGGCCCTGGACCAGGTGAAGATGGCGGATATTAAATTGCCAGAATGTTCCTATTACTGGATCGAGGTAGCCCGGGATGGTGGGAAACCGCTAACGTTTTCCGCACGGAAGCAAGTGGGCGTCTGGTCTGAATCAGGGATGAAGGTGGATTCCAGAGTGGTTAAGGGTGAGCCGTTCTGGAAGACGGTAGAGATTAGCGATTGTCCGGCATTGATAGAAGCGACGAGTGAAATATTCGCAAGTGGACACTAAAGAAGAAGTGCTAACGATTCCATGCGGGGAAGATCTACTCTGCGGTATTCTGCATCGTCCAGTCGAAGCAGCCGGTACCGGCGTGGTAATCAACGTCGGTGGGCCCCAGTATCGTGTGGGTAGTCATAGGCAATTCCTCCTGCTAGCTCGAGCGCTCGCTGACGAGGGTTTTCCGGTATTGCGTTTTGACTACCGAGGAATGGGGGATAATGGAGGGGAATTGCTGGGCTTTGAGGATGTTGAGGAAGATATCCGTGCTGCAGTGGATGCTTTTGTGGAGAGTGTTCCGGGGGTAAAGCGAGTGGTTCTCTGGGGCTTGTGTGATGCGGCATCGGCGGCTCTTTTTTATGCCCATAAGGATGCCCGGATTACGGGCCTGGTGTTACTAAACCCCTGGGTGCGGAGTGAGGCCGGCATAGCACGTTCCTATCTAAAGCACTATTATCTGAAACGACTTGTTTCCGTAGAACTGTGGCGAAAAGTTATAAGAGGGGAGTTTCAGTTCAAGGCATCTATGAACTCTCTTGTTAGCATGCTCACTTCCGCTTTTGGTATTGGAAAGGATCAGACACCAACTAATAATCTTAGTCCGGACTCCGTAATCGCTTCAGATATATCCAGAAAATCATTAGCAGATCGTATGGCAGATGGATTGTCTGCCTATAAAGGGAAGGTTCTATTTATCCTGAGTGGTGACGATCTGACTGCCGGGGAGTTCAAGGATGAAGTATCTCGATCCCGTACTTGGCGTCGGCTGATGAAAAGAGCGTCCATTAGCAGAATTGATTTCCCAGAGGCCAACCATACCTTCTCACGTCGGGCTTGGAGGGAACGGGTGGCCCGGTGGACCGTTGATTGGCTACCCATGTGTTAAGTCGGGATTACTTCAGAATTCCAATTTTGATTGCTTGGGAGCAGGAAATGGAGAAATTAATTCACTGCGTTGTCTTATTATTGTTGTGTATGTTGACATTGGAAAATGTGAGTGCGGCGGATATTTGGTTTAGTAAGGAGGCTGCCCCTGGATGGCCTGGCGTTTCTCTAAAAGGAATTCCATGCCGGGGAAAAGGACAGGGTTACGGACCGTACGACTACACCAATCCCGATCACTATAAATACATGCTTCCGATCGTTGAAAAAAAACATTTCACAAGAGTAGTAGAGAAGCTAATAAGTGGGCAGAGTAACAGTCTGGCACTACATGCGGACTTGGACTACACCTTAAGAGCCTTTCCAAATCACCACAGGGCTTTGTATTCCGTTGTACGCATGGGGTTTCTCCCGGAAAAAAGTAAATTGAAAAGTCCCATTGAATGTTATCTTCAAAGAGCTGAAAAGTTTAAGCCTTTAGATGGAACTGTTCGTGTGATTCACGGCATCTATCTTCATCGGCTTGGGATGCATGAAAAGGCTCTGTCTGTTTATAAAAAGGCCGAAAAATTACTACCCAACTCTCCAGAGCTTACGTACAACATGGGGCTCCTATATTTCAATATGGGCAAATATTCAAAAGCAGTAGAAAGTGCGCGACGTGCCTATTCTATGGGTTATACCCTGTCAGGACTTAAGCGAAAGTTAAAGAGTAAAGGATACTCTCTTAATGAACCTAAAAACTAATATTAATCTTTGCCCGCTGGGTTCTCTACGTTGAAGAATGTCCTCATAATTGCGTACCATTATCCTCCCATCCAGGGTAGCAGTGGGATGTTGCGTGCTCTTAAGGCCTCCCAATACCTATCTAAATTTGGATGGCAGCCAATAGTACTTTCGGTTAATCCGATGGCCTATCCGGAAACTAATTCATCTCAACTTAAAGATATTCCAAGCGATGTAAATGTAGTACGTACCTTCGGTTTGGATATCCGGAAACATTTTTCTATTTGTGGGCGTTATCCTGAATTTATGGAAAGTCCTGATCGTTGGTGGACATGGCGGTTCTCGGCAGTTCCATCCGCACTTAAGTTAATTAAGGAAAATGATATAAAAGCTATATGGTCTACATTTCCGATCTCCACAGCACACGAAATTGCATTTAGAGTTCACTCTGAAACAGGTATTCCCTGGGTGGCTGATTTTCGTGATTCTATGACCGAGGAGAACTATCCTGTTAGCAGGCGTATATGGACTAGTCGACGGGAGATAGAAAAAAAGTCAGTATTAAACGCTCGCTTTTCTGTATTCACATCCCCTAGTACATTATCAATGTATGCTGAACGGTATCCTGAAATTGATCGTAATAACTGGAAGCTTATATATAACGGTTATGATGAGAGTGATTTCTCGATGATAGATGAGAGCAAGATAAGTAGTGATGGGTCGGGAGGGGCCAAAATGCTAGTGCATAGTGGGATACTCTACCGGGAGGATCGTAATCCATTGCCATTTTTTCAAGCACTCTCGGAGTTGAAGGCTATTGATCTCATAAGTAGCGATAATATCCATATAACGCTACGAGCCTCGGGAAATGATGATGAGTATGCGCTGGTATTGGAGGAGTTAGATATATGCGATTTAATTGAACTTGGTACTCCAATTCCATACCAGGATGCGTTAAACGAGATGATGAGCTCTGATGGGCTCCTGTTATTTCAGGGTGCCAGTTGTAACCATCAAATTCCTGCTAAAGTTTATGAATATTTTAGAGCCAATAAACAGATACTTGCCCTTGCTGATACTCAAGGAGATACAGCGAAGGTGTTAAGAAAGGTTGGGGTGTCTGAGATTGTTGATATATCGAATGTCGAAGAGATCAAGGCGATGCTGGTGAGGTTTATAAACGATGAGGACTCTGAAAAACGATTGCCTGAACGAGAGGAGGTTGTAAAGTTTTCACGCTACAGCCAAGTAGAAACTCTTTCAAATATACTGGATCAGGCGATATTATAGGTGGCGTGTTCTAGAATCTATTCACACTAACATTTCGAAGGGTGGTGGATGACCAAGAAATCCCGTTGGGCTCGCGCTAAACCCATAAGCACCTGACTGTAGAATAACCACATAATCACCTATTTCAGCCCTTGGGAAATCCATTTTATTGGCTATGAGATCCAGGGGTGTGCATAGCGGTCCGACAATGTTGACGGTCTCTGTTGGCAATTGTCCTACTCGGTTTCCAATTAGTACGGGATAATTCTTTCGAATAATTTGCCCGAAATTTCCAGATGCTGCGAGATGATGATTTAAACCTCCGTCTGTTACTAGATATACCTGCCCTCGTGAAGTCTTTCTATCGACAACACGGCAGACGTATATGCCTGCCTCACCGGTGATATAGCGCCCCAACTCGATGACAATGGTTGCCCCTTGCAGGCGCTGCCGCGCTCCTATCATCAACTCTTCCAGGTTTTCCCCAACCGTAGCTAGATCTAGCGCGGCATCGCCTAGGAAATAGGGAATCCCAAAACCCCCTCCAATATTTAGTGTTTTCAATGGGCAGCTAGTTGCCTGGCTTAGCTGGAAGGCTAGATCTATGGTTTTTTTCTGTGCCTCGTAAATGGATTCTACGCGAAGGTTTTGAGAGCCACAAAAGATATGTAGGCCCATAAACTCCACATCAGTTTCATCCATTCTTTGTAGCAAGCGGGGAGCTTGCTCCGCATCTACTCCAAATTGTTTAGGGCCACCACTCATTTTCATCCCGGATGTTTTAAGTTCAAAATCCGGGTTAATACGCAGGGCTACTCGTGGCTGTTCCCCCGTCTCCTCTGCAAGTTTTAGTACTGTTTCCAGTTCTGTCGGGGACTCAATATTAATTACTATCTGGCTAGCTACAGCAGTGCGTAGCTCGTTTTCCGTTTTTCCCGGGCCGGCAAAACTTATGTCCTGGGATGCCATGGTTGTATCCAGGGCAATGCGTAGTTCACCCGACGATGCGACATCGAAGCCGTCAACAAGCCCGGACAGGTGTTGGACTACGGCCGGCATAGGATTGGCCTTAACCGCATAATGCAGAAGGATATCTTTTGGTAAATGGTGCCGTATATGTTTTATTCTTGCGGTGATTTTGGAACGATCATATGCGTAGAAAGGTTGTAGCTCAGCGCGCTGTGAAAGTTGACTCAAGCGTTTTCCACCAAAGATAAGCTCCCCATTATCGGCTGATAGATTATCAAGTGCCGAATGGTTTTTCTGCTTAGGCATGACTGCTAGCCTCGCTTGAATTAGTGCTTGTCATTCGTTCTTTTATAGCTAGGGCTATTTGTTTGGCTTTTCCGAGTAAATGTACTGGACGTCTATGGGAGAACAGGAAATAATTGTTATGTATACGTGTGTTATCAGTCCACTCTAGCTTATGTGGCATGATGTTACCTAGAAAATCAAACTCCCGAGCGCCAATCTCAAATGCACGCTGAATAGTATGATTTACGAGTACCGTTCCTGGAGCCAGGTGCTTATAGCTATCTAGAAAGGATGTTTTTAATTGTCCTATAACTCCATTATCGTTATAGCAGAGGCTATAGGCGATGGGGGTTGAGTCTAGCAAAATAGTATTAGCAAATAATTTTCCGCTATTCGCCAAGTAAGGAAGTAATTTACGATAGTAATCAATTTCTTTCGTGTTCTGGGTAATGGACATGTTGACGCTCATTTTCCAGCTACCCTCTTCTATTCGAAGAATATCGGTGAATAGCTCATCAATAGATAGTGAATCTGTATACCATCGTATTTCAAGTTTTCCTGCCTTCTCCAGTTTCTTCGAACGGCGTTTTAATCTGTAGCGAAATGACTTTGTTTTCGCCGAAAGGAATTCCTCCCAGCTCCCCTTTAGTGGGATGTAGGGGGACGAATCTCCAGGAGATTGAAGAAGAACGTTTCCATGCGTCATGGATAGGTTTCTAAGGTGCTTTGCAATATCGCCATCTGGTGAGATGTTTTGTATATGGACGACGTCCCAAAGGTCCTTTGTTCGGGATAGCAGTTCGGAGAAAAGGTTGTGGCAATCCCGTTTGCATACGAGTTCTGGATGATAAGAACTAATATTAAATGCAGGTTCTAGCCAGCGGAGTGGAATCCCATTCATTCGGCGCTTTCTTATCAGATAAGGAAAGACCCCAGTAATGGAATTATCATGGGACTTTGTGAATATCCGTATATTAGAGAGAAGGCCGTGGCTTTTTGCGGCTATTTCAATCCATTCCGGAAACATTGACAGATTGGATTTGCCTTTTGTGACTAATTGTCGCCAGGGCTCGAATATATTCTCTACACTCTTATCCCACTCTATCGTTTCAAAGTTATCAACCATTAGCGTTTATTGTTAACTCCTGCCACGGTAAAAGGATTATCTACGGAAGATATTACCGTGCTGCGGTCTAGTTTTCCGTTAGGATTACGAGGGAAGCTCTCACGGAATTCCACATGAGCGGGAAGCATGAAATTAGGGAGGAGAGGTCTTAGCTTACTTAATAAAAGTTGTGAAGAGGACTCTTTGTCTTCTGCCAACACCACTATTGCCACAATGGCTTGCCCGAGTTCCGAATGAGGTGAGCCATAGACGATTGCCTCACGCACGAAACCGGTTCGATAGAGTGCTTCCTCGACTTCGGTAGGACTCACGCGATATCCAGATGTCTTTATCATCTCATCCCGGCGTCCAATGAAGTAAAGGTAACCTTCTTCATCCATCCGTACGGTATCTCCTGACCAAACGGAAAGCTCATTTCCTGGAAATCTATCTTCCTTTCCAGGCGTAGGTCGAAAGCGCTGCGCTGTGCGCTCAGAATCATTCCAGTAACCTTGGGCAACCAGCGCACCACGATGGATAAGCTCCCCTGGTTCATTGGGTGAACAGGGGCTGCCATCTTTCCGAACTACCAGAATCTCGGCGTTAGGTATTGCCTTTCCTATTGAATCCGGTCGCTTATCAATTTCTTCTGGCGGAAGGTAAGTCGAGCGGAAGGCCTCTGTCAGACCATACATAAGAAACACCTGGGTTTTTGGCAAGGATTGTCGCAGGGCATTCACTATGGTGCGGGGCATGGCCCCACCGGTATTGGTGATATAGCGGAGGTTCTCTACCACATCTTCTGGCCAGGAAAGACGGGATAGCGGGATCCACATGGGTGGGACTGCGCCTAATCCGGTGATTTTGTAACGACTGGCTGCATTGACGACGTCTCGTGCTAATAGGTAGTTCATCAGCACCACACTGGCACCTGCATAAAAGGCCGTGCTGAGCTGGCTGAAACCTGCATCAAAACTAAGGGGAAGAGCGGCTAGCAAACGGTCCTTTGGGGTATTTTGTAGGTAAGTAGCAACGCTCTTTGCGCCTGCTACCATATTCCGATGGGAGAGCACGACACCCTTGGGTTTGCCTGTACTGCCAGAGGTATAGATGATTGAGGCCATATCCGTGTCGATAACACGATGGCCTACTAAAGAGCCTTGGCTATTGTTGGTGAGTTCTGACCAAGAGATAACGTTCAGGTGACCGATTGCTAATGGATGGTCTTCCTTGTCATCTACGATGACGACAGTATGTAGATTGGGGCAATGCCGAAGTTGCGGTGCAACCATTTCTAGGCGGTTTCTAGAGGTAACCAGGATGCGGACATTGCAATCACAAAGGATGTGCTGGACCTGTTCTCCCTTGAGCAGGGGATTAAGCGGAACGAAGACTCCGCCTGCCTGGGTCGCTCCGAATATAGCGAAGACTGTTTCCAGCCTCTTTTCCAGATAAATTCCAACCCGTTCCTGTTTTTCCAGCCCCAGCTTTGCCAAGCCATGACAAGTCTCCCCAATCCGGTCAGAGAGGCAGCTATAGGAAAGCGTATCTTCTCTATAAAGAAGTGCTTCCGCATCGGGAGTAATCGTTGCCCGGGTCTCGATTAATTGGTGAAGTAGATCAGTCATGACAGAAATCAGGGATTAGCGTCCTTTATATTCATAGGCTCCGGAATCGACCGCTCCGCGCAAAGGGCGGGGCACCGCTTTATGAGGATACTCATACTCGAAGATAGGAATGAGTGATTTCCCTTCGTTGTCTACCACTTCGACAGCTGAATCTATGGCGGGAGAATCAGCCAATAGCCGATAGTCAAAGTGCAGGCGGTTACGAAATTTAATATCGTCAACAATATGGTTATTTGTGGCCAAGCTCAGACCTTTCAGAGCCGGGTGTTTGCCCGTGAAACGGTATTTAAGACGGTTTTTCCATGTGCTGGGGGGGGCCAATACATTTCCCCGGAAAATGGCATTTCCTCGCACTGCCTTGCCGGCACCTGCAAAGATATTATTGAATATTTTTGCAGGTGTGTTACTTCGGTTCCATATGAAGCGTCCGTCAGAGCGGTCATTAACCATGGTGTTATTGATTACGGAAAGCTGGTTGTCTGGATAAGCAAGTCCTTCCGGCCCGAAAGCAATCATATGATAGTTTTCGGTATAAGGGCTTTGATGTATGAGGTTTCCAGCAATATAAGCAATACCGCCGTTGGAAAGATCAATGGAATAGTTTCCCCGGCCATCATGCTCATCCATAATTCGATTGTTAACAATGCGGTTAATGTTGGCCCTACTTTTGACATTGGAACCGATGTAAGCATGATGTATATAGCTATTGCGCAGGGTGAAACTTCGAATACGGCCAATATATATATTATGAGATTTTCCTCCCGAATGGCCGTTGTGGGAAAATTCAGAATTTTCAATCAGGATGTCGCTTGCTGAATTTGGGCCCGTCAGTATTCCTTCCTCATTGTCTCGGAATATGCAATTTGAAACGACCAACCCTGCGCCTTCCTGTCGTATTCCAGCGCCATTTTTATCTCTAACCCGGGCTCCGACAAACTCAATATTTTCAATCCGGGTATTATTGCCTTTGATTACCCAGATTGCCTTTCCTTCAACAGACTTACCCTCCGCTACAAGCGTAACCAACCCACCAACTCCCTTGATAGTAAGGTTGTTTGCCCTCCACGCAACAACATCTCCTCGATAAATCCCAGCGGTTATCTCTATGGTGTCACCATCTCTAGCAATACGTGCCGCATCACTCGGTTTGGTGTGCTTTTGTACAGGTCCTACAAGTATTATGCGTTTTGTAATCGAAGCAGATGGTAAGGAGTTTCCCGTATCAAAAACGTGTTCGATAGCTTGGCTGAGCGGAGAGGCTATTCCTATAACGGCAAATGCCAGGAGCCGAAAGAAGTGTTTGTATAGGGGGGGGATATTATGTGAGTTCAATGGAGCTAAGAAGTCAATGTCAGACTCGCCTAA
Source organism: Gammaproteobacteria bacterium (assembly GCA_021773795.1). Taxonomy (GTDB): domain Bacteria; phylum Pseudomonadota; class Gammaproteobacteria; order HK1; family HK1; genus JAJFJV01. The sequence goes on along the minus strand of JAJFJT010000032.1, from coordinate 93,846 downwards.
GTCAACTTGGTCTTTCATTTATTCACTGAATTGATTATACGGTCTTGGTCGGCTCCCTCAAGATAAGGATACATTGGTAAACTTAGAATTCGCATAGAGACAGACTCCGACTCCGGAAAATCTCCTTCACCATACCCAAGGAGCCTGAAGGCCCCCTGCAAATGCAATGGCTGCGGGTAATACACCATGGATGGGATGCCATTCTCTTTTAACGCTGCCTGTAAGGCATCCCGTTCTTCAGACAAAACTGAGTATTGGGCCCAAGCACTGGTGTAGTCTGCGGGAATATAAGGTATCTCCACGCAGTCCTTTAATTCCTCATCATAGCGCTCGGCAATGCGCTGGCGGGCGGTTATTTCCTGCGGATAGGCAGCAAGCTTTGGTAGCAATATCGCTGCCTGCAGGGTATCGAGTCGTCCGTTCATACCGATGCGCACATTGTCGTATTTGTCATCACCCTTGCCGTGTGCCCGGATGGAGCGCAGCTTTTCCGCCATTTCGTCGTCATCGGTGAAGATGGCACCCCCATCACCATAGCAACCCAGTGGCTTAGCGGGAAAAAAGCTGGTGGCGGCGACATCGGCAAGGCTTCCGGCACACCGGCCTTTGTACGTTCCACCAAAGCCCTGAGCGGTATCTTCCAGTACAAAAAGCCCATGTGCCTTGGCCACGGTATTAATGGCATCGTAATCCGCTGGAAGACCAAAGAGATCCACTGGAATGATGCCCCGGGGCTTCAGTGTGCCCTCGTTTTCTACTCTCTCAATCGCCGCTTCCAGCTTGCCGGGGTCTATGTTGAAGGTGCGCGGGTCAATGTCTACAAAGACCGGGGTTGCCCCCAACATTGCAATAACCTCTGCGGTGGCAATAAAGGTGAAGGGGGTAGTAAAAACAGCATCTCCAGGCCCGATACCCCAAGCCATCAGCGGCATGAGTAGTGCATCGGTACCACTGGAGCAACTAATGGCATGTTTGACGTTGGCATAGTCAGCCAATGCCGATTCCAGCTCTGCCACCTCTGGCCCCATGATGAAGCGGCCGTGAGCCAGTACGCGGTCAATACCGGCCCGGATGTCTGTTTCCAAATGACGAAACTGGGCCTGTAAATCGATAAAGGGGATGCCACTCATGTAATGCGCTCCAAGCCGCTTCCGATAGACCGATATTCGGTACCACAGGCTTCGCAATGCAAGTCTTCGGGCAGGCGCTCGCCACAGGCACACATCCAGCCCGCATGACGGGCGGGGTTGCCTATCATCAGGGCATGGGCCGGCACGTCACGGGTCGCCACGGCGCCGGCGCCAATAAAGCAGTACTCTCCCAGGGTATGGCCACAGACTACAGTGGCATTGGCGCCAATGGTCGCGCCCCGGCGTACCAGCGTGTTACGGAATTCATCCTTGCGGGAGACATGGGACCGAGGGTTCATGACGTTAGTGAACACCATGCTGGGGCCACAGAAAACATCCTCCTCCAGGGTCACGCCCTTATAGACTGAGACATTGTTCTGAATCCGGCAACCATTACCTACAGTGACCTCGGGGCCAATAACCACGTTCTGGCCGATGGTGCAGTCCCGGCCTATATGAGATTGTCCCAGGATATGGCTGAAGTGCCACACCTTGGAACCTTCACCAATCTCCACATCCGGATCGATGATGGCAGTTTCATGCACGAAAGCGCCTGCTCGTGGCTCGGGGGCTCCGGCCAGCACCACTGGTTGGCTACGCTCCAGTGCCTGCTGGCAGGCATTGAGCACCCGTAAAACACCTAATCCCTCTACACCGTCGGTACGAGGTGTTTTCCGGCTCTCGATGCAATCGAGAAAGTGCTGGCATTCGTCCTTGAGCGGCTCGGTTTCAGTTAGGGCGACACACTCGGATTCAGCCTTCTGCGCTACCGGCACCTTGCCATCCCAGGAGACGCTATGGGGATAGAGACAGAGTTTTTTGTCCCACGGTGCGGTGTCATCAAAAACCGCCATCTGACGCTGGCCCACGACTACCAGCTTTTGCTCCTTGAAGGGATGCAGCCAGGAAACAAAAATATGGGCGCGAACGCCGCTGGCAAAGTTGAGCAGGGTGACCGTGGTATCAGCAATTTCTCTATGAAGAAAGGCACCACCCTGAGCTTGCACTGATTTGGGCTGGTCTCCCAACAGCCCCAGAATGACCGAAACGTCATGGGGCGCAAAGGACCAGAGGACATTTTCCTCGCGCCGCAGCTTGCCCATATTGAGGCGGTTGGAGTATATGTAATCAATGCGGCCCAGCTCGCCTGAGGCTACCAGCTCTTTCAGCTTCAAAACGGCCGGGTGGTACCAGAGCAGGTGCCCCACCATCAGTACTTTTCCACGTTCCTTTGCCAGTGCAGTGAGCTCCGTCGCTTCCTCGACTGAGAGACAAAGCGGCTTCTCCACAAACACATCCTTATCCGCCAGCAAGGCCTTGCGCACCAGTACGCCGTGGGTGTGGGCTGGGGTGGCGATAGCTACGCTCTGGATAGCTTCGTTGGCCAGCACATCACCATAAGCCGAGGTGCCTTCAACCCCCGGGTACTGGCTAAGGAAGTTAGCTAATGTCTCGGGATCATTGTCACAAACGGTGTGCAGGCAACCTAGCATATGAAAGTTACGCACCAAGTTGCGACCCCAGTAACCGGTGCCGATGACGGCAATTCCTTTAGAGTCCATGGTATTTCTCACGTTAACTATTGTGGGTCTAACTTTTCTAGTAGGGGCACGCTAAAAATCCTGGGGCCCACAATATTGGGTATCCCGCGCTTTTTATGTGCATGCTCAATGTAAGTAGTGGGAACGTTTATAGCTAACCCCAAGCTTGGCCAGGCATCATACTTTCCTTTTTCGAAGAATTTCAAAAAGGAAGCTTTCAGCGCCGACTGGTAATCCACATACTCTCCACGCTAAAAGTAATGTGCAGCAATATGATACAACCCCAATCCCAATTTCCATGGGAAGTCGTGCGGCAGGAGAGTGTACTCCGCGGGCATGCAGCAAAGCATCAGTCCATTGAACAGAAACAAGCATGATTGCCCCTGCTAACAGAGGTCTCCAGATTGCATCTGTAATTTGGGAAAGTTTAACTTCCATTTTTATAGTTGCTAGCCGGAAGTACATAGGGGCTAGTAAAATTATCCAGATTGCCCGGCCACTCGCTACTCCCTCAAGTCCAATCAGATTGGCCCCGATGATTGCTATGATTGTCAGGCCTATCAAATTGATAATGGAGACCGTAATTATCGATCTGGTTTCTCCAATGGCTAAGAGGGGAGTGCCAACACTACCAGAAAGACATCGGGCTACTCCAAATATTGCCAACCACTGGATGATGGGAACGGCATCAATCCACTTGGACCCAAGCCAGAAGATCACCAAATCATCGGCAATTGCGCAGATTCCCAATCCCATCGGAATACTTATCAGTGCCATAAAAGCAAGGACATTCGTATAAGCAGCCGCTAGCCTTCCGGGTTCTCTTGCGATTGTTGCATAGCCAGGGAAAAGTGATCGTGATAGTGGCCAAATCATCTCTGTGGTGGGGAGGTTTGATACCTCGTAGGAAATATCATAGAGGCCGAGAGAGTGTGGCCCGAGGAGTTTTCCGACGACCAAATCGTCCACACGATTTATTAGGTAGTTCACTATGTTAAGGCATAATAGCCATTTGGAGAAAGCCCAGAGAGATGGGAACTCTTTTACTGAGAAGCGTGGGCGAAACGGGCTCATGATGTAGCTGAGAAGCACGCGTACGAGATAACCGGAGAGTATCCCGATTGCTAGTGCCCAGAAGTTTCTCAGGATTACGGCTGCTACGATGGTGATGATAAAAGATGCGAGTTTTATCAGGAAATTAAAGAGGAATTCCTTGCGGAACATGAGCTTCTTTCGAAAATCTACGGCACCGATATTCTCAAATCCGGAAACTATCGACCCACCAGCGATCACCCATAATAAAATAGTTATTCTGGGTTCGTCGAAGTAGCTGGCGGCCAGTGGAGCAGCGAGCACAATCAGAATTGCTGCGCCAGCATTTTGTAGAAATCTTAGGGTCCAGGCTGTATCGTAAACTGAGCGTTTGGCATCACGGGCCTGGATTAGTGCCAGATCGACACCAAAGGCGGTGAGGATTTCAAGAAATCCTACGGTCACCATAGAGAGAGCAATCAGCCCAAAGTCTTCAGGCTCAAGAAGGCGTGCGAGTATCGCTATGCTCACGAGGCCCAATCCCCGTATGGCCCAGCGCATAGCCACCATCCACGCAGCACCCTCGAACATCCTGCGCCGCAGCGTTGGCACAGCTTCGTTCAACTCAGGAGATACGGTGTATTTCTAACAAGTCATTCACGGGCATATCACCTATTTCCGAACTCCGGAAAATAAAAACCAACCGCCCATGTCCTCGAAAGATCCTATTCCAAATAGGCGCATAATCTTTCTGGGTGAAGTTCTTGCCCAAATCAATTCTTGTAAAAAGTTTTTGGTTGAGATGTCCGGGAGCACTGGTTTCTTTACCCTGATTATAGATTTAATCTCTATGAGACCCTCATAACGGATACGCACATCACTTTCATTTTCAAAGAAACGTTCATGATATTGGGAGTCAAAGTTTGGAACACTGCAGACGCATTGAATCCCTTTTTTCCAATTTTCAATCATTAACAGATCCTCCGGGATATGTTCGAGGACTTCAGTGCAGACGATTACATCGTAGGGTGAGTCATAACTTGTTGGGTCCATTGCATCTCCAACAAAAAAGGAACTTTCTGATTTGCAACGTATCTTGGCTTTTTTCACGGCGACGCTACTGAAATCAAAGCCCTTATACTGGAAGAAAGGGCTCTTAGCCCGCAGCATGTGAGCAAAGCTCCCAGTTCCGCATCCCACCTCCAGAACGTTCTGGCTACCGGACATTCTAAGTTTCTCGTGTACTTTCTTGAAAAGAGGGTAATAGCAACTGTGCTGGTAGGGAAGATCATAGGTGCCGCCATCTCCGCCTTCATCATACATTTCATCATATGTGGAGCTATTCTGAACTTTCTTTATGATCAAGATCTTCTCCGTGATTATAGATAGGAGTGTGTGTAAGTGACTCTAATTACAAACGGTGTTTCGGGTTTGAAGCATCGAAAACAATGATTCTTCCAACCGGTTGACAATAAGGGTCCAGTCGTGGTTTCTGGCAACGGAACGACGCTCTTTTACGCTCCCTATCCCATCGTCCAAGAGGGCATGTTCCAAGGCTGTCAGCCAATCGTTATCGTTAGATGCCATGGCGAGTACATTAGCGAGGTTTTTTAAGTGCGCAAGTTGCACACTCACAATGGGCTTTCCTGCTGCCAGATACTCGTGCAACTTGAGAGGGTAACCGCCAGAGTTCCACCAGCCTTTCGTGAATCGATAACACATGCAATTTACGTCCATGTGGGAGATATACGCAGGAAGTTCGGAGTATGCCTTATCTCCCAGAAAGTAGATGTTTGGCAGCGAGCGACAAGTATCCAACTCGATTTTCGCCCGCGCCGTTAAATTATCCTGAGCCTCTTTTGGCAAGGCAACTATACCGACGAATACCCAGTTCCAATCTGGTCGTTTAGCTGCAAGGCGAGCGATTAGTCCAAGGTCAACTTTTGGAGTGACATTTCCCGTGTATCCAATGCGAGGATATGGCACACGTGCAAGATCCTCGGGACATGGTTTTTTATATCCGTTTCGAAATGCCTCGTAGTTGACACCATTTGTTAATTCAAGGAAGGGCTTTTTACGATGTCGCGGGGAAATTGCATTGGTAGTAGCTGTAATCACCAGATCGGCGCGATCAACTAAGGCGTCTTCATGGCTGGAAAGCTCATTTGTCCATCCTGGGGCGGTCTGAAATGCATCGTATTTGTGGTAAACGACAAACTTAGAGCCAAGCGCCTCTACGTAAGGCCAGTAGGCCGGATGAAAGATATGGGTGATGTGGTGGTCTGACTGTAGGTGCAGTTCCTTCAGAAGTCGCCGTGCGTGGCGACGAATAGCGAGGCGATCCCACAACGGGTGCTTTTGCCATCGTGGAAGCAATCGTCCCGGCTGGTCGAGTAATACATTGTCCTGTTTCGCACTGGAACCAAACATTGATGCTTTGTTCCAAGCTGTTGACCCTCTATCCCAGAGGCTTAACTGCCCATTTGTGTATAGAACGGGCCATCCTCTTTTGCCTAAGCGGGAGAGCAATTGCTGGCGATTCATCCAAGGGCCATTCCAGGTGTTTGGGGCCAAGGCAATGATGGGGATACGTTCGATAGACACGTTAATAAGTAGGATTGATAGGAATGGAGGGGCTTTTGTTAGGTGGGATAGTTGGCTCGTGCATATATGCAGTTGTTTTGGAAGTTATGTGAGACGGAACGCCAAGAGTAATGCTTTACTACCAGATTCCTTCCAGCATCACCAAGGATGGTTGTGCCTTTTTGATCTTTAAGGAGGGCGTTGATTCGTTTTGCTAGTATCGAGGCATTATCGCCGTAGGCAATCGTTTCGCCATCTTTCAGCCCCAACCCTTCAGCACCTATGCGCGTTGATACGACCGCTTTTCCCATCGCCATTGCTTCATAGATTTTCATCCGTGTGCCACCCCCTATGCGGATAGGGACAACAACAATGGCTGCCTTGGCAAGGTACGGCCGAGTATCTTCTACCCAGCCAGTGAAAGTTACTTCACCTCCCTTCGCCAACTTTTCTACAAGGGTGGCGGGAGGTTTGCGCCCCACCACAAGAAAGTGGGCATCGGGTACGGATTTCCGTATTTCAGGCAATACTTCGGTGGCAAAAAATTCCACGGCATCCTGGTTGGGGAGCCAGTCCATGGAGCCACAGAAGACCAAGAGGTTCTTTTCTTCCTTGCCGGGTTGAGGGGCGAAGAAGTTTATATCGGTGCCCGTGGGAATGGTGTCTACGTGTTCGGATCCGTAAAGCTCTCGGTAAGTATCGCGGTCGGTCTCTGATACAGCAATGACACGGGTAAATCGCGCCATTTCCCGGCCTTCGTAGGCTAACCATTTTTTCCATTGTAGCCACCAGAACAGGCGGGCGAGCAGGTTGCTGGCCTGCAGGTAGTGGCGTTTGGGGATCATGGATTCGACGTTATGCTGGAACAGCAGGGTGGGTAGGCCGCGAATATTGTGGAACATGAGGGCCGATTGAGCGAAGTCGCAGATGGCGATGTCGTAGTTGCCGGTGGCGGCTTCCTTTTCTACTGCGGTACGTAGTGCCCTGGAGTAATCGTTCAGGGAACTGACCGGATTGGGTGACAAGCATTGGAATAGCAGGCGCAGGTAGAACAGGGGATGATTCCTGGAGGCCTCTTTCCATGGTATCTGGATAAATTGCGAGCAGAAGTTTTTCATCTCGGGGAGGTAGGGGGTGTCTTTGGGTTCCTCTACGTTAGAGATGAGGGTAATCTCATTGTCGCGCGATAAGTGCTTGAGGATGTTGCCGGTGCGGATCTTGCCGCCGGTGTCCATGGGCATGAGGAAGCGTTGGGATAGGAATAGGATGCGCATGCTTAGGTAGTTCAGTTATCCCGGCTAAGTAAAGCGCGGATTTGGCCAAGGAAGGTGCGAATCCCAGGGACGTGCGAGAGCGGTTAAACGGGTTATTTTTGAGCGGTGCGCTGCACGCTGAACTCTGGGTCTAAAGGAGTATATGAGCGTGACCATCGTTAAAGTCATCTTATATAAGATAGGAATAATTAATCCAAATAGCGACGGAAATCCACCCAACGATAATCAGATTTCCCATAGATATGAAATACTTCGCATTCCAGGAGAAGCAGAGGAGCAATCCTAATGCGGATAATATGATTAAGACAAAAACCAGATAGGAACTCCTGATTCGATACTTCATAAGAATCCTGAAGGGCATTCCATATTCATTTCTTACTAACCAGTAGGCTTGTTTGTTTTCTAGATCGATTTGAATCTTCTCTTTCGGCATTAAGACCTTTTGGGAAATTATTTTATCGTGTTTTGTAACAAGAATTTCATTGCCATTTCTTCTAACGCTAAGATGATCCCCTATTTTTACTTGCCAGGAGTTGTTGTTTTCCCATTCGGATATGTGACTTATAAATCTGGAAACACGTTTCTCGCTGGGTTTCGTAACCGTCAGTAATGACCATTCCGTTTTAGACATTTGTCGAGTGATTAAGGCATGTGCAGGTGAAATTGTTTTCCCTGATGCATTCCACCCAGCAAGCGGAGTATGTTCGGCTTTAAGGTCTTCTATTTTCATCGAATTATTCGATGAAGAAATATGAAGAAACATATCTTCTTTGGACTTATTGCTGCTCATAAGAAATAGATTTCCAGGCCCTTGTTTTCTAATATTTATCTCCGATCCCATTGTCCATACTGTTTCGACATCCCTGTTTTTGTCATCTCGATAAGAATCAATAATTACCCACGTTCCAACAGGAATATAGATAATCTGTCTCACCACTTGAAATCCATTTTCTCCATGTCTTATTAACTCTATAAAGGAGACATCCCTATTATTAACGTAACTGGATACCAAGGATGTACGTTCACTACCATATTTCTCATTCAGGTAATGAGGGGCATTTGAACCACCCCATGAAATCGCCTCTTTCCTATCTTTTCTTGTGTATGGCCAATACCCGATCCCTGTCAACCAGTTGCTTCCATTAGCCCACAGGTTTACCCCTAATTCGTCGGCATGCTTGTGTCCCATATAGGGATAGTTTGCCCAGTTGATAACGGTCTGATATGACGCGTCACCTTCTATAGTATTTGCAACCTTATCCCACCATATCGCATATCCGGATTTTAATAATACAATGCTATCGTTATTTTCCTCACCAGAATTTGGGATTCCCTTGCCGGCCAATTCTGGAGGCTTTTGTATTTCTTTATGTGCGCTATCAACAGCAGTATCTCCTACCGCCGGCAGACTATGGTCAGGCCTCATTAAACGCTCTAAAATATCCAGAGAATTTTTGTATCTATTAATCATCCAGCTTGGAACTTTAATATGCATCATTCGATACATTGAAATTGTAGCTCCTACCAGACCTACTCCAAACTTATGATATTCTGAAGAATGCTCAGCAATCATTCCTTCAGCGTTCAAGTAGTACAATAACTGAGAATTAGACCTCTTAACTGCCACATCATGATATCTTTGAATATCTGGCAAAGTCGGAAAATATTGTACAAGCTTAAGCAACGCTATATTTTGCATCGTCCCATGATTGGTTTTGTAGGTATATAGCTTGGGTTTTGCGAGAAGAGCCGCGGTATGTTTAACCAATTCCAGTATTATTCTTCCATTGTTGCGGTCGAAAATATCATGGTCTTTGTATCTAACCCAGAAATCTGATAGCACATTTGCTCGTGATGAAATGGCGTGATCATTCCATACAAAACTTGTTGGCAACCACAATGTCTCTTCGTAGGCAGCCCACGATGAAATGAAATCGCGTGCAGCGACGAGATATTTCTCATCCCTGCTAATATCGTACGCACGGATCAGTAGTCTTGGAATAAGAAATCCGCAATAACTCAATGCCCAGTTAGCCAACGTGTAATGTACTAAATCCTCATCGAAAGGACGTTTTATTGGTATCTTATTAAATCCATAAATATTTATAATTCCGGACAGATAGCTTTCCGCAGACTTTAATATTTCCGCATTATTGGAAGCTAGTTTGGGTGCGCCAAGCCTAAACCGTTCTATTTTTTGGGCGACGCTTTTACTGGGAAATGCACGGGCCTTATCAACCATCCCTCTAGATACGGATTGTCCAGGAATATAATATTTAGCCACAACAGGGAACCATATAAGGCCCAATACCATGAGTGGCATCACGAATAGACATATCGTGATATATGTCCATTTGTAATATCGCCTCATGGGAGCTTTATTGTGAACTTCAATATTCATTCTTGAATTCAAATCATAAATACAAATTGTACTGTGGTGTTCGACGCAACCAATTCTGTGCTCGTGGTATCCGCTCGGAGTTCTCTAGAAGTATGAAAGTCCTTTCATACGATGACCGCGAAGAGCAAAGGAATAACCCAGGCCGATTCGAGGCCTTATACGAAACAGTTTCCCCACATATGTTAATCCCGCTTTTTCTATTCCACGCTTAGATGCAGTATTATCGGAAGCTGTAATCATAAATATCCGCTTCATCCCGTCAGCAGATGCCCTATCGACTAGATGTCGGATGGCAAATTGATAGAGGCCACGCCCGCGATACTTCTTCCGTGTCGAACAATGCGTGATTTCCGCTTCCCCCTCTCTCAACTTGACGTTTCTTTCTGGATAATCGTGGTCATGTTTCGAGGGTATGAGCCATGCAATATGTGCGAGGTCATCACCAATGTACACACCATAAGCATCGTTATGCCCTAACTTATTCCACACGTTATAAAGATAAGAAAACTCGGAATGCTCCTGAATCGCTTCGCGCAATTCATCATCCCCCAGCTTGTTTGCCCTTGCATCGGATAACTCATCACATGCTCGAAGCGTTTCCGGCATGCGTGTGTACACAACATATCGATCTATGGTTCCAAACAGGCTGTTGATAAATGTGAGCGGGTCAGACCGAAACTCGCGTAGTGCATTGAGACACTTACGCTTGAACGTGCTGGAAAGAAAAAATTGTGCAGCTTCGATCTCAAATCTTTTTGGTCTAAATCCCAATTTAAAGCGCGTCAAGCCGATCTGATCCAGATCTGCACCCCCTAAGTTAAATTTGTTTTTTCCTTCTTTTTGGAGGATCTCCGCGACGCGACAGATCAGAAACTGAGATGCGCCCATCGCCATACCTTCCGGAGATGTACCCGCCGAATGATAATATGCGCCTCGCTCTGCATTGAGGATGAGAATAGAAGAATATAACTCGCCATCCTTGTATGCTTGATAAAAGGTTGCTGCACCGCTATCGATGAAACAGCGATACCGTTCTCCATCGGCATTACTATCGACATCTTCTCCCCGGGCCACTCTCCTATCCATTGATGCGGATATCAGTCTTCCATGCTGCATACAGACTTCTGGACCCGTGGCTACTCGGACCTTCAGCCCGGCCTTCTCTGCTCTTTTAATGTTCCGTCTATGGTTGGTGGAGAAGCTACTGATTAGATTCGGTTTATCAAGAGATAAAACATACTCGGTCCGGCGTTTTCGCCACACCTCCCAAGCCAGCGCTGGCACGACCGCATCCGTTGAACCGAAGCTATTGATCTCTAAGCTATCAATCCTTTGCTCTTTACAAAATTTGAGCAATTCTGGCCAGAAAAAGTCTCCATCCAGAGGAGCAGGTAGCGAGGTAATCTCGATCTGACGAGTCAGGCGGCCATGGCTCATGAAGGCTGTGCATGCGCTTACCCATCTATCCCCATCACGTACACCCAAGATCCAAGGTTGGGTATTACCAATGATACGAGCCGCTACATATTCAGGCGTATAAAACGGGTTTTCGAGTGCCTGGTGCGCTATCTCATACAGGCTCTTCTCATCAGGATCTGGCACGGCATGGAAGCACAAGTTATGGGTATTTATCTGCGGTGACCTCTTGCTCTAGTATGTTTGAATCAATACAGAATTTAGTTGCCCAATTAAGGTATTGATAGCGACCATAGCTCCCATCGACGGGGAATGAACCCTTGACACCGCCTCGTGCCTCAGGCAACGCATCAACCTTAATTGTGCGACGTACAAAGCGGTTCGCAAGGGCCCCCGCGTCACGATAACGAGGGTCTCCCGTAATCTGATAGAGCAGTAACCAGCAGTGGGCAATCTGAACACTTCCTGTCAGGCATACCCAGCTTACCGCGGGCTCCCAATCCGGCAGGAACCGGCCTGCGAGGAAGCCATCTTCTGCCAAGCAATCCAGCAAGTTGTCCGCAGTCAGACGCGCCGCCGCGAGTAACTCTGGCTCTTCGAAAAAACGGTAAGCTTCAATCAAACCACGAAGGAAATACCCGAGGGTATGACTGAGCGGCCGCCCCGGATCATCAAGGCAGCAATCCGCTACCCAGCCATTCGCTTGTTGCTTGCCAAGTGCCCACTCGATATTGGTGCGAGCCGCCACCGCAAAATCCCGCTCAGGCTGTAAACGCGCGGCCTCCACGAGACCCCACGCCACGTGAGTCTCATATGCTTTTTCTCCTGCTTCGGCAAAAGGAGTCGGATAACGCCGCCAACACCCATCCGTATCTTGAGTATCGACCAGCCATTGTGCCGCAAGGCACATTTGCTCGCGATAGTCATTAAACTCCGCGACCCCTGCCGCAAGACCAAGCAAGATTTGACCCGTATTAAATGTGACTGGCACTCGGGGCTCGGAATCAATACGTCCACCTTGGAAGCCGCCCTCAGGAAACTGAATGGCGGCGAACCAGTCCAGCATGCGTTTTGCTCGCTCCCGATATTCCGACAAATTACGCAGTTTCGAATATTCGATCATTGTTCCCACAATGTATCCCGTTGTCTCGGGGTACGATGTGGACCAACCTGAGATGAGGCTATAATCGCGCGCAACCCCTCCATCGGTGGTTGGGGAGAAATCTTGGGCTCGCGCTAACCATGCCGCCCCTTCGTCGATAATTTGATCGATGCCGGGATCAACCGCAGATAATCCGCTCCTATCATTTCGACGCTCTCGCTTAGCTGGCTTGGGAAGCATCCACTCTTCCCTTGCTGCCTCCAACTGCCGTTTTATCTTTCTTAACATATGCAGTTTCACTCAGATATCCCCATGTTTTGATTAGCTTCGCTCATCTCTTTCCCACAGGCATTTCTGATAGAACAGGGGTGATTTCTGGATGCCTTTTTCCACGGGGCCTGGATAAAGCGCGAGCAGAAGTTTTTCATCTCCGGGAGGTAGGGGGTGTCTTTGGGCTTTTCGACATTGGAGATAAGGATGATCTCATTGTCACGTAACAAATGCTTGAGAATATTGCCGGTGCGGATCCTTCCTCCGGTGTCCATGGGCATGAGAAAACGCTGAGAGAGGAAGAGGATGCGCATGGTTACGGGATTTTAGTTGATTTGGTGCGGATGCTTGGTTTTGGTGTGAAGGTATGGGTTGGAGTGCTTCTTATTGCTGTTCTGGGCCCCGGGTCTTCGCCCGGGGTGACGAGGTAAAAGGGCCGGGGGTGACGAGGTAAAAGGGCCCACCGTTATCCCGGCCAAGTGAAGGGGGTGCGATCAGAGGCTGATTCTTGCCTCTGCATGGGAGTGGTGGATAGATCCTGAGCATGGGCGCACGGGATGGTGTATTTCTCCTTGCTGCTCTGGAGTATTCGCTGCGCTCACCCTGCGGGCCGCCCTTTGGGCGTTCAACGCGCTGCGCGCTTTTGTCCTGCTTCCGCAGGAATGACGGGTGAATAAAATGGTCCATGGGCATGAGGAAGCGTTGGGAGAGGAAGAGGATGCGCATGGTTAGTTTATCGTCGAATTATCGCTCTTCGGCATCCATGCCCCCGCATCGTGGGGCGGGACAGGCTTTGTGAGTTAAGTGCATCCCTGCACAAAACGCTGCGCTAATCCGACGAGTTGTTTTGGTTAGCGGTACCTCAGGAGGTTGCTTGTCGTCATTCCGATGTCCTTGGCGATCTGGCGTAGCAAGACGGGTGACAGGTCACGACCCCGGTGATCGGGGACAGTGGTGGCCCGGCCATCGGGGTGGCGATACTGCTTGTGAGAACCTCTCTGCCGTACCTCCCTAAAACCCAAGGCCGTGAGGATCTTGATAACCTCGCGGGGCTTGAGGACGGGTACATTGGACATGCTTAGTTGAGCATCACGGTTTGGGTGCCGACAAATTCCGTTTCAAATTGGGGCTCGCCGTCTTCAAGCAACATTTGAACGACCTCTTTGAGGTTGTTGTTAAGCTCATCAAGGCTTTCACCTTGGGAATGTGCGCCGGCAAAGCCGGGAATATAACCCACATAAAGGCCGGTATCCCGGCAATGTTCGACGACAGCAGTGTAAGTATACATAGTATGCCTCATTATGGATGGTGCCTTGCCATTCTAGCAGTTCATTTGCCGGTAGTTGCAGCTGGTGATGGCTTGTGGTTTTTTTATTGGGCGTTGGCGGAACGACATAATAAAGGGGACGCTACCCTTTTATTGCCCTGATTGTTCCAGTATTTCCAACACCTCACGGATACGCTCAGCATCTGCTCTGTCTTTGGGCCGGTGACCCTGCTTGGTATCCAATAGCTTCCGTAGACTTAGCAACGGACATTCAATCTCGTTGACTATAAGTGTTTCTGAATTGGAAGCGAGTTGTTCGAACGGAATTCCAGCGACTGAAGGCATGATGTCGATGGTAAATTCATCGTTGATACGGATTGTGTGCGAATAATCGCCGCCAAAGGGATCATTTTCTTCCAACAATTCTGCTGTTGCCTGGTCGGGTAGCTCAGCCAGGGCCAGGATCCAGTTTTTTGAGTTGGCGGGGCTGGGATCGACCGCAATATCAATATCCGCCGTCAGACGCTCAATGCCATGAGCGTAAAGTGCATAGCCACCAACCAGAACAAAGCGGACTTTGTGTTTGTTTAATAGCTTGGCAACCCGGAGTACATCATCCCAGGTTGCGGGTCGCGTGAACGTCGCCATTTTTAGCTGCCCTGATGGAGTCCAGTTCCCATTTCTTCCAGTCCCGGTTGGCTTCTTCGTGACTGCGGTAGCGGAAGATCCCCTTTGGAGCACGGAAGCAGGAATGTTTGGCCATGTCGGCGATCCACTGGATTGATGCTTCGCTCGGAGCCCGTGGCTTCAGGGATACCCGTTCCAGGCAGGATTTCCGTTTTCCGATTGTTCTCTGGATTGCATTCATAGATACAACACCTAGTTCTCAGCCTCTAAGGATAAGACGATTTTACCAGCAAAGTCCCTCGTAATTTTCTGGATAGTCGCTTGCCTCATTTGGTAGCCGTGCCAGGTCGAAAACCGGCGTTTTGCAGGTGCCGTCGAGAATATCGTGGAAGTCCGGGTCGTTATTGCCCACCACCAGTAGTTCGGAGTCATCGATAACCTGCTGGAGGTCACCACTCATCAGTTTTGATATGTGCGGAATCTGTTTTTCGATATAGTCTTTGTTTGCGCCGATGAGTTGCGAGAGACTGACGTTCTTGTCGTAGATACGAAGCTCGTAACCTTTGCCGATGAGGCTCTCCGCCAGCCGGACCATGGGAGATTCCCGCAGGTCGTCGGTGCCCGGCTTGAAGCTGAGCCCCAATAGCCCGACCTTCCTCTTGCCGGAGCGCAGAACCCAGTGGATGGCTCGCCCCAGGTGGGTATCGTTGCTGGGCAGGATGGCGCTCAGAATTTGGGTCTCTACATCATTTTGACGCGCCAGATAGGTCAGGGCTCGCAGATCTTTGGGTAAACAAGAGCCACCGAAGGCGAAGCCGGGCTTCAGGTAATAAGGCGAGAGATTGAGTTTGCGATCCATGCAGAATATCTCCATCACCTTGTGGCTGTCGATACCGGAGCCTTTGCAGATGGCGCCGATCTCGTTGGCAAAGCTGACCTTGAGGGCGTGGAAGGCGTTGCAACTGTATTTCACCATTTCCGCGGTGCGGAGATCGGTGTGTACCAGCGGGGCGTCGAGAAAGGGGTAGAGTTTGGCGACGGTCTTGCCGCTATGTTCATCATTGGCGCCGATGACGGTGACAGAAGGATTGTAGAAGTCTTGTACCGAGGTGCTTTCGCGCAGAAATTCCGGGTTGATGGCGACACCAAAGTCGGTGCCCATGGTTTTTCCAGAGGCTGCTTCCAGTTCCGGGATGACTACACTTTCTACTGAGCCCGGTAGCATGGTGCTGCGTACCACCACCACGTGGTAGGCCGACTTGTGTTTCAGGCATTCACCGATCTCATGGGCGCAGCGGCGCACGAAGTCGAGGTTGAGGCTGCCGTTGTCATTGCTGGGGGTGGGCACGCAGAGCAGCGAGATCTCGGTGTCCCGTATCGCTTCGGTGGCATCGGTGGTGGTGCGTAGTGAACCGGGGCCTTTGGTTTTATTGCCGGTGACTTCCTTGAGAATGTCTTCGAGCTGGTCTTCAACGATGGGGCTTTTTCCCTCGGCTAGCAGCTTGACCTTGAACTCATTGATGTCCACACCGATCACGGTGTGTCCTTGTCGTGCCAGACAGGCTGCTGACACGCAGCCAACATATCCAAGACCAAAAATTGAAACTTTCACTGGGTATTACTCCCTGATTGGAACCGTACCACCTGAGATGGTGTGGTTTTGTAGGGTGGACCATGTCCACCGTGTATTGGTCGGGGTCTTCGTTGTGCGGCGCACATGGTGCGCCCTACGATATTATCCATGAGTGTTCAGGGGATGCCCCGGACGATGCCAGGTCCGATGAGTCGGGTCATCCAGAGTGGTAATTTTTTCCACATTTTGATGCGCCGTTGCATGCGGGGATTGTCCGGGCGTGCAGCATCGAGTTCACCGTGGATGAGATGATATTGCCAAATGGTAGGGTGCGGCAGTGCACCCCATTGTTTTTTAAAACGGTAGGTGCCGGAATCTTCACTGGAGCGTCCAAAATCGAATTCTTTGCTGCCACGTGCCATGGCCCGTAACAGCAACTGATGGTACATCCACATATTGGCGTTAGTGTGGTTGTAGGCGCGCAGGCAACTGGCTGAGGGAACCTGGCTGCTGTGTTCCAAGTGGTCGTCGTGGACGAGTAGCGCACCCGCGATGGGTTTGTCCGATTGGTAAACCACTGCTAACTCGGCCTCTTCGGGAAAATGCTGAAGAATGGCTGAAAACAGCTTACGTGAGTACACCGGGGTACCGAGATCACGCATGTTGGTGGCGAATACCGTGTAGAAATCATTCAGCAATATTTCTCCACCCCATTGGATGCTCAATCCGGATTTCTCACCCTTGCGTATCTGGTTGCGTACCTTGGGGCCGACTTCTTTGAACAGGGTTTCCGGGCTGTCCGGCAAGACGCGCACCATGCGTACTTTGTTATCCCGGTTATGGGTAATCAGTGCATCGTCGAGAGTGAGGGCATGGTGGCGCATTTCCAGGTACCGCACATCGAGATCATTCGCGAGTTTGACGGCAGCTTGTAGCAACTCTGAAGCGCTAGCTGCGTTATGAGCGGCTATACCGGCTCGGTTGAGGTACGGGAGACTGACGAGAAAACGTCCAAATAATGTACTTTTTACCAGGGCCAGGGGCAGATAGCCGAGGGTTTCCGAATTTGAACGGTGGAGCAGTACATATGGAGTGTGCTGCAAACCATCCTGCAATACGCGGAGCCAGCGTGGATCCAGTTCCAGGCTGCTGCCTTGGGAAGGGGGCAAGGTATTCAGAAAGGAGCACAGCTCCTGTTCCAGGCGAGGCCCTATCGTGGTTAGGATTTCCACACTCACTGTGATGGTTTTCTTGCATTATCGGTTGTTAGATTGCGTTGACCACGCTTTGTCGGCGCCCAGTGACCTTTTGTTTCGCTTCCCAGGTGCCGATACAGTCCTTGCAGGAAGGCTCCGTTCATCAGCACAAAATACATGGGGATGGAGAAGCCGCGATAGTTTCGTATTGGCGGGTAGGCGAGTGCTATGAGACCGCTACCGTAGAACACGGTTTGCAGAATGAGTAGCGCAGCCCAGACCCAGGAGTGGTTGGCGAGCCAGAGATTGGTGGCATAAATGATGATCAGATTGATGGGGGCCAGCCAACGGAAAACCTTGTGGGATAAATAGCAGAACAGGAGCCGAGGCATCTTGAATCCCGGGATACCCCAATTTTTAGCGAGGGACTGAAAGGCACCAGTAGCAACGCGTACCTTGCGCCGATATTCGTCAATCATGCCCGGTGCTGCTTCCTCTAAGGCGTGGGCTTCTGGGTCATAAAGAATGCGATGTCCTTGGCTCGCCAACTCCATGGAGATGACAAAATCGTCCAGGATGGTATCGGGATGAGGGGCTTTCATCAGTTCACGCCGCGCCGCGTAGAGCGCACCATCCACACCCACGACACTGTGATATGTGGATTCCTTCTCTTGCAGGAAGCGTTCATAGCGGTAATAGGCGCCTTCCGATTCGGCGTAACCGGCCTTGTCATCAACGAGTGTTACGACGCCGGTAACCGCGCCCACTTCCGGATCGGCGAAATGCCGGACCAGCTTGTGAATGGCGTCGGGCTGGAACAGCACGTTGGCGTCGGTTAATACCAGGATTTCGCTCTGGGTGTGTCCAAAGGCGATAGCAAGAGCAGAGGCCTTTCCCTGACGAGGTTCCTGGCGGAAAAATTGAATACGGGAGCAGGCAAAGTTCTGGATGATCTCGTCGGTACCATCGGTAGACCCGTCGGAGACCACAACCATATCGAGAAGGTCGGCCGGGTAATCCAATTCCAGAAAATTATCTAACTTCTGTTGGATGACTTCGGCTTCCTGATGTGCGGCAACGACAATGCTGACATTGGGGAGTGCTTCCCCAATCTGGTGTGCTTGTGGGCTAAGACGGGCGAGCAGTGAGAGAACCAGCGGGTAGCCCAAGTAGGTATAGGCTACCAGCGCGGCTGCAATATAAAACAGGGCTTCCATTATGTCTTTGTGTTCATCGGTTGGGGCAGTTGCTGAGACTGGAACGGCTACCGCACATGAAGCCCTGCCGGGCTCCACGTTAAATTGTCAGATTCTACCCCTCCCGGGTACAAAAAAAGCTGAACCGAGGCACGTTACAACAGGTCTGGAGTAGTGAGTTTGGGAGGCCCGTGGGCTCCCCGCTACTGTATCGTCCGTGAGTGGCAATGCTTGAGGGCGATTTGCACTGGGATTACCTTTTCTTGAAAAGGAGCTATGAGCAGGACTCAGGTTGTTGTCATGGAATACAAGGGGCTATATCAAGAGAGATATATGATGCAACTGTTGGTTCGTGCATGACGAAGGGAGAATGCTGCTCTGGTTCAGATTCTGGAACAGATGCCGATGTGTCTCACAAGCTGTATTTCATCCTCACATACCGTTCTCCGGGGAACTGGTGGCAGATGCTGGTTAGATGTTTAAAGGAAAAGCAAGAATGACGAAGCTAAAAATAGTCAACGTGGTTGGTGCGCGGCCTAATTTTATGAAAATAGCGCCTATTTATGAGCAGATGTCGGCGTGTTCGCAGATAGAGCCGATTATTGTTCATACCGGGCAACACTATGACAAAAAGATGTCGACCCTCTTTTTCGACCAGTTGGGGTTACCAAAGCCCGATTATTATCTGGGTGTCGGTTCAGCCGGGCACGGGGTGCAGACCGGGCGGGTGATGATCGAGTTCGAGGAAATTCTGAAGGAGTTGCAGCCAGATCTGGTGCTGGTGGTGGGCGACGTGAATTCCACCATTGCTTGTGGTCTGACGGCGGTGAAACTGGGTATCAAACTGGCCCACGTGGAGGCCGGGCTGCGTTCCTGGGATCGGGGGATGCCGGAGGAGATTAATAGGGTATTGACGGACCAAATCTCGGATTTCCTGTTCCTTACGGAGCGCACTGCCTTTGCTAATTTGGAACGTGAGGGTATTGATGCCAAGCGGGTATTTTTCGTGGGAAATGTCATGATTGATTCCCTGTTGCATCATCGGGAGGCGGCGGCGAAGCAGAAAATACTGGCCACTCTCGGGCTTGCTCCACGGGGTTACGCTCTGGTTACGCTCCACCGTCCTTCCAATGTCGATCATGTGGAGATGTTGAGTCCCTTGCTCGATGTACTAATGGAGATGTCGGCGCGTTTGCCGATCGTGTTTCCGGTGCATCCGCGCACGCGTGCACGGCTCACGGAGTTTGGCTTTGATGAACGTTTGGCGGCCTGTCCCGCCATCCATCTGGTGGAGCCGCTCGGTTATCTCGAATTTCTCCAGTGTATGGACAATGCCACCCTGGTGCTGACGGACTCTGGTGGTATTCAGGAGGAGACCACGGTGTTGGGTGTGCCCTGTGTGACGGCCCGGGAAAATACTGAGCGACCCATCACCATGACCGAAGGCACGAATATTTTGGCCGGGCAGGATCCGCAAAAGATTCGGGAGGCGGTGTTTTCCATACTCGACGGCAAGACGCGCGAGGGCAAGCGTCCGGAACTCTGGGATGGCGCAGCTGCGGGGCGCATCGTAAAGATATTGCTGGAGCAGATGTGCTAGCTAAAAGGCTGATAAGCCTTTGTCTTGCCGCCCTTTTTTCTGTGGGCACTTGGGCTGGTTCGCTGCCGGACACCATTGCAAAGGTAAAGCCGAGTATCGTGGGCGTGGGCACCATGCTGGCGACCCGCCGGCCTCCGGGTCGCTTTGTGGGCACCGGATTTGTGGTCGCCGATGGCAGGCATGTGGTGACCAATGCCCATGTGGTGCCGGAGAGCCTGGATACGGAGCACCACGAGTTTCTTGCGGTACTCATCGGCGGCTCAGGCCCAGAGGCGGAGGTGCGCAGGGCTGCCGTGGTGTCTGTCGATAAGAGTCATGATCTGGCGTTGATAAAGATGGAGGGCAGGGCACTGCCTTCCCTCAGGCTTGGGGACTCAAGAAGGGTGCGGGAGGGCGAACTCTATGCCTTTTCCGGCTTTCCCATCGGCATGGTGCTGGGCATGCGCCCGGTTACCCACCGCGGCATCATTTCTGCCATTACACCGATTGCTATCCCCCAGATCTCAACCAAACATCTCGACTCTGGAATGATTGAACGCCTGCGCTCTCCCTATAATGTTTTCCAGCTCGATGCCACGGCTTACCCCGGGAATAGTGGCAGCCCCGTCTATGACACGGAAAATGGCGTGGTCATGGGGGTGATTAACCGGGTGTTTATCAAGGAGAGTAAGGAAACTGTGCTGGAGAAGCCGAGCGGTATCAGCTATGCGATCCCCAGCCGTTACGTGTGGGCGCTACTGCGCAAGGCAGGAGTTTCCGCGGAATAGTCCATCGTCGGGTTACGCTGCGCTAACCCGACCTACTAGCCCCCGTGGCTTGGGAGTATAGGCTTTAAAGTAGGTCGGATTAGCGGTAGCGTAATCTGACGTCAACGCAGACGAGGGAGATGCGCTTTGAGTGACACTTTGCATAACGGGCATATAGAGGACCGTGTGACTTGCCTGACATCGTAAAGCCCTATGGCGGAATCCTTCGTGAACTGCTGGTGGACGAGGCGGAAGGTGCGCGGCTGCGTGCCGAATCTGCCGATTTCCCTTCCATAAGCCTTAGCCATCGCCAGTTATGCGACCTGGAATTGCTGCTGAATGGCGCTTTTTCACCACTTGACGGCTTCATGGATCAAAGCTGTTACGAGTCGGTACTGGACTGGGTACGGCTCAGCGATGGCACGGTTTGGCCTATCCCCATTGTTCTGGATGTAGACGAGGACACTGCAGCGAGGCTTGAATCCGGTGTCACGGTTGCCCTGTGTGATAACGAGGGGGTGATGCTCGCAGCCCTTGAGGTAACCGAGATATGGCAGCCGGATCTGGGTCGGGAGGCGGAGCAGGTTTATGGCACCCGTTCCGAGGCTCACGCCGGGGTGCAGCGGTTGCTTCGGGATACATGTCCCTTCTATGTGGGCGGTAAGGTGAAGGGACTGCAACTTCCCCTGCATTACGATTTTGTTGATGCCCGTCTGACCCCCGTAGCATTGCGCAAACTCTTTGGAAACTGGGGCTGGGATCGGGTGGTTGCCTTTCAGACCACCCAGCCTATGCATCGCCTGGAGCAGGAGGTGACGCTGAGGGCGGCCCGGGAGGCGCGTGCCCACATTCTGCTGCATCCGGTGGTGGGCATTGCCAAGCCCGATGATCTTGGCTACTACGCCCGGGTAAAGTGCTATCAGGCGATCCAGAAGCACTATGGCCATGCTCAGGTTTTGCTCTCCCTGCTTCCTCTTGCCATGCGCATGGCGGGGCCACGGGAAGCGCTGTGGCACGCGATCATCCGGCGCAATTATGGTTGTAGCCATCTTATTGTTGGCAATGATCACAGCGGTCCTCCCGCCCACGCGGATAGTGGCGAGCTTTTCTACGGACACTACGCTGCTCAGGAGTTTGTGAAGGAATACGAAGCGGAAATTGGTATCGGAATCATCTGTTCCCGCCGACTCTGTTACGCGCCGCGGCGAGGACAGTTCATTGCCTCTGAGGCGGCACGTAGCCAACATGAGCCTTGTCACAGCCTCGGTGCTCGTGAACTCTCCTCATTAATGGCGATGGGGCAGCCGGTGCCTGGCTGGTTTTCCTTTCCTGATGTATTGAAGGTGCTGAGCCAGGTTTATCCACCGCGCAATCGCCAGGGCTTCACGCTATTTTTTACCGGCCTTTCCGGGTCCGGAAAATCAACCCTGGCAAAGATTCTGCAGGCCAAGTGCATTGAGGCCGGGGAACGTCCGGTGACTTTGCTGGACGGCGATATCGTACGTCAGCACCTTTCGAGTGAGCTTGGGTTTTCCCAGCATGATCGGGATTTAAACGTCTGCCGCATTGGGTTTGTGGCCGGGGAAATCACCAAAAATGGAGGCATTGCTATTTGTGCGCCCATCGCGCCTTTCAAAGAAACCCGAAACCGGGTGAGGGAGATGATTGCAGCGGATGGGGCCTATATAGAAATACACATGGCAACCCCGCTGGCGGTCTGTGAGGAGCGGGATCGAAAGGGGCTCTATGCCAAGGCACGACAGGGATTGATCGCTGAATTCACCGGTATCTCTTCTCCGTATGAGGCACCGGAGACCCCGGAAATCCGTATCGACACCACTCACTTGCAGCCGCAACAGGCCGCGGATGTGATCTTCCATTATCTGCTGGGTGAAGGCTATCTGGAGATGGCGGAGCCGGAGGATACGTTGCCGGGATAGTGGATTGGTGCTGTTGTCGGGTTACGCTACGCTAACGCGACCTACTGAAAAGCCTGTGTTCTGGAGACTGTAGGTCGGATTAGCGTAGCATAATCCGACAGCAATCCATCGTCATTCATGTCCAATGCCGTTCCCAAACACAACTTCCTCTGCCCCCCAATCTTCAGGTAAAAGCCCTGCCTTCACATAACGTCTGAAGCTTGAATATGGCCAATCCATCGGACTCGAAACCAGGCCGTGCTTCACCGCGTTGTAATGAATGTAATCGACATGGTATTGGTAATCTGTCGCGTCTCTGAGCAGATGCTCCCAGTAACGATGTTGCCAAATGCCCCCTTCAGGATCTGAAGTTTGTCGCATATCGGCATTGCAGTGTTTAGTAACCCACGTTTTTATCAGCCTCCAGCGCGTCGCAAAATCAGCATCCCCTTTCGGCAGTGTCCAGACGCAATGAATATGATCGGGAAGCACCACTATGGCATCAATTTCGAATGGTCGTTTCAGCTTCACCATTCGGAAAGCATCACGTAAAACATCAATCATTACGTGATTAACGAACAGATTTCTCCGGTTTTTTGTAACCAACGTGAAGAAGTAGCAACCTCCCGGGGAGAAAGCGCGTCGATATTGCATGGTTTAAACTGGTTGTCGGATTACGCTGCGCTAATCCGACCTACCGAGAGGTCTGATCTGACAATATACCCTCAAAAAAAAGCCCCTCGGGCTGATGGAATCCATTCCGGCCGTGAGGGGCATCGCCACATCCGTGTGTGGCTCCCTGTGCACCGAGGCCTCCATGGCTTCCTTGTGCACGAGGGTGTCAATCTAGTCCATTCTTGTGGGGTGAGCTATGGACAACGACCCCACTGTTTGTAGGCCATTGTCTATCGCGTGTTTGAGGCAATGCTGTGGTCCAATAAAAATATTGCCTACAGCTACTTCAGTGGGAGTTATCCCCGATCCGTGTGGGCTCGCCCTACGTGCTGCGTGCTGCCAATTTTCGCTCCCACGCCAAGCTGGTGCGGACGATGGTGTCCAGGTCGTCGTAGCGTGGGGTCCAATCAAGTTGTTTGCGGACTTGCTCACCGTTGGCGATCAATGCTGCTGGGTCGCCGGCACGGCGGGCTTCTTCTCGGATATTCAGCCTAACGTCGCCCACTCGCTGCACTGAATCCAACACCTCGCGCACGCTGAAGCCACGGCCATAGCCGCAATTCAGAGTGAGTGAGTCGCCGCCATTTTCGAGGTGCTCCAGGGCATTGAGATGGGCGCTAGCCAGATCTTCCACGTGGATGTAATCGCGGATGCCGGTTCCGTCTGGAGTGGAGTAGTCAGTGCCAAAAATGGCAAGCGAGTCGCGTTTACCTACGGCCGCTTCGCATGCAACCTTGATGAGCAAGGTTGCCCCGGGAGTGGATTGTCCGATACGGCATTCTGGATCGCAGCCGGCCACGTTGAAATAGCGCAGAATTCCGTGGCGCAGGTTAGTTGCTGCTGAGAGGTCGCGAAGCATCCATTCGGTCATGAGTTTGGAGCTGCCGTAGGCATTGATCGGCTGGGTCGGGGTCTTTTCAGTAACTGGTTGGACCTCGGGGTTGCCATAGACGGCGGCGGTGGACGAAAAGATGAAGTGGCGGACCCTGGCCTCGGAACAGCAGGCCAGCAGGTTACGTGAGTTACAGGTGTTGTTGCCGTAGTACTTGAGTGGGTTGGAGACGGATTCCGGCACCACCGTATGGGCCGCGAAGTGCAGTACGGTATCGACTTCGTGTTCTTTCAGGAGCCGGCTAATGAGATCGTGGTCACCGGTATCGCCCACCACCAGTTCACCGTACAGGACGGCCTCGGAAAATCCGGTAGATAGATTATCGAGCACCACCACGCGGCGCCCAGCTTCACCGAGTTGCCGGACTACGTGACTGCCGATATAACCGGCACCACCTGTTACCAGAATCCCATTAGGCATTAAATTTTTTATCCCATTGTTTACTAAAGCTTTTCAAGTAACTTCTGCGCCTCATCCCGACCGCGAAAGTCATCTTTTCCTATTGCCAGGGCCTTGCTTAGCGCCTCGCGCGCCGCGGTTTTGTCTCCCGCTTGGGCAAGCGCTGCTCCGAAGTGATAACCGATCTCGGGATTTCCGGGTGCCAGTTCCACGGCGCGACGCAATAAACCGAGGCCCTGTTCCACCTTGCCGTTCAATACCAGCAGCCAGCCATAGGTATCGACAATCTCGGCACGTTTGGGAAGCAGTTCATGGGCCTGACGGGCAAAGTCCAGGGCCCGTTGGTCGCCCTTGTTTTGATAGAGCCAAGCGAGGTTATTCAGGGCAATGATGTGTTTGGGATGGCGCGTCAGCAGCTTTTCATAGTGAGCAATGGCAAGCGCATCACGACCGGCAATTTGGTCAATGCTTGCCAGGCTAAGACGTACCCTCTGATCCTCCGGGTGCTCCTGTAGCCATTTTCCCAAGCCTTTATATGCTGTCGCTGCGTCGCCTGCAGCTCGCTGGGCGTGATAGCGCCGGATAGCGAGGGTGCCCGCCGGTTGCAGGGTCAGTGCCTTTTGGTAGAAGGTCAGCGCTTTTTCAGGCTGGCGCCCTACCATGTTGATATCTCCCTCAAGGAGGTGTCCGGCTGCCGCCTTGGGGGCCAGTTTGCGGATTTTTTTCGCGATGAGCCGGGACTCTT
Organism: Gammaproteobacteria bacterium; assembly: GCA_021773795.1. Classification (GTDB taxonomy): domain Bacteria; phylum Pseudomonadota; class Gammaproteobacteria; order HK1; family HK1; genus JAJFJV01. The sequence goes on along the minus strand of JAJFJT010000032.1, from coordinate 68,262 downwards.
TGAGTCGGCCGGTACGTAGTTCCAGATTGCCCAAGGCGATGAGGGTGGTCAGATTGTCGGGTGCCAACTGCAGGGTTTTCTCCAGCGAGGCACGGGTATTGGCGGCATCTCCTGTCTGGCTCTGGGCGAGAGCGAGGTGAAAATGGGCTTCCGCTTCGTCGGGATAGCGCTCAGTGAGGCCACGAAAGGTGGCGAGGGCGTCGTTGCGTTTACCATTGGCAAGTTGTGCGCGCCCAAGATTGAGTAGCACCACCGGATTTTCCGGGGCAAGTTTGCGGGCCTCCTCGGCGATAACGAGGACCTCATCGTGCGCTCCACGCTGGAGTAGCCCGGCAACCAGCATAAGCCGGGGTTGCAGGGATTTGGGATTACCACGCCGGGCCTGTTGCAGTAGTTCTATGCCCTTTTCAATGTCACCTGCCTTGCCATAAATCCGGGCCAGCCCCATCAGCGCCATGGTCTGGGTGGGGTGTTTGCTAATAATGGCTTCGTAGCGTTTTTGTGCGGCCTCCCGGTTGTCGCCCTGCAACTCCATGCGCGCCAGATTGAGCGCTGCGCCAACATAGTCAGGATTTATTTCCAGTGCCTTCTGGTACTGCTGGCGTGCCTGGGAGCGATCCTTTTTCCCCTCGAAAGCGGCACCCATGAGGTTCCATGGAATTGGATTATCTGGCTGTTTTTCGGTGAGAATTTGTGCCGCATCAAGAGCCTTATCGAAGTCCCGATTGCGCAGGTGGGTAAATATCAACAGCATATCGGCACGATGAAACTTGGGGTCGAGCTCCACGGCTGATTTAAGTTCGCTGACCGCTTGCTCCGCTGAGCCGGTGGCGAGGTGGCTGATGGCAAGTTGGGTACGAATGGCCGCAGCATTCGGCGCCAAGGCCGCCGCTTTTTCCAGATACTCGGCACCCTTGGCAAAATTCCGATTACTCATGTAGGCACTGCCGAGCAGGGCAAGTAACTGAGGGTCCTTGCTTTCCGGTCGGGTGACTGCGAGCAGGGTTGCTACCGCTTCGCCGGACCGACCCTGTTCCATTTGCACCGCCGCCAGCAGCTTGCGGGCCGAAACATGGCCGGGAAGGGCGGTAACAAAGCGTTCAAGAAATGAGCTGGCCTGGTCAAACTCACGTTTTTCGTAATGGATAGCCCCCATGAGCAGCAGACTACGCATGTGATTGGGCTGAACGCTCAATACCTCGCGCAGTGCCTGTTGGGCGCTATCGATATCCCGCCGCTGCTGCGCTGCCACGGCGCGCAGGTAGTTCACCAGCGGATGCTTGGGGCTTGCTTTCGTCAATACGGCAAGTTGTTCTTCAGCCCCATCGGTGTTCTCAAGTGCCAGAAAGCTGCGGGCCAGGCCGAGGCGGGCACCAGCGTTATTTGGGGATAGTTTGAGGGCTTCCTGGAAGGCCGATTGCGCAGCCTCGAAACGGGATTGGGAAAACTCAAGTTCGCCTTTCAGCAGCCACGCCTGAACATCCTTGCTGGAAACTTCCAGGGTACGATCCAGCTGCTTTTCCGCTTCCTCAAACTTGCGTTGACTGAGAGCGATGATCGCCAGGCCGCGCTGAGCTTCGGTATTTTTCGGGTTCAGTTTCAGCGTTTTGTTGAAAGCGGCCCGGGATTTTTCCAGCTGATTAAGACCGAGATAAGCCTGAGCGCGGAACAGATTAAGGGATTTTTCGTCGAGCTCATCCTGCAAGTCGCCGAGGCGACCCAGCACTTCCTTGAACTTCCCCTGGAGTAGCAGGGCACGCAGCAGTGCCGGCTGGAGGTCGCTTCCTTTATAGCCCAGATCCCGAGCACGCCGAATCTCCTTGGTGGCTGCGGCACCCTGACCCAGTTGCAGGTAGACATTGCCCAGCTTCCAGCGAGCATCGCTGTGTTCCGCATCCTTTTGCAGCACATTTTTCAGCTCGATGACAGCTTCACGCAACTGTCCCTGGGCGAGGTACTTATCGGCATTCTCCAGATGCTCCTCAACGCCACCACTACAGGCACCAAGGCTTAAAAACAGGAGGAGGGTGAAGCAGCGGAGGGCCGCCATGTGGGCACGCTCTAAAATCGCCATATCAGTAAGGATTCCCTGGTACCGCGCAGCCCTTCAGGATGAGCGTCTAAAAAGAGTGGGTGAGTTTTAACTATTTGATTTGAAATGTACTTTCACCATCCTTGTCAAACAAGACGAGGGTGGGGTTGTCTTCTGCGGTCATCTCGAAAGTAGCTCGTGTTTTACCGGTTTTATCGGACAAATCAATAAATGGCGTGTCGTCAAAACGCATACCAAGGGACATGCGTGGCTTGCCGTTGCGATCGAGCAACTGCAGTACCGGCACACGAGAATACATGCGCAAAAACAGACGGGGATTGCCGTCGCTATCCATGAGCTTCAATTGTTTTGATTCCACCAGAGTTTGCCTGACGATGGCACTGGTGGGGACAAATTTATCGGCAACCAGAAAACCGCTGAGCAGGACCAGGAAACCCACCAGCACTTTCATCAGTAGATTTTGTCGCTCCAGCCTTGCCAGACGGGGCAGTACGGAGTCTGTTGAAACCGTGGGCTCGGACGGTGCAGCTGAATCCGTTGTGGCAGCGGATACACTCGGTCTGACGGCCCGTCTGACCGCTTGTAGCTTTCCGGTATCTATGGTGCTGTCGTTGATGCGTCGGCCCTCCTGTTCTTCTTCTATCGCTTTATCCCATGGGCCCGTATGGGCTGGGGCATCCGTTATGGGCTGCTTCATCTATTGGCTCCTTGTTAGCCACTTTGGCTATGTGACGATCAGCTTCCCTGCTAGGGGAGAGTTTAGGGCAGGTGGCTGCCAAATCCCACTGAACGCCAGCCCTATATCGCAGCTATACCGTAAGTCTCTGACGGGTGAGCGGCGCTTCGGGAAAGAACTTTAGCCGCTTAACCGAGATAGCGATGGCGCCAGCGGCTATAATCAGGAGACTAATTCATTCTTTTGGGAGGGGATGATGTACAAACAGGACCGCCGTTCAATCTACCGCGTTACGCCAGATTCTGCTGATAATATGGCTGTGACTCTGCGAACCCCATCCGGTCAGCAATCCGCGGCCGAGGTTGTCGACATTAATGTGGACGGAGCCGGTACCCGTATTGCGAGTGGTGAGGCAATTGCCCTCGGGATTGGAGAGCGGGTCAGGCTTTCGCTTTCCTCCTCACGTTTCAGTGCGCCCGTTGAGCTGGAAGCAACCGTGGTAGGCAAGAAAGAGCGCGAGTCGGAACAAGATTATAGTTTTCATTTCCAGGGACAAGGGGATGTCGAAACCCAGTTTCCACAAGAGTTCTATGAGATGTTTAATCGCCGCGGGGCTTACCGCGCAGTGGAGCCTGAAAATGAAAATCCCATTGATGTGGGGCTGTGTATTCCAGATTCTGCTGGCGTACGGAGTGTGGGCACCGCCCGGCTTATAAATATCTCCGCTACTGGAATGGGCGCCATGGCCAAGTTGAGCACCGACCAGGCTATGGGCGACAACCAGTTCGTGGAAATCTCTCTGGGTCTACCACCCAATATGACGGCAATTAATCTGGGGGCCTGGATCCATAATCGCGAGTTTCAGGATAAGGGTATTTATTATGGGCTGAAATTTGATGCCCGGCGATCCCGGGATTTTCTCGCCATGGAAGAGGAGATAGTTGACTACGTAATGTGCCGTTATTACGACAAGATGCAGCAAGGCACGCTGTAGCCTGGATGGAGCGGACGCGAAATCCGGGGGTCGGAGGCAAAACCGGTTGTTAAGGCGAATGGCATCTTCCTGGATTGCACTTCGTTTCATCCAGGCTACGGGCTAAAAACACAATGTCTTGCCCGGAAACCTAAATTTTTTGAGGTGCCTCATCGTCCATAAAGGTCCGTTTATTTTGGCGCAAGCTCTTTACCCCCCGTGCTAAGCGAATTCCGGTTTTCCTGTACCGCCTGCGGTCGTTGTTGTAACGCGCCTCCGGGCATGCGCCTTGCCGAGGCCTTCGGGCTTTCAGATGTCTTTATCCCCGGGCTCCGTTTTCGAACCCACGTTATTGCCGATCCTCATGATCCCGATGGTCTATATGCCTGGAACGGTGGCTCCAGCTTTCGCCTTTCCCTGCCGCGCAAAAAAGAGTTTGCGGAGGCCATGCAGATTTTCTGTCGGGAGCGTTACCGATTTATCGCCCGCCATCCCATCTATCCCTTCGACCTATTTGTATCGGTCATTGCGGAGCATGTGAGTCTTGGGCGGGGCCTGTGTCCGGCACTGGCTGACAAGGCCTGTTCCATCTACGAGAGCCGGCCCTCTGTTTGTAAAACGGTTCCCCTTGACGGTACTGTGCCCGAGGCATTCCAGGGAGAGGCACTGGCCTTTTTTCAGGGATATATCACTAGCGCAGAGGACGGAGAGTGCGATTTCGGGACGCCCGCCCCGTTAATGTTCGATGGCACGCGCATCGCGGCGGAGGCGGATCGGAAGGCATGGCTACAGACGACGGCCAAGTGTGATGTGGCAGAACAACTGATTGACAGCCACCTCATAGATACTATGGACATGACTCCAGAGAAGCTCTGGAATGCATCCGAATCCGGCTTTCCTCAAGTCACTGATTTTTCTCCTGCGGTAAAATATCTCAGCAACGGAAATGCGCAGATCAGCGAGGTGTTTTACCGGAATCAGTTGGCAATGATTGATAGGGAATTGGCCGCAGCCGGTGAAAATATGGGCACGGCATCATTAAGGCAGCTGACCAGCTTCCGGGCTCGCTACGCAAATATTCTCCACGAAAAGGACGGAACATGAAATTTACTCATGAACGGGAATTCAGTTACAACCGCAGTTACCGGGGCCCCATCCGTGCCGTGATATTCGACTGGGCCGGAACCACTATGGATTTCGGCTGCATGGCGCCCGCCGTGGTTTTCCAAAAGGTCTATGAGAAGGCCGGCGTGCCCATTTCCATGGAGGAGGCCCGCGGCCCTATGGGCGCCCACAAGAAGGTCCATATCGGCCTGATTGCCCAGATTCCAAGTGTCCGCCGTCGCTGGGTCGAAACCCACGGCAGTGAACCGAGGGATGAAGACGTGGACAAGATGTTTGCTGACTTCGTGCCCCTGCAGGAGGCTTGCCTCTCCAATTATTCAGCCCTGATACCCGGGACCTTGGAGGTCGTTGCCGAGTGTCGCAAGCGCGGTTACAAAATTGGCTCTACCTCCGGGTACCTTCCCGGCATGTTGGCCATCAATCTGGCGGATGCCGAAAAACAGGGTTATGTTCCTGACGCCACCTACGGCGCGGGCGATGTTGCCCGGGGACGGCCCTTTGGGCACATGGTGCTGCGCAACATCCTCAAACTGGATGTTTCACCGGTCCAGTCAGTGGTCAAGATTGACGATACCTTGACCGGAATTGAAGAGGGCCTTAACGCCGGTGGTTGGGCTGTCGGTTTGGCCATTTCGGGTAACGAGGTCGGGGTTTCTCTGAAGGAATGGAATGCTTTTTCGAGGGAGGTCAAACAGGCCCATCGCGACCGCATCTATCCGACTATGTACCAGCGCGGTGCCCACTACGTGATTGACTCCATCGCGGATCTGATGCCGGTGCTGGACGACATAGAGGAACGTCTCCGGCGTGGTGAAAAACCGTAGGCTGGGGTTTTCCTCAACTTCAAGGAGTCAGGGTTATCACTAAAGAACTTTCCCATTTCATTGACGGCCAGCGGGTCAAGGGAAAAAGCGGCCGTTTCGGCAATGTTTATGACCCGGCAACGGGAAAGACCATGGGGCGGGTACCGTTGGCGTCAAGTGGGGAAACTCGTGCAGCCATCGCCTCAGCGGAGGCGGCTTTGTCTGGCTGGTCGGCAACACCGCCAGCGAAGCGTGCCCAGGTGTTGTTCAAGTTTCGTGAATTGTTAATCCGGGACATGGACGAACTGGCGGAAATGCTGTCCAGCGAGCATGGCAAAACCGTACCCGATGCCCGAGGGTCAATCACCCGGGGACTGGAGGTTGTGGAATTTGCCTGCGGCATACCGCATTTACTCAAGGGTGAGTTTTCCGAAGGGGTTGCTACGGACGTCGACACCTATTCCATGCGCCAGCCGGTTGGCGTCTGTGCAGGAATCACGCCGTTTAACTTTCCAGCCATGGTGCCCCTGTGGATGTTCCCGGTGGCGCTGGCCTGCGGTAATACCTTTGTCCTGAAGCCGTCAGAGAGGGACCCGTCGTGCGGTCTTCGGCTCACTGAGCTGATGTTTGAAGCCGGGCTACCCAAGGGCTGTCTCAACGTCGTCAATGGCGATAAGGAAGCCGTGGATGAGTTGTTAAGCAATCCGGCCATTGCCGCTGTCAGCTTTGTCGGCTCCACGGCCACCGGCCAGTACATCTACGAAACTGGATGCCGGCACAGCAAGCGGGTGCAGGCTTTGTGTGGCGCCAAGAACCACATGGTCGTACTTCCCGATGCGGATATGGAGCAGGCTGTCGATGCCGCCGTGGGCGCGGCCTATGGATCGGCGGGGGAACGCTGCATGGCAATCTCGGTGATTATCGCTGTGGGCGAGGAAACCGGCGACGAATTCATTCGCCGTATATCACCGAAGGTCCAGGGCCTTAAAGTGGGTCCCTGGAACGACGAGACTTCGGACATGGGGCCGGTGGTCACCGCTGCCGCCCGTGACAAAGTCCTCGGCTATATTGACCAAGGCATCGCCGCCGGCGCCGAATTGGTAGTCGACGGGCGGGCCGTCTCGCCGCAAGGTTATGAGGACGGATTTTTTATCGGCGGTTGCCTCTTCGATCGGGTGACTACGGATATGTCCATCTACACCGATGAGATCTTTGGCCCCGTACTTGCGGTCGTTCGTGCCGATGATTACGAACATGCGCTGAAGATGGTCAATGATCACGAATACGGTAACGGCGCGGCCATCTTCACCCGCGACGGTGATGCCGCGCGCAATTTTTCCTCGCGTGCCAACATTGGCATGATCGGCATCAATGTGCCGATCCCGGTGCCCGTGGCCTATCACAGCTTCGGCGGCTGGAAGCGTTCGTTGATGGGCGACCACCATGTCCACGGCATGGAGGGCGTCAGGTTCTATACCCGCCTTAAAACGATTACCTCGCGTTGGCCGTCGGGCATCCGCACGGGTGCACAGTTTCACTTCAAAAGCGGTGCCGAACAGTAGCCCGACGAGATTTTCTGAGCTTCAGACTCCCGGCTGTTTGCACCGGGAATTCAAAAATCCCCTGTGCAAACAGCCGGGAGCCCCGTGTTACTGCAAATGGCTTCAATCCCTTTCGGACAAGGTGCCACCCATGCGTAAAACTGGTAAAGCCATGATTTTCGATGAGCCGGGTAAACCATTGCGGCCTGCCGAATTTGCATTGCCCACGCTCGAAGCCGGCGAGGCGCTGGTGCGAGTGACCTGTTCGACGCTATGCGGCAGCGACGTAGGAACCTTCTTCGGGCGCCGTACAGCGCCAACCCCCACGATTCTCGGGCATGAGATCATTGGTCACATCGAGTGGCTTGCCCAAGTCGCCCCCCCGCGCGACTGGCGGGGCAAGGCGCTGGCCGTTGGTGACCGTGTGACCTGGACCGTCGCCGCGAACTGCGAGATCTGTTTCTACTGCAAAAACGGCTTGCCACAGAAATGCGAAAGCCTCTTCAAATACGGTCATCAGCGGGTTTCGCATAGTCATCCCTTCAGTGGTGGGCTCGCCGAATATTGCCACCTCGCGCCGGGCACGGCGATCCTCAAGGTGGCTGATGCGCTGCCGGATGAGATCGCCTGTCCAGTCAATTGCGCGACCGCCACCGTGGCTGCCGGCTTTCGGCTCGCGGGCTTGTCGGTGGCCGGTGCGTCGGTTCTTGTTATCGGCGCCGGGATGCTGGGGCTGATGGCGACGGCCATGGCGCGCTCGGGTGGAGCACGTGAGGTGATTGTCTGCGATGTCCAGGCCGATCGCCTGGAACAGGCAAGACGCTTTGGTGCGACGCAAGTTTTCCGCGTAGGAGAGGCGTCTGAAGTACTTGAGGGCATTATTGCCGAGGCCACTGATGGACGTGGTGTCGATCTCGCCATGGACCTGACCGGCGTGGCTGATGCCATGGAACTCTCGCTGGCGCAGCTACGTATCGGTGGTGTCTGTATTTGGATTGGAGCCGTGCATCCAGCTCGGCCCATCGCACTCAATGCAGAAACCGTGGTGCGGCGCATGACGAAAATCGTGGGCGTTCACAACTATGCACCCGAGGATCTGGCCACTGCACTGGCATTCACCGAGGCCCATGCCGAGGCGTTTCCCTTCGCAGAGCTTGTTTCGCAGAGTTTCCCACTGGAACAGGCCAATGAAGCCTTTGCAGCGGCACACACCTCCGGCGCCTATCGCGTGGCCGTTAAACCGTAATGTATGGGCGAGGTTCTTTCGTAAACCCGGTCAGCAGATAGGACCTCATTGCAGGCTTAACAGGGAGGGTGGGGCCAGAGAAGAAGCACACCACTGGAACAGTTCGTTATGTCGTGGTTTCTTGTCTGGAAGGACGCCTTTCAGTGCACTCATAGGCCTTTCTTTTTGAGGTTCTTTACATGCCCTTATTATTGTAATCTGTTGATAAATAAAGGATTAGTGTGCGATGGGGCATGTTTTCTGAAATTTCGGCTTTGAAATAGGACGAAAAGCGTCAGGATTTTTTACACTTTCCCGCTTGCTTTCTGTTTGGCTCTCTTATGTCTATTCATATGCGGCTGATAAATAACATTTTTTATGATGTCGGCATAAGAATTGCAACGCTAGACATATACTCCTGAATTCGGTTTTTTCTAGAAGATTAAAAATTATGAAATTAAAAATGAAATTGTTGGCATTCTTTTACGCCTTTCTGCTAACCGGGATGGCCCAGGCCGACCCGATACTTGATACGCCGATCCTGGGCGGCGCTCTGCTGGTCGCCAGCGATGGCAACGTCTATGCCGAATTCCTGGGCAGCGACGCCGGGTATTTCAATACCCTGTATCTGGGCGAAAACGAAATATTCAATAAGTCCAGTCCTGTGGATGGCGAACTGGTCAATCTGGGGGCTTTCGGTGCGGGCACGGAACTGGAATTCAGGATCTATGTCCGCAATACGGGGTTGAGCTTCTTTAGTGGAGACAGTGCTCGCAATCCTGATGGCCTGGCGCATGCTCAGGCAATCACAAGCCTTGTGGATGATGTCTTTGTGACAACGGTAGGATTTGAAGACCTGCTGGGCGGAGGCGACCGGGATTACAACGATTTCATGTTCAGACTGACCAATGTAATTGACCCACTACCCACCGTCGAACCTGCTGCTCCTGAGCCAGTCACCCTTGCCCTCCTGGGCCTTGGTCTAGTTGGTATAGGATTCAGCCGGCGTAAAGCAAGGTAACCAGCCTAAGTTATCTACCTGACTACAGTCCCCCCTCAGTGCGGGACTTTTGTTTTGTACCCAAGTTACCTCGCGTCCACACCCAATTAGTCGCGCAGGCCTCTCAAGTAGTGGTGCCTCCAAAGACTCAAGCTTTTTCCCATAAAGCAGGGTAAGGGGGAACGGTTGAGTGCTAATGTTGTTACGGAATATGGCTCCCCCGGACGGGCTCGAACCGCCGACCTAGTGATTAACAGTCACCCGCTCTACCAACTGAGCTACAGGGGAATTGCAGGGCGCGTATGTTATTGCGGTGGTCGGGAATGGTCAACCGCCATGAGCGCTTGTTTCGCGGTCTCCCATTCCCGATGGCTGTTATCCGCTTACTTGGTCCCCAGTACGCTCTCAATACGGTCCAGGGCAGTAGTCAGCTTATCCATACTGGTAGCGTAGGAGATGCGCATGTAGCCGGCGGCGCCGAAGGCGGAGCCGGGCACCATGGCAACGCCTGCGTGTTCGATGAAATGCTCTGCCAGGGCGACATCATTGGCCACACCGTCAAGAGCAGCGATGGCCTCGCTCATTTCCGGGAAGGCGTAGAAGGCGCCCTGGGCCGGCAGACAACGTACGCCTTTGAGCTGGTTGAGGCGCTTGAGGACATAGGCGTGGCGTTCTTCGAAGACCTCTGCCATGGGTGCCACGAAGCTCTGGTCACCGTTGAGGGCGGCCTCGGTAGCCAATTGAGCCATGGTGGTGGGATTGGAGGTGCTTTGGGACTGAATCTTTTTCATTCCCTTTACCAGATCAGCATTGCAGGCCGCATAGCCGATGCGCCAGCCAGTCATGGCGTAGACCTTGGACACGCCATTGATGACGACGGTACGGTCGTAAAGCTCCGGGCAGGCCATGACGATATTGCAGAAGCCGCCTTCCCACAGGATGTGCTCGTAGATATCGTCCGAGGCGATAATGATATTCGGATGCGCTAGCAATACCTCTCCCAATGCCGCCATTTCCTCGGGGGTGTAACAAACTCCCGTGGGGTTAGAGGGACTGTTGAGGAATAACAGACGGCTGCGCGGGGTGATGGCCGCTTCTAGCTGGGCGGGGGTAATCTTGAATCCCTGCTCGATACCAGCTTCGATGACGACGGGCTTGGCACCGGCCAGCAGGCTCATATCCGGATAGGAGACCCAGTAGGGTGCGGGGATCAGCACCTCGTCGCCCGGATTGAGCAGTGCCTGCATGAGGTTGTAGATGGAGTGCTTGGCGCCACAGGAGACGATGATCTGCTCCGGTGCGTAATCCAGGCCGTTGTCGCGGGAGAACTTGGCGATGATCGCCTGTTTCAGTTCGATCCGGCCATCCACAGCAGTGTAACGGGTAAAGCCATCATCCAGGGCTTTCTTACCGGCCTCACGGATGTGCTCCGGGGTATCAAAATCCGGCTCCCCGGCACCAAGGCCAATAATATCTTTGCCTTCGGCGCGCAGTGCCGCGGCACGGGCGGTAACGGCGAGGGTGGGGGAAGGCTTAATTGCCTGGGCGCGCTCGGATAGATTCACTTTCGCATACTCCTGATGTCAAAATGGTGGCTTCGCTTCCAGCTTAAGGGAAGCACCGCGATTCTACTCAAGCAAGCCCCTAAATGGAAAACACCACACATTCGCTGTTTAACCTCAAGGCCGATTTTTCTCCAGCAGGGGATCAACCGGAGGCTATCACCGCGCTGGTGGCGGGGCTGCGGGATGGGCTATCCCATCAAACTTTGCTGGGCGTAACCGGCTCGGGTAAGACCTTTACCATGGCCAACGTCATCCAGGCGGTGCAGCGTCCGGCATTGGTGATGGCGCCCAACAAAACGCTGGCAGCCCAGCTTTATGCGGAGATGCGGGCCTTTTTTCCCAATAGCTCGGTGGAGTATTTTGTTTCCTATTACGACTATTACCAGCCAGAAGCCTATGTTCCGGCCTCGGATATGTATATAGAGAAGGATGCCGCGATCAATGAGCAGATAGAGCAGATGCGGCTGTCCGCCACCAAAGCCATGCTGGAGCGAAAAGACACTGTGATCGTGGCGACGGTGTCGGCCATTTATGGTCTGGGTGACCCCGAATCTTTTCATCAGATGGTGCTCCACCTGAGTTGCGGGGAGCGCGCGGATCAGCGTGCCATTCTGCGCCGTCTCGCCGAGATGCAGTATACCCGCAACGATACGGAGCTGCGGCGTGGCTGTTACCGGGTGCGAGGAGAGGTTATCGACGTACACCCGGCGGATTCTGAGCGTGATGCGGTGCGTATCGAGTTATTCGACGACGAGGTGGAGTCCCTTGCTCGCTTCGATCCACTGACCGGTGAAGTCTTGCAGCGCCTGCCACGCTTGACCATCTACCCCAAAAGCCATTACGTGACGCCGCGCTCCAAGGTATTGGCAGCGGTTGAGGAGATTAAGGTTGAGCTGAAGGAGCGGCTAGCCCATCTCTACGAGGCTAATCTTCTGGTGGAGGCACAGCGGCTGGAGCAGCGCACCCGCTTTGACCTGGAGATGATGCGAGAGTTGGGGTATTGCAAGGGAATTGAGAACTATTCACGTTATCTCTCCGGCCGTGCGCCGGGGGAGCCACCACCGACGCTGTTTGATTACCTGCCGGACAACGCACTGATATTCATCGACGAGAGTCATGTGACGGTGCCGCAGATCGGCGGTATGTATAAGGGCGATCGCTCGCGCAAGGAGACGCTGGTGCAGTATGGCTTTCGCTTGCCCTCTGCGCTGGATAATCGGCCACTAAAATTCGACGAGTTTAAGCGGATCTCACCACAAACCATCTTTGTTTCGGCTACGCCAAGTGTTTATGAGGCGGAACACGCTGGCGCCGTGGCGGAGCAAGTGGTGCGTCCCACGGGTCTGCTTGACCCGGAGATCACGGTGCGTCCGGCCTCGACCCAGGTGGATGATTTGCTGTCAGAAATCAATCTGCGGGTAGCACAGTCCGAGCGCGTGCTGGTCACCACGCTGACCAAGCGCATGTCGGAAAACCTGAGCGAATATCTGGCCGAGCACGGGGTTAAGGTGCGTTACCTCCATTCCGATATCGATACCGTGGAGCGGGTGGAGATCATCCGTGATCTGCGTTTGGGTATATTCGACGTATTGGTGGGCATCAACCTGTTGCGTGAAGGTCTGGATATGCCGGAGGTTTCACTGGTGGCTATTCTGGATGCGGACAAAGAGGGTTTTCTGCGTTCCGAGCGGGCGCTCATCCAAACCATTGGTCGCGCCGCGCGTAACCTCAACGGCAAGGCCATCCTTTATGGGGATCGGATAACCGGTTCCATGCAACGGGCAATAGACGAAACTGAGCGCCGGCGTCAAAAACAACTGGCGCATAACGAGGCCCACGGGATCACCCCGCAGGGTATCCGCAAGGCAGTGGTGGATATTCTGGAATCCGCCAGTACCGATCACAAGGGGAGTGCGCAGAGATTTTCTCAGGTGGCTGATGAAATGGTGGAATATCGCGCCATGAAGCCAGCAAAATTGGCGGCCTTGCTGCGACGATTGGAGAAGCAGATGTTTGGTCACGCCGAAAATCTGGAGTTCGAACAGGCTGCGGAATTACGCGATCGCATTCAGCGTATTTCGGAATTGAACCTGGGCGTCGATCCAGTGCTGGATCCCGGTTGAGATTTTTCGTTTGCGGCAGCGATAGATCAATGCCGGGAAGCGCTTGCCTCCAGGCTAGCTCCACTGTATCGTTTGCCGCCGTTTATAGGCGCGTAGCTCAGTGGTAGAGCACTATCTTGACATGGTAGTGGTCGGCGGTTCGACCCCGCCCGCGCCTACCAATATCATCATCCTTTCCGGATTTTCCGATACACGCGGACGTACCTTGAAAATAGTCCCCGCCACACCCTTTTAGGTTACCTTCATGCCAGCTATCAAGCTTCCGGACGGCTCCGTCCAGGATTTTGAGCAACCCGTCAGTGTGCTGGAGGTTGCGGCCCGCATAGGGCCGGGACTCGCCAAGGCCACCTTGGCCGGGATGGTGGACGGGCGTCTGGTGGATGCCTCCTACCGCGTAGATAGCGACGCGGAAATTCGCATCATCACTCCCCGCGACCCTGAGGGGCTTGAGGTTATTCGCCATTCCACTGCCCACTTGCTTGCACAGGCAGTGAAGGCGTTGTTTCCCGAGGCCCAGGTCACCATTGGTCCAGTGGTGGAGAACGGGTTTTATTATGACTTTGCCTTTGACCGGCCCTTTACGCCGGAGGATTTGGAGGCTATCGACAAACGCATGATGGAACTGGTGGCTGCGGATCACGCCATTGTGCGTTCGACCCTGTCGCGTGAGGCTGCCATCGAGTTTTTCGCGGGGATGGGTGAGGCTTATAAGGCAGAGCTCATTAGTGATATTCCCGCCGGTGAGGAGATTTCTCTCTATCGCCAAGGCGATTTCATCGATCTTTGCCGTGGCCCCCATGTGCCCCGCACCGGCCTGCTCAAGGCCTTCAAGCTCACCAAGGTGGCGGGTGCTTATTGGCGAGGGGATTCCCGTAATGAAATGCTGCAGCGCCTCTATGGCACCGCCTGGCCCGATAAGAAGCAGCTCCGGGGTTATCTCCATCGTTTGAAAGAGGCTGAGAAGCGTGATCACCGTCGCATTGGCAAGGAACTCGACCTGTTTCATTTTCAGGAAGAGGCGCCGGGCATGGCCTTCTGGCATGACCGTGGCTGGATAATCTACAAGGAAGTGGAGCAGTACATTCGCACCATACTGCGCAAAAATGATTATCAGGAGGTGCATACCCCGATGATCGTTGACCGATCCCTGTGGGAGCGTTCCGGGCATTGGGACAAGTACCAGGACATGATGTTTACCACGGAGTCGGAAAATCGCGACTACGCGGTCAAGCCGATGAACTGCCCCTGTCATATCCAGATTTTTAACCAGGGTCTGCGCAGCTACCGGGAATTGCCTTTGCGCATGGCTGAGTTTGGCTCCTGTCATCGTCGTGAGCTCTCCGGTGCCTTCCACGGCCTCATGCGGGTGATGGCCTTTGTGCAGGACGATGCCCATATTTTTTGTACTGAGGATCAGATTCAGGGTGAGGTTTCGAGCCTCATCGACCTGGTGTTCGAGGTGTATCGGGATTTCGGCTTTGATGAGGTGATGGTGGCGCTTTCCACCCGTCCCGAGCAGCGCGTTGGCGAAGATGGCATCTGGGATAAAGCGGAGAACTCACTGCAGCAGGCCCTTGATGGCAAGGGGCTCGATTGGACTTTGCAACCGGGTGAGGGCGCCTTTTATGGGCCCAAAGTGGATTTCTCGCTGAAGGACAGTATTGGCCGGATCTGGCAGTGCGGCACTATCCAGGTGGACTTTTCCATGCCCGGACGCCTCGACGCGCAGTATGTGGCTGAGGATGGCAGTCGTCAGGTCCCAGTGATGTTGCACCGCGCCATTCTCGGTTCACTGGAGCGTTTTATCGGCGTATTAATCGAGGAGTACGCCGGGCGTTTTCCAGCCTGGCTGGCACCGGTACAGGCGGTATTGCTGAATATCACCGATGGACAGGCGGAATATTGTACCGAGATTGCTAATCGCCTGAAGAATCAAGGCTTCAGGGTAAAAACGGACTTGAGAAACGAGAAGATCGGCCTTAAGATCCGCGAGCACACATTACAACGTGTTCCCTACCTACTGGTTGTAGGCGATAGGGAAGTGGAAAACTACCAGGTGGCCGTACGCACGCGAAGTGGGGAGGACTTGGGCGGCATGGGGCTGGATGCCTTTGCCGAACAGCTTTCCCAAGATATCGCGCGCCGCGGCCGCTCTCGTTTGGAGGAATAGGTATCGCTGCATCAAAGAAGAATCGGCTTAATGAAGATATTCAGGCGGAAAACCTGCGATTGATTGGGATTGATGGGGAGCAGGTTGGCATCGTTTCCCGGGAAGAGGCGCTGGCCATGGCCGCTGAGGCGGGTGTGGACCTGGTAGAGATTTCACCCAATGCCGAGCCACCCGTTTGCCGGGTGATGGATTTTGGTAAGTTCCAGTTTCAGCTCAATAAAAAGCGCCAGGAGGCACGCAAGAAGCAGGTGCAGGTGCAGATTAAGGAAGTGAAATTCCGCCCTGGCACAGAGATTGGCGATTACAACGTCAAACTCAGAAATCTGCGGCGTTTTCTGGGCCACGGTGACAAAATCAAGGTTACCGTGTGGTTCCGGGGGCGGGAAATGGCCCACCAGGAGCTGGGTATCAAGCTATTGAAACGGGTGGAGGCAGACCTGGATGAAATCGCCAAGGTCGAGCACTTTCCCCACATGGAAGGACGGAGGCTGTTTATGGTAATGGCCCCCAGAAATCCAAAAAAGTAAGGGTTGAAATTACCCTGTCACCGGTTACTTGCTAGCAGTTATTGTTGCGAATAACCCCTATTGGTTTCCGGCCACACGGCATCCGTGCCGGCACCATTAACGAGAGAGAGAAACGGACATGCCTAAAATAAAGAGTCTTAGTGGCGCTACCAAGCGCTTCAAACGGACGGGTAGTGGGCGCTTTAAGCGCGGACAGTCTCACACCAGCCACATCCTTACCAAGAAAAGCACCAAGCGTAAGCGCCATCTCCGTTCCGGAGAATTGGTTGCCCAGGCGGATACTCCCGCCGTACGGCGCATGTTGCCGTACAGCGTTTAACAGGAGAATGAATCATGCCTAGGGTAAAACGTGGGGTGACTGCTCGTGCCCGTCACAAAAAAGTTTTAAAGAAGGCCAAGGGTTATTACGGTGCCCGCAGCCGCGTATATCGGGTTGCCAAGCAGGCCGTTATCCGTGCTGGCCAGTATGCTTATCGCGATCGTCGCCAACGCAAGCGCCAGTTTCGCGCATTATGGATTGCCCGGATCAATGCAGGTGCACGGGAATGCGGTCTGTCGTATAGCCGTTTCATCAATGGCTTGCTGAAGGCGGGTATTGAGCTGGATCGCAAGGTCCTGGCCGATCTTGCAGTGCATGATCAGCTCGCTTTTGCAGCACTTGTGGAAAAAGCCAAGGCTGCTCTTTAGCCGGGATACGTGCCGCGGTCTGTCCGTGGCGCATTTTCTCTTGATTGCTTCTGCTATTTAGGCCACCTCTAAAAACCCAATTTTCGTCGCAATACGGCGTTTCTCGCAAAAAAGTTTCGCTTACATATCAAACATATGCTGCGCTCAACTTTTTTACTCATGCCTTGTCTTGCCTGGAAACTCGAGCTTTTAGAGGTACCCTTTAGCCAAGCCCGGCTGAGTCTTGCCGGGTTTGTCGTGTCTTGCCGGATTGTTTCCTATGGAAAATCTTGCTGATCTTTTAGTCCAGGCGAACGCCGATATTCAGTCTGCTATGGATCCGGCTGGTCTGGATGGGGTGCGTGTTCGCTATCTCGGTAAGCAAGGGGCCCTGACGGCCCAGCTGAAAGGTTTGGGAAAACTCTCTGCCGAGGAACGTCCGCAGGCTGGCAAGGCTATTAATGAGGCCAAGCGGGCCCTGCAAGCGGTGCTGGGCGAGCGCAAACAGGCGCTAGCCCGTGCACAGCTTGATGTGCGTCTGGAGGGGGAGCGTATCGACGTTACCCTGCCGGGACGGGGGCAGAGTACGGGTGGGTTGCATCCGGTGAGTCGTGCCCTGGAGCGCATTGAGGATTTCTTCGTGCGCGCCGGTTTCGAAGTTGCTGAAGGTCCGGAAGTCGAGGATGACTACCATAACTTTGAAGCGCTGAATATTCCGCCCCACCATCCGGCACGGGCGATGCACGATACCTTTTATTTCAATGCCCACCAGTTGTTACGCACCCATACTTCACCGGTGCAGATCAGAGTAATGGGCAAGCGTCAGCCACCACTACGCATCATTGCCCCGGGGCGGGTTTACCGCTGTGATTCGGATCTGACACACACGCCAATGTTTCATCAGGTAGAGGGTCTGCTGATTGACGAGCGAGTGAGTTTTGCGCACCTGAAGGCACTGTTGGAAGATTTTGTTCGTGCCTATTTTGAGCGTGATTTCAAATTGCGCTTCCGGCCCTCCTATTTCCCCTTTACCGAGCCGTCGGCCGAAGTAGATATCCGTGGAGAACGCGGGTGGCTGGAGGTGTTGGGTTGCGGCATGGTGCATCCGAAGGTGCTGGAGAATGTGGGCATTGATAGCGACCGCTACCAGGGCTTTGCCTTTGGCCTCGGGGTGGAGCGTCTGGCGATGTTGCGCTATGGCGTTCGCGATCTGCGTCAGTTCTTTGAAAATGATCTGCGCTTCCTGCAGCAATTTAACGCCTAGTTTGTAGGCCAAGCCATGAAATTCAGTGAACAGTGGTTACGAGAATGGGTTAACCCGCCGGTTTCCAGTGAGGAACTGTTGGCACAGCTTACTATCGTGGGACTTGAGGTGGACGGTGCGGAGCCTGTGGCGCCCTCGTTGGACGGTGTCATCGTTGCGCGGGTGACGGCACTCAGCCCGCATCCCAATGCCGATAAGCTGCGTATCGTCGAGCTGGACACGGGTAGTGATCCACAGAGCGTGGTATGTGGTGCCCATAATGTGCGGGACGGCCGCTGTTTCCCCTTGGCAACCTTGGGCACGGTGATGCCTGATGGCATGAAATTAAAGCCAGTTAAGCTGCGTGGGGTCGCGTCCTCGGGGATGCTGTGCTCTGCTCGAGAATTGGGGCTGGCTGATAGTGCCGATGGGCTGCTGGAACTCCCGGATGATGCAGTTCCCGGTACCCCGCTGAGTGAATATCTCAAGCTAGATGATGTCTCTATTGATGTGGATCTTACGCCCAACCGGGGTGATTGTTTTTGCATCGCGGGTATCGGCCGCGAGGTGGGTGCAAAAAACCATTGCACCGCCGAGTGGCCTGTCCTGTCAGCGGTAAAAGAGGCTGTTTCTACCCGTTTCCCGGTCCATCTGGATGCCCCGGAGGATTGCCCTCATTATGTGGGGCGGGTCATTGCCAATATCGATGCCACGGCCCGGACCCCGCTATGGATGGAGGAACGCCTGCGCCGCAGTGGCTTGCGGGCCATCCATCCGGTGGTGGATGTCACCAATTATGTGATGCTGGAGCTGGGTCAGCCCATGCACGCCTTCGATCTGGATCGTTTGGAGGGGGCAATTCATGTACGCCGTGCTACTTCAGGCGAGCGGCTCACACTGCTGGATGAGCAGGAGCTGGAACTTCAGGCCGGAAGCCTGGTGATTGCCGATGAGTCGGGGCCATTGGCACTGGCCGGCATCATGGGCGGAGCTCAATCGGGCGTGGTGGTAGGGACTCGTACACTTTTTCTTGAAAGTGCTTATTTCGTCCCGGAGCGGCTTAGTGGCGTCGCCCGAAGCTATGGTCTGCATACGGATTCTTCCCTGCGCTTTGAGCGCGGCGTGGACCCCGAGTTGCAAGAGCGTGCCATGGAGCGTGCGACCGCTTTACTAATGGAGATAGTTGGTGGTGAGCCAGGTCCAATTATTGAGCAGCGTGTCCCTCGCTATTTACCCGAACGTCCTGCTATTCATCTGCGTGCCGAGCGCATAGAGCGGCTGCTAGGACTAAAGGTTGCCGATACCGAGGTGGTGGATATCCTCAAGCGGTTGGAAATGCAGGTGCTAACGCTGGAGGACGGGTGGCGAGTCACTGCACCGAGTTTTCGCTTTGATATAGCCCTGGAGGCCGACCTTATAGAAGAGATCGCGCGTCTGGTGGGCTATGACCATATTCCCAGCACACGTATCAACCTCGGTTTTGCTTCCGATGCGCGGGATGAGGCAATGGTGGGTCTGCCGCGTCAGCGTCAGGTGCTGGTGGAGCGGGGATACCAGGAGGCCATCAGCTACAGCTTTGTAGATCCGGCGTTGCAGTCCCGCATCGATCCTGAGCTACAGCCGCTGGCACTGGCCAATCCGATTTCCACGGAATTATCGGTCATGCGCACCAGCCTCTGGCCCGGATTACTCCAGGCCCTGGCTTATAATCGCAAGCGCCAACAGCCACGGGTGCGGTTATTCGAATCGGGCTTGGTATTCCGGCCCCAGGCCGATGGCAGCTTGCTGCAGGAAAAGCGTCTGGGCGGAATTATTGCCGGTCCGCTGGAACCGCTTCAGTGGGGGTCCTCGGAACGTATGGTGGATTTCTACGATCTTAAAGGAGACGTTGAAGCATTGTTGCTTCTGGGGGGAGGTGATGAGGAATATGCCTTTTTCCCGGCAAGCCATCCGGGCTTGCACCCGGGACAGTCTGCTGAGATCCGAAAGGGCGAGCAGACGGTGGGCATGTTGGGCGGTTTGCACCCGGAAATTGCACGCAAGCTGAAAATTGGTGGTGAAGTTTTCCTCTTTGAACTGAGGCTGGCAGAAATCGGAAAAGGACGTCTGCCACGTAGTCTCGAGCTTTCAAGGTATCCCGCCGTATCTCGGGATATTGCTATCAGTCTGGATGAGAATGTTTCCGCGGAAAGGGTACTTTCCTGCGTTCGAAAGGCCGCTCCAGAGAGCTTGATGAACTTAGAGTTGTTTGATGTGTATCGTGGCGAAGGTATTGATTCAGAGAAAAAAAGTCTCGCACTTGGCTTGACCTTTCAGGATGTATCACGCACTCTTGATGATACAGAAGTGGATGGTGGTCTAAAGGCCATCGTATGTGCCCTGGAAGAACAGCTGGGTGCCTTGCTGAGGAGTTGATGTGGCGTTAACCAAGGCTGATATGGGTGAAAAGCTCTACGAGGAACTTGGTCTCAACAAGCGTGAGGCGAAGGAACTTGTGGAAATGTTCTTCGAGGAAATGAAGCTTGCGTTGGAGAGCGGTGATCAGGTCAAACTTTCCGGTTTTGGGAATTTTGACCTGCGCCAGAAAAATGAGCGTCCTGGGCGTAATCCCAAAACTGGCGAAGAGATTCCTATCTCCGCCCGTCGGGTTGTGACTTTTAGGCCAGGCCGGAAACTAAAAACCCGAGTAGAAGCCTATGCTGGATCCCTCGAGCGGTAGCGAACTGCCGGTTATCCCCGGCAAACGATATTTCACCATCGGTGAAGTTAGCGACCTGTGCGCGGTAAAACCGCATGTGTTGCGTTACTGGGAACAGGAATTCCCGCAGCTAAAACCTCTTAAGCGACGGGGTAACCGCCGTTATTACCAGCGTCAGGACGTCATTCTGATTCGCCAGATCCGTAGTCTGCTCTATGAACATGGCTTTACCATCGGTGGCGCGCGCCAACGCCTTTCCGGAGAAGAGGCCAAGGTGGACGTCAATCAAAGTCAGCAAATTATCCACCAACTTCGGGTGGAGCTTGAGGATGTACTTTCTATCCTGAAGCATTAGGGCACCTCTAAAAACCTAATTTTCGTCGCAATACGGCGTTTCTCGCAAAAAAGTTTCGCTCACATATCAAACATATGCTGCGTTCAACTTTTTCACTCATGCCTTGTCTTGCCTAGAAACTTGTATTTATAGGGGCACCCATTAGTCGTACACGTGGCATAAAGAATTTACACGCCGCCACGTATCCCATAGAATCCGTTTCCTTTCGGGGCGTAGCGCAGCCTGGTAGCGCACCGCAATGGGGTTGCGGTGGTCGGAGGTTCAAATCCTCTCGCCCCGACCATTATCTAAACTTTCCCAAGCGTCGGTTCCTGCAGCTGATTCAGCAAACGGATCAGGATCGGCAGGTCGGATTAGCGACAGCGTAATCCGGCGATTAAGCCAGACAATCCCCTTATTCCCAAGCAGTCCCGTCCTTTCCAAACAATCCTCGTCATCCTCGCGAACGCGGGGACCCAGATGGCGCCAGTAAAGCCACTCATCCTCCGGGCCACAACCCGACAAGAGCAAGGACTTGCCCTTTCCGTGCCTCCATTCCCTGGACCTCGGCATGCGCGCAGTCTGCCCCACACCACGATGCGCGGCTTGGCCGGGATGACGGAAAGATTGAAATGGTGTTTCCCCCCCTTTTCTCGCTATTATGGGCGAGTCTTGGAGGCTTTCTGACAATGCACCGGGGTGGGCGTGATTCTTCTTGAGGTAGCCCTGTAAAATCAATTACATATACGGTATTCTTCGCGCGTAGCTTTCAATAACACAGGGTGGCCAGTCTGGTGTGCTAAAGGGCATCGAGGGGCAGGAGGGGGTTTTGGGTAAGCACTGGAAAACCGTTTGTTGGTACGCAGCGTTATGGGTTCCTGTTCTGTTCATCGGGACCCAATCCGCGCAGGCCCAGCTCGTTCCCACCCCGGGGACAGTAGAGACTCCGCTACGCAAGCCTGCCATTGAGGCGCCTGCTGGTCGTCTTCCCGAGACCGTGGTGCCCAAGCCTGTGAAACCTTCTGTTCCCGCTGGGGGGCCGCAGATTCCGATCCGGAACTTTATCTTCAACGGCAATACTCTGTTCAGCGATGAACAATTGCTGGCGGTGATCTCTCAATTCAAGGGCAAGCGTCTCACCCTGCTGGAGATATACGAGGTTTCAGACAAGCTGAGTGATTTTTACCGCAGCAAGGGATACAAGCTGGCCAGTGTGGTGGTGCCAGCACAGAAGATTTCCACGGGCACGGTGCGCTTTGAGGTGATCGAAGGACGTGTGGGTGCCATTCATTTCAAGGGAAATGCGCGTTATTCCAGTGAATTTCTCCGTCATCACTTGGATAGCTTATTGCCGGGTGATGTGCTTACTGAGGCGGCACTCGAACAGGAGTTACTGTTTCTCAACGACATGCCTGGCCTGACTGCACGGGCGGTTATTCAGCCGGGAGCAGAGTACGGGGCGGCAGATCTCGTTATACACACCCAGGAGACCCGTACCGAGGGCAACCTGCGACTAAATAACTATGGTCGAAAGGGGATTGGTGAATGGCGCCTGGAGGGTGATTTCGCCCTTAATAATCCCCTGGAGCGCGGTGACCGGCTTGAAGTCTCGCTGGTGCACTCACAGGGTGCCTCTCTGCGTCATGGTCGGCTCCGTTACAGTCATCCCGTCGGGGTGCGTGGAGCGCGCGTAGCGGCCAGTTATTCACGCTTTCTCTATGATGTAATTACCGAAGAGCTGGGACCGACATTTGTTGGCCGCACCCTGGCTGGTGATGGCAATGAATACCGTGTGGATCTCAGTTATCCCTGGCTCCGCAGTCGGCGCGAGGATCTCATCTTTGGGGTCGCGCTTAGTCGTAACGAGTCGGGACAGTCTGGCTCTCTAGTGTTGCCGGGGACCAAAGGTACTTTTGTCAATCTGCTAAGCGCTTCGGCACTTTGGAATCTTAGCCACGTGGATAATTCCGTGAGCCGTCTGACGGCCACTTTTTCCAGTAATTTCACCCGCAACCGGGACGGTACCCGAAACAATGCACAAAGGGGCAAGTTGCAGGTGGATGCCAGTCACCTCAAGACCTTTGCTGGCGGCTGGTCGGTATTAGGCCGCTTGAATGGCGTCGCCTCCCTTGACCCTCTAATGGATATCCAGAGTTTCCGCATAGGTGGTCCGGGTAATGTGCGGGGTTTCCCGTCGGCTGAATTGGCTGGCGATCAGGGCTTTATGGCAAGCCTGCAGCTTAATCGGCGACAGGACGTATTTTCGGGAGTGCCGACCACCTGGCGTGTTTTTGCTGATGCAGGCATGGTGCACCGACGAGTTCCGGCGGCGGGGACCGACAAGACGGCATCCCTCAGCAGCATTGGCCTGGGCTTGTCGGCGCAGATCTCAAAACGCTATACCGTTGACCTGGAATGGAGTAAACCCACTAATGCTCACCGCGTGAGCGATGGTCGCCAGAATGACCGGATTTGGGCACAGATTGGTGCCTCGTTCTGAGGGGCCTCTATTTGAAAACAGGCGCTGGCTGAGGTTTTCTGTCAGGATTTCTTACGCCTCTCGTATACCCAAGCCGTCTCGCATTAGGCTCATTCCGGGTATAGACTTGCTACCAGCATGATTTCATAGACATTATTATAAAAAACCGGGATTACAAGGGTGTCAGTAGCCTTTACACATGGCTGAAGGTGGCACCCATTGGTTCTCCGGTCTGCATTGCAAGCAACTGAAACGAATAATAATAATGCTGGCAATGTGGTTTTGGTGTGATATTTGCAGGATGTAGCGTTGTGGGAGCAACGTGTTGGGAGGAATAATGAAGGGAGTCCCCCGCTTCAAGCCGGGTGAACTAGCCAGCAGAGTGCGTGAGGCCCTGAGCCCACAACTGCCTTGGGCTTTGCTTGCCTGCGTTCCCGGGCTCGCCATTGCCAATCCCAGCGGAGGTGATGTGGTGGCCGGTTCGGCTACCATCACAAGCCTCGATCCCAACAACCTCCGCATCGATCAAACTTCTGCCCAGACCATCATCGACTGGCAGAGCTTCTCTGTCGGCAGCCAGCAGTACGTCCAGTTTCGCCAACCCGACAGTACCTCCTTAGCCTTAAACAGGGTTGTCGGGGGTAGTCCATCCGCAATCCTCGGTCGCCTTTCCGCCAATGGCCAGGTCTTTCTGGTCAACACCCGCGGAGTTTATTTCGGTCCTGGCGCACAGGTGGATGTGGGTGGACTGGTGGCCAGTGTCCACAACATCAGCAATGCCGATTTTCTCAACCGCAATTACCGCTTCAATAAATCTCCTGATGCCCCTGGGGGAACGTCGGTGGTTAATGACGGCACCATCCGCAGCGCGGACGGGGGTTTCGTCATACTTGCCGGTGAAGAAGTCGTCAACAACGGTCTCATACAGGCTCGCCTCGGTTCCGTGGTGCTGGCCTCCGGCAGAAGTGTGACGCTTGATCTGGACGGTGACGGCCTCATCAGTTTTGCGGTGGATCAGGCGGCACTGAGTCAGGCCGCCGGGGTGAAAAACACCGGGCAGCTACTCGCTGACGGTGGGCGAGTGCTGATGAGCGCCCGGGTGGCCGCGGACCTCATGCGCACCGTGGTCAACAACGAGGGCCTAGTGCAGGCGCGCAGCGTGCAGGAGCGTCCGGGCGGCGTCTTCATCCTCGCCGGTGGCGGCGATATCGAGCACCACGGTACCGTGGATGCCTCGGGGGTGGGTGGCGCTGATGGCGGCCGGGTACATATTGCGGGCAACCAGAACATCACGCTGGCTCCCGAAAGTGAAATTCGTGCCGACGGCCTGAATGCTGGCGGCAACGTACGGGTCATTGCAGAGGAGAATCTCCGCTTCCAGCAGGATGCGCGTATCAGTGCTAGGGCAGAGGATTCGGCCGGAACGGGTGGCTTTGTAGAGGTCTCCGGCCACGGCGGGCTGGCGCTTCGCGGTCAAGTGGAACTGGGGCAGGGTGGCCGGCTTGCCATTGACCCGGAAAGGCTCATTATCACGAATGGCAGCGCTGCGCCCAACAGCACTTTCTTTAGTACCGGTAGCAGTAGCAGTGGTACCACGAATAATCGGGTCGGCAAGGGCTTTGTCGAGACCCAGTTGAAGGGGGGCACCAGCGTTGTCCTCGTCGCTAACGGTGATATCACCTGTAATACCGGTGGTGGAAACTGCACAACCGGCACCATGACCATCGACGGGCGTAACGCTGGCGCGGGCGGTGGGCTGGAAATCAAGGTGGGGACTGTCGGCTGGGTTGGTACTGGCGGGTCCTTGGGCCCAAGTAGTGAAGCGGGGCCGCAATGCGCCAGCTTTGGCGTCTGTTCGGCGGATACCAGCAGCCCCTTGGGTTTCACCCCAGGGCTGACCGGCGACATTAACCTGGGTGCGGTGAAAATCCTGGTGGATGGTGGTTTTATTGCCCAGGCCGGAACCGGGGCTAATAACTCCGTGGGTCTGGGTTCAGTCAACGCGGGTAACAATGTCACGGTGACGGCGGGACAAGACATTACCCTCGGCCCTGTTGTGACCGCCAGCAGCCTGGTAAAAATCAGTGGTGGTGGGGATCTGACCTTGGGTGGCGTGACACTGAGCAGCAGTGGCACGGGTGTGTCCAAGACCATTCTCATTGACGTGGATGCCGGCGGGGTGCTGGACGTTAATGGCCCGCTTACGGTGAATACCACTCGCCCGGGCGATAGCGCCTTTATCGATCTGGATGCGGGTGGGGCCGTGACCCTTGACGCCCGCCTGCTGTCCCAGGCGACCCAGGGCCGGGGTCGTGTGGACGTGAACGGTAACGGTATCACCGTTAACGCCTCGGTGGAGGCGGTGGGTGGAGGGGGTGCCTTTACCCGCATCAACATGAATGCCGGAAGCGATGATTTCGTATTTAACAACGGCAATATCCTGGCCCTTGGCGACGGACTGGATAATGGTGAGAATCCTGTTGCTTTTGGCGTCAGTGCGGGCGGGGCGGTGGTCTTTCCCGATTTCGCTATTCGGGGGGATGAACCCCATGTCCAGATCACCGGCAAGAATGTCCTCCTCAATGCACCCTTCCAGCCTGATGGTGCCAATCCGCGGGGTGTGAATGGCCTCATTCTCGCTGTTGGTAGCGAGTCGCCGGATGTCTGGGTGAATGCCAACGGTCTTACTGCAGGGGATGGACGTATCACCATGAGCGGACCGATGGTGGCAGCCATGGGGTCCATTGATTCTGACAGTAGTCTGGAATTGAGCTTTGCTGCCAAGGGGCTTGTGTCTATCGCACCACCCACTACTGCCGTGGTAGACCCGTTGACCGGAGTTCCTCGCAAGATTGCCTTGCTGGCGAGCGCCCAGATCGGCAGTGACTCAGGCTCCGTGGAAATCAATGTCCGGGGTGGAAGGGTGGAGGTTCAGGCGGGCGCCCTGTTCGTATCACGTGCCTCCACATCGGATAGTGCAGAGGCCTCCATTGATATTCGTGCCTCCGACCAGGGGGTGCCCCAGCCGCTCGGTTTTGACGTGGTCATGGATGGTGCCCTGGAGGTGGTGGTGGGCGGTTCTGCCACCGACAGCGCTCAGGTGTGGATTAATGCAATCCATGGCAGCGTGTTTGTCAATGGCCCGATTTCGGCGACCGCTGTTTCTGATGGCGCCACGGTGGACATCTCCGCGCGGGACGGCGTGACCATCAACGGGCCGATCACCGTTACCGGTGGAACGTCGACTTTTGCGGATGCCCAAATACGTATTGATGTGACTGCGGGCGATCTCACCGTGGGTGCTGGCGGGGCCTTGACGGCGTTTGCCCGTGGGGATAATGCCAATATCTGGTTGGGCAAGACCAATCCCCCACCGACCAATGTGACTGTTGGTGGCGCCATGGCGGCCACTGCGGGTCCCAGCGGCTTTGCCTCGGTCTATGCCCGTGCCGGAAACGATCTGACCGTCGGCAACACCGTAAATGCCACCGGCCCTGCTGTTATGGTGAACTTTACCGCCGGCAATGATCTCGCTGTGGATGGCGCTGTGGTGGCTACTGCTAATGTGGCTGGTGGGGGCTTAACTCTCGGCAATAATGGTTTTGGCAGTGCCGTTTTCAACGGTAATGCCCATGTTTCCGCGCGGCGAGTTGGGGGTAATGTCACCGTTGGTGGGCCCATGACCGCCAACGCCAATGTGGCTCAGGGTGATGGCCAAATCGAGATCAGTTCGGTGGGTGGTCATGTGTTGGTTAGCCAGGCACTCACGGTTAATGTTGGCTCCGGCACTGACGTGGATGCAGACATCAAGTTTGGCAATATTCTTGGTAATGTGATCGTGGACGGTGCGGTCAATCTCACCGTTGGTAATGTGGGTGCGGGTGAGTCATCGTGGGAGTTGAGCCTCGATACCATCGGCGGCGATGTGGCCCTGAACGGGGCGATCACACTTCGTGCCGGTCGCGCTCTGACTGGTTCAGATAACGATGTGGAGATCGATATCGAGGATATCGGTGGCAATGTCGCTATCAATGGTGCTGTGCTGATCGAGGCGGGCAATAATCTGGATGCCCAGATGGATATCGACCGTGTTGGCGGTACGGTTACCGTTACCTCAGGCAACATCTTTGGAGGCAGTGCGGTCTTCGCCTTTGCACCGGGCGGTACCGCCAATCTGGCTCTCAACGCTCCTGTCACCATCACTGTCAATTCCAACCCTGCCTTTGCAAAGGGCGATAGCGACGCCCAGATCGATGTCAATGCAGTGCTCGGCAATGTCACTGTGGGCGGTCGCATGGTCTTCACCGCTGGTAGCGGCGGGGGTACCGCAGAGTTCGACATCGGTGGTGGCGGCGTGGGCACCTTTGGTGTGGCCGGCAATGCAAGTTTTACTGGTGACCTGGTGATGCGTGCCAGATCGGGCGGAGATGCCTCGCTGGATATCAACAATGTGGCCGGCAATGTCCTGGTGAGCGGCAAGTTGGACTTGGCTCTGGCCGCCGGCCCGACGGCCGCGAGCACGGGTGACGGCATTCGTTTTAATCTTGACCAGGTGGGCGGCAACGTCACGGTCTCGGGCCAAACCCTTATTGCCGCACCTGCCGGTGTGGCTGCACTGGCCAAATTCGATTTCAGCGATGTGGGTGGCGATGTGTCTATCAGCGGCCCCCTCAACTTTGACGTAGGCAGTGGCATAGATAGCCGTGTGTCGGTCCACGATGTGGGTGGTGGAGTGACGATTGGCGCGATTTCCATGGTTGCGGGAACGGGTGCGGGTACCACCGCCGGATTGGATATTGGGCGGGTTGTTAAAAATGTGGTGGTGGGAAATGTCACCATCGGCACTGCCGGTAGCGCGCTGGTCACTGTCCACAATATAGGTGGCGTGCAGACCATTACTAACAGCATCTATAACAAGACGGCGGTCTTTGCTTTCGCCGATGGCGGTTGCGGAGCGCCTTGTGGTGGTGTGACTGCGGGGGCGATTACCAATCCGGGAGGTGCCGTTACCGTCACTGGCTTCAATGGCGTTACCCTCGGGCCAGTGGTCTCCGGATCCGGTGTGTCTATCGCTGCCGCCAGCGGAAGCGTGACGGCTGGTCCCATCAACGCCGGTGGCAACGTGGTCGTGACGGCGGGGAGCAATATCAGTCTTGGCCCTGTTGTAGCGGCCAGCAGTCTGGTAAAGATCAGCGGCGGCGGCGACGTCACCCTGGGTGGCGTCAGCCTCACCAGCAGTGGTACCTCCAGCCCTTCCAACAGCATTATCTGGATAGATATCGATGCGGGGGGAGATTTCGTCGCCAATGGCCCCCTGACCGTGCACGCTCAGGATTTCAGTCCGTGGATTGAAGTGAATGCCGGTGGCTCGGTGACGATCAATGGCGTCGCCGAGGCGATCGCCACGGGTCCCGATCTTGATGCCTTGGTGCAGTTCGTTGCCTCATCCGGTGATATCACCATCGGTGCCGCCGGTTCGGTCAAGGCCAGCGGCGACTCCAATGTCTGGGTCACCATCTCGGGTCAGGGTGAGGGCCCCACCGTGACCATCAATGGCCCGGTGCAGGCGGTAGATACGGGGAGTGCCGGCGCAAATGCTGCCCTCCTGTCGATCGGGGCCTCATCGGGCAGCGTACTCGTTAACGCGGCCCTTACCGCCCAGGCATTGGTGGGCGGGTCGGCCTCGGTAAACGTGGCGGCCGTCGGCGGTGACATGACCCTTAATGCGCCGGTTAAAGCACTGGCAGAGGCGGGATCGGGGGCACAGATTTTGATCGGAGTTGATGGTGACCTCACCGTAGGGGCAAACGGGAGCCTGACCGCGCGTGATGGCCCGGGGGGCGGAGTAATAGGGGTTGGCGGCGGCGGTCTTGAAAGTTCTGGTAGCCCTGCAGGGGGTGAGGTATTCGGCACACTCAACGCCACCGCCGGGGTATTCTCGTTAGACGTGCCCGGCGGCTTCGACGCGGTCAACCTCCTTTCTACTGTTAATGGCATCCTGAATACCGACATCTCAGCGACCAATTTCACCCTGCAAACGGGCGGAAATCTGGATGTACAGAACAGGACGATTAGTGTTACCGGCCCGGCGCAGTTGATGGCCGGTGGAAATGCGTTGCTCAGCGGGGCGAACATCAGTGCCTCCACCCTGTTGGTGAGCGCCGTGGGTAACATCCAGAATGTGGCAGCAACGAGCCTGAGTGCGAGTGGCATGACCATTGCCGCACAGGGAGATGTGTCGCTCGGGGCCACCACCCTCAGCATTGGCAGTGGCGCGGCACCGGGAACGGTGACCGATCCGATATTGGCAGCGGCTATAGCGGAGGCAGAATTGGGGCAGTTGCCGGGAGCTCCGAATGGCAGCTTCAATGCCGGCGGGCAACTCATTCTCGGTACCCTTGATCTACAGAGTGTTCCTGCCAGTTATCTCGTATTTCAGGGCACTTCCATCGCACTTGGCAGTGTTACC
Source organism: Gammaproteobacteria bacterium (assembly GCA_021773795.1). Taxonomy (GTDB): domain Bacteria; phylum Pseudomonadota; class Gammaproteobacteria; order HK1; family HK1; genus JAJFJV01. Next base: position 38,592 of record JAJFJT010000032.1, on the reverse strand, counting down.
AACGCACCTTCCGACTTGACTGCACAGTTTTTCCACCCCAGCCCGTCGGCCACCATCGGGATAGAGATTGGGGGTAGTTTGTGTGGTGGTGCGGCCTGCGGCTTGAGCTTGAGCAATGCAAGTCACTTCTCAAAATTTCCCGGAACCACCATCGTTGTGGGTGATGCTTTGCAGACGGGGTCGATCCACGTGGGTCCGATCAACATGGGCACGCAGAATGCAGTGTTCATGGTGGCAGGCGGGACCCAGAACGTCATCGGTTATGACAACATTACCCAGACGGCGGTGGCGGAGGATGTAGGTGGTTTGGGGCAGGTAGTAACCGATGGTCGGGTGCTGGTGATCGACCCGGTATTCGGTGGTTCAGTCTTTGTCATTCCCCAGAATGAGGAGGGGGAGGAAGACGGCGAAGACGACGACAATGAGGATGAAGTGGTAGAGGACGAAGAACAGGAAAAGCAGGAAGACACGTCTATCGTGAAGAAGACGGGTGGGGAGGGAATGTGTACCTGAATATGCGTAGTTTGACGGTGCTGTTTACCCTGTTGCTGTTTCTTCCTGCGACTCAGGCGGCGACCCGCGCTGGCAAGGTACATACTTCTATTGGTCGTTCCATGGCGGCCTCGCCGGATGGTGATATTCGGGTGCTGAAAAGGGGGGGGCCGTTGTATTCTGGAGAGACCATCACCACCGGCCCCAACAGTTATGTCCGCATGGCCCTGACGGACAAAGGTTTTATCGTGCTCCGTCCCAATACCCGCTTTGTTATCGAGGAATACCGCCACACCGGAGTACCCCGTCAGGAGAAGGGCTTTTTCTCATTGCTACGGGGTGGCTTCCGCGCCGTCACTGGTCTGGTGGGAAAACTCAACCGTCGGAATTTCCGCGTGCGTACCCCTGTGGCTACCATTGGCATTCGTGGCACGGACTTTGAGGCGCGGTATTGCCAGGGAGATTGCGATGGGCCAGATGGTCTTTACCACCGGGTTTTTGTGGGTGGAACTGAGCTTTCCAATCCGGGTGGTAGCCACTCCGGAAATCCTGGAGAGTTTTATCATGTGCCCGACCCCAATACCCCGCCCCAAAATATTGGTAGCCAGCAGGCAAAACCCCTCACTGATGAGCCCATGCCTCCTGCCAACCCGGAAGGTTGTCCGGTCAATTAGCTGGCATTTCCCAACAGTTACCTACGATCATCGCACCTACGATTAAGCTATGCAGATCAGCCCGGGCGTTGCCGTGGAGCTGACAGCCCCGGCGGGCTACCGGAGCCTGGTTCCCCTTGACCGTACCCGGCATCGTGGCCAGGGAATAAGCGACCCCGGGAATTATCGTTTCGCAAGTTCACTACACCTCATCTATGTCTCGGCCGAGGAGTTTTTCGTGGCGGCACGCGACTATCCCATCGCTTTTGCTCGGGACGAGGTCAGTGACAGCTTTGTGCCAGTATCGGTAACCGGCATGCGGGCCGGGCAGAATCTGTTTGTTAATGAGGCGGGGTCCTGGAGGGAAGACAACTATATTCCCGCCTATGTGCGATGCCATCCCTTCTTTGGAGTAGAGGTCAGGGATGAGGTGGGTGATGGAGCGCAGCGGGTCATCTGCGTGGACGAAGAAGCGCTTGATAGCCATGCAAAGGAAGCGTTGCTGGGTGCGTCAGGGGAGCCCACATCCGCGTGGCAGCCCATTGAGAAATTGCTGGAAGAGGTTGCCGTGGCCCGGGCGCGTACGGTAGCGCTTAGCCAGCGCTTAAAAGAGCTGGAATTGTTCGAAGCCTTTGAGGCCCAGACCCACCCCAAAGCGGGAGAGCCCCTGCGACTGGGTGGCCTCTATCGGGTGAGCGAGGAGCGCCTCAACCGGCTGTCGGGAAAGACCATTCGGGAATTGATGTCCCAAGGGCATCTCTCCCGTATTTATGCACATCTCATGTCGCTGGATAATTTTGGTCGCTTGCTCGATCTTTCCGTTTCCTCGTAAGCCAAGATACAGGCCGGTATAGATGCGGCCATGGGATAGCGTTTTGCGGGATTCGTGGAAAGTCGCGCTTGTGCCTATCCCGCGAATCCTTATGATCTCTCTCATTATTTCGCTATGGAAATTATTTTATGGGCGTTGATATCAAGCTAAGTGACAGGGAACTACCGGTTTCGCCTGTATTCATGGATTTTCTCGCTCATGTGGTGGAGGAAAAGCCTTTTGAGACCGCCAAGTGGGGTGACCAGTTAAGCGAGGAACTGTCCTCAAACCAGAAACAGATCCTGGAACAGGCAGCAGAAAATGCCAAAGTAGTGATGGCCAAGCCGGAGGGGCAGCGCTATATCGGTAGGGCCTACGAACTCCTGGTGTGCCTGATGACGGGGGATCTGGAAAAGATTAAGGACATCCAGCTTAAATTCCACTTCATCAATATCATCGGCGTGCCAAGAAACGGTGGCTCCTATCTCACCAAGGAGGTCTATCGTTCCCTGGGTCACGATCCGGAAAAGGTACCCAACGTGGTGGCCCATGACGGCTTTCCGGAGGCGGCTCCCTTTCGCTTTGACAAGGGCGTCAATAGCTGGATGACCAGTCTGCAGACCATGGCGGAGTTTCTCACCATGGTGGAAATTTATTTTGGAAAGGAGCGCCCCCACACCGGAAAAATCGTGGTGCCGAAGAAGCTCACCAAGGGCACCTACGCCGGCGGATTTTTCCACCGCATCCTCGGCTCCTCGGTGGAGAACATTCTCACCATCCGCCATCCGGTTACCTCGTGTATTTCTACCTATGAGAAATCCGGTGGTTTACCTGATGATGGCAAGTTTCGTATCAGGGGAAATATTGAGGAATGGGTGCGACGGGACCTGGAATATACTGGTATGTCCACTGAGGAAATTACGCAGATGGACTATTTCGATGCCTATTTGCGCTACTGGGAGCAATACCACTATTACGTTGCGACCACTGGGCTGAGTGCCAACAAGTTGACCCGCATTGTGCCTTACAGCAGCGAGGCGATGATGGATACCGTGCTGGATTATCATTACCGCTTTGGCAACCGAAATCCCCAGCCGGAGGAATTCAAGGTGTTCGATAAGCGTGACCGCCACCCGGACTGGTTCAGGCAGGCGGAGCCGGTGGTGCGCCGGGTGCACGAGATCTGGACCCGGGTGGGGCTGGAATTCCCGCTGGAACAGGTTGTAGAGGCTTGGTAGGGAATCTTCCATTGCCAAAACGAAGGGACCTGCGCCTCACTGAATTGAGGGAAAGTATTTCCGAGCCGAGCCCTGCTGAGGCCCTGGCCTTGCAGCAACAAGGAGCAATCCTGCTCGATGTGAGGGATGCTGGGGAAATCGCTCAGGGAAGCCCCAAGGGGGCGGTGCATCTGGGACGCAGTTTTCTCGAACTGGAAGTGGAGGACAAGCTCCCCGACCCCGGATGCACCGTGCTGGTCCTCTGCAGTTCTGGTTTGCGCTCCCTGTTCGTAGCCGAGGCCCTGGGGCAATTGGGTTACGCCGATGTCCGTTCGATAGCGGGTGGTTTCGAGCGCTGGAAGAATGAGGGTCTGGCCTTTGAAATGCCACGCATACTGGATGTTAATGCGCGTGAGCGATACGCCCGCCATCTGCGCATGCCGGAGGTCGGAGAGGCGGGGCAGCTACGATTGCTGGAGAGCAAGGTGCTACTCATCGGTGCTGGCGGGCTGGGTTCACCGGCTGCTTTGTATTTGGCGGCGGCGGGTGTGGGCACCCTGGGAATCGTCGATCACGACGTGGTGGATCGCAGCAATTTGCAACGCCAAATCCTGCATACCGAAGCCCGGGTCGGATTATCCAAGGTCGCTTCCGCCCACACGGCTATCGAGGCCCTCAATCCTACGGTCAAAGTCGTGGAGCATAAGCTGCACCTTGATAGCAGTAACGCGGATGAAATTTTTTCCAGCTATGAGCTGGTGATCGACGGGTCAGATAACTTTCCCACCCGCTATCTGGTGAACGATGCCTGTGTACGCCACCGAATTCCTAACGTGTATGGTGCGGTTTACCGTTTTGAGGGCCAAGTGAGTGTATTCTGGCCCGCCTCAGAGCAACCGGGGCCCTGCTACCGCTGCATGTATCCGGAGCCCCCGCCAGCAGAAATGGCGCCATCTTGCGCCGAGGCCGGGGTGTTGGGTGTGTTACCGGGCGTTATCGGCCTGTTGCAGGCCGTAGAGGCGCTTAAGCTACTGCTCGGGGTGGGTGAGCCACTGGTCGGGAAACTGCTCTATTACGATGCTCTGAGTACCGATTTTTGCATTCTTAAACTGAACTCAAACCCGAATTGCCCCTCCTGTGGCAAAGCTTAGGCACCTTTTTTTCGAGCACTTCCAAGTCCCACAGGCTCCCGGTGCGTGTTCAAGATTTGCGTCCGTCTGCCGACTAATAGGTGGTGAAGGGATATCGGGTCTCGTCAAGAAAAATAGATGATCTGCCTAATGGGGAGAGTTTGTTGCCGATGGAAAATACCAAGCCACTGGTAGACGTGATGCCGTTGGATCTGAAGCAGTCGGTCTCTGCGAACGCCCGCACCATTTTGGTGGTGGACGACAGTAAATCAAACCAGATGTTGTTGCAGGCTTACCTTGAGGACGACGGTTTTCAAGTGGAACTGGCCGCAAATGGGCTGGAGGCCGTCGAGCGGGTCAGACTTAAACGCCCGGATGTCATCCTCATGGAAATCAACATGCCGGTGATGGATGGCTACGAAGCGGCACGTCATATCAAGGATGATATCGGGGACTCTTTCCTGCCTATATTGTTTCTTACTGGCCAGACTGATGAGAAAGCACTGGCTCGCTGTGTACGCTCGGGTGGGGATGATTTCCTTAACAAGCCGGTACAGCGGATTATCCTTAAGGCCAAGCTTGATGCCTTGCTAAGAATTTCCGACCTGTACGGCATGGTGAGGCAACAGTACCGGTCTCTATCCAGTCACAAAGAGGAGCAGGAGAGAGAGTTTGAGGTGGCGGAGCGCTTGTTTTCCAATGTTGTGCATTCTGCCTGCCTAGATGAACTGTCGAATTTGCGCTACCTCCATTCGGCCATGTCGGTTTTTAATGGAGACTTGTTGCTCGCCACGGAATTACCCGGTGGTGCCCTGCGGGTTCTGGTGGGTGATTTTACCGGCCATGGTTTGGCTGCTTCCATTGGAGCCTTGCCGGTGGCCGAGATATTCAATGGCATGTCCGCCAAGGGTTTTGCGATCGGTGATCTGATCCAGGAAATCAACCGCAAGCTCCGAAGATTGCTGCCAGTGGGGCGTTTCTTTTGCGCCAGTGTGATGGACTGGATCTGGGAGGAATCACGACTTTCTGTGTGGAATGGAGGTTTGCCCGAGGTCCTGATTTCCGACGACGATGGGCGTCTGGTGCATCGTTTGCCCTCGCGGAATTTACCCCTGGGCGCGGTGCCAACGGAGCGCGTGAATACGGGTGTTGAGGAGTGCGAGATTCTCCCGGGACAGCGTGTCTTTGCCTATTCCGATGGCATCATTGAAGCAGAAAATCCAGCCGGAGATATGTACGGACAGACCCGCCTGGAGGCATGTTTTGATCCCGCGATGCCGGCTGACAGGATTTATGCACGCATAACCGATGGTGCGGCGGAATTTTGTGGGGACGAATCCCAGTCGGATGATCTCACCCTGGTGGAGTTATATTGCGATCCTGAGGTGATGGTGGCGCGGGGCAAGGAAAAGCAGGAAAAGAAGAATACCCGCCCACCCATGCACTGGCGCTTTCAGCTCGAATTCGAGGCAGATATGTTGCGCAGTGCGGAGCCCATACCGCTGCTGACCCAGATGTTGCTGGACTATCAGGGATTGAGGGGCCATTGGAGCCGGATTTTCACCGTTCTAACTGAGCTCTATACTAATGCTCTGGACCACGGCATTCTCGGGCTGGATTCCGGGATGAAGGATTCCGCCGAGGGCTTTAGCCAATACTATGCTCAGCGGGAACAGAGGCTATCGAGCCTGGAAAACGGAAGGCTAACAATCAAGCTGCAGCACGTTGTTCATGGAGAAGGGGGCAGGCTGACCATCAGATTTAAGGATAGCGGACCCGGTTTTGACCTTGACGCGGTACCGGCCGAAGCCACTGAAAATCTGGGCCTTTCCGGCCGGGGCATTCCCCTGATGCGTTCCTTGTGTCAGTCCCTTGTTTACCATGGTAAGGGTAATTCCGTTACCGCGGTGCTTGACTGGAATTAATTCATTACCCTTGGTTTTTTACCACTGTCCAGGGGTGGATAGTGGTGCCGCACGCATTTTCCAGCCTGTTACAATCACCCTGGATTCTGGAAATCAGGAGATGTTCAGGTGGATGAAAAAACCCGTATCGAACTGGAGGCTGCGACCTTCCGCGCCCTTGTGGTCTACCTGAGAGAACACCCCGAGTTGCAGAATATCGAATTGATGAATCTCGCAGGTTTTTGTCGTAACTGTCTGTCTAAGTGGTACCTGGCCGCTGCCGAGGAGCAGTCGGAGGACATGAGCTACGATGAGGCCAGAGAGGCGATCTACGGTATGCCCTATGGGGAATGGAAAAAGCGCTACCAGAAAAAGGCGACAGAGGAGCAATTGGCGGCCTTTAATGCCCGTACGGCCGCTGTTGGAGATGAGGAAGGCTAAGGAAACTCTGATCTACTCATGAACTCGTATCTTGCGCCCAAAATAAATCAGAGCTTCCCCAAAGCTTTTGTGGGCTGTGATCGTATGCAAAGAAAGGGCATTGCCATGAAGCGCTGTTGAGATGGAGCTGAATCGCCCGTCGTTACGCGCTATCGGAAACGAGGCTGATCACGATGTGGTCGAGCAACTTGCCCTGCTGGCCGAGCTGATTCAGGAATTTGCCAGTTCCCTTAATCTCGACGAGACACTGCAGACCACTATCGAGCGTTTCATGATGTATATGGACGCCGAGGCGGCGTCCATCTTTCTGCTGGAAAACGAAGATCGGGAGCTGGTGTGCTACAAGTGCGTGGGCCCGGTAGATATTGCCGGCCTGCGTATGGATGTGGCCGAGGGTATCGTCGGCAAATGCGTGCGTGAGCAGGCCTGCCAGATGGTTCGGGATGTACGCCGCAGTCGTGATTTCAGCGCTACCATTGACCACAGTTCCGGCTTTGCGACTCGTTCGTTGCTGTGCGCTCCCCTAAGCGTGCGCGGCGATTGCCTCGGGGTGTTGGAACTGGTCAACAAGCGTAGTGGTGACGGCTTGTTCGACCCCAAGGATCAGACTCTGGTTCGTGTGTTGGCCTCGGCGGCAGCGCTGGCTATCCACAATGCGCGCATGGCGGACTCACTGGTGGAGCACGAACGCCTGCGACGCGAACTGGAACTTGCCCGGGAGATTCAGCGTAAGTTATTGCCGGCTCCCCACGCGCCTTATTTCCCGGTCTCCGGAGTCAATTTTCCCGCATATGAGGTCTCCGGAGATTTCTACGATTTTTTTCGGCTGCCCGACGGGCGCATCTACTTTAATCTTGCCGATGTTTCCGGCAAGGGCATGAATGCGGCATTGCTGATGGCTCAAACCAGCAGCTTGCTGCGTTGCCTAGCCCGGGATTACACGGACCCGGGGAAACTGCTGGAACGCGTTAATCAGGCCTTGTGTGAAACGGCTTCCCACGGGATGTTTGTCACCATTGTTTCGGGCTATATCGACCCGCAGAGCGAGCGGATTTGTTTTGCCAATGCCGGGCACCAGCCTCCACTACAGCGTGGCTGTGATGGGAGCTTTTCCGAGATCCCTGCCGGTGCGCCGCCACTGGGCGTGACCCCCGAAACAGAATTTCCAGTAAGCGAGGTATCGCTGGCGGGCGGGAGCCTGTATCTCTTTACCGACGGGGTTACCGAGAGCCTGACAGCGGAGCGCAAGCCACTGGATGTGGCGGGTCTTATCGGGCTCATTGAGCGTATGTCAGAACTGGAATCCAGTGATCAGCTGGAAAATATCGTCGCCGAAATTCGACGCCCCGATACCCGCCAGCGGGATGACATCACCATGATGCTGATCACCAGCAGATGCCACCAGCTAAGCAAAAAGCTGATGGAGCGGAGATTTCCGGCACAGCCAGAACGCCTGCAGGATGTTCGAGCTGAGGTGCGGTCGGCAGCCCTGCTGGCCGGGTGTAGTGCGGGGGTGGTAGCGCAGATAGTATTGGCGGTCGACGAGGCCTGTACCAATATCATGCAGCACGCTGATGAAGGGGATTACTCCGGTGAAATCCTGCTGGAGATACACAATAATGGCGACGAGCTGGTTTGCGTACTGAAGGACTGGGCGGCAACCGTAGATCCTGGTCGCATTCAGCCTCGTTCACTGGAAGAGTTGCGGCCAGGGGGGCTCGGCACGCACTTTATTGATGAATTGATGGATGACTGGGTTTTTGATGAGGCCCCGCAGGGATGCGGGAATTGCTTGACGCTAACGAAACGTATCACTTGAATCAGGGAGCATTAAGGTGAGCTTTGGGCATAGAGTAGAAAAAGGATATGCGGTGGTGGAGTTGCGTGGTGATGTGGATCTCGCACGCTCTCCCGAGGCGCGTGCACTGATACTCCAGTGCCTGGAGAAGAAGAATGATCTACTGGTGGATCTCTCGGAAGTCGCCTATATCGATAGTTCTGGTGTCGCCAGTCTGGTAGAGGGATACCAGATGGCAAAAAAGGAAGGCTTGAAGTTCGGCCTTATCGGGGTTAGTGAGGCCGCGCTTAATGTCTTGCGCCTGGCCCGTCTTGATCAGGTCTTTCCTATTCACGCTGATCTGGATACACGGATTGCGGATGATGGCTGAGGCCCGGCTGGGGTGGGTCGAACAACTGGGGAAGCGCACGCTTGGCTTGATAGCGGAGGTTGGTTACCTCTCGGCTTTGTTGGTGGAGAGTCTTTACTGGCTGGTAGCCGGTAGCTTTAAACGGCAACCGGTGCGAGTGAGTGCGGTATTTTCCGAGATGATGCGCACCGGGGTCAGCGCCATCCCCATTGTGTTCCTGCTCTCCTTCTCCATCGGTATCATGCTGGCTATCCAGGGAATTCATACCCTGCGCACCTTTGGTGCCGAATCCCAGGTAGTGATCGGCATCGCGCTCTCCATAACCCGGGAATTTGGGCCACTCATCACTGGCATCGTGGTCGCCGGACGTACTGGTTCCGCTCTGGCGGCACGTATCGGGACGATGGTGGTATCAGAGGAGATCGATGCCCTGCGGGTGATGGGGATCCAGCCGGTGCGCTATTTGGTCTCACCGGTGTTGCTGGCCATGCTGGTTATGCTGCCTGCACTAACCGTCATGGCGGATTTTGCCGGCTTGCTGGGCGGCGCAGTATACAGCGCTATGGATCTTGGCATCAGCTATGCAGCTTATGCCGATCGGGTCATCAGCGTGCTCAAGACGGGGGATATCTTTCAGGGGCTTAGCAAGAGCTGTGTCTTCGCCACGGTGATCACCCTCATCGGCGTTGCCAATGGTTTTACGGTCACGGGAGGGGCTGAGGGAGTGGGGCGGGCAACTACCCGTTCTGTGGTGTTGGCTATTTCCGGTATTGTCATTGCCGATATGGTCTTTACCTGGTTTTTGAACCGTTAATCCCGTGCTCACCCCAGAACCACAGAAAGGTAATGCCGAACTGGTAATCGAGGTTCAGGACCTGGTGGCTCATTACGGTCGTCACAAGGTACTGGATGGCATAAACCTTACGGTAAGGGCCGGCGAAATTCACATCATTATGGGTGGCAGTGGCTCGGGTAAGAGCACCTTGCTGCGCCACCTGTTGGGGCTTCGGCGCCTGACTTCAGGTCGGATTAGTTTGCTCGGGCAGGAGATCGAGGGGATTCACCGGCAGGCACTGCTGGAACTGCGCAAGCAAATTGGCGTGTCCTTCCAGGGAGGCGCCCTGTTGAGTTCCATGACCGTGGGGGAGAATGTCACCCTGCCGCTGCGAGAGCATACCCGGCTGGATGAAAGCACCATGGCGATTATGGCGAGGATGAAGCTGGAGGTGGTGAAACTGGGTGGCTTCGAACACTTTATGCCTGCCCAGCTATCAGGCGGTATGACCAAGCGTGCGGCCCTTGCACGAGCCATCGTTATGGACCCAAAATTATTGTTTTTCGATGAGCCTTCGGCGGGTCTCGATCCGGTGGTGTCGGCGGAACTCGACGAACTCATTCTGCGCCTGCGGGATGCCATGCACATGAGTATCGTGGTGGTTACCCATGAACTGGAGAGTGCATTTCGTATTGCTGACCGTATTACCGTACTGGACGGCGGAAAAATACTGATCAGCGATACGGTAGACAAGGTGCGCAGTTCATCCAATTCACGGGTCCAGGATTTGCTCAATCGCCGGCCTCGGGAGGAGGAACTGGATGCCGACGCTTACCTTGCACGCCTTACTGGAGAGTAATTGCTCGTGAAACGTGACAACGTACATTATCTGGCAGTGGGCAGCTTCGTGCTCATCGCCTTGGCCGCGTTACTGCTGGGTATTGCCCTGCTCAACGGGCGCACCGGGGCGGCGGATGCCTACTATCTCTACTACCAGAATGTGGCGGGCCTTAAGTTCGGGACCCCTGTTTTCTACGAGGGCTTTCAGGTGGGGCAGGTGGAGGAGATCGAACCGCGACGTGAGGCGGATGGCCTGCGTTACCGGCTGCGGCTGCATGTCCGTCATGACTGGCCCATTCCCGAAGATAGCGTTGCCCGGATGATAGCCTCCGGTTTGCTATCGGCTATCTCCATCGAAATCACGGGTGGGCAGAGTGGCCGTGTCCTTGCTCCCGGGGATGAAATTAAAGGGGCTCCCAGGGTTAATCTTCTGGCCACATTGAATGACACTGCCGAAGATTTTCGCGCCTTATCGAGGGATACCATTCGCCCCCTGATCAAGGGTTTTCAGGAACAGTTGACGGGCTTGCTAGAGGAATTGCGTGGGCTTAGCAGGGACAGTGTTCGCCCCCTCATGGACAAGTTGCGTAGCGACCTGGAGCGCGCAGATCTAGTGACCGAGGCCGGGAACGTGCTGGCACGGTTGAATGAGGCGGCTGCTTCCTTGCAACAGCTATTGGGGGAGGACAACCGTCGCAGCGCGACGACGACCCTCTCCAACCTGGAGAAGGCATCGGGAAAGCTCCGCATCGTGTTAGGAGAGGTGGAGCAGCTGCGTGAGCATGCAGAGCGGGTGCTAATCGGTGTGGAAGGCATGGTAGGGGAAAATCGGGAGGACCTGCGTTTTGCGGTCAAGGACCTTCGTCAGATTCTGGATGTGCTCTCCCAGCGTGTGGAAACCGTGAGTTATCACCTTGAGGGCAGCAGCCGTAATTTCCACGAATTTTCCCGTCAGATTAGAGAAAATCCGGCATTGCTTATCAGCGCACCCACGCCGCAGGAAGCCAAAGGAAAAGCCAAACCATGAAAAAGCTGCTCGCCTTCGGGTTTTTCCTGCTGCTGGGTGCTTGTGGCCGACAAGCACCGGTGCCCCCGGATCAATTTTATCGCTTGCCATTAGCACAGCCGGCCGTGGTATTGAACAGTCCCATCGTGGCTGAGAGTGTGTTGGTAAATGTCCTGCAAAGTGATGGCGTCCACCGGGAGCGGGCGATCGTTTATACCGAGCATGCTGAGGGTATCCGCCTGCAGCAGCACCACTATCATTTCTGGCTAGAACCGCCACCGCGCCTATTGCAACGCCATCTGGTACGTTATCTGCGGGTTGTTGGATTTTCCCCCATGGTACGGAGCGAAGGCCAGTTGGCCTCGGGAGGTTTGATTGTAGGCGGACGAATTCTTCGCTTTGAGCGTGAACTGGTGGGTGGTTCTGTGCGGGCCGTAGTGGGGCTGGAGTTACGTTTGCTCCGTGAGGGAAGCGGGGGGAAAGCCCCATTGTTAGTCAGGGAATATGAAGCCGCTATACCGTCTGGAAAGTCATTTTCGGCAGGTGCTGTTGCCTTTGGGAAAGCGCTGTCCAGTATCTATGCTGACTTTGTTCAGGATGCCCGCAAAGTTTTGTCGGATGGCCACTAGTCGGGGAAGCTACGATCTATTTGTGGACTCGTATCTTGCGCTCAGTGCCTCAAAGCTGAACATTTTGAATCACAATCTAGTTGGCCCAGAATAAATCAGAGATTCCCGAGAGGATAACGGCTGGTTACCAACATCCAGATAATATAAAAGTGGGTCAGGTGATGGACCATCTGATCGAAGCCAAGACAGTTCCAGAAGGCTTTTTTGGATAAATTATTGAAGCGTCCAAGATAACGCGGCCCTGATTTGATTCGGTCCATGAGAAAGTGGATGACAAAATCCAAGGCTGCCAGCCAGTATAGCCATGGCGTCAATGTGACGACGATGGCAAGGGTCAGTACGGCATGGAAGGCGCAGTGGAGGGCCAGCGGAGGCACAAAATCCCAACCGGGCCGAACCTTTTTGAGCATGTACTGGGTCTGGAAAGGGAAATCCGCGGCAAAGTGCTTGAACTGAAACAGCACGAGCAGCAGAAAAGTCAGGCCCAAGGCGGATGTGTATTCTGTTGATGAAGACATTTCTATCGTCAATTCAATCGCTTATATTATCTTTCAAGAATTTATAGTAGGTTATTGTTTGGTGCGGAGCAAGTGCCTTAGAGACACTAATCCGGCACAAGAGCAAAGCGTTTTCGCAGATAGGAAAAAATACCCCTCAAGGCCATGGCCTCACCGCCTACCGGACGGCCCGCCTGGTTTTCAAGATTCCATGCCATCAGATCAAAGTGAGCCCAGGGCGTGTCCTCGGGAACAAATTCCTGCAGGAACAAGGCTGCAGTAATGGCGCCGGCGTAGGGTGTCTTGCCGGCACTGGAGATATCGGCTATCTGACTGTTCAACAGGCGGCGGTAGGGAGTATGCAGGGGCAGGCGCCAAATGGGATCAATTTCCGCTTGAGTCGATTCCATGAGGCTGTGTGCAAGCTTGTCATCGTTGCAAAAAAATGCCGGTAATTCAGTGCCTAGAGCCACTCGTGCAGCCCCGGTGAGAGTGGCAAAATCGAGCAGTAATTCTGGCTTTTCCGCTACCGCATCGGTGAGCGCATCTGCCAGCACCAGGCGGCCCTCAGCATCGGTATTTTCCACCTCAATGCTGATGCCGGCGCGTGAGGCCAGGACATCACCTGGGCGAAAGGCGTTTCCCGCTACCGCATTTTCCACCGCGGCGATGAGTACCCGCAGATGAATCGGGAGCCTTGCCGCCATAATCATGTGGGCCAAGCCCAGGGCATGAGCAGCACCACCCATATCTTTTTTCATCAGGCGCATATTCGCCGATGATTTGAGATCCAGTCCGCCGCTGTCAAAGCACACACCCTTACCCACGAGACTGACACAGGGATGGTCCGTATTTCCCCAGGTCAGCTCAATGAGTTGCGGAGCATGGCAACTTGCCCGCCCCACCGCGTGAATGGCGGGATAATTGGCGGTCAGCAGGGCATCGCCGGAAATTTCTACTACCTCGGCACCAAATTCTGTCGCCAGTGAGTGTGTGCTTGCTGCCAGATCGGCTGGCATAAGATCGCCAGCGGGGGTATTGATCAGATCACGGACCAGGCGCAGGGCCATTACCTGATTGGTGACTAGAGCAGCATCACAATCGGAATCGAGTACCAGCTGTGCCTGAGCTTGTTTCTGTGTGCGGTAACGGGAGTAGGTATAGGCACCCAGGCTCCAGCCGATGGCGGCACGTTCGAGGACCCCGGATTTCCAGTCGCTATCGATGACATAGGCCCCAGGCGGAAGACTATGCGGCAGCGCTGCCAGCGACCATGGGTCCTCCACCTCGCTGATCCCCACCAAAACCCTCTGTAGTTCACCCCGGTCATTGGGTATGAGGCAAAACTGTCCAGATTCGGCGTTGAAGCCGGCGGCCTTTAGCCAGCGTTTTGTTTTGCTTTTCTGGTGGGTTAGCCAGCCCTTGAATTCATCGGTGAGGATGGGTTCCAGCGGAATCGCAGCGGGTGTCCCCGCATCCAGGAGTCTGTCGGACTTAGGACTGCTCTGCTGCGGAAAAGCCATTTTGGCCATATTTTTCGCTCCTTTTCGTCTAATAGACTGACTATTATCCTCAAATGATCGAAAAATCTATCTCAAAATGGCTCCCCTCGCTACGAGCACCTAAATTCGACAGACTCCTAGCAGGCCGCTATCCATGGGACTACAGCAGGAACAAAAAGCCGAGAACCAGGGCTACTCCGATAATCATCATCCACAAGTGTCCACGGCTCTCGGTGGGTTTTGGCCGTGGTGCAGGCTTTCTTGCCGGGGTGGTGCCTGCACGAGGCTTTACAACCGGCTTTGGGGTAGGCGTGGGGGCCGTAGCTTTGGCGTGAGGCACCTGGGGTGGAGCTGCTGCTTGTTGCCGTCCTGCCTGTGCCGTGACCTGTTGCTTGATCGTGGGACGCATAATCACGGTTTTTTCGAATGGATCTTCCTCTGACTCTGCAGGGCTCGCTGAACTTGGCGGTTGTTGGGCGGAGGTGAGGTATTTGTAGGTCACGGTGCCGATGAGCACGGTATCGCCGGATTTGAGCCAACTTTTCTTGACTCTACTTCCATTCACCAATACGCCATTGGTGCTATTGAGATCCTCTATACCCCAACCGCCATCACCCGCGTAGAGTCGGGCATGGGCGCGAGAAACCCCGTCGGCCTTGAGGGTGATGGCGTTGCTGTCACCCCGTCCAATGGTGAGTTCGCTGCCCGCGAGTTGAATCTTTCCCAAAACGGGATGTGCGGCAAGGCCTTCATTCTGACACTCCAGGCGAGCCCCGGAGCCTGCCTGGGCTGCATCAGCAGGGGTAGCTGGAGTATTGCTATCGTTGATGCCATTTTCCATTTCCAGATTCCCTGTTAAGAAAAAGCTATAAGCGCATGATTAGGCGCAAGATTATCATGTAATAGGCTGCCGTGCGAGAGCTGACTAATAGCCAAGTATCGGGGCTAGCCAGCGCTCAGCCTGGCTGATTTTTGCATTGCGGCGTTGGGCGTAGTTGGCTACCTGATCACGGCCGATTTTTCCGGTGCCAAAATAGCATGACTCGGGGTGGGAAAAATAAAAGCCACTGACCGAGGCCGCAGGCAACATGGCAAAGCCTTCGGTGAGTCTGATATCGGCATTCATTTGAGTTGAGAGCAGCTGCCAGAGGCGCTCTTTCTCACTGTGATCGGGGCAGGCCGGATAACCGGGTGCCGGACGAATGCCACGATAGTCTTCCTTGATGAGAGCCTGGTTATCGAGCTGTTCGTCCGCGGCATAGCCCCAGAACTCCTTGCGCAGTTTGATGTGCAGGTGTTCGGCAAAGGCCTCGGCCAGCCGGTCAGCAAGGGATTTCAACAAGATGGAATGGTAATCGTCGTGATCGGCCTCAAAGGCAGCCAGATGGCGCTCAATGCCGAGCCCTGTGGTGACCGCGAAGGCCCCGAGATAATCGGCCACCCCGCTTTCCATAGGGGCGACAAAGTCAGCCAGGCAAAGATTGGGTACCCCGGTTCGCCGTTGCATCTGCTGACGGATAAAGTGAAATTTCTCTACGGTTTGTGAACGGCTTTCGTCGCCATAGATCTCGATATCATCATTGGTCGTAGAGTTGGCGGGAAAAATTCCCAGTACCGCACGCGCGGTTAGCCATTTCTCCGCAACAATACGATCCAGCATCTCCCGTGCATCGCGGTACAGGCCGCGTGCGCTTTCACCCACCACCGCATCCTCAAGGATCCCGGGAAAGCGGCCCGATAGCTCCCAGGTTTGGAAGAAGGGGGTCCAGTCGATGTAGTCCACCAGGTCGGCCAACGGAAAGTTACGGAAAACGGTCAGTCCGGTTTTAGTCGGGCGCGGGGGTTGATAGCTCGTCCAGTCCGTTGCCAAGCGGTTGGCACGGGCGGCATCGAGGGAGAGGCTGTTGCGGTTTTTCTGTTGGCGGCTTCTTTCCTCCCGTAGCTTTTGATAGTCGCTGCGTACTGCCGCTGCGTAGTTTTCACACTTTTCATCATTGAGTAAATTGCTCACCACGCCGGCAGCGCGTGAGGCGTCAAGCACGTGCATCACCGGCCCGCTATAGACGGGTTCCAGCTTCACCGCGGTGTGGATTCGTGATGTTGTGGCACCGCCAACCAACAGCGGCAGGGTGAAGTTCTGGCGCTCCATCTCTTTGGCTAGATACACCATTTCCTCTAGTGAGGGGGTAATCAGGCCGGAGACGCCAATGATGTCACAGCGTTCCTTGCGTGCTGCCTCAAGGATGCGCTCCCCGGGTACCATGACGCCGAGATCGATGACCTCGTAGCCGTTGCACTGCAATACCACGGCAACGATATTCTTGCCGATGTCGTGAACATCACCCTTGGCGGTGGCGATGAGAATGCAGCCCTTGCTGCTTCTACTGCCCTCTTTGTCGTCATCCATGTAGGGCAGCAGATGGGCTACGGCCTTTTTCATGACGCGAGCTGACTTAACGACCTGTGGCAGAAACATTTTTCCCGCGCCAAAGAGATCGCCAACGATATTCATACCGTCCATCAACGGACCTTCGATGACGTCCAGCGGTCGCGTGGCGGCGAGGCGGGCCTCTTCGGTATCTTCTTCAATAAACTGCACGATGCCCTTGATCAGGGCATGGCTCAGGCGCTCGTTGACGGGGGCATCTCGCCATGCGGTATCCTCTCCTGCACCGCTACGGGCCTTTCCGCCCACATACTCCTCAGCGGTTTCCAACAGCCGATCGGTGGCGTCCTCGCGGCGATTGAGGATCACGTCTTCTACTCGCTCGCGGAGTTCTGATGGAATCTCCTCATAGATGGCGAGTTGACCGGCGTTGACGATGCCCATGTCCATGCCTGCACGGATGGCGTGATAGAGGAATACCGCGTGCATCGCCTCACGTACCGGGTTGTTGCCGCGGAAGGAGAAGGAAACATTGGACACACCGCCGGAAACCAGACAACCCGGCAGCTTTTTCTTGATGATGGCAGTGGCCTCGATGAAGTCGAGGGCATAACGGTTATGGGCCTTGATGCCGGTGGCGACGGCGAAGATATTGGGGTCGAAAATGATATCCGATGGGTCAAAACCAACGGTCTCGGTCAGTAGCTTGTAGGCACGGCTGCAGATATCTACGCGTCGCTCAGTGGATTCCGCCTGTCCGGCTTCGTCAAAGGCCATAACGATGACTGCGGCACCATAGCTATAAACCAGACGCGCACGGCGGATAAATTCCTCTTCACCTTCCTTGAGGCTGATGGAATTCACCACCCCCTTGCCCTGGATGTGCTTGAGGCCGATTTCCAGTACGTCCCAGCGCGAAGAGTCGATCATGATGGGGACGCGGGAGATCTCCGGCTCAGCAGCCACTAAATCCAGAAAACATGCCATCACTTCGGGCGAGTCGAGCATGCCCTCGTCCATGTTGATATCGATGATCTGAGCGCCGTTTTCCACCTGCTCGCGAGCCACTTCCAGTGCAGTCTCGTAGTCCTCGTCCTGAATCAGCCTGCGAAAGCGGGCGGAACCGGTAACGTTGGTGCGCTCTCCGACATTTACAAACAGCGAATCCGGAGTAATGGTCAGGGGCTCCAGGCCGGACAGGGCACAGTGGCCAGGATTAGCTGGCACCTTGCGCGGGGCAACGCCTTGCATCGCCTCGTTGATGGCACGGATATGGGCCGGCGAGGTGCCACAGCAGCCACCAACGATATTGAGTAGCCCGGCATCGGCCCATTCGCGGATTTCCCGCGCCATGGTTTCGGGCTCTTCCTCGTATTCGCCAAACTCATTGGGTAAGCCGGCATTAGGATGGGCTGAGACATGGGTATCGGTGATGCGCGAAAGGGTTTCCACATAGGGACGCAATTGCTTTGCGCCCAGTGCGCAGTTCAATCCAATGGAGACCGGGCGGGCGTGGCGTAGCGAATACCAGAAGGCCTCCGTGAGCTGGCCCGAGAGGGTACGTCCCGAGGCATCGGTGATGGTGCCGGAGATCATCACCGGCAGGCGCAGGTTATGGGTCTCGAAATAGTGCTCTACCGCATACACTGCTGCCTTGGCATTGAGGGTGTCGAAGATGGTCTCGATGAGAATGATGTCGGCGCCACCATCTATCAGTCCATGCAGGCATTCATCGTAGGCGGTGGCCAGTTGTTCAAAACTGATGTTGCGAAATCCGGGATTGTTCACATCCGGTGAGATACTGGCGGTGCGATTGGTCGGGCCTAGTACACCCGCGACGAAGCGTGGCTGGTTGGGGGTCTGCGCGCTCATTTCATCGGCGCAGGCTCGGGCCAATATCGCTGCTTCCCGATTCAGTTCATAAGCCAGTGACTCCATGCCGTAGTCGGCCAGCGAAATGGTCTGGGAGTTGAAGGTATTAGTTTCCAGGATATCGGCGCCTGCCTCCAGGAAGGCGTGGTGGATTTCGCCGATGATTTTTGGCTGGGTCAGGGTGAGCAGGTCGTTATTGCCTTTGACGTCTTGCCCCCAATCGACAAAGCGTTCTCCCCGATAGCCTGCCTCATCAAGGCCATAGCCCTGGATCATCGTCCCCATGGCGCCATCGAGGACAAGTATGCGTTGTTCGAGGGTGCGTAAAAAAAGAGTGGAGCGTAGCGAATTGGTTTGCGGCATAGGACTGACTTTAAAAGGTGAAGCTGAGGAATCTGGATTCCCGCCCCATATCAAGTACGGGGTAGGCTCCCGGGAGAATAACGATGTGGCGCATTTTCCCATATTTGGCGCTTTTATACAGAGCCTTACACAGGAATTCGGCAGGGGGTATTCCCAAGGATGGGGAAAGCGTGCTGCTATAACGCCGACCGGCTTATAAAATTCTGCGCAGGCGGTTCCGTGTGGCAAAACGCTTCTTAAGAAAATCCATTTGATCGGCGAGAATTCGGCGGTTACTGAGGGCCAGATATTCCGCCCGATTGGGCACATAGGGGACTGCGAGTAGTCTCATTCCGGCTTCTTCCGGCGTGTGGGCCCCCTTGCGATGATTACAGGATTTGCAGGCGGCCACCACATTACTCCAGTAATCCCTGCCACCACGTGAGAGCGGGATGACGTGATCGCGGGTTAGTTGATAGCCTGCAAGCACCTCGCCACAGTACATGCAAAGGTGTTGATCACGGGAGAAGAGTTGGCGGTTGGAAAGTGGCGGGACGGCCCGGTAGAAGGCCGGATGGTGCGCGGTACCGGCGACGGCAATGATCGAGCTGACGCTGACTTCGGAGCGCGTGCCGGTAAGCCGGTTGATGCCACCACGAAAGGTAAACACGGTATCCCCCGCATCCCACGCAATCATGTTCCGTGCGCGCAAGGTAACTGCCTCCTGCCAGGGCACCCAGCGTACGGGGTGGCCTGTGATTTCTAACCTGAGGATAAGCGGTCTCATGGTGATTACCTGGATGTATTTCCCACCGTGATGATTGTGCTCCTTAATGTTGCATGAACAATAGGCTATTTCAACGCCAACTCCTATGCGCTGGAATGCGGCTCCCGGTTGCATTGCGGCGGGGGCAAAGGTAATTTCGACGAACTGCGTTTCCTCGGAGTCTCCCCGGTCTAATGAGTGAAAAAAAACTTCTCGGCGCCCTGCGTTTTGTCAGTCGCACGTTTGAGGGCGGTTTCAAGGAAAATCCCTATGTGCTTGATATGGATGCCAATCTCTATATCGGGCCAGCGGACCATCTCGCCCGGGATGAGCACGGAGCGGTGGAGGTTGTCTACCACTTTCTGAATGAAACAGGTAAGCAGACCCTGACGATGCGGGAATTATTTCGTAATCGCCTGTTGTTGCTGGAGGCCTTTGCAATCTTTGACGAGGCGCGGAGTGAGGACGGGAGTGACGAGTTCCAGATTCTTATCTTTGGAACCTACGATGGCGAACCGTTAATGGCCCCGGTTGATGACGGATTGCCTGCGGGGCCTTGTGGGAAGACGGTGAACGAGATCAAGCAGCGTATGTATGCGATCTGCGCGCGCGAGGACGCGTCTTTTCAAAGTCGAGCCCTGAGTTCAAAGCTGCAGCAAGTGGAATCCGGTTTTCAATGAGTCATCAGGCTTCTGGCCTGACAACTTATTGATTGGGGGGGCAAGAGTCCGCTATTTTACGTCGGCGTCGTCGTAGGAGAAGTTAAAGCCGGCATCGGCGTAGGTGATCTCCCCGGTAATCGCTGAGGCGAGATCGGAGCAGAGAAAGGCGGCGACATTACCTACTTCCTCGATATTTACGTTGCGCTTGAGCGGGGCGTTATAGGCGACGATATCCAGTAGTTTGCGAAAGTTGCTGATGCCCGCAGCGGCCAAGGTGCGTATGGGTCCCGCCGACAGACCATTAACCCGGATTCCCTCAGGCCCCATGGCGCGTGCCATGTAGCGGACATTGGCCTCCAGACTGGCCTTTGCCAGCCCCATGACGTTGTAATTGGGGATGGCACGTACGGAACCCAGATAGGTCATGGTCAGCAGTGCTGCGTTGCGCCCCTGCATCAGCGGACGAGCGGCTTTTGCCAGTGCGGCAAAGCTGTAGGAACTGACTTCGTGAGCAAGCCGAAAGCCTTCGCGGGTCACCTTGTCCAGATAGTCTCCATCAAGCTCCTCGCGGTTTGCAAAGGCAACGGAGTGGACGAGTATGTCCAGGTGTCCCCACTCATCTTTCAGGGTGGCCATGGCCGCATCTATCTCTTCGTCACTGCTGACATCACAGGGCAGGGTGATTTTCACGTCCAGTGCCTTGGCGAATTTTTCTACGCGCGTTTTCAACTTGTCGTTTTGATAGCTGAAGGCGAGTTCCGCACCTTCGCGTTGCATCGCTTTGGCGATTCCCCAGGCAATGGAGCGATCGCTCGCCAGACCCACGATTAAAGCTTTTTTACCCTGCAAAAAACCCATGTATTTATTCCTTCTTTAAGCTTTACGCCCAGTTTGGCCCAGTGGCCGGGAACTGCCATATGTCAGGTGTGTTTGTTGTGCCGGTTAAAGCGACCGCGCATTTTCTCGTGTTCGCGGCGAAAAGTATAGGGAGGAAACTTGGGGAAGCGCTGATGCGTTTCTAGCCCACCTTATGAGCGAGCTGCTCGCTGGTGCGTGCCAGGCGTTCAATCAGTGTTTGCTAAAATGGAGCTGGCAACCGGTGGATGTTTTCTCCATTAAGGTGGCGTTGATCTTGATGAGAGAGCCTTCTGTGCGGGAAACGATGGTGGCGGTACCGCGTGCCTTGGCCAAATATCCCATTTCTCCAAAACAATCACTGTTGCCAAGGGTGCTGATGAGTCTATCTCCCTTCAGCACCGATACTTCTCCGGAAACTATGATGAAAAAGGCCTGTTCGAGGTTTCTTTCAGCGATGATTTGCTCCTCCAGAGCATAGTGTTCCCGAGGCACGCTTTGATAATTCCAGTGATTTCCTCATGGGGAAATTACTGAAAAAACTCAGTTTCTGTGCTCACCTGCCCATTTCTTCTGGTGACGGGCGCACCTCGCCCAGATGCAGGTCCTGGTATATCAGGGCCAGATCTGCGGCCATGGCCTTGCCGGAGGGATAGCGATCCTGAGGGGCCTTTTGCAGTGCTCGCTGCACGATATCGTCCAGGCCTGGTGGTAATTCCGGACGGACCTGGTTTAGGCTGGGAGGAGCCTCATGCATGAGCTTTTTCAGCAATTGTGAAAAGCCCGCCGCGATAAAGGGGGCCTGACCCGTGAGTAATTCAAACATCACCATCCCGAGGGAATAGAGATCCGTCTGTGGGCTGATGGGTGCATCCAGGGCCTGTTCGGGAGCCATATAGCGAGGCGAGCCGAAGACGCCGAGTAACTGGGTGGTATCGGACTGGGTGCGCCGCGCAATCCCGAAATCACAGATCTTAGGGCTTAATTCTCGTGTTAAGAGGATGTTGGCCGGTTTGATGTCACGGTGGATGACGCCGTGGCGGTGGGCGTAATCCAGTGCCTTGGCCAGGCGAAAGAGAATAGCCACAACTTGCGGCAGGGCTAACAATCCGTTGGCTCGACAGTGTGCTGTAAGGGGCTCGGCATCCGCCACATATTCAAGCACCAGATAGGGGCCCTCGCTACCATCGCGGGCATCCAGGACGCGGAGAATGCCCGGGTGATGCAAGCTACCGGCACTGCGTGCTTCGTTAAAAAATAATTTGTGGCCAATGCGGTCGGAGTTGTCGAGCGTGCAAACCTTGAGCGCAACCTTGTTGTTGCGATAGGGGTCGTGAGCCAGATAGACGGTTCCCATGCTGCCCTGACCCAACAGGCCAAGGATCTCAAACTTGCCTATCTTGAGGGGGTGTTCGCTCATCAGTGGATTATGAGCTGTTTCCCAACAGGGGCAAACAGCCTGGAGATTGAAGGAAGTTCTGATTTATTCTGGGCGCAAGATACGAGTTCACGAATAGAGCAGGGCTTCCTTAACTGTCTCCGCTGGCGGTAACATCAACAAACAGCTTGATGCGCTGGCCGGGCTGGAGCAGGCGTTTCCCGCCCAGTTTATTCCAGCTCTTGAGTGCGGCAATGCTGACCTTGAAGCGGTTGGAAATTCGCCACAGGGAATCGCCACGGCGGACCGTATAGTGCAGTTTTTGGCGCGTCAGACCGGTTCGTTCGGCACCCGCTGTGGGGGCATTAACTACACTGAGGGTTTTGTTGCTGGTCTGCCACAGGGTGAGGCGTTGGCCCGGGCGGATGGGGTCGCCCCGGTTCAGGCCGTTCCAGGCGCTAATCTGTGAAATCCGGAGGTTTTTGTGGCGGGCAATGCTCCACAGGCTATCTCCCTTCTTTACCCGATAAATCTGGCGGCTGCCCGAGGAGGGGCTTTTGATCGCACGCTGGTGCCGTCGGTCGGCGCTCTGGCGATAGCTTTGCAGGGATTTCCTGGCCACCGGAATAAGCAGATTGCGGCCGGCACGAATGAGGTTGCCGCGTAGCCGATTGGCCTGCTTCAACACCGTGGGCGTAGTGCGGTACTTATGGGCAATGCCGCCAAGGGTTTCCCCGGAGCGGATGCGGTGCCGGCGCCAGTGGACGCGTTGCTCGCGCGGATAGGCCGCCAGAGCGGTTTGAAATTCCGCTACCCGTTCCACCGGCAGCTGTAGCCGATGAGGACCGTCGGGGTCTGTCGCCCAGCGATTAAAGCCTGGGTTTAGCCGGTAGATTTCATCCAGGGAAATCTTTGCCAGGCTGGCCGCCAGCGCCAAGTCGATCTGGCCATCGAGTTCTACCCGCTGGAAGTAGCGTTCATCAGCGATGGGGTCCAGTTTCAGTCCGTAGCGTGCAGGTTCGGCGACTACCGCGGCGATGGCCAGCAGGCGGGGGACATAGCCTCGCGTTTCCCGCGGTAACTGTTTGCGAATCTGCCAGAAATCAGGGTGTTGGGCGCTGCCCTTATAACGGGACAGAGCACGACGTACATTGCCTTCACCACAATTGTAAGCGGCAATGGCCAGCAGCCAGTCATCATTAAATTCCCGGTGCAATTTGCTCAGATAGTCCAGCGCGGCGCGGGTGGATTCCTCGATGTCCCGACGTCCGTCATACCACCAGTTTTGGCGCAGCCCGTAGTGCTTGCCCGTGGCCGGGATAAATTGCCAGATGCCCGATGCGCGTCCTGAGGAATAGGCAAAGGGCTGGAAGGCACTTTCCACCACCGGTAGTAAAGCCAGTTCCGCCGGCATGCCGCGCTGCTCTATCTGTGTCATCAAATGATGGAGATAGGGCTGAGCGCGCTTGCCTACCCGCAGGAGAAAATCCTGGCGCCGGCGGTACCATTCGAGCTCCCTGCGGTAATGGGTCAAATCAACTGCAGGGATGGTATAACCGGCACGGATGCGGCTCCACAGGCCATCATCTTCCGCGGGTATAACTTCCTGTTGCGGGAGTGTCGCGAGCGCCGCCAAGCTGGTGGCCTGGATCTCCTCCAGCGGTAGGGGCGCTATCGTGATGTCTTTTTGTGTGGTGTTCGAGGCAGTTGTGGAGGCCTCTGGCAAGACCGTGGTGTCGTTATGGATTTGTGGTCCGGGCGCGCAGCCAGTGCTCATGAGGGCGGCAATGAGGCACAAGGACTTTAAAAGTTGAGGGCTATACATCGGCAGCCATGCTAGGGAAGGGCTCTTCCAGGGTCAAGCGGGTGCTTCACATTGTTTCAAAGCCAAATAGTTTGAAATCAAGGGTGCCGCTAGTATACAAGTTTCCATGCAAGACGAGGCATGAGCAAAAAAGTTGAGCGCAGCATATGATTGATATGTAAGCGAAAGTTTTTTTTGCAAGAAACGCCATATTGCGACGATAGTGTATTTTTAGCGGTGGCCTCCAATCGACTTGGTCCATAATTAACCGGCGATCCTCCGACGATCAGATACAATTCTCCCGGTTTGAGGCAGGCGAGGCCCCTGAATGATGCATTCCACCCATGATCAGCACGGTTCTGCTTCACCTCAACCGGGTCGCTGGTTTGAGAGTGATGCCGGGCGTTTGATGCGGTTAGCTGAGGGAGACATTCTGGGTGCGCGTTTACCCAATATCTTCGGTTACCATGCGCTGGAAATTGGCTGTATCGGGGGTGGGGGTTCGTCGCTTGATGCCAGTCGAATTCGCAACAGGGTGCGTTTGTGCGTCAGTATGGATGGCCCAGTGGATGACTATGCAACGGTCTGCGGCAACGTGCAGTCGCTGCCCATAGCCAGTGATAGTGTGGATGTCGTGGTCTTGCCCCATTTGCTTGAATATGAGCGTGAGCCCCATGCGGTGTTGCGTGAGGCCGGGCGGGTGTTGAGGCCCGAGGGACATTTGCTGGTGAGTGCCTTTAATCCCTGGAGCCTGGTGGGGATTCGGCGCCTGGTCAGTGCCTGTGGCCCGGCGCGGCGCTGGCAGGGACATTTTTTCTCGGAGACCAGGATTCGTGATTGGCTGGCGCTGCTGGGCTTCGAAATTCTGAGTGTAGACCGTTTTTTCTACCGCCCTCCCTTTGGGAATGAGCGGATGTTGGAGAAACTGAAATTTTTGGAGCGGCTGGGGCCGCGTTTTTGGCCGATTTTTGGCGGCTGTTATTTACTGCAGGCTAAAAAGAGGGTGACTACCTTGACCCCGCTCCCCAATCGCTGGCGACCGCGCCGGCAATTAAGCGGCGCTGGCATCATGGAGCCTTCAACGAGGGTTGTGAAACAATGAATGGGTTGGTTGAAATTTTTACCGATGGCTCCTGCCTGGGAAACCCGGGTCCTGGGGGCTGGGCCGCCTTGATGCGTTGCAATGGGGTGGAAAAGAGTATGAGTGGCAGCGAGTCGGGCACCACCAATAACCGCATGGAGTTGATGGCGGCGATCCGTGGGCTGGAAGCCCTGAAACGCCCCTGCAGTGTCCACCTGATGACTGATTCACAGTATGTGCGCCAAGGTATTACCCAGTGGCTGGCGGGCTGGAAGCGCCGTGGCTGGAAACGCGCAGGCAATAAGCCGGTGAAGAATTCGGATCTCTGGAAGCGTCTGGATCAGGCTCGGGGAGGACACGAAATCGAGTGGATTTGGGTGCGTGGCCATTCTGGCCATGTGGAGAATGAACGGGTGGATGATCTAGCTCGTGAGGCGGCGGAATCGATCCGGGGAGAAGGCTGAATGCGTCAGATATTGCTGGATACGGAAACCACCGGTCTGGATCCGGGGCAGGGGCATCGGATTATCGAAATCGGTTGTGTAGAACTGGTGGACCGACGCCTTACCCAGCGGACATTTCACCAGTATTTACAGCCTGATCGGGAGATCGATGCTGGTGCCGAAGAGGTTCATGGCATCAGCGCCGAGTTCCTCAAGGACAAGCCGCACTTTGGCGACATCGTGGACGAGTTTCTGGATTTTGTCCGCGATGCCGAGGTGGTTATACACAACGCCCCCTTCGATGTGGGTTTCATCGATAAGGAGCTCAGTTTGCTGGGTGGGAAGCGGGGATGCTTCGAGCAATATTGCAGTGTGCTCGACACCCTGATCCTTGCCCGCAAGATGCATCCGGGGCAGAAAAACAATCTGGATGCCCTGTGCAAGCGCTACATGGTGGACAATTCCCAGCGTGAGCGGCACGGCGCTCTGCTGGATGCCGAAATCCTCGCCGATGTCTACGTGGCAATGACCGGCGGGCAGGTGGCTTTCAAACTCGGGATTCAGCAATCTGCATTGCAGGGTCAGAGCCCGGGGACAGAATCATCAAACGCTGCTCGTGGCCCGTTAAGGGTGCTGAGGGCCGATGCTGATGAACGTGCGGCGCACGCCGATCGCCTGCTGGCGATCGACGAGGCCAGTGGTGGGGACTGTCTGTGGAAACGCCTGGAGTCCGGCTAGTGCTTAGTCCGCTGCCGCCTGGGACTTGGCAACGGCCGCAGCTGCCATGGTCTGCAACTCACCCTTTTGATACATCTCAACGGTGATATCACAGCCACCAATCAACTCTCCATCAATATAAATTTGCGGAAAGGTAGGCCAGTCGGCAAATTTTGGCAGGGCGTTGAAAATTTCCGGATCTGCAAGAATATTGACGTGGGAAAACTCCACCTCACAGGCCTGCAGGGCCTGGACAGCGCGGAAGGAAAAACCGCACTGGGGGAATTCCGGGGTGCCCTTCATGTAGATAATGACGGGGTTTTCCGCGACCTGCTGGCCGATTGTTTCTAAAGCGTCCATCAAACTTCCTCTCTGTTAATTTAGGTTCAGGTATGTCTCCTGAGCCGACGAATTGTAATACGAAACGCTCCGCCCAAACACTTGACCTATGTATGGGCTTTCCGGTGCGGGGCCTAATGACCGTCTACGTTGAGCTGTAGCCACCATTCCAGCAACGCCGCGTGCCACAGTTTGTTGCCGCGTAGCGGGCTAAGATGGCTCTCCGGTGCCGCTAGCAGTGCCTCGATATGGCTGGTTTGAAATAGCCCTCGTTCACGGCAGGCTCGGGAATTGAGGATATCGGTCATCAACTCAAGGAAGTCTCCACGCACGTATTTGAGTGCGGGCATGGGGAAATAGCCCTTGGGTCGGTCGATGACGCTGTCCGGGAGCAGACCGCGGGAAATCGCCTTAAGAGGAAACTTGCCGCCCCTTTTCAATTTTAGCTCCGGTGGCATCTGTGCCGCCAGTTCCACCAGCTGATAGTCGAGGAAAGGCACGCGTGCCTCCAGGCCCCAGGCCATGGTCATGTTGTCCACCCGTTTAACCGGATCATCCACAATCAGCATGTTGACATCCATGTGTAGCACGCGGTCCATGAAGCTGTCCGCAACGGGCTGCGCGAGCCGCTTGCGAACCAGTTCCGAAGTGTGGTCCGCGCCGTGATAGCGGGGATTGATGGCCGTCAGCAATTCTTCGTGGCTGCGATCAAAATAGTGTCGCCGGAAACGATCAAGGTCGCTGCCATTGGCGGCCTGCATCTGCGGATACCAGAAGTAGCCGGCAAATACCTCGTCCGCCCCCTGACCGCTGAGCACCACTTTTATGTCCTGGGAAACCCGCTCCGCAAGCAGATAAAAGGCCACTGCATCCTGCCCCACCATGGGTTCACTCATGTGGGCCAACGCCTCTGGCAGGCGCTCCAGCACGGCTGAGTTGGGTATCCGCCAGCGGTGATGTCGGGTAGCGAAGTGCTCCACTATCTGGTCGGAATATTCGAACTCGCTGCCGGCCTCCTCCAGAGAGTCTTCAAAGCCCACGGAAAAGGTGCGGATGTCGGGATGTCCGGCCTCGGCCAGCAGGGCCACCAGCAGGCTGGAATCAAGCCCTCCGGAAAGTAACACGCCCACCGGGACATCGGCGGCGTGGATGCGTTTGTCCACTGCCTGGGCGAGGCTGGCATGGGTCGCCTCGATCCACTGTTTTTCATCCAGTGCCTGCTGCGGTCGAGTGGCATCCAGTTGCCAGTAGCTGCGTTGGTGTTGCTGCCCGTAAGCATCAATGCTCAGGGTGGTGGCTGGAGGCAGTTTGCGGATACCTTTTAGCAGGGTTCTGGGCGCGGGCACCACTGCATGCAGGCTCAGATGGTGATGCAGGGCGACGGGGTCGATTTCTGTATCCACGCCGCCGGCGGCCAATAAGGCCTGGGTATTGGAGGCGATGCGAATGCGCTTGTTATTACAGCTGTAATAAAGCGGTTTGATGCCGAGGCGGTCGCGTACCAGAAAAAGGCGCTGCTCGCGGGCATTCCAGAGGGCGAAGGCGAACATCCCGTCCAGTTGTTCCGGGCAGTGCTCGCCCCATTCAGCATAGGCCTTGAGTATGACCTCGGTGTCGCTGCTGGAAGTGAAAGAATGCCCCCTGGCCTGCAAGCGGGTGCGTAATTCGCGGTAGTTATAAATGATGCCGTTAAAGGCAAGCACATTGCCGGTATCGGGGTCTTGCATGGGCTGATGCCCACGGGCGGATAGATCGATGATGGCGAGACGACGGTGCCCAAGGGCTATTGGGCCGGCTATGTGCAGGCCATCATCATCTGGTCCCCGGCGCGCGAGCTGGTCCAGCATGCTCTGCATGGGGGCGGCCGCGGGTGTTTGGCCATCAAAGCGAAGTTCGGTGCAGATTCCACACATAGGCGGTTTTGGTGAAGTGAGAGGCGCTTGGAATGGGTGGGGTTTTGGCCGAGCGGTAGGGAAAACCGGGAGCTGTCAGTGACTGCTCCCGGTGCTTGTCCCAGGAGTCTGTTGGATTTAGGACTGCCCTACTGCGGAAAAGCCGTATTGGCCCTATTGTCCGGTCCTTTTCGTCTAATAGAATGACTATTATCCTCAAACGCTCAAACGCTCAAACACTCAAACGACCAAAAAATCTGTCTCAATATCGCTTTCCCTCGCTACGGGTGCCTAAATTCGACAGGCTCCTAGCCCAGGTTGGCTGAGGCAAATTCCCAGTTAACCAGATTCCAGAAGGCATCCACGTAGCTCGGACGCGCGTTCCGGTAATCCACATAGTAGGCGTGTTCCCACACGTCGCAGGTCAAAATGGGGGTCAGGCCGCTGGTCAGCGGATTGCCGGCATTGCTTTCCTGGCGGATCTCCAGTTTGTCGCCATTTTTCACTAGAAAAACCCAGCCAGAGCCGAACAGGGTCAGGGCTGCGGTGGTGAAGGCCTCCTTGAAGGCGGTAAAGGAGCCAAAATCACGCTCGATGGCTGCGGCAATGGCGCCAGTGGGTTCGTCACCACCATTGGGAGACAGCGAGTTCCAGTAAAAAGTATGGTTCCAGATCTGTGCGGCGTTGTTGAAGACACCGGCGGAGGCCTTGCCAATTATGTCCTCCAGGCTGGCGTTTTCAAACTCACCGCCTTTGGTGAGGTTATTCAGATTGGTCACGTAGGTGTTGTGATGCTTGCCGTGGTGATATTCCAGGGTTTCCTGCGAGATATGTGGCTGCAGGGCATCGATGGCATAGGGTAGTTCAGGTAGTTTAAAGCTCATTGTAGTTTCTCTAGTTGCTTATTTATTGATGTGTCACGCGCCGAAGCCGTCGAAGGAGCCTTCTATAAATGAATGTGCGCGAGCGACGCATGCTAACGGCCCTGACGGAAGGGGGTCAAGAAAGTCTTGCATCCGTATTCTGTCTGCCAAATTTGCTGAATGGCCTGCATAAATATAAAATTTCCCGTTTCGCCAAAGATTTGCAGGGATTTGTATGAGTGATGCACTGATGTCCACCTATGCCCCACTACCGGTGAGCTTTAGCCGGGGGGAGGGGGCGTGGCTGTGGGATACCGATGGCAAACAGTATCTTGATGCCTTGGCGGGGATTGCAGTCTGTGGCCTTGGGCATGCGCACCCAGGCGTGAGTCGGGCTATCTGCGAGCAAAGCAGCCAGCTGCTACATACATCGAATCTTTACGGGATCGAGAAGCAGGAATTATTGGCAGAGCGTCTGGCGGCTATTTCCGGCATGGACCGGGTGTTTTTTGCCAATTCCGGTGCCGAGGCCAATGAGGCCGCGATCAAGCTCGCTCGCCTGCATGGCCACGGTCTGGAGATAGACACCCCGGCCATCATTGTCGCCAATGGCAGCTTCCATGGGCGCACTCTGGCCACCCTGAGTGCCACTGGAAACCGCAAGGTACATGCCGGATTTGAGCCACTGGTAAAGGGCTTCGTGCGGGTGCCCTATGACGATCTTGAGGCCATTGCCCGGGTTGCCGAGTGTCGCAGCGATGTGGCGGCGGTGTTGCTGGAGCCGGTCCAGGGTGAGGGCGGGGTGGTGATTCCCGATGCCGCTTACCTTGAGGGTGTGCGGGCGCTGTGTGATAAGCACGGCTGGCTGATGATGCTTGACGAGGTGCAGACCGGCAGCGGACGTACCGGGCGCTGGTTTGCCTGGCAACATACGACAGCTCAACCGGATGTGATGACCCTGGCCAAGGGCCTGGGTAATGGCGTCCCCATCGGGGCTTGTTTGGCTCGTGGCGTGGCGGCGGAGCTGTTTCATCCGGGCAATCATGGTTCTACCTTCGGCGGTAATCCGCTGTGCGCCAGTGCCGCGCTTGCGGTGCTCGATGCTATTGAAGCGGAGGATTTGGTGGCCAGGGCCGGGATTCTCGGTGCCAGGCTGCTGGCCGAGCTGCAAGCCGGGCTTGATGGCGTGGCGGGTGTGCGTGAGATTCGTGGCTTTGGTTTGATGCTGGGTATAGAGCTGGATCGCCCTTGTGGAGAACTCGTTGCCAAGGCACTGGAGGCAGGGCTATTGATCAACGTCACCGCGGGGCGTGTGGTCCGTTTGCTGCCGCCATTGATTCTCAGTGACGATGAGGCACATCAGGTGGCCGAGGGCGTGAGCCGGCTGATTCAGGACTTTCTCAGTTCCCCCCAGCCTGCCAGTTAGGATTCAGGTGTCCTCCACCATGTTCAGGGAAGTTTTTCTATGAGTGTTCATCATTTTCTCAATCTGGCTGATTGGAGTAGCGCGAAGCTGGAGCAGCTGGTGGCGCGCGCCATCGAGTTGAAGGCTATGCGCCAACGTGGCGAGCAGCACGCTCCGCTACAAAATAAAGTATTGGGAATGGTGTTTGAGAAGGCCTCTACCCGTACCCGTGTCTCTTTCGAGTCAGCGATGATTCAGATGGGAGGGGGCGCTATCTTTCTTTCCCCCCGGGATACCCAGTTGGGGCGGGGAGAGCCGGTGGAGGATACCGCTCGTGTGCTGTCGCGGATGGTCGATGGGCTGATGGTGCGCACCTTTGCCCACGAGAAGATCGAGCGTTTTGCCGCCAGCTCCTCGGTGCCGGTGATCAATGCGCTAACGGATTATTCTCACCCCTGCCAGTTGCTGGCAGACATCCAGACCTATGTGGAACATCGCGGTTCCATGGCTGGGCGCACGGTGGCCTGGATCGGTGATGGCAACAATATGTGCCACAGCTATATGGAGGCGGCGCTGCGTTTTGGTTTCAAATTACGGATTGCCTGCCCCGAGGGTTTTGATCCCGATAGTGGTTTGCTCGCTGAGTCTGCTGCGGTGGCGGAGATCGTGCGTGATCCCTTGCAGGCTGCTGAGCAGGCGGATCTGGTGGTAACGGATGTGTGGGCCAGCATGGGGCAGGAGGAGGAGCAGATGAAGCGTGAGCGCGCCTTTGATGCCTATCAGGTGAATAGCAAAGTGATGGCCTGCGCCAAGGCTGACGCCCTGTTCATGCACTGCTTACCGGCACACCGGGGCGAAGAAGTGAGCACCGCGGTGATCGATGGTTCCCAAAGTGTGGTTTGGGACGAGGCGGAAAATCGTCTGCATGCACAGAAGGCCTTGCTGGAAAGACTCATGGCCTCCTAGTTTCATAATCTCGGGATAGCACCCCCCCAACGCAGCCGATAGAGCGCCGATGAGTACAGATACCCTCCTGGAGATAGTCGAGATGCATGCGGGCTATCCGGAGCATCGGGTAATCCGCGGCCTTTCCATGCAGGTTCAGGCGGGAGATATAGTTTGTCTGCTTGGCCCCAGTGGCTGCGGAAAAACCACCGTATTGCGTGCCATAGGTGGCTTTACCCCCGTGAAGGGTGGTGAGATTCGGCTGCGTCAGCAGGTGGTTTCCCGCGCTGCTTACACCCTGGCGCCGGAGCAGCGACGCATAGGCATGGTGTTTCAGGACAACGCCCTGTTTCCTCATCTCGATATAGCCGCAAACATTGCTTTCGGTTTGCGCGGGTGCTCGCGTCGGGAGCAGCGGAATATCGTCAGTGGGTTGCTTGAGGTGGTCGATCTGGCGGGCTACGAAGCGCGTTATCCACATGAGCTTTCCGGTGGCCAACAGCAACGTGTGGCCTTGGCCCGGGCCCTTGCTCCGGACCCCGATCTGCTATTGCTCGACGAGCCTTTCTCGAATCTCGATGTCGATCTTCGTTCCCGCCTCAGTGCTCAGGTACAAGAGATTCTGCGTGAGCGTGCCACTACGGCAATCCTCGTGACCCATGATCAGAACGAGGCCTTTGCACTTTCAGAGCATATCGGTGTGATGCATGAAGGCCGGATCCTGCAATGGGATAGTGCCTATAACCTCTATCATCGGCCTGCAGAACGCTTTGTGGCAGACTTCATCGGTCAGGGGGTTTTTCTGCGCGGCAAGTTGATCGACCCCCAGCGAGTCGAGACCGAGGCGGGAATTATTCGTGGTCAGCGGAGTTTTGACTGGCCGGTAGGTAGTGCCGTGGATGTGCTGTTAAGACCGGATGATGTGCAGCAAGATACCGATGCCACGGTAACAGCGACGGTTTCCAACAGGGCTTTCATCGGCCCCAAGATCCTTTATTCTCTGACCCTCGCTTCCGGCACGACGCTGCTGTCGCTGTCGCCAAGCAGCCAGGAATTGGCCTTGGGTGACAAGGTCGGCATCCGCGTGAGTGCCGAGCATCTGGTGGCCTTTCCTGTGGACCAGACTGCATCCCGCTAATTAGGGAACCTCTGATCTATTCGTGAACTCGTATCTTGTGCCCAAAATGTCCCTCTTTATCGTTGCTGCTCTTCGCAATAGATTGACTATTCCGTGCGACCAGCGCCTCAAAGCTGAACATTTTGAATCACGATCTACTTCGCTCAGAATAAACCAGAGCTTCCTTAGCAAAAACGCGTGTGATGGGCACTTATCTTTTGGAGGGCACCCTGGAGATGAACACATCGATACCGGCCAGCTGAAAAACCTTCTCTGATGATTACGAACCGTTCCTATCGCGGGGTGGGGATGACCTCACAACGCACTCGTGACCGCTTGGTGGAGACCCTCCGTGTCGAGGGCATTAGTGATGCCACGGTATTGGACATCATCTCTGAAGTGCCACGGCACATCTTTGTAGACGAGGCCTTAGCCAGCCGGGCTTACGAAAATAATGCGCTGCCCATAGGTCACGGACAGACCATTTCCCAACCCTATATCGTGGCGCGTATGACCGAGGCGATGATTGCCGGGCGGCATTTGAAAAAAGTGCTGGAAATAGGTACCGGCTGTGGCTATCAGGCCGCGGTGTTATCTCATGTGGCAGATACGGTTTACAGCATTGAACGACTGCCGGTGCTAGCCAGCCGGGCACGCGAACGCATGCACGTGTTGGGCATAGGCAACGTTCGTATTCGGGAGGGTGATGGTTTTGAAGGTTGGACTGCCCACGCCCCTTATGATGGCATCATCGTTACCGCAGCACCTGCAGAAATGCCGGAAACCCTCAAGCAGCAGCTGGCAGATGGTGGTCGCATGCTGATCCCCGTGGGAGAACAGGGTGTGCAACGCCTGATGCTGGTGCGTCGTGAGGGCGATGAGTATCACGAAGAGGTGCTGGAACTGGTGCGCTTCGTACCTATGTTGGCGGGTAGTGGCCCGACGGCGGGTGTTTGAACGCCGCAGTTAAATCCAGCCGGCTCGCAGGTCTGTTATTGCTCTGTAGCGGGGTGCTGTTGCTACCGGGCTGTGCTTCTTCCGAATTTCATGCGCCTCTGGGGCGCACCCCGGTGGCGGCAAAGAAGGCCACATTCCGGCACGTGGTTCGTGGTGGTCAGACCCTGTATTCCATCGCCTGGCGCTATCGTCTCGATTATCGTGATCTGGCGCGCTGGAACGGGATAGCCACTCCCTACACGATATATCCAGGGCAAAAACTGCGTGTTAGCGGCAAGGTGGTGAAGCGCAAGCGCGTGATTGAAAGCCGCCGCAGTAAGGTTCAGCCCAAACATCGCACCGCCACAAAAAAATCAGCCAAAAGCACCAGCCGCAGTCGGGAACCGACCAAGGGAATCCCGATTCGGCGCTGGAAATGGCCGACGCGCGGCAAGTTGATTGCGCACTTTAAACTGCCGGAAAAACAGGGTATCAACATCGCCGGAAAATCCGGTCAGGCAGTGGTGGCCGCAGCTGGTGGGCGGGTGGTTTATGCCGGGAGTGGACTGCGTGGTTATGGGAGGCTTATTATCATCAAGCATAATAAACACTTCCTAAGTGCCTATGCGCACAATAAAAAGTTACTGGTGGCCGAAGGGCAGAGAGTGGCCTCGGGGGATCGGATCGCCCAGATGGGGCGAAGTGGGGCCAGGCGCGTCATGTTGCACTTTGAGGTGCGGCGAGATGGCAAGCCCGTCGACCCCATGCGTTACCTGCCAGGTTAGGAATTTATCAGGCCTTAAGATGTTGTATATAAAAACAAGAAACCTAACGGGATAAGTGAATGGGCGAAACAGACGCGAAGCAGAAAACGACAGGCCCGGCAAAGCCATTTTCATTCAAGGCATCCTTAGAGGATGTACAGCCACGAGAGCTGGATGCCACACGTCTGTACCTCGGGGAGATAGGTTTTTCTCCGTTACTCAGCGCCGAGGAAGAGGTTTATTTCTCCCGTTTGCTGCAAAAAGGTGATGAAGCCGCGCGTAAGCGCATGATCGAGAGCAATCTCCGCCTGGTGGTCAAGATTGCACGGCGTTATATGAATCGCGGCTTGCCACTGCTCGATCTCATTGAGGAGGGTAATCTCGGCCTCATTCGTGCGGTGGAAAAATTTGACCCCGAACGTGGTTTTCGCTTTTCTACTTATGCTACCTGGTGGATTCGCCAGACCATTGAGCGTGGGCTGATGAACCAGACTCGCACCATTCGCCTCCCAATCCACGTGGTCAAGGAGATCAATGTCTACCTGCGCGCTGCGCGGCAACTGGCACAGTCGCTGGATCGCGAGCCCAGCCCTGAGGATGTGGCTGAGATGCTGGACAAGCCTATCGAGGATGTGAAAAGGATGCTGGGGCTCAATGAACGCATTGCCTCGGTGGATTCGCCCCGGGGCCCGGGTTCTGACAGGCCTCTGCTTGATTCCATTCCCGACCTTTCTACTCCGGACCCCGCGGTGCTCCTACAGGACCGCGATGTCCAGCTGCATGTGGATACCTGGCTTGGCAAGTTGAGTGACAAGCAACGCTCCGTGGTAGAGCGCCGCTTTGGTTTGCATGGGCGTGAGATCGCGACTCTGGAGCAGGTCGGTAACGAATTGGGTGTGACCCGGGAACGGGTACGCCAAATTCAGATTGAGGCCCTGCGCCGGCTGCGGGACATCCTTGAGCGCGAGGGTTTTTCGGGAGACTGGGCCTTCGAGTAGCCTGGGGGAAGCTCTGATCTATTCGTGAACTCGCATCTTGCGTCCAAAACGCCCGGATTTTTCGTTAGGGTTCTTCGCAATAGCTAGCTCACGTGCGATCAGCGCCTCAAATCTGAATATTTTGAATCACAATCTGTTTCGTCCAGAATAAATCAGAGCTTCCCTACTTTTCGATCATCAGCAGGGCAGCAGCTACCCGGCGCCCCTCCGCGGCCAGGATATTAAAGGTTCGACAGGCGGCCGCGGTATCCATGACCTCCACCCCCAACCCGCGCGCCAGCAGCGGGGCGAAAACGGCAGCATCAGGAAATTGCTGTTGTTTGCCGGTACCGAGTAATACCACCTCGGCATCAAGTTCCAGTAGTGCCGCCATAGTTTCCGCATTAATTTCCTCCGCCCTCTGCGGGTCCCAGTCTTCGAGCACGCTGCGAGGGGTGAGAATCAGGCTGCGTTCCAGCTTCTTTTCTCCCAGGGCGACATAACCGATTCCGTAGGCGGTTATCCGGTGGCTCTGAACATCTTGTTCCAGGTTTAATTTCATCTGTGTGTTGTCGCTGGCGACCCCTCCGATGCATCGGCATAATAAGCGCCTTCTGTAGGGCACCTCTAAAAATACCATTTTCCTTACAATACGGCGTTTCTCGCAAAAAAGTTTCGCTCACCTATCAAACATAGGCTGCGTTCAACTTTTTACTCATGCCTTGTCTTGCTTGGAAACTTGAATTTTTAGAGGTGCCCTGTATATCCACCCTTCTGTCTGGAGCCACTAATGCGCTTAATCCTGTTAGGTGGTCCGGGTGCCGGAAAAGGTACCCAGGCCAGTTTTCTCTGTAAACGACTTTCTATTCCCCAGATTTCCACCGGTGACATGCTGCGTGGGGCGGTCAAGGCAGGAACTCCCTTGGGTCTTGAGGCCAAAAAGGTCATGGATGCTGGGGGGCTGGTGTCTGACGATATTATCATTGGGCTGGTCAAAGAACGCATCGGTGAATCCGATTGCACCGGGGGTTTTCTGTTTGACGGCTTTCCCCGCACCCTGGCCCAGGCCGAGGCCCTCCGTGGCCAGGGAGTAGAACTGGATTTCGTGGTAGAGATCTCCGTGGATGACAACGAAATCATTCGCCGCATGAGCGGGCGCCGCGCCCATCTGTCCTCGGGACGCACTTATCATGTGGTCTTCAATCCGCCCAAGGTAGAGGGCAAGGATGATGTGACCGGTGAGGCACTGGTGCAACGGGATGACGATAAGGAAGAAACGGTGCGCAAGCGCCTGGAGGTCTATCACGCCCAGACCAGCCCACTGATTGAGTATTTTTCCTCCTGGGCCGCGCAGGATGGAGATGACGCACCGGCTTATGTTCGCATCGATGGCATTGGTGCTGTAGATGATATCCGTGCGCAGATTGAGGCAGCGGTAAAGTAAAGGTTTTCCCATCATCGCGGTTGTAGGGCGCACCATGTGCGCCGTGCACCGCTGGTTTGGGCAAGGAAACGGTGGACATGGTCCCCCCTGCGAGTAGGTAGGTCGGGTTAGCGTTAGCGTAACCCGACAGCTTTGGCTGAGCAGGCGGTTTATTGTCGGATTATCACCCTTCAGCATCCTTGCACAAAACGCTGCGCCAATCCGACCTATCTTATGGGGTGAAGGCGTGGTCGCTCTCGCACATCCTTGTGCTCTGCGACATAAGGCCATCCATGGCCAAAGCTAGTCTCGCAGGCTGATAATTTCCCAATCCCGGGCTTCGGCCGTTTCTCGCAGGCGGTCGTCCGGGTCCACGGCTACGGGCTCTGTCACCTTTTCCAGCAGCGGCAGATCGTTGTGGGAGTCGCTATAAAAGCGACTGTCCTGCAGATCCAGGGCCTGCTCCTCTAACCAGGTGTTAAGCCGTGTGACCTTGCCCTCGGCAAAGCAGGGAATGCCCTCTGGACGACCCGTATAGGCCGCACCGTCAAACTCCGGGTCCGTGGCAATCAATTCATCGATGCCCAGCAACGTGGCAATAGGCTCGGTGACAAAACGGTTGGTGGCGGTAATGATTAACAGGCGACGACCTTCGGCCTGATTGCGGGCGATGAGTTCTGCGGCACGGGGGAGCAAAATCGGCTGTATTTTGCTGGCAATGAAATCCTCCCGCCAGCTAAGCAGATCGGCCAGAGGATGGGTGGCCAACGGCTTTAATGCAAAGGCGAGAAATTCGTAGATATCCAGCCGGCCCTGCTTATAGTCCTCGTAGAAACGCTCGTTTTGCCCGCGATAGTCATTACCCGAGAGCACACCGATCTCCACCAGATATTCTCCCCACAGGTAGTCGCTGTCACCACCAATCAGGGTGTTGTCGAGGTCAAAAATACTCAGGCTCAAGTTTTTCTCTCTTATGGGGTGATGGGGAGCGGCCCGGCGGGCATCCGTCGTTGCCGGCTCCGGTAGAACATGGAAGAATACGACGCGTGGGATTTGCCTCCGGTTGTCGATCGCGCTGGTAGCTGCGCCCACTCCCGACAGGCGGAGCTATTCTAAGTGATTGACTCGGAAGGTTATAGAGCGAATATCGGCATTATCGTCTCGAATCACGAGGCCAAGGTGCTGTGGGCCCGACGCCTGGGCCAGCGGGATGCCTGGCAGTTTCCCCAAGGTGGCATGAAATCCGGCGAGAGCGCGGAGGACACCCTCTATCGAGAGCTTGAGGAAGAACTGGGCCTGGCCCCGGAACACGTAGAAATCCTGGGTTCCACCCACGAGTGGTTACGTTACAAACTCCCCAAACGCTACATCCGTCACCATAGTCGGCCCGTCTGCATTGGTCAGAAGCAACGCTGGTTTCTGCTACGCCTCACCGCCGGCGAAGAGGCCTTGCAACTGGACGCCTACGAAAAGCCGGAATTTGACCATTGGAAATGGGTCGATTACTGGCACCCGCCTACCCAGGTGATTGTTTTCAAGCGTGAGGTGTATCAGCGTGCGCTGGGTGAACTGGAGGCTTTT
>JAJFJT010000031.1 GCA_021773795.1 Gammaproteobacteria bacterium | reverse complement strand
GAACCGCAGAGGTTCAAGAGGGAACGGTATTTGAAATATCAGGTTTCCCGCTACGAGGCGGGCCTACACAACAATCCCAACTACATGTTCCCAGAGGCATTGAGATAGGTTCAAGTGTCTCCAGCACACTGGCGAACTCCGTAGGGAGCACCAGGTTCTAGTCTACGCCTTCTATTTCAGATCGTCGACCGAGTGAGCGCTCAATTTTTTCTTCCAGCTGGCGGATGCCCTTTGATATGGAGAGGCGGTATTCATCCCCCCCCTGTTTTTGCTGGAGAAACTCATGGGCGATATTGAGTGCGGCCATGACGGCAATGCGTTCCGCACCAAGCAGGTTTTTTCCACCTTCGCGGATCTCCTGCATTTTCCCAGTCAGGTATTGGGCTGATTCCAGTAAGTCTTCACGTTCTTCTTCCGGGCAGGCAACGGTATATTCCTTATCCAGCAGGCGGATGTTGACGGGTCGTGTCTTATCGCTCATGAATTGGGTTCCATGCCTTTCAGGCGGGAAATCATGGACTCAACCCGAGTGCGTGCCAATTCTGATTTCTCGATCAGACTGGCACGCTCACCCATGAGGTTGGCTTGCTGTTGGCGTAAGGCGTGGTTTTCCTCGCGCAAACGGTCACAACCCTCGATGAGTTCGTCAATTCTGGCTTCCAGAGTTCGCATATCCGCTGTTTCCATGGTGTGGCAGGCAGCTTAAATGGCCGTATCAAGTTGAAGAAAATTATTGGGAAGTGCTTCCAACGTGTTCATAAATATAGATGGGCTTGGGGTGGGGGTCAATCAAACACGCTGTGATCGCTCTCTGATGAGAAAGCATTCAGGGGGCTGTCACGGGGTGATAGCATAGCCGTCTGGCGGAATGAACGGACAAATAGATGGCAGAGAATAAGGGCGCGGCGACCAATCAAGTCTACGCGGAGCTGGAGCGTTTGCTGGAGCGCAGCAAAGCGGAGTCGGGTGCTGCCGAGGCGCATGGTTTGTGTTGTGGCTTGTTGAGCACGGGTCTGGAGAATAGCGAGGACTGTTGGCTGGCTGAATTGTTTCCTGAGCCTTCTCCCGGCGATGTGTTGCGCAAGGAATGTGTCTCTGTGGTGCGTTATGTCGTGGAGTACAGCGAGACACAGCTAAATTCTACGGATTGTGATTTCACGCTGTTTTTGCCTGCCGAGCAGGTGGGCGTGGGACAGCGCAGTGTCGCTCTCGGACTTTGGTGTGCCGGGTTTCTAGGCGGCCTGGGGCTCGGCGAAGTCAAGCTTGCCAGTTTGTCTGCGGATGCCAGAGAACTACTCACGGATTTTGGGCAGATTTCCCGGGTGGATGCGAGCCAGGTAGAGGGTGAAGACAACGAGCGTGCCTACATTGAACTGGTGGAATATGTGCGCGTGGGTGTGATGCTGATTTATGAGGAATTGCGTCATTCAAAGGCCGAGGGCCAGGCGCCGATGGTGGATGAGGATGGATAAGCGAGAATTTGCCCGCCGGCGCAAGCGGCTGACCGAGACTATGGA
Source organism: Gammaproteobacteria bacterium (assembly GCA_021773795.1). Taxonomy (GTDB): domain Bacteria; phylum Pseudomonadota; class Gammaproteobacteria; order HK1; family HK1; genus JAJFJV01. Next base: position 30,669 of record JAJFJT010000031.1, on the reverse strand, counting down.
TGAAGGTGCCATCGTCATCATTTCGGCGCCACCGGTAAAACTGCGCAACCGGGATGCGGAGTTTATGTATCGGCCGGACAGTGATTTTTTCTATCTCACCGGTTTTCCGGAGCCTGACGCAGTGGCCGTCTTTGTGCCCGGGCGGGAGCAGGGGGAATACCTGTTATTTTGTCGGGAGCGGGATGTGGAGGCGGAGCGTTGGCATGGTAGCCGGGTGGGCCTCGAGGGCGCCTGTGACACCTATGGCGCGGATGACGCCTTCCCCATCAGTGATATTGACGACATCCTGCCGGGCCTACTGGAAAATCGGGACCGCATTTTCTATTCCATGGGAAATTATTCGAGCTTTGACCAGCGCGTACTGGGTTGGGTCAATCAGGTGCGTTCCCGGGCACGTAGCGGTGTTCATGCGCCGGCTGAATTTTTCACTCTGGAGCATCTGCTGCATGACTTGCGCCTGTTTAAAAGCAAGGGCGAGATAGCCGCTATGGAGAAAGCTGTGGCGGCCAGTGAGCAGGGTCATCGGCAAGCAATGGCCGTGTGCCGCCCGGGGATGAACGAATATGAGTTGGAGGCAGAGCTGGTCCACCAATTCATGCGTGCCGGTTGCCGTTCCTGTGCCTATACGCCCATCGTTGCCGGGGGTGGAAATGCCTGTACGCTACATTACACCGCCAACGATCAGAGTCTGCAGAATGGGCAGTTGGTGCTCATCGATGCCGGGGCGGAATATGATTGTTATGCCGCTGACATTACTCGAACCTTTCCGGTAAATGGTCGCTTCAGTCCCGCGCAACGGGCGATTTATGAACTGGTGCTGGCGGCACAGGAGGCGGCTATCGAAAAGATCCGCCCGGGCAACCACTGGAATGAACCTCATGAGGCGGCGGTAGAGGTGCTGGCGGCCGGCTTGAAAACCCTTGGGATTTTGAAGGGCAGCCTGGCGACTATTCTCAAGAAAGAGAAATACAAAAAGTTCTATATGCATCGCACTGGCCACTGGATTGGCATGGATGTTCACGATGTCGGGGACTATAAGTTGGGTGACGAATGGCGGGTTTTTGAGCCGGGCATGTGCCTCACGGTGGAGCCGGGTTTATATATTGAAGGTGGTGATCGGCGCATAGCCCGTAAATGGTGGAATATCGGGGTTCGCATCGAAGATGATTTCGTTGTTACAGAGAAGGGTATACGCATGCTGACCCAGGATTTACCCCGTACGGTGGATGAGGTGGAGGCAATGGTGGGCCAGGGCTGATGGCGGACGAATTTGATGTATTGATCGTGGGTGCGGGGCCGGTGGGTGCCAGTCTTGGCTGTGCGCTGGGCGATACGGGTTTACGGGTGGGCATCCTTGAGGCTACGCCATGGGGTGGTGCAATCCAGCCCAGTTATGATGATCGCCCCCTCGCGCTGTCTCAGGGTACGCGGCGGATCCTGGATGGTCTGGGTCTGTGGTCGGGGGTCGCGGCCGAGGCGACACCAATCCAGCATATCCATGTTTCTGAGCGTGGCCGCTTCGGGGTAACGCGCATTGCGGCAAAAGAGCAGGGCGTCGATGCCCTCGGTTATGTGCTCAGTGCCCGCTCACTCGGCGCGGCACTACGAGAGCGGCTGGAAGCGCTGCCCTCGGTTCCCCGGATTTGTCCCGCACGGGCGATCCACATAAGCCGTGAGGAAAATGCCCTGACGGTGACATACAGCCTCGGCGATGGGCAGGATAGCTGTCGAACCAAATTGCTGGTGGCAGCGGATGGGGGACAGTCCAGCGTGCGCGAGTTGCTTGGCATTGGGGTGCGCAAACGGCCCTACGGGCAGATGGCCTTGGCCGCCAATGTTAGTCCTTCCCGCTCGCACGGGCATGTTGCCTACGAGCGTTTTAGTCCCGACGGGCCGCTTGCACTGTTGCCGATGGTGGATAACCACTGTGGCATGGTTTGGACCATGGAAGAGAGTCAGGCGAAGGCCTATGCGGCAATGCCTGAAGATGAGTTTTTGCAGCGCCTTGGGCAGCAGTTCGGGTCTCGTCTGGGCGCATTTTGGCAAGTGGGAAAGCGTGTGGTCTATCCGCTGGCGCTGTTGCGTGCCGAGCGGCAAATTTGTGAGCGGGCGGCGATCCTTGGTAATGCCGCCCATACCTTGCATCCGGTGGCCGGGCAGGGTTTCAATCTGGGTCTTCGGGATGTGGCGGCGTTGGCCGAGGTATTGGTTGATGGCCTTGCCCACGGAGGGGACCCTGGAAGTGTGGAGCTATTGGAGACATACGCGGCGTGGCGGTACAAGGACCAGAGCCAGACCTCTTTCTTCACCGACAGTTTGATTCGAGTTTTTTGCAACGATCTACCGCTGCTTTCTCCACTCCGGGGGCTCGCCCTGCTGGGTATGGATCTTGCCGGGCCGCTGAAAGATCGGCTGGCGCACCAGGCCATGGGCCTGACCGGCAAATTGCCGCGCCTGGCACGGGGGTTGGCGCTATGACTCTGGATGTGATGATTGTGGGTGGTGGCATGGTTGGTCTCAGCCTGGCCTGTGCCTTGGGCAATTCTCCTCTGCAGGTTGGCCTGGTGGAGAGTAGCTCACAGACCAAGACGCCTCCGGTAGCGGGCTTTGATGTGCGGGTCAGTGCCTTGACCCTTGCCAGTGAGGCCATGCTAAAGAATATCGGGGCATGGGAGCATATCGCCCATGAGCGGCTGGGGGTGTTTCGCGAGATGCAGGTGTGGGACGCCGGCAGCTCGGGTTCAGTCCACTTTGATGGCGCCCAATTGGGGCAGCCACATCTTGGGTATATCGCTGAAAATTGCATGTTACAGGTGGCCTTGGAGCGGCGTATTGCCGCGCTTTCCAATGTGCACTGGTATCGTCCTGCCGCCGTCGAGGAGATCACGGTGAAGCAGGCGCATGCCGAACTGCGCCTTGACTCTACCCGCTTGCGGGCCCGTCTGGTGGTGGCCGCGGATGGCGCCCGTTCAAGGGTACGGGAAGGGCTGGGGATTCCTGTTCACGGCAAGGATTATCAGCAGCATGCGGTGGTGGCGGTGGTACAAAGTGAGCGCCCGCATGCAGAGACTGCCTGGCAGAAGTTTCTGGCCACTGGCCCGCTGGCGGTACTGCCCCTGCCGGGTAATTTTTCTGCCATCGTCTGGTCCACTACCCCGGAGTTGGCGGTGGAACTGAAAGAGTTGGACGAGGTGCAGTTTTGCCAGCATCTGGATGAGGCATTAGAGTCGCGTTTCGGTGGCTTTTCGCTGGTGGGGGCACGAGGTGTTTTTCCGCTACGCCGACAGCATGCCCAGCACTACACCGAGCCACGGGTTGCACTTATCGGTGATGCCGCCCATACCGTGCATCCACTGGCCGGACAGGGGGCTAATCTCGGATTTCTCGACGCCATCGCATTGGCTGAGGTGTTGCGTGACGCACTTGTCCGTAAGCGCGATCCGGGTAGTCTCGCGGTGCTGCGGCGTTATGAACGCTGGCGCAAAGGCCATAACCACTTGGTTCAGCGCAGCATGGATGGTTTCCACTGGCTGTTTGTCGGTGGCGGTAAAGGTCGTCAGCTGGTTCGTGGGTTGGGTTTATCCATGACGGATCGGGTGCCCTTGGTAAAGCAGGAAATCATGCGCTTTGCGGCGGGTATGCAGGGAGATTTGCCGCTACTGACTCGGCCTGATGCCAAGCTATGGGCTACCCGTTAGCCCCTTGCGGAAGGGGGCAATTCTAGGCGATAATTTGCCCTTTGACTTGGGCGGGCAAAATTTGGTCGCGTGAGTGTTATTTTCAGCCTGTAAAGTGCGCCTTGGGGCGACTGTTTTAGCGGGTATTTTGGGTAAATTTAGGAGATACAAAGATGGCGTTAATTTCACTGAGGCAGCTTCTGGATCATGCCGCGGAAAACAGCTACGGCGTTCCAGCCTTCAACGTCAATAACCTGGAGCAGGTTCAGGCGATTATGCAGGCAGCGGCCAAGGCCAATGCCCCCGTTATTTTGCAGGCCTCTGCGGGTGCCCGTGGTTACGCCGGCACCCATTTTCTGCGCCACCTGTTTGATGGAGCCCTGCAGGAGTATCCCGATCTTCCCATCGTGATTCATCAGGACCACGGTGGTTCCCCGGCGGTTTGCCAGCGCTCCATTCAGCTTGGCTTCTCCTCTGTGATGATGGACGGCTCGCTGGAGGCAGACATGAAAACCCCAGCCAGCTATGAATACAACGTCGATGTCACCAAGACCACAGTCGCCATGTCACATGCCTGTGGCGTGTCCGTCGAGGGCGAGTTGGGTTGTCTTGGTTCCCTGGAAACCGGTGAGGCAGGCGAAGAAGATGGCTCTGGCGCCGAGGGCAAGCTCTCCATGGAGCAGTTGCTGACCTCCCCCGATGAGGCCGCAGATTTCGTCAAGCAGACCGGCGTTGACGCACTCGCCATTGCCATCGGTACTTCACATGGCGCCTACAAATTTACTCGCCCGCCCACTGGAGACATTCTCTCCATTAAGCGAGTCAAGGAGATTCATGCGCGCCTTCCCAACACCCATCTGGTGATGCATGGTTCCTCCTCGGTTCCGCAGGAATGGCTGAAGATCATCAATGACCATGGTGGTGAGATGGGCCAGGCCTACGGCGTTCCGGTTGAGGAAATTGCCGAGGGCATCAGGAATGGTGTGCGTAAGGTCAACATTGATACCGACCTGCGTATGGCCTCCACCGGTGCGGTACGCAAGCACCTGATAGATAATCCTTCGAACTTTGATCCCCGTAAATTCCTCATCGCCTCCACCGAGGCCATGAAGCAGATTTGCCTGGACCGTTATGAGGCCTTTAATTGTGTCGGCCAGGCCTCGAAGATTAAGACCATTGATCTGGAGACTATGGTAGCGCGCTACGAGTCCGGCGAGCTGGATCCGCAGGTGCGGTAGGGACGGCGAGTAGTCCTTAGCTACCTTAATTAACGGCCCGGCAGCCTCACGGCACCGGGCCGTTTTTATTTCCGGGCCTTGTGTGCCCGTCTATTGAATCGCTTTCCCATGACACAGAAATCCACCAACACTATTTTCGAAACCAGACTGAATCGCTTGCCGTTGCTCGCCAGAGGCAAGGTTCGGGATATCTATGAAGTGGATGAGAGCCACCTGCTGATCGTCGCCAGCGATCGACTTTCGGCCTTCGACGTGGTGATGCCTGATCCCATTCCGGGCAAGGGTGAAGTGCTGACTGCGGTGTCTAATTTCTGGTTCTCAAAAATCGGACATATTCTTCCTAACCATCTTTCCTCGCGCACGCTGGCGGAGGTGTTGCCCGATACCTCTGAGCGGAGTGTGCTGGCTGATCGCGCCGTGGTGGTCCGTAAATTGCGGCCCTTGCCGGTGGAGGCCATCGTGCGTGGTTATCTTGCAGGTTCTGGCTGGAAGGATTATCAGGCTACCGGAAAAATATGTGGTGTGGCATTACCTGTGGGTTTGCACGAGGCTGAGCGGCTACCCAAAGTTTTATTTACCCCCTCTACCAAGGCTGCCAGCGGCAGCCACGACGAGAATATTGCATTTTCTGAGGCCGAGAGGCTACTCGGGAAGGAGATGGCACGCCAGGTGCGGGACGTAAGTATTCAGATTTATGAGTTTGCTGCAGCTTTTGCCTTGGAGCGGGGCATCATCATCGCCGATACCAAGTTTGAGTTTGGTCTGGACGAAAATGATGAACTGGTCTTGATCGACGAGGTGCTGACCCCGGACTCCTCACGTTTTTGGCCGCAGGATGAATATCAGCCAGGCTCATCCCCGAAAAGTTTTGACAAGCAGTATGTGCGGGACTATCTGGAGACCCTGGATTGGAATAAACAGGCACCCGGCCCCAAACTGCCAGCAGAGGTTATTGCCCAGACCGCAGCACGCTACCAGCAGGCACGGACAATTCTCACCAGCTGATTTATTTCAACTCTTGGGCTCGCTGCTCGAGCATGCTAACCGCTGGCAACTCCTTACCTTCTAGGAATTCAAGAAAGGCCCCGCCACCGGTAGATATGTAGGAAATATCGTCGGTGACACCAAATTTTTCAATCGCCGCCAAGGTATCCCCTCCTCCAGCTACGGAAAAGGCCGGGCTTTTTGCTATGGCCTGGGCGATGGTTTTGGAACCACTGGCGAAGGGAGCGAGTTCGAAGGCACCCACGGGGCCGTTCCATACGATGGTGCCCGCTTCCGCGAGCAGGTCTGCCAGATGTTTAGCGCTTGCAGGCCCGATATCCAGAATCATTTCATCTACAGCTACCTCGTCAACGGCTTTGATCTGTGCATTGGCCTCGGCACTGAATTCCTTTGCTACCACCACGTCCTCCGGCAAGGGGAAGCTTCGTTCTTCCCGCTCCAATTTTTCCATCAGCGTACTAGCGGCCTTGAGCAGGTCTATCTCCATAAGAGATCTGCCTACCGCATAGCCTTTGGCCGCGAGGAAGGTGTTGGCGATGCCGCCACCCACCACCAGCCCGTCTACTACCGAGGAGAGCGCGCTCAATCCTTCCAGTTTGCTGGATACCTTGGCTCCACCTACGACGGCTATCAACGGTCGTGCAGGTTCGTCCAGCGCACGGTGCAGGGCCTCCAGTTCATCGCTGAGCAATAAGCCGGCACAGGCCTGGGGCGCGAAGCGCGCAACCCCGTGGGTGGAGGCATGGGCGCGGTGGCTGCATCCAAAGGCATCCATGATGTAGACGTCACAGAGCGCTGCCATGCGTTGGGAAAGGGCTTCGCCATTGGCCTTTTCCCCCTTCAGGAACCTGACGTTTTCACAAAGCGCCATATCACCCCAATCCCCGTTATCACCCTCAATCCAGTTCGTGAGTAGTGGCACCGGGAATTCCAACAGCTCCGCCAGGCGTTTGGCAACCGGTGCCAAAGAGAAACGCGCGGCTTCTACGCCTTCTTCGGGGCGCCCCAGATGGGCCATGATCAGGACCTTTGCCCCGGCATCCAGCGCTAGCCGGAGGGTGGGGATGGCAGCACGGATACGAGTATCGCTGGTGATCACACCGTCTTTAAGGGGAACGTTCAAGTCCTCTCGAATCAACACGCGTTTTCCGGACAATGCGACTTCGGTCATCTTAAGGGGTTGCATCATGCTCTCCACAAGCTCCTCGTTGATTATAAAAAAAGGGCGCACTCTCAGCGGAAGGCGCCCTTCATGTGGCCAAGCTTTTAGCCCGGGTCGGATACCAGCTTGGGAAGCTCTGATTTATTCTGGGCGCAAGATACAAGTTCACGAATAGATCAGAGCTTCCCCTACTTTGCATTCATCAGCGCAACGGTGGTATCGAGCATACGATTGGAGAAGCCCCATTCGTTGTCGTACCAGGCGATGAGCTTCACCAGACGACCATTCAGCACCTTGGTAAAGGAGGCATCATAGGTAGCCGAAAGCGGCGTGTGATTGTAGTCAATGGAGACCAGGGGCTTCTCGGTGTAAGCGAGGATCCCTTTAAGCGGCGCGGTTTCCGATGCTTCTTTCATCAGTGCGTCGATCTCTTCCTTGGTGGTATCTCGTTCCATGGTCAGGGTGAGATCAACCAGGGAAACATTAATCACCGGCACCCGGACCGCAAAGCCGTCCAGCTTGCCGTTGAGTTCCGGTAGCACCAGGCCCACCGCACGGGCGGCGCCAGTGGTGGTGGGAATCATTGAGTGCACTGCCGAGCGGGCCCGGCGGAAGTCCTCATGGAAGACGTCGGTTAAAACCTGATCGTTGGTCACCGAGTGGATGGTGGTCATCAGGCCATGCCCAATGCCAATCTTGTCGTGTAATACCTTGGCGATGGGTGCCAGGCAGTTGGTGGTGCAGGATGCATTGGAAATAACCGTATGCTCGGCCCGCAGGGTTTCATGATTAACCCCAAAGACGATGGTGGCATCCATGGCCGCATCGCCCGGCGCCGAAATAATGACCTTCTTCGCCCCAGCTTTCAGGTGGGCGCCGGCCTTTTCTTTATTGGTGAAAAAGCCGGTGCTCTCATGCACCACATCCACCCCAAGTTCGCCCCACGGCAGATTCTCCGGATCACGCTCGGAAAATACATGGATGTGATCGCCATTAACCACGATGGCATCTTCTTCCGCATGGACGTCGCCCGGAAAGCGCCCGTGGATAGTATCGTACTGGGTCAGGTGGGCATTGGTCTCGGGGCTCCCGAGATCGTTAATCGCCACGATCTGAATTTCATCGGTACGATTAGTCTCATAGAGGGCACGTAAAATCTTGCGCCCAATGCGTCCGTATCCGTTGATTGCTACTTTGATGGTCATATATTTTTGAGCCTTACACATGGGCCTGATTGCCCGTACGCGCAACGGGGCGTGTTTCCACGCCCCGTCTTATGCAACTACTACGATTATTGAAGGACTAGCCGAGGGTTTCTTCAACCTTGCTGATGACATTTTCCGCAGTGAAGCCAAAGTGCTTGAACAGCTCTTCCGGCGGTGCGGACTCACCAAAGGTGTCGATACCCACCACACGGCCATCAAGGCCGACATACTTGCGCCAGCCGACGGTTACGCCTGCTTCCACTGCGACCCGGGCACGTACGGCGGCGGGTAGCACGGACTCACGATAGGCGGCGTCCTGCTGGTCGAAGATATTGGTGTTGGGCATGGAAACCACGCGTATCTTGCGACCCTTGGCAGTCAGTGCCTTGGCGGCATCCTGTGCAATACCGATTTCGGAACCGGTAGCAATGATGATTGCATCCGGGGTGCCGTCACAATCAGCCAGCACATAACCACCCTTGCGGATAGCAGCAATCTGCTCGGCGCTACGCTCCTGATGCGGCAGACCCTGACGGGAGAACATCATGCAGCTTGGGCCATCCTTGCGTTCCAGGGCGGCGGTCCATGCAACGGCAGATTCCACCGTGTCACAGGGGCGCCACACGGACATATTGGGGATCATGCGCAGCGTGGCTGTTTGTTCCACCGCCTGATGGGTGGGGCCATCCTCGCCCAGACCGATGGAGTCGTGGGTATACACAAAGAGGCAGCGAATTTTCATCAATGCCGCCATGCGCAGGGCATTACGGGCATATTCCGAGAACATCAGAAAGGTTGCGCCGTAAGGGGTAAAGCCGCCGTGCAGAGCAATGCCGTTCATAGCCGCAGACATAGCAAACTCGCGCACGCCGAAGTGGACGTAATTGCCATCGCTGACTTCACGGGACAGGGGCTTGGAACCGTCGTACATGGCCAGGTTCGAGCAGGCCAGATCAGCACAACCGCCCATCATCTCTGGCAGCATCTCGCCAAAGGCGGCGATAGATTTCTGCGAGGCCTGACGGGTGGCCAGATTTTCCGCTGCCTTATTGGTGGCGTTGATGTAGCCGTTGGAAAGCTCGTCCCAGTTTGCCGGCATCTCGCCTTCCATGCGGCGCTCGAATTCCGCCGCCAGATCCGGGTGGGCCGCCTTGTACGCAGCATAGCGTCCGTCCCATTCCTTCTCCGCTGCGGCGCCTTTGGCCTTGCCATCCCAGCCGGCATAGACTTCATCCGGAACTACGAAGGGGGCGTGCCCCCAACCAAGTTCCTTGCGTACCAGTGCGATCTCGTCGTCGCCCAGCGGGGAACCGTGACAGGCAGATTTGCCGCCCTTGTTCGGGGAACCAAAGCCAATGGTGGTTTTGCAGATGACCAGGCTCGGCTTGTCGGTCTCCGACTTGGCTTGGGCAACGGCGGCCTTGATGGAATCGGCGTCATGACCATCTACGCCATAAATCACGTGCCAGCCATAAGCCTCATAGCGCTTGCCCACATCCTCATCGAACCAGCCATCAATGCTGCCATCGATGGTGATGTTGTTGGCGTCATAGAGAGCAATCAATTTGCCCAGGCCCAGAGTGCCGGCCAGGGAAGAGGCTTCACTGGAGACGCCCTCCATCAGGCAGCCATCGCCCAGGAAGACATAGGTGTTGTGGTCGACGATGCTATGACCGTCGCGGTTGAACTGGCCTGCCAGCGCCTTTTCAGCGATGGCCATGCCCACTGCATTGGTGATGCCCTGACCCAGTGGGCCAGTGGTGGTTTCCACACCGGGTGCATAACCATATTCGGGATGGCCCGGGGTCTTGGAACCCATCTGGCGGAACTGCTTGAGATCCTCGATGCTGAGATCGTAACCGCTCAGGTGCAGCAGCGAGTAGATGAGCATGGAGCCGTGACCATTGGACAGCACGAATCGGTCGCGGTCATACCAATCCGGATTGGCCGGATTGTGATTGAGGAAATCATTCCAGAGGACCTCAGCCATATCCGCCATGCCCATGGGCGCTCCGGGGTGACCGGAATTCGCTTTCTGGACGGCATCCATGCTGAGGGCGCGGATGGCATTGGCAAGTTCTCTGCGGGAAGTCATGTTATTTCTCCTGGCGATTGCGGTGATCTTTCTTTAATAAACCAGTGTCCACTGTTGAGCGGCTTGCCGGGTGTCGCGCACCGTGGTGGAGCGCAGACCCGGGCCGTCGTTCGGCGGGCGAAGGCTGTTCGTAATCAGTGTCAGGCAGGGCGTAATTGCGAGCTGCGCCTGCTGCATGGGAGCGAGCGGGACCCAAATGACAAGGGTTAAGTCGCTCTATCCGTATCGGGCAGCTTAGCTAGCGCACATGATGCACTGCACCATCTTCGTTGCCCGAAACGCCCATTTTCTCTCAGCCTCCACGAATACGCAAACCGGGGCGCTATTTAGAGCGCCGTTCTCTGAATGATGGTTTTGTGGAGTCCGCATTTCTCGCTAACAAGTGAGGGCGTGTGTATCTGGTGAGAAATACGGGCTAGGTGTCCGCAAGCGCCGTGTTAAACTTTCCGGCTCATGTGCCGATGCTACGGCCTGGATTCTCAGGCGCTTTGGTGCCGCTCGCTAGGAGTCTGTCAGACTTATTAAGCGTCCGTAGCGAGGGAAAGCCGCATTGAGACAGATTTTGTGGTCGTTTGAGGATAATAGTCACTCTATTAGACGAAAAGGACCGGAAAATAGGGCCAATAGGGCTTTTCCGCAGTAGAACAGTCCTAAATCCGACAGACTCCTAAACCCTATATATAGAGGTAACTATGGCTCAGGAACAATTGCTCACTTCCGAATCGGTATCGGAAGGCCATCCGGATAAGGTGGCAGATCAGATTTCAGATGCGGTACTCGATGCCATTCTGGAGTTGGACAAGGATGGACGGGTAGCCTGTGAAACTCTGGTCAAGACCGGCATGGTGTTGCTCGCCGGTGAGGTAAGCACCAGTGCGTGGGTGGATCTTGAGGAGGTGGTACGTCAGCGTCTAAAGATCATCGGCTATGACGATCCCTCGATTGGTTTTGATTGGGAGAGCTGTGCGGTCATTACCGCCATCGGCAAGCAGTCGGCCGATATAGCCCAGGGGGTGGATGCCTCTGATGATCATGAGCAGGGTGCCGGGGACCAGGGCATGATGTTCGGTTATGCCAGCAATGAGACCGAGGTATTGATGCCGGCCCCCATTACCTTCGCTCACCGTCTGGTTCAGCGCCAGGCGGAACTACGCAAGAATGGCACCTTGCCGTGGTTACGCCCTGATGCCAAAAGCCAGGTCACCATGCGTTATGTGGATGGGAAACCTGAGGCCATTACCGCCGTGGTACTTTCCACCCAGCACAGCCCGGATATCAGCAACAAGCAGCTTCACGAGGCGGTGCAGGACGAGATCATCAACCCGGTGCTTCCGAAAGAGTGGCTTGATAAAGAGACCCGCATTCATATCAATCCAACCGGGCGCTTCGTTACTGGCGGGCCGGTGGGGGATTGTGGGCTTACCGGACGCAAGATCATCGTTGATACCTACGGTGGCCTGGCTCGCCATGGTGGCGGTGCCTTTTCCGGCAAAGACCCATCCAAGGTGGATCGTTCAGCAGCCTACGCCTGCCGTTATGTGGCGAAAAATATCGTCGCTGCGGGTCTCGCAGAACGCTGTGAAGTGCAGGTTTCCTACGCCATTGGCGTGGCCGAGCCGACTTCGGTTTGTATCGAGACCTTTGGTACCGGGAAAATCTCTGACGAGCAAATCGGCAAACTGGTCGACGAGCACTTTGACCTCAAGCCCCGAGGCATCGTACAGATGCTGGATCTGCTGCGGCCGATCTATGCGGCAACCGCTGCTTACGGACACTTTGGCCGTGAGGACACCGATTTTACCTGGGAGCGTACTGATAAGGCCGAGGCCTTGCGTGACGCCGCCGGTCTTTAAAGGAAACCGTAGAGATGAGCAGCCAAGCAGAATTGAAAACAGCGCCGGATTACAAGATTGCCGACCTTAGTCTGGCGGCATGGGGCCGTAAGGAGACCAGCATCGCCGAGGGCGAAATGCCGGGCTTGATGGCCCTGCGTGAGGAATATCGGGGACAAAAACCGCTAGCTGGCGCACGCATTGCGGGTTGTTTGCATATGACCATTCAGACTGCGGTGCTGATGGAGACCCTGGTGGATCTTGGCGCCGAGCTGCGCTGGTCTTCCTGCAATATCTTTTCCACCCAGGATCAGGCCGCGGCGGCCATGGCGGCTGCGGGGATCCCGGTATTTGCCTGGAAGGGGGAGAGCGAGGAGGAGTTTTGGTGGTGCATTGAGCAAACCATACACGGGCCTGATGGCTGGCACCCCAATATGATTCTGGACGATGGTGGCGACCTCACCCAGATCATGCACGAGAAATATCCGGAACTATTGGAAGACGTGCGTGGCCTGTCGGAAGAGACCACCACCGGTGTACATCGGCTCTACGAAATGATGCGCGAGGGCAGCCTCAAGGTGCCCGCCTTCAACGTCAATGACTCGGTGACCAAGTCCAAGTTCGACAACCTCTATGGTTGCCGTGAGTCGCTGGTGGATGGGCTCAAGCGTGCCACCGACGTGATGATTGCCGGCAAGATTGCGGTGGTCGCGGGTTATGGCGATGTGGGCAAGGGTTGTGCCCAGTCCCTGCGTGGCCTGGGCGCCATGGTTTGGGTGACGGAAATTGACCCCATCTGCGCGCTCCAGGCGGCAATGGAGGGCTATCGTGTGGTCACCATGGAGGAGGCAGGGGCCCAGGGCGATATCTTTGTTACTGCCACTGGCAACTTGCGGGTGATCACCCACGAACATATGGCAGCGATGAAAAACGACGCCATCGTCTGCAATATCGGCCACTTTGATTCGGAAATCGATGTGGCCTCCCTGGAGGATTACCGCTGGGACAACATAAAACCCCAGGTGGACCACGTGGTTTTCCCGGATGGCAAAAAAATCATTGTGCTGGCCCAGGGGCGCCTGATTAACCTGGGTTGTGCCACTGGCCATCCGAGCTTCGTGATGTCCAATTCTTTCACCAATCAAGTGCTGGCGCAGATTGAACTATGGCAAAACACAGATAAATACGCTCTGGAGGTTTATGTCTTGCCCAAGCTGCTTGATGAGAAGGTTGCCCGGCTGCATCTTGGCAAACTGGGTGCGCAACTCACCACGCTGACCGGTGAGCAGGCAGAGTATCTGCGGCTTTCTCCTGAGGGGCCCTTCAAGCCGGAGTACTATCGCTACTAAACAATAGGCAACCCAAAAAAGCTGTGAACGTAATAAGGGGCTGAGAAATGCAGGCTGGTTCCAGCAGACAAAAGGAAAAGCTCCAGGCCAGTCCGGGTCTGTTGCTCATTGACGATGATCCGCTGATTTGCGAAACCCTCGCGTGGGTCCTCAAGGAAGACTTCAACGTCCATCAGGCCAGTAGCCGGCGAGAGGCTCTGGCATTGCTGGAGAAGCTCGACTCCAAGCCCTCGCTAGCGCTGGTTGACCTTGGATTGCCCCCGGAGCCCCATACTCCGGACGAGGGCTTTGCCCTCATCAATGAACTCTTGGCCACCGATGCCCGGATCAAGATTCTTGTGCTCTCTGGACAGAGTGACCGTGCCAATATCCATCATGCACTGACCCTGGGGGCGGTGGATTTTATCCCCAAGCCCTGTGAGCCTGATTTGCTACGGGCTCGTCTCCAACATCAGCTGATGATGCTGGATGCGGAACAGCGGGATGTTGATCGCACCGAGCCAGCTAACCGCCTGATGGGTAAGAGTGCTGCGATGGCCGGTTTGCGAGCGCAGATCATTCAATATGCCGATACTCCCTTTCCAGTGCTCATCGAGGGAGAATCGGGTACTGGCAAGGAGTTGGTAGCAGAGGAATTGCACCGCCGCAGTGGACGCTCCAGCGAACCCCTGATTACCATCAACTGTGCCGCCTTTAGTGCGGAATTGCTGGAAGCCCAGATCTTTGGCCATGCTCGCGGTGCTTTTACCGGAGCCACTACAGCCCGCGCTGGTTTCTTTGAGGATGCGGGTGCCGGGACCCTGTTCCTGGATGAAATTGGCGAATTTCCCATTGAGCTACAGCCCAAGCTCCTGCGGGTGCTGGAAAATGGTGAATACTATCGCCTGGGGGAAACACGCCCACGTACCACCAAAGCGCGGGTGGTGACGGCTACCAATCGTGAATTGCTGGAAGAGATCCGCGTCGGCAATTTCCGTCAGGATCTCTATCATCGCCTGAGCGTATTGACGCTGGTGGTGCCGTCCCTGCGCGAGCGCGAAAGCGACTCCCTGATACTACTCGAGCACTTTCGTCAGTTGTATGCAGAAAAAGTAGCGCCATTTAGCCTTGATAATGCCGCCGAGCAACGCCTGCAAAGCTATACCTTTCCGGGCAACGTGCGAGAGTTGCGTAATATCGTTATCCGCCTTGGTGCCAAGTATCCTGGTCGAGAGGTGGGGCTTACGGAGCTGGAAGCGGAACTGGACCTGTTTGCCGATACCCAGGAGGCAGTAGATGATTTGACCCGGCAGCAGATGCGTGCCGGGTGTTTTTGCCTTGATGATGTGTTGGGCGCCTGGGAACAACGTTATATTAATGCGGCGATGAAAATGTGTAGTGGCAATCTGAGTAAGGCGGCGAGACTGCTGGGGATAAACCGCACCACCCTCTATAGTCGGATGCAACGCCTGTCCGATAACCCGGAATAAATCAGAGGATCACTGATGTACTACGAGCATTTTGGACTTAATCAGGCACCCTTCAAGATCACGCCAGATACGCGTCTGTTCTATCCGGGTGGCGCGCGTGGTGAGGTGCTGGAGGCGCTGATTTATGCGGTCACCAATGGCGATGGCATCGTCAAGGTGGTGGGCGAGGTGGGCAGTGGCAAGACCATGCTTTCGCGCATGCTGGAGGAGCGCCTTCCGGAGCAGGTGGAGATCGTCTATCTCGCAAATCCCAGTATCTTGCCCGAGGCTATCCCGCATGCCATCGCCCTGGAGCTGAAACTCGATGTGGCGCCTGATACCAATCGCCTGGAGGTGATGCATTTGTTGCAGCAGGGGTTGCTGGAAAGGCACGCAGCCAATCGCCAGGTAGTGGTTTTTGTGGAAGAGGCACAGGGTATGCGCCTTGATACCCTGGAAGAAATTCGCCTCCTCAGCAACCTTGAGACCCAGCACAATAAATTGCTGCAGATCGTGCTCTTTGGTCAGCCCGAGCTGGAACAGAATCTCGATGCCGAGAATATTCGCCAGTTACGTGAGCGCATTGTGCACAGCTTTACCCTGGCGCCACTCACCGAGCCTGAAATTCGCGCTTATCTTAATTTCCGTTTACGTGCTGCCGGCTATCGCGGCCCCGAGCTCTTTGGTAAACGGGCCTGCAAAAAAATCGCACGTGCGTCCCACGGATTGATTCGGCGGATTAATATCTTGGGAGACAAGTGTTTGCTGGCGGCCTTTGCCGCGGGGATCCACGACATTTCGGCAAAACACGTACAGGTGGCTATACGCGATACTGAATTTGGCAAGGCTGTGGGACGCAGCCGGATGCCCGAACTCGCGCTGGCGAGTGGCCTGGTACTCTTTCTGCTTAGCATCGGGATTACCTTTTGGCCAGCAGGATTGCCCTGGCTGGATAATGCGGTGGCACCCCAGGCTTTGAGCGCTGCTCCCCCTGTGGCACCGGCTACTCCGGCCCGAGCATTGCCTCTGCCCGCTGAGCCAGTGGTTGTAGCGCGTGTAGCCGAGATGGTAGTTCCCGCAAAGCCAGTGCCAACGCCCGTGACACCGGTGGCACTGGAGAACACCCCTGTTTCAGCACCAACTCCGATGCCTGCTCCCGAGCCTGTTGCTGAGCCCGAGAAAGTTGCATTGCCCGTAGAACAACCAGCAGTGGCGCAGCATCAAACTCTGGTCGCAGTTGAGCAGGCCCCCGAGGTTGTCGTTGTAAAACCACTGGTTATTTCAGATGTGAGCACCGCGGCCCTGGCTCCCACGGCAAAGACCATAGTCAAGGACGATCTGGTTAATCAGCGTTTGCAGGCAGCTAAAGCTTGGCTACAGATTGCCGATGGCAACCACTACAGTATCCAGTTGCTGGTGACCAAAGAGCAGCAGCGTGCCCATCTGGAGGAGTTTCTCGGGCGTTGGCAACGGCGTAATAATCTGGAGCAGATTTATGTATACCAAACCGTGATTGGTGGGCTACCCGGCTTCGGTGTTCTGTATAACGAGTTTCCCTCAATGCGGTTGGCGCGACGTGCTCTGGCTGCACTGCCCAATGGCTTGCAGCGCCACAGACCTTTCATCCGTAATATCCGGGATATTGAGACCCTTGGTTGAAATGCTTGGGCTCTAGGGTATGATGAGCTAGCCCATTTAGGGAAGAGTTTGTTATAAGCTGTTCTTTTAATGGAAGAATGTAACGAATAAATTTACGGGGCCCAGCGGGCTTTTGTAGTATTTCTAGGGAGAAATGCGGTGCGCAATCAGTCTGGATGGTGGCGAGTCTTGATCTTAGTGCTGGGCGCAAGCTTGGTGTCTGCCTGCACTACCCCCCCGCCGAAGCCCCGGGAGCCTTCCGCCGGTCACATAGCAACCACCCATGCAGCCCCCCCCGCAGTGATCCCGCAACCGGTGGCGCAGGCTCCCATATTGCCGCCGCCGAAAGCTACGCCGAAAGCTGAAACCTACACTGTGGTAGTGGATAATGTGCCCGTGCGTGAACTGCTGTTTGCGCTGGCGCGCGATGCCAAGCGAGACGTGGATATCCACCCCGGCATCACCGGCAACGTCACCCTTAACGCCATAGACCAGACCCTGCCGCAGATCCTCGATCGCCTTTCCCGACTGATTGATCTGCGTTATCAGCTTCAGAATAAGGCCCTGCTGATTACTCCGGATCGGCCCTATCTTAAAACCTATACCGTGGACTACGTCAATATGTCGCGGGATACCGAGGGGAGCGTGAGTGTGGCAACCCAGATTGCCACTACGGGTAGTGACAGTGAAGGTGGTGGTGGGGGGGGAAACAATAACTCTGCTACAGAAGTGAGCAGTTCCTCTGAGCACCACTTCTGGGAGACATTGGCGACCAGCTTGCGAGAGATCCTTGCCGCAACCGTAAATCCACTGGCCGGTAACGACGATGGTGAAGTTGATGAGGGTATGGTTATTCCCAACCCGGAAACCGGCATCATCGCCATCTCGGCTACCGAGCGGCAGCATGCCAAGGTGCAGGATTATTTAGATAAGGTGCTGGGTAGCGCGCGTCGGCAGGTCATGATGGAGGCCACCATTGTTGAGGTGGAGCTAAACGATACCTACCAATCGGGTATTAATTTCGAGATTCTCGCGGGCGCGGCAAGCAGTCTATCTTTAGGCCCTGCTGGTTTACCCGGTGTTGGAACGGCCTTTGCTACGGCAATATTTGACAATGCTAAGCCAGGAGGGAATCAGGATTTTGCTCTGACCGTCAATTTGCTCAAAGAGTTTGGTGATGTTCGGGTGCTTTCCAGCCCGAAGATCATGGTGCTCAATAATCAGACTGCGATTTTCAAGGTGGTGGAAAATCTCGTCTACTTTAGTGTCGAGACTGAGACAGTTCCCGTGGATGGCGCACCACCAATTATAAATACTACGACCACTGCTCATACCGTACCCGTGGGGTTAGTAATGGCAATTACTCCGCAGATCAGTGCGAGCGATGAGATCGTTCTTAACGTTCGGCCGACCATTACCCGTTCTGATGCCACTGTCGCCGACCCCAATCCAGATTTGGGAGCAGTTGCCAACCTTATTCCCGTGATCCAGGTGCGTGAGATGGAGTCAATGCTAAGGCTTCAGAGCAGTCAGATCGCGGTGCTGGGCGGGCTGATGCAGGATTCGGTGCGTAAGGACACGGGTGGTTTACCGGTGCTGTCCGAGCAGGAAGGTTCGGTTGGGGAACTCTTTAAATCGCGTGACAATGATTTCACCAAAACCGAGTTAGTGATCTTCCTTCGGCCTACGGTGATTCGCAGTCCCAGCGTTTCGGGAGATCTGGCCAACTTCCAGCGCTTCCTGCCCGAAAATCTGAAATCAGCCATGCCACAGACGGGCCTTCCCCAGGGGCAAGCCAAATGAGCCTGCTGATGGACGCCTTGAAAAAGGCGGAAAAGGCTCGGGAGGCCGGTGCCAGCCCCAAGTCGGCTGACGACAACGACACCAGCCCCGAGCTTAGTCTGGATCCACTTGAAGCCACCGGCAGCAACGAGGTTCCGGTCCGTCAGGATGAGGCCGGAGGCGAAGAAACTTCGTTGGAGGCTGAGTTTGAGCAAGACCCGAAAGCGGCTGAGCAGGATCTGTCAGATTCGCTCAGCCTTGAGCTGGAAGAGGAGATTGCTGCAGCGCGTGGGGACCGGGGTTTGCCTGCCATTGATGAGGAGCAAGACGGTACGCTTTCTTTCTCCGGTGAGCACAATGTTCCCTTAGAAGATACCTCCGCGACTTTGCCTTCCGCGCGCGCTGCCCGGCGTTCGGTGAACGATTATTTCGATGGCACCGGGCAGATGACCGCGCCGACGACTATTCTGGATTCCACAGGGGATGCGGAACTCAAACCCGAGGCCGATTCCGCGGCGGGTGAAGATACCGAAACCAGCCCGCGCAAGCGCGTATGGGCGGAACCACAAAGCACCGCACAGGCCGTATTTTCGGCGAAGTCAGCGGCAGCAGAGGGAAAGGGGCGTGGCCTTTGGTATGGCCTTGGATTGCTGTTGCTCTTCGGACTCGGGGGCGGCAGTTATTATCTTTGGTCTGCGCTCAAACCGGCTTCCTCATTTGCGCCAGGGCGGCTCCCGCCTCGGGCGGCTGTTACCGTGCCCGCTCCGGCGGCCCCGCCAGTGGCTATAGTTCAGACCCCTGCTTCCGCTGCCGTAGAACCGACCGTAGCTGCAGTAGAGCCTCCAGCTCAGGGCGACCTTTCTCCCGGTCGTGAGGCTCAGGCCGCCGCTGCCAAGGCAAAGGAAGTCGCTCCGGCAGCTGCCCCGGTGCTCAACGATGAACAATTTGAGGCAGCACTTGCCGCCGCCGCGACCCCGGCTGCCTTACCGCCATCGCCGGGGATTCGTATTACCCGTCGGCGAGCGGTTGATCGTAACCAACCCTTGCTTACAGCGGCCTATGCGGCTTATAGCGATGGCGATCATGCCGCGGCACGCATCGGCTATCAAAAGGTTCTGAAACGTGATCCTGGCAACCGTGATGCCCAGTTAGGGTTGGCTGCGATCGCACTCAGTGCGGGTAAGGATGAAAAGGCTGGCCGTATCTATCTTGATCTACTGAGCCGTAACCCTCGTGACAGCGTGGCCCAGACTGCATTGATGAGCATGAACCAACAGCTTGACCCGGTGGCGGGGCAGAGTCGCGTCAAGCAGTTGCTGGATCGGGAACCGGATTCCACCCATCTACATTTCTCTCTCGGCAATCTATTCGCCGCCCAGGCGCGTTGGGCGGAGGCACAGGGGGCCTACTTCGAGGCCTACCGGCGGGATAATACCAATCCGGATTTCGCCTTTAACCTGGCGATCAGTCTGGACCATTTAGGCCAGCGTGAACCGGCATTAAAATATTATCGGCGCGCGCTTGAGCTTGCAGATGGCCGTGCCTCTAATGTTCCGAGTGCGGGTGCATTGGAGCGCATACGTGCCCTGAGTGGATCGAATAGCAACGGATGAACCCCACTACTACTTCTTCTCCCTCCATCCATATGGAAGCACCGGTGCGGCATCGTCGCATCGGCGAGTTGCTTGTTGGCAAGGGCGTTGTCAGCGAGGATCAGGTTCGCATTGCGCTGACCGAACAGAAAAAAAGCAGGGAGCATCTGGGCAAGATCTTGGTGCATCTCGGTTTTGCCACCGAGGCGGTTATTCGTGATGTGCTGGGCGGGGCCATTGGCTACGACAGCGTCGACCTCGCGCGGGTGGTGGTAGACAGTGAAGTCGTGAAGGCTATTCCCAAGGAGGTTGCCCGTCGCCACCATATGCTGGCGATCACCTTTGATGAAGATAAGCAGCTGCTTACCCTGGCTATGGCCGATCCCTTCAATGTGATCGCTCTGGATCAGGCACGGGCCTTGCTGGGTGGCGATGTAGACGTTTTGCCCCTGTTGGCCGGTGAGACCGAGATCGACAAGTACATCGATCAGTTTTACGGCTACGAGATGTCCATCGATGGCATTCTCCAAGAGATCGAGACTGGCGAGATCGATTACGCCAGTCTTGAGGCGGAGAGTGAGGAGTACAGTCAGCCAGTGGTGCGTCTGGTCAATGCGCTGCTTTCCGATGCGGTAAAGCGCGGTGCCTCGGACATCCATTTCGAGCCGGAGCATGACTTTCTTCGTATCCGCTATCGTATTGATGGCGTATTGCGTCAAATTCGCAGTCTGCACCGCAACTATTGGTCAGCCATCGCGGTACGCGTGAAGGTGATGGCAGCACTGAATATTGCTGAAATGCGGGCGCCGCAGGACGGGCGTATCTCCCTTTCTGTTTCGGGGCATCCCATCGATTTCCGCGTTTCTACTTTGCCCACCAACTACGGTGAGAACATCGTGCTGCGGGTACTGGATCGGCAGAAGGGCATCGTGCCACTGGAAAAGCTAGGCCTGCATCCGGAGACCTTCGAGACCCTTAACCTGATGATGGCGCGTCCCGAGGGAATCATTCTGGTAACCGGTCCTACTGGTAGCGGCAAGACCACCACCCTTTATTCGATGTTAACCGAGCTCAATACCGAGGCGGTTAACATCATGACGCTTGAGGACCCGGTGGAATACCCCATGGAGATGATTCGCCAGACCTCGGTCAATGAGGCGGCAAAACTTGATTTTGCCAACGGCGTGCGCACCCTCATGCGCCAGGACCCGGACATTATTTTGGTGGGTGAAATTCGTGATGGCGAGACCGCCGAGATGGCCTTTCGTGCCGCCATGACCGGGCATCAGGTTTTTTCCACCCTGCATACCAATTCCGCATTGGGCTCAATTCCACGCCTGCTGGATACCGGCGTTCCGCCGGAGGTGATCGCGGGAAATATTATCGGGATTGTCGGGCAACGGTTGGTGCGCAAGCTCTGCCCCCACTGCAAAGAGGCCTACGAGCCGCCCAAGATGATGCGCCAGGTCCTGGGTATGAGTATTGGCGAGGAAATGGTGCCCATTTACCGCGCCAACGGCTGTTCCCAATGTGATCATCATGGATACAGTGGGCGTCTGGCACTGATCGAAGTGTTGAAGTTTGATAGCGAGCTGGATGAGCTGGTGGCGCACCGCGCGACCGGCCGTGAGCTTACCAAGGCAGCGTTGGCCAAGAATTTCGTACCCCTTGCCGAGGATGGTATACGGCGCGTGCTTGAGGGTGTGACCAGCCTGGATGAGGTGTCTCGGGTTGTGGATCTGACGGCGAGACTCACTTAGGTTTTCCATTATGCCCATGATGCAGTACAAGGCCATGGATGACCGCGGCAAGACCTCGGTAGGCAGCATGGAGGCGGCGAATGCGGCTGATTTGGAGTCGCGGTTGTCCCGTATGGGGCTGGACCTGGTCAACTTCAAGGAGGCCCGTGCGCGTTCCGGTGGTGGCACTGGAGCAGGAATTCAGCGTGCGGACCTCATTACTTTCTGCTTCCATCTTGAGCAACTGCTTTCGGCTGGAGTCCCGGTAGTGGACGGGTTGGGCGACCTGCGGGATTCCGTGGACGATGCTCGCCTGAAAGAGATCGTTGCGGGCATGATCGAGTCTATCGAAGGCGGTTCTTCATTGTCCGGGGCAATGGCCGAATATCCTCGGGTTTTTGACTCGGTCTTCGTCAATCTCATGCGCGCTGGCGAGTTCAGTGGCCGGGTGGCAGAGGTATTGGCCAAGATTACGGAGAACCTCAAGTGGCAGGATGAGCAGGCTGAACACGTGAAAAAATTGCTCATGTATCCCGCGCTGGTGGGGAGCGTGGTGTTGCTGGTGGTGTTTTTTCTCATGACCTATCTGGTGCCACAACTGGTCCAGTTTGTTAAATCCATGGGGGAGACGCTGCCCCTGCATACCCTTGTGCTGATTAGCGTGTCGAATTTCTTTGTTTCCTATTGGTATGTGGTGATCCTGATGCCAATCGTTGTGGTGATGGGATTTTTTGCCCTGCGGCGCATGAGTCCCGCGGTGGATTACGCCGTGGACGAACTCAAACTCAAGCTCTGGGTGATCGGCCCGGTACAGAAAAAAATTATTTTGGCCCGTTTTGCCAACTATTTTGCCCTGCTCTATGAATCGGGCGTGACCGTGCTGGAATGTCTACGCATTACGGAGGGGCTGGTGGGCAATAAGGCCATTGCAGCGGCGACACGACGCGCCAGCCGGCAGATCTCCGATGGGGCGAGCATCAGTGCGAGCTTTGAATATGCGGGCCTGTTTCCACCGCTGGTATTACGCATGTTGCGGGTGGGAGAAAATACTGGCGCTCTGGATAAGGCCTTGCTGAATATCAGTTACTTCTATGAACGCGATGTACGTGATTCCATCGAAAAGCTGCAGGCCATGATTGGCCCTGCCATGACCTTTCTCCTGGGCGGTCTGCTTATCTGGGTGATGGTTTCAGTCTTAGGACCCATCTATGACCTTGTTGCCAAGCTTAAGATTTAGTGCCGCCAACCGGCGCGTCTGCGTGCTTACTGCCGGGCGCCTTTGCGTCCATCAGTGGCAGGGTGGGCGTGCCCAGGAAACCCTGAGTTTTCGGCCCGATGAAGCGGGATTGGGGCGTTTCTCAAAATACCTCGAGAGTGCGCCACCGCTACCCATTTACATTCTGGTGGACGTGGTGGAAGAGGAGTTTCGCCACGAGACCATCCCCCATGTGATGGGTGGCGACCGGCGGGCGTTGGTCAAAACCCGTCAGAATCGCCTGTTTCGTGAGTGTCGTTACGCCCATGCCATCTTTCAGGGGCGTGAACCCGATGGTCGCCGGGATGATCGGGTGTTGTTCACTGCTCTTATTCGCCAGGAGCTACTGGATCCCTGGATTGGTCAGATCGAGCGCCACAAGATTCCTCTGGTGGGGATTTATTCGCTGCCCGTAGTTGGAGGCTCGCTGCTCAAACGAATTCCGGCTAACTCCACCCATACTTTGTTGGTTACCCTGCAGGGCTCTGGCGGTCTGCGGCAGACCTTCTTTGAAGGCAAGGATCTGAAGATCAGCCGCCTGGCCTATATGCCCAAGCTTGATGCAAGCCAGGTGTCCTCCTACATCCTCGGTGAGGTAGAGAAGCTTCGCCGTTATCTCAACAGTCTCCGGTTGCTGTCACGGGATACGCCCCTGGATGTTTTCCTGCTGGGTCACGGACGTATCCTTGGCGATCTCCGGCATCAGGCCGCCGATACCGTAGCCACCCGCTATCACCTGGTGGATGTGGCGGATATGGCGAGCAAGGTGGGATTAAAGGGAGAGCTGGCGACTCCCTTTGCCGATGCGCTCTTTGCCCGTTTACTCGCTACTGAGGCGCCACCCAACTACTACGGTACCGACAAGGAGACGCGTTACATCCGTCTTCATCGCGCACGTATCGGCATGAAAGCGGCAGGGGTGCTGTTGCTTGCCGGGAGTATCGCCTGGAGTGGCTATCAGTTTTTCAATGCAGTGGTGACCCGGGATGAGGCGTCGGCTTTCACGCGCCAGGCGCATTTTTACCAAGAGCGCTATGCCCTTGGACAGAAAACCCTTCCCAAAGCACCTGCCGACGCCTACCAACTAAAAACTGCAGTGGAGATGGCTGAGGTGCTGAAGCGCTATCGCAGTACGCCGGAACAAATGATGAGGGTGCTGAGCCGGGCACTTGACGGTTTTCCCGGCCTTTATATCAAGACCGTAGACTGGAAAACGGCCAGTGATCCGAAGGCTCTGGTCGGAGCCGAGAAGGCCTCGGCCCAGTCTGCCAATCCCTATGCCGGAGGTGCCAATACCAATGAGGGAGAAACCTTGTTCCAGTTGGCGTGGGTGGATGGACAGCTGGATCCCTTTGATGGCAATTTTCGCGAGGCTTTGAAAACCCTCAATCGTTTTATAGCCGCGCTGGAAAAGAATTCAGTGGTGGAATCAGCGAGGTTGATGAAGGTGCCGCTGGACACCAGTTCCCAGGGGCGTATGACCGGCCAGACAGGTGGCGTCGGGGCCTCCAAAGGTGCAGAATTTTCTATCCGAATCGTAGTGCGGGCGGACCATGAGATTAGCTGAAATTGACTGGACGGTAATCCGTGGCGCGAGCATTTTTCTCGCGGTGGCACTGGTGGTGAGTGGTGCTCTGGCGGGTGGGGCGCACTATTTTAACCAGCAGTCCCAGACTATGCATAAGCAGGAGCAGGGAAAGTTGGCCTCATTCCGTGCCCGCTTTTTGGCCCTGGATGAAGAACGCAAGCTTATTGAGAGTTTTTACCCGCGCTATCAGACGCTGGAATCCGAGGGTCTGATTGGCAGCGAACATCGGTTGGACTGGGTAGAGACTCTGGGTGCTGCGGCTCGCAATATAAAACTACCCTCACTGCGCTACGACATCAATGCACAGGATACCCACACTCCGGATTTTCCCATGCCATCGGGGCGTTTTGAGGTTTTTGTTAGCGAAATGAATCTGCAAATCGGCTTGCTGCACGAGAATGATTTGCTGAATCTTTTTCAGCAGATAAACACCCAGGTCCGGGGGCATTTCAGCGTCAACCGTTGCCAGATCAGGCGCAAGCAGGAAGGCATGGTCATGAACGCCACCCATGAGAATTTGAGTGCCGTGTGCGGACTCCAGTGGTTGACTATCCGGCAGCCGGAGGAGGGGGCGTGAGGAGAATATCAGCGGTTATTTTCACCGGCCTTTCCCTTGCTCTCATGAGCAATGTTTCGGCCCAGGTCAAGGGCAGGCTGTTTTCCACGGTGGAGCAGCGTGATGCCCTGAACGAACTCCGCGACGCCTACCGTCTGGGTGATCCGGTACAAAAAAAGAGTGCAGAAGCACCGCCGGCACCCCCGCCGGTCACCATCAATGGTATCGTCCTGCGCGGTAAAAAGCGTCATAGCGCCTGGATCAATGGCAGCTTTGTTCCTGGTGGCGAATCTGCCGGTGAGGGGATACGGGTAGAGACCCAACGCAGCGCTGGCGGTACGGTGCGTATTATGTTGCCGAATGGCTCCGATACCGTGCGGCTCAAGCCAGGTCAAAAGATCGACATCGTCAGCGGTAGTTTGCTGGATGCCTATCAACGTAAATCTTCCGAGGGTGCCGAGCGCGTCTTCGCTAATAAGGCAACGGATGCCGCGGATTCTGGTGCCTCGACCTCAGAAAATGGCGGTCTTCCCGAGGCTGCCGCTACCCGTTAGGCGGGGCGGGAACCACCTCTCCCGTGTGGTCTGAAGATACCCCGCAGGTTTTGCTCCGGCATCAGCGTGGCGCGGCCCTGCTCGCCCTGCTGACCCTCGTGGTGATGGTGGGCGCAGGTTTTTTGCTTAATGGTTTGAACCGGGCTGCCGATAGTCGGATTGAGGCGGAAGCGAATACCATCCGTGCGCTGGCCGAGGCCAAGGCGGCGCTTATCGGGCGGGCCGTGAATGATGTGAATCGTCCCGGCAGCCTGCCCTGTCCCGATACTGATAATGATGGTGTCGCCCAGCTATTCGCCGGTAATCAATGTCCCAGTTATATCGGGCGGCTACCGTGGAAGACCCTGCGCATGGCCAATATTCTGGATGGTAGCGGTGAGACACTTTGGTATGCACTTTCCAGTAGCTTTCGGGATCATCCCAGTGCCGAGCCCATCAATAGCGAGAGCCTGGGATTCATCTCTGTGAGCGGTGCGGCCGGCGTGATTGCAGCCATTATTGCCCCGGGGGCACCGGTTGTGGCCCAGCAAAATCGTACCAGCAACACTGACGATGATTATCTGGAGGGTGAAAACGCCGATGATGATTTGGTTTTCGTCAACGCTCTGCGCAGCAATACCTTCAATGATCGGGTGATGCCCATTACCCAGAGTGATGTGATGCCACTGGTAGAGCGGCGTGTTCTAGGCACAGTTGGACAGGTTTTGCGGACCTTCAGGGATGGGGCATGGAGTCCGTGGGACGTAACTCTGCTCTGGAATCACGATAATCCGGCTCATCCGGATTATCCGAATGACACATGGAATAATCGAGAGCTCTATCCCTGGTTGAGTCCCTTTGGCGCGGGGCCCGTCACTTCGGTATATAACGGCGCCGTGGGTACCCGCGAAGGGTTACTCCCTTTTAGCTGGCCGGGAGAACAGTTTTTTACTACCTTCAAGGCCAAGTGGGACATCAACAATGCGGATGTTACGGTGAGTGGTACCGTCAGCCTTGGAGATCTGGAGTCCGATGACATTACCTTTAACGGCACCAGTACCCAGTGCACCTGGACGACCATTGAGCAGGTCAACTGCAGCGTAACGGCGGTTAGCGGGCAGCCCGGTAATCCCGGTCTACTCACCTGCCTGGGTGAGCCCAATACCCAAATCAATCGCAAATTCGAATATATTTTTACTGCGGACCCTGGGGACCCGGATGGGGTAAAGATTAAACGTCCGAAGTGGGACAAGCCACGACAGCGCGATCTTCAGATTGATGCCATTCCCTTTCCGGTGGGTTCGAATGTGTTGATACGGATTACCGATATTGCGGTGTCTGGACCCCAGGCAGGCAATCAATGTGGGCAGGGTACCTTGGTGGATGATGCGGATACCGAGGGCAAGATTGAGGGAAAAAGGATCCAGTTCGATCTGGGTGTCCCGGATGAATTACCGCTGTGGCTGGTGAGCAACAATTGGCACCAGTTGCTTTATGCGGCGGTTTCCTCCGTGCATGTGGGTGATGGAAGTGGTGGTCCGCCCCCGGTGCCGTGCACTCCCGGTACCGATTGTCTGACGCTGACCGGAACAACCATCAGTAACGCTGTGCAGGCGATATTAGTGAGTGCGGGGGCGCAGCTTGCCGGGCAGAACCGTGTCACCGGTCTCCAGGGCAGTTATTACGAGTTCGACCCGAACCATGCCTTGCAGCCGCTGGTGGGTAACGACACGGCGGGGGATGATGAGTTCGTGCGCCTGCGCCGCACCAATGCTTTTAATGACCAGGTACAAATCATTGCGCCCTGAACTACGATTACAAGCCCGACAGGGTTTTACCCTCATCGAACTGGCGGTAGTCATCGCCATTGTTGCACTCATGCTGGGGGCCTTGCTGGTGCCACTGGCCACCCAGCTGGATTTGCGTAATGTCAGCGAGACCCGCAGTCAACTGGAGGAGGTTAAGGAGGCTTTGTATGGTTTTTCCATGGCCAACAATCGGATTGCCTGCCCAGATTGTGCGAGTGCCGCGGCACCCTGTAATGCCGTCCCCGTGGCCAACATCGGTGATGGTCAGGAGGACCGGACCGGGGCCCCCCTTGCCTGTGTGACGAACGAAGGCAATTTACCGTGGGTGCAACTGGGTATGGGGCAAAGTGATGCCTGGGCCAACAACTATACTTATCGGGTGACCACCACCTTTGCTGATGACATCGACGGTACTGGTTGTGGAACGGTCACCATCGGTGTTTCCTTTGAGCTTTGTTCCACCGGAACGCTTACCGTGCTTGACGGTGCTGGTGGCAACAATGTCGCTACTAACGTGCCGGCCCTGGTGCTGTCCCGAGGAAAAAATGGTGCGGCCCCGGCCACTTCCGCCGACGAACAGGAAAATGCCGACGGGGACAACAGTGTGGTCCTCAAGGGCTTTAGCCAGCAAGTAGGGAGCGAGTTCGATGATCTGGTGGTATGGCTTTCCGGCAATGTGCTGATGAGCCGCATGGTGGCGGCGGGGAAATTGCCCTGACACTTGTTTCCTGACAAATCAGGGCTTCTATTTTTTTGCACGTTCCAAGACAAAGCAGACATCGCCTGTTTTATGGCTTCGCAATCCTAAGGTGAAGCCGGCCTGCTCTGCCTGCCGCGCGGCTTGGTAGAGTCCAATGCCGAGACCACTGGCCGAAGGCAGTGCGCCCTTGAAGAGGTTATCGGCGGTTTCCTCTGAAATGCCTGCACCGGTATCGCGTACGCTAAGTTCCAGTTGCTCGGCAGTGGCCGTCACTTCCACATCAATTGCAATCTCTGGTTCTGCCTGACGCTTGAAGCGTGCGTTTTCCAGCAGGTTTTCCACCACACTATCGAAACAGTCCAGTGGAATGGATGGATCGGCATCCAGCGTTTCCCGGAAGTGAAGCTTCCTGCCAAGGTTTCGGGTCTTCAGGTTTTCCCACCATTCACTCAGGAGCATTTCAGTCGTTTGCCCGGTTACCGGAGCTTGTAATTTGTCCAGGGCAAGCTGCAGGCGTTGGGTGAGATGAGGCAGTTGGTTTTCCAGCAGACGCAGTGCATCCGCACGGCGTTCCCCACTACTTTTCTGCAAGGCCAGGGTGAGCGTACTCAGGGACTGGAGCAAATTTTTTATGTCATGGGTGACACGTGCTCCCGTTTCGTAGATAGCTTGTAGATGTGCCTGCTGGGCCAGTTCCCGTTCCCGTTCCTTGGCGCTATAAAAATGCCCGAGTAGATTGAGTAGTAGTTTGCCGTGGAGTAGTAGCGCGGTACCCAGTGGGCGATGGGCGAAGACTACGCCCTGGACCTCGCCATCGCTGACTCTAAGCCTGTATTTGCTCATGCTTCCCAGGCTGCCCTTAGAGCCCGTGGCATTCCAGGTAACGCCAGCCACCCAGGGCAATTCCATGAACTGTTGCATGGCAGATTGCAGAAATTCGCGCGGGCTTTGTTGTCGATCAGCCAGTCGGGCGACTCTACCCGTCCACTGTTCGAATGGTGTGCCAATATTCAGCAGATAGCGCTCCCATAACTGGCCAAGACCACTGAATCCACCCTGTGGCGCCCATAACCAACTGATGGCCAACAGAAAAAAGCTGATCGCGACTATCGCTTGTAGCAAGGCGGTGGCATAGGGGGCGCCGGTGGAATAGGTGCTAAGCAGGCTACCAAGTCCAAGAATGGCGGCCAGTAGGGAGACCGTCAGCCCATACAGGAAGTCCACGGCACGGGTGCGCTCACGCTCCCGTTCTGGCGTCGGAAAGAACAACAGGCCGAGCGGCAGTAGAAAGAGGCCGTAGCCAAAGAAAATCTCTACTTGGGTTGCCAAGGAGTAAATAGAAAACATCCGTGGCAGACAACCGATCAACAGTTCCGAGACGAGGAATATCAGTGCGATCATGTAGGCATTGCGCTCCGCCCGTGCGATGGTTACGCGGCCCCCGACGATGCCGGTGAGTAGCAATACCCAGAAGGTCACCAGCGGCCAGTTCAGCCAGTAAATGAAGGCCAGGGTGGGCAAGATGAGATTCAGGCTGCCTTGCCACTCCAGACGTTGGTCGCGCCGCCAGACCGGCTGCCAGATAAGGAACAGGCCCAGATGGGCGATCATCAAGGAGCGC
Source organism: Gammaproteobacteria bacterium (assembly GCA_021773795.1). GTDB lineage: Bacteria > Pseudomonadota > Gammaproteobacteria > HK1 > HK1 > JAJFJV01. The sequence goes on along the minus strand of JAJFJT010000031.1, from coordinate 846 downwards.
GATAGGTAGCCGCCAAAATCCCACCATACTGCCGAGTGCAGTAGCATGAGCATCAGGGCGAGTAGCCGATATTCGTTGCGGATGGCCGAGGCAATCAATCTGCTGGCAGTGCTAGGCGTGGAAGGCATTCGGGTATAGTAAAGGGCACCCTTAAAAATACAATATTCGTCGCAATACGGTGTTTCTCGAAAAAAAGTTTCGCTCACATATCAAACATATGCTGCGCTCAACTGTTTTTACTCATGCCTTGCCTGGAAACTTGAATTTCTAGTGGCACCCTAAAGCTTTACGGAAATTAAAGATCATCCACATGCAACATCCGCTGATATGCATTGCCTATTACACCTTGCTGGAAGCGGTGCGTAACCGCTTGTTGTGGCTGGTGGTGGTGTTGTTGCTGGCTGGCCTCGGATTGGCGGAGTTCATTGGCGCCTATGCCATTACTGAGAGTCGGCAGTTCCAGAGCGGCTTTCTCGGCACTTTATTGCGTGCCGCTACTGTATTTATGTTGAGCCTCTTCGTGCTCACCAGTCTGGTCCGGGAATTTAACGACAAGGGGCTGGAACTGGTGCTCTCCCTGCCCATTACCCGGGCCACCTGGTTTTTCGCCAAGCTGACGGGATTTTCGGTCCTGGCATTGGCTGTAGCGATCCTCTGCGCGATCTGTCTCAGCTTATATGTACCGATAGAAGATGCTTTGTTGTGGGGGATTTCGCTGGCTTGCGAGTTGTTGCTGATCACAGCCTTCAGCATCCTTTGCCTGTTTACCTTCAATCAGGTCACCCTGGCCTTGAGTGCGGTGATAGCCTTCTATCTGTTGTCACGCAGCATGGCCGCGTTCCGGCT
>JAJFJT010000004.1 GCA_021773795.1 Gammaproteobacteria bacterium | reverse complement strand
ACCTGATTGTGGTGCCCGCCCGGTATCCATTCCCAGCACCTTTATCTGACCGCTGCGCTGGTAACCTCGCAGGCGACCTCCGATGCGTTGTTCGATAATCACCGATTGCTGGGCCATGCCCTGTTTTTGAACTTCCGGTGTCACCGTGGGGCTGCTGGCTTTCAGCTCAGTGCTTTCAGCGACGACGTCCGTGCCTGCTACGGGGGGCGCGGAGCCACTTCCCAAGTGTGACAGATCACCGAAATGATCAATACGGTTCACGCCTTGAACCCCGGTCATAATCCAGCCCCTCTCATTGACGAGAAATGGCGGGGTTGTCATTTCGGGAAGTATTCCCGAAGTAAGAAACTCAAAGCCAGACACGGTTTGTCCTGGTGCTATAGAGCCGTTTTCCCATACGGGGGCCTGGGTTCCTCTACTTGTCCAACCTGCAGGGGTGATGACGGTATGCGCAAGGTTGTTCGGATTGTTGATGCTGAAAATACTTGCCATGAGGTCAGGTGTGAGATTGGTGACGGAATATTGATAGGAATTATCGACTCCGCCGAGTTCTGCTGCGGTGGTAAATGTTTCGGTAACTCGAAAGTCAACGATTCCTGTTTCGCCAACACTGCTTCTATACGTCCAGTCATTAACGGTAACGGTGGGTACTGAAAGTACGGTGGAACTGGCAAATACGGTGCCTAGTACTGCAATCCATACATCGGGCTTATTTCTCAAACCTGCAAATAATCGGGACATGCGACAGAAATCCATTCTGGGGAAACTGGTTTTGGGACCATCCTAGATTGTTGTTTTTATAATTCAGTATGTTAGCCAAGGAAGGTAACATAAGATATAGAGAAACGAAATCAGCGAAGGGGTCTACCGCCTACAGAATGAAAATGGAAATCGGAGACGAAGCCGAAAACGTATCACTCAAGCAACAGGATGATGAGCAGTGGATGCGCCATGCTCTGGAACTGGCATCCCGTGCCGAGGCTGATGGAGAGGTGCCAGTGGGTGCGGTGCTGGTACGGGACGGAGAAGTTCTCGGGGAGGGCTGGAACCGTCCCATAGGCGATCATGATCCCAGTGCTCACGCGGAAATTATTACTTTACGCGCAGCGGCCAAGGCTATCGGTAATTACCGTCTACTCAATACCACCCTCTATGTCACTCTCGAGCCCTGTGTGATGTGTGCCGGTGCGATTATGCATGCGCGGGTGGCGCGGGTGGTGTACGCCGCCACTGACCCCAAGGCCGGTGCGGCGGGTAGTGTGTTTGATGTGCTGGGTTCGGAATGTTTCAATCACCGCTTGCAGTGCCAGGGTGGCCTGCTCGCTACGGAAGCCGGGGCACAACTCAGGGCCTTCTTTCGGGCGCGGCGCAAGCAGGCGACATCCCGATGACTTCCGATTTAGAGCACTTGTCGCAGCGAGTAGGCGAGGCGCTGGCGGCTGCTGATCTGACGCTGGTCACCGCGGAGTCTTGCACCGGGGGCGCTATTGCCGCTGCCATTACCGACATCGCGGGTAGTTCCGCCTGGTTCGAGCGTGGTTTTGTCACCTACAGCAATCGTGCCAAGGGGGCCTTGCTGGGGGTGAGTGCGGATACGCTCGCCCGCCACGGAGCGGTGAGCCGGGATGTCGTGCTGGAGATGGCGGCCGGTGCATTGGCGTACAGCCCGGCGGATATCAGCGTGGCCATCAGTGGTATTGCTGGTCCCGGGGGCGGAACACCCGACAAACCGGTAGGAACTGTATGGATCGCCTGGGCACGTCGGGACGGCGGTGCCCGCGTGCGCTGCCTGCAGTTCCAGGGTGATCGTTTGGCGGTGCGGGCGCAGGCAGTAGCGTGTGCACTCGAGGGCGTCCTCACTTTGCTGGCCGAATGAGCCCTAAATTATCGAAGTTGTTCTTTGCTCTGGTGCCCGACCGGGCTACTGTTCAGGTGTTGCATGCGCTTGCGGTGAGCTCGGCTCCCCGGCGCGCGAGGGTCGTGCCGCCGGAAAATATTCATCTCACCTTGTTGTTTCTGGGTCGTACCAAGCCGGAACAGGAGCATTGTTTGCTGGATATGGCCGCATGTATTGAGGGTGCACCCATCTCTTTATTGTTTGAACACCTTGGAAGCTGGCGCCGTTCACAAGTCATGTGGTCGGCTCCCGATACTATGCCGCTAGCATTGCAGGAATTGGTGGGCAGGCTGGAGCAGGGGGCGATGACCTGTGGATTGGCGCGGGAGCTTCACCCCTATCGCCCCCATATTACCCTTGCACGGCGCGTGCGCCGGCGCCTGCAAACAAGTACCCATGCTCCTATCAACTGGCAAGCAAATGCCTTCCAGTTACTCGCTTCGGTACCCGTGGATAGGGGGGTACGTTATGAAAGTCGGGGTCGGTGGCCGCTTGAGACTGTTTGAGCGCAGCACCTTGGGGGCTGGTGGCTAACTGTGGGATAATGCGCCGCTTTGCAGCGATGCTGTGCGTCAACTTAATCGTCGGGGCAAGGGAACAGCCCCTGGATTTGCCAGGAGGAAGACATGGACGAAAACAAGAAACGGGCCCTGGGTGCGGCTCTTAGCCAGATTGAACGACAGTTCGGAAAGGGCGCGGTCATGCGTATGGGTGACCGGCCCGCCGCAGGCGAGATGGACGCCATTCCCACGGGTTCCCTGGGGCTCGACATCGCCCTCGGCATCGGTGGCCTGCCGCGGGGGCGAGTGGTGGAGATCTACGGGCCGGAATCCTCGGGCAAGACCACGCTGACCCTGGAGGTGCTGGCGCAGGCACAAAAACTGGGCGGTACGGTGGCCTTTGTGGATGCGGAACACGCGCTGGACCCGGGATATGCCGGTAAGATCGGGGTCAATGTGGACGAGCTGCTGATGTCTCAGCCCGACACTGGTGAGCAGGCATTGGAGATTACCGACATGCTGGTGCGCTCCGGCGCGGTGGACGTGGTGGTGATCGACTCGGTGGCGGCGCTGACCCCCAAGGCGGAACTGGAAGGGGAGATGGGGGACCATCATGTGGGCTTGCAGGCGCGCCTGATGTCTCAGGCTTTGCGCAAGCTCACTTCCAATATCAAGCGTTCCAACACCCTGGTGATCTTCATCAACCAGATTCGCATGAAAATCGGCGTGATGTTTGGTAGCCCGGAGACCACCACTGGCGGTAACGCCCTGAAGTTCTATTCCTCGGTGCGTCTCGATATTCGTCGCATTGGTGCTATCAAAAAGGGCGACGAGATCATTGGTAACCAGACCCGGGTCAAGGTGGTAAAGAATAAGGTGGCACCGCCATTTCGCCAGGTGGAATTCGATATTCTCTATGGCGAGGGCTTCTCCTTTTTTGGCGAGTTGATCACCTTGGGTGTTGAGCACGGTCTGGTTGATAAGGCCGGTGCCTGGTACAGCTATAAAGGCGACCGTATTGGCCAGGGGAAAGACAATGCACGTCTGTTCCTCAAGGACAATCCGGAGATCGCTCAGGCGATTGATAGCGAGCTGCGCAGCCGCCTGTTGGCGAGTTCGGCTGAGCCCAAGGTTGAGGAAGCCGTGGAGGCGGAGGCCTGAGCGAGGAGCTGGCCGAACTTCGTGACAAGGCCCTGCACTTACTGAGCCGGCGCGAGCACTCGGTACGGGAACTGGCGGAGAAGCTCAAGAGCCGGGGTTTTGAGGCGGAGCTCATTGGCCCGGTACTTGAAGACCTGCAACGGATAGATCTGCTCTCCGAGCGACGTTTCACCGAGATGATCGTCCGCTACCGTTCGGAGCGGGGCCAGGGGCCGGAAAAAATCCGCGCGGAGCTGAAGAACAAGGGTATAGAAGATTGCCTGATAGAGGACTTTCTCGACCCCGGCGATCGACAATGGTGGCAACGCGCAGTGGCGGTCAGAAATAAGCGTTTTGGCTTGTCTATCCCGAAGGAATATCGGGAAAAGGCGCGGCAAATGAAATTCCTGCGTTATCGCGGTTTTACCATGGAGCAGATTCGCGGTGTTATGGGTGATGCAGATGATGAGTAAAGGCTATTTATTACAGCGATGAGTATGCGAACGAGCGAGATTCGCCAGACCTTTCTGGATTTTTTTAGTGCCCGCGGCCATACCGTGGTGCCCAGCAGTTCGCTGGTGCCGGCGGATGATCCCACCCTGTTGTTTACCAACGCGGGAATGGTGCAGTTCAAGGATGTCTTCCTGGGTACTGAGGCACGCCCATATAACCGTGCAGTCTCTAGTCAGCGCTGTGTGCGTGCCGGTGGCAAGCATAATGATCTGGAAAATGTGGGCTATACCGCTCGCCATCACACCTTCTTCGAGATGCTGGGTAACTTCAGCTTTGGCGATTATTTCAAGCATGAGGCTATTGCCTACGCCTGGGAGCTGTTGACCGAACAATTTGGGTTGGCACCGGAACGGCTGTGGGTGACGGTCTTTGATGACGACGACGAGTCTGCCGATATCTGGCTCAAGGAAGTTGGCGTCAGTGCTGAACGCTTTTCGCGCTGTGGTGCGAAGGACAATTTTTGGTCCATGGGTGAGACCGGTCCCTGCGGTCCCTGTTCCGAGATCTTTTATGACCATGGTCCGGAGATTGCCGGTGGGCCTCCGGGCAGCTCGGACGAGGATGGCGATCGCTACATCGAGATCTGGAATCTCGTGTTCATGCAGTACAACCGGGATGCCAAGGGCAATCTTGAGCCGCTGCCCAAACCGTCAGTAGATACCGGTATGGGGCTTGAACGCCTCGCGGCGGTACTTCAGGGCAAGCACAATAATTACGAGATTGATCTGTTTCGGGATCTGATTGAAAGCACGGGTGATGTTACCGGTGTCTTGGCACGAGACAATCAATCTCTGCGGGTGATTGCCGACCATATTCGCTCCTGTGCCTTTCTGGTTGCCGATGGCGTTATCCCTTCAAACGAAGGGCGTGGCTATGTGCTGCGGCGCATTATTCGTCGTGCCATTCGGCACGGTCACAAGCTCGGCGCCGAGGGTGCTTTCTTCCATCGTTTGGTTGCGCCGCTTGCGAAGGAGATGGGAGATGCCTTTCCCGATCTGCGTGAGCAAGGTGTGCTGGTGGAGAAGGTGTTGTTGCAGGAGGAGGAGCGTTTTGCCGAGACCCTGGAGCAGGGTATGCGCATGCTCGATCAGGCGATGGCTGAACTCAACGGCAAGACACTCTCGGGTGAAACCATCTTTCGCCTCTACGACACCTATGGTTTTCCTACGGATCTAACTGCTGATGTGGCCAGAGAGCGGGGCTTGAAGCTCGATATGGCCGGCTTCGAAAAGGAAATGGAGTCCCAGCGTGAACGTGCCCGTGCTGCCAGCCGCTTTGGCGACAGCGTTACGCCGCTGCTGGAGTGTACGGAAGAGAGTGAATTTATCGGCTATGAGAAGTTGGTCGGCAAGTCACTGGTTACGGCGCTCTATGTGGATGGTGTCGCGGCCGAGGTGATGCGCCCGGAGGATCATGGCCTGGTGGTGCTTGAACGTACTCCCTTTTATGCGGAATCTGGTGGCCAGGTGGGTGACCACGGTTTGCTCAAGGCCCGGGGCGTACGCTTCAAGGTAACTGATACCCAGCGTCAGGCTCGTGCTGTGGTACATGCCGGGGTGCTAACCGATGGCGAACTGCGGGTAGGTGACGAACTCAAGGCGAGCGTATACCGGGAGCAGCGGTTGGCAACGGCACGAAATCACTCTGCCACCCATCTGTTGCATGCGGCCTTGCGTAAGGTATTGGGCAGTCACGTGTCCCAGAAGGGTTCACGGGTAGGGCCGGATCGACTGCGTTTTGATTTTTCTCATTTTGAACCGGTATCCAGCGACCAATTGCAGGCCATTGAGCAGCAGGTTAACCACTGGATTCTAGAGAATAGCGAGGTTGCCACGGTACTGATGTCCCGGGATGAGGCCATGGAGAGTGGGGCTCAAGCGCTGTTTGGTGAGAAATATGATGAGGTCGTGCGGGTCTTGAGTATCGGCGAGCATTCCACTGAGTTGTGTGGTGGCACCCATGTGAGTCGGGCCGGGGATATCGGCTTGTTCAAACTCACCGGGGAGACAGGAGTAGCCGCTGGGGTACGCCGTATCGAGGCGGTGACCGCTAACGAGGCACTGGCCTGGGTCACCGAGACCGAGAGCTGTCAGGCTCGTTTGGCGGCCATGCTTAAGAGCGATACAGATTCCCTGGAGGATAAATTCGAGCAGATTCTCGTGCGCAATCATGAGATGGAAAAGGAACTGGCGCGTATCAAGGCGCGTATGGCGAGCAATCAGGGAGAGCAACTCGCCGGCCAGGCGGTGGAGGTGGGTGGCATTAAGGTATTGGCCGCTATATTTGAGGGCGAGGATCGAAACGCCCTGCGTAATACGGTTGACCAGTTGAAAAACAAGCTCGGTACCGCAGCAGTGGTGTTGGCTGCGGTCAGTGGTGACAAGCTGAGTCTGGTGGCGGGTGTGACCGCTGATGCCACCGATCGCGTGCAGGCAGGTCCGCTGGTGAACCATGTGGCCAAACAGGTAGGCGGTAAGGGTGGTGGACGCCCGGATATGGCCCAGGCTGGTGGCAGCCAGCCGGCCAATATAGACAAGGCGCTCGCTTCAGTGCGGGATTGGGTAGAGAAGCAGTTAGCCTCATAATTTGAATCATGGTTTTATTCAGGAGATGTGGCACTTTTTTTTTTAGGTGCTGCAGGTAGCTTATGGCATTGATGGTAAAGAAATACGGTGGTACTTCGGTAGCGGATCTGGAACGCATTCGGGTCGTGGCCGAGCAGGCTCAGGAGGACCGTCGCCAGGGGCACGATGTGGTGATCGTGGTCTCCGCCATGAGCGGTGAGACCAATCGTCTCATGGGGCTGGCTCTGGAGGCTTCGGACAATCCCGATCCGCGGGAGCTCGATGTGCTGTTGTCCACGGGTGAGCAGGTGACCATAGCGCTGCTTAGCATGTGTCTGGCGGAATGGAATTGCCCAGCGGTATCTTATACCGGGGCCCAGGTCCATATTCGTACCGACAGCGCCTTCAACAAGGCACGCATTCTGGATATTGACCAACGTCGCATCCGTCGCGATCTTGATAAGGGTCGAGTGGTGGTCGTGGCGGGTTTCCAGGGCGTGGATGAGGACGGCAATATCACCACCCTGGGACGAGGTGGCTCCGACACCACAGCGGTGGCCCTGGCTGCTGCCCTGGGTGCCAAAGAGTGCCAGATCTATACTGATGTGGATGGTGTCTACACCACCGACCCGCGGGTCGTGCCCAAGGCTCGCAAGCTTGACCGGCTGACCTTTGAGGAGATGCTGGAGCTTGCCAGTCTCGGCGCCAAGGTACTGCAAATACGCGCTGTGGAATTCGCCAGTAAATACAACGTGCCCATCCGCGTTTTGTCATCCTTTGAACCAGGAGAGGGCACCTTGATTGCCCCCGAGGAAGCAGAAATGGAACAACCCTTAATTTCCGGCATCGCCTTTACCCGTGACGAGGCCAAGATCACCGTGTTGGGTGTGCCAGATAAGCCGGGCATCGCGCATCAGATCCTGGGCGCGGTTGCCGATGCCAACATCGAAGTGGATATGATCTTGCAGAACATCAGCAATGCGAGTGCCACCGATTTCACCTTTACCGTGCATCGGAGTGACCACGAACGCGCCTTGAGCTTGCTGAAGAGCACCTGTGGCGCGCTCGGAGCACAAAAAGTGACCGGGGACGACAGTATTGTTAAGATCTCACTGGTTGGTGTTGGGATGCGTTCCCATGCCGGGATCGCCAGCACCATGTTTGGTGCGCTGGCTGCTGAAGGGGTAAATATCCTGATGATCTCTACGTCGGAGATCAAGATCTCCGTCGTGGTGAATGAGAAATATCTCGAATTGGCAGTGCGCGCACTGCACACCGCCTTCGGACTGGATCAGGACTCGGAAGAAGACTGAGCTTGTCCAGAAACAGGTTCCATATAGATAGATTGAAGGTCCCGAACGCGGGACCCATGAGGAAGGTATAGAAATGTTGATTTTGACCAGGAGAGTAGGCGAGTCGCTGATGATAGGCGACGAGGTCACGGTGACCGTTCTGGGCGTGAAGGGAAACCAGGTGCGTATTGGAGTGAATGCACCAAGAGAAGTGTCTGTACACCGTGAAGAAATTTACGAGCGGATTCGCAAGGAACAGCAAGGCGGCGGCGATAACGCAGGTGAGGAACAGGAAGGCGACGACGATAACGCGGGTAACGTATAGACCATCGAAAGCAGCCTTTGACGCGAGTGCCCTGCATCGGTATGCTCCGCGCTCGCAACAGTCTGGAGAGGTGGCCGAGCGGCTGAAGGCGCTCCCCTGCTAAGGGAGTATGGGTTAATCGCCCATCGAGGGTTCGAATCCCTCCCTCTCCGCCAAAAGTTGTGTTGAGTAGGACCTTTGCTACGGCAAAGTGGTGGTTAGGGTAGATTCGAAACCTCGATGTATCAGAACATCAGGTTCGACCGGCGGAACAGCCAAGCTGGACCCGAATGATCCCTTCCTTTCCACTCAAAGTTGTCACCAGTTTTTATTGCGCCCGTAGCTCAGCTGGATAGAGTACCTGGCTACGAACCAGGCGGTCGGGGGTTCGAATCCCTCCGGGCGCGCCAAATACAAAAAACCCCGCTTCGTGCGGGGTTTTTTGTTTATAGATGAGCCAAAAATTCGAACTCCCGACGAAATATTCGGGTTTGAGTTCGACTGGTGGCGGAGCTGCTGGAACAGAGAAGGGGCTGAGAGAAAAAGACCCAGGTAATCTCTCCCGGGGCGCCATAAAAGCATCGTAAATAAATCGGTTATCGGTTTGTCTGATTTGTAGCCTGCCTAAAACCACGCTGCTTATATCATGTAGTCGAGACCTGCTTTCTTCCACTCCGAGGGAATTTTGTAGTTTTCCAGCCAGCTCGGTAGTTCGCTTGCCAGCATTGGGCGGGCAATACTATATCCTTGGGCCAGTTTGCAACCGAGCTCTAACAGCAAGGTGCCGTGTGCCACGCTTTCCACACCTTCAGCGACCACCGTGCGGTTGAAGGCCCGTGCCAAGCCCAATATACCCTTGGTTATGGCCAGATCCTCTGGGTCGTCAAGCAGGTTACGTATAAAACTCTGGTCTATTTTGAGCACTTCCGAGGGGAGGTGTCGCAGGTAGGCTAGCGATGAATAACCGGTGCCAAAGTCGTCAAGGGCAAATGTCACTCCGAACTCCGCACATTGGGTAATAATTTTGCTGACGGCTTCGATATCCAGCAGCGCCGCTGTTTCCAGAATCTCCAGTTGCAGATACGAGGCAGGAACGTCTGGAAACTCGGCCAACAGGGCTTTCAGCGAGGAGACGAAACCCGTGCGTTGTAGTTGCAGTGCCGCAATGTTGACGCTCACCTCCACTTCAATTCCCTCGGCTCGCCAGGCCCGCATCTGGGACAGAGCCTGGTTTAACACCCAGTGACCCAGATCGATGATTAACTCACTGCGCTCGATGACGGGTAGGAAGGCATCTGGTGTCAGCAGTCCCCTCTCGGGGTGTTGCCATCGGACCAGAGCTTCTACCCCCGCCATCGCCCCCGAGGCCATATTGATTTTGGGCTGGTAGTACAGCTGCAACTGTCCATGGGCCAGTGCGATCTCAATTTCACGCCGTATCAAGCTGTCGGCCATTGCCCGTTGTTCTTCTCTCGGGTTAAAAAAACAGTAACGATTCTTGCCGGCCTGTTTGGCGGTATACATGGATTGATCGGCATGGCGGAGCAGGGTATCGGCTTCGCCGGAGTCTGGTGGATGCGTAGCGATACCGATACTGGCAGAGAGGGTGACCATCGTACCCTGCAGGTCATAGGGTTCGGCAATGGTTTTTAGAACTCGGGCCAGCAGCTGTTCCAGTTCAGAAGCGGTATGGATATCGAGTACTAACATGACAAATTCATCGCCGCCCAGACGAGCCACCGTATCACCGGTACGCAAGTTTCTTTGAAGACGCTTGGCAAGCTCTATCAGGAGTTGATCACCGGCCTGATGTCCGTAGTTATCATTAACCGGTTTGAAACTATCCAGATCGAGATAGCAGACAGCTATCTGTTCTTTTTGGCGGTCCGAACGGCTTAAGGCCTGTTGCATACGGTCTTGCAGAAGCAGGCGATTGGGTAAGCCGGTCAGGGTATCGTTGTAGGCGATTTCCCTGAGGGCGACAGCGTGTTCTTTAAGGTAGCTGATATCAGAGAAAACCCCCACATAATGCTGCCGATTTCCGTCCTTGTCAGACACCGCATCAATACTGAGTCGTTCGGTGTAAAACTCACCTGTTTTCCTGCGATTCTGGATTTCACCCTGCCAGTGTCCGTGCTCATTTAGCGTTTGCCACAACGAAGCATAGAAACTTGGTGGATGATTGCCGGAACTGAATATATGGGGATCTTTTCCAAGTACTTCTTCCCGGGTATAGCCGCTCAGTTTAAGGCTGGCCGGGTTGGCATCAATGATGTGGTTATTCACATCGGTAATAACAACGCCTTCTTGCGAGTGCTTGAAGACGCTGGCGGCAAGTCGTTGGTTATCTTCGGCCTCTTTGCGAGTGGTGATATCCAGCATATATCCAACCAACTCAATAGCCTCTCCCTTTTCATCCTTTACGATGGTGACGATGTCACGAATCCATATAATTTCTCTGTTGCCGGATATGAACCTGTATTCACAGTCATAATTTTCACCTGCTTCCGTTGAAGTACGGCGGAAATCTATGGATGGTTGACGATCCTCCGGATGGATACGTTTTGACCACGAATCCATGTCTGTCCAGGATCTGACGGGGATATCCAATATAGTTACAGATTGTTCTCCAACGTAATTAAAACGGCCCGTCCTCAGATCAAATTTCCATGGGAGGATGCCGGTGGCTTCCACGAGAGTTCTGAATTTATGTTCACTCTCAAGCAGTTTGTTTTTCACCTCATGCTGCCGGGTTATATCTCTGCCGTTTACGACCATTCCAGCGACTTTTCCATTAGCCGCGATATAGGGGTAATAGTGAACATCCATATACTTCGGAGAAGAATCCGGGAAATGAAACCACTCCTGGTAATTGACTTCTTCCGCGGCCAGACAGCGCTGGGCGTGGGGTCTGATGACGTCATTAAAGAACTTCTCCCCAAAGATTTTGGAGACCGACTGCCCAACCAGATCTGCTTCTGTTTTGTGGAATACATTTAGATAGGCTGAGTTGGCCGCCAGATAAATAAATTTCGTATCCAGCAGTGCCAACATATCTGATGAAGAGGCGACAATGTCCTTGAATTGGCGGAGGCTCTCCTCTACCAGCTTGCGTTCAGTGATATCAGTCTGTGTACCCCTCATCCAGAGGGGTTCACCACTATCGGTCCATTCAACAACTTTCCCCCTATCATTCACCCAGACCCAATGACCGTCCTTATGTCTAATCCTGCCATCAACATCGTAATAATCGAGTTTTCTGGAAAAATGTTGCTTCAGAGCTGCCTGAGAGACATCGAAGTCTTCCGAATGGGCAATATTAAACCATGTATCAATACTGATAGGTTCAAGTTCATCTAATGTGTAGCCTATGACTTCTGCCCAACGTGAGTTGAAGATGGCCTCTCCAGTTTGGACATTCCACTCCCATGTTCCTACACGCGTAGCCTCAATAATCTCACTAAGATGCACCGCAATCGTGTGGCGCTCCTTGCCCCTCAGCATGACCTTCTTTCGAAGCTGCCAGCGATCAATACTAAATCGAATCGATCTCTCCAAAAGCAGGTCATTCAATTCAGACTTGGGCAGGCAATCCTCTGCACCTTTTGCAATGATGCTCAAAAGCGTTTCGCGATCATCCAGCGAAGTCAGTACAACGACAGGACAGTAAACAGTGAGTGTTTCAATCCTATTTAATGATTCACTGATATCACTATCATTAAGAGAAAGGTCTAGAAAAAGTATGTCAAACGCCTCTGTTTCAAGAAGCTCTACGCCTTTCGTCATGGAACAAGATGCGGTCACTTTTGCATTGGCAAACGAACTCATACTCAAATATTCTTGAAATATTTCCTGATGATCGAGGTTGTCCTCTATGAGTAGAATTCGCATGGCTTTACAAATTTCCTATGAATCTTTAAAAAGTATTCCATGCTGATTGAGCGACCAGTAGTCAATAATTTCGGTAATCACCGATCCAAACTCGCCAGCCTTTATCGGCTTCTTAATATAACTATTGGCGCCAAGAGAAAGCGCCTGTTCAATATCATTTAATGCGTTTGAAGTTGTAAATATGATGACAGGAATATTATTGAACGTTTCTTTGGCCTTCATGTGCGAGAGGACCTCATGGCCATCATATTTCGGCAGTTTGATGTCCAGAAGTACAATCCAGGGCCATTGGTCATGACCTTCTTCAATATAGTGAATTGCAGCTTCACCATCATGAAGCCAGACCACTTCAATTTCTGGTGCATACTCGGAGATATGGAAACACACGATATCTGCATGGTCTTTATCATCTTCAACCAGCAAGACTATTTTCTTCGCCTGCTCAGTCATGGATATCCTCCTTATCATGTTTGTTAAAGCGTAGCCAGAACGTGGCACCCTTTTCGGGTGTAGACTCTACCCAAATTTCTCCATGGTGGAATTTCATTACCTTTGCAGCCACCGCCAGACCAATTCCTGTACCTTCTGTATCAGCGCTCAAGCGATAAAATAGGCCGAACACTTTCTTCTGAAACTCTTCTGGAATGCCACGACCATTGTCTCTGAACCATATCAAGTGGGCATCTTCCTGTTCTTTTGAACCGATAGAGATAATGGAACCCTCAGGATTGGATGCGTATTTCAGGGCATTGCTCAGTAAATTCTCAAACACCTGCAATATCCGGCTCTCATTGGCGTACAGTTGTGGCAGGTTCGCGTCGATATTTAGGGTAAAGCCAGCTTCCTCAAGCTGGTGACTATGAGCACTGTGAAAGCGTGCGAGCAATTCATTCAGGTCGAGGTGGACTTTATCCATGTCAATACGACCTACACGACTGAGTTCAAGCAGGTCATTGATCAATTGACCCATTCGTTCATTGGATTTGACTACTTTATCGAGTTTTCCAATCGCCTCTTCCAGTCGCCCTTGCTTCGATAACTTCTGGATTATTCCGATAAACCCCATGCTGGTTACAAGTGGTGATTTAAGATCATGCGATACTGTGTATACGAATTGTCCCAGTTCATCATTGGAGCGCTCTAATTCTACTTTGTTGCTAGCCAGTTCCTCTGTCATTTCTTTTGCCTGAGACAAAAGTTCCTCAGTTTGCCGATTTTTCTCTTTGAATATGGATGCTGCTTTCGTCAAATCACCTATTTCATCATCCACATTATATGCGGGGATATCTTCCTGATGAGAGCCTGTAGACAGGGTATTAAATGCAGTAGTTAGACGGACTATGGGAATAGTAATGCTGCGCCCGATCAGAAGTGATAACAAAACTATAAGAAAAAATGCGACAACAATTGCAGCAGCAACAATGTAACTAACGCTCTGAAGAGTGGACAGGGTTAACCGCTCAATGTCCGCCATCTTATTTTTGATTTGATCAGACATCTGGCGGGCGTTATACAATGCTTCATAGGCTTCAGCTGACATCACAACGTTTACAAGAAACAGATAACCACGAGTACGTTGCACAGCTTCCAGAAATATCGACTCATATTTGTCCAAATCTCGCCCGATATCAGTGATAAGCATCCGAACATCCTGTTGTTCATTTCCTCCATGCAGTTCTCGTAACCGTGTCCTGACTTCTGAAAAACTACCTTCCACCTTTACAATGAAGCTCTGATCCAGAGAGTCAAAATACCGCATGGCATTTTTTTCGATTAGTAACAGGTTGTTCAGAACACGTTGAATCTCAAAGCGCTGCTTATCACCGTTCTTTTGATATACCTGTTTGATCTGAGACCTTAGATGACTCTCGGTACTAGATGCTGCCTGTCTGAGATCATCATAAACCAGTGTATGCTGCAGCTGTCTTTGTTGTTGCAACTTCTCAAATGCAGCCATATATGACTTGAGGTGGATGTTTATTATGTTGGTATATTTTAACTCCTCACCTGAGTAATGCTGAATAAGTTCAGTCATGATGTTATATAAATAATGCACCTGCTCAGCAGCACTATCATGCCCTTCGTAAGTAAAAATAAGTGCTTGACGCTGCATTTCTGACACTCTCTGGGCTAATTGGAAGTCTATCTGCGCCTTGACGGAAAAGTCGGTGAAATGTCTGAAGTTTCTCGACACGTTCCCAAAAGAATAATATGAAACCAGTGCGATGAGGACGGCAACAAATCCTACAGACAAGTAGCCAGCATAAATCTTGTGTTTGAGCTTCAGTCCGCCAACCATTGTCATTTTATGTCAGCACAAACTCGTTCCATTTCAGGAGCGAATATTCGTATGTATCCATCACCGTATTCCACACGGCAATATTCTCGAAACGTTTTGTATATGAACCTCCGGTACGAACCTCACCGGGTTGCACGGAAATCTTTCCATCAGTACCGCGCAAAGCCTCGCTGGCCGGTTTTCCATCATACCAATAGTCCCATTCTGCCCGTGACATATGTTTTCTAGCCCGCTCTGGATTGGATATATAGTAGCCCTGTCTGGCAATAAAGGCGCCGGGCCAACCGGATAACCACCAGTTCATAAATGCATAAGCGGCTTCCTGACGCTCCCCTCTAGATTTCCTTGAAAGGCACATCACACCGTGCCATGCACGGTATCCTTCTTTAGGTGCGGCATAGATGCATGGAATCCCCATGCCGTTGAGCGCGGACACAGCGGGAGAAAACATACTCTGAATCGTGACCTGACCTGATCGCATCAGTTCAACCGAGTGAGGCACGGAAGACCATACACCTCTGAAATGGCCACGTTTTTTGAAATCAACCATGATTTTGAATAGTTCATCCAACTCTTCACGGGTCATGTTACCCATATCTTTGAAATCCATCAGACCACGGGCTTTTGTAGCTAATGCCGCATCAAACAGACCAATGGTCGGTGCATTCACCAGGGCAACTTTTCCGTTATATCGTTCATCGAGTAGCCAGCCCCAACTTTCAGTTTCATAGGGAACGCCTTTGGCAATGACTGCGGAGTTGTATCCAAAAGAGTCAGTATTGTGCACATAAGGCAAGAAACTGATTTCTCCGGACTGATCCGAACCCAACGAGCCATCGGATTGTGCATATAGCAATTTGTACGGGGCATCACCTAACCCGATTCTGGCGTTAGGAGAAATTCTTCCCTTTTTGGTCAAATTGTTAATTTCATCCCAGTATGTGAGTTTATTGATTGAAATAGGCTGAATGGTATTGGCCTGCCAGAGTATATTGATACTGTTGGACCACTGTTCGTACAGATCAAACGAGGAAGGATCAGTTGAGGCTTTCAGCAACACTTCCGCACTTCCACCGGGGTAGAATTCAATGTTGATGCCCAGATCCTGTTCAGCTTTTTGACGCAGGGCATCCTGTAGCGTCACATGTGTTCCGACTACCCGAATCGTCGGCTTGCTGTCACGCGCGCTAATAATGCCAGGGAAAGCAAGCGCGGTAGCAGTCCCAGCTGCCATGCAACCGCATGTTTTCAGAAACTCTCGCCTATCAGGCTGGTCACAATTCTGTTTTCCCATTCATCCTCCAATGTCACAGAAAAAATGAAGGCGAGTAAAAAGCCAAAACCACCGAAGTGGGACAATTCTTCCGTAACTATATTTTAGTTGTGCATTAAGGGATTTTCATGTGTTGTTGCGTCAGATTACGCAATAAAAGGGCCCAATTGTCGTGAAACAAAACAGTAGATGTATTCCAGCAACTGCTTTCATGCTATTCGAACCGACAGGGCAGGCTGGCAATACCCATAAACGTCGGTCGATGTTTCGGGCATTGCAGCCTGATATTCCGGAATGTGAATGACCTGTGTTCAGCCTGTTCCAGCATATGGGCATGCGCCTACGGCCGCGCAAAGCGCCACCGTAGAATGGCCTTAATAGTTCGCGCGCTCGTCACCGTCTTCTATCACAAGTTGTCGGCCCATGCTGCCCTGTCTTTAGGGGCTTTGGGGCTTTGGGGCTTCGGGCCATTGATCACCGAGCACCCCTTCGCCCGGAAGCAGTCTGGCGCACTTATCCGTCGTGTAAGATCGGGCGCGATAACATCGTTATAAATAGTCAAATAAAAACAAATGTTTATGTTGTCTTGTGCTAGTCGGGCGGGCCATAAGCAAAGATGTTCCGCTGCGAGCGGGTCTTTTTTATTGCCACGACTGATTTACCCATAACCCTCAGACTCGGAAAAGTATCTTGATTACCACCGCCAATATCACCATGCAATTTGGTGCCAAACCCTTGTTTGAAAATATCTTGGCCAAGTTTTGCGATGGCGACGAAGATGGGGTGGTTCGGACGGGCTGGGAAGATATGCTAATCGGCTTGCTGAACGGGGTCGAAGCATCTAGCTCAATTGAGAAATGAATGCCCTTTTTAGGGTGCTGGTCGAGATTTATGGCAGTGTCTATCCAGGCCTGGTACTGCTCTTGCAGGCAGATTTCCTGTGAGCCAAATGTATCGCTCTGGCCACTTTCGATATAGAGCGTGAATCCAGACTCGTCTCCGGCGTATTCCTCAAAACACCCTGCGGGATAAGACAAGTGACCCTGCCTCGTGAGGGGGGTTTTTGTTTATATCATGTAATCCGGAGTCACCCTCTTCCACTCGTGCGGAACCTGGTAGCTGTCCAACCAGGCGAGCAATTCCTGTGCCGGCATTGGGTGGGCAATGCCATATCCCTGGGCCAGTTTGCAACCAAGCTCTAACAGCAAGGTACCGTGAGCCACGCTTTCTACACCTTCAGCGATGACCGTACGGTGGAAGGCATGAGCCAGGCCCAATATACCCTTGGTTATGGCCAGATCCTCCGCATTGTCTAGCAGGTCGCATATAAAGCTCCTGTCAATTTTGAGTGCCTGTGCAGGGAGGTGTTTCAGATAGGTCAAGGAGGAATAACCGGTGCCAAAGTCATCGAGGGCAAATTGGACCCCGAATTCGGCACATTCGGAAATAATCTTGTTGACGTGGCTGATATCCTGCAAGGCGGCGGTTTCCAGAATCTCCAGTTGCAGCCGCGAGGCAGGAATATCCGGAAACTCGGCCAGCAGGGCTTTCAATGAGGGGACGAAATCTGCCTGTTGAAGGTGTGGTGCAGCGATATTAACACTGACCTCCAGTTCACGTCCCTCCGCCTGCCATGCTCGCATCCGGGACAGGGCCTGGCGTAGCACCCAGTTACCCAGGTCAATGATCAATTCGCTGTGTTCAATGGCTGGCAGAAAGGCATCCGGTAGTAGCAGACCCTTCTTGGGGTGTTGCCATCGGACCAGAGCTTCTACTCCCGCCATCGCCCCCGAGGCCATATTGATTTTGGGCTGGTAGTACAGCTGCAACTGTCCATGGGCCAGTGCCATCTCAATTTCACGCTGTACCGAGGTGGTGGCCATTGCCCTTTGTTCTTCACTGGAGTCAAAAAAACAGTAGCGGTTCTTGCCCCCTTGTTTGGCGGCATACATGGCTTGATCGGCATGACGCAGCAGGGTATCGGCTTCACCATCGTCGTGAGGATAAACGGCGATGCCAATACTGGCGGATAGAGAGGTCTCTTCACCTCCCAGGGAATAGGGCTTGGCAATATTCTTCAGCACCCGGCCCAGTAAGTGCTCCAGTTCAGTGGCTTGCTGGAAATCAGGCATTAACAGGATGAACTCGTCGCCTCCCAGCCGAGCCACCGTATCGCTGCTCCGCAGGCTCTGCTGGAGGCGGACAGCGACCTCTAGCAGGACATGGTCACCGACTTGATGTCCGTAGGTATCATTGACGGATTTAAAACCATCCAGATCGAGGTAACAGACAGCCAGCAGTTTTTTATGGCGCTCTGCCTGGGCCAAGGCCTGTTCCATCCGATCACGCAGCAGCAGGCGATTGGGCAGTCCGGTGAGGGTATCGTTGTAGGCGATTTGTTCCAGTGCGACAGCGTGTTCTTTGAGGTAGCTGATATCGGAGAAAGCACCTACATAATGTTGTAGTTTCCCGTTTTTATCATGTACCGCGTCGATGCTGAGTCGCTCGGTGTACAGCCCCCCCGATTTTTTTCGATTCTGAATTTCGCCCTGCCAGTGGCCACGTTTAGCGAGTGTTTTCCACATGGCTGAATAAAAGCCCGGGGGGTGCTTGCCGGAACTGAATATACGGGGATCTTGGCCCAGTGTTTCTTCCCGGGTATAGCCAGTCAGTTGAAGGCAGGCAGGGTTAACATCAACGATACGATTATTTGTATCGGTAATAATGACGCTCTCCTGGGAGTGTGTGAAGACGCTGGCTGCAAGTCGTTGGTTGTCTTCGGCCTCTTTGCGAGCGGTGATATCCATGTGCGTGCCGATGATCCGTAATGGTTTGTTGTCCTTAGTCCGCGAAAATATCTTCCCGCGATCCAGTATCCATTTATAGGAGCCGTCCTTGCATAGCATTCGGTGTTCATTTTCGTAATAGGGTGTTTCAGTGTCTAACAGCCGTTTCATATCGGCATAGGTTTGCTCCTTGTCATCTGGATGAATACGCTTCTCCCATTCATCCAGACTGTTACCAATATCGGTTTCATCGTATCCCAGCATCTCCTTCAAGCGTTTGGAAAAGAAAATTTCGTTGGTGATTACGTTCCAGTCCCAGACGCCGTCCCGATTCCCCTCCAGGGCAAATTGCCAGCGCTCCTCGCTTATTTTGAGTTGTTGATGTGCTCGCCAAGCTTGGTAGACGTAGAGCAAAAGCAGGCCGAGAAAAAGGGTGGTCACGGTTCCCGCTACCAGCTGCCAGATAAAACGTTGCTGATTTTCTTCGCGATTCAGGATGCCGAGCCATTTCTGGCGTATGTGTTCATAAGTCCCGTCGGCGATGATTACTGCCAGACCTTCGTTGAGTTGTGCCAGCAGCACACTGTTTCCCTTGGGGACTGCGAAAGAAAATGACTGTTGAAATTCTTGCAGGGGGCCGGCCGCTGTTTTCAGATTATCCAGTTTGAGCTTTTCAATCAGGTTGAGGCCCACCAGGCGCTGGGACACAACGGCATCCACTTCACCCCGGGACAGTTTGAGAAAGGCATCCTTGAAGCTACTGGTCAGAATCAGTTGCTCTGAGACATGCTCACGGCGTAGGAATTCTTCGGAATTATCACCGCGCATTACCCCCAGGCGGCGATCAGCCAGATCCTTCAACCCTGCGATATTGTCTTCGCTTGCACGCGTAAAAATGGCGCCGTAGAGTGTGATATAGGGGATGCTGAAATCATAATAAAGCTCTCTCTCCGGGGTGCGGCCGACGAGGGGTAGTGCCTCCAGGCGGCCCTCCGCAAGCTCTTGTTTGATCTCGTTCCAGGGTCCCACTTTAAAACGTACGTTACGGCCCATGGCCTTGAGGGCCGCGCGCATCAGTTCAACAGAGAAACCGTCAGCGCTACCGTCATTACGAACTACAGCAAAGGGGGGTAATCAAGCTCGCTTGCGGAGCTGACCGGGGGCGTGTCTGCCAGGCTGAAAGTGGAAAACAGGCAGGTAATGAGCCACAGGGTGCCTTGTAGGCCCGCAATACGGAATTTTAAATTATCAGTCATATCCAAGCTGTATCCACGAGGTGTACGGGCCTGTCTTTCTCTGTTCGGCAAGTCCGGGTAGAACATTGGCCAGTACCCAGAGCCGAATCGGGAGGATGATTTCTCCATATAGCCGTATCAGCATCCGTTTGGCCTGCTGGTCGCGGTGGGGTAAAAACCACCACTACCGGTCGGGAAAATGTTGCTTACCTTCTCGGGCAGGGATATTGCTGTTTTCTATTGTAAGTTAGCGGTACATGCTGCCCTACCTTTAGGGGTTTCGGAGCATTGATCGCCGTGCACCCATTTGTCCGGAAGAAGTCTGGCGCACTTATCCACCGTCGTGTAAAATCCAACGGGATTACATCGTTGTAATAGTCAAATAAAAACAAATGCTTATGTGGTCTTGTGCTAGTCGGGCGAGCCATAAGCGAAGATGACCCGCTGCCAGCGGGTCTTTTTTATGGCCACGACCGATTTACCCATAACCCTCAGAGCTGGAAAAGTATCTTGATTACCACCGCCAATATCACCATGCAGTTCGGTGCCAAACCCCTGTTTGAAAATATCTCCGCCAAGTTTGGAGGCGGCAATCGCTACGGATTGATCGGCGCCAACGGTTGCGGAAAATCCACCCTCATCAAGATTCTTGGGGGTGACCTTGAACCCAGTTCGGGTAATGTCTCCATCGACGCGAACGAACGCGTCGGCAAGTTGCGCCAGGACCAGTTTGCCTTCGAGGAATACAGCGTCATCGACACGGTGATCATGGGGTATGCCGAGCTGTGGGCCGTGAAGAGTGAGCGCGATCGCATCTACAGCCTGCCGGAGATGAGCGAGGAAGAGGGCATGCAGGTGGCGGAACTGGAGAACGCCTTCGCCGAAATGGATGGATATACCGCGGAATCCCGTGCCGGAGAGCTGTTGCTGGGGCTGGACATTCCCCTGGAGCAGCACGAGGGGCCCATGACTGCGGTGGCGCCGGGCTGGAAGCTGCGCGTGCTGCTGGCTCAGGCCTTGTTTTCGGATCCTGACATTCTGCTGCTGGACGAGCCGACCAATAATCTGGATATCAATGCGATTCGCTGGGTGGAGGAGGTGCTGAACAGGCGTAACAGCACTATGATTATCATTTCTCATGATCGCCATTTTCTCAACAGCGTCTGTACCCACATGGCGGATCTCGACTACGGCGAGTTGCGTGTCTATCCGGGTAATTATGATGAATACATGATTGCCTCCACCCAGGTGCGGGAGCGCCAGCAGGGCGACAATGCCCGCAAGAAGAAGCAGATTGCCGAATTGCAGGCCTTCGTCAGCCGTTTTTCCGCCAATGCATCGAAGGCTCGGCAGGCCACCTCGAGGGCCCGGCGGATTGAAAAGATTGAGCTGGAGGACATCAAGCCTTCCAGCCGTGTCAGCCCGTATATTCGCTTTGAGCAGGATAAAAAGCTCTATCGCCTGGCAGGGGAAGTTAAGGGCTTGACCAAGGGCTATGGCGAGGCGCCATTATTTTCCAAACTCGATTTGTTGATAGAGACGGGGGAGCGCATTGCCATCATCGGCCCCAACGGTATTGGTAAAACCACCTTGCTGCGCACCCTGTACGGCGAGCTTGAGAAGGATTCCGGGCGCCTGAAGTGGGCTGAAAATGCCCGGCTTGGTTACTATCCGCAGGATAATACCGAGGATTTCGCCAAGGACATGTCGCTATATGACTGGATGAGTCACTGGGGGCAGAAGAGCGACGACGAGCAGAGCCTGCGCGGGACCCTGGGGCGCTTGCTGTTTTCCAAGGATGACATCAATAAGTCGGTGACGATTCTTTCCGGTGGCGAGCGTGGACGGATGTTGTTTGGCAAGTTGATGCTGCAAAAGCCCAATGTCTTGCTGATGGATGAGCCCACCAACCATATGGATATGGAGACTATCGAGGCCCTGAATCTGGCGCTGGAAAACTACCCCGGCACACTGATCTTCGTTAGCCATGATCGTGAGGTAGTGTCATCGCTGGCCACGCGCATTATCGAAATGAATCGTGATGGTCTGGTGAACTTCAGCGGTTCCTACGATGAATATCTGAAGGCACAGGAGACGGGTGCCAGGCTGGCCAAATCGGCCTGAGCTTCAGAAATTCTCCGCCCGTAGTTCGTAGCCTGGATGAAACAAAGTGGAATCCAGGGGGGGTGTTCACCGTAGCGGTCGACTTTGTTTCTATTTCCCCGGATTTTGCTATCGCTCCATCCGGGCTACCAGTCGGTAGCCTGGATGAAACAAAGTAGAATCCAGGGGGCGTTCACCGTAGCGGTCGACCTTGTTTCTATTTCCCCGGGGGCTACTAGCTATGAACCCCGAGGTGTCAGGACAGTAATTCTTTTATCGCCGCCTTGAATTCATCGAAACCTTCCGGGGTTTTGTTGGTGCCGTGGCTGTGCAGGGTTTTGTCACCCAGCTCAAGTTTTACTTCCCACTGGATGCCGTCACACATATCGGTGTGAAAATACTGGGATTCCCAGCTCCAGACCTCCAGTTCCTCCAGACAGGCCATGAAGCCCGCCCATTTTCCCGCATCGGGTGTTTCGTGTTTGGTGCTTTTCTTCTCTCCCGGATAGAACCAGGAGATGCCGGCATTGCCGCTGGTGATGGTGATTTCTCCGTTTTCTCCAAGTTCCAGATCCTGGCGATCACCGAATCCGCCTAACTGAAAATAGAGAAGATCTGGCGTGCTAGCTGCTTTGCTCATAGTGGCGGAAATCCATGTGATTTTCGGGGTGGTGCCGGCGACAGGCCGTGAACGGGCATTATGTTATATCCCTGCATGGATTAGCTCCAGCAGGATATGTTGTTGGCGCCTGATATTTTTGTTATTCCAGCTAGACTTCCTTTGGCCGTGGCATCATCGAACTGACCCCCAGTCGTGGTTTTGCCGCCGAACTGGGCGCGGCCACTACGCTGGTGTTGGCATCAGGAACGGGGCTGCCAATCTCTGCGACTCAGACCCTGGTGGGCGCGGTGTTGGGGGTGGGATTTGCCCGCGGCATTGGTGCCCTGCGGCTCAATGTAGTGCGTACAATTTTTCTCTCCTGGGCTGTTACCCTGCCAGCCGGGGCGGTGCTTCCCATTACCTTCTTCTTTCTATTTCAGTTTTTACTCAGCTAAGGAATTCATGGGAGCAAATTCAAGAGCGGTCGGTCAGCCTCGGGAACAAGCACTGTCGCCAGCGGGTGTTCTCTTTGCCCTGGGGGCCTATGCCATCTGGGGGTTGTTTCCGCTCTATTTCAAGCTGCTGGCCATGGTGCCTGCCCTTGAGGTGCTCGCTCACCGCGTCGTCTGGTCGGTGGTATTTGTTTCTCTGTTAGTGAGCGGGCTGCAGCGCTGGAGCAAGATTGCGCCGATCTTCCTTAATCGCCGGTTGCTGGGAACCATGCTGCTTTCCGGGCTTACTATCAGTATTAACTGGGGAATATTCATTTGGGCCGTCGCCCACGATCGCGTGCTGGAGTCGAGCCTGGGCTACTTTATTAGCCCTCTGGTATCGGTATTACTGGGCTTCATCTTTGTTGGAGAGCGCTTATCGTATCGGCAACTATTGGCCGTTGGCCTGGTAGTGGCGGCCGTGCTTAACCAGATTTGGCAGTTGGGTGCCTTTCCGTGGGTGGCGATGGGACTGGCCTTTTCCTTTGGCTTTTACGGGTTAGTACGCAAGCTGGCACCGGTGGATGCCATCAGCGGCCAGTTGGTGGAAACCATGCTTTTGTTGGTCGTGGCTCTGCCTTATCTCACTTGGCTCCAGGCCTCAGGAACCAGCGTGTTCGCGGGTGGTGATATCAGGCTGGACGGCTATCTGATTCTGGCCGGGCTGGTAACGGCCTTGCCTCTCATTCTCTTTGCCCAGGCCGCCAAACGTTTGACGCTGGCCACCGTCGGGCTACTGCAATACATCGTACCCAGCAGTCATTTTGTGCTTGCGGTCTTTATCTTTTCTGAGCCTTTTTCCCCGGCACACGGTTTGAGCTTTGCGCTGATTTGGGTGGCGCTATCGATTTATCTGCTAAAAGATCGCTTGGTGCGTAGCAGCGAGGCTTAAAGTGGCACTATAATTGCTTTATTATTTCAGATTGCCCTTAAGGATTTTCTTTGCATGCTGAATATTTCACCCATCACGGCTTTTTCTGACAACTACATCTGGCTGCTCTCGAGCAAAAAGAGCACTAGTGCAGTGGTTGTGGATCCGGGTGACGCCTTGCCTGTAATTGTTGCTCTGGAACAGCAAGACCTTGAGCTTTCGGCCATTCTCATTACCCATCATCATGTAGACCACACCGGAGGCATTCGGCGCTTGCTGATGCATTATCCATCGGCGACGGTCTATGGCCCCACGGGGGAGCATATTCCAGCTATCGATCAGCCACTTAAAGAAGGAGACCGGGTCTGCCTGGAGGATCTGGGTGTGAACTTTGATGTGCTGGATGTCCCGGGACATACCGCCGGACATATCACCTATTTTGGGGCGGGCGCGTTGTTTTGTGGTGATGCTTTGTTTAGCGTGGGTTGTGGTCGTTTATTCGAGGGGACGCCGGAACAAATGAGTGCTTCGCTGGCGAAGATAGCGGCGCTGCCTCAGGACACCAAGGTTTACTGTGCCCATGAGTACACCCTGGATAATATCGGTTTTGCCAAGTGGGTGGAGCCGGATAATCCTGAGTTATTAGCGCGGGAGGACGAAGCCAATGCTCAGCGGCAGCGTGGCGAGCCCACTTTGCCGTCAAGCCTGGGCCAGGAATTGCGGGTCAATCCCTTCCTGCGTACCCATATTCCTCAGGTAAAACAGGCGGCGGAGCAGTTTGCAGATCGGGAACTGGATTCTGTGGCGGAGATATTTGGGGCAGTGCGTGAGTGGAAGGATTCACGTTACGACTGAAGCATCGGGAATTCCTCAGATCTCGAGGATGTCGCCGCCCTTGAGGGGGAAGATATCAAAACCCGTATTCAGGGCTTCACACTCTTGCATGATGAGTTCTTCATCTCCCGGCTGAAGGTGGGAGATGCCCACCCGAGGGCGGTGTTTGAGCTTTTTCATATCCGTCATCAACAGTTCCGGGCAGTAGTGCTTGGCCAGCTCCGCGATCGCATGATCACGCTCGGAAAAGGCACATTCCACCAATAGAAGTTCCAGTTTCTTCTGCTGGTTCAGCCGCTCCCAAAGCGAATCGTTGGTGGTGGTGTCACCGCTAAAGCAAAGGCTTTTTCCCCCACTGGAAACCAGATACCCCACTCCCGGCACTATATGGTTGACCGGAATCATCTCCAGCGTGTTGGTGCCGATGGTTATGGATTCCCCTGGCAACATGGGGATGTATTTCATCACTGGCGCATGCAGATTGGGCAGGACCGCAAAGTCCGGCCAGATGGTCCAGTTGAAGATATGGGTGGTGAGGGCCTCAATAGTTTTGGGCTGGGCATGGACTTGGATCGGGTCCTCAATATCGGTAAACAGGGTATCGAGGATTTTTGGAATCGAGGTGACGTGATCGAGGTGGGAGTGAGTCACAAAGATGTGGCGTACGCGGCGCATCTCACCCAGCGTAAGGTCGCCGACGCCAGTGCCAGCATCAATGAGAATCTCATCGTCTAACAAAAATGAGGTGGTGCGCAGCCCGGCACCAATGCCGCCACTACAACCCAGAATCCTCAGGCGCATAAGCAATTCCTATTGCAAAACCCTGCGGGCGATCCCGCGCTCGCGACCATAGCATAAAAGAATCCTCGAACGCGTGCTACGACGTCGCTTTCTGGAAGGAAGGTACTCACGGGACGGGGTCTGTTCCCGACAGAAATACTGGGTAGATAAAGCAGCAAAAAGGGCATATAAGGTGTGTGTAGCATAAGCTATTTGCAGCTGAAGAATGAGATTATAAATGTGCCCTTTGACCAAACGGTCGTTGCCCCTTGTGGGGGCAATCTGGCGCACAGGGATGGTGCCCATCCTCTTGGTGGTTGTTTTGGCCGCCGGGGCGAGCTACAGCCTCGAGCTATATCACTATCTTGCTGAATTTCTCGGTATCGCGCTGGCCGCCATGGTTGCGGCAGTGGGTTGGCATAGCTTTCCCCTTTCACAAAACCGCCTGGTTTTGTTTATCTCCATGGGCCTCTTCTGGACGGCCATTCTTAGCCTGATACATCTCTTGCTGGATGCCGGGATGGGTGTTGCCGGGGATGATAATAGCGATATATCGGTTCAATTTTTTATGTTGCCTGCACTCTTTTCAAGTTTTGTACTATTCGTCGCGCCGGGTGCTTCGGGGCAGATTTTTGGACGTTTCAAGTTATTCGCCGCGCTGGGCCTGTGCGCCGGATTTCTGGTGATGCTGGTGTGGAGCGGGCTGTATTCTCTGGTGGGCGATCCAGAGGCCGTTAGAGTTGGTGCAAGCGGCGCGACGGTTCTGTTACTGCTGGCTGCCATGTATCGCTTCCAGAGTGTGCGCAAAAGACTTGCGGATGGATTCCTGGCCTGGATTTTGGGTGCCCTCGGTCTTGCGTTGCTGGCAGCTATCAGTGGTTACGGTTATGGAAGCGGGACGGTGCGGGAAAATTTGAGCCATTTCTTCACGCTCTTGTCCCTGTGGTGCATCTATCACCTGATTGTGGAGGAGGGATTGAGCCAGCCTCTGCGGCTGCTCACAAAACGTGAGCGGCAACTGCGTTTGCTCGTCAGTGCGGTGCGTGAAACCAATGCCGTGCTGGAGAGCTCCGCGGTTATGCGTGCCCTGGTCTCCAATGGCATGCGGCTAATAGATGCTGCTTCCGGGATCACAGGGATCATGGAAGGAAAGGAGATGATTTTCCGCGAGTATCACCGGGGGACGGAGTTGATCGCTATCGACTACCGCTTTAGTGAAGGTGAGGGGGTACCGGGAGAGGTGATGCGCACCGCCAGGCCGTATCTCATCGCGGATGCACGCAGGGACCCGCATGTGATTCCGGAAATTCGGGAGCAGCTTGGATTTATTAACCTGATAAACGTCCCTATCCTCTCCCACGATGATGTCTTGCTCGGTTGCTTTGAGCTGCACGACAAGCGTGATGGCGCTTTTAACCCGTACGATGTGGAGTTATTGGAGGGCTTGGCAGCGGGCGCTGCGGTGGCCCTGGAAAATGCCCAAATCCTCCTGGAACGCAGCGAAATGGAGCAAAGCCTGCGGCAGGCCCGCAGCCTCTATGAGAACAGTAGCGAGGGGATGGTGATCACCTCGACTGAGCCAGAGATACTCGCGGTCAACCCGGCCTTTAGCCACATCACTGGCTACAGTGAGGCCGAGGTGCTGGGCAGGAATCCCCGCATACTCCAGTCGGGGCGTCACAATCAGGCGTTCTACGCGGAGATGTGGCGCGCACTGACAGAGGAGGGGGTCTGGCGCGGCGAGATCTGGAATCGGCGCAAGAGTGGAGAGATTTATCCTGAGTGGCTCACCATCAGTGCGGTGCTTAATCCGGCGGGAGAGACCAGCCATTACGTCAGCGTGTTGTCGGATATCAGCGTGCTCAAACGCTCCCAGGAGCGAATGGAGTATCTGGCCCACCATGATGCACTCACCGGCTTACCCAATCGCTTGCTGTGCCGGATACGTCTGCAACACGCCCTGGAGCGGGCGCAGCGCAACGCTCGGCAAGTGGGCGTTATCTTCCTGGATCTGGATGGCTTCAAGGACGTGAACGATAGTCTGGGGCATCCGGTGGGGGATGAGCTGTTAAAACAGGTGGCCCAACGCCTCGAGGCACGAATTCGCAAGGAAGATACCGTTGCCCGTTTCGGTGGTGATGAGTTTCTGCTTATCCTCGAGGAGATCAATGAGCCCCAGGCGGTAGCACTGGTGGCGGAAAGTGTCCTGCGCGCTTTAAATGAGGCCTTTATGCTGGGAGAGCACGAGGTTTTCATTAGTGCCAGTATGGGGGTCAGCCTCTATCCTCAGGATGGCGCAAATAATACGACGCTGATGAAACATGCAGACCTTGCGCTCTACCGGGCGAAGGCGGAGGGTAAAAACAATTACCAATTCTTTAGCCTGTCTTTGGCAGTCGGGGTTGGCGAGCGGATCAAGCTGGAGGCTGAGCTGCGCCATGCCGTGGAACGCAATGAGCTGAGTATTATTTACCAACCCCTGGTGAGGGTGGCGAGCGGCGAGGTGATTGCTCTGGAGGCAATGTTGCGCTGGCAGCATCCTGAATATGGCCGGGTATCTCCAGAACGCTTTATACCCATTGCCGAGCAGACGGGCTTGATTGTGCCTATTGGTGAATGGGCGCTAGGTCAGGCCTGTCATCAATTGCAGCGTTTCCATGGTGAAGGCTATAGCGGTTTGCGTGTGGCCGTGAACTTGACCTCTCGGCAATTGCAGCGTGGTCGAGTCGCCCAGGTGATTCCGCAGATTCTACGGCAGGCGGGGCTTATACCCGGGAACCTGGTCCTGGAGCTGACGGAGCAGGCGTTTTTTGATCAAGAGAGAGATGCCAGCGATGCGTTGGCGGAGCTTCGGAATCAGGGTGTACATCTGACCGTTGATAGCTTTGGGACCGGTTTCGCCTCTATCACCTACCTTCGGCGCCACTTGGCCGATACGCTGAAATTTGATTGTTCGATGGTGGCAAAACTGAATATGGATGCCAAGTTGCGTTGCGTGGTTGAGGGCATGTTTTCCATCGGTAAGGGGCTGGGTTATCGGGTCCAGGCAAAGGGTGTAGAGACTCGCGCTCAGCTTGCCTTTCTCCGTGAGGCAGGTTGCGAGGTTGCCCAGGGTTATCTTTATAGTCCAGCGCTGGTGGCAACGGATATGAGTGCCTTACTGGCCCGGGCGGGGGCGGACAATGATCCGGGTCCCACGGGGCTTCCGTGCCTCCGACCTCAGGGTGAACCGGAGCTGGTTGCGAAGATGCACTCGCCGCCTGCCAAAGATAATGGTGGCGGGACAACTCCTGCCCATTAAGGGCTCCTGATCAGCTTTCGGCAAGCAGGCTAAACAAGGCCTTGGCCTTGTCCAGGATCTCCGCGTACTCTGCCTCTGCATCGGAGTCCGCGACCAGCCCGCCGCCCGCCCAGTAATAGGCCGTATCGCGGTGAATCACCAGGGTGCGGATGGCAATATTGGTATCCATACCACCATCGAAACCGAGATAACCGATAGCGCCGCAGTAGACCCCGCGGCGATGTGGTTCCAGTTCCTCAATGATCTCCATGGCACGAAGTTTCGGGGCCCCGGTGATCGAGCCCCCGGGGAAGCAACCACGGAGCAAGTCGGTGGCGTGCTTTTCTTGCTTGAGCAAGCCAGTGACCGTACTTGCCAGATGGTGCACCGAGGTAAAGGATTGCAGCTCGAAAAGTTTTGGTACTTCAATACTGCCCGGGCGGCAGTTTTTCCCCAGATCATTACGCAGCAGATCAACAATCATCAGATTTTCTGCCTGATCCTTGGGGCTGTCTCGTAGTGCCCGGGCAAGCCGTTGGTCTTGCCTTCGATTGGAACTGCGTGGACGGGTGCCCTTGATCGGCGTGGTTAGCACCTCATTACCCCGTAGTCGCAGAAAACGCTCCGGGGAGTCGGAGAGAATGACGCCCTCAGAGGTCTCGAGATAGGCGGCGAAGGGGGCCGGGCTGAGGCTGCGCAGGCGTTGATACAGGGCCCAGGGGTCGCCGGAAAAATCCACCTCGAAGCGGCGCGCCAGGTTGATCTGATAGCAGTCACCCTCGCGTATAAAGGCCTGCACTCGCCGGAACGCGCGCCGGTATTGCGTCTGCTCCATGTTGCTGCGGACCTGCTTGCCCAAGGCATAAGACCCTGTGGCTATAGATGGCTCCACATGCAGATGCTCCAGGATGTGGGCCGGAGCATCGCCGGTCAGCACCGCGGTTTTTTTCCGATGGTCGATGACCACCGCCCAGTCATAGATCCCCACATCCATTTCAGGCATGCCAAGATCGTCCTCGGCAAGGCTTGGCAAGTATTCGTTGCAGCGACCGAGATCGTAGCTGAAGTAGCCCATGGCGCCACCACTAAAGGGCAATCCCGGTATGGCGGGGCGGGGTGCTCCCAGGGCCTCGCGCAACAGTTGTAAGGGATGAGCCTTGGCGTGGCGCACGCCGTGCGCATCCTGGATTCGTGTGATGCCTTTGTGGGTGCTGAGCACCATGCGTGGCTCGGCCGCGAACAGGCTGTAGCGGGTGTCGGCATAGTGTGGGTGACAGCTATCGAGAAAAACCGGCCGCTGCAGATGCCGGATACGGGCGAATAGTGTCGCGGGATTCGCCGGATAGGGCAGCGCGTGGAGCCGGGACGGTGGTGGGCGTTGTGAGTTGATGGCAGACAAGGTCCGGGGATTATCCCTTAAAGTGCCGGTGAGGGCGTAGCGCTGACGCAAGGGCCTTCAAGTGCAGTATGATTCACGCTTCGTGGGGATAATAAACGGCATAGAAAAGGGCAAAACATGACTGAAGTGGCGACAACTCAGGACCGCAGGTTACGTACTCGCGATTTGATTGAACACATGCTGGCCGAACGTAGCCACGTACTGGCGCTGTTGTGCCGTGCCGGGGGGCTGGAGCCCTTCAAGGATGAGCAGCCGGTGCAGGCACTATTGAAGGAATTTTGCGAGTTGCTGGTGGACTATATTGCCGTCGGTCATTTTGGCCTGTATGAGCGTATCGGTGATGGTCGGGAGCGGCGTCATGGGGTCCGCGAGTTGGCCGAGGATCTCTATCCGGGGATCTCCGATACCACCGAGTCAGTAGTGGAATTTAATAGTAAATATGAGGATGGCAAGGCAGTGATCAGTGATGAACTGTCTCAGGATCTTTCCCGGCTCGGGGAGCAGTTGGCGACCCGAATTGAGTTGGAAGACCGCTTGATTGAACGCCTGCAGGCTTAGTGTTGCTGTCGGGTTACGCTGCGCTAACCCGACCTACTAGCTTGGCTTTGCCGTAGGTTGGATTAGCGATAGCGTAATCCGACGATAGCCGTTGCAATGGAGCTAGGCCCGTAAATCCACCGTAGGCTCTGCCAACTCCATAATCCGCGCGGTGTCACGATAGCTGGCGATGGCGGCCTCCGGGGATACCCGGCGTGGTGCTTGTCCCGCTGACCCGCGAGACACCGCATTCAGCAAGCGCAGGTTCTGCGTGCCTTGCCCCAACAGGCTGCCCTCGGCAGCGGGGCGCTCCAGTAATTCCCCCTGAACCACGCGTTCTTCCGGCAACCTGCGCGTGGGCTGCTCACGCGCGCTGCCCGCGGTTTGAAACGCGATGAGGGTGCTGTGATCCGGGGCTGCAAGCAACTGCATGATGGGTACCGCTTAGGGCAATGCAGTTGTTAAAGATAGCACAAGTCTGGCTCCCGACTTCCCTCCACCCCTGTCTCGTCATTACCCACGAAAGTGGGTAATCCAGTCCGTAGCCCGGATGCAACAACGTGGAATCCGGGGAGCATCCATTTAGCGGTGTTTGCCAATGCTGGTTCCATTTCCCGGATTCCGCTCGCGCTTCATCCAGGCTACCGGCTACAATCGGCATGATGGGCTTTGGAGGTGGGGAAAGAGTTGGGCCCTGTTTCCTCAGGCCACCTGAATGACGCCTTCCCCCGCCAACGCATCCACTTCGGCCGTGCTATAGCCGAGTTCCTGCTCCATCAACTCCCGGGTGTGGGCGCCGAGCGCTGGTGCCGGCGCATGTGCCTTTTCCGGGGCGCTGGAAAGCAGGGGAGCGGTACTGGAGAATCGGTATTCCCCGATTTCAGGGTCATCCACCGGGAGCAACATGCCTCGGGCTGCCACCTGGGGACAGTTGAAGATGTCTTCCGCGGTATGTACGGGGCCCGTGGGTACGCCGGCAGCATTGAGTTTGTCCACTGCCTGCTCCCGGGTGAGGCCTGCGAAAAGCTCATCGATAATCGGGTCCAGATATTCCCGATTGGCGACTCGCGCGGTAACGCTGTTGCTCTTCGGATCATCCGCCAGTTCCGGTCGGCCCATGGCCTCGCACAGGCGCTTCCAGATGCGCTCATCGGGCACATTTACCGCGATATAACCGTCCCGGGTACGGAATGCACCACGGGGATAAGTGTTTTGTAACCGGCCCCGATGCGGTGACTGGCCAGCCACGGAGTGCAGGGTCACCATGCTTTCGTTCAGCGAGAGCATATTGTCGTACATGGCAGAATCCACCACCTGACCCTTGCCGGTGCGTTCGCGCATGTAGAGTGCCTGCATGATGCCGAAGGCGGTGACCATGCCGGAGTAGATGTCCGCCATGCCGTAGATGGTCCAGGAGGGCGGTTTATCCTCAAAGCCCACCAGATGCATGATGCCACTCATGGCCTCGGCGACGATGTCGAAGGCGGGGCGGTCGCCGTAGGGCCCCTCAAAGCCGGGCAGGCGGCCGAAGCCGGAGATCATGGCGTAGATGAGACGTGGATTCAGTTCGCGCATGGCCTGGCAGCCGATGCCGCGACGATCCAGCGAGCCAGGGCGCAGATTCTCCACCACCACATCGGCGCTGGCTACCAGTCGGCGATAGACTTCCTTGCCCGCATCACCGCGCAGATCCAGTGCCACACTCTTTTTGTTGCGGTTATAGGCCATGAAACCGGCGGCCTTGCGTGCAGCGCCACGCTCGGCGAAGGGCGGCATGGCACGGCGCGGATCACCACTACCGGGGCGCTCCACCTTGATCACCTCGGCGCCCGCATCTGCCAGTAACAACGAGCAATAGGGGCCGGCCATGTACTGCTCCATGCCAATAACGCGAATACCTTCCAGGGGGCGTGCCATATTTAGGAACCTCTGATTTGTTCTGGACGAAGTAGATTGTGATTCAAAATGTTCAGATTTGAGGCGCTGATCGCACGTAATAGCAGGCTATTGCGAAGATCAGCAACGATAAAGATGGGCATTTTGGGCGCAAGATACGAGTTTACGAATAGATAAGAGGTTCCTCAGTCTCCAATCCATTCGATAACGGTAGCGACGCCCATGCCGACGCCTACGCAGAGAGTTGCGAGGCCGTAGAAGGGGCGGGGTTGATTGGGTGCGCGGCGCGCCATTTCGTGTAGCAGGGTCACGAGGATGCGTGCCCCCGAGCAACCGGTGGGATGGCCGAGGGCAATGGCACCACCGTTGACATTGGTGATGGCAGGGTCGATCCCCAATTCACGCATGCAACCGATGGTTTGGGCCGCAAAGGCCTCATTGATCTCCACCAGACCGATCTCCTCAATACCGATATCGAGACGCTTGAGCAGTTTGCGGGTGGCGGGTACCGGGCCCAGACCCATGATGCTGGGGTCAATGCCGGCTACAGCCGAGCCGAGCCAGCGTGCCTGAGCCTTGAGCCCCAGGGTTTCGGCTCGTTCGGCCTCCATGAGCAGCAGGGCAGCAGCGCCATCATTGATACCACTAGAATTCCCTGCGGTGACCGTTCCCCCTTTGCGAAAGGCGGGTCGCAGTTTACCCAGCTGTTCCACCGTGGTGCCCAGTTCGAAACCGCCGTCCACCTCGCGGTAGCGTGGATGTTCGTCCAGCGTGATGGTCTGGCTCTTGCCCCGTCCGGCGGGCGCTTCGACAGGGACGATCTGATCAACAAAGCGGCCCTCATTCATGGCTTCCACGGTACGCCGATGGCTTTCCAGCGCGTAGGCATCCTGTTCCTCGCGGCTGATATCCATCTGCTCTGCGACATTTTCCGCAGTTTCACCCAGGCTGATGATGGGGTAGAGGGCGTTGAGGCGGGGGTTGTTATAACGCCAGCCGACGGTGGTATCCCACATTTTCGGCGCCTCGGTGCCCGGCAAGCGACTGGGCTTGGGTAGACTCCAGGGCGCGCGGCTCATGGATTCCACACCGCTACCAATATAAACGTCCCCCTCGCCAACCAGGATCGCCTTGGCAGCCTGATTCACCGCCTCCAGTGCCGAAGAGCAGTTGCGGTTGAGGGTTACCCCGGGCACCTCTACGGGAAAACCGGCGAGCAGTGCCGCCATGCGTGCCACGTCGCGGTTGTCTTCACCGGCCTGGTTGCCGCAACCGGCATACACATCCTCCAGCAGTGCCGGGTCCACCCCGGTCTTTTCCATCAGTGACGCCAGCACGTGGGCGAGCAGATCATCCGGTCGCACCTTGGAAAGTCCGCCACCAAATTTTCCGATGGGGCTGCGTACTCCTTCGATAATGACAACTTCACGCATGGCGTTTACTTCTCCTGGGCTGGGGCTGACAGCAGGCTAAAGGGTATAGACGCTAATTGCCGGAATGTAAACGTGAAGAGGGCTTTTTTGCTTATCTTCGAATAGCCATTGGGCTTATAGTTCGATTTCATATTTCAATAAGTATCGAAATGAATTCAACTAAAGTCCTTACCGCACTGTCTGCTCTGGCCCAGGAAACCCGTCTGGCCATATTTCGCTTATTGGTCAGTACTGGTGAAGCTGGTTTGGCGGCAGGGGAGATCGCGCACCGCCTCGGTGTCGCCGCGCCAACCCTGTCCTTCCATTTGAAGGAACTGCAGCATGCCGGATTATTGGTCTCTGCCCGTCATAGCCGGCAGATTGTCTACAGCGCCAATTTCACCGAGATGCAGGGGCTGTTGCAGTTTCTCTATGAGGATTGCTGTGGTGGTCGCCCTGATCTTTGTGTGCCCGTGGGGCAGTCCCTTTCTGATGCATCCTGAACCCATAAAACATGGAACGGAGCTAACTAATGTCGATCTTTGAACGCTATCTCTCGCTATGGGTCATCCTCTGCATTGTGGTTGGCATCACGCTTGGACACTTCTTGCCAGATGTGTTTCGTACAATCGGGTCGGTCGAGGTGGCACAAGTCAATCTGCCGGTCGCAGTACTGGTCTGGCTGATGATCATCCCGATGCTGATCAGGATCGACTTTGCAGCATTGGGTCAGGTCAAGGAACATTGGCGCGGTGTCGGTGTAACCTTGTTCATTAACTGGGCAGTCAAACCGTTCTCGATGGCAGCACTGGGCTGGTTCTTTATCGGGCACTTGTTTGCGCCGTATTTGCCGGCTGAGCAAATTACTTCCTACATCGCTGGTCTCATCATTCTTGCTGCTGCGCCCTGTACGGCGATGGTGTTCGTATGGAGTAATCTGTCGGGCGGCGAACCGCATTTCACACTGAGCCAGGTGGCCGTGAACGATCTGATTATGGTGTTCGCTTTTGCTCCGATCGTGGGCTTGCTCCTGGGCCTGTCGGCGATCACGGTACCGTGGCAAACACTGTTTCTATCGCTGGTACTTTACATAGTAGTGCCTGTCATTGTCGCGCAGATACTGCGTAAACAATTGATTAAACGTGGTGGTTTTGCGGCTCTGGAGACTGCATTGAAACAGCTCGGTCCCGCATCCTTGATTGCACTTTTGACCACGTTGGTTTTGCTATTCGGTTTTCAGGGCGAGCAGATCCTCGCGCAGCCTCTCATTATCGCGCTGCTGGCCGTGCCTATCCTGATTCAGGTTTATTTCAATTCCGGACTGGCGTATCTGTTGAATCGTTCATTTGGCGTGGCGCATTGTGTGGCAGGGCCTTCAGCATTAATCGGCGCCAGCAACTTTTTCGAGCTCGCTGTGGCGACTGCGATTACGCTGTTTGGTTTCGAGTCGGGAGCGGCGCTAGCCACAGTAGTTGGCGTGCTCGTCGAAGTGCCAGTCATGTTGTCGGTGGTACGGATCGTGGGCGCAAGTAAAGGTTGGTATGAAAGTGGTGCCGTCGTGCGCCGACGCGTTACCCAACGCATGGCATCAGCAAAGGAAACATAAGTAACGATAAAGCAAAGCATCCTGTTTCTTCGCGTTGCCAATTCAGATCAAAGTTAGACGGTAGAGGGACTCACGCCAACTATTTGGGTCTGACGCGTGCATTCAACGCGCCAGTTGGTAACTTGCGACCCTCAATGCGCCCCGAGACGGTGCCCTATGCGGTGGGGCTGTTTATCATGGCGGTACCTCATCGACTTCTTTCGCCAACCCGGCGGTGACCATTGGGCGTACCCTGACTGATACCTTCACCGGTATTCAGCCAGGAGATGCGCTGGCTTTTATCGGGGTACAGCTGGTGGCTGCATGCTGGACCTGCGAAGGCCTGAATTGGCCCGTACTCACTGCTGCGGGCCTATGTCGGACAGCCCTCCATCTCGATAATGAAGTAGCCGAGTTCGCCAATTGAGGCTTCTATTACCGGTTCCGCCTGTTCCATATGGCAGAAACGGCACTCGGTGGTGCTAAGCGGCTGGCCTTCCTGTCCCACGCTCGCCAGATATTCCAGCCCGTAACGGAACACCTTCGCTTCACCCGTTCCCTCAACCACAAGGATGTCGAAGTGCATGGTCTGGCCGTCTTTTTTCGGAACGTAGGTATCGAATACTGCAACTTTCATTTATTGCTTCCCCCGGATTGTTAGGCTTCGGCTTCCTCCCATAAGGCCGTATAAGTCTCCATTCGTTCCTGGCTGATTAAACCTTTTTCAACGGCAGCACGTACCGCGCAGTCGGGCTCGGTGAGATGGCTGCAATCGCGAAAGCGGCAGTTGATGATGTGCGGTCGAAATTCGATGAACTGTCTTGCCAACTCCCGGCGGGGTACGTGCCAGAGGCCGAAATCCCGCACCCCGGGGGAGTCGATGAGAAAACCACCCTCGGCCTCGGGCAGTGGGTAGAGGCTGCCAGAACTGGTGGTATGGCGGCCGAGCCCGTGATAGTCGCTCAGTGCCCCAACGGCGGTTTTAACCTCTGGTAGCAGGCGCATGGTAAGGGAGGATTTTCCGACTCCGGATTGGCCTACAAGGACGCTGCAATGCCCTGCCAGGGTTTGCTGCAACGCCTCCAGATTGTCACCGCTGTGGGCACTGCAAAAGATCAGAGCATAGCCAATGGCGGCGTAGTGGGCGTAGCGGGCCTCCAGTGCGGCGCGTCCGGTTTCATCCAGCAACTCTGCCTTGTTGATCACCAATCCGGGGGTAATGCCGAGATACTCTGCATTGGCCAGATACGCGTCGATTTCCTTGAGGGTGGGCTCCGGCCGAGGGGCAATCACTATCAGAATGAGATCGAGATTAGCCGCTACCGGGCGTAATGCCCCCGAGGGAGAGGGGCGGGCGAGCAGGGTGTCGCGGGGCAGCAGGGATTCCACTACTCCCAGGCGCCCGGTTTCCGGTGGCAGCCAGCGCACCCGATCACCACAAACCAATGGAGGCAGGTTGCTGCGTACCGCACAGCGTTGGGTTTTTCCCTCCGGACCCCGCAGCTTCAGCCGTCTCCCATGACTGCTGATCACCAGGCCATCGCGTGCTGCCGATTTTTTGCCGCGCTTGGGCTTTGCGCGGCCCGTGGGTCTTCCGGAACGATTTTGGATCATCCGGCTCCGGGGATGTTTCGTGCTACGGACGGGTGGCTCATATCAACAGGGCATCCACCTTGGCGGCGCAGATAAAGTCGTTTTCCGATAGCCCGCTCACGGCATGGGTCTGGTAATGCACGACCACCCGGGCATAACTCACTTCCAGGTCGGGATGATGATCCTCCCGGTGGGCGATCCAGGCCAGTGCATTAACAAAGGCCATGGTTTGGTGAAAGTTGGAAAATTTAAAGCTGCGCTGAATTTTCAATCCGTCGGCCTTTAGTTCCCAGTCTGGTAACAAGGTGGCGAGTGCACTCGCTTCTTCCAGAGTCAGGGGGGTGGTGCCACTTTCGCATGCCTTGCAATGCCTTTGTGTGAGGTCTGATGATGGATTCATGGATGTTCTCCCTGGGGCACCCTTTAGATAAAAGCCTAGTCCAGTTTTCCCTCCAGATGGGCAATTCGCAGCGGCGCTGGCGGATGAGTCTCGTGGAAGGCGGAATAAAGTGGGTCGGGAGTCAGGGTGTTGGCATTGTCCCGATAGAGCTTTACCAGGGCCTGGATGAGCGGCCTTGCCCCGGTCTGGTGGGCGGCAAAGTCATCGGCTTCATATTCGTGACGGCGGGAAAACCAGGCCAGCAGCGGGCTCAGGAAAAAGCTGAATGAGGGCGAGACGAAGAGGAACAGTACCAGGGCCATGGCAAGGGAGGGTTGTGGAACTCCTAGCCCGTGGTAGAACCAGTTCTGATCGATGAGCCAGCCCAGCAGGCCAAAGGCTAGCAGGCCAAAACCCATGCCCATAGCCATCTGCTTGCGGATATGGCCACGGCGGAAGTGCCCCAGTTCGTGTGCCAGCACGGCCTCGGTTTCCTCGGGCTCCAGACTGCCCAACAGGGTGTCGTAGAGAACGATACGCTTTTGGGCTCCAAAGCCACTGAAAAAGGCATTGCCGTGACTGCTTCGGCGCGAGCCATCGGCGACGAAGATGCCATTCGGGGCAAAGCCGTTGCGCTTCAGCAGGCCTTCCAGCCGGGCCTTGAGCGTCTCATCTTCGAGTGCCGTGAAGCGATTGAAAAGGGGGGCAATGAAAGCAGGATAGAGCCAGGCCAGCAGCAGGCTGAAGGCGCTCCAGAGCAGCCAGGCGTATAGCCACCAGTAGGGACCGGCATGAGTCATTACCCAGAGGATGGCGAGTATTAGCGGGGTGCCGATAAGCAGCATCAGGGCGCTCTGTTTGAGGGTGTCGATCAAAAAGATGCTGACACTGGAGCGATTGAAGCCAAAGCGCTGCTCCAGCACAAAGGTGCGGTAGGCCGATAGCGGCAGGTCCAGCAACCCGGAGATGATAAATACCGAGAGAATAAGGCCAGCACCGCCGAACAAGGGGTTTTCCAGCACCTCACGCCACCAGCCGTCCATCAGCGCAAGTCCACCACCGAGGGTCCAGATCAACAGGATGACAGCGCCAAGCACCTGATCCAGCAGATAAACGCGAACCCGTGCACGGGTATAATCAGCTGCCTTTTGGTGTGCCTGCAGGGAGATCTGTTCCCTGAAGGCCGCTGGCACCTCGCCGCGACGCTCGCCGACACGGTGAAATTGGCGCAAGGCAAGCCAGCTATGGATGGCGGTGGCGAGTGCGAGGGCAGCAAGAAAAACGATGGAGAATTCATTCATGGGCCGGCCTTCCTTGTGGATATGGTGGTTTTCAGGCTTTCGGGCTTATGGCACTCTGCCGAGTTGAACAGGCTGGCCGGCAACGGCATTAATACGGAGTAATTGATATGGCGCAAGATGGGGGGAATCTCATCTGGATTGATCTGGAAATGACGGGTCTCGACACGGATCAGGATTATATCATTGAGATCGCGACAATCGTTACAGACTCGGCTTTGAATATTCTTGCCGAGGGACCGATGGTGGCGATTCATCATAGCGATCAGATTATGGGCGCTATGGATCAATGGAATACCAGGCAACACGGGGAGTCCGGTCTCGTTAAGCGGGTGAAGGAAAGCCGCTACAGCGAGGCGGATGGCGAGCGTATGACCCTGGAGTTTCTCGCCAAGTATGTGCCCGCTGGTGCTTCCCCCATGTGCGGTAACAGCATCTGTCAGGATCGTCGCTTTCTGCATCGCTGTATGCCGGAACTGGAGGCCTATTTCCATTACCGTAACCTGGATGTCAGCACCTTAAAGGAGCTGGCGATGCGTTGGGCACCCGAGGTGGCAAAGGGCCTGGTGAAGGAAACCACCCACCTCGCCCTGCAGGATATCCGCGATTCCATCGCCGAACTGGTCTATTACCGGGAGCATCTGTTCCGCCCCCTGTGAACATGAACTCGTCCCTGCCCACGACACTTTATCGCGCCGCCGGTGTGCGTGAGCTCGATCGGATCGCCATACAGGATTTTGGTATCCCCGGCATCGAATTGATGGAGCGTGCCAGTGCGGCCGCCTTCGAGGCGCTGCGTTCGCGCTGGCCCGAGGCGCGGCGGATCGTGGTGATTGCTGGTGCCGGGAACAATGCGGGCGATGGTTTTATCCTGGCGCGTCTGGCCAGGCAGGCGGGTCTGGCGCTTCGGCTCCACTGCATCTCCGATCCGGCAAAGCTCCAAGGTGATGCCCGTTTGGCCTACGAGGGCATGGCGGCCGAGGGCATCCTTAGCGAGGAATTCAATGCGTCATCATTGGCAGAGTCCGATGTGCTGGTGGACGCGCTCCTGGGCACCGGGCTTAGCCGTTCAGTAGAAGGCGAGTGGGCCGCGGTTATCCAAATGATGAATGAAAGCCGCGTGCCGATACTGGCGCTGGATATCCCCTCTGGGCTGCATAGTGATAGCGGCCGTGTCCTCGGTGTGGCGGTGCGGGCCACCGCAACCATCAGTTTTATTGGCCTCAAGCAGGGCCTCTATACCGGGCTTGGCCGCGAATATGCCGGCGATATTCTGTTTGCCGGGCTGGATGTGCCGGCGGCGGTCTATGAGCGTGTGGATGCCAATGCGCATCGACTTGAATTTGATGCCGCTAGCAACAACTTGCCTCCGCGGCCGCGTACCGCCCACAAGGGAAATTACGGTCACGTGCTGGTGGTGGGAGGAGATCTCGGCTATCCCGGTGCCGCTGCACTGGCGGCAGAGGCGGCGGCGCGGGTTGGCGCGGGTCTGGTTAGCGTGGCCACCCGGCCGGCCCATGTGCCGGTGGTCAGTATGTTGCGCCCGGAAGTGATGGCACGTGGCATTGAATCAGCGGCAGAGCTCATCCCGTTATTAAAGAAGGCAACGGTGGTACTGGCAGGCCCCGGTCTTGGCCAGAATTCGTGGGGCCGTGAACTGCTTGCTGCCGTACTCGACTTTAGTGGGCTCCTGGTGCTCGATGCCGATGCCCTTAATCTGCTGGCTGCTATGGGTGCCGAGGCTCAGGACAACTGGGTGCTCACCCCACACCCCGGAGAGGCGGGACGTTTGCTGGGAAGCGACAGTGCCGCCGTGCAGGCCGACCGCTTTGCTGCTGCTCATGAGTTGGTAGCGCGTTACGGCGGGGTCTGTGTGCTCAAGGGTTCGGGCACCGTGGTACTGAAAGAACATGAGTTACCCCAAGTGTGCAGCGATGGGAACCCCGGGATGGCAAGCGGGGGCATGGGCGATGTGCTGGGCGGTGCCATTGCCGGGCTCATGGCCCAGGGACTTTCTCCCTGGCAGGCAGCGTGTTCCGGTGTTGCTATGCATGCCCGCACCGGTGATCTGGCGGCGGCAAGCGGCGAGCGTGGCCTGCTGGCCCGCGATCTGATTCCACATTTACGCGCTCTGGCAGGCCGTTGAAAAAGGCTCAGGCGAGTGCAAGACAAGGCAAAAATCGGCGAAAAAGCTTTGGCCATGGATGGCCTTAGGTCGCGAAGCACAAGGATGTGCGAGAGCGACCCTGCAAGTAGCCAATGAGCATTTTGAGCCGATTTTTAACGCCGTATTGTGCCGCCTGATGTTTGTTGCGGATGAGGTGGCGATGTTGGCCCTGGGCGCGCGGCTCGCAGCCTTCATCGACGGCGGGGCCTGTATCTGGCTCGAGGGTGAGCTGGGTTCCGGAAAAACCACCTTTGCCCGCGGGCTGTTACGTGCCCTGGGAGTGAAGGGAGCGGTCAAGAGTCCCACCTACACGCTGGTCGAGCCCTATGAGCTACCCACGCGCCCGGTCTACCACTTTGATCTTTATCGTCTCGCTGATGGCGAGGAACTGGAGGCGATCGGGGTGAGAGATTACTTCGATAATCAGGCGCTTTGCCTGGTGGAATGGCCCGAGCGTGGTGGTGATTACCTGCCGGCTGCGGATTTGCGTATCCATATCGCCTATCAGGGAGAGGGACGTGAGATCCGTTTGGAGGCCAATTCGGAAACCGGCAAACACTTGGCTGCCTTGTTGCGGGAATAGACGGTAATAAAGGTGATTGCGCATCGTGTTAATAAGCCTAACTTATTGTTATACATGTAAAAATTAGAATTACATAGAAACTACTTGAAAAACAGGGTGGAACAGGCGGAAAATAGGGCAGAATCTCTCTTTCTCGGGTGTAGAACCATGAGGTTTTTCGGTCTTCTTTTTTCTCTGTTGGTGGCCCTGGACTGCGCTGCAGCCCAGGTAGACATTGAAAATGTGCGCCTGTGGCCGGCGCCCAAACATACCCGGGTCGTTTTTGATGTGGGCGCGCCCGTGCCCCACAGCCTGTTTGTCCTCAAGCAACCCAACCGCATCGTTATCGACCTGCGCAATACGCGCTTGCGTCGACCGATCCCGGTGGTACCTTCTGAGGACAGTTTTCTTGCGGGTATTCGCTCCGCCACCCGGGACCACGGTGATTTGCGCGTGGTGCTGGACCTCAAGCAAGCAGCACGGGCCAAGAGCTTTTTATTAAAACCCAACGCCAAATATGGTCATCGTCTGGTGATCGACTTACAGAGCCCGGTAAGCACCGAGCAGCCAAAACAGCCAGCCAAACGGCTTGCAGCTAGCGCCCCCAAGGCAAAGCTGCGTGACCTGGTTATCGCCATTGATGCCGGTCACGGCGGTGAGGATCCCGGTGCCCTTGGGGCTCGGGGGAGCCGGGAAAAGATCGTGGTCATGCAGATCGCACGCCAGTTGGAAAAACTGATTCGGCGGGAGCGGGGACTGCGGGCGGTCATGGTTCGCCGTGGTGATTACTACATCGGCCTGCGCGAACGGATGCGTATTGCGCGACGTGAAAAGGCCGATCTCTTCGTCTCCATACACGCCGATGCTTTCCGTGATTCCCGGGTTCGGGGCAGTTCGGTGTACGTGCTTTCCCACAACGGTGCCAGTAGTGAGGCTGCCAAGTGGCTAGCGGTTCAGGAGAACTCCGCCGACCTGATTGGTGGTGTGAGTCTGGACGACAAGGATGATCTGTTGGCTTCGGTACTTCTCGATCTATCTCAGACCGCAACCCTGAGCGCCAGCACCGAAGCTGCGGGAGACATCCTCAAGCAGCTCAAAGGACTGGGAAAGACCCATAAACGGAAGGTGCAACGGGCCGGTTTTATGGTGCTTAAATCCCCCGATATTCCCTCCATCCTGATTGAGACCGCATTTATCTCTAATCCCGATGAGGAGCGAAAACTGCTTTCTCCGCGCCATCAGCGCCTACTGGCCGGGGCGATACTCAAGGGTATCCGTACCCACCTTGAACGCACTGCCCCGCCTGACAGTCTGCTGGCCGCGCGCAAACACGTGATTGCTCGTGGCGATACCCTTTCCAAAATTGCCGATCACTATCGGGTCAGCATGGACGCCCTGCGCATGGTCAACGCACTACCCCACGACAAACTCTTCACGGGCCAGATACTGCGCATCCCCCCGACGCACGGCAGTTAGCCCCAGGGATGGGGTGTATGTCGCCAGACCGTCGGGAACGGGCGGCGACGAAACCCAGGGATGGGCTATATATATTTGTAAGCGGGACTGATTTGTCACCATAGCCCGCCGTGATCAGGCCAGCATTTTCCCTGTATACTCCGCATCCCACGCCGGTGTAGCTCAGTCGGTAGAGCAACTGATTCGTAATCAGTAGGTCCGAGGTTCAATTCCCCGCACCGGCACCAATAAATTCAATATAATCAATGCGTTATATTGCGGTCTCTCGCCTTGCAACCCAAGCCATATAATGGTTCTACCTCGGGGCTACTTTATTTGTCGTGGCCTGAGAATTGTTAGGCTACTCAAGGTTTATACAGAGCCTTAGGTTGAGTCCGAATCCTCGGTTTCGTCATCATTCTGTTATCCCTTTGTCGATCGTTAGAAATTAGTGGATTGCACACTCTCAGTGTTAGACAAGTCCACTACATCTAGGCCTATGAAGAAAATGGGATTTGGAAAGAAAACCCCGACGTGGCTGAGTTAGGAATGTAAGAAAGTTGTTGCAGCCTACGAGCTTTTCCGTCTAGATCTAGAGGCCGTATATCACCAGAAAAGAGAACGATGTTATTCAAGCTTTCCTACACTGTGAGTCGGCTGGACATCCATTCTAGCGAACCCATTCAATTTGATTTTGGGGGTCCTGACGAAATTCGTGCTTTTATTAGAGCTCCCTCCGATGACGAGAGGGATAAGGGATTTCAGAGCTTCAATGCATTTCTAGATATTCTGGGTGAGATCGAACCGACAAAAAAGACTATCCCTGTATTTGCAGCATTGTTTGAGGGTCGGCGCCCTCCGGAGGGAGTGAAAGTGAGCTCCGCCGAGGAAATGATTCATCATGACGGCCCTTCCTATGGCTTGAAGTGCTATCCAGAGCCGTTTGGGTCGTTCATCGATATGGTAGGACGGAAATTGAGTTCAGTGGGATGCTCACTGGTGAGCATCTTGCGCTGGAGATATGCGCAGGAGGGTGGTCCATCGCCAATTAGTACGAGGGGACTGTCTGTCTCCAACAACAACGGGGTTTCCTGGTACCCAGCTCCTTCGCGACATTCGATTGTAAGTATTACGCCACCACACTCCGTTCTTGCTC
Organism: Gammaproteobacteria bacterium; assembly: GCA_021773795.1. Classification (GTDB taxonomy): domain Bacteria; phylum Pseudomonadota; class Gammaproteobacteria; order HK1; family HK1; genus JAJFJV01. The sequence continues at coordinate 101,347 of JAJFJT010000004.1, read as the reverse complement.
ATCAAAAAATAGATATTGGCGAAATTTGTAACCTTGTGGAAGAAAACCAGCAAGAGCCAGTAAGCCAGGAGTTACTAAGGGAGGCAAAAGGGCTTCAACATAGTAGCCCGAGGAGTTCCGTCCTCATAGCCGTATCTGCCCTAGAGGTCGCAGTAAAAACGGTGATTGTAAATAAAGTTCCAGACGCTGCATGGTTGGTCGATTCGATGCAGTCTCCTCCTGTGGTAAACATTCTTTTGCATTATTTCCCCGTCTTGTTCTCGGTCGATAAGAGCTTCTACGAAGCTACAAAAGAAAATTCTTTAATCAAGGTAATTACAGATGCGGTCTATATAAGAAATCAAATGCTCCACAAGGGAGCATCTCCCCCGACTCACGAAAAGGTGGTGGAGATAATAGCTGCAGTGCAAGAACTGCTCTGGATATGTGACTACTATTCTGGCCATACATGGGCAGAGCGACATATTAAGGCTCTGCATCCCAGCGCCGGATAATTGCGCGTTAAGTGGTGATTGTAGGGCTATCCGCCGCAAGCATTGTTCGCTGTCAGCGAATATATGTTGACGTCAGCGAACCCGTCTGCTATGTTTTCAACCGTAGCTGAGTATACGAGAGATGTCGTCTATCTATGGGCAGTTTTAGGCCCGCGGAGGCTTAGGTCTCTACTGTATGCCCGCCCTCCTCATGCTGCACCCGAGATGGATGCCATGACGATGCAGGTATAGCCGGCTCACACGACAAGTGAGCCGTTAGTGTGTTCAGGGGTAACTCCCGCGTTCGTACTCTCGTCTTTTAGGTTGTGACGACACGGTATAGCAGTTTTGCTGTACTGATAACCTAAAGGTGAAGATTATGAAAAATGATCAACTTACTACACGATCGCGGGCATTGCATGTTAGGTGGAAAGATGGCCTTGGAAAGATAAAAAGTCTTTTCGTCCATCGGAAAACCTGGGTGTTTGTAACAAACTTATTCCGCATTTTTATGTGCGTTGTTCGGGTGTTACAACAGCTCATGCAATGACCCCTGAATGTTTCTAATATTAGGTGATTATTATGCTAAATGAAGCGCTAAGATTAGTCAGGGTTTTTCATGATATTAATCAGTCTACGCTTGCAGAGAGAATTGGGATCTCACGATCGTATTTATCAGAACTAGAATCCGGAAAAAAATCTCCTAGCCTTGAAGTGCTTGAAAAGTATTCATCGATATTTGATCTTCCAGCATCTTCTCTCTTATTGTTTTCTGAAAACCTAGAGAAGAATATGTTCTCGGAGAGGGTCAGAGTCAGAGTTGCTGGAAAAATAGTTAAGATTATGAATTGGCTATCAGAAACAGAGAGCGTTAGGGATGGAGTGCAGGAAAAATCAGCATAAATTATATGCGTTTGACCAGTCGCCGTTATATAGGCTTAAAAGTCGTAAAAAACTCGCGACACTATTCAATACATCACTAAATGATTTGGAACGATTAGCTAAAAGGCCTGATAACTATCGGCACTTCATTCTTGGCAAGGAACGGGATAAATCCCGTCAGGTTGAAGTTCCAAAACCTAAACTTGAAAGGATTCATAGGAGGTTATTTAATTTATTGAGAAGAATTATGCCCCCGAGTTACTTGCACTCTGGCGTTAAAAAAAGGTCCTATATAACAAATGCAGCTGCACATGTCGGGAATAGTCGGCTTATAAAATTAGATATCCAAAAATTCTATCCTTCTACCTTGGGGTGGCATGTATTTGAATTTTACTTTGATGTATTGCACTGCAGTAGAGATGTTGCAGGCCTTCTGACTTTGTTGTCAGTTTGTCGTGGGCATGTTCCTACTGGCAGTTGTTTAAGTCAGGTCACCGCTTTTTATGCTCATTACAAAATGTTTGAGGCGATCTATGAGTTAACCCAATCTCTTGGGTTAACTATGACGTGTTACGTAGATGATATTGCCATCTCGGGCGAAAAGGCTAATAGGTCTACACTCTATAGGATTCGTGGTATTTTGAAACAACGTGGGTTGCAATCACCTGCTAAAAAGGAATTTGTATATGAAAAAGGATATCCAAAAGAAGTTACGGGTTCGATAGTTCTAGATGATGGGCTTAGACTGCCAAACAAGAAACACATGGGTATGCATCATGAGGTTTCTAGCATCCTCAGAATGGAGGATTCCACTGAAAAACTTCGGCTCCTTAATGTGGTAATAGGAAGGGCGGTGGCAGGTAGCCAATCAGATCCTAAGTTGGTTACGCGAATAAAGTCTCTTCTTCAGGAAAAGACCCGAGTTGCTAGGATAATAGAAAAAAAATCAACTCAGAAACTTCATTAATTGTTCGGAATGTTATGTGCAGTGTGTTCAAATGCTGCTTGCGCGTGTAGACCCATTAGATTATCCCCTGGTCCATGTGGGCTATATGGACCAGAGTTAGGTATGACAAGAGGTTTTAGATCGCTCTGCCTTCTCCCTCGACGGGCTATTTGGACCACGTCGTCCGGTGTGGTCCGCCTTGGCTCCCAATCTAATACCCCTCAACGCAGCGCCGTGTCTGGGTTTGGTCCTGGTGTCCCGGCTGTCCCGCGTGGTGGGGCCTCCTACGCATTCCCGTCCCATTCCAATATTTCTCCCTTGATGGCGTAAAGGCGTAGACGTTTATCAAGGCTTGAAATCATGTGCCGGCTCTTCGCCCTATTCGGGTCGTCAGTATGGAGGCAACCAAGTTTCTTCAGAGCGGTGATAGCGATTTTTGAGGAGCATCCTCCGCAGGCTTCAAGAAATCCCGCATCCGTAAATAGATAGAAGTCCTGATTGTTGTGGATTTTGATATAGCCGGCCAGATCTCGAATGACAGTACCCGCCTTATGGTGGGAGTGGATGTTCAGGAATCGGCTCTCCCGATAGCGGATAATGAAGTTCCGTATGGCAAGGAGGCCTTTGATATCCTCGGGTATGTTGAGCACGTCATTGAGCCACGCATCCCGTATGTGTTTGATGGCTAAAACTAGCTCAGCTTTTTCGAAGGGTAAGATGCCAAAATCACGAGCTAGCAGACCTGCAACTAAAATGAGGGCAAGCCTCCGTATTCCTCGTTTCTGGTAACTTTCTAGATTTATGCTCTCGCTTAGATTGTTTTCCCATTCATTTACGCTCTTTTTAACGCGTGCTGATAGCTCCGTTGGAGTAGTTTCTAAGGCTATCAACTGCTCAATAAATATAGGCCCAGCGCTACCATAGAATTGGCCACAGTGCTCTTTTAGGCTATTTACAAATGAACTAGGGGACGCGCCGTGACTATCCATAATCACGTTGTCATCAATAGCGATATCCAGCAGGCGGACTTTTAGGCCTGCTTTCGTAGTGTGGCGAGGCTCCTCTGAAATTTTCTCCGCAATAGAGAGTTCTCCCGTGGAGAGGCCAACAATCCTCCAGGATCGTTTTTGCTGGGCTTCACTGTTTTTGTTAAGGCGGGCCTTGCCAGTGCCACCGAATAGATCGTAGATCACCTTTCGGATATCCCGAACATCACAGGTGCCGATTTCATCAAGGCACAAAAGGTTGTCGTTGTGCGCTGCTGCTGTCGCCTCCAAGGCATTTCCAAAGAGTCAACGGGGTCAGGTCTTGTCTCGTGCTCTCCCGTCAAGTAGCCTATGTTTATGTCGAGACCGCTACGTATTGAGTTTGCCGGTGCCCTCTATCATGTGACTTCCCGTGGAGATGGGCAGGATGATATCTATCTCCAGGATTCTGACCGGGAGCGGTGGCTTGAGGTTCTTGGGCAAGTCTGCGAGCGTTTTAACTGGACAGTCCATGCCTGGTGCCAGATGAGCAACCACTACCACCTGCTTATCGAAACTCCTGACGGCAACCTGTCACAGGGTATGCGTCAGCTCAATGGTGTCTACACCCAGCGCTTTAATCACGCCCACCAACGGACAGGCCACGTCTTTCAGGGGCGTTACAAGGCCATCCTGGTTCAGAAAGACAGCTACTTGTTGGAACTATCCCGCTATATCGTATTGAACCCCGTTCGTGCCCGCATGGTGCGCTCAGCCCGGGAGTGGCGATGGAGCAGCTACCGGGAGACAGCGGGGATGAGCCCCGGCTTCCCATGGCTGGAAACGGACTGGCTACTGGCCGCCTTTGCAAGGCGTAAGCGGCAGGCTCAAAACGAATACCGGAAGTTTGTTGCCCAAGGCAAGAACCAGCCCTCGCCCTGGGAGGAACTCAAAAACCAGATCTATCTAGGCTCAGAAAGATTTGTCGAGAAGATGCAGAAAAAGATAGCTGGCAACCCGCGTTTGAGTGAAATTCCCAGGACCCAGCGGCGACCGGTCGCCAAGCCATTAGAGTGGTATATAGGCAGGTACACCGACCGGAATCGTGCTATTTCCGAAGCTTACCGAAGTGGGGGTTACAGTATGAGTGCTATCGGCGAGCAGTTTGACCTTCACTATTCCAGAATCAGCAGGATTATCAGGCAGATAGAGAAGGCACGGAACAAGACCCCGTAGCCTCGGTAAGCTAGCAAAGGAAAGGTGTCTCATACGGACCCGTATATTCATTGTTACACTGTGCTAGACTATAGTTATCATTGGATGATAACCCATTGGTGAGAACATGGACAGTTTCCTTAAGTGACTAAATACATTGATGATGTTGGGTTATCCGTCCTGCTTGAGATGGATGGTGAAGTGTTTCCAATGGATACTGGAGGAAATTCTCTGTGAAAAGGGTGGATCCAGATGTGCATATTCCTCATGGAATTAAATATTCATTAACACTGCATGATTGTAGTAACAAGAGAGTGCTTGGGTATGACAATGCGCATGGGATTAAGCCGGGAAATAAGAAATATGGTGGGAAGAGGCTTGTGTGGGACCATAAACACAATAAAGAAAAAATTCAGGTTTATGAATTTGAGGGTCCAGGCCAGCTAATGGAAGACTTTTGGAAAGATGTAAATTTGATTATTGGAAAATAGAGGGATGGGGTTATGGATACCAGGGTTCTAAATATCGGTGTCATCTCGGCAAAAGATTATAAAAAGAGAACCATTGCCATCGCTAAAGGGGAGTATAAACCCGGAAAGGATGAGCCAAAGGTCTGGTTTGAGTCGGTCAAGTCAATGTCTCAGGTTCTAAGTAGCGATAATCAAGAACTACTGAAGTTAATTATAAGCCACCACCCGAACTCTTTAGCTGAATTAGAAAAGCTCAGTCATCGGAAAAAATCCAATTTATCCAGAACTCTCAGGACATTGGAGAGATACGGTATCGTTGAACTCCCAAAGGTTGATGGGAAAATTGCTCCCAAGGTCAAAGCGACAGATTTCAGGGTCTTATTTGGGATTCATTATAGCGCCCCGGTGCCTAATGAATCGGCTGCATAATGATTTCCAATAAGCGCCTCCAGATCGACGCGACTACGGTGCATCCCTAAAGGGTCTCTGAGACATCAACTGACAAAAAATTGTAATTATCAGGTTGAAAAAGTCATATATAAGCTATAATCAACAATATATTGTCAATTATAGCTTATAACGCATTATGTGGGTGCCGCCATGCTCCATAAATACCGATTCAAGAACTTTTTCTCGTTTGCTGGCGAGACGGAGGTTTTCTTTTTGCTGAATCGCCAGGCACCGGTAACGGATCTGGTCTTCGAGAGTCCGGGCGGTGCCCGCCTATCGAAGGTGGTTGCAGCAATCGGTCCGAATGCCTCGGGCAAAACCAACGTGTTAAAGCCGCTGGCCTTTCTGAGCTGGTTTATCGCGCATTCGTTTGCCGCTAGCAAACCTGAGGATGAGATCCTGATTCAGGCCCATTTTTTCTCGGACGAGAAGGACAGCGAGTTCGAGATTGAGTTCGAGAACAAGGGGCAGCACTATCGCTATTCTTTGATCATCAATCCGGAGCGGGTGGTGCATGAGTCGTTGCATCTCAAGACCAGCAAGTTCTTCAGCTTTATTTTTCGCCGTGACTGGTCTGAGTTGGATTCAGCCTATGAAATCCGGCAGCAGAAGTTTGGTTTCTCCGCCAGGGAAGCCGCCAGGGTTCGGCCTAATGCCTCCTTGATTGCCACGGCTGCTCAGTACAACGTGCCTTGTGCGCGTGCACTGGTCGGTTATTTTGCCCGGTTTTATACCAATGTGTATTACAGCGGTCGAGATCACTTTGAGAGCAGTGATGTTTTTGAGGCCACGGATTTTTTTCATGGTCGTCCGGCACTGCGAGCACAGATGTCTGAGTTCTTGAGTCAAATGGACCTGGGTCTCTCGGAAGTTGTTATTGAATCCCGTAAGTTTGTGGAAAAGGAAACTGGCGAGAGTAAAGATGCCAATATTCCCGCGGGTGTTCACCGGATGGGTGAAAAAGTGCAGAAACTACTGTTCTGGTACGAGTCCAGTGGTACCCAGGCGGCATTTGTGTTGCTTGGGAAGATTCTGCCTGCCCTGGAGCATGGTGGTATTGTCATCATTGATGAGATGGAGGCAGACCTGCATCCAGAGATGATTACCGCGATACTTGCTCTGTTCATTGATCGCGAAAGCAATCCCCATAATGCGCAAATTATCTTTACCTGCCATGCTCATGAGGTGTTGAATGATTTGCAGAAGGATCAGGTGCTTCTCATCGAGAAGGATTCTAATGGATATAGCGAGGCATGGAGGCTGGGTGATATGAAAGGTATTCGGCGGGATGACAACCTGTACGCCAAGTATCGTGCAGGTGCTTATGGTGCTGTTCCAAACCTTTGATGGCATAGCGAATGCCAGCACCTGTACGCCGCTCTGTTTCCCATACCGTTTTGCTGGTTGGTGAGGGCACAACCGAGCAGGCTTTTCTGAAGTACATAAAATCCCTCTACATCAGCCGGGGCTGTGGCGTGGGTGTCACGATTCGCAATGCCCACGGGAAAGGGCCTGATCATGTGGTGGACTATGCCATCAGGCAGTGTCGCAATGCAGCTTATGATCGAGTTGTGGTGCTTTTAGATACCGATCTGAAAATGTCAGCTGCGATGCGCAGGCGGGCAAGGACTAAGAAGATCCAGATCATAGGCTCAACACCCTGTATTGAAGGCCTGCTGCTCATGATTCTTGGTGAGTATGTTCCAGCGACGAGTACGGAATGTAAGCAGCAGTATGGTAGTGCACTTCCCGAGCGTCTCACATTTCCAGGAGATTATATTGGGAGCTTTCCAAAGGGCCTACTGGATGGACGACGAGATGGTGTTCCCGAGCTTGCCCAGTTACTGGATTGTTTGTCGTTTACCGATTAGGCCATGACGGTGAAAGTGCTTATCACAGGATCCTCGGGACTGATCGGAACGGCGCTAATTGAATCTCTTAGTGCGAACGGTCATGAGGCAGTACGTTTGCTGCGCAAGGATGTTGCAGAGGGCTCACCATCTTGGGACCCGGAGAAAGGCGTCATCGATTTGGCTGATGTCGAAGGTATCACCGCGGTCGTTCATCTAGCCGGGGACAACATAGCAAAGGGCCGATGGACTGATCGGAAGAAGGCTCGCATCGTCAATAGCCGTGTCAGAGGAACCCGGCTGTTATCCGAGTTCTTTGCGGCGTCCGCTCATAAGCCGTTTGTCATCGTTTCAGCATCAGCGATAGGTTTTTACGGGGATCGTGGAGAGGAGCTTGTTGATGAAACCAGTGAGCCCGGAAACGGCTTCTTGGCCGATGTGAGCAAACAGTGGGAAGGCGCTACGGCTGCGCTTGTCGATGCGGGCGTCCGAGTGGTAAATGCTCGCTTTGGCATAGTCCTGAGCCCTGCAGGTGGTGCCCTCAAGAAGATGCTTCTTCCCTTCAGGATGGGGCTGGGCGGCGTTATCGGTAGTGGAAGGCAGTATATGAGTTGGGTGAGTATCGATGACATGGTGGAAATGATCCAGTACGTTATCGCGAACGAGTCAATGCAAGGCCCGGTCAATTTTGTCTCGCCGAACGCCGTCAGCAATCGCGAGTTCACGAAGACGCTAGGGCGGGCATTGCATCGTCCGACGATATTTCCAATGCCGGCGTTCGCGGCTCAATTAGCATTTGGCGAGATGGCCAACGAGCTATTGCTGGCCGGCGTCCGAGTGGCACCTAAGAAGCTGACGGACAGTGGCTACAAGTTTCGCCACTCTGTGCTTGGGGATGCGTTCGAACACTTACTGCAAAGGACGGATGGTATTTCAACGTCATAAAACACCCAAGCCGTCGAGGCTATTCCGAAACTCGGCAGTGGCAAGGGTGACTTCGGTCGCGCCAGGCAGATTGCCATGGAGGCCGTCGGCGCATGAAAACGATTGACGTGCACACCCATCTGCTGAATCCGAATGTCCGTTTTGAGCGGCTGTTCGACAAGATCGCAGTACGCTTCTTCGCCCGTGGGCTTGGCGTCGATTCCGAACGTCTGCACGCCGCACCTTTTGAGACCTACGTCGAAGGTATGGCCCGCTCTATTCGGGATTCCCGTTATGTCGCCCAGGCCTGCCTGTACCCCGTGGACAGTCGTCTGGATGAGCATGGCCGGGAGATCCACCGGGATGGCACCGTCTGTTCCACGAGTGAAGATGTGTTGGCGGTTGCCGCGCGTTATCCGGAGCAATTTATCCCCTTCCTTTCGGTCAATCCGCGTCGTCCTGAGGCCCTCGATCTCATTGATGAATATGCGGAGAAGGGGTGCCGTGGCGCCAAGTTCCTGCAGAACTACTGGGGGCTGGATCTCAACGATGAGCGTTTGCTTCCCTACTACGAAAAGTTAAAGGAAAAGAATATCCCGCTGGTGATTCATATCGGCAGTGAGTACAGCATCCATTCCTTTGCCCGCTTCGAGCGTATCGACATGCTCGATCTTCCCGTGGCCTCGGGCGTGACTGTCATTGCCGCACACATGGCCCTCGGGCGCATCAACTACAAACTGCGTTTCTGGAGAAATCTGTCACGGGACCCGCGTTACTTTGACGCCGACTATTTTGAATTGCTGGAGCGGCTGCGCCGCCATCCGAACCTGTACGCCGATATCGCGGCCATTCTGGCGCCCCTGCGAGCGCGGGCACTGCGCCATCTCGCCGCACAACGGGATATCCATCACAAGCTTCTCTTTGCCACCGATTATCCGGTGCCCTTTCCCGTTCGATTCAATAGCTATGATCTCCCACCTGCGACGAAGCGGGCACTGAGCGCCGTGAAAAATCCCTTTGATCGGTATACGGCAGTCATGCTGCGGTATTTTCCGGAGGACAGTCCGATCTATAGCAACCACAGCAAGGTGCTTTGATCGCTGTGCTGAATCGTGTTGCCGCCGCTGGTTCCCTGGTGGAGCGGCTACTTCATTTTTGGCTATGCCATTATCTTTCGGGGCTTGTTCCTGTTGGTGTTCAGCGGAGGCGGGGGTTTCAGACAGGCATAAAAAAAGCCCCGCCGGAGCGGGGCTTTTAGGTACGACGTTAGCGAAGCCTTGTGGGCTTATTCGGCGACGACGTTAGTGGCGCTCAAACCTTTGGGACCGCGCTCGGTGTCAAAAGTCACCTGCTGTCCCTCGGCCAGGGACTTGAAGCCGCTGGCCTGGATGGCACTGTGATGAACAAACACGTCATCGCTACCGTCGGAGGGGGCAATAAACCCAAAGCCCTTGGAATCGTTAAACCACTTGACTGTACCTGTAGCCATTCTAGTTACCTCATATCAATGAAAAAAGTGTTAGCAAACAAATTTGTGGGGAAATTACGGGACGGTCTACTGCATTCACTGCTGAGGAACTACCCAAAACGACTACAAATTTCTGCTGTCAAGAACCCTATACTATCTTTCTCCGAGAATCCACATGTTTTTCAAGGAGATTTGCTCTTGGACCCCGGTGGAAGCGGTTCAACGGCAGGTTTTTGGCTCAGGAGCAGCCGAGCGCTTCCAGTGCCAGCTGGCGCATACGGTGTTTTTGTAATTTTCCGGTTACCGTCATGGGAAATTCGCTGACGAAGCGGATGTGTCTCGGGATCTTGAAGTGGGCAATCTTGCCTTTGCAGAAGTCCCGGATTTCCTCAGCTGTTGCGGTTTCACCCTCGTGTAGTTGAATCCAGGCCATGATCTCCTCGCCGTAGTAGTCATCGGGAATACCAAAGACCGCGATCCCGGCCACCTTGGGGTGGCTGAAAATGAAGTCCTCGATCTCACGTGGATAGATATTCTCACCACCGCGGATAATCATTTCCTTGAGCCGCCCGGTGATTTTCAGGTAGCCGTCAGCATCCATGGTGCCCAGATCCCCGGAGGCCAGCCAGCCATTCTTGTCGATGGTCTTTGCCGTGGTCTCGGCATCACCGTAGTAACCCTGCATGATGTGGTAGCCGCGAAAGCAGATCTCTCCCACGGTGCCAAGTGGTAGCGTGGCCCGGGTCTCTACATCAACGATCTTCACTTCCTGGTGGGGCAGATTGGTGCCCACGGTCTCAACCCGGCGCTCCAGGCTGTCGTCTGGTGCGGTCAGGTGGGTTAATGGTGAGGCCTCGGTTTCACCATAGCCGATAAGGATTTCCTGGCAATGCATATCGCCCATCACCCGCCGCATGAGTGTTGCCGGGCAGGGAGAGCCTGCCATGATGCCGGTACGCAGGGTCTCGAGCCGGAAGTCATGAAATTGCGGGTGTTCGAGTTCGGCGATGAACATGGTTGGTACCCCGTGGATCGCTGTACAGCATTCACTTTCCACCGCCTTCAGCACCGCCCCGGCATCGAAATGCTCGCAGGGGATCACAATGCAGGCGCCCACCGAGAGGCATAGAAGATTCGCCAGCACCATGCCGAAACAGTGATAGAAGGGCACCGGTACAGCAAGGCGATCGGTCTCATTAAAGTGCATGCGCCGTGCGCAAAACCAGGCGTTGTTGAGGATGTTGTGGTGGCTTAGCACCACGGCCTTCGGGGAGCCGGTGGTGCCGGAGGTGTACTGAATGTTGATGGGGTCGTCCCGGTCCAGTGTTTCCGTGACACTCGCAAGCTCGTTGCTCGACACGGTAGTGGCCGCGGCTTGTAGCTCCGGCCAGACCGTGAAGCCTGGATGCGGTCGGCGGGTTTTTTCGGGTGCAGCCGGGTCGTAAACCACGATGCATCGCAGGGACGGGAAATCTCCATCCTTCGGAAGTCCCGCCTTATCTCTTAACTGTGGAATCAGCTCTGTCAGTATCCCGATGTAGTCACTGTCACGAAAACCGGGAATCAGAAACAGGCCGTTGACCTCGGAGCGCTGTAGCGCATAGGCGAGCTCACTGGCCCGGCAGGCAGGATTGATATTGACCAGGATCACGCCGATGTGAGCGGCCGCCACTTGCAGCAGCAACCATTGCAGGTTGTTGGTGGACCAGATGCCGACACGATCACCCTTGCCAAAGCCCAGTCCCAACAGGCCGCGGGTGAGTTCCGTGGTGGCCTCGGCCAATTGGGCATAGCTGAGGCGCTGGTTTTGAGCTATGGAGACTACCGCCTCGCGGTTGGGAAACCGGGCCACTACTACGGAGAAATGCTGCGGGATGGTACTTCCGAGCAGGGGCTCGTTACCACCACGATGCCTATAACTGAGAGGTGTTGTGAACATGGGTCTGACTTTGAGAATGGGCGCCACTACACCGCTATCCCGTCCCAATAGCGATCGACGCTGTCCTGTATCTCCGCCAGCAGGGCTTCATCGCGTTGCGGTTGGAACAGATGGTTAAAACGTCCCTGGGTCTTCAGATATTCCTCTACCGGCAGACGCGGATGGGGAATTTTGCTGTGCACCACCTTGCCGTCGATGTACTCCTTTAGCGGCCAGATTCCGGTTTTAACCGCCAGCTTGCCTATATCCGCCGCGTCGCGGGGGTCAAAATCCCAACCCGGGGGGCAGGGCGCCAGGGTGATGATCAGCCGTGGTCCCTTGAGTTGCTTTGCGGTTTCAACCTTGCGCGCGAGATCCACGGGTTCCGCACCGATGGCGGTGGCCACGTAGGCAGGTTTGTGCGCTGCCCAGATAGAGAACAGGTCTTTCTTGTTGCCGCCAAAACCATGCGGGCCGGTACTGGTTGCGGTTCTTGCTCCGTGGGGTGTGGCGGCGGAGAATTGCTGACCGGTGTTGCCGTAGCCTTCGTTGTCGTAGCAGATATAGAGAAAATCCAGCCCGCGCTCCATGGCCGCCGAGGTGGCGGATAGTCCCATGCCGTTGGCTGAACCATCACCGGTGAGCACCACCACGTTCAGATCCTCGTCCGCCCCGATGCGTTGCTGCGCCAGCAGAATATCCAGTGCGTCCCGAATGCCCTGGGCACCGGCAGGTGCGGAGGCCATGGCGGTATAGAGCCAGGAGCCACGAAAGGGTGTGAAAGGATAGATCGCCAGCAGGGTCATGCAGCCCGCCGCATTCACGAAGACGGTGCGGGGACCGAGTATCTCGTAGATCTGGTGCAGTGACTCCAGCCCACCACAGCCGGCACACATAGGCGTGCCGCTGCCGAACAGATGGGTGGAGGGCAGGTCCTTCATGCGTCTGATGAGAGTTTTGGCCATTACTCCGCTCCCATCTCGTGACGCTCGGCGTGGGCGATAGCTTGCAGCTTCTGCACCTCGCGGTATTCCTCCTGGGTGTACAGCAGTCGTGCCGGTGGTATGACACCGCTCTGTGCCGCTTTGCGGGTGATGGCGGCAATCTCGTAAAACTCCTCCGGAGAGATATCGCGGCCACCCAGCCCGCCGATGAAGCTGGTGAGTATCGGTGGTGCATTCGCCTTGCCATACAGTGCCGAGGCCAGTTCCGCGTGCAGCATGCCGCCCATACCCACGGAGATATTCTGATCGATGACCGCGACCGCCTGCTTTCCGGCCAGTATTTGCGCAAGCTCCTTAGCGGGCAGGGGGCGCAGCAGGCGCGGGCGCACCAACCCGACAGGCTCGCCGGCATCGCGCAGGCGATCGACCGCCGCCTTCGCTTTGGTGGCAAAGGAGCCAATCATCAGGAAGACAATTTCCGCATCCTCGCAGCGATAGGCCTCCACCGCTTCGTAGTGGCGGCCAAATTGCTGTGCGAAGGCCCCCGCCACCTCCGCGTGTACGTCGAGTGCATTCAGCGAAGCCAGATGGCTTTCATAACGAAAATAGGAGTAGGGCGCGCCTCCCAAAACGGCAACTGCCTGGCTATTGGGGCTGCTGGCGCGAAAACGCGTGCTCTCCGGGTCGTAGGCGGGCAGAAAGTCCGCCACACTTTTGGGCTCTGGAATCTCCACCGGTTCGCGGGTGAAGGAGAGATAAAAGCCGTCCAGGTTAACGATGATCGGCAAGCGCACCCGCGGATCCTCGGCAATGCGATAGGCCATGATCACGCTGTCCAGCACCTCCTGACAGGTGGCGCAATGGATTTGCAGAAAGCCGCTATCACGTGCCGCGAGTACGTCATTGTGATCCGGTTCCAGGGTGATGGGCGAGGCGAGGCCGCGAGATACATTGATCAGTACGAAGGGTGCCCGCCAGCCGGCCACCGTGTAGATCATTTCCATACCGTAGAGCAGGCCCTGGCTGGAGGTGGCGGTGAATACCCGGACCCCGGTGGCTGCGGCTGCGCCCGCCGCAGTGATCATGGAGTGCTCCGATTCCAGTGTGACCATGCGACCCGGCATCTGGCCACCCTCGATCCAGCGACCGAGGGTCTCGATAATTTCCGTCTGTGGCGTGATGGGAAAGGCCGGCACGTAATCCACCCGGGCCAGACGTGCGCCCCAGGCGGCAGCGGCATTACCGGTCAGGAGTTTTGGTTGCATGCGCCTTTTCCTCCCTGGCTTTAGCCGCGTTTTCCGGAATCGCCTCGATGGCGTGTGGTGGGCATTTGGCCACGCAGATCAGGCAGCCCTTGCAGTGGTCATAATCGATTTCAGGAACGCCTTCCTCGTTCACCCGGATCGCACTATCTGGACAGAAGGTGCTGCACACCCACCAGCAGTGGCTGCAATGGTCGTAATCGATCACCGGGCGCATGGTGCGCCACAGGCCGGTTTTCAGCAGCGTACTGGTAGCGGCGGCGTGGATGCTAGGTGCCGCGCTGCCGGCGTTCTCCAGCGGCAGCTCTATCCACTGCGGTGAGGCATAGCTTTTGGCACTGATCTCCGTGCCTTCGGTCACCGCATTGGCATGGTCTTGCATCAAATCATAGGTGTGAAGTGCGGTTTCAATGTTGCGATCCACCAAGCCGCTACCGTGGGTGTGCAACTCCTCGCGGATTGCCGTGGCTAGCGCCTCACGGCCGATCACGCCGACCAATCGCGCCGCTGCTCCGGCACACACCATGCCGGCAAAGGGCAGATCAGCGCGATCCGTCACCGCGTCCTCCGCGGGCACGATGAGGATTGTATTATCCAGATTCAGCCGGTGCTGCCATGTTTCCGGGGACTCGTGGCTGTTGATGAGCATCACCGTGCGTGGGCCAATTCCCTGCAACACGCCCGCCGCCGGGGCCGATATCAGGCTGTCATCGGCGATGGCCACCAGGTCCGGGTGGTTGATGACACCGCGTTCGTTAATCGCCGTGCGGGATGCGCGTACGTAGGCAAAGATCGGTGCGCCGCGGCGTTCGGCACCATAACGTGGCGCGTCCTGCACCTGGAAGGCCTCCTGAAAGAAGGCCGTTCCGAGTACGCGACTGGCGGTTTTCATGCCCTGACCACCACGGCCATGAAAGCGGATACGGTACATCAGACGAAACCGGGCGCGGTGGAAAATAGTGAGAAGCGCCGCAGGCTCATGGCCTTTTTAACCCGGGCCAGTGCCATCTCCGTGGCTGCCGTGCGGGGCAGGATGTGGCGCTCTTTGGCATCCGTGAGCACCAGCTCGGTATTGCGGCGTAGCTTTTCCTCGATAAATTGCAGTGCCGCACTTTCGCTGGCGCCACGATATTCCATCGCGGCACAGATCACGCCGCCGGCATTGGCGATGAAATCGGGTATGCAGAGCACGTCTCTGTCTGCGAGTATCTGCTCGGCATCGTGGGTAATAGCAATGTTGGCACCCTGCATGACCAGTCTGGTATTCAGCCGATGCACATTGTCCGCGTGGATCACATCCGGTCGTGCGGCCGGAATCCAGATGTCGCATTCGATATCGATCACTGCGTCGCAATCCATCGCCTCGCCCTGGGTAGAGTCGATTACCGAGCCGCCCTGCTGCTTGAGCGCAATGAGCTGCTGTACATCGAGGCCCGCAGGATAGTAGAGGGTGCCACGGGAGTCGGCGGCTGCCACCAGCACCGTGCCGCGGTCACCCAGAAAGCGTGCCGCATTCTTGCCCACGGCGCCGAAGCCCTGCACCACAACGCGTGCTCCGGACAGTTCGAGCCCAGCGTATTGCACCGCAACCTCGGTGGCGTGGCAGAGTCCCCAGGCGGTGGCACCGATTTCGTCCAGCGGGATGCCGCCAATCTCACGCGGTAGCCCCACGGCACGACCGATCTCATCCTTGACCCAGGCCATGCAGGTCTCGTTGGTACCCATGTCGGGCCCGAAAATATAGTCCTCGGTATTGCGCAGCGCATTGGCCAGGGCACGGATCAAGCGTTCTTTATCGGCCAGTGGCATTCTGGGGTCGCCGTAAACCACGGCCTTGCCACCGCCATGGGGCAGTCCGGCCGCGGCATTTTTTAGCGTCATCGCCCGGGCCAGCCGGAAGCACTCCTCGGTGCTCACATCCGGTGCGATACGCACTCCGCCGATTGAGGGACCTTTGGCGATGTTATCCACTACCAGCACTGCACGCAGGCCCACCGACGGTTCGTGAACATGGATAACTTTCAGGGGGCCAAGTTCATCCGCAAAGGCAAATACGTCTTCCATGGTCGCCTCCTGGCTTTTAGCAGTTTTTCTCTATCCGCGATGGAAATAATAACCAACTCCTATGATGAGTAAAGCACACCACAGACACAGGTCTATTGATTGTGATCAATATTTGGTGATTGGATTCCGTTTCGAGAAATAGAGTGTGGTTGCAATTGGAGTATCTCGGCGGATAGTTTCACAATCGTGAAGTAGCCATCAAGAGAGGGGATTCAGGTGATGGAAGCGACGACAAAATCGGGGAAAGAGGATGTGGTGAGTGTCGAGAACCTCGCCCCGCTGTTTATTGCCCAGCAGCGTTTTGAACAGGCTGCTGCCTATATCGCCGGCTTTAAGGAAGGTTTGATCGATTTCTTCAAGGCGCCCAAACGTACTATTGGCGTCTGTTTCCCGATCGAAATGGATGACGGTACGGTACGTACCTTCCACGGCTACCGGGTTCTGCACAATCACGTCCTTGGCCCGGGCAAGGGCGGCATTCGCTATCACCCCAAAGTTACGCGTGCAGAGGTCGCATCCCTTGCCGCACTGATGACCTGGAAGTGCGCCATTGCCAATTTGCCTTTTGGCGGCGCCAAGGGTGGTGTTATCTGTGATCCCAAGCAGCTCAGCCAGACGGAGCTGCGGCGCATTACCCGACGCTTTATTAGCGAACTGGGGGATGCGATCGGCCCCCAGACCGATATCCCGGCCCCGGATATGTATACCGATGAGCACACCATGGCCTGGATTTACGATACCTACGATATCCTCCATCCAGGTCGAAATAACCTTCCCGTGGTTACCGGAAAGCCGCTGGAACTCGGAGGATCACTGGGGCGGACGGAAGCCACAGGTCGTGGTTGTCTCTACGCGACCCAGCGCTTTCTTGCAGGCGCCGGGTTGTCTGGCTTGTCTTCCGTGGCGGATGCACGGGTAGTGGTTCAGGGATTTGGCAACGTAGGCTCGGTGGTTGCGCGTCAGTTTCGGGAGGCGGGAGCCATCATTGTTGCGGTGAGTGATTCCAAAGGAGGTGTTTATACCGAGGGGGGCCTGGATCTGGAAATGGTGAGCACCCAGAAACGAGAGGTGGGTACCGTGGTGGGAACTCCGGATACGCAAACCTTGAGCAATGAAGATTTGCTCGCACTGGAGTGTGACATTCTCATTCCCGCAGCCCTTGGCGCAGTCATCCACTACGATAACGCCGAGCGCGTTGCGGCACGGCTGGTGGTGGAGGCAGCAAACGGGCCGGTTACCTTGATGGCAGATGAGATCCTGCAGGCAAGGCAGATCCCGGTATTGCCGGATATTCTGGTCAATGCCGGCGGGGTAACGGTCAGCTATTTTGAATGGGTACAGAACCTCGCCAATGAAAGCTGGTCATTGGAGGAGGTGAACGAGAAGCTGCGTCGGAAAATGGACGCTGCGGTGGATGCGGTAATGGGACGCTGGCAGACCCTGTTGGAAGGGACCAGAGGTGATGAAGCCAACGATACCTCGCTGGAAATAAATCTCAGAATTGCGGCACTGGTACAGGCAATTGAGCATGTGGCACGGGTAACCTTGCAGCGTGGTATCTGGCCCTAAGGAACCTCTGATCTATTCGTGAACTCTCATCTTGCGCTCAAAATGCCCATCTTTATCGTTGCTGATCTTCGCAATAGCCAGCTATTACGTGCGATCAGCGCCTCAAATCTGAGCATTTTGAATCACAATCTGCTTCGTCCAGAATAAATCAGAGGTTTCCCAAGTTTTAACCTTGCCTATGGACCTCAGAAGTTGGCGGTCAAGGTTCGGAACAAGCCCGGAGGAGCTAAACAGATGATGAGATATTTGTCCTCAAGTCGCGTGCTATTGATGTTATTGGGCGTTACTTTGTCCCTTGGCGAAGTCGAGGCCCGTATCAAGCTCATTACCCTGCCGGCACGGGAGCGGGTAGAGGTGCAACTCGACCACCCGCGAGCAACCCTGGTGGAAGAGGAACGCCTGGTGCCATTGGTCAAGGGTCTGAATCAGGTGGATTTCTCCTGGGCTAATACCCGTATTGATGCCGATTCCATCGTATTCCGTGTGCTGGGTGGCGCGGGCAAGGTTGGCAAGCAGGCAAAGGTGCTGGCGGTGAGTTATCCCCCGGGGGAGAACGCCTTGGTGTGGAGTGTTTATGCAAGCCGTCCCGGCTCTGCGCGGGTGCGTATCAGTTACCTGCTTGGCAATCTGGACAAGAGTTTCAGCTATCGCGCGATTGCCTCCCGTGATGAACAGCGGCTGGTGTTATCCCAGTACCTGAAGCTGCGCAATCTCGCCAATGAATCCTTTGGGGAGAGCGGTATTTTCATTGGCCATGGCAAACGCCTGGTGAAGCCCATCGGGCTCAACGAGACCCGGGAGATGCTGATCCGCCGTTACCCGGATGTGCCCGTACGCAAGACCTACACCGCGGATCTCAGTGCCATCGGCTATCAGGTAAAAAAAGAGAAGAAGCTGCGGGTGGCGATGCACTATGTGCTGGAGAACGATAAGGCACATGGTCTGGGCGAAGCGCCGTTGCCCTATGGCAAGGTGCGCATCTTTCAGCAGGACGGGCACGGTGGCAGCGCCTTTCTTGGTGAGGACTGGGGCAAGTTCACTGCGCCGGGGGATCGGATGCCGCTGTACCTCGGGGTGGCCCGTGATGTGGTGGTCAAACGCACCATTGAGCGCAACAAGCGCCGTCGCATCACCGGCAATCTCTTCCATCAGGATGTGGTGGTGCGCTACGAAGTGGAAAATTTCAAGCCCGAGGCGGTGACCCTCGATGTGGTAGAAAATCTTGAGCAACTGCGTAACCGGCTGCTCGGAGGGAAACGGCGGGTCGTGGAGTGGGCACTGGGCAAGGAAACCAGCTTTCCGGGTGGGCCAGACAGGGAGAAAACCCGGGCTGAGCGAGTTGTGCTGCATGCACCGCTGCCAGCGGCTGCCGACGGGAAGGCCGAGAAAAAGATCTACAAACTGCATCTGGTGCTAAAAAATGAATGGTAATCGGGATGTGAAAGGAGCAGCAGGAACGCGGATGATGCGTCAGCTTGCCGGAGTGGTATTGGTGCTGGTTGTCTACGGCTTTGGCAGCGCGCCGGGATGGGCCAAAAATGTGGATCTATCCACGGTGCCCAAACGCGACACGGTGCAGCTCACCATTTATAACTCCGAGGATCTGACCCTGGTGCGCGAGACTCGGGTGGTGAGCTTCAAAAAAGGGCTGAACAGTCTGCAGTTCAGTTGGGCCAACACACTTATTGACCCCACTTCGGTGGAATTACGTTTCCCGTCACACGGTGATCGTATGACGGTTCTGGATACCACCTTCCCCCACGACAAGCCCCAGATGCTCTACTGGAATGTGGACAGCGGGATAGATGGCGAGGTGGCGGTGGAGATCACTTATTTCACCTCGGGCATCACCTGGTCAGCAGATTATCTGATGGTGGCCGGGGTGGAGGAAAAGCATCTGCGTATTGAGGGTTTTGTGCGCGTATTTAACAATTCGGGCGAGGATTATCCCGATGCCCAGGTACGTGTGGTGGTGGGCTCCCTGAACCTGGTGGAAAAAATTGCCCAGCTTGCGAATATTCCGGTTCGGGCCGTGGGGCGAATGGACGCCAAACGCAAGAATGAATTGCGCTATCGCGCTGCCAAGGGCGCGTTGATGGCTCAGGATGCGATGGCAGAGAGCCAACCCAAGGAGATCATCAAGGAGGGGTTGAGCGAGTACTTCATCTATACCATTGAGGGCAAGGAGACCATTCCCGAGGGCTGGTCCAAGCGCTTGCGGAGCTTTGACGGAGCCAATGTGCCCTTTGAGATTCGCTATCGTTACCGACCGCAGCAATTTGGTGAACAACTGGCGCGGTTTTATCTGCTTCGCAACGACGAGGCCTCGGGGCTTGGTAGCACCCCATTACCCAACGGCAAGGTCACGGTTTTTCGTGACAATGGTCGCGACGGATTGAGTTATCTGGCTACCCGGGAACTCAAATATGTGCCCATTGGAGACCGTATTGAAGTCAACCTGGGCGCGGATCAGCGTGTGCTGTTTGAATTGCAGAAGCTGAAAAGTGTACGCGAGAATATCTGGCTCAAGCTGTCGAAATCACAGACCTATCAGCGGGTGGGCGATAGCCGCCGGGTATCTGATCGGCAAGGCAAGGTGGTGGGCTGGGATGAGCGTGTGGTCTATGCGCGACGCATACGCAATTACAGCAACAAGCCGATTACAGTGGAGATTCGCCGCCATTTTCCGGGGGATGTGGAGTTCCGCAGTGCGCTGGATGCCAAAAGGCATGATTTTCGGACGGTGGAGTTTTCCACCTCGCTGGCCGTAGGAAAAACCCGCAGCCTGCTTTATGAAGTGCTTACCCGAAAGGGGCGCAATGGCAGGCAAAATGAGGTGAAGATCGCCCGCGCCAGGGTGCAGCGGCCACGTTATTGAGAATATCCGGGAGTTAGCGTTAGCGCTGCAGGCGGCGTTTCACCAAATCGATATGCTGGCGCAGATCGTATAGCTGACCGGCAAAGGATAGCGGTACGTGTACCTTGGCCACCTCTTGCTCCAGCGCTTCCGCTCGCCGCGCCAATACTGTCTTGTCGGCCCCGGTCTCTTCACTCTCCAGGTCAATTTCGCGCAATGACTGGTACCAGCGATAAATGCGTGAGCGCATCCGCCAGGTGTAAAGCGGTGGCATGACCTTGATGAGGGGAATCATCAGCATGAGTAGTGGTAGTAGCATCACCTTCAGGCGGTCGAGCAGGGTGGCGGCCCAGAAAGGCATGTAGCGCTGTAACAACGGCGGGCCGTACTTGTAGAAACGGCGCGCTTCGGGGCTGACCGGGTATTCTGCAAAGTCCGCATTGGGAAATTCTCCGGCACGTTCAAACCATCCGCCACCTTGATGCACTTCACTGGCAGCCTGTAGCAGGATTTGCTGCAAGGCCGGGTGCAGGTCAGTACGAACGACGAGATTGGCGGTAGCAGCGACCAGTGCCTTGTCTTCACCCGGCAGATCCTCCGCCATGACCACCATGCCGCGTGGCAGTGTGACGCTGGAGAGATAGGGCAGGCGCCGGGTATAGGCCTCGGCACGCTGAAAGCTGAGGAGAGTGAGGCTTTGGTCTTGCAGTAGCACGCGGATGAGAGGCGATTGGGGTGATGCGACGAAGAAAGCCGCGTCCACTTCACCGGCAATCAGGGCCTTGTGCGCGGCATCACCGCCAAGGGGTTGCAGGGCAACGTCGGCCAAGAGTTCATTGTCCTCCAGCAGGCGCAGGGCCAAGGCACGGGTACCGCTGCCAGGCGAACCTACGGCCAGACGCTTGCCAGCCAGATCCGGCAGCAGGTTAATATCCCCGGCACGGTAAAAAATCCACAGAGGTTCCAGGTACAGGCTGCCAAGGGACAGCAGGTCGCCACCATCTGTATTGTCTACACCTCCTTGCACCAGCGCGGCGTCTGCTTTATTGGAACGCAGTCGCTCAAGGTTTTGCACCGAGCCGGCACTGGGCTGAAGAATAACCTCAATGCCGCGTTTGGCCAGGATATCCCGATAGCGTTGGGCAAAGGCCTGGTAGGCACCACCCGCCGAGCCGCTGGATAATCGAAACTGCTTTGGTGGCGCCGGGTCGACAAACTGATAGGCAAGTAAAAAGCCCGCCATGGTTAATACGATGGCGGGCAGGGTCATGCTCCAGGTGGACTTCTTGTCCATGGTCGGCAACCTTCTATTTGTCGGGCCTATGCCCCGCTATAAGGTTTATTCAGGCGCGCAATGCGGCTGCGTGATAGGCGAGGTGTTCACCGATGAAACTGGCGATAAAGTGATAGCTATGATCGTAGCCTTCCTGTCGGCGCAGCGTAAGCGGAAAATTGCGTTCGCTACAGATATTTTCCAGTTGCTCGGGGTGTAGCTGATCCTGCAGAAATTCATCGGTGGTGCCTTGATCGATGAGCAAGGGGATCTCCGCGGCACCCCCTTCAATCAGGCAACTCGCATCGTAAGCTTTCCAGGTCTGCTGATCGTCACCCAGATAGGAGCCAAAGCAGCCTTGCCCCCAGCCGCAGTCCACCGGATGACAGATTGGCGCGAAGGCGGATACAGAGCGGTAGGCCCCGGGTTCCCGTAACGCAGCGATGAGTGCGCCGTGACCGCCCATAGAGTGGCCGCTGATGGACTTCAGGCCTGGGGTTATGGGCAGCCAACGCTCCACTAGTGCCGGTAGTTCGCGGGTAACATAGTCATACATCCGGTAATGCTTGGACCAAGGCTGTCGGGTAGCGTTGACATAGAAGCCAGCGCCGTGGCCAAGATCGTAGCGCTCGGCCGCATCTGGCACCTTTTCTCCCCGAGGACTGGTATCCGGAATGATCAGGGCGATGTCCAGCTCTGCAGCGTAGCGTTGTGCGCCTGCCTTGGTGCGGAAGTTATCGTCGTTGCAGGTCAGACCTGAGAGCCAGTAGACCGCGGGTACATTTTCCTTGTGTGCTCGCGGGGGCAGGAATACTGAAAAGGTCATGGTGCAGTGACAGGTCTCGGACTCGTGCTGGTAGCGTTCGAGCCAGCCCCCAGCCTCTTTGATACGTTCTATTTGTTTCACGATGGGTATATTCCCTGGCCTGCTAGAAAATGATTACCGAGCGGATGCTCTTGCCTGCGTGCATGAGATCAAAGGCGGTATTGATCTCTTCCAGTGGCAGGGTGTGGGTGATCATGGCATCGAGTTCGATCTCGCCGGAGAGATAGCGGTCCACGTAGCCGGGTAGCTGGCTGCGGCCCTTGACGCCTCCGAAGGCGGTACCTTTCCAGGTTCTGCCGGTCACTAACTGGAAGGGGCGGGTATGAATCTCCTGTCCGGCACCGGCCACACCGATGATAGTGGCGACTCCCCAGCCCATATGGCAGCACTCCAGTGCCTCTCTCATCACATCGACGTTGCCGATGCATTCGAAAGAGTAATCCACACCGCCATTGGTCATATCGACCACCGCCTCGGTGACACTCACATCCAGCTCCCGCGGATTGATGAAGTCGGTGGCTCCGAGGTCGCGGGCCATGTTGAATTTATCAGTGTTGGTATCGATGACAATAATTCGCCCGGCTTTGGCCATGACTGCGCCCTGAATCACCGATAGACCGATGCCGCCGAGGCCAAAAATGGCCACCGTGGAACCGGGTTTTACCTTGGCAGTATTGAGCACCGCACCGATGCCGGTAGTGATACCGCAACCGAGCAGGCAAACCTTTTCCAGCGGCGCTGCCGGATTGATCTTGGCCAGCGCAATTTCTGGCACCACGGTGTATTCGGAGAAGGTGGAGCAGCCCATGTAGTGATAAATCGGCTTACCTTTGTGTGAAAAGCGCCGGGTGCCATCGGGCATGTAGCCAGTCCACACCGTGGAGGCGATGGATTGGCATAGATTGGTCTGATCGGAGTGGCAGTATTCGCATTTACCACATTCAGGAATATAGAGGGGAATAACGTGATCGCCCGGCTTGAGGTCCTTGACCCCCGGGCCGCACTCCACCACCTCGCAACCACCCTCATGGCCAAGGACGCAAGGGAAGGCACCTTCCGGATCATTGCCGGACAGGGTGAAGGCATCGGTATGGCATACCCCGGAAGCGATGACTTTTAACAGGACCTCGCCGTCCCTGGGGCCCTCCACATCGATTTCTTCAATGGATAGAGGTTGTTTAGGCCCCCATGCAACTGCGGCGCGTGCTTTCATGTGGAGCCTCCCCAAAGGGTTTGATTTAATGAGATAAAGGTTAACATTAACAGTCTCTTAGCTACAGCATGAAGCTGCACTATCAGGCACACAGCAACTATTCTCAGGAGCCTGGGTGTCGGCATCATTAAAGGTTGGAATCGAATCCAGAGTGTGGAAGCCCTCCCAGGCAATGCCCTGGGGATCGATGCTCCAGTATTTCTGTGAACTGGCATAGCAGCAGGTGCCGTCCTGGGAAATGCCGGAGATGCCTGCCGCATCCAGTCTGGCCTGTACTGCTGCCAGTTCCTCTTCTGACTCAGTCTGGATACCCACATGATCCAGTCCAGTTTTCTTTCCTCGCGCCGAGATGGCGAAGTTGACAGCGGGCTCCTGAAGGTCCCATTTTGCGTAGTCTTCTTTCAGGACACTGGGTTCAGAACCAAACAGGGCTGAATAAAACTGGATGCTGGGATCGAGTGTATCGACGGAAATATGAATGTGTAAACGGGACATGGGAACTCTCTTTAGTTTAGGAATGGAGTCAGGTGCAACAACTGGTGGCAGGCCGATTCGGCATGGCTTTGAGCAAGCAGTGGTCGGATGCAAATGGGGTGGAGTTGCCAATACCATCCAGGGTGTTTCCGAGGATGGTGTGCATCCATGCAGGAAGTTCAGGATTGAGGCGGTAATACATCCACTGCCCGGTGCGCTGCGTAAGCAGAATACCGGCCTCCCGCAGATGAGCCAGGTGTCGGGAGATCTTTGGTTGGGACAAACCCAAGGCCTGCGTCAGCTCGCAAACGCATAACTCCCCTTCGTGCTGGAGCAGCATCAGCGCACGCAGGCGGGTGTTATCGGCAATCATGCGGAAAAACAGATCGGTATCGGGATACATGCAGAGCAATATACGGATCTACATATATGTGGTCAAGCATATATTAAAAAATGCGCTCAACAAAAGTGGCAGTACGAGAAGGGGAGGTTACGTCGCCTGGGTGCGACAAGGGGCCTTACTGGCTGACGATCTCCGGGCCCATCAGCAGGTTCGGTAACCAGGTGGACAAGGCGGGTACATAGGTCACGATTCCGAGGAAGACCAACAGGATACTCATCCACGGTATAGCCGCTTTGAGCACCCGCACCAAGGGCATATTGGTGATACTGGCGGTGACAAAAAGGTTGAGGCCCACCGGTGGGGTAACCATGCCGATCTCCATATTGACCACCATGATGATACCCAGGTGGATGGGGTCGATACCCAGCCGTACCGCAATGGGAAACAGGATCGGTGCCATGATGAGCAGGATCGCCGAGGGCTCCATAAAGTCACCGGCAAGGATCAGGATCAGGTTGACGATGAGCAGGAAGGAGATGGGCCCAAGACCTGCGCCAACGATCAAGTCGGTGATTGCATGGGGAATTCGTTCAGCGGTCAGCACGTGAGCGAACAGCATTGCGTTGGCAATGATGAACATCAGCATGATGGTCACGCGGGCGGCATCCAGCAGGGTTTTTACGACATCTTCGTGAACGAAAACCTGGACTGCCAACTTATGTAAAGGAAGCTTTGGTGCGCCTTCTTTCAGGGGGCCCATGTCCTTGTACACGAAAATGGCGATGAAATAGGCGTATACCGCAGCCACTGCGGCCGCTTCCGTGGGGGTGAAGATACCCCCGTAGATACCCCCCATGATGATGACGATGAGCAACAATCCCCAGATGGCGTCAGTAAAAGATTCCCGGAATTCCCGGAAGGTGGGTACGGGCTGGCGCGGCAGGTTCTTGACCCGGGCAATGATGTAGATGGTAATCATCAGCATGGCGCCGGCAACGATGCCTGGGATGACACCCGCCATGAACATGCGGCCTACGGAGACCTCGGTTGCTGCTGCGTAGACCACCATGACGATGGACGGCGGAATCAGAATGCCCAGAGTGCCTGCATTGGCGATCAGACCCGCTGCGAAATCCTGGCTGTAACCCGCCTTTACCATCCCGATGATAACGATAGAGCCGATGGCCACCACGGTAGCTGGCGATGACCCGGAGACGGCCGCAAACAGGATGCAGGCAACGACGCTGGCCATGGCCAGCCCCCCCGGTAAATGCCCAACTATGTTAGTGGCAAAGCGGATTAGCCGGCGTGCAACACCCCCAGTGGAAAGAAAGGCCGATGACAGGACGAAGAACGGAATCGCCATCAACGTGTAATGGTGCATGGTGTCGAATAGCTTGCCGGCCAGCGAGGCCAGGTCGTCATCGGCAAAGAAGAGCATGGTGGAGACGCTGGATAGCCCAAGGGCAACGGCGATGGGCGCACCAATAAAGAGTAGAGAGAACAGCGCGATGAACAGGAAGGCGATAGTCATGCTTTTGGCTCCTGTCGTTCGCTCTCTTCTTCAAGCTCTGCAAACTGGTCTACGGCCTCACGACTTTCATCAGCAATCAGTTCTGGAGATTCTCCCAGCATGATGACACGCCAGGTAATGAGTAACAGGCGCACGATCATGGTGGAAAAGCCGATGATCAGTACGCTAAGCGGAATCCAGAGCGGGATCTTCAGATCCTCGGCTTCAATTTCATATTCGTAGATGATGCCAAAGGTCTGTTCCCATGAGCCGTACAACAGCAGCACGGCGTATGACAATCCTGCCAGTATGGCGATCACCCCGAGTATGCGTTGCTTGGGTTTGTCGAACAGCTTAATGAAGGCATCGACGCCAATATGGGAGTGGATGCGTACGCCGTAGGCCATACCAAGGATGACCAGCCAGGCAAACAGAAAGGAGGTGAGTTCTAGCGCCCAGATGGCGCCGGTATTGAACAGATAACGGGCCATGACTTGACCAAAGGTCACCAAGGTCATGGCCGCAAGGAGGAAGGCGAGGGTGCCTTCCTCCAGACGGTGCAGAAAGGCTATAAGCCTAGGCAACCGCTTGGTCCAGCTGCCTGGCACGAGTGGAGTGAATGCCAATCATGACTATTTTGCAGCTTGCGCTGCTTTCAGCAGGTCGTGTCCAATCTGGCCAGCAAACTGGCTCCAGACCGGCTTCATGGCCGCGCGCCAGGCTTCACGTTGGGCCTTGGTCAGGGTGTTAATAGTGCTTCCTGAATCCAGAATCTTCTTTCTGTTGGCCAAGTTCAGGCTGCGGGCCATGCCGTTCCGGTCAGAGGTGACCTCTGCCATGATGGCATTGAGTTCCACCCGGATATCTTTGGGCAAGCCGTTCCAAAAGCGCTTGGAAACGACAACTGCGTAATCGATAACACCGTGGTCGGTCTCGGTTACGCCATCCTGGACCTCAAAAAACTTCTTTGAGTAGATGTTGGACCAGGTATTTTCCTGACCATCGACGACACCCGTCTGGAGCGCACCGTAGACTTCCTTGAAGGCCATTTTCTGAGGGGTGGCATCCAACTGCTTGAACTGGGCCACCAGCACGTCGGACTGCTGCACACGGAACTTCAGGCCCTTGGCATCAGCAGGTTTGATTAGCGGTTTGTTGGCGGACATCTGCTTCATGCCGTTATGCCAATAGGCGAGTCCGAGAATACCCTTTTTCTCCATGGAGCGGAGCAGGGCCTTGCCGTGTGCTGAGCCCTGGAAAGCATTGACCGCGTTGATATCGTTAAACAGGAAGGGCAGGTCAAAGATGCGGAATTTCTTGGTAATGGCCTCAAACTTCGAAAGTGAGGGAGCGGCCATCTGTACCGATTTTCCCTTGATGAGTTCGACAAGGACCGCTTTATCGTTGAAGAGTTGGCCACCCGGATAGACTTCCACCCGGACCTTGCCCGCCAGGCGTTCGTTCACACGCTTGGCAAACTCCTCGGCGGCCAGATATTTGGGATGTTTCTTGCCACTGGTGACGTGGCTGAACTTGATGACGATTTCCTTGGCTTGGGCGGTTGGAATGGTCAACAAGCCGGCCGCAATGACCAGGGAGAGGCAGGTAGCAAAGCCTCGAAGGAGGTGAAGATGGCGCATGAGTGTTCCCCTTTTCTTGTGTGAATCAAGATTTTCCGTGGATCCGGTGGCGTTTGGAAAGTACCACCGGCTACAGCTCACTGGCGTAATTTATAACACTAAATTCAGCACATGCCCATATTTCCTTCACGTTGCATAGACTATGGGTAAATGAATGGCCAAAATTTCGCGAGGTAGCAATGATGAAAGTGCGGATCAGATTTCTAGGAGGAGTAGGTACGGTGACCGGCTCCAAGTATCTGGTGGAGGTGGATGGTTACCGGATCCTGGTGGATTGTGGATTATTCCAGGGCTATAAGCAGCTACGCCTGCGCAATTGGGCATCGTTGCCCGTGGACCCGGCGACCATTGATGTGGTCATCCTTAGCCATGCTCACCTTGACCACTCCGGTTACCTGCCGGTACTGATTCGTAACGGTTTTTCTGGTGAGGTGGTGTGCAGCTCTGGCACCCGGGATTTGTGTGCCATCTTGCTGTCGGACAGCGGTTTTTTACAGGAACGCGGTGCCGCATTGGCCAATCGCTACGGCTATACCAGGCACCATCCCGCGCGTCCGCTCTACACTCAGTTGGAAGGTGAGGCAGCATTGTCACGCTTCCGTCCCATTGAGTTCGGGCATTCCGAAAGGCTGAATAAGGGCATAGAGGTGAGGCTGGATCCGGCCGGACATATCCTCGGTGCTGCCTTGGTGAGTCTGCACATAGGCGGACGAAAGCTCGTATTTTCCGGCGACCTTGGGCGCCTGGATTGCCCGCTGATGTTGCCTCCAACCCCCATCCGAGATGCCGATTATCTGGTGGTGGAGTCAACCTACGGGGGTCGCCTGCACGGTTCCAAGGATCCGGAAGATATCCTTGCAGAGATCATTACGCGGACAGCTTCACGGGGTGGCATGGTGCTTATTCCAGCCTTTGCCGTAGGACGTGCCCAGCTATTACTCTTTCATCTACGGCGTTTGAAAGACGCAAAAAGAATCCCTAATCTCCCCATCTTTCTCGATAGCCCGATGGCGATTAATGCCAGCGAAATCTTTTGTGCCCATCCCGATGAACACCGTCTCAATGCTTTCGAAGCAAAGGCTACCTGTGGCGTGGCGCATTACGTGCGGGATGTTGAGGAATCCGAGGGACTCAACCATTCACGCATGCCGACAGTTATTATTTCTGCCAGTGGCATGGCGAGTGGTGGTCGGGTGCTTCACCATATCAAGCATTTTGCTCCGGATAGTCGCAACACCATTCTGTTTACCGGGTATCAGGCCGGTGGTACGCGTGGATCTGCCATGGTCGACGGGGCTGAACGGGTGAAAATTTTTGGGGAATATGTGCCGGTACGTGCGGAGGTTATTAATCTGGACATGCTTTCGGCCCACGCCGATCACGACGAGATAATGAGCTGGCTTAGCTACCTTAAGCGGCCACCACGGACTACCTTTGTGAGCCATGGGGAACCACAGGCTTCGGATGCTCTACGGCACGCGATAGAGGAGGGGTTGGAATGGCCGTGCGTGGTACCGGAATATGGAGAGGAGTGCCTGCTCGAATAACGCTGGAACCCTAACCCGAATTTCCCACCAGATGCACAAAAAAAAGCCGGACATCTTTTTGCGCCCGGCTTTTAAATCGCAAGGCCCTTTCGGGCCTTGCTGGATATTATGCCTAGTGGCTCATCAACACCGGAACAGCCGTGTGATGAAGGATGTTGTGAGTGACACCACCCAAAATCCGCTCACGTAGGCGTGAGTGACCATAGGCGCCCATGATGATCAGATCGGCATCCATCTCTGTGGCCTTGGAAAGCAGCACGTCGGACAGATCCCGATTGCGCACATCAATATGCTCCGGATTTGCCTTAATGCCATGGTGGGACAGATGTTCGCATATACCAGAGCCAGGTACGCCACCGTGAACCTCGGATTCAAGATTGATGGCCAAAACCTTGACTTCATCTGCACTGCGCAGGAAGGGACGGGCGTTGTGTACCGCGCGGGCAGCCAATGGGCTGCGGTCCCAGGCGATAAGTATCCGTTTGCCAATGATCGGGAAATGACCGGTCCGCGGAATCAGCATGATGGGATGGCCAACAGACAGTAACAGGTGCTCGGTGGCGGTTTCACCAAAACGCTTCTTTGCTTCTCCCCCTTGGCCAACAACAGCGACATCACAAAAGCGGCCGTGGACGGAGAGGGCGTCATAGAGATTTCCCTCAATGTCGTGCCAAGCATGGCTGATGCCTGCCTTGGTGGCAGTCTGTTCGAAGTTGGCGCGGGCCTCGTCCGAAATCCGTTCAGCTGCATCGGCCAGCGTTTGCAGCGCTTTTTCGGCCTTGGCAACGGTCGCTGACATCGCGGCGGAGGCGCCTTGAAGCAGTTGTCCGGAATACGAGCGACCATGGACTTCCGGGGCTACATAGAGGCCGGTAAGGAAGGAACCGTGTTCCTTGGCCAGGTTTACAGCAGCCTCAAGGCGGCGATTATCATCGCGGCCGCCGTCCAGGTGAACGAGCATATCCTTCAATGGCATCTTAATTTTCCTCTAACGAAAAGAACGTGCAACCACGTAAGCAGGGTTGATTAGGAAGGTGCCTATTTTAGAAGGCTAGGTGGCTTCTGTGCAATGCCCCGAGGAAGATTACTGTTCTAAGGACAGACGGGTGGCCTTTTTTGCTACCTGCAGAAAAGCATCGACTAATGGGGCTTGCCGACGCTCTTGTAAACACAACACGTGCGCATTGAGGTAGATTTTGGTATTGGCGACCTTGAGGGTGTGTATGCGTTTATCGGGCACCCGCTCTTCCTCCAGGGCGATGCCGATGCCCACCCCGCGAGCAACTGCCTCGCGCACTGCCTCACGGCTTCCAATAGACAGCACCTGACGAACCTCGACGCCAGCAGCACTGATGGCGTCATCAAAGGCCTCGCGAGTGGCAGAGCCGACCTCCCGCAGAACCATGCGTTGGTCCTGTAACTCTTCAATGTTTATGATTTTTCGCCCGGTCCAGCGATGGCGGCGACTTACCAGGATGACGACTTCGTCACGGCTGAAGGGGATGGAATAGAAGCGCGGATCATCCTTGGCTTGTACGCGGATACCCACGTCACATTTAAGTTCCAACAGGTTGCTCAATACTTGCTGGGAGTTGCCCAGAGTGATGGACAACTCGACATCCGGATACAGTCGACCGAAGGCGAGGGCTATATCGGTTACCTGTAGCGGACCAATGGCCGCAATTTTCAAGCTGCCCACCTTGCGATTGCTGGCGGCCTGCATGAGATCGACGGATTCTTTTTCCAGCGAGAAAATCCGGTGGGTGAATTTGAGTAATTCCCCGCCTATATCGGTCAGTTGGACGCTATGTCCGTGGCGGGCGAATAGCTCGACGCCATAGTAGTTCTCCAAAGCGCGGACGTGGGTGGTAATGCTCGGCTGACCGACATTGAGCGTCTGCGCGGCTCGCGTGAAGCTGCCCTCGATAGCCACCGTATGGAAACAACGCAACTGCTTGAAATTCAGGCGCGAAAAAGAATCGTTAGTATTTCTGTTCACGTGCTCGCGCCAACTCCTGATAAAGTTTCCAGCTTGGGTTTCAAGGGTAATACATATTTCCAATGCATTGCATATGATAATTGAATTGGACGCTACTTCACTGGCTATGAAAGCATTGGCCCCCAAGTACTGGACGCCGTTGTGTAGAGAATAAGGCGTTGTCTGGCAATATCTCCGGGGAATGCATGAGCTCCCGGAACATCAATTTTCAATCAGATGCCTGCGGTGATTGGCAAAGGATTTTACCGCTCTGGCGTTTGGACATATCCGTAGACTTACAATACTAAGGGGACTCCAGAGTTATGGTTAAGCAAGTCATGCCTCTCTTCGTGAGGCGAGTGACCTACGAAGCAGAAGATATCAACTCCTACGAATTGGTGGATCCAGATGGTGGCGAACTGCCAGAATTCACTCCTGGCGCCCATCTGGACATCAATTTCCGTGATGGTCGGGTACGTCAGTACTCCATCAGCAGCCCGTCATCCGATCGCATGCGCTATCGCATCGGTGTGCTGAAGATTCGCCCGCCCAATGGTCGTGGCGGGTCCATGGCGGTATTTGAACGCGTGCATGTGGGCCGAGTGGTCTCTATTGGCGGACCGCGCAACAATTTTCTGCTGGATGAGACTGCCAAGAAGAGTATGTTCATTGCTGGTGGTGTTGGCATCACACCCTTGCTGTGCATGCTGCATCGTCTGGAAGACATCGGCGCCGACTTTGTGCTGCACTACTGCGCCAAGGCGAAGAAAAATGTAGCTTTCAGCAAGGAACTGAAAAAATTTGAGGCTGATGGCAAGGTGATTTTCCATCTTGATGGCGGGGATCCCAAGCGTGGCATTAATCTCAAAAAAGAGCTTGCCGATCCAGAGGAAGGAACTCACCTCTATTTCTGTGGCCCGCCCGGATTAATGGGCGCCATCAAGAAATTTTCCAGCCATTGGCCCTCGGGCACGGTGCATTATGAATACTTTGGTGCGCCGCCTGCCAGCGAGCCTCCGGTGCCGAAGGCAGGTCAGCCCACCAAGGTAGAAGAACATATTGGTGATCTTGCCATTGGCGTTGGTTTCCAGGTTGCGATTGCCGGTACCGACAAAAGCTATGAAGTACCACCGGATCGCTCCATCCTGGATGTGTTGATCGAAAATGGTCACAAGGTCGAGAAATCCTGTGGCGCCGGCATGTGCGGTGCCTGCAAGACCCGGTATGTGGCGGGTATTGTTGATCACAGGGACCTGGTCTTGCGTGACGAGGAAAAGGCGAACTATATCCTTCCCTGTGTTTCGCGTTGTAGTAGCGAGAAGCTGGTGCTGGATCTGTCCTAGTCACCTTTGCCCTTTAAATGGGTGTAAAAAAGGCTGCCTTCGGGCAGCCTTTTTTTTGTGGTAGCCTCGAAAATCCCCGGAACTTAAGGAGTCTTTCTTATGAGCTCAGCCCATGCGCCCATCGAGGTTCTGATCTTCGATCATTACGGAACCCTGTTTGACAAACTATCCGTCGCCACACTTTTTGAACAGGCCCTGCCCGCCCACGGTACTGCCGGGCTGGAGTTGGCTGAGCTGTGGTTTGCGAAAAGCAAGGAGTA
Source organism: Gammaproteobacteria bacterium (assembly GCA_021773795.1). Classification (GTDB taxonomy): domain Bacteria; phylum Pseudomonadota; class Gammaproteobacteria; order HK1; family HK1; genus JAJFJV01. The sequence goes on along the minus strand of JAJFJT010000004.1, from coordinate 68,680 downwards.
TTGCTGGCTCTATGGGTTGATGAATGAGTTCCGGGACTGGGCGGAAATCTCGGAGCGGGCGCTGGATTATGCCGGCAAGAAACTTGGAATCCTGGTGCCGGACGATCTCCAGGACAAGCTGCTGGCGGCAGACCGCCAATTGCCACCATTCCCCGATGTGGAGGAGGGGCTGGTGCGGCTGGCGAACAAATATAAATTGGCTGTTCTCAGTATGGCCTCGGACGAGATCGTGCACGCATCACTAGCCCATTCCGGCCTGGAGAAATATTTCAGCAAGATCATCAGCACCGAGCCGGTTCAGGCCTACAAGCCCGGGATTCGCGCCTACCGGCATGGGCTCAGGGCACTGAATTGCACCAGGGAGCAGGCTGCATTTGTATCCGCCAATTCCTATGATGTGGTGGGTGCCAAGGTTTTCGGATTGCAGAGCTATTGGGTCAATCGTCACGAGAAGGTGTTGGAAGAACTGGGTTTCGAGCCGGATCTTAGCGTAGCTGATTTAGCTGCTCTGGCGGATGCTCTTGAGGCATAAGCGCACGTTTCAGACTTCTACGGGAGACGGCCCATGAATCGCTCTACCGCAATACATCACCGGGTTCGTAACGTAAAGCGTTCAACCTCATTCGAAGGTTATTTCAAGGTACGGCAGTACACCCTTGAGCACCGCACCCACGAAGGGGACTGGACACCCCCCATTCAGCGTGAGGTTTTCGAGCGTGGTCATGTGGCCATCGTACTCCCCTACGACCCGTGGCAGGATACGGTGGTGCTGGTGGAACAGTTCCGTATCGGGGCCTATGCGGCAGGTCTGGAACCTTGGCTTACCGAGCCTGTCGCAGGCACCATTGAGCCCGGCGAAAGTGCCGAGGAAGTGGCGCATCGCGAGGCCATGGAGGAGGCGGGATGTACGCTTACCGAAATGGAGTCTATCGGCACCGTGCTCATGAGCCCGGGCAGTTGCACTGAAACTGCCGCCATGTTCTGCGCGCGGGTGGATAGCCGTGAACTCGGTGGTATCCACGGGCTGGCCCACGAGGATGAGGATATCAAAGCGCGGGTTGTACCAGTAAAAGAGGCCTTTGCACAGCTTGAAAGTGGCCATATATCAAATGGTTACTCGGTAATTCCCCTGCAGTGGCTTGCGCTCAACCGAGCTAGGTTACGCACCATCTGGTCCTGACGCCTGCTCCGGCTTTTCTATTCCTCTGGACCGGTCTAGTCTCAGCCAGCCAGTTGGCGTCCGAACTACCGGATTTCACTCAAGCTATACCCCCAGCCTGCCGCTATTAACTATAGCGGCTCCCTCGGTATTCGCCCGGGCATGCCGGAGGTAAGGGAAGTTGATAGCGGTGGAGAGACAAAAGATGTCTGATAACAATCTGGCCAGCGTGGAGACTGAGCGTCGCGCTACCCCGACGGAGAAGTCCGCGCCGACGCAGCTGACCACTGAACTGGCAATGCAGATGTTCGCGCTCGATCAGCATGTCATTATGACCATTGCCGATGCAGAGGGCGTCATTTTGTACGCCAACGAGCGTTTTTGTGAGGCGACCGGGTATACGAGCCAGGAATTGATTGGTGCGAATCACCGGATTCTCAACTCTGGCATCCATCCACCTGAATTTTTTGCCGATCTGTGGAATACCGTCAAGGCCGGGAAGGTTTGGCATGGGACCCTTTGCAATCGCAGAAAGGATGGTGGGTACCAGTGGTCCGAGTCGACCATCGTACCGGTTGTTGGTTCTGATGGTGAGCCGTATCAGTACGTGGCCGTGCGTACAGATATCACTCGCCTGAAGGAGACCGAGGAGGCCTTACGCGCAAGCAACGCCAAGCTGCACGAACTGAACCAGCGCCTGAGTGAGGCACAGAATCAGTTACTGCAATCCGAAAAACTGGCTTCGCTGGGGCAGCTGGCCGCCGGGGTGGCCCATGAAATTAACAATCCCGTAGGCTATATCAATTCCAATCTGGGTACGCTTGATAACTATCTGAAAGATTTGTTTCGGGTGCTGGAGGCTTATCAGCGAGCCGAGACGGGGATGGATGCGGATACCCTGGAGACCCTCGCCGAGGTTAAGGCCAGCGTGGATCTTGAGTTTCTGCGTGAGGATACGCGTGATTTGTGCCGGGAATCCCGGGAGGGGGTAACACGCGTAACCGGGATTATCCAGGATCTGAAAAACTTCTCCCGCGTGGATGATGCCGAGTGGCAGTGGGCAGATCTTCATGATGGTCTGGATAGCACCTTGAATGTCGCTCACAACGAACTCAAGCATAAGGCGGAATTGGTCAAGGAATTCGGGGCCTTGCCAGAAATTCAATGTCGGGCCACCAGGCTGAATCAGGTCTTTCTGAATCTGCTGGTCAATGCGGCTCAGGCGATGGATAAACCGGGCACAATTACCGTACGCACCGGCGTTGAACCGGAGTGGGTTTGGGTTGAGGTGGAAGATACGGGCAAGGGAATCCCTGTCGATGAAATCGGTAAAATTTTCGACCCCTTTTTCACCACCAAGGCGGTGGGGCAGGGTACCGGCCTTGGGCTTTCCCTCTCCCATGGTATTGTTTCCGACCATGGTGGCCGCATCGAAGTGGATAGCAAACCGGGCAGGGGGACGCGTTTTCGGGTGTGGTTGCCAGTGGCGCAGCAGGAGCTTCGCTCCACTAGCTGATGTCATCCTGGCCCGTGTCTGCTATTCAATGGAAATCGGGGGGGAAAATGACTTCAAAAAATAGCTCCGGAGCCGGGAAATCGGTCGCTTCTCCAGGCACTCTACTGATCGTCGATGATGAGCCTAATGTCCTGAGTGCCTTGCGGCGACTTTTCCGCCCCCATGGCTATCAGATTCTGCTTGCCGAAAGTGGCAAGAAAGCGCTCGAAATATTGAGCGAATCCAATGTGGACCTGGTTATTTCGGACATGCGCATGCCGGGCATGGATGGGGCTGAATTCCTGAGCCAGGCAGCTCGGAGATGGCCCGATATGATCCGTATCCTGCTGACCGGGCAGGCGGATCTGGATGCCACTATCAGAGTAGTGAATGAGGGGCATATATCTCGCTACGTCTCCAAGCCGTGGGACGATGAAGAACTCGTAACGACCGTGCAACGAGGGCTGGAACAGCGTTATTCAGAACTGGAGCGGCGGCGGCTGGTAAAGCGTATCGCGCAGTACAACGAGGAACTCAAGACCCTTAACCAGCGTCTTGCGCGGGAGGTTGTGGCACGCAGGGAGGAGGCGGCACAAAGTGCTTCCTTCGAGGACATGAGCCACCAGGAGTTGAAAGACAGTTATCTGACTGCGATACCGGTTTTTGCAAACCTCGTGGATATGCGCGAAGGGGCATCCAAGGGGCATGGCCGGCGGGTGGCCGATCTGGCGCGCTGTATTGCTGAACGTATGGAGCTTAAGCCGCAGCTTGTCCAGGATATCTACCATGCGGGCCTACTCCACGACGCGGGCAAGATCGGTCTGCCGGACCCGGTGGTAGAAAAGCCCTTTTCAGCCCTGAATTCGAAGGAGCGCAAGCAACTGGAGGCGCATTCCGTGCTGGGTGAGGCGGTCTTGCTGGCGCTTGAGCCCCTGCACGACACCGCAAGGCTTATTCGTGGGCACCACGAGAGCTATAACGGTACCGGCTATCCGGATCGGCTGGCGGGCGAGAAGATCCCTCTGGGTGCGCGTATCCTGCGGGTCGCCAATGATTTCGACGCGGCGCAGGTGGGTCACCTGGTGGAACGTACGGTCTCGGCGGCGGAAGCGCGCGCACTGATCGAGAAGCACAGCGGGCAGCTCTACGATCCCGAGGTGGCAGTGGTGGCCCTGGAGGTGCTGGAGAGTGAAAAGGGGCGCTTTCAGGTGGACACCGGTGGGGAAATACGTATTGACTCCGGATCTTTGCGGGAGGGCATGGTGTTGATGCGAGAGGTGGTCAATCCTTCTGGGATACTATTGTTACCCGTGGGCAACTGTCTGACCACAGCACAGATTCAGCGGCTGCACGAATTCGAGCACGATGCCGATCGGCGCTTTGTCTACTATGTCCAGAGAGAGGAGGGGGAAATAGTGGCCGAGTAGGCGAGTATGCATTTTCCCGGGTCCTTCCCAGCGCCTGGTTCCGGTCGGAATCAGGCTATTTACATTCCCCCCCTGTTGTCGCGTTTTCCAAGGTAGACAACTCTCCAGCTCTTCTGCGGTTCAGGTATACTGTTTAAATGAACAGTATACAGGCGCATTCGCGGGAGGTGTCGGTCCGGGGAAGTGGCACACCTGCCTACGCAGAGCTGCACGGCATCAGCAATTTCAGTTTTCTCCGCGGTGCTTCCCATCCCGAGGAACTGGTCGCACGGGCCGCAGAGCTGGGTTACACGGCTTTGGCACTGACTGATGAATGCTCCTTCGCTGGCGTGGTGCGAGCCCATGTAGCGGCAAAGGAGCATGCGTTCAAGTTGATTATCGGCACCGAGTTACATCTCGTGGATGGCCCCCAGCTGGTCCTGCTGGCGAGCAGCCGGAATGGCTATGGAGCACTTTCCGAGCTCATTAGCCGGGGACGGTGGGCGGCAGGAAAGGGTGCCTATCGCCTGAGCTGTGCCGATCTTGAGGGTGGGCTTCCTGATTGCCTTGCGTTGCTGTTACACGGGGAAAGTACGGCGTATCGACAGTTGCGCTGGGCGGCAAGGTGTTTTCCCAAACGCTTGTGGTTGGCGGTGGAATTGCTCCAGGACGGCCAGGACAAAGTGCGACTTGCCCGATTGCGGGAACTGGGCCAACGGACCAAATTACCGCTGGTGGCGGCGGGCGATATTCACATGCACAGCCCTGCCCGACGCCCACTGCAGGATACCCTCACTGCCATTCGTCTGGGTTGCCCGGTATCCGGGGCCGGGGACGCCTTGCATGCCAACGGCGAACGCCATTTGCGCGGTCGCCAACAGCTGGCGCAGTTCTATCCGCAGGAACTTCTGGAAGCAAGCGTTGCAGTGGCAGAGCGTTGTGATTTCTCCCTGGATGAGCTGCGTTATGAATATCCGGAAGAGCTGGTGCCATCGGGAAAAACGCCAGCGAGTCACCTGAGAGCATTAACCCGTGCCGGGATGAAACGGCGCTGGCCCGCCGGCGCGCCAGAGCGGGTACGCAAGCTGGTGGCGCGGGAGCTCGAACTTATTTCAGAGCTTGGTTATGAGCCTTATTTCCTTACCGTTCATGATCTCGTGTGCTTTGCTCACCGTCGCGGCATCTTGTGCCAGGGGCGGGGCTCCGCGGCTAATTCTGCGGTGTGTTATTGCCTTGGAATCACCGCGGTGGACCCGGCCCGCATGGAAATGCTGTTCGAGCGCTTCATCTCCCGTGAGCGTGATGAGCCACCGGATATTGATGTGGATTTTGAGCATGAGCGGCGCGAGGAGGTAATCCAGTATATCTATCAGAAATATGGTCGCCATCGGGCCGCGCTGACCGCTACTGTGATCAGCTATCGTCCCCGTAGTGCATTGCGTGATGTGGGCAAGGCGCTGGGGTTGGATGGTGCTCAGTTAGAACGCCTTGCTGCCTCGGTGGCTTGGTGGGATGGCAGCCAGATGCTCGCGGAGCGCCTGCGTGAGGCTGGTTTTGAACCGGACAATCCGGTCATACACCAGCTCATGGTGCTGGTGGAGCAGCTCATCGGCTTTCCCCGCCATCTCTCGCAGCATGTGGGTGGCTTCGTCATTGCACGGGATCGGCTGTCCCAGCTGGTACCCATTGAGAATGCCGCTATGGCGAATCGCACCGTTATCCAGTGGGATAAGGATGATCTGGATACCCTGGGTCTACTCAAGGTAGATGTGCTGGGGCTTGGCATGCTGAGTGTCATTCGCCGCGCGCTCAAACTTGTGAGCCATGCTCGCAGCCAGCCAATGGATCTGGTGGATATTCCAGCAGAGGATCCGGCGGTGTACCGGATGATTTGTCGCGCCGATACCCTTGGAGTTTTTCAGATCGAATCACGGGCACAAATGGCCATGCTGCCGCGCCTGCTGCCCCGCTGTTTTTATGATCTTGTCATTGAGATCGCCATTGTGCGTCCCGGTCCCATTCAGGGCGGGATGGTGCATCCCTATCTACGCCGTCGACAGGGTAAGGAGGCGATAGATTATCCCTCGCCAGCGGTACGCAAGGTGCTGGAGCGAACTCTGGGCATTCCAATTTTTCAGGAACAGGTGATGCAACTTGCGGTGGTGGCCGCGGGTTTCAGTCCGGGGGAGGCGGATCAGTTGCGCCGTGCCATGGCGGCCTGGCGCCGCAAGGGTGGATTGGGGCCCTTCGAGGCCCGTTTGATAGAGGGCATGCGTGCCCGGGGATATTCCGCGGAGTTTTCTCAGCGTGTTTTTCAGCAGATCCAGGGTTTTGGGGAATACGGTTTTCCCGAGTCCCATGCCGCCAGTTTTGCCCTGCTGGTTTATGTGTCGGCCTGGCTAAAATGCCACCATCCGGCGGCTTTTACCTGTGCTTTATTAAACAGCCAGCCCATGGGTTTTTATGCCCCGGCACAGATTATTCAGGACCTTCGCACTCATGGGGTGGCCGTACTTGCAGTAGATGTGCGTTACAGCGATTGGGACTGCACGCTGATACGGGCGGCGGATAAGGGAGGGCCCGCCCTGCGCCTGGGGCTTTGTATGGTCAAGGGATTTTCCCGAAGTAGTGCAGATCGGTTGATAAATAGTCGGGGTCCGGCAGCATCCTGGAGATCCGTGGAGGTATTGGCCCGGCAAAGCGGATTGCCACGCAAGAAACTGCAATGCCTAGCTGCGGTCGGTGCACTGGCCGGACTCGCTGGGAATCGCCATCAGGCGCAGTGGGCTGTGCTGGGTACGGATGCGATGCCACCATTGTTGCGGCACAGTGCCTTTGCCGAGGCCTCGCCACTGTTACCGGTACCTACCGAGGGTGCGGATCTGGTGATGGATTACGCCAACCTGGGGTTTTCCCTGGGGCGGCATCCGCTGGCGTTATTGCGTGGGCATTTCCATCGGGATGTATATAACGCAGCTCGTATAGACAAGAGTCGTCATGGACAACGGATACGAGTGGTGGGTCTGGTGATCAACCGGCAGCGGCCCTCCACTGCGGCCGGAACGGTCTTCATGACACTGGAGGATGAAACCGGACATGTGAATGTGGTGTTACGCCCGCAACTGGTGGAGCGTGAGCGCAGTCTAGTGCTGGGTGGGCGGTTACTGGAAATTAGGGGAAAGATCGCCCGCGAGGGGCGGGTTATTCACGTGTTAGCCAGCGGGCTGGCCAACCACGATGCCCTGCTGGGACAACTGGAAACCCGTTCCCGGGATTTTCATTGACAGGCGATGCTGTCCAATGAACGACCAGAATCAGAGCTGGAAGCGACCTACCAGCTGCTGGAGTTCTCCCGCTACCGAGGCTAATTCCTGGCTGCTCTGAGCCGATTGCTGGGCTCCGGAGGCGGCGGAGTCAGCTACCTCACGGATGGAAGATAAATTAGAGTTGATGTCCTCAGCCACCACGCTTTGTTCCTCTGAGGCACTGGCGATCTGGGCATTCATGTCGGTAATGGTATGGACTGCATTGCCGATGGCAGTGAGTGATTCACCGGCCTTGGCTGCCTGTTCCACACTGTCTTGGGTGCCTCGCTGACTCTCCCCCATGACCTTGACCGCTTCACTGATGCCGGTTTGCAGGCGCTGGATCATATTCTGAATTTCTTCGGTGGATTGCTGGGTGCGGCTCGCCAGCGTGCGTACCTCGTCGGCTACCACAGCAAAGCCCCGACCCTGTTCGCCTGCACGTGCAGCCTCGATAGCGGCATTCAGCGCCAGCAAATTGGTTTGTTCCGCGATGCCACGGATGACATCCACTACAGAGCCAATCTTGTCGCTGTCGGTCTCCAACTCCTTGATAACACCAGAGGCCTTTTCCACCTCGGCAGCCAGTCGGTCTATGGTATCAATGGCCTGGCCAACCACCTGTTGGCCATTATCGGCATCATCCTTGGCCTGGTTGGCCGCCTGTTCTGCTTCCTGGGTGCTGTGGGCGACATCGCGTACCGCCGAGGACATTTCGTTCATGACATTGGCGATTTGTTCGGTTTGGCCGCGTTGCTGTTCGGCACCATCCAGTGCCTGTCCGGTAGAATCACGCAGTTGTGTGGCGGCACTGGCCAGCTGGGTGGTGGATTGGCCAATGCCGCCAACCATCTGTCGCAGACTAGTGGCAATGGTATTAAAGGCCTGGGCAACTTCGCCCAGCTCATCCTGGCTGGAGCACCGTACCGTCATGGCCAAGTTGCCACTGGATAGTTGCTTCGCTCCCCATTGTAATCGGCCAATGGCTCGAATTACCGAATTGTAAAAGCCGATAAAAAGATAAAGGGCGAGGGCGAGGGCGCCAAGGCAGGCCCCGGCAACCAGGGTAAGTTTGTTGCCGAGGCGGCTGGTGCGTTGAGCAAGAAGCACATTCAGCTCGACAGCGGCACCGTCAAACAGTGCAAAGCCCGCGTCCACTGCCTTGCTGGCGGTGGCGAACATCGCTGGCCCACCAACATTGATCTCGGTCATGCCCTCGATGTTAATAATATTTTTTTGCACCAGAGCAAGAAAATGCTGAGTATGATCGTCAAATTCCACAAGCAAAGGGGCGAGGCGCTCCTTGAGTACCGGGTTAGCCTGCGTGATGGCATCCAATGACTGCTGGGTGCGTTGCAGGCCAGTCTGAATTTGTCCAGAGATAATCTGGACGGCCTGCTTGTCTTCCTGGGTGATCCAGCGGCTGCTTACCAGACCAGTGGCCTTTGCGCGCAGGAAGCCCAGGCTTTCAGTTGTGGCCGGCAGCTTGGTGACCACGGTGTCCATGAGATAAAAGCTGTCCAGCTCCGAGTCGAGCATGAGGGTAGAGTTATCGGCAGTTTGCTGGACCAGGGCAATGATTGATGTGATGAGTTTACTATGGGCTTGCAGGCTGCCCTCTGTCTTTAGTTGGAGGTGGCTACCGGCCAATTGGCTCCAGCTGTTTTTGACTTCCTCCCACTTTGCATCTAACGCCAGCGGGCCGGCGAGGGCTAAGTTCAATTGCTCTATGGCCCGAATATCTTTGGCAATAGTGGCCTGCTTGGTAGTGAGCCTGGACTGAAAGGACTTGGCCCCCTCAAGAAATCCTACCGACAGGCCATGATGTTCGGGCACATGTTGCAGCAGGGGTTTTAGCGCTTGAATATATTCAAGCCCCATTTGCTCACGCTCGGCCGTCGCTCGTTGATCGCTGACATCGCTGATAAGCAGGCTCATCACCAGGACTAGAGGCAGGATGAAGATGACCGAGACCAAGGTCATCTTGTACGAATAACTCAGTCGATCCATGAGGTGCATGGCGGGTGCAACGAATGAATTCATTTGGCTAACTCCAAACAAGCGCTGAGGCGATGTTTCTTTGCTCCGGGTAGTACGGTTTATTCCATCGCATACTCCCGCGTGAAGTATCGGTCGAAATGGAAATATCTTTAATCGCTTAATCGAATAGCTTGTGGTGGTGCCAAGAAGCTACTTGATAGATGCAGACGAGTGATGTTGCCAATGGGCTTAAGAGGGGTACGCAACACCTCGCTTCATTAATTTCTGCTGGGGGAGCTCCCGCGGGGATGTACTTTGCGACAGAAGGCCATTTTGTGCAGGGATGCACGAAATAGCACGAGCGCCTAAATCCCACAGACTCCCAGTCGTTTTTCAGGAATGAAGTTTAAAGCGTCCCACCAGCTGCTGCAGTTCATCGGCTATGGTTGATAGATCCTGACTGCTTTGTGCTGATTGCCGGGCTCCGGAGGCGGCGGTGTCGGCCACCTCACGGATGGACGACAGGTTGGTGTTGATATCCTCGGCCACCACGCTCTGCTCCTCTGAGGCACTGGCAATCTGGGCGTTCATATCGGTGATGGTGGCAACGACACTGGAGATGGAGCTAAGGGATTCGCCCGCCCTGGCTGCCTGTTCAACGCTGTCCTGGGCTCCACTCCGGCTCTCTTCCATAACCTTGACCGCTTCACTAATACCCGTTTGCAGGCGCTGAATCATGCTCTGAATCTCTTCAGTGGACGACTGGGTGCGGCTTGCCAGGGTACGTACCTCGTCGGCAACCACGGCAAAACCTCGCCCTTGTTCCCCTGCACGAGCAGCTTCGATGGCGGCATTGAGGGCCAGTAAATTGGTCTGTGCCGCAATACCTCGAATCACATCTACCACTGAACCGATTTTGTCGCTATCGGTTTCCAGGTCTTTAATAACCCCGGCGGCTTTTTCTACTTCATCGGCCAGCTTGTCTATGGTGTTAATGGTGTGACCGACCACTTGTTGGCCGTTACTGGTTTCCTCATGAGCCTGGTTAGCCGCTTGCTCCGCCTCTTGAGTGCTATGTGCCACATCGCGTACCGCCGAGGACATTTCATTCATGACGTTGGCGATTTGTTCGGTTTGCCCACGCTGTTGTTCTGCGCCGTCCCGAGCTTGTGCTGTGGATGACTGGAGCTGCGCGGAGGCGCTAGCCAGTTGTGTGGTGGATTGGCCGATCTGCCCGATCAGGGCGTGAAAGTTTTGGGTCACGGTGTTGAAGGCAGCAGCGACATTGCCCAGTTCATCCTGGCTGTCACAAGGGAAATCCACCGTGAGGTCACTATTGGCCAGTCTGTTCGATGCCTGTTGCAGGCTAGTAATGGTGTTGCTCACCGAACGGTAGAAGGCAATGAGCAAATAGATGGCAATGACCAGGGCAACTAGGCTGCCAGTTGCCGCCAGATTAAGTTCCCCCTGTTTTTCTCCAACGCGTTGCGCGAGGAGTTTTTCCAACTCGATTCCAGTCACTTCCATGAGTCCGAAGCCGGCGTTGACCGCCTTGCTGCCGATAGCAAAGAGCTCAGTGGGTTCCATCTCCACTTCGTAGATGTTTTCAGTATTGAGAATGTTGGTGCTCACAGCGTCGATAAGTGCTTGCTGGGTCGCACCAAACTGCGCCAGCTCTTTCGAGAGCTGTGAGCGAAGTCCGGCATTGGCCTCAAAAGCACTTTCCAGTCCGGTCGTTAATGTGTCTCGCTTGATGGTGGTGCTGGCGGCCAGAGCCAGCAGCTTTTGTTTATCATCCGCGGTAACCAGTTTGCTGGCCAGCAGACTGCTGGCAAGGCCGCGCAGTTGAGCCAGTGCCTCAATGGTTGATGGCAGCTTGGTGATGATGGTGTCCATGAGATAAGAGCTGTCCAACTCCGGGTCCAGGGTGAGATTGGATTTGTCGGCCACCCGTTGTATGAGCCCGATGACATCTGCAATGAGGGCGCTATGCCACTGGAAAATGTTCGCCGGGTCCTCATTTGCGTGTTGTCCGCTTGCGAGGGCCTTCCATGACAGTTTGATGCGGTTCCAGTGAGCCGCGGCCTTGAAGGCGGAGCCAAACTTACGGTTGATTGTGTCAATAGCCTGGATGTCGGTGCTGATGGCGTTACGCTTGGCCTGGAGCTTGCCCAGGAAGCTCTTGTCACCCCCGAGATAGGTGGCGGTTATGCCACGGTGTTGGGGAACATGTTTTAGCAGCGGAGTGAGTGCCACAATGTATTTCAGGCCCTGGCTCTCCGCCTTGGTAGCCGCTATCTGACGATTGAGGTCGCTAATGAGCAGTGAGATTACCAGCACCAGGGGGGCAATGAAGACAATGGAAATGAGCAGCATTTTGCGTGAGTAGCTAAGCTGGTTCATCAACCGAAGCGCGGGTAAAAGCAGGGCATTCATGGGGGTCTCCGTGGGCTTGGTGTAATGCATCTTGTGGCAGTGCGTTGCGCCTGGTCCCTTGGGCGATGGCCTGATTTTCTGCTCACGTGCTTTTATAGCGGTCGTTATGGAGCAAACTTTAAGCGTCGTCGCAAGATTTTAGTCCTGCCGAAAGAAGGTGGAACCTGATAGCCATGCTTGCAGAAAACCGGCAAATCCGCTAACATTCCGCTCTTTTTTTGGCCCCCCGTGGGCCGCGTTTTCCGCCGGAGTTTCGGGCGGTAAATTTCGTCGGAGGGGAACCAGTGGCTTCGTCACCAGGGCCTTTCCGCACCTAACCACAATCAGGAAATCAGGCTTATGAAATTTTGTTACACGTTCGATGAAGGGGATGGCCAGAACAGGGCTCTGCTGGGCGGCAAGGGCGCCAACCTTAGCGAGATGACACAGATAGGCCTGAATGTACCGCCAGGCTTTGTGGTGAGCACCGAGGCCTGCCTGAGCTATCTCGATGCTGACAAGAGCTTCCCCAAAGGGCTCATGGATGAGGTTCGCAAAAGCATCACCTACATCGAGAAGAAGAGCGGTCGTGGTTTTGGTGATGCCAAGAATCCATTGCTGGTTTCCGTGCGCTCTGGTTCCGCTATCTCCATGCCGGGGATGATGGACACCATTCTTAATCTCGGCCTCAATGCCGGGACCCTCGCGGGCTTTATCGCCCAGACGAAGAACGAGCGCGCGGGCTATGACGCCTATCGCCGTTTCATCCAGCTCTTTGGCAAGGTTGCTCTCGGTGTTGACGACGAGCATTTTGACGAGCACTTCAACGCCCTGAAAGTACGTGAAGGTGTTACCGCAGATCTGGATTTGACTGCCGCACACCTCAAGGAGGCCGGTGAACGCTTCCTCGACGTCGTGCTGGAGTACACCGGCCGACCTTTCCCGGAGGACGTGTACGAGCAGCTGGAGATCGCCATCAAGGCGGTATTCGGCTCCTGGGGTGGACGTCGTGCCGTCGATTATCGTCGCGAATTCAAAATCACCCCGGATATGGCCAATGGCACCGCAGTGAACGTGCAGGCCATGGTGTTTGGCAATATGGGTGACACCAGTGCTACTGGCGTGGGCTTTTCCCGTGACCCGGGCACCGGTGAGAACAAGATGTTTGGCGAGTACCTGGTCAATGCCCAGGGTGAGGATGTGGTGGCCGGTGTGCGCACCCCCAAGACCGTGGATGAGATGGAGCAGGAATTCCCGGGTCTGTTCAAGGAATTGAGCGCCCTGCGGGATCGCCTTGAGAGCCACTACAATGAGGTACAGGATTTCGAGTACACCATTGAGGAAGGCATTCTTTATTGCCTCCAGACCCGCAACGGCAAGATGAATGCCGCAGCCATGGTGCGAACCTCGGTAGAGATGGCAGAACAGGGGCTTATCACCAAGAATCAGGCCCTGTTACGTATCGAACCCGAGATTCTTGATCAGTTACTGCATCCCCATTTGGATCCCAACGCTGATGCAACGCCCGTGGCTCAGGGCCTGTCAGCCTCTCCGGGTGCGGCCTCTGGCCGGGCGGTGTTCGACGCCGATCGTGCCGAAGAGCGTGGCCGTGACGGTGGCGAAGCCATCATCCTGGTGCGGGAAGAGACCAAGCCAGAAGATATCCACGGCTTCTTCGCTTCCTCCGGTATTCTCACCAGCCGCGGTGGCAAGACCTCTCACGCGGCAGTGGTTGCCCGTGGAATGGGCAAGCCCTGTGTGGCCGGTGCCGAAGGCATCACCGTCGATGTGAACAAGCGTCGTGCGGTGATTGGCGATACCGTCATCATTGAGGGTGACGTCATCACTATCGATGGTGGTACTGGTGACGTGTATCTGGGCGAAGTGCCCACACTGCCGCCGGTTTTCTCCGACGATCTCAAGACCCTGTTGTCCTGGGCTGATGAGGTAGCCACTCTTAAGGTGTTGGCCAATGCGGATACCGCCGATGGCGCCATCAAGGCGCTGGAATATGGCGCCAAGGGTATTGGTCTGTGCCGTACCGAGCGTATGTTCAACGACACCGATCGCCTGCCCATCATGGTGGACATGATCCTGTCCGACACTACCGCACAGCGGGTTGAGTTGCTGGACAAGCTGGTACCGTTCCAGCGTGAGGATTTCAAGGTGCTGTTCAAGACCCTGGCGCCTTATCCCGTGACCATCCGTTTGCTGGATCCGCCGATTCACGAGTTTCTGCCGACAGAAGAGCAGTTACGTGATGATCTGGTCTATCTGCGTCACCTGCGTACCACGGTGCAGGGTGCCAACAGCCTGCAGCTGGCCCTTCAGGCCAATGAGGCTGCGGGTGGTGAAGCCACTGGCAGTGCTGGTAGTGAAGCAGTTGCCGGCATGCGCGAGGAAGTAATTGCAGACGTCATCGAGCGTAAGGAAGTCATGCTCGCCAAGGTTCGTGACCTGATGGAAGTGAACCCGATGCTGGGCCATCGCGGTGTGCGTTTGGGTGTGACCTTCCCGGAAATCTACGAAATGCAGATCCGGGCGGTTTTCCAGGCGGCTGCCGAGTGTGTGAAGGAGGGCATCAGAGCCCTGCCGGAACTGATGATTCCCCAGGTTTGTACCGCTCAGGAACTGAAGTTCATTCGTGGCATCTTCGAGCAGGTGAAATCCGAGGTGGAAGGTGAATACGGAGTTGAGACCGAGGTGAAATTCGGCAGCATGATCGAAGTAGTACGGGCTTGTGTACGCGCCGATGGTCTGGCCGAGAATGCTGAGTTCTTCTCCTTCGGTACCAACGATTTGTCCCAAGCGACCTTCTCCTTCTCCCGCGAGGATGCGGAGAACAAATTCCTGCCCCAGTATATGGATGCAGGGATCCTCAAGGACAACACCTTCGAGGTGCTGGACATCAACGGTATCGGCAAGCTGATGAAGATTGCCGTCGATGGTGGTCGAGGGGTTAAAAAGGACCTCAAGATCGGGATCTGTGGCGAGCATGGCGGTCATCCGGCCTCCATCCACTTCTGCCATTATCTCGGGCTGACCTATGTCTCCTGCTCCCCGCCCCGGGTGCCGATCGCGCGTTTGGCGGTGGCCCATGCGAAGCTGCTGGAGAAAGACTACCGTCCCGGTAACTGGACTAACTACTAAGTCGTAGTTTAGAAAAGTAGTCTGTTTTAAGAAAAAGCCCCGCACGGGAAACCGTGTGGGGCTTTTTTCATATGGGGGCTTGGAAAAAGCAATCGGTGGGCACGGCCCACCCTTGTATTATAAATCTGCAGTTGCTGTACTCGGGCTTGCCCGAGCCGGAAGGGCGGGGTAGTTGCCTGCCAATTAAGTGTGGGAAAGTTTACCGAAGCCGCCGCCTCCCGGTGTTTCGATAATCAGCCGATCCCCCGACTTCATCTGACACTCTGCTATTCCTCCGAGCTCCTCAACGGTGCCATCGGCACGTATGACCCGATTGTGCCCGATAGCCCCCGGTTCGCCTCGTGCCATGCCAAAGGGTGGATCAATACGATGACTGGAGAGGATGGCGGCGGTCATAGGCTCCAGGAAACGAATTTCCCGGATGACACCATTGCCCCCGGTATATTTTCCCGCACCCCCACTGCCTTTACGGATTTCGAAGCGCTCCAGGCGTACCGGAAAACGCCACTCCAGTACCTCGGGATCGGTCAGGCGCGAGTTGGTCATGTGGCTGTGGACGGCATCGGTGCCGGGGAAACCGGGGCCAGCACCGGTGCCGCCGCACAGGGTTTCATAGTACTGATAGCGTTCATTGCCAAAGCTCAGGTTATTCATGGTGCCTTGGGAAGCCGCCATGGTGCCGAGGGCGCCGTAGAGGGCGTCGGTAATGTATTGGGAGGTTTCGACATTGCCAGCTACCACCGCTGCGGGATGGCTGGGATTGAGCAGGGACCCTTCAGGAATATGGATATCAAGGGGCTTGAGACAGCCCTCATTGAGGGGGATATCGTCATCTACCAGGGTGCGGAAGACGTACAGCACCGCGGCACGGCAGATAGCGGATGGGGCGTTAAAATTACCCCGGTGTTGGGAAGAGGTGCCACGGAAGTCAATGCTTGCGCGCCTTGCTTCAGGGTCTACGGTGATAGTGACGGCGATCTGGCTACCATCGTCCAGAGCATAAACAAAGTGCCCGTTTTTCAGCGTTTTGAGTACCCGGCGTACCGCCTCTTCGGCATTGTCCTGCACATGTCCCATGTAGGCCTCTACCACAGCACGGCCATAGTGTTCGACCATGGCCTCTAGTTCATGGACTCCTTTGGCATTGGCGGCAATCTGGGCGCGCAGATCGGCAATATTCTGGTCTGGATTACGCGCTGGATGAGGTCCCGATGCGAGCAACTCGCGTATCTCTCGTTCCAGGAATTTCCCGTCTCTCACCAGCAGCAGGTCGTCGATAAGCACCCCTTCTTCGTCAATATGGCGGCTTAAAGGTGGCATGGAGCCGGGGGTGATACCGCCAATGTCGGCATGGTGGCCACGGGAGGCAACGAAAAACAGCAATTCCTTTTCATGGGCAGAAAATACCGGCGTGATCACGGTAATGTCGGGAAGGTGGGTACCGCCGGCATAGGGGTTGTTGAGGACGTAGACTTCCCCCGGATACATTTGCTTGCGGCGCTGCAGCACCGTGCGGATGGATTCGCTCATGGAGCCCAGATGCACCGGCATGTGCGGTGCATTGGCTACCAACCGGCCTGCGCGGCTAAAAATGGCGCAGGAGAAATCCAGCCGTTCCTTGATGTTTACCGAATAAGCGGTGTTGGCCAGCACCGCACCCATCTGTTCGGCGATGGACATGAACAGGTTGTTGAACACCTCCAGCAAGATCGGATCTGCGCGGGTGCCGAGTGCCGGGGTGCGCTGAAGGGGCTCACTACGCTCCAGCAGCAGTTCACCCCCGGTGCATACGCGGGCATGCCAGCCCGATTCAACCACCGTGGTGCCAGTGGACTCGGCAATGATAGCGGGACCGTTTAGTTGCTGGCCTGGAGGCAGCGCGGCACGCTGGTAAACCGGGCTGGGGCGCAGGCGCCCGTCAGAGTACATCTGCACTTCGGTCACTGGGTCGAGTGGTGCTGAGGTCCGGGAAGACTTGTTTGGCATCGCTAAACTTTCTGAAGCCTCGTCAGCAATGGCCTCCAGCAGCAGGGTCTCGATGAGCAATTCCCGGTCACTCATGACGAAGCCATAACGGGTCTGATGCAGCCGGTTGAACTCGGTCTCTATGGCAGACAGCGTGGCATGCGCGACTTCCAGTGCGATGTCTGTACCGGTATAGCGGACTTGCAGCTTGCGCTGAAGTCGGAGCATTTCCGGCGCCACGCCCTGCATCTGCATCTCCTGCCGAAGTTCATCTTCCAGTTCCAGAAATCGAGGCTCCAGTGCGGATAGCGAGGCGGTGGAAAGCAGGATTTCAACCGTTTCCTCACGGTAGCCACGCAGCTCGGCGAGGCCCATGCCAAGTGCCGAAAGCACCCCTGCCTGGGGATGGAGCAGCACTTGCTTCATCCCGAGCTCATCGGCCACCAGGCAGGCGTGCTGACCACCGGCACCACCAAAGCAGCACAGGGTGTAGGCGGTGACATCGTAGCCCCGCTGCACCGATATCTTCTTGATGGCATTGGCCATATTGGCGACTGCAATACGCAGGAAACCAGCAGCTACGGCGTGGCCAGTGCCGGGTTCTCCAGTGGCGGTGAAAATCTCTGTGGCCAAATTGGAAAAACGGCTACGGACCGCGTCGAGATCCAGTGGCAGGGTGCCGTCAGGGCCAAAAATAGTCGGAAAAAAATCGGCCTGGAGCCGCCCCAGCAAGAGATTGCAGTCGGTTACCGTGAGTGGGCCACCACGGCGATAGGCGGCGGGCCCGGGAATGGCTCCGGCGGATGCCGGGCCGACGCGATAGCGGCCACCGTCGAAACGCAGTATGGAACCACCCCCGGCGGCTACGGTATGGATGCGCATGATCGGCACGCGCATACGTACCCCGGCCACCTCGGTATCAAAGGCACGCTCGTATTCACCAGCGTAATGACAGACATCGGTGGAGGTGCCGCCCATATCAAAGCCGATGATGTGATCGAAGCCGGCCAGGGCGCAGGTTTTTACCACTCCTACCACGCCCCCGGCGGGGCCCGAGAGGATACTGTCTTTGCCCTGAAAGCGATGGGCATCCACCAAGCCGCCGTTGGACTGCATGAACAGCAGGCGGGCACCGTTTAGTTCGGCCGCAACCTGGTCCACATAACGCCGAAGCACCGGGCTTAGATAGGCATCCACCCCGGTGGTTTCACCACGGCTCACCAGCTTCATCAGCGGGCTAACCTGATGAGATAGTGAGATCTGGCTAAAGCCGATTTCCCTGGCCAGTTTCCCCACTGCCTGTTCGTGTTGGGGAAAGCGCCAAGCGTGCAAAAAGGCCACCGCAAGCGAGCGTATGCCGCTATCAAAAATGGCCTGTAAGGCATCACCTACGGCACCTATATCAATGGATTTCAGGCATTCCCCACGGGCACCCAGGCGCTCATCAATCTCTACGACTTCGCTATAGAGCAGTTCGGGCAGCACGATATGACGAGCAAACAGCTGCGGGCGGTGCTGATAGCCGATGCGCAAGGCGTCCCGGTGGCCGCGGGTAATGGCCAGCGCAGTGGGTTCTCCCTTGCGCTCCAGCAGCGCGTTGGTGGCCACCGTGGTGCCCATCTTTACGCCCTTGATACGGGCTCCCGGCATGGGTTCATGGGGGGCGAGCCCGAGGAGATCACGTATACCGTGGATGGCGGCATCGGTGTAATGCTCGGGATCTTCCGACAGCAGCTTGCGCGTCAGCAACGGGCCGTGGGGTGGGCGGGCCACGATATCGGTAAAGGTGCCGCCCCGGTCGATCCAGAATTCCCATTGTTTGCTCATAGACCGATTCTAAAACCTTAACCTTTCGTCATGCCGGCGAAAGCCGGAATCCAGTAAACGGGGCAGTGTAAGCAATTCCCTGGATTATTCGCTGCGCCCCAGTATATATCCGTGCCACGGATGGTGGTGCACCCAGAGTTCGGCAGATAGACTGAGAAATCTGCACTATCAGGAGACAAGAACATGGCAAAGGCGATACAGGTATCGGATTTCGGTGGCCCCGAGGTCTTGCGTCAGGTGGATGTGGCGGTGGGGGAGCCGGGGGCGGGAGAGATTCGCATCAGGCACACGGCCATCGGGCTCAACTTCATCGATGTGTATTTCCGCACTGGCGTTTACAGGGGGCCGGATGTTCCCTTTATTCCAGGCATGGAGGCAGCGGGAATCGTCGAGGCGGTGGGTGCCGGCGTGTCGGAGTTGAAGGAGGGGGATCGCGTGGCCTATGCTACACCGCCGCTGGGTGCCTACGCCGAGGCGCGCCTGATGCCCGCGGATCGCGTGGTAAAGGCGCCAGACGGGCTCCCGGACGATCGGTTGGCGGGCATGATGCTTAAGGGTATGAGTGCCGAATATCTGCTGCGCCGGGTTTACGATGTACAAGCGGGGGACACGATTTTGTTCCATGCCGCGGCGGGTGGTGTGGGCCTCATTGCCTGTCAGTGGGCAAAGCACCTTGGCGCCACCGTCATCGGCACCGTGGGCAGCGAAGAAAAGGCGGTACTCGCTGCCGCTCATGGTTGTGATCACACCATTCTCTATAACGAGGAAAATGTGGTGGAGCGGGTGCAGGAAATCACCGATGGCAAGGGGGTGCGGGTAGTCTATGACGGGGTGGGCAAGGACACCTTCGATATCTCCCTGGATTGCCTCCAGACCCGTGGCCTGATGGTCAGCTTCGGCCAGTCATCAGGCTTGGTGCCTTCATTTGACCCCGGCATCCTGAGTGCTAA
Source organism: Gammaproteobacteria bacterium (assembly GCA_021773795.1). Taxonomy (GTDB): domain Bacteria; phylum Pseudomonadota; class Gammaproteobacteria; order HK1; family HK1; genus JAJFJV01. The sequence continues at coordinate 49,028 of JAJFJT010000004.1, read as the reverse complement.
GGGCTCCCTCTATCTGACCCGTCCGACGCTGATGACCTACAACGCCGAGCGTGCGGATTTGGTGGCCTCGGCGAAGTCGCTCTTTGGTGTGGTGGAAAGCGGTGCGGTAAAGATCGAAGTGAAGCAGCGTTTCACGCTTGCAGATGCAGCGGATGCCCATCGCGCCCTGGAGGGCCGAAAGACTACCGGCTCAACGGTGTTGCTGCCCTAACCCGACCTACCGAATCTGGATTACCCGCCCCCGTATCGGGTACGGGGCAGGTTCCGCGGGTAATGACGGGAAGCATAAAAAAAGGCCGGGACGGCATTGCCGTACCGGCCTTTTAGCTTGATGTTAGCGTCTTATCCTTTTTCCATCGAGGCAATAATCGCATCCGCGAAGCCGCTGGTGGAGACTTCGGTGGCGCCTTCCATCTGGCGGGCAAAGTCATAGGTGACGACCTTCTGCTTTACCACCCTGGAGTAATGGTCGGCGATGAGCGCAGAGGCCTCGGTCCAGCCGATGTAGTCCAGCATCATGGCGCCGCTGAACATCAGGGAGCCCGGATTCACCTTGTTGAGGTTGGTGTACTTGGGGGCGGTGCCGTGGGTGGCCTCGAAGACCGCCACGTGATCCGCCATATTGGCACCTGGGGCGATACCCATGCCACCGACCTCGGCCGCTGCGGCGTCGGAGATATAGTCACCGTTCAGGTTCATGGTGGCGAGTACATCGAACTCGGCGGGACGCAACAGCATGAGCTGGAAGATGATGTCAGCGATACGATCCTTGATGACGATCTTGCCCTCAGGGCATTTGCCGTCGTGCTCACTCCACAGGGCTTCCTCGGTGATGGTGTAGTCACCGAATTCTTCGGCCGCCACTTCGTAGCCCCAGGCACGGAAGGCGCCCTCGGTGAACTTCATGATGTTGCCCTTGTGCACCAGGGTGACACTCTTGCGATTGTGGTCGATGGCGTACTGAATGGCCTTGCGCACTAGGCGTTTGGAGCCAAAGGGGCTGATGGGTTTGACCCCGATACCGGCATCGTCAAAGAAGGTGGCACCCATTTCTTCCTTCAGGAATTTTTCGACCTTGCGCATTTCCGGGCTGCCGGAGGCGTATTCGATGCCGGCATACACGTCTTCCGTGTTCTCGCGGAAGATCACCACGTCCACTTCCTCTGGCTTGCGCAGCGGCGAGGGTACGCCGGGGTAGTAACTCACCGGGCGGACACAAGCGTAAAGATCCAGGTCTTGGCGCAGGGAGACGTTGAGGGAGCGAAAGCCGCCACCCACCGGGGTGGTCAGCGGACCCTTGATAGAGACCAGCAGATCCTTGAGAGCCGTCTTCGCCTCTTCCGGGAAATAATCGCCGTCGTAGATGCCAGCGGCCTTTTCACCCATGAATATTTCCGCCCAATGGATTTTGCGCTTGCCGCCATAGGCCTTCTCCACCGCGGTGTCCCAGATGCGCAGGCAGGCGCTGGTAATATCCGGGCCAATGCCGTCACCCTCTACGAAGCCAAGGATAGGTTGATCCGGGACATTCAGCTTGCCGTCTTTTACGCTGAGCTTGGTGCCGCCCTCGGGCAGGGTGATGTGCTGGTAACTCATGTTTGCTCCTTAATAAAAACAGTTTGGCGGGATAGCGCTCGCGCCCTTGGGTCGGGAACGCTGGTCGCCGTCGTCGGTCGTAGCATGCAGCGCACTGCATAATGCACTGGTCTGTAAAATACCAAGAGAAATGCTGGTGGTATTCGGAAATTCGGGTGCTGTGGCGTGCCTTTCAGTATTCGTTACTGCGTGCGAGAATTGTACCGTTAAACCACAGAACAAGACCAATATGAATAGGGCATTTATCCAATCCATGACGGAATCAAGGCGGCACGGCAAGGCTAAGTACTGGCTTTTCCGACCGGCCTCCCGCTATTTTTTACTGTCCGGTCTTTTCCCATGTCTGCATTGAACGTGGCAGCGCTTGGGGAGGCTGATCTGGCTGGCGAACGCGCTGCAGACGAACGTTACCAGCACCATATCCTGCAAGGCGTTTCCCGCACCTTTGCCCTGACCATTCCCCAGTTAGGTCCACAACTGCGCGCGGTGGTGGGAAATGCCTATCTGCTTTGCCGCATCGTCGACACGGTAGAGGATGAGGCCACCCTGAAACTGGCAGATAAAAAGCGCTTCTCAGAGCAATTCGTTGCGGTGGTGGCGGGGGAGATCCCGGCTTCCGAGTTTGCCCATGAGCTTTATCCCCTGCTTTCCGCTCAGACGCTGGATGAAGAAAGAGACCTGGTTCGCCACACCGATGCGGTGCTGCGCATTACCCATGCCTTCAACAGTGTGCAGCAGGCCGCTCTGAAGCGCTGCATCCGCATCATGGCCGAGGGCATGGCCTACTATCAGGAAAGTGCCAGCATGGAGGGACTTGCCCGGCTTTCCGATCTGGACCGCTATTGTTATCACGTGGCCGGGGTGGTGGGAGAGATGCTCACCGAACTTTTTTGCGACAGCTCGGTCGAGATAAACCGACAACGGGAAAAACTCATGCCCTTGTCTGTTTCCTTCGGCCAGGGTCTGCAGATGACCAATATCCTCAAGGACGTGTGGGAAGATCATGAGCGTGGGGTGTGCTGGTTGCCGCAGGAGTTGTTCGCACGTCACGAATTTGATCTCTCGAAGCTGCAATCCGGGCAGCATCACGAGGGCTTTGCCAAGGGTATGCAGGAGCTAATCGGAGTGGCGCGTTACCATCTGGAAAGGGCGCTGGAGTACACCCTGCTGCTGCCGCCAGATGAAACCGGAATCCGCAAGTTCTGCTTATGGGCATTGGGCATGGCGGTATTGACCCTGCGCAAGATCCACGGGCGACTGGATTTTTCGACGGGTGTGGACGTCAAGATCAGCCGGCGTAGCGTTAAGGCGACGGTGTTAGTCAGTAATTTACTGGTGCAACGAGATACCGGTTTGCGATGGGTTTTTGTCGCACTAAGCCACGGGTTGCCGCCCGTGCCAGCTTATCTGCTTCAGGGTGATCCATAGGGTGGAATAAACATTTGAGTTGAAGTGATCGAGGTGCCGTATATGGATTTCAGCAACTGGATTTATGACGGGGAGCACGTGCGATGACCGAGGGGGTTTCTTCGCGCAGCCCACAGCCATATGGCGAGCGTCAGCCGGAAGGGAGGACAGCACTTTTTCTGGTGTCGTCGGAGGAGGCGTCTCCGAAATCTCGTTCGGCCAGTGAGTCAGATAGCCTTGAGCATGCCCGCCAGGCCCTGTTGACTGACCAGTGGACGGACGGATGCTGGAGCTACGAGCTGGAGGCGGACTGCACCATCCCCGCCGAATACATTCTCATGCTCCATTTTATGGATGAATTGGATGCCGGCCTGGAGGCCAAGTTGGCTTGCTACCTGCGTGCTCGCCAAAACAGTACGGGCGGCTGGTCGCTGTATTACGGTGGCAAAACCGATGTGAGTTGCTCGGTGAAGGTTTACTATGCGCTCAAATTGGTGGGCGACGATATGGACGCACCGCACATGCGTGCAGCACGAGAGGCAATTCTCGGTCTTGGCGGCGCTGCCCGGGCTAATGTATTTACCCGCATTACCCTCGCCCTGTTTCAACAGATTCCCTGGCATGGCGTGCCCTTCGTGCCGGTGGAGCTGATCTTCATGCCACGTTGGTTCCCCGTTACCATCCACAAGGTTTCTTATTGGTCGCGCACGGTGGCGGTGCCGCTCTCTATCCTGGTGAGTCTCAAGGCCCGTGCCCGCAATCCGCGCGGTTTTGGTATCAGCGAGTTATTCACCGTGCCGCCCGAGGAGGAGAGCAACTGGTTTCCCGTGCGCACCCGTTTGAATAGTGCCTTTCTCTACCTGGAGGAAATAGCGCGCAAGGTGGAGCCATGGGTTGCCCGACTGATACGACCCATTGCCCTCCGCAGGGCAGAGCGCTGGATAGCACAACGGCTTATCGGTGCGGATGGCCTGGGCGCCATTTTTCCCGCCATCGTAAATAGTTATGAGGCGTTGGCGGTACTGGGTTATGCCCAGGATGCCCCCGAACAGGTAGCTACCCGCATGGCTCTCCAACGGTTGTTGATAGAGCGGGAGCAGGATGCCTATTGCCAGCCTTGCGTCTCTCCGGTGTGGGATACGGCGCTCGCCAGCCTTGCACTGACCGAGTGTGGCGATAGCGCAGATCAGACCGCCATTTTTCGCGGCTTGGACTGGCTGCGGGACCGGCAATTGCTCGATGAGCCAGGAGACTGGCGGATTGACCGCCCCCACCTGCGCGGCGGCGGTTGGTCCTTCCAGTTCGACAATCCTTATTATCCGGATGTGGACGATACCTCGGCCGTGGCTCTGGCTTTGTTACGGGCAGAGCCTCGCCGTTATCACCGTGCCATTGAGCGTGCGGCGGAGTGGATTTGCGGGATGCAGTCTTCCAACGGCGGCTGGGGTGCCTTCGATGTGGATAACTGCTACGAATACCTGAACGAAATACCCTTTGCCGACCACGGCGCTTTGCTGGATCCTCCCACCAGTGATGTCACTGCCCGTTGTGTCACCTTTCTCGCAGAATTGGACGAGGTGCGTTACCGCCCACAGATCCGGTGTGGTGTCGAGTTTCTGCGTCGGGAACAGACCGATGATGGGTGCTGGTACGGGCGCTGGGGTAGTAACTATATCTATGGAACCTGGTGCGTCCTGTTGGCCCTGGAAGTGACTGGTGAAGAGGGGGAGCGTACCCTTGTGGAGCGGGCCGTAGCGTGGCTGAAATCGGTGCAGCAAGTCGATGGCGGATGGGGTGAGACGAACGACAGTTACGCTGATGCCTCACTAGCTGGCCGGGGTGCGCCGAGCACATCCGCGCAAACGGCCTGGGCAATGCTGGCGCTGATGGCGGCGGGTGAGCCGCAGGATGGGGCGCTTGCCGCTGCTGCCAACTATCTTCAGCACACTCAGCAACCCGGTGGGCAGTGGAATGACACCGAATTCAACGCACCCGGGTTTCCGCGGGTCTTCTATCTTAAATACCACGGCTATTCCAGCTACTTTCCACTCTGGGCCCTGGCACGTTACCGGCGTTTGGGTTGACCACTACAGGCATTGTTTGCGCTCTGGCCATCGAGGCGGATTGCCTGAATAAAGTAATCGCATCCGGCCTTCCAGGCGGCCACGATATCCGCATCGGTGTCTCGGGTCCCGGTGCTGAGGCTGCCCGGCAGTGCGCGGAGGCATTGCTGGAAGAGGGCGTTCAGGCGCTGCTGAGTTGGGGGGTTGCCGCGGGCCTTTCCCCGGATCTATCCGCCGGCAGTCTGCTGCTTCCCACGGATGTTTACGCTGAACACAGCGTACTGCCCGTAAATGCCGCATGGCACACGCGGGTCAGCAACATGCTGGCGTCCAGTGGTCTGGACTTTGCCGTTGGCGCGATGGCGCATACCCCGGGGATACTCGCCACACCGCTGGCCAAACAAACCCTCGTGAGCACTGGCAACGCGGTGGCGGCCGATATGGAAAGTGCGGCGGTTGCTGCCGTTGCCTTTAATGCGGGTCTACCCTTTCTGGTGGTGCGTGCAGTGGTGGATCCCTTGGCGCGAACCTTGCCACCGTGGATCGCCTCGGCACTTGATGAAGACGGTGGGTTGCGGCCAAGTTCAGTCTGTAAAGGTCTGCTGCACCACCCCGCGGACATTGGCGTGCTGCCAGGTTTGGCTTGGGAGTTTCACAAAGCGCGGCAGAGTCTTTGCGCGGCGGCCAAGGTGCTGGTTGATGGCAGGGTATTCCTGATGGCGGGGGAGGTCGCAGCAGGCTAGGCTGCGGTTGGTGGCTGAGTCTACCTGGCTAGCCCGCATTTCTTTGGTCTGGTCTGGAAAATTCCAGGATGAAATTATTCAGACCTTTCTCAACTCTGACCTGCCTTTCCAAGGCTTTGTTTACCAGGACGGGCCATCAGCTCCGGGCATGAATTTTACGGAGACCACCGGTGCTGGCGTGGTGGTTTTCATGCGCGTCTCGATTTCTTCACGGGAAGGACGGGGAGTTTCAAGGATCCGGGCTAGCAGCTCCCGCAGCTCCTCACAGTAAGCATTGGTGAGTAATACAGCGCCGCCATAGAATTCGGTTGTGCAACGGTTTGCCACTCTGAGTGCAAATTTTTCCAGCCAGCGGAGCAGGTGTTCATCCATGAACTGTGCCATTTCGCTCCAGGCGTCGCCCGGTTTCTCCGGTTCAATGAGACGGGTGAGAAACTGAAGCTGTAGTGTCAGGTGATCGTCGGAGCGCTTTCGCCAGTCGGCCGCCGCCAGTCCGTGGCGTTTGTAGCAGGCACGGACCTGAAACATGGACAGTTGCCGCTCAAGGTGATCTTCATCCACCCAAAAGGATTCGTTAGGAGAGGCGGCAAGGGCATGGAGAAGATAGATGGCAGCGTAATCCGCCGCAAGTTCGTCGGTATCATCTGGAGCCAATGGGTCCGACAATTCAGTCAAGGCATTTTGCATCATCCGTGTGGCATCGCATCCTTGCCTTGATATCAGTTTGAGGCCCAGCGATTTCGGAAAGCCTGTGGTCTTTAGCGATTGGATCAGATCATTGTCGGCTTCCCGTTCGTGCAGGATTGCAAGCACGGTCAAGTCTGCCGCCACCGCCGTACGGAATTCCACTAGCCGATGGTCGGGAACGGCCTTGGAAACAGCGGTCACTCAACTTTTCCCTTGCTGTGGGGAATAAATCCAATAGATGGTTTGGTCAACTCAGGATCGGCCATGTGTTTAACCTGACGTACTACCTTGTCAGTGGGGCCTGTTGCCTTGGTAACCAATTTGTTTTTCCAGATCTGGTCGATAGGCCCGACGTCAAGCACCCGCATCATGCAGGCCATCACGCAGTAAGGCTGCCGTCCGGCATCAATCTCATCCACGCAAAGGTTGCATTTTTTGACTATACGCGCGATCGGATCGAATTGTGGCGCACCGTAGGGACAGGCCGCCTCGCAGCGGCGGCATCCGATACAGAGCGTAGAGTCTATGTCGACGATGCCGTCTCTCTTGCGCTTGAAGATGGCGCCGGTGGGGCAAACAGGGAGGCATGCCGGCTCAGCGCAGTGATTACAGGACATGTTCAGCTTATAGGCGTAAACCTCTGGATAGGTCCCACCTTCGATATACTGCACTCTCCGGAATCGGGGACCGGGAGGCAGGCCATTTTTGTCTTTGCATGCAATCTCACAGGCCCGGCAGCCGATACAATCCACATTGTGGTGGATGAATCCCAGCTGCTTTTCCGGGATGACCGGGACATAGGTTTCTTTTTTGCGCCGGATAACCGCCGCCTTGATTTTTGCTCGATCTTTAAGCGTACCCATAGCGCCTATCTATCTCCTGAATTCAAGGTGTTATTTGTGCCGGAAGGTCCGGGCACGGGAGGTGCTGAGCTTGTCCCAGCCAGGCCGATGGGTAAGGCGGGTCTTGCGGATGCTGGCCAGTACCGTGTTGTAGGCAAAGGCTCCTGCCGGGCTGGGTTTATCCAGTGTCAGGAAATCAGGATTACCACCACGATCCACCCCATTTTTGTCGAGGTACATCCATGCGCCTTCATAGAGCACCGCAACCCGGGGCATGCAGCGTTCACTAACGTACACCGGAACCACCACCCTGCCGCGATCATTCCATACTTCCACGATGTCACCGGTCTTGAGCCCCAGTTTCCGAGCATCGGTGGTGCTGATGGTGACTTCGTGTTCGTAGGTTTCCCGCAGCCAACTACAGTTGTTGAATATGGAGTGGGTGCGCCAGCGCGGATGGGGTGAGATCAGATGGAATGGATGTTTCGCGGCCTCCGGACTGTTGAGTGACTCCCACGGCTCTATCCATTTGGGAATGGAGGGGATGGGATATCCATAACTGGTTTTGGTCCAGTCAGTGATCTGGGCGAGCTGGCCCGAGAAAATCTCGATTTTTCCAGAAGCGGTTTGGAACGGGATACCCTTTTCAATTTGATCCTGAAACGCGACATGGGGCCGTGGCAGCTTGAACTTGTAGATACCATTTTGCTTGAATTCTTCCCAAGGCATGGTCACCCCCTGATGGCCCATGACCCTTTGGTCCCACCATTCGTTCAGGTAGGCCTCATCAACATCGTCGTTATAGTGGAAATAATTCCGATCGGCCTTGGGGTTGTAACGCTGTGCGAATCGCGGGTCGATACGGCGTGCGAGTTCGGTGAAGATCTGGAGATCGGTTTTGCTCTCACCCAGGGGTTCAATGACCTTTGGGCGATGGATGTAGTAATGCCCCTTGTACCAGGGAAGTGCCACGTCATGTCGCTCGAAATGAGATGCAACCGGCAGCAGCACATCTGCCCAGATTCCTGACGAGGTAATGGTGGAATCCATACACACGACGAAATCCAGCTTGGCAATGGCCTGGATCTCCTTGTTGATGTTAGTAAGCTGATTGAACCAGTTTGAGCCTTGCCAGAAGATCCCGCGGATGTTGGGGATCTGTCCATCGGTGTTATCCGAACGCGGCCACAGACCGATTTCCTCGCGCCGCAAATTGGGGTAGTTCAAGACGCAGTGCGCCCAGCGGTCGGATTTGATGGACTGGAACCAGATATTGTTGTTTCCATCATAGGGACCGGCTGTCCCCTCGGGGTGCCAGGCCTTCCCCACGCCCTCGGCGCATCCACCGAGGACGCCGATATTGCCTGTCATGGTTTGCAGGGCTGCAGCCATGCGATTGTACTGTTCGCCGTAGGCTGCGCGTCCCGGTGCCCAGGAGGCCTTGAGGGCCGCTGGTTTGGTGGCCGTATACATCTGCGCCAGTTTTCGAATGTCGCTAGCCTTGACGCCACAAATTTTTTCGGCCCATTCGGGGGTCTTCGGAGTGTCGTCGTATTTTCCGAGGATATAGTCCTTGAAATTTTCCTGGCCCTTGGCCCAACCTGGCATGCTTCCCGCATCCACTCCCTGGGAAAAACGATCGATAAAATCCTGATCCTGAAGGTTATTGGTGAAGATGTGATAGGCCATGGCCGCCATCATTGCGGCGTCAGTATTGGGGCGAATGGGAATCCACCAGGCATCGTAGGCTGCTGCAGAATCCGTATATTGCGGATCGATCAGAACAAACTTGCAGCCCCGTTGTTTTGCCACCCGCATGTAATAGAACGTATTGCCACCGTGAAAAGTGTAGGCGGGATTCCAGCCCCACATGATGATCAGCTTGGAGTGAGCGAAGGCGTCGTCTTCGTTGCCGTCTTCAATGGTGCCGAAGGTCATGCGCGAGCTGAAGGTGGTGCCCTGATAGGATGGCACGGACCAGGAGTTGGTCCTGGATCCAAACATGCCGAGAAACCGCCCAAGCAGGCCGTCGATCTGGTCGGATTTATGCAGGACACCATAGGAGGCGCCGGCGTAGCTTTGATCCAGCAGGGCGGTAGGCCCGTACTTTTCTTTCAAAGCGATCATTTTGCCAGCTACGTGATCAAGCACAGCGTCCCAGGACGCACGCTTGAATCTTCCCTCGCCACGTTTGCCGACCCGTATCATCGGGTACAGCAAGCGTTCGGCGGAATAGATCCGCTGGCGATAGGAGCGGCCGCGCAAGCAGGCCCGCAACTGGGGTTCCTCCAGGGTATCTTTGCCAAATTCCCCCGCACGCTGATAGCTTCCGTCGTCCGTTGACAGGCGTACGATGACGTCTCCCTTTTTGTGGGCTACCAGTACGTGGCGGGACCCACAGTTATGGGCGCAACTGGTGACGACTGTCTCCAGTTCATCGTCGCCAGGATAGGGCTCGTAGGCAAAGGCCTTGGCTTTTGTGGCCCCCACGAGATTGATCAATCCCCCGGCTGTAAGCGCCGTAGTCGTCGCGGCCGAGGCCTTGAGGAACGAGCGCCTGTTCACATTCAGGCGGGATGAGATAAATTTCATTGAGTCGTGGGCCATGGTCTTTACGCCATCTGATTTTTTGTCTTTCACCGTGCCTCCATGCCTTGTTTTCGGGTTGTGGCCGGAAGGAAACGCGGCAATGATTTTGTTGCTCGATCCTTAGCCCATTCAGGGACCTGTTTGGCCATGCTCGGCCAACTGTGGCGTGGATAGGGGTAGCTGGTGCGATACCAGGCGCGTCCTCCATGACAGCCGTAGCAAACGTCGGCATTTTCTTTGCCGGCTTTTTCGATGTTTTCTGAACGAAGGAAATTTACCTGGTGACGGTTGGTGCGAATGGCTATGTGACAAGTCAGGCAGGAATCACCAAATATCTTACTGACTTCCGGCCACGGTCCGGGTAATCCCATGAGTTGATAATTGAACTTGCCGTGACACATAAGACAGGTATTGGGATCCACCATCTTGCGCAGGGTAAATCCGGCGTCCGTTGTATTCGGGGGAGGCGCCTCCTCACGGGGATCGTTGCCCTGGTGGCAGGTGACGCATTTGAGGTCCATTGTTTTTTTTGCCAGCTTGCTTAAAAGATGGCGTCGGTGAAAGGTTTCCTGGCCACCTTCGTAGGTACTGAGTGTCTGATACCACGCCAGCGACTCGCTGGCCTTGACCCCTGCAGGTGACTGCTTCAGTACTCTGCGTTTAAGTATTTGCTGATGACAGCCCAGGCATTGTTCGTCAGTCGCGTGTTCAATGTCTGGCTTGAAGTGGATAGGATTCCACTGTTCCGCATGATATTGCTGCCGGGCTATTTCGGCAGTATCCGCGATGGCCATTGTTGTGATGCCTGCTGCAAGTAGCAGTGTCGCCAGGATCTCCAGTCTGCCAAGCCGCACAATCTATGCTCCTGTTTTCTGAATTCGGGTAGGTTGGGTAAGCAAAAGAAAAAGGGATACATCCGTGTATCCCTGCCCCCTTTAACGCTTCTTAGGTGCGCTGTAATCCTTATCAGCGTGGGGGTGTCCAGCCTTTACGGCCCTGCATACCGGACATACCACCCATTCCAGACATGCCACCCATTCCAGACATGCGGGCGATACGCACCGGATTGATCGGCACGATGGCTCCGTCGGCCTGGCGGATGACAAGCTGATTGGCTAGCGCATGCGGTGGTTTGGCGCCCACTACGCTGACAACATAAATGTTGTTAACTTTGCGGATCTTGCCAATGCTATAACCGGGCAGACCGGTGGCACGCAGCCATCTCTCGCTCTGTTTCCGTGCCTTGCCTTCGGTATTAACAGGCTGGCGGTGACCGCCCATACCTTGCATCCCGGCCATTCCGCCCATGCCATGCATTCCGGCCATACCACGCATGCCGGACATACCGCCCATACCACGCATGCCGGACATTCCGCCCATGCCATGCATGCCGGACATACCGCCCATGCCGCGCATACCGCCCATGCCACGCATGCCGGACATTCCGCCCATGCCATGCATGCCGGACATACCGCCCATGCCACTCATTCCGCCCATGCCGCGCATACCGGACATGCCGCCCATGCCGGACATTCCGCCCATGCCACGCATGCCGGACATACCGCCCATGCCGGACATTCCGCCCATGCCACGCATGCCGGACATACCGCCCATGCCACGCATGCCGGACATACCGCCCATACCACGCATGCCGGACATGCCGCCCATGCCACGCATGCCGGACATTCCGCCCATACCACGCATGCCGGACATGCCGCCCATGCCACGCATGCCGGACATGCCGCCCATGCCATGCATGCCGGACATACCGCCCATGCCATGCATGCCGGACATACCGCCCATGCCACGCATGCCGGACATGCCGCCCATGCCATGCATACCGGACATACCGCCCATGCCACGCATGCCGGACATACCGCCCATGCCACGCATGCCGGACATGCCGCCCATGCCGCGCATACCGGACATGCCGCCCATGCCGGACATTCCGCCCATGCCACGCATGCCGGACATACCGCCCATGCCACGCATGCCGGACATTCCGCCCATGCCACGCATGCCGGACATTCCGCCCATGCCGGACATACCGCCCATGCCACTCATTCCGCCCATGCCGCGCATACCGGACATGCCGCCCATGCCGGACATACCGCCCATGCCGGACATTCCGCCCATGCCGGACATACCGCCCATGCCGGACATACCGCCCATGCCGGACATACCGCCCATACCGGACATACCGCCCATACCGGACATACCGCCCATACCGGACATACCGCCCATACCGGACATACCGCCCATGCCGGACATTCCGCCCATGCCGGACATTCCGCCCATGCCGGACATACCGCCCATGCCGGACATCTGAGATTGGGCTTGTGGTGCGGCGACGAGGGCGCCGATCACCACTGCCAATCCTGCTGCTCGTTTGAAGCTACGCATTCGAATCATCGATCTTATCTCCTGATTTAAGGTTATTACTAAGTACATGGAATCACCCCGCTCATTCAGCGGGTCGTATTGATTGTCATGGTTCGTGGTGCCAACTGCGGATGTCGTAAGGCGCAGTCATGCCTGGTTGGGTGAAGGGCGTATACCAATTGCCCTGATCTTCGAGAAAGCGAAGGCTGTAAGGGTAAGGTTTACTTACTCCGGTCAAGGCTTGCTGGTACCAGCCTGGACCTTTTTCTGGCTCGGTTATGGTGGGTGCGCCTGCAGGTCGTGCGGATGGCTCTACTCCGGCCACTGGGTAGTCCGCACGCGTGATACCTGTCAGGGTGATGAGGAAAAGGGCCGCTGTACCCGTCTCTATCCACCAACGCCATTTTTTCAAAGTTGTGATACCCAAGTCAGCAGCCCCGGGGGCCCGGTACGACGGGCCCTTCAAGCTCGGGGCCCCGGTACAGCGGGCCCTTCAAGTTAATTAGGAGTTCAGCACTCGACTGTCATTCTCCTAAGCAAGTACGGTGCCAAGGTGTTTGAAATCAACCTAAGTAACGGATATTTAAGTTATTTTTATTTAGTGCGTAGGAGCGCGGTAGGGTTTTTCTGTAACAAAGATCTGACAAAATGGCGGCTATATTGGCACGCTAATCCTAACTACTTGAATAATTTGGAAATAGTTAAGCGCCAAGTTGGCATGACCTGCTTTTGGGGTGGTGGATTATGTGACCGGACGGGATATGATGCGGAGGAAATAAGGGTTCTCGACGTCGTTTGGCGGGCTAGGGGAGGAACTGAAAAATGTTGTTTTCGGAGGGCAGGCGGTGGGTCGAGAGTGGCCTCAGCCGTAAGTTTATGCTCGGGACCGTAGCGGGCCTGATCACGAGCTCTTTTGTATTGTTGATCTTGTTTCTCACCATGTACCGGGCACAACTGGAGGCGGAACGCGGTCAGATCGTGGGGGATATCAATCGGCTGCTACAGACCTCTCTGGAGAATGCAATGCTAAAACGAGACCTGGATGGTCTGCGCGATATCGTTGCCAAATTGGGCCGTCAGCCGGGGGTCGTGAACGTCATGATTCTCAATACTGAGGGAGAAGTACGATTCGCATCCAACCCTGAAATGCTTGGTCGCCGTTATGCTCGCGATCGGAATACTGGCTGTATGGAATGCCATCAGGATGGCGAGCACGAGGAGCGCACAACCATCTTCCTGGTAAACGAACAGGGGAGAGAGATTGTAAGAGGCGTCAATCCGGTGCGGAATAAAGTTCCATGCACCGGTTGCCACGGGGATGTACGGAGCCATCCTTTCAACGGGGTTCTGTTCGTTGATTACGATGCCGCACCGATCCGTATGCAGGCGTGGCGAACCACCCTGTTACTACTGGGTTCTGGTGCTGTGGTATTGCTGATTGTGGTCGCTGGTGGGTGGTGGTTTATGAGGCGTTTCATACTACTGCCAGTGTGGCAATTGCGTGAGGCCAGCCGGGCGATAGCCGAGGGGCGCCTTGATGCGCGGGTGGCCATCCTCGGCCACGATGAATTGGGTGAACTGGGCCAAAGCTTCAATCACATGGCAGAGAGTCTTGAGCGAAACATGCGTGAGATGGAGGAACGTGACCGGTTCCTGCAGGCATTGGTGGACACCTTTCCAGATGGTATTCGCGTTATTGATGGACAGTATCGAGTGGTGTTGTCCAATGTTGCCTACCGCAGGCAGGTCGGGCTCGGTGACAAATCGGACATTGGTAGCCCCTGTTATGCTTCGAGTCACCAGAGAAATGAACCCTGTCCGCCCACTCTCGTCCGCTGCCCGCTGTATGAAGCCCGCAAGGAAGATGGGCCGGTGAAATACCTTGACCGCTTTGTGCGGGCCGACGGTCAGACATTCCCGGTGGAGATAATGGCTATTCCGCTACGTGGGTGTGGTGGCGCTATGGGCCAGGATCTTATCGTTGAATCGGTGCGCGATCTGGAGGAAAAAACCCAATTTTCACAGGAGCAGCGGTTGGCGGATTTGGGTCGCCTGGCTGCTGGTGTCGCCCATGAAATCTACAATCCGCTCACAGCGCTCCGGATGGCCCTGAATTCGATGGTAAATACGGCGGATCGCTCCGGCGTGGATATTTCTGTATTTGGGAATTATCTACAGATAATCGACGATCAGATTGATCGGTGCATTGATATCACCAAGCGCTTGCTCAAGCTTAGTGCTGCCCCCGGAAGTCCCGAATTGGTAGAGGTAAACAAGGCGATTCGGGAGACCCTATCACTGCTCGTTTGGGAGGCTGAAGCGCACGGTGTATCCGTGGTGCAGAGCTTGGCGTCGACAGAGCTACGCGTGCTGGCGACCGAAAGTGAATTTCGTACGATCATTTTCAATTTGCTCCAGAATGCCTTTCATGCAATGCCGGAGGGTGGGAACCTTTATGTCAGCACGCGGAGGATGGATGGAAAAGTGGAACTTATAGTGAAGGATACAGGAGTCGGTATTGCCCCCCAGGATTTGCCTTATATTTTTCATCCCTTTTTTAGCCGGCGAGCGGACAGCGTGCGGGGCACTGGTCTTGGGCTCGCCATCCTTCGTTCCATTGTTGATCGCTATCACGGCAGTGTGACGGCGGAGAGTAAGTCGGGGGAGGGCAGTCGGTTTAGCGTTTTGCTTTCCGATGCCGACAACGATAGTGAGGTATTGCAGTGAAGAAGGAACTGCTGGTCATCGAAGACGATAAGGCCCTGGGTGGCCTCATCATTGAACACTTGAAGCATATTGGCTGCACCGCGGAGATCGCTCATTCCTGGGCGGAGGCCAAGCAATATCTTGATGCCCATGAACCTGATCTGGTGCTCATGGACGTGTGTTTGCCCGATGCCGATGGTATGGAGTTGTTACCGCAGTTGCTCAGCGACTATCCAGTGGTGGTGATGACGGCCTTTGCCTCGGTAAAAGATGCGGTAAGAGCCACGAAGGTGGGGGTTGAGGACTATCTCGCCAAGCCAGTCAGTCTCGACGAGATGGAGATCGTCGTACAGCGTGCTCTGGCCCGTATCAGCCTGCGTGCAGAACATCTGTTCTGTAAGCAGCGTTTACAGGCGAGCGAGGGCAGGAAGCTCCTGATTGGGCACAGTCGGGCGTTACAGGATGTTCATCACCTAATCAATATGGTCGCGGCAACCGATATGACGGTGCTGATCCAGGGAGAAAGTGGTGTGGGCAAGGAGCTGGTTGCAAAAACCGTTCATGAGCACAGCGACCGATCCGGGGGGAATTTCGTTGCAGTGGACTGCTGTACTTTGCCGGAGAAGCTTTTCGAATCAGAACTCTTCGGTTTTGAACGCGGTGCTTTTACGGGGGCGGACAGGCAGAAGAAGGGGCTGGTAGAAGGCGGGAAGGACGGAACACTGTTTCTGGACGAAATCGGCGAGATCGATCTCCCGGTTCAAGCCAAATTGCTCCGGCTGATCGAGACAAACATGTTTCGCAGGGTGGGTGGAACCAAAGATCTGCGGGCCAATGTACGCATCGTAGCCGCCACTAACTGCGATCTGGAAAAGGCGGTTGAAGAGGGGAGATTTCGCTCTGATCTGTTCTACCGCTTGAGCGCCTTTGTTATCACGGTGCCGCCGTTACGAGAGCGCCGGGAAGATATCCGGGAACTGGTCGATCATTTTATTTGTAATCATGATTTTTCCCGCCGGATCAATACGGTCGTGTCCCGCAACGCCATGCGTGCACTGACTACCTATGACTGGCCCGGCAATGTGCGAGAACTGAAAAATGCAGTCGAGCGAGCCATCATCCTGTCCCAGGATGAAAAGAAAATTAGGCGCCGGCATTTGACCGCATCGCTGACTGCGGGAAACTCCGTGCATGGCGTTAATTTAAGTTTTGATCACGAGCCGACTTTTGCAGAGATAGAAGCAAGATATCTTTCGAACTTATTGAAGAAATACTCAGGGCATCGCGCCACTGTGGCCGAGCGACTGGGTGTTAGCGAGCGAAGTATCTACCGCCTCATCGACAGGTATGGGTTGTAGTGGTAGAAGGATTCTGGCATGGGGCTGGGCAGAAGGAGAGATCTGTGCAGGTGTTCCCGAGAAAATTAGGTGTAGTGCGCTAGAGTGATAATAAGCAGGTAAGGCCATGGCGAGCATCTTGAGTCGGCACTGGCATCATTTGCCGAGCCGCGAGGTTCTGGAGCTACTGGAAACCGATCCGGAGAAGGGCCTCGATATACTTGAGGCCGGGGAGCGGCGGGCGCGTTTTGGTCCCAATGCCCTTAGTGAACGACCGGGCCGCGGCCCCTTGCTGCGCTTTCTGCTCCAGTTCCACCAGCCGCTGGTCTATATTCTGCTCGCCGCATGTCTCGTCACGGCGCTGCTGGGTGAATGGGTCGATACCGGGGTAATTTTCGGCGTGGTGCTGGTGAATGCGCTGTTGGGGAGCATCCAGGAGAGCCGCGCCATCCAGGCTATCAAGGCGCTGGCTCGTATCATGACCCGCGAGGCTACCGTGATCCGTGGCGGCCGCAAGCAGGTGGTGGAATCTCTGGATCTGGTTCCGGGTGATGTCGTCAGTATGCAGCCAGGGGACAAGGTGGCCGCCGATCTGCGCCTGCTCCACGCCCATCAGTTGAAAGTGGACGAATCGGCCCTCACCGGCGAGTCACTCCCCGCTGAAAAACATGCGGGTACCCTCAAGCACGATACTTTGCTCGCCGACCGCCGGAACATGGCCTATTCATCCACGCTGGTAACCACCGGCAGCGCCCTGGGGGTGGTGGTCGCCACCGGCGATGATACCGAAATCGGACGTATTTCGACGTTGATTTCCGAGGCGAGTATTCCGGAAACCCCCCTGACCCGGAAGATCGGCGCTTTCAGCCGGGTCCTCCTCTACGTGATTCTCGGTCTTGCCTCCATGACCTTTGTGGTCGGCGCCCTCTACGGCGAACCCTGGTCCGATATGTTCATGGCCGCGGTGGCCCTGGCCGTGGGCGCCATTCCCGAGGGCTTGCCCGCGGCGCTCACCATCACCCTTGCCATCGGGGTCGGGCGGATGGCAAAGAAGCACGCGATTATCCGCAAATTGCCGGCGGTGGAGACTCTGGGCAGCACCACCGTTATCTGCTCCGACAAGACCGGCACCCTGACCAAAAACCAGATGACGGTGCGGGAGGTGATGGCAGGGGGGAAGACCTTCACCCTTTCCGGTGGAGGCTATACGCCGGAGGGTATGTTCAGTTTGGGAGAGCAATCAGTCGATCCGCAGGGGCACCCCGCCCTGATGGAATGTCTGACCGCCGGTCTGTTGTGCAACGATTCCCGTCTGCAGCAGGCGGAGGATGGGTGGCGTATCGAGGGCGATCCCACCGAGGGCGCCCTCATCGTTGCCGCGACCAAGGCCAGCCTGCTTCAAGATGGGGTGAGCGAGACGTTGCCACGCATCGACCTTTGGCCCTTCGATGCCCGCCATCGTTATATGGCCACCCTGCACGATGGCGGCATCGACCAGCCACGGGTGAGCTATCTCAAGGGCTCCATGGAGGCGTTGTTGCCGCACTGTCGGAATGCCCTGGATGCGGCGGGTGAGCTGGTTCCGGTGGACAGTAAGGCGATCGAGCAACGAGCCCACGCGATGGCGCAGCAAGGTTTGCGGGTACTGCTCTTCGCCCGCGGCAATTTGCCGGTGGAGGCTGCCAACTGGGGGGCACACAATCCATTGGAGAATCTTGTTTTCCTGGGCCTGCAAGGCATGAGCGACCCGCCGCGCTCCGATGCACTCACCGCAGTGGCTGCCTGCCGAGCCGCGGGCATCCAGGTGAAAATGGTCACCGGAGATCACGCCGCGACAGCACTCGCCA
Organism: Gammaproteobacteria bacterium; assembly: GCA_021773795.1. Lineage (GTDB taxonomy): Bacteria > Pseudomonadota > Gammaproteobacteria > HK1 > HK1 > JAJFJV01. Next base: position 30,829 of record JAJFJT010000004.1, on the reverse strand, counting down.
TCGCCCGCCATATAGGCCTCGCTCCCGCCGGGGAAACCCGGGTGTTATCGGGAGAGGCTATCGCCCGGCTTGCCGATGCCGAATTTATCGATGCCGTCGAGACGACGACAGTGTTCGCCCGAGTGAGCCCGGAACAAAAGCTGCGCCTGGTAGAGGCGCTGCAAAACCATGGCCATGTGGTGGCTATGACTGGCGATGGCGTCAACGATGCCCCAGCGCTCCGGCAGGCGGATATCGGGGTCGCCATGGGCCGTGTGGGCACCGAGGTGGCCAAGGAGGCGGCGGAGATGGTGCTCACGGACGATAACTTTGCCTCCATTGAGGCAGCGGTGGAAGAAGGGCGGGGCGTTTACGACAATCTGGTGAAATTTATCACCTGGACCTTGCCCACCAATCTCGGTGAGGCCCTGGTCATTATGGTGGCGGTGCTCGCGGGCGTCAGCCTGCCCATACTCCCGGTCCAGATTCTGTGGATTAACATGACCACAGCACTGCTGCTTGGCCTCACCCTGGCCTTCGAACCGGGGGAACCCGGCATCATGGCGCGGCCACCGCGCAATCCCCGTCAGGCCATGCTCCATCTTCGTCTGGTGCTGCGCATTGTTCTGGTGGGCGTGATGCTGGCTGCGGCCTGCTTCGGGCTCTATGAGTGGGCGCTCAGCAATAGTGCGAGCGAGGCCGCCGCGCGCACCGTGGCAGTCAATATGCTGGTGATGGGGGAGCTTTTTTATCTGTTCAACTGCCGCTCACTCAGTCACTCGATGTTTGCGCTGGGCGTATGGAGCAACCGCTGGCTATTGGCCGGTGTGGCCGGAATGATTTTGCTGCAACTTGCCTTTACCTATACCCCGGCCATGAATATTGCCTTCCACGGCGCCCCCATTGGTCTGGATGCCTGGGGCCGCATTATCGCGCTCGCCGCCGCCATCTATGCGGTGGTGGGGATGGAGAAATGGATTGATCAGCGCTTGCGGCTAAAGACGGTCTGATTTATTCAGATCCGCTTTAATACCGGGACGTGACCTTGGAGTTCGGGAAAACCTTGAAACGCCAGGATTCAGGGTTTAAGTTTTTGCCAAGGAAGGCGGGTTGGGTTGTAAAATGTTGATAAATATAGTGTATTGTCGTTATGGGGAAAAGCGTGAACACTTGGGCCGCATACACCACCCGTTTGATGCCGAATCGGTATTTCTCATTAAATGAGAAATTTTCCACATAAATCCTGCTCGGAATATATATGAAATTATTAATACGTAACTTAGATCGATCAACCAGAGAAGAAGAGTTGAAAGCTTTGTTTCAAGAATTCGGTACAGTTCAATCCTGTGATTTAGTAATGGATCGGGATAGTGGAGCGTCTAAAGGTTTTGGTTTCGTTGAGATGCCAAAGTCCGGTGAAGCAAAAGCTGCAATCAAAAATCTAAACAACAAAACTGTCGGCAGAAATAAAATACGAGTTAAGAAGACTGAAGATAAAAATGCATAACAAAAACAGGCAGCAGGACGCTCGCAAGCTCGCGCCTCTGCTGTAAGCGTTACGTTCTAAACACAATCTTCTTAGCAGATGTTTAAGGTTCAACTATTAAAAAGGAGAAAATCATGGCTAAAGGGCGAGATGCAAAAAAAGCAGCGAAAAAGCAACCTGTAAAAACGATGAAAGAAAAACGAAAGGAAAGAAAGGAAAAAAAAGCCAATAGAAGATAAGGAAAGGAAATCAGGGGCAGTTCCCTATTACCATACAATTCGTGCGTAAGAGCACACGAATAGGGGAAGTATGGAAGAGCGAGCATCCATCAATGCCGCTTGGGCCGAGGGATATGCGGCGGGAAAAAAGGGTGCTTCTCAAGCGAGTAACCCGTATATGGGGAAATCCTCTGAACTAGCGAAATCCTGGGATCAAGGATGGAAAGAAGGTAATGAAAACCTGTCGCACTGAATAGCGACGAACCGGCTTGGATATACGGGTCCGTATAAATCTGAGGGCCACAGGAGCGGGGCCCACAGGAGCGGGGCCCACAGGAGCGGGCCCAGGTCTAGGATTGAAGCCTTTATACGGCTATCTGTCTTAGCTCGCAGGGAAATAGAATATTCAAGAAAGCTATGAATCTAGACCTGACTGCGATCTTTCTGAGATTTCACCCACACGATTTGATGAAGCCCCGCTTTTTGCTACTGCTGAGCGTGGCATTAGGGCAATCAAAATTGGTCGTAGTGCCCGCCAATCGCAAAAATATAAACGTATTTGCCGTCATATTTATAAATAACACGGTCTTTCTGGCTAATACGGCGAGACCATAATCCAGAGAGAGTGTGTTTCAATGGCTCCGGTTTACCGGTACCAGTGGCGGGGTCATCACGAAGCATTTCTTTCAGCACACGGCAAAGTGCTTTCTGCAGCTTTCTATCTTTCTTTCGGAGTTCTTTGTAAGCAGCCCATGTATTACCTTCAAACGCCAATGATCTCATCGGCTTCCTCGGCTTCCTCGGCTGTAGGCCTATATCCATCTCCGTCCAGATGAGTGTCCATCGAAGCAGCAATTTGTCGCATTAAGTCACTGTTTTGTAATATATATAGCGTTTCTTGCTCGCGCTCCCAGTCATCGGCGCTTACTACAATAAAATCATCCCCAGCTCTACGGGTAATCTTGATCGGCATGTGTTGGCTAACCACCTGCTCCACAAAGTTTTTCAGGTTATCCCTGAATTTATTCACACTAACTGTGTCCATTGGGGGAGTCCTCAACAACGTACGGCATTTCCGTACATCATAGTCGCGAGGCCCTAACATGGCAAATTAACATGGGGCACAAAAAATGAAGGTCGTCCCGGGTGTTTACGGCTGTTTTAACGATAGGAATTAAGAAGAAAAATGCGGCGGAGCTAAACCAGGGTGAGGTCGTAAGCCTCCCCTCGCCATGAGCCCCTGAATTAGGCGGGCCCTCCCGGGCGGGAATCCTGGCCACTATGCACTGAGTACAGTGCCCACTGGCCAGGATTCCCTTCCCCTGTGCTTGTTGTGACGGCAGTACTTGGTACGGTCACGAAATGCCGATGCCCGCTGAAATCGTGCTGCATATTGGGCAACAGGATTTCGGCGCGACGGTTTGCTTGGTTTCTTGCTCATGGTCGCTCTCCTTTCAGTTTGCATAGAAGTTTATCAATTTGCCCACTTATATCGAGTTCGATGAATATGATGGTTAGGAGGAATTACGCCATCATGCTGCAATCGGCCAACGATGATTCCGGGAGCAATATCTATTTCATCCGCGAATGACACAATATGTGTTGCACTGAAATCGTCTGTTTTAATGAATGCTCGCCAGGCTGCCGCCGGGATGAGTGTTTTCTGGGCGAAGTCGTCGGCTTCTTCTTCCTGTTTCTTCCAGTCGGGATCGTCAAGGCCATTTTCCAGAAAGGTATGGCGCTTGTCATGCAGCAGGATGTGCCCCAGCTCGTGGAACAGGCTGAACCAGAAAATATCCGCCCAGCTTCCCCGGATGGTCATCATTAAAACGGCCTTATTTGAGGTTGGCCAGAAGGTCGCGCCATTGGTATAGGTTTTGGAAAAGTGAGGAAGCAGCACGAACGCAATTCCCACTTCCGCCAGTTGCTGTCTGAGTGCTGGCAGAAAGACCTCGGGTTCCATTCGAGTCAGGTGACGGAGCATTTGCAGTGTCGCACGTGCTTTTACACGGTCAAATGATTTGGTATCGACCTTGTCGGCCTCCAGCGAACCTCCACGCAACCAGGCGACCAATGCCTCATGAGAGACTTCTGCTTTGGCAGATTGGCGAAATGCGGGCGCATAGGCGCGTACCCCCTGCAAATTGTGTAGTGAGGCCACACCAAAAAACTGACGCAGTTCCAATACCTTTTCAGAGCGTTTGCGCGTTGGCTTTACCCAGCCGAGTTTTGCAATTTCGGGGTATGGGAAGTGGACGGCCAGATCAGTTTCATGTTCCACCTGCTCCGCAGCTGCACGCCGTGCCCTTGTCAATTGATACTCTGCCTCCAGCCCGGTCCAGATATGAGCCGGTACGCCAAGCACCTGCTCCAGCTGCAATGCAGTATCCGGTGTAATGGACTTGATACCGTTGGCAATCTCACTGATTGCCTGGACCGGCCGGCCCATGCGCCGCGCGAGCTCAGCGTGGCTCATGCTCATTTCTTCAGTGACCTCAGTCAGGTACACGCCGGGCGCTACTGCCAGATCCGAATAAATTTCCTGGTTAGTTGCCATAGTGTTTGCTTATCTCCTCAATGCGGACAATCTCCAGCATCTCACCCTCAAGGGAAAAAATCAGTCGATAGAAACTGGTGATATTGACAGCATATTGCTCCGCCCGATTCCCTTTCAGTTGGTGGCATCGCAACACGGGTAGTTTCATCAATTCTTCAATATCCCGGGCTTGCTTGATTGTGTTGATGCGCAATATGTATCGTTTGGCAACAACCTCGCCGTATGCTCTAACGGCCTTCCGATGATCCTTGTATTGGCGTTCCAGCTGCCTGGTCCTGAAAACAACGATCAAGGTGAAATCCTTTTGGCATCACGAAGGGGTCGTTAGAGCATTGAATATCGTTCACCCATTGGGTGAATTAAATATAGCATAAAAGGGGCGAGGAGGTGGTGCATGAAGTTGGATTGTTTTTGACGTGGGTACTAGACAATGGGGTTGAGTTATTGGTGTGCTCTTAGTTTATCTTGACTGTGCTAACCCGTATTAAGCCATTGAATCAGTAGAGTTATCCCTGCTAACAGATTCGTGGTAGTTGTTCGCCGCTAAGCATCTGGAATCGATATTATCCGCTAAATCGCATATATATAGTCTATACGGCGCAGCGGATAAATAGGCTGTAATTATGGGGAAATTCATACGTAACAGTAAAGATCTCGGTGAGGCAATACGCCGGGCACGCAAGGCCAAGGATCTGCGGCAGGTTGACGTTGCCCAAAAAGCGTCTGTCCGACAGGCTCTGATCTCAGAACTTGAGAACGGCGCGACAACGGCAAAGCTCGACACAGTTATCAAGATCGTGGCTGCTCTGGATCTGGACCTGTCCATCGTCCCGCGCCACATAGCCAGCTTCGATCCCACAAAGTATTAGAGGGGCCAAATTACTGCTGTCCCGCTAACTTTTGGCGCGTTCGGCCAGATACCTTGTTCGTAAAGGCCAGAAGGATGCGTAGGAGCTTGGGAGACATGAAAATAAAAGAGGGTTTCGTCATACCGGGCTTGAACCGGTATGACGGATTTTAGTTAACGGCACAGCAGTGGGGTCAAATGGGACGTAGACGTCAAGGACGCGTGCTGGATGTTTATGTTGGCTCAAGCAGAGTCGGCAAGTATTCCCGTGAGCCTGGCGGCGCAACTTCGTTTCGCTATGATCTGGAGTGGCTATCATCAGAGCGCTCATTTCCTATTTCCTTGTCCATGCCGCTATCTGATCGCGTCTGGTCGGGAGAGAAGGCGAATGCCTACTTTGATGGCCTATTGCCCGATGATCGCAGCGTAAGAGAAAAAATTGCTGCGCGCGAGCATGCCGATAGTGCGGGTGTTTTTGACCTCTTGGCCGTCATTGGGCGGGATTGTGTGGGAGCCCTGCGTTTTGTTCCCGAGGGCCTTGAGCCTGGCGATCCGGAAAAAATGGCCTACCGGCCTGTCAGTGATAACGAGATCGCAACCCGGATTGCTTCCTTGGCGACCACCCCCCTGGGTATCCATGGCAATGGAGATGACTTTCGTATCTCCATTGCGGGGGTGCAGGAAAAGACTGCCTTTCTTTATGCCGATGGACAGTGGCAACTTCCACTTGGACCGACACCCACGTCCCACATCTTCAAACCGGCCATGAAAGCAGGCCCAAGCGGCGCCGACTTTTCCGATACACCCTGGAATGAATGGTTTTGTCTTGTACTGTGTCGAGCCCTGAATCTTAAGACAGCAAATGCCGAGGTGCTGATATTTAACGGCAAGCCAGTGATAGTCGCGGAGCGTTTTGATCGGGTCTGGCAGGATGGCGTACTGTACCGGCTGCCCCAAGAGGATATCTGTCAGGCTCTGGGTATCCCGCTGATACGGAAATATCAAAGCCATGGCGGTCCCGGCATCATGGATGTTTTGGACTTCCTTAACGGTGCCGCAGCCCCCCATGAAGACCGCCTGAGCTTCATGAAGGCGCAGATTGTGTTTTGGCTGCTGGCCGCCATCGACGGCCACGCCAAGAACTTCTCTATATTTCTCACGCCGGGTGGTTACCAACTGACACCACTCTATGACGTGATGTCTGCCGAACCCTATGCAGAATTCCCGGCTCAGAAAATTAAATTGCCGATGGCCATAGGAAACAAGGGCTATTATCGCCTCAATCAAATCCAACTCAGGCATTTTTATCAGACGGCCCAAAAGTTCGGGCTGCCCAGGCAGGACGTGGATAGTATTGTCTCAGGTCTGGCCACACAGATGGATGCTGCGATAGCAAAGGCAGCTGCTCTGGCAGCCAAAGCGGGCATGCCCGAGTCAACGTTGGAGCCGATCATTGCCGGCGTGATCAAGCGAACGATGTTATTAACTGGTTAAATAGGCGGGTGAAATCGAGAAGACTCTGGTGATATACCTGTCTTTCATGATGACGATCAACGCAAATCAAGACTTGGTCCCGTTGGCTATAAGCATCGGGGTAGCCAAGCCGTTTTGATTGGGGTTGGCAGGGAGATGGCCCTGGATTTGATGGGAACAGATTACGTTGGGGTTAGGAAAAACCTTGAAATGCCAGGGTTCAGGGTTTAAGTTTTTTGCCAGGGAACGATTGCTATGCTTCGGACGAGCCAAGCCAGTCTATCCAGAAATGGTATGCCCAATAGAGATCAGGGTCTAAATTCATAGCTTTCTTGAATATTCTATTCCTCTGTGCGACCTAAGACAGATAGCCGTATAAAGGCTTCGATCCTAGACCTGACCCTGATGTTTTGACCCTGATGTTTTGCTGATGTTTTGTGTGGATTAACATGACCACGGCACTGCTTTTGGGACTCACCCTTGCCTTTGAATCAGGCGAACCCGGCATCATGTCGCGCCCACCCCGCAATCCGCGGCAGACAATTCTCCACTTTCGCCTGGTGTTGCGCATAGTCCTGGTCGGCTTGATGTTGGCCGCAGCCTGCTTCGGGCTTTTCGAATGGGCGCTTGCCAGTGGCGCCAGCGAGGCAGCTGCCCGCACCGTGGCGGTCAACATGCTGGTGATGGGGGAGCTGTTTTACCTGTTTAATTGCCGCTCACTCAGCCGTTCTATGTTCGTGCTTGGGCTGTGGAGCAACCGCTGGCTACTCGCCGGAGTGACCGGCATGATTTTGCTACAACTCGCCTTTACCTATACCCCAGCAATGAATGTTGCCTTCCACGGCGCGCCTATCGGACTCGATGCCTGGGTGCGCATCATCGCCCTTGCCGCCACCATTTACGCAGTGGTGGGAATGGAGAAATGGATTGATCAGCGCTTGCAGCTAAGGAAAGCCTGATTTATTCAGAGCCGCTTTAATATCGGGACGTACCCCGGGGTTCGGAAAAACCTTGAAACATCAGGGTCCAGGGTTTAAGTTTTTTGCCAGGGAACGATTGCTATGCTTTGGACGAGCTAAGCCAGCCCCTATTATTTTAAGCAGAGGATGCCATGGACAAAATAGAAGGGTTCTTCGCCTACGCGTCTCAGCCGCATCAACTTACCAGAGTAATACAAGAGGCAGTAGAATCTGCTAATCATTCTGGCGGATGCCATTACACGACGTGGGAAGAAAACGACATTGCGGGTAGGCCGTTAACGGCTCCAATTTTCGAGGGATTAGAGAATGCAAATGTCCTCGTGGCTGATATCACAACACTGAATTTTAATGTCACCTTCGAGATCGGATATGCGATAGGAATCGGCCGAAGAGTTTTTCTAACGAAATCGGCCGAGTATGTTGCTGACGATGACTTGATAAACCGCATCGGAATATTCGACACGCTAGGTTACGAGCGCTACAAGAATGCAAGGGAACTTACACGTTTAATCTCAAATATTAGAGACCTACACCCGATAGACTCTACTGCAAAGCTCAACGTTACAACGCCCGTATATATCCTTGAGACACCTGTTCGTGGCGGCGTAATGTCGCACATCATTTCTAGGATAAAGAAAGCTCGTTTATTTTATCGGAGCTTTGTGCCCTCAGAGGCCGCAAGGTTGTCTGCTCCCGAAGCAATCGCGCACGTTGCTTCTTCCTACGGTGTCGTAATCCCATTGATTTCTCCTGGCATGAAGGATGCTTCCGTACATAATATCCGCGCGGCTTTCGTTGCTGGATTAAGTTTAGGGCTAGAGCTTCCAACTCTCATTCTTCAAGATGAGGCCGCGCCTTTTGCTCCGCTCGACGTTCGTGATTTTGTTAAATCTTATGCCCGGCCAGAAGACCTTAGAGATTTAATTCACGAGTTTTCGTTGTCTGTTTTCGAACGAATTCAAGAAACGAAGAATCTCGAACTTCCAATGGGTAATTTGCTTAGCACATTATCCATTGGAGATCCCATGGCTGAAAATGAATTTCAAAGTTTAGGCGACTACTATTTGCAAACCGACGAATTCAATCGTGCTTTGCGCGGAGAAGTGAATTTAGTCGTGGGAAGAAAAGGCACCGGAAAAACTGCTCTATTCTCACAAGTACGTAACCGAAAACGAAGCAATAAAAACAATATAGTCGTTGACCTAAAGCCAGAAGGTTACCAGCTTTTGAAGCTGAAAGAAGAAGTTCTAAACTATCTGTCAGCTGGAGCAAAACAACATTTAGTTACGGCTCTTTGGGAGTATTTGCTATATGCCGAAATCTGCTACAAGGTCTTAGAAAAAGACCGCGAACGCCATTTGAGGGATCATCGGCTTTATGAGCGATATGTAAAACTGGAGAAATTATACGGCGAAAGCGCTCACATTACAGAAGGCGATTTTTCTGAGCGGTTACTCACGCTAACCACTTCGATTGTCCAGGATTTTGATACCCGACGCCAACAAAATGATGGAACAACTTTGGCGGTAGACGAGATCACGGGCCTTATTCATTCGGGAAATATTCGTGAGCTTCGGGAATGCTTATCTAGCTATCTCGGGTATAAAGATGAAGTCTGGCTGTTGTTCGATAATTTGGACAAAGGGTGGTCGAGCCACGGACCTACCACTGGTGATATAACTATATTGCGCTGTCTGATTGACGCCGCGAGAAAGATTCAGCGAGAGATGAGTCGTGATCGACTAGAGTTCCATGCGATTGTATTCGTGCGGAACGACATTTATCAACTTCTAATGGACGAGACCTCCGACTTCGGAAAAGAAACCCGGGCAGACTTGGACTGGCGCGATCCGGATATGCTTCGAACGATGATGCGGATGCGCCTCATTCAGAATGATTTTCCTATAGGTGCGTCGTTTGATGAGGTATGGAATGCTATCTGTATTTCTCACATAGACGGAGAGGAAACCTCTCAGTTTATGATTGAGCGTTCCTTAATGCGCCCTCGAAACTGGTTGAAACTTGTTGGCGCTTGCAAAGGATTCGCGGTTAACTTACAGCATGAAAAGATCCAGGCCGAAGATATAGAAAAGGGCCTAATCACTTATTCGAACGATCTACTGATCGATGCGGATCAAGAATTGACGGACATTGAAGAAAAAGCCAATCGCCTTATGTATCAGTTTCTCGGTGAAAGTAACGAATTTTCTAATGATGATTTGAGAATATTGTTTGATGTAAACGGATTAACAGCCGAAGAAATTGATCGGGCTATAGAATTTCTCCTGTATTACGGGTTCCTAGGCATTCGCTGCGCGGGACAGGACCCTCAGTACATTTACGACGTTGGTTATAACATGGAAATATTTAAAACTCGCATAGCGAAGAATCTGAACGCGATAATGTACATGCTCAACCCCGCTTTTTGGCCTGCTCTTCACATTCAGCACTGAGTTTGTCAGGAATCAAAATAGCACTCGCTAATAAAGCAATGAATCTGACGCTTGACCACTCTCTTACTTCGCTGTCGTACCGTTTGGTTGCCACCTCCGAAACCTCGTGACTAGGTATGGACATGGACATTACCTGCTCAGGCCTGGCCGCACGGATGGATGATGCGATAGCAAAGTGAGATTAGGGTCAGGTCTAGATTCATAGCTTTCTTGAATATTCTATTCTTCTGTGACCTAAGACAGACAGCCGCAGGCAAATTCACCCGTATATAAGGCTTCGATCCTAGACCTGACCCTGATCTTTTAGTGATCTTTAGGAAACTGGAGATACTGCATTGAATAATAATGCCTTTATAGATAGTGATATAGCCAATTTTGGTCATCTGTTGTATCGAGTTAAAGATAAATCAGAGCAGGAAAAATACGTCAACAGATGGAATCAACACTACATAAAGTCAATAAAAAACTCCGGCCCAGAGGAGCTTTTTAAATGGAATATAAGAGTTCATAAATCACTAAAAGAGGTTTTTACATCAGTTTCCTTTTATCAGGAATCCCTAATAGCAAAAGAATCAAAGTCTTGGTCAGCATTTTTCTTCCTAAGCTACTACTCATTATTCCACTCTCTTTTGTCTTGTGTGGTGCTAATTCCAAGTGAAAGTATTGAAAAGTTGTCACAATTAACGCATACAAAACTTATTAAAGTATTTAAGTCTACGTTCTGCGATCAAAAACCAAATATTATACGGGACGATGTTGATGAGTTATTTTTTATGCTGAAATACATGAGAGAGTATTACTCCTATAACATGCCGCCAAATGACTTTTTGTATGAGCTGAATGATGATATTAAGCCTGATATGGCCATTCCTTTTTTCATTAGATCATGTAGCCAACTGGCAAGTCTACATTCGGAGATAATTGAAACATGTACTTCAAGGCATCACAAAATAACTAGTGATAGATATCAATACAAAAATGATGTTGAACAATGGTACAAGGTGTTAAATTGTCCTAAACATCCAAATACAGATCAATATATTTTACATTACACGGACGAAGTTAGAATGAGGGAGGCTTTTGAATACCCTCAACCAATATCATTTTTGATTGAGTTTGAGCATTTTGTTGATGAGTTTCGAAATTATGAAGGTTCATATTCACCGCAATATCCTGATGGAAGGGAAATTGATCCAGGCTCTTTTGTGTATAAAACCATATTTAGATAAGGTGACAAGTCAAATGCATATTGAAAAAGTTAAGCCACTTCACTCCGTTATGCAACTCAAAGTTCCCAGTGATTTTGGTCGTTATGGGAAATATTGAGGTCGGCATGGCTGACGAGAGAATAACTGCACACAAGGTAACGAAGCCGATTCAGCTCTTGGCTGCTTGGCTTGTTGGACTATGTGTAGTCAATGGAACCTTCCTCACCGCTGCAACCACCATTTCCGTTGACTGGCTCCAAGGGGTGCTGGTAGTTGCCGCTGCGTTGAATGTACCACTGTTCATTGCGGCTATTTTTCTTTTGCAGACTAAATATCGGCCCGAGATGCAAGAGGATGCGTTCTATGCGAAGTACCTTGATCGAAAAACAAACAAGTACGTTGAGGTGTCCCATTCTGAGCGCGATCTAATTCCTCTCGAACGAATTGAGGCCGAACTCCTCACATTGACACGCACCATGAAAACGCTTGAACCTGGCGGGCAGGAAGCAGGGTTAGCAAAAGAACGAGATCGCCTCAGAACTTTTCCACTGGGGATAGCGATCAACGATCATCTGCCTTGGTTTAAGGCTCTGCGAACAGATTTGAAAGCAGAGAAGTTTGAGATAGGTGAAATATTCGGTGCTGTCAATGATACTAATCCTCCAGAGAAGTTTATCGTTACGATAGGTGATAATCTCCAAGGTCGACCAGTTGTAGATCTTATGCGAGTGCTCATGAAATATGATTTTGATGGAATCGAATTTAGTGACTCGAGAGATGAGCCGGACCCAAGTGATGTCTACGTTGGTGGCTATGGATTCCAACGAGGATACGCCCCTGTATCTGATGAGCTTCGAAAGCTGCTTGAGGAAGATGTTGATCTCATCGACCTTCAACACTATGTCCGCACGCATCATTCGGGCAGTCCGCCGGAGTAGACGTGCTGCTATCGCATAATAAGGCAATGCAACAAACTAGCGGGTGTCCACTTTTTCGTAGGAACTCTCACGTCAAAAAGCCCTGTTCGCTATCGCTCACTCTGCTTTTTGCCGCCGGTGAATTGCGGCGTTATGTGCAAATCCTATTTAGTATGCATAACGGCGGTACTCAAAAGTTTGAGAATATATTGAGCATTAAATCCTCGATATGGGCAGATACTTTATGTTCAGCTAGTTGAAGTGAATTTGGGTGACCACAGCCGTTACGTAAGGTGAGCGCCTTCTTCAATTCAAGTTTTACATTCTTTCCGATAACGCCGATGACCTGTAACACGTCTAAAAAGGTATCTTCCTTCATAAGCCCAAGACCATCAGCGTTCTTGGCGGGTTTCCAGTTTTGGTTTCTTCGACATGCCTCTGTGTTAAAAGCGGATAGCTTATGAATAACCACGTAATCGTGCAGTACCGAGACAGCTCCCACCCAAGAAAGAACGACCGCTGCACGATACTGTCTAGTCTCAAAGCAAGTTATGGACTCTTCAACGAACGATTGAGTATTTGAATTGGCAATCTGTGCGAGATGACTTCTAAGAGATGAGGCTACTCGCGGAATTGGCGAGTTCATGAGAGGTCCGGCTAACTTTGCGACATGTTGTAGACCGGTTGAGGTCAATTCCCAACCGCCATCTACTCTGACAGCGAATTCAGGAGTGCGCGAGTATAGGGTAGACAAGTTTTTCCTTTTTACTTGCCGCCACCCTGCAGAAAATGCCATCGAAGTAATTTCACTAATCTTTCGGGGCGAGGCAGGTTCTATAGCTAGGCATATCAATGCCTTCTCGGTATCAACCAACTTTTGTGACAAGAGATCTTTAAGGGTGTCTTCTGGTAGCACTTAACTTCATTTCCTTACAAGTTAACTCAGCTCGCATTTGACAGCTGGACGACAAGAGCTGCTGCGGCCTTCAGCCCAGGCGCTGGCAGTGTAAAGCCGGTCTGCTTTTTCCCTGCAACATACTTGCCGAGCCCGCCTCGGGTCTTGTAGTGATTTGCAGAATCATGGCATCCCATGTGCTTGCAAAGCTCTACTACTTCCGATTCTGTAAATTTTGGCTCGTCTGTTTCAAGATAAGAACGAATCCCGGAAAGGAGATAACAACGTTCAGTCTGTTGTTTTTTTCCAGAACCTGGGATATCTCCAGCGATAATCTCAACAACGCCATTTTCGATATGAAAAAGTTCTTCAATATGCTCCAACGAAATATTATTCCGTTTCATCCAGCGTTTTACTTTTGGCCCGCACTCAGATTCTCCGGTGTCGTCTGATTCATTTAATCCACTAGAGCCGGTGACTGGGTTTTTAGGTGTGGACTGTTCGCCCATAAGAGTCAAAGCAGATGAAACAACTTTTTTCCGATCTTCAGACTCCAACGGTTCCAGTAAGGCATAGATCTCACCCACTATCTCGGGTAACGGCTTAGACATCTTTTAGTCCTCAATGAGATTTTTCGATAAGGAAGCCTATCTCAATGCACACTGATATTCAAGTAGTTGCATAAATAGTATTTGGATGTATGCATAAGAGGCCTATATCGGGTTAGTAATCAATTAGATACAGGCGCTATTTAAATGGGAGGAACCATTTAAACCATTGGGGTTTAAAAAAACTATAGATAATTATGCCGACAAGGCATTGAATGTAGGTAGGGATAGTAAATGCAAGTGTTCATAGTGACCAAAACAATTGTTGGGTATGCACATAACAAGCGTATGTGGTCGGATCGACAAACCGCTACGCGCTTTGTCGACTGCTGATGCGAGGTGTTATGTGTATTTAGCGCTTATTAAGGGCAATAAGGGACAGACCACGGTTTTTGGGTATCCGCAAGCTGACCTGACCAAAAACCGTGCTCTTCCCCCTATTATTCTTTCCCGTTCAACTGCTTACCGGATGCCGGGTCAAGCTCGGTATGACGGATATTGGTTAACGGGACAGCAATGCATATCCCTAACAGATTCTTGGTAGCTGCTCGCCACTGAGCATGTCGATAGCGCGTTTACCGCCCACCAGAGTTTCCATGGACACGGCGCCGTGGCCTCCTTCGGTCACCCGACCGATGATGCAGGCGCCAGTGCCCAGCGGATGCCCGCGCAGAATCTCCAATACTTGCTTGGCATCCGCCGCCTTGACCCAGGCTGCAAAGCGGCCTTCGTTGGCGACGTAGAGTGGATCCAGGCCCAGGATTTCGCAGGCGCCACGTACCGGTTCGGAAACCGGGATGGCGTGCTCCTCGATACTGAAATCGGTCTGTGCAGTTCCCGCTACTTCCACTAGCGCGGTAGCGAGGCCGCCACGGGTCAGGTCGCGCAGGCAATGGAGATCGATGCCCGCTGTCAGCAGGGAGAGCACCGGCAGGCTTAAGGGTGCGGTATCGCTGGTAATAGTGACTCCGAAATCCAGGCTTTCGCGGGCCGCCATGACCGCAATTCCGTGGCGTCCAAGGTCGCCGCTGAGGATGATGAGATCACCATTCTCTATCCGTGCCGGTGAAACCGAGGTGTTGCCCTCGATGATGCCGATGCCACTGGTGTTGATGAAGACGCCGTCGCCACAGCCCTTTTCTACTACTTTGGTATCGCCGGTCACCAACTGTACGTCCGCCTGCTGTGCTGCGACCTGCATTGAGCTGACGATGCGTTCGAGCTGCTCCATGGGGAAGCCTTCTTCCAGGATCAGACCGGCACTGAGATAGCGGGGTCTTGCGCCGCACATGGCGAGATCGCTGACGGTGCCATTGATGGCGAGGTCACCGATGTTGCCACCGGGGAAAAACAGTGGCTGGACCACGTAGGAATCGGTGCTGAAGGCGAGTCGCGTCCCATTGAATTCCAGCACTGCACCGTCGTGGCGGGCATCCAGCATGGGGTTACCAAAGGCCGGCAGAATAAGCTGTTCAATGAGCTGGTGGGTGAGTGCGCCGCCACTGCCATGGGCCAGGGATATCTCTGCACCAGTGGCCAGCGGTGCCGGGCAGTTGAAAGTGAAGCTGTCTTTGTTGCTCATGCGGGCACTTCCGGCTTGTGGGAGGCATGGGCCCGGTGGCGGTAATAGGCGGCACAGGCACCTTCGGAGGAGACCATCGGTGCGCCCAGGGGGTGTTCCGGGGTACAGCGTTTGCCAAAGGCTGGACAGGCGGCGGGTTTGGTTCGGCCCTGAAGAATCAGGCCGCTGATGCATTCGCTGCTGTCGTGGTCGGAGTAATCGGCGAGGCCGAAACGGCCTTCGGCATCGAAGTCGGCGAAGGCGGGGGCGAGGCCAAGGCCGCTCTGTGGGATTTCACCGATACCACGCCAGTGGCGTGGCACCATCTCAAATACCTCGCGGAGCATCTTGCGGGCACTTTGGTTCCCTTGGGCGCGCACCGAGCGGGCGTACTGGTTTTCTACCTCGGCACGTCCTTCTTCCAATTGTCGCAGGCACATCAGCAGCCCTTGCAGAATATCCAGGGGTTCGAAGCCGGTGACGACGATGGGTATCTGATATTTCTTTGCAATGGGTGGGTATTCGTCATAGCCCATGACCGTGCAGACGTGGCCGGCGGCGAGAAATCCCTGCACCTGGGTGTCCGGCGAGGACAGGATGGCCTCCATGGCCGGTGGCACCAGGACGTGAGAGACCAGCAACAGGAAATTCTCAACCCCCAGTTGCCGGGCCTGGTAGACCGCCATGGCGGTGGCTGGGGCGGTGGTTTCAAAACCGACGGCGAAGAACACCACTGTGCGCTCGGGATTCTCACGTGCAATTTGCAGGGAATCCAGGGGCGAATAGACGATACGCACATCACCACCCTGGGTGCGGGCGTTCATCAGGTTGGTGCTGGAGCCAGGCACGCGCAACATGTCGCCAAAAGAGGTGAAGATGACCTCGGGCCGGGCGGCGATCTCGATGGCCTTGTCGATGCTGCCCGATGGCGTTACACAGACCGGGCAGCCGGGTCCGTGGAGCAGTTCCACCTCAGCCGGCAGCAATTGATCGATGCCGTAGCGCACGATGGCGTGGGTCTGGCCGCCGCAGATCTCCATGATGCGCCAGGGCCGGGTGACCAGCTGTCTGATGGCCTCGGCACAGTGCTGGCTGGCGTCGCCATCACGGTATTCGTCCACGTACTTCAAGGTGTCTCCTCGCCAAGTTCTTCCTCGGTGAGACTTTCAAGGTCCGACAGGGAGCGCTGTGCCGCCTCCGCATCGAGGACGGCTATGGCGATGCCTGCGTGTACCAGCACGTAGTCGCCCACCAACGCCTCGGGTACGAAGGCGAGGTTTGCCTCCTTGATGATGCCGGCAAAGGCGACCTTGCCGCTGCGGGTGAGTGGTGCATCACCGTCAACGGCAATCAGTTCTCCCGGTACAGCCAGACACATTAGCGGTGTTCCTCGTTGAGTAATCGCGTGGCCCAGGCCGCTTGACCCAGGGCAAGGCCGCCGTCATTGGGCGGCACCCGATGGTGCCAGTAGGGAGTGAAACCCGCTTCCCGCAACTGTGCCACGCATAGCGTTGTGAGGTAGGCATTCTGAAAGCAACCGCCACTCAATACCACCTGGGGAATATTGACGTGGCGGGCGAGTGCGACGATGGCCGCCACCAGGCCATTGTGAAAGCGTGCTGCCAAAAGTGCCGTCGGGGTATCGCGGTCGATGTCTTTGAGCAGGGCCTGCAGCATGGGGCGCCAGTCCAGCACCAAGGGTTCAAGGGTGGGGTTTTCAGGCTCCACCAACGGAAGTGGGTAGCCTTTTACAGATGGCGCGTCGGAGTTCAGGGAAAATTCCAGTGCCATTGCCGCCTGCCCTTCGAAACTGGTGGTCTGGCCAAGATCCAGCAGTGCGGCAATGCCGTCAAACAAGCGTCCAATACTGGTAGTCTCTGGGCTGTTGATGTGCCGGGTGAGCATAGTGCGTATCAGGGTGCATTCGCGTTTGCCGAGATGCTGTAAGGGTGCCAGTTTCAGTACCTCTGGCCACGCTTCGCCATATAACTCATACAGCAGGCCCAGAGCGCTGCGCCGGGGCTCGCGGATGGCGCGTTCACCGCCCGGCAAGCGAAAGGGATGGAGATGGGCTATGCGCCGTGCGGAAGTGCCCTCCACCAGGAAAAATTCACCGCCCCACAGCTTGCCGTCCTCACCGTAACCGCTGCCATCCCAGGCGATCCCCAGCACCGGCCCGTGGAGTCCATGCTCGGCCATGCAGGAAAGGACGTGGGCGAGGTGATGCTGCACCGGGACCACCCGTGGGCCATAGCGCCCTGCAACCTGGGTGCTGTAGTAATCCGGGTGTAAATCACAGGCAATGGCGACGGGAGCCTGGCCGCGGATGGCCAGCAGATCATCCGTGGCTCGGGTGAATGCCTTGCGTGCCGATGTACTGCCGAGATCACCGATATGCGATCCGATCACCACCTCGCCCTGATGGCTGAGTGCGACCACGGCCTTGAGATGACCGCCGAGAGCGAGTACCGGGGGCCCCGGCACCGTCAACTCCACGCTGGCGGGCGCATAACCTCGCGCACGTCTAAGCAGGGTGATCTCATCGGCCATGATGCGGGCGACAGAGTCGTCTACGGCGCGGGCAATGGGGCGGTCATGGATGAGAAATACATCAGCAATGCCGGCGAGACGTTGTAGTGCTTCCTCCTCGTCGATCACCATCGGCTCTTCGGCCAGATTGCCGCTGGTGGCCACCACGGCAAAGCCCAGCTCCCGCAGCAGCAGATGATGCAGCGGGGTATAGGGCAGCATGGCGCCGAGCAGGGGATTGTCCGGCGCGAGTTCCACAGCAAGCGGCGTGTCTGGTGATTGGGAATGTCGACGCAGCAACACGATGGGTGCCTGTGGGGAACTGAGCAATGCACATTCTTTGCTCGAGGTCTCGCAGTGCGCTTGCAGCTTGGAAAGCGACGGGAACATCACCGCGAAGGCCTTGTGCGGGCGGCTTTTCCGTTGTCGCAGTCGTGCGACGGCTTTGGCACTGCGCGCATCCACCAGCAATTGGAAGCCACCCAGACCCTTGAGGGCTACGATTTTCCCTGTCCGGATGGCGGCGGCTGCGGCAAGCAGGGCCTGGTCATGGTGCGCCAGGATCTCGCCGTGGGCATCGCTCAATGCCAGTTGCGGACCGCACTCGGGGCAGGCATTGGGCTGGGCGTGGAAGCGCCGATTGCCCGGGTCCTCATACTCCGCCTGGCAGGTAGGGCACATGCGAAATTTGGCCATGGTGGTGTTATGGCGGTCGTAGGGCAGGGCCTTGAGAATGCTGAAGCGGGGGCCGCAATGGGTGCAGTTGGTGAAAGGATAGCGATACCGTCGATTGTCCGGGTCCAGGATCTCCGCAAGGCATTCATCGCAGGTGGCGATGTCCGGCAGCATCCGTGCCGTCGTGGGACCGGAAGACTCGCTGTCACGGATCTCGAAGGTGGGATATCCGTGGGGATCGAGTGCTTCTGATTCATGCATCCGGCTCAGGCTGGCAAGTGGAGGCGGTTCATTTTCCAGGCGTTGGCGGAAGGTGGTGATGGCCACCCGTGGTCCCTCTACCTCGATCTCCACGCCGGCCGCTGAGTTGCTTACCCAGCCAGTCAGGCCGCAGGCCCGGGCGAGACGATAGACATGGGGGCGGAAACCGACACCCTGCACCACGCCTTCCAGGCACAGATGCCGTCGTTCGGGCGCATCGGAATCAGCCATGCAGCCGGGGAGTGACGGACGGGCGCTCAATCGCTGCCTTCCACCTCAATGCTTTGCAGAATCAGGGCCTGTGCATTGGGGTCGTTGATATCGGTGGATACCTCAAACTCCAAAGATGCCCCTTCCGCCCGGGTGTCTTGCGAAGAGTGGGTAAAATGCTCGCGAAAGTGCTCCGGGGACATATGGCTCATGGCCCCAAGCCACACCCGTACGCCCACCACCCGCTCCGCCTTTTCGGCGCTGGCCAGGCTTTCAACCTTGGCCATCAAATCCCGCATCAGTGAAGCTTCGTGCATCACGCTATTCTACACTGTGGGTACGAGCCCGAGGCCGTAAAAATCTCCCTGCGCACAATAGGCACACGCTTTGCTATTGTCGACAGATGAAGCCAACCGCCAGGAACGGCAAGAAGAATGAACACCAGAAAGCTCAAAGAGGCGTATCGTTCGAAGATGTCGTGTTCCATATTATTGCAGGTGACATCCTGGAAACGATTGATCACCCGAATCAGAGGCGCTACCCGGGACAACAGATTCACGTGATAGCCATCGAGGATTACGTCTACCTTGTGCCTTTCGTTGAGTCGGAGGACGAGGTTTTTCTGAAGACGATCATCCCGAGTCGAAAGGCCACGAAGAAATACAGAGGCGCTGGCAATGAGTAAATTGGACCAAGAAGAGCAAGAAATCCTGAAAGCGTTTGAATCTGGAAAGGGTAAACGCTCAAAGAATGCGGTTGAAACACAGCGGCGGCATAAGGAATACGCTGAAGCGATGTTTCGCAAGGATGCGAGAATCAATATTCGGCTCTCGTCCAAAGACCTTCGTGGGTTGCGGAAGCGGGCGCTTTCCGAAGGGATTCCGTACCAAACGTTGATAGCTAGCGTCCTTCACAAGTACGTGGAGGGCAGGCTGCATGAACAGGGCAGCTAAGCAGTACGCATTTATTTTTGAGCGGAGGTCGCCACTTCGGTTTGGGAAAATAAATGCATCCCCTTTTTGCGCGATCATGTGATGTGAAGTCGCAGTTGTGGGGCCATGTTCTTATGCAGGACCCTGATGATCTCGACGGCATCTCCACGGGAAATTCGGTAAAAGATTAAGTGGCTGCCTTGCGGAAATTGCCGGTAGCCCGTTCTGACCTGTTCACATCTGTTGCCCATAGCCGGGTTGTCGGCGAGCTGGTGGAAGCACTGGTCAAACTGTAACAGGTAGGCATTTCGCTGAATGCGTCCCCAGCGTTTTTCGGTAAATGCGGCAATCTTTTTTAAATCAGTTTTGGCCTTGGTGCTGAGCTTAAAGGTAGGCATCAATGATTTTCATCATCAAGCTCTGAAACAAGATCATCATAAGAATATTCAACAAAACCGCTGTTCTCGCCTTCGGTAAGCAACTGGCGCAGCGTGTCTAACTTGGTTGCATTATCCTCAAGCAGTCGTAGCCCGGCCCTGACTATCTCGCTGGCGGAGCTGTACCGGCCACTCGTCAGTTGAGCGGCAATAAATTCATCAAAATGGATTCCAAGAGTCATGCTGGTGTTTTTACTCATCACCTTTGCTCCATACAAAGTACCTAAGAATGGTATATGTTGGTATGAAATGAGTCTTAAAACAATGGGGTTGGCAGCAAGCCAGCTCTAAAAATGTGAACGATAAGCCATGGGGACGTGAACTGGAGACGATCCTTCAGTGAGATAGGCTTCGAACCTAGGCCTGACCCTCAGGGTTACTCAGGGTTAGGACCCTTTCTCCGCCTTCGTTCCCTGGATACCCGCGTCCGCGAGTATGACGGGAGAGGAGCAGGATGCCGGAAGGTCTTGATACGCTGATAAAAACTCCTTCGTCATTCCCGTGGGAACCGGACAAAGGTGCGTAGCGCGTTGAATGCCCAATCAGTTAGCTGATATCCGCGAATTAATCTGCGAAAGGATTTTTCGGGCGACAGCTTTGGCTGCCACGGCCACTTCCGGTGACAGGTCTGCTCCGGGTTCCAAATTTCCGGCTTCCACCGCGTAAATGGTTAGGCTTCCGGGCGTACGTCCCAATGCCTTGGCGAGAGCTATGGCCTCGGCCAAGCCGAAGCCATGGCTGGAGCAGCGGGCCAGATCCTTCGAGGTGGCTTGTTGGCCGGTTTCGAGGTGGTGAATGGTGCCCGGTGGCGCACCGGACACGGCGGCATCAAGCACAATGGTGAGCGCGCTGTCTTGCCACAGATCCAGCAGAGCAAGGGCGTCGCCAGGGCTCTCGGTGAAGGTACATCCGGGAGGCAGTTGTCCCAGATGTTTGGCAATTTCCACGCCCACGCCGTCGTCGCCACGAAAGCGGTTACCGAGGGCAATGATGGCGATTCCTTTGGCGGGCACTCAGCTACGTTCAACGTTGAGCTTGAGAAAGTGGGTGGCACAGGAGATGCAGGGGTCGTAGTTGCGGATGGTTTGCTCGCATCTCCATTTCAACTCGTCGTTCGGGAGAGCCACATTGCGCGCTACCAGGTCGCGCAGATCGTCTTCAATCATGCCCTGATTCTGTGAGGTGGGCGGTACGATGCGGGCTTCGACCACCAGGCCATTCTCATCCAGTTGGTAACGATGGTAGAGGATGCCTCGTGGTGCCTCCGTACAGCTATGGCCGGTGCCAGCACAAGCTTTGAGTGCCACCGCTGCTTGTTCCGGTGGCTCGTAGTTTTCCACTAGCCGGAGCGCCTCATCAACGGCATGCAGCACCTCGACCGCACGTACGATGATGCTCTTGAAGGGATTGTTACAGGGTGGTGCGAGCCCAACGCTCTCCGCCAGCTCGCGGGCAATGGGGGCCAGTTGCGGATAGTTGAGATTGAAGCGCGCCAGCGGGCCTACCAGATAGCTACCGCGCCCCTTGAGGGTGGAGTGCAGAGCGGTGGAGTGGGGAACATGGCTCTCTTCGAAATAGTTCTCGTATTCATCCACGGCGATGTCGAGACCGGCACTGGAGACGATGCGCCCCTCGTTCATCGGGTACTCGTCGGGATGACGCAGGGCAACGAATTCATAATCGCGCTCGAAGTCCGGGAACTCCAGGCCCGCGGTCCAGCGCACGGTTTCT
Source organism: Gammaproteobacteria bacterium (assembly GCA_021773795.1). Classification (GTDB taxonomy): domain Bacteria; phylum Pseudomonadota; class Gammaproteobacteria; order HK1; family HK1; genus JAJFJV01. The sequence continues at coordinate 8,872 of JAJFJT010000004.1, read as the reverse complement.
ATGGCCGCATCGCGTGCCCACTTCAGCTCTTCCGTCAGGGCCTTTAGTTCTGCCTTGGTTGGTTGTCGGTAAAAGCCACCCGGGCGGATATTAATGGGATGAATCTCGCGCCCACCGACGGTGCGGACGATGGCATTACCCGCCTTCTTGAGTCGCAGGCCGCGTTCGACGATTTCCGGGTGGTCCTTGGCAACGGCGATAGCGCTCTCGTAACCGAGAAAATCCGGTGCGTGCAGCATGTAGATGTGCAATACGTGGCTTTCGATCCATTCGCCGCAGTAGAGCAGTCGTCGTAGCGCCCGCAGCGGGCCTTTAACCTGCACGCCCAGCAGCCTTTCCAGCGCATGCACCGCACTCATCTGATAGGCCACCGGGCAGATGCCGCAGATGCGGGCGACGATGTCGGGCACCTCGACGAAATCCCGGCCCCGCAGAAAGGCCTCGAAAAAGCGCGGGGGCTCAAAGATTTCGAGCCGTACGTCCGCAACCCGGTCACCCTTAAAGTGCACGTGTAGGGCGCCTTCACCCTCGACCCGGGCGAGGTAATCCACCTTGATGGTCTTACGGCTCATGCTTTTCGCTCTCCTTGCGGAACTCTTCCGCCCAGGCATTGAAGTTACGGAAGGCGTGGCGGATGGTGATTTGTTCCGCACCGAGCCGCTGCCACTCGCCTGCAAGCGCCGGGGTGTTAGGGTTTTCCTTCGGGCCATAGCAACCAAAACAGCCACGGTTGTAGCGTGGGCACAGGGCCTCGCAGCCGGCGTGGGTGACCGGCCCCAGGCAGGGCGTACCGTGGGCGACCATCACACACACCGTGCCGGCCAGCTTGCACTCCATACATACGCTGTGGGCCGGTGTGTTCGGCTTGCGGCCATGGAGCAGTGCCTCGATGACCTCCAGTAACTGTGCCTTGTTGATCGGGCAGCCACGCAGTTCAAAATCCACTTTGACGTGATGGGAGATGGGCGTGGAGGTCTTGAGGGTGTCGATGTACTCCGGATGGGCGTAGACCGCGCGGGTAAATTCTTTTACGTCCTTGAAGTTGCGCAGTGCCTGAATACCGCCCGCGGTGGCGCAGGCGCCAATGGTGATCAGCACCCGTGAGCTGCGCCGGATTTGGTGGATGCGCTCGGCATCGTGTGGCGTGGTGATGGAGCCTTCCACCAGGGATAAATCGTAGGGCCCCTTCTGCATCGCCCTTGAGGCCTCGGCGAAGTAGGCGATCTCCACCGCCTCGCTGACCGCCAGCAGCTCGTCTTCGCAATCGAGCAGGCTCAGTTGGCAGCCGTCACAGGAGGCGAATTTCCAGACGGCGAGTTTGGGTCGCTTCGAGCTCGTAGCCATCTCAGATCTCGTCCTGCTTCATCAGGGATTCCACGCGGTCGTAACGGAATACGGGACCATCCTTGCAGATGAAATGCGGCCCGAACTGGCAGTGTCCGCAGGAGCCAATGGCGCACTGCATATTGCGCTCCATGGAGACATACAGTTGCTTGGTACTCATGCCCATATCCAGCAGTGCCAGGGTGCTAAAACGGATCATAACTTCCGGGCCACAGAGCATGACGATGGTGTCTGCCGGATCGAGATTGATCTTGGGCAGCAGGCGGGTGACTACGCCCACGTCTCCGAGCCAGTCACGGCCGGCGTGATCCACCGTTACTCTTACCTGGAAATCCGGGACTCGTCGCCAGCGCTCCAGTTCCCGCTGATAGAGCAGATCGGCAGGGCTGCGAGCGCCGTAGAGTAGGGCGATGCGGCCGTAGGACTGTCGTTGTGCCAAGAGGTAATAGATCACGGGTCGTAGTGGTGCCAGACCGATGCCGCCGGCAATGAGCAGGATATCGGCGCCACGGGCCTGGTCCAGAGGCCATGGCTTGCCGAAGGGACCGCGGATGCCCAATGGCTCACCGCGCTTTAGCTGGAGCAGGGCGTGGCTGACGGCGCCCACATCGCGGATGGTGTGGACCAGACGTCCGCGCTCTGCGGGATCACCACTGATGCTGATCGGCACCTCGCCCACACCGAAGGCGTAGAGCATATTGAACTGGCCAGGCAAAAAGGCTGGTATTTCTTCGCCTTCCAGGGGTTCCGCTACCAGACTCAACACATCCGCACTCTCACGTATACGGCGCTGTAGTGGCAGGAAGCGGGGCAGGATGGGATCGGGGCGTTGGTTCATTCCGGCTTTATGCACCGTAGATATCGGCAGCCTGGAAGCGGGCCATTTGCAGGCGCTCCAGCAATGGCGGGACAAAACACTTCATCATTTCATAGCCAACGTGATGGTCCGCCTCGCATTTCGCACGCAGGCAGGTGGCTTCGAAGGCCACTGCCCGGGTCAGTTCTACCGCGCGGGCATCGAAGGACCAGCGATAGGGCGGTAGTAGCCAGTTGCTGCCCAGCATGTCGCCATCCTTGATGGTGAGAAAACTGAGGGGCTTACGGCCGGGGCTCTTTATTTCCAAGGCTACGGTGCCATGACGGATAAGGTGAAAGTGATCCGCATCGCCACCCTCGCGAAAGATGTAGTCGTTCGCCTGAAATACCACATTGGTGGCGCAGCCGGCGATGAGTTCGATGATCTCGTCGTCCAGCCCGGCGGTGAAGGGATGCTGGCGCAGAAGTTCAGCGAGGTCTTTCATGATGCGTCCTCCGGAGGTGGTGCGGTGCTGCCGATGGCGGCTGCTTCCTCGGTGATATCGATCCCGGTGGGGCACCAGGTAATGCAGCGCCCGCAGCCGACGCAGCCACTGGTGCCGAATTGATCGATCCAGTGAGCCAGCTTGTGGGTGAGCCACTGCCGGTAACGGGATTTTACCGAGCTGTGGATGCTGCCCCCGTGGATATAGGAAAAGTCGCTATTGAAGCAGGAGTCCCAGTGCCGCGAGTGCTCTGCGGTGTCGCCGGCAAGGTCTGCCGTATCTTCGACGCTGGTGCAAAAACAGGTGGGGCAGACCATGGTGCAGTTGCTGCAGCTAAGGCAGCGGGCGGCCACTTCGTCCCAGCGAGGGTGTTCGGGATTTTCCTGCAAGCGCTCCTTGAGACCTTTGGTGTCGAGGTGGCGCCCCATATTTTCAGCGGTCCGCGCCAGTATATTTGCGGCCGTCGTTAGATCTTTGGCGCTGGCTTCGCGGCTCGCTACATCGCGCATCAGTTTGGCCCCGGCCTCGCTGCCAATCTCCACCAGGAAGTCGTGCCGATCGGCATCCAGTAATTCGGTGAGAGCGAGGTCAAAGCCACCGGTGGCCTGTGGCCCGGTATCCATGGAGGTACAGAAACAGGTGCCGCCGGCTTCGCCGCAATTCAGGGCGATAATAAAACTGTCGTTGCGGCGCTGGTGATAGCCTGCATCCTCATGCCCCGCTTGCAGAAAGACCTTGTCCTGGATAGCCATGGCGTGGAGCTCGCAACTACGTACCCCCAGGAAAGCGTACTTTGGGGATGGCGTTTCGTCGTGGCTAAAGCTCACTTCATTGCCGGTGCGACGCACTGACCACAGGCGCAGGTGAGGGGGATGCAGGAACTTCTTCCAGGAATGGGGACCTACGGTGTAGCCAAACAGGGCCTTGTCTGGACGTTTTACCAGGCGATAGCTGCCAGCCTGTTGCTGATCGCCCCATCCCTTTGGCAGGTCGGCTACGGAGTCGAGCTCGTCATAGATGATCGCTTGGTCACGCACCATGGGTCCGATGACGCTATAGCCTGCGTTTTGTAGCTCACATACCAGGGTATGGAGCACTTTTTCAGCGATAACGACAGGAGATGCTAGTTCTTTTCGCATTACTTTTTATCCCTCCTGGATGCTTTCATTGTGGACCACGCTGTATCCAAATCAAGCACATTCCTGGAGGTGATTATGGTGTGCCAGCACTGCTGTTCAGTTAATTTTGGACACATTCAGTCAGATACCTTGTAGCTAAAGGTCAGAAGGGTATGTGGAAGCATGGGAGAGGTGAGAATAAAAAGAAGTTTCGTCATTCCAGACAGCGTTTTTTGCTGCGCCGGAATCCAGATTTTTCAACCGCCCACTGGATACCGGGTCAAGCCCGGCATGACGGGTTTTAGTTAACGGGACAGCAGTGGGGCAGGGGAGATCGTCTGGTGCCCTTAACGTATCATTTGCCACCATGGATGATCTTTTACTGCTTATGGCTTTGGTAGCATTGGTCGCATACTGGTTCGGCAGCCTGTCAGTGAGGGAAAGGGCAATCACGAGGGTTCGTGCGGTTTGCCAGCGCAATGGAGTATTGCTGTTGGACCAGACGGTCGCTCTGAGGCGGTTGCGTCTGCGCCGTGACGGCGCCGGCCAGGTACGCTTCCAGCGTAGTTATAAATTCGAGTTTCTGGCAGGCGATGGCGATATCCGCCGCCGTGGTGATATCCAGCTTTTGGGACGCAAGATTGAAAAAATCATCCTGGAACTGCCCGACCACACGCTACACGATTCACCATGAGCAGACCCTGCGCTTCCAGCCTATTGTCGGGTTATCGCTCCTCAGTTGCGTAGGGCGGACCATGTCCGCCGCCATCGTTGTCCGGCGGACATGGTCCGCCCTACGAGCCGCAACCCTTCCGTGGGTCGGGTTAGCGCAGCGTAACCTGACAGCAACACTAATGTATGAGTTATAGCTGGTGTCTTGATGCCAAGAACGGATTGTAAAGACAGATGACAAAGGCTGAGCGCGGTGGGGTCACTCTCGCACGTCCCTGTGCTTCGCGACATAAGGTCATCCATGGCCAAAACGTTCTTGCGGGCCTGTTACAGGCTTGGGTAGCCGGGGTTCAGCGCCATGCCGTAGCGGTGTTGCTGCTTACCCTGGTGGCCACCGGAGCCGTGCTGCCCTACATTGCGGCGAATCTGGGTATAGATACCAATACTGCGAACATGATGTCCGAGCGTCTCGGTTGGCGGCAGGACTATGAGAGCTACACCGATGTCTTTCCCCACTACACCGATGCCCTGATCATCGTTATCGATGGAGAGACGCCGGAGTTGGCGCGGCGTGCGGGGCGGCAATTGGCTGCGGCCATGCGCCGTGAGATGGGGGATCTGGAATGGGTCTATGACCCTGCCGGGAGTGATTTTTTCGAGCGCCATGGTTTGCTCTACCTGGACTCCAGTGAGCTGGAGGATCTGGGGGATCAGCTTGCAAGCTTTCAGCCGTTTCTTGGGAATATATCTCAACACACTGGATTAAAAGGGTTTTTATCCCTTCTTAATAAAGCGCTTGAGGCCAAAGCTCGGGGTGAGGATATTGCCATTGAGGCGGTATTGACCGAGGTGGCGCGGGTGCTGGCTGAGCAGCTTGATGGCCGTCCCGCGGTGCTTTCCTGGCAGGGGTTGATGGACGAGGGCGTCGAAAAGGGTGCTGATCGGCGCCATATTCTCATCCTCAAGCCACGGCTCGATTACTCGGAATTGTTGCCTGCGGGGCCAGTATTGGTGGAGATTCGGGCGCTGGCCGCAGCTCTGGATTTGGACCCCGAGTATGGGGTGCGGGTACGCATTACCGGGGATACGGCGCTGGCACACGAGGAGATGCACAGCGTCAGCCGTGGTGCCAGCCTGGCGGGTCTGCTCGCTCTGGTGATGGTGAGTGCGGTGTTGTTTATTGGCCTGCGGTCACCGAAATTGGTGGTGGTCAGTCTGCTGTCACTGGTGACGGGGCTAATCTGGACGGCAGCATTTGCCGCTTTTGCGGTGGGTGACCTCAACCTCATCTCGGTGGCTTTCGCGGTGCTCTATATCGGTCTTGGGATCGATTATGCGATTCATTTTTGCCTGCGTTACCGGGAATTGATTCATAGCGGGCGGGGTCATGACGAGGCGCTGCAGGCCACTATTGGGGATGTGGGCGTGTCACTGGTGGTATGCGCGCTGACCACCGGCATCGGCTTCTATGCCTTCGTTCCCACGGACTTTTCTGGCATCTCCAACCTGGGGCTGATTTCCGGTACCGGTATGTTTATCAGTCTGTTTGCCTCCCTCACGCTGTTGCCAGCGCTGCTCAGCCTGTCTCCTCTGAATACACCATCCACGTTGCTCTCCGAAGGTGGCAATACTCGCCCAGCTTATCCTCATGGCAAGCGAATCATTTTGGGTGCCGTAGTGGTCGGGCTCGTGGCGCTAGCACTGATGCCAACTATGACCTTCGATCACAATCCCCTGAACCTGCGCGATCCAGCGGCGGAATCGGTGCGTAGTTACCGTGACCTGCTGGCCGATACGGGGCGCTCTCCCTGGTCCATGGTGGTGTTGGCCAAAGCCGGGGAGGTGGAATCCTTGAAGGGGCGCCTGCAGGCGCTACCCGAAGTAGAAAATACCCGGAGCCTGAGGGACTTCATTCCCAGCGGGCAGGATGAAAAGCTGGAACTGCTCGCCGATATGGAGTTGCTGTTGGGGGATACAGGCGCGGTTGGAGACGCCCATGGTGCGGCGATTGATATTCCTGGTATTCGTAATGAAATCAGACGGTTGCTTGAACAGGTCAGCGATATCTCCGGGAATGAGCGCTTGGATCGTGGATTGCGCTCTCTGCTCCCCCGGCTGGATGGGGCTGATGGAGAAGTCTTGATAGCCAGCCTGCAACGCGGTTTGTTGCTGGGCCTGGAAGAGCAGCTGCGCAGCTTGCGTCTTGGGCTGGCGGCGGAGGCCGTGACGCGAGCCGATCTGCCTGCGGAGTTGGTGGCACGCTGGCAGAGCGCCGAGGGGTTGCATCGCATTGAGGTATTTCCCACCGCGGATCTCGACGACAATGAGGCCCTGAAAGATTTTGTGCAGGCAGTGCAGCGAGTCGCCCCCCGGGCCACCGACCGCCCCGTGGTTTATCTGGAGTCATCGCGGGTGGCGGTGGATGCCTTTCGCCAGGCGCTGATAACTGCGCTGGTACTCATTGCGGTGTTGCTCGCTTTGTTGCTGCGTCACTGGAGCGATATTCTGCGGGTACTGGGGCCGTTGGTGCTGGCCGGAGTGGTGACGGTGGCGCTGATGGTGCTGCTGGGAATTCCCTTTAATTTTGCCAATGTCATTGCCTTGCCCCTGTTGTTGGGGATTGGTGTGGATAATGGTATCCACATGGTGCATCGCAGCTACAGTGGTCATTCGGGCGGTGGCAATCTGCTTCGTACCAGCACCGCTCGGGCTGTTGTGGTCAGCACCCTGACCACGCTTTGTAGCTTTGGTAATCTGGCCTTTGCCACTCATCCAGGAATGGCCAGCATGGGGCAGGTATTGACCATCGGTATGTTTACCGTGCTCGTTTGTACCCTGTTGCTGGTACCGGCATTGCTTAACTCTAGCAAGACCGCGGTACAGGAGATTCCATGACGATTCTGGTGACCGGTGCCACTGGTTTTTTAGGTTCAGCGGTGGCGCGCCAAGTGCTTGCCGCGGGGCATTCCGTGCGGCTATTGGTCCGCGGTACCAGCGATCGCCGTAATCTCACCGGCCTGGATGCCGAACTGGTGGAGGGGGACCTGCGTGAGCGCTCCTCCTTGGCCGCTGCGGTTAAGGGCTGTGATGGGCTTTTTCACGTGGCGGCGGACTATCGCCTATGGGTACGGCATCCCCAAACACTCTACGAGACCAACGTCGATGGCACTCGCAACCTGATGCTGGCGGCCGCAGACGCAGGTGTTAGCCGAATCGTCTATACCAGCAGCGTCGCTGCCCTCGGTCTCCATGCGGACGGCACCCCCGCGGATGAGGAGAGCGATGTCACCTTCGACAATATGATCGGCCACTATAAGTGCTCCAAATTTCTCGCCGAGGAGGGGGTGCATCGCTTGGTGGAGAAGCAGGGTTTGCCGATCACGATAGTCAACCCGGCAACCCCGGTGGGGCCGCGGGACATCAGGCCGACGCCCACCGGGCGACTGGTGCTGGATGCCGCCAATGGCAATATGCCGGCTTATGTGGACACCGGCTTGTGTATTGCCCACGTGGATGATGTGGCCCGCGGCCATCTGCTCGCCTATGCGAAGGGTCAGGTGGGGCGGCGCTATATTCTCGGTGGCGAAAATCTGTCGCTGCGGGAGATTCTGGCTTGTATCGCGGAAATTACTGGTACGCAGGCACCGCGTATCCGTCTGCCCCGTGCGCCACTTTATCCCCTCGCATTGCTTGCCCAGGCTTGGGCTAGGGTGAGCGGTGCTACCCAGGAGCCCCGCCTCACCGTTGATGGCCTACGGATGTCACATAAACGGATGTATTTCTCTTCCCATCGGGCCGAGGAAGAACTGGGTTACAGCTTCCGGCCAGCAGAGGAGGCATTGCGGGATGCGGTGGAGTGGTTTCAGGCGAACGGCTACTGTTCGTAATGCCCTAACGTTCGGTCTTTTCAAGTAGCTGGCGCATGGCGCGAAAGCGCTCGCTGGCAAGAGGCTGATCTCGAAAGGCTTCAAAATTTCCTTCCATCAATTGATCGAGTCTTGCCAGGCGCTCGCCGACCGCTGGATGGGTGCTGGACATGAGCGCAATGCTGTCGTCTTCGGTATTGACCTCGGCCAGCGCCAGTAAAGAGACCGGCAGCCCAAAGGGCTCGTAGCCCGCACGTGCGGCAATCACTACACCCATGCGGTCCGCCTCATATTCATCATCACGATCAAGGCCTTTCGAATAAAGGTCCATGCCCATGTCGATCATGGTATCCATCATCCCGCCATCATCGTCGTCCGATAGCGCCGACATAATGTTGAGGGTCAGTTCTCGCTGAGCCCGGGTTTTAATGGCCTCAAGGTGATGGCGCCGGAGTACATGGGTAATTTCATGGGCCAGCACGCCGGCCAGCTCCGCTTCGGAGTCCATGGTCAGCAGCAGTCCGCGGGTAATAAAAACATAGCCCCCGGGAGCGGCGAAGGCATTGATGCT
>JAJFJT010000030.1 GCA_021773795.1 Gammaproteobacteria bacterium | reverse complement strand
ATGCTTCGTATATTCCGTCACTACATTCCCAAATTCCTGCTGATACTAGGTACCAGCGAGGCGCTTATGCTATTTGGCGCCGTGTATTTCGGGGTGACCGTACGCCTGCTGGAATTTAACCCCGTTAGTCATCTGGTCGTTGGTGAGCTGTGGACCAAGGCGCTCTTTTATACCGGCACAGCGATGGTCATGATGACGGCCACGGGTTTGTATCAGCGTGGGCTGCGGGATGAGCCTCGCGGCATTCTGTTACGCCTGGGTGTGGCCTTTGGCGGTACGCTGGTGCTGGTGTTGATAGCGCTTCAGTTTAAACCCTCCCTGTCTATTGGCAGCGCAGCATTCGCTATCGCCTTTAGCAGTTCTCTGCTCGGTATCGTCATTTTCCGCATTCTGCTACACCACTATCTTGGCAACACCTTTTTTCGGCGCCGGGTGGTGGTGCTGGGAACGGGCCATGCGGCGAGCGAAGTGGAGCGTTTGCGGCGCAAAAGTGATTGGCAAGAGGCAGAACTGATTGGCTTCATCAGTCTGGAGGGAGAGACAGCGGTGGTGCCAGAGGAGAAATGTATCCACCTGGATGTCCCGCTGATTGAGTTTGCCAATCGTCATCGTATCGACGAAATCGTGGTGGGTGCCGATGAGGAATTGGGCAGAGTGCCGGTGAGTGAGGTGCTTGAGTGCAAGATGAATGGCATAGATATCATTGATATCATGAGCTTTTTTGAGCAGCGAACTGGAACCATCCGGCTTGATGCTTTGCGTCCGCACGACATCATTTTTGCCGATGGTTTTATTCAGGCGGTGCTCAAGGGTTATATCCACCGCGCTTTTGATATTACGGTTGCGGTTATTGGATTGCTGCTGACTGCACCGATTATGCTGATTGCGGCCCTGTCCATTCTGATTGATTCCAGCGGCCGTGGTGGGGTGCTTTACCGACAGGTGCGGGCGGGTCGAAAGGGTAAGCCCTTTACCATCCTCAAGTTTCGCAGTATGCGCCCGGATGCCGAAAGTGACGGCAAGGCTCAATGGGCGTCAGCCAATGACATGCGCGTTACCCGGGTCGGTACCTTCATGCGCAAAACGCGTATCGATGAGTTGCCCCAGCTCATTAACGTCCTGAAAGGGGAGATGAGCTTTGTTGGCCCGCGTCCGGAGCGGCCTGAATTCATCGAGGAGTTGGCGGAACAGATCCCCTATTACCACTTGCGCGAGTCGGTTAACCCGGGCATTACCGGATGGGCTCAGATCTGTTTTCCCTATGGCTCTTCTGCAGACGATGCTCGCCAGAAGCTCCAGTACGATCTCTATTACATCAAAAATTACAGCCTGTTCCTGGACATCATGATTCTGATCCAGACTGCACAGGTTGTGCTCTGGCGTAAGGGTGGGCGTTGATTTTTACGCTCGCTAGCCAATGCTGATTCACCTGGGAACGTTTTCCCATGGGGCTGGGGCACTCCTGTTCCTGTTGCTTACGGCGCTGCTTGCTACCGCGTGGCGGGGGCGCATGCGTGGTGCACTGCTACTCGTTGCCTGCCTCGTTTCGGCTATCTGGTGCGCAGCGTTGGCGTGGCAGTCCCTCACCGGGAGCCTCAGCTTCACCGCCATTGGCTTGCTGGAAGTTGTGCGAAATGGTGCTTGGCTCGCGTTTTTGCTGCGGGTACTGGGTGCGGCACGTGGGGAGGAAGAGGGTCCGGATCACAGCCTTCGCCTGTTTATTGTTCCTGCGGTGGTGGCCTGTGGTGGGATTGCTGCACTGCTGCTATTCCAGCCCTATTTGCCGGCGGAACTTCTGCCACAACGAACGGGTGTCAGCCTGCTGGTTTTCGGGCAGGTGGTGGTGGCGGTTCTGGGGCTGGTGTTGTTGGAGCAGTTCTACCGCAACACCCTGCCCGAGCATCGCTGGGCGATTAAGTTTCTCTGTTTTGGTGTCGGGGCAATCTTTGCCTTCGATTTTTTCCTCTATTCCAAGGCCCTGTTGTATCGGCAGCTGGACCCCGGTTTATGGATGGCGCGCGGTGTGATCAACGCCCTTGCGGTTCCCCTTATCGCCGTTTCCGCGGCACGTAGTCCATCCTGGTCGGTGGAGATTTTTGTCTCCCGCCACATCATTTTCCACTCGGCGGCACTGCTGGGGGCGGGCTGCTACCTGATATTGATGGCTGGAGCGGGTTATTACATCCGTCTCTATGGGGGTAGCTGGGGCGGCGTGGCGCAGGCAGTTTTCTTCTTTGGGGCGGTATTATTGTTAGCGTTGCTGATGTTGTCTGGCCAGCTTCGCGCGCGCGCCAAGGTTTTTCTCGCAAAACATTTCTTCCGCAACAAATACGATTATCGCGAGGAGTGGCTGAAATTTACCGAGACACTGTCTCGCAGTGAGCACGATAGCAACGTTAAGGAAAACATCATTCGCGCCATTGCCGGCATCGTGGAAAGCCCGGGCGGAGTGATGTGGGCTCGGGGGGAGGATGCGTGCTTCCAGCCAGTAGCGGCCTGGCATGCAGTCTTCCCTGCCACTGCCAAAGTAGCGACGGACTCTTCCCTGGTGGGTTTTCTCCAGGAACGTGAGTGGATCATTTTTCTGGATGAGATTGCCGGTGACCCGGAACTCTATGCGGGTCTGGCACTGCCGTCGTGGGTGGAAAAATATCAAAACCCCTGGGTCATTCTGCCGTTGATGCACGGGGTTGAGGTGCTGGGATTCGTGCTGCTTACCCGTTCACAGACCAAGCGCCAGCTTAATTGGGAAGACAGTGATCTGCTCCGTACCGTGGGTCGCCAAGCTGCGAGTTATCTGGCCCTGCTGGGTCTTTCCGATGCACTTGCCGATGCCCGCCAGTTTGAGGCCTTTAACCGGCTGTCTTCCTACGTAGTGCATGATCTCAAAAACCTTGTGGCCCAGTTGTCACTGGTGGGTGAAAACGCACGCAAGCACGGGAGTAATCCGGAATTTATCCAAGATGCGTTTGAGACGGTGGCCAATGCCACGGCCAAGATGAACCGATTACTCGGGCAGCTGCGTAAGGGGCGGATGGATGAGACCACCAGCAAGATGGTCAATCTCAAACCTATCCTCCACAAGGTGGTAAAAGCACGCGCCGTTAGCCAGCCACAGCCGGTGGTTGAGCAGGTAGATGAGGGCTTGATTGTGACTACCGATGCCGAGCGCCTGGGGACCATGGTTGAGCACATTATTCAAAATGCCCAAGAGGCGACTGCTGAAGACGGTGAGGTGTGGGTACGTGGTCGGCGGGATGGTCAGCAGGTGATTATCGAGGTTGAAGATAGTGGCTGTGGTATGGAACCACAATTTATTGCCGAGCGCTTGTTCCGCCCCTTCGATACCACCAAGGGCAATGCGGGCATGGGTATTGGTGTGTATGAGAGCCGGGAATTTTTTCGGGGGCGTGGTGGAGATATGGAAGTGAACAGTACGCCGGGAAAGGGCACGGTATTTCGCCTCATTCTGCCCCTGGCCGGTGACGAGTCTGGGAGCCTGTCGGACTTAGGCGCTCGTAGCGAGGGGAGGTCATTTTGAGACAAATTTTTCGGTCATTTGAGGATAATAACCGAGCTATTAGACGAAAAGGACCGAGAAATATGGCCAATATGGCTTTTCCGCAGCAGAGTAGTCCTAAGTCCGACAGGCTCCTCGGGCAGAAGAAGGGATTCAGGCAAACGTGGAGGTGGCCGGGTGAATGCTGAAAGGGTGAAAAAGCGCGGCTTGTTGATAGTGGAAGACGATCCGGGCTTGCAGAAGCAGTTGCGGTGGAGCTTTGAAGGCTACGACCTGCATCTAGCGGGTGATCGGGAGTCGGCTATCAAGCTGGTGAGGCGGAGGGAACCCCCGGTGGTGACCCTGGACCTTGGCTTGCCACCGGACCCCGCCAATGCCAGCGAGGGACTTGCCACCCTGGAGGAAATACTCAAGCTGGCACCATCCACCAAGGTTATCGTGGTGACTGGCAATGATGATCGGGAAAATGCCGTACGTGCCATCGCCCTCGGTGCCTATGATTTCTACCAGAAGCCGGTGGATGCGGACATCCTCGGGCTTATCGTCGAGCGTGCCCATCATCTCCATGAGCTGGAACAGGAGAACCGACGACTGACGGACGAGGGTGGCATCTCGCCACTGGAAGGCATCATTGCCGCCAGTTCTGAAATGACGCGGGTGTGCGCCATGGTTGAGAAGGTGGCGCCCAGTGATGCCCGGGTGTTGTTATTGGGTGAGAGCGGTACCGGTAAGGAGTTGCTTGCCCGTGCGCTGCACCAGTTGAGTGGCCGCCGGCGCGAACGTTTTGTCGCCATTAACTGTGCCGCGATTCCGGAAGCGCTGCTTGAAAGTGAGCTTTTTGGCTATGAGAAGGGCGCCTTTACCGGGGCTGTCAAGCAGACCATCGGCAAGATCGAGCACGCTGACGGCGGCACTCTTTTCCTTGACGAAATCGGTGATTTGCCCCAGTCGCTGCAGGCCAAGCTGCTGCGCTTCCTGCAGGAACGCACGATTGAGCGTCTGGGTGGACGGAGCGAAATTGCGGTGGATGTGCGGGTGCTCTGCGCCACCCATCAAAATCTGCAGGAGCAGATCGCCGAGGCCCGTTTCCGCGAGGATCTCTATTATCGCATCAGTGAGATTTGCATAGAGATTCCGCCACTACGTGAGCGCAAGGGTGATCCTATTTTGCTCGCACAGGCTTTTCTGCATCGCTATCACCGCGAACATGGAAGCAAGATCAAGGGCTTCAGTGATGCCGCCGTGGCTGCCATAGAGGCCTATGGCTGGCCGGGTAATGCGCGGGAGCTGGAAAATCGAGTCAAGCGGGCGGCCATTATGGTCGAGGGTTCTCTGGTGGAGGTCTCTGACCTGGAGCTGCCACACTCGGAACTGGAACCGATGCCCCTTAATCTGCGCGAGGTTCGTGATGCAGCGGAACTTCAGGCCGTTCGTCGAGCACTTTCGCTAACCGATAACAAGGTGGCGTCGGCGGCGGAAATGCTGGGCGTCAGCCGGCCTACATTGTATGCACTGATGGAGAAGTTCGATCTGAAATGAGCATTGTGGATGCATCGCCAACACCTGGTCGGATCAACCGTGTGGATTCCTGGCGCATGGAGCTATGGGCTGTTGCCGGAATTCTGGGGATACTGCCCTTTATATACGGCCAAACGGTGGCGACCCTATGGGATACCTGGCTCCATTCGGCACCCTACGGACATGGATTTCTGGTACTGCCTATTAGTCTCTATCTGGTTTGGGAACGGCGGGTGGAAATTATCCGGATCCCGCCCAAGCCAGCTGTCATCGGGCTTGGTGGCTTGGGCATACTGAGCTTTGGCTGGTTTATCGCCCGGGTAGCAGGGGTGGAGGTGGGCATGCAACTGATGCTGGTGGCCTTGCCCGCCGGTGTCGTGCTGACTTTCCTCGGCTGGCCCGCTCTCCGGCTCTTGCTCTTTCCCATTGCTTACCTGGTGCTCGCGGTTCCTGTTTGGTCCGTGTTGATTCCGGTGCTGCAGATGAACACGGCCCTGATGGCAACCTGGGCGCTACAGAATATGAATATTCCGGTGTTGCTGGAGGGGTATTACCTCTCCATTCCAGAAGGCCGGTTTGTAGTGGAGGAAGTGTGTGCGGGGCTGAGATTTCTGCTGGCTACGATGTCGGTGGGAGGGCTATATGCCTATCTGAACTTTCGTGCACTATGGCGCGGCGTGCTGTTCTTTGCCGTTAGTATCGTCTGTGCGGTGGTCTTCAATTGGGTTAGGGTCACGATCATCGTCGCTGCTGGCCACTACGGTGGTATGCAGCACTGGCTGGTGCGTGATCACATCACCTTCGGCTGGTTTGTGTTTGCGGCAACGCTTGTGCCGCTATTCCTCTTTGGCGCCTGGTTGGCGGAAAAGGATTGGGAGGAAAAGCTCCCGGCGCCAGAATTTCCCCACAGTCGTTACGGCAGCGGGGGAATTGCCGGTTTGGCGGTACTGGCATTGCTGGTTGCCAGTCTGGGGCCTGCGGTCGCCTATTGGCGCGAGGCCGGGGGAATCAGTACCGATAATATTCAATTATCCCTACCCGGGGCAGCGGGGTCGTGGAGAGCCTCGGAGAGGGGCACCCTGGACTGGAAACCCCGGTACGGAGGTGCGGACGGGGAGATGCGTGGGGCCTATCACCGGGAAGCCGCTATTGCCCAGCTTTATCTTGCCTATTACGCCTCACAGCGACAGGGGAAGGAGCTCGTCAATGACACCAATGCCCTCTACGATGGTACAGCTTGGCGGCGTGGCGCTCGCCGGGAGGGGATGATTGCCCTGGGGAATGGTGAAAGCCTGACCGTGAGGGAAACTGAATTAAAATCCACACGGGGGCGGGGTATACGGCTTATCTGGCACTGGTACTATGCGGGCGGACGCCTTACTTCCAGCGATTACGAAGCAAAATTGCTACAGGTATGGGGACTGCTGAGCGGCCAACCGGCCGCCGCGGTGATGGCCCTGTCCACAGGGGTTCACGGGGATCGGGAGGCGGCACGGAAAATTCTAAGAGATGCGGGGGCTGTCTTGGTGCCGGCATTAGCCCGCATATTGCACCAGTCGGTATCGGGTTCGGAGGTAAAACACTGAACGCCTATTTGAAAGGCTATAGTCGGGATACGCTGCGCTAATCTGACCTTGCCGTGGCTACCGCCCGGCGGACATGGTCCGCCCTACATTTCCAATGGGACGTGATGTAGGGCGGTCTTTGGCCGCCGTTCCGGATAAAGTTCAGCTTTCCAGTAGGTCGGGTTAGCGATAGCGTAACCCGACACCCATACTTCCAGCATCAGAAAACATTCATGAAAAACATTAGGGATATTTCGCAATCCCCTTTATTCATTGACATTTTTGTTTGACGAAAACGTGTATTTATTAGACATGCCGGCTCTTGACGGCATACAATCTGCCGGTGTGGCTTTGTATTGGGAACGTGAGGAGAAAACTGATGGCTAAGCATAGGGGCATCTCAAGGCTTTGGGGTATGGGTATCGCAGTATTGTTGGCGCTTTCCCTTTTGGGTTGTGAGACCTCGGATATCAAGGTGGAGGATCTGCCAAAGGGTGAGTCCAGCGCTTATGACTACATCATTGGGCCTGGAGACGGGCTTTCCATCTTTGTGTGGCGAAATCCCGAGCTTTCCCGCTCGGTAACCGTGAAGCCCGACGGCAAGATATCGGTGCCGCTGGTAGAAGATCTGGTCGCTAGCGGGCAGACTTCTACGCAACTGGCCCGCAAAATTGAAGGCGAGCTTGCGAAATACGTCAAGACGCCACTGGTAACCGTGATGGTCAGCGGTTTTCAAGGCACCTACGACAAGCAGATCCGGGTGGTTGGAGAGGCGGCGCAACCTCGCTCGCTGCCATTTCGGGAAAATATGACGGTTCTGGACGTGATGATTGCGGTGGGTGGACTGACAGAATTTGCCGCCGGTAACAAGGCGCGCATTGTGCGTACCGTAGGTGCTCAGCAGCATCAGGCCAAGGTACGCCTGGAAGACCTTCTGAAAGATGGAGATATTAGTGCCAACGTGCCCGTGGCACCGGGCGATATCATCATTATCCCTGAGGCCTGGTTCTGAATTCGCCATTCCTCACGGCATTCAGTTGTTCAGGAAAGCAATGAGCGAAGCCGAAAAAGGACTGGATTTCCACTTTCGCGGGAATCACGAATTCCGGTGTAGTCCTGCCGAGCTTCGTGCGCACCTACTCGGCAGGTCCCGTGGGTGGACTTTGAGATTCGTGAGGCCTGAGTATGCATGAGGCCGTTGTCCAGGGACTTACTCATGTCCGTATGGTTTGGCAGTATCGCTGGCTCGCCTTGATAGTCGCCGTTGTGCTCTGTTTTTCGGGATGGGTCGCGGTTCTCCTCATGCCTGATCGTTATGAGGTTTCGGCCAAGATCTTCCTCGATACCCGCTCGCTGTTACGGCCTCTGCTCAAGGGCCTGGCGGTTCAGAGCACCTCCCGTCAGGATGCGGCCATGATGATGCGCCGTACTTTGCTGGTGCGCCCTAATCTGGAGGCAGTGGCGCGCAAGACGGATATGGATCTCAAGGCCAAGACCCCGGAGGATATGGAGAAACTGCTTTTCGGGCTGGCTGAAAACGTCAATGTTTCTGGAACCGGTAAGGACAATATCTTCGTCATTCAGTATTCCAACACCGACGCAAAGTTGGCCACTCGGGTGGTGGAGGCGCTATTGAATCTTTTTGTTGAGCGCTCTCTGGGGGATACCCGCAAGGACACCAGTAAGACCAAGCAATTCATCGAGGAGCAGATCAAGGAATACGAAGGCAGGCTGGAGGCGGCAGAGGGCCGTTTGAAGGAATTCAAGCAGCGAAATGTCGGCATGATGCCAGGCGAAGGTGAAAATTATTTTAGCCAGCGTCAGCAGATGGCGTCACAGCTGGCAAGTGCGCGGCTGGAACTCAATGAGGCAATGAGACGCCGGGGGTCGCTGCGCAAGCAAATCTCGGGAGAGGAGCCGAGTTTTGGCCTGGGACCGCAGCCACCCGGAGCCTCCGATTCGGGAAGTCCCCTGGATGCCCGAATTCTGGGGCTGGAAAAGAATATGGATCAGCTGCTGCTGCAATATACCGAGCAACATCCAGATGTGATTTCCACGCGCAGGGTGATGGACGAGCTTAAAAAGCAACGGGCAGAAGAGCAAGAGAAGTTTGCTGCCACTAATCCGCAAGGCAATTATCAGCTTAATCAGAACCCGGTCTATCAGGAGCTGAAAATTGCGCTGGGTGCCGTGGAAGCAGAGGTTGCTGCGTTGCAGGCGCGGGTTGCCGAGTACAAAAAGCGCGAAATAGCCTTGGCGAAAATGGTAGATACCATTCCCAAGGTTGAGGCCGAGCTCGCCCGACTCAACCGTGACTACAACATCGACCGCAAGAATTACAATGGACTGGTACAGCGGCGTGAAGCACTGAAACTCGGGGATGATGCGAGCCAGACTACCGACGACGTGCAATTCAATATCATTGAGCCACCGAGAGAGCCCCTGGTTCCTACCGAGCCAAACCGTCCTACCCTGAGCGGCCTGGTATTACTGGCTGGTCTGGCGGGTGGTGTGGGCATTGCCTGGCTGCTCGCCATGTTGCGACCTGCTATTTACTCGAGGGACGGCTTTGCAGAGCTGACGGACTTGCCGGTGCTTGGCGTGGTTTCAAGGGTGTGGACACCCAGGGAAAAAGTGCAGCGAAAGATGGCGGTAATGAGCTTCTCTGCCGGTTTCCTGATGCTCCTTGGAGTGTATGCCGGGTTGACATCTTTGCAGGTGATGCGTGTGGATATCCTGGGCAAGGTAGCCAGTCTCGGGGAGCGCTTCCTGTGAGTATTATCGAAAAGGCACTGGAAAGACTGGAGCCGAAGGAACGGAAGCGATCTGGCTCGGTGCATCCGCAAGTTCCTGAGCATGATGTGAGCGCTTCATTTCCACCACAGCCAGAGGTGATTGAGGAGCAGGTGGTCCAGGAGCTTGTGGCGCAATCGGGAGAGAAAATCGAAGCTGTTTCCGACATCAAAGATTCTCCTGCCTCTGACAAAACTTCAGAGACTTCGGGGCAGCCTCACACCCATCGCCAGATCAAAATGGATCTTAGTCGCTTCGGTACGGATCTTGTCGTTAACCAGGAAACCGACAACTCACAGCTTGCAGAACAGTTTCGGGTTATCAAGCGCCCCCTGTTGATGCAGGCGGCCCCGGAGGGTGAGCAGGCGCTCAAGAATGGCAATCTCATTATGATTGCCAGCGCCTTGCCGGGAGAGGGCAAAACCTCTACAGCACTAAACCTTGCGCTGAGTATCGCCATGGAGCGCGATCGTACCGTACTGCTGGTAGATGCCGATCTTGCCAAGGCCGACCTCACGCGCCAGTTCGGACTTAGCGATAGTGATGGTTTAACGGACTTCCTGATCAATGAGGATATGCCGCTATCAGATGCGTTAGTCAGCACCGATATACCAAAACTAACCTTTCTCCCTACCGGTAGGCGTCATCCCAACTTGACGGAAATTTTATCCAGTGAGGGGATGACCCGCCTGGCTGGTGAACTTGCTTCCCGCTACCAGGACCGTATCGTGGTTATTGATTCTCCGCCCGTACTGGCTGCGGCCGGTGCTAACGTATTGGCGAGTCTGGTGGGGCAGATTGTTATGGTAGTAGAAGCGGTGCGCACCCCCCAAAGTGCGGTACGAGAGGCACTGGAGCGGCTCGGTTCGGACAAGAATATTGGGCTATTGCTCAATAAGGAACGAGGCGGGGATCGTTTGGGATATGGCTACGGTTATGGATACGGCTATGGCTATCACGGGGGTAACTAGCGCCATGTCCTTCCGCCAAGATAAGCAAACAACGGCGTACTCATTGTGTCTGTGTTGGCTGGGCCTCGCCCTGATGTTTGCTGGCGGCTCGGCGTTTGCCGGGGAGTGGCGAATTGTGCCGAGGGTTTCGGTGAATGAGAGCTATACCGATAACGTCAATCTGGCAGCCTCTGGCCTGGAGGATGATGATTTTATTACCGAGGTGACGCCTTCTATCAGCTTGCGGGGGCAGGGCGGACGGTTGAGTGCCAATTTCGACTATAGCCTGCAGCAACTTTTTTATTCCAACGATAGCGATCGCAATTCCCTAAGCCATCAGCTGCAAGCCAATGCCAACGCGGAACTGGTCAAGCAGATTCTCTTTCTTGATGTCGATGCCTCGGCGCGGCAGGAAAACACCAGTAACAGTGGACGCCTTTCCGATAGCAATATATCCGTCACCGGCAATCGTAATGAGGTCTACACTTGGCGCATCAGCCCGGTGGCTCGTCACCACTTTGGCAATTATGCCAATGGCGAAGCAAAAGTGACGGTGGACCAGGTATTGAATAGTGGTGGCGGGAATAGCACCTCGACCGGTAGCGATCTGCTCATCGACAGTGGTTCGCGTTTCAGCCGTCTGCCCTGGAGCCTTAGCTACTCTCAGCAGCGAGTGGATAATGAGAGTGGCACCATCTCCAGTTTTGAGCGCTTCAACGGCACTCTGCGTTACGTTTTTAACCGGAAATACAGTGCGTTTGTAAATGCCGGGGTAGAAAACAATAAATTTTCCACTAGCCAGGATGATAGCGACGGGTTTAGCTGGGACGCAGGCGCGACGTGGACACCAAGCTCCAGGACCCGGCTGGAAGCAGGTTATGGTGAGCGCTTCTTCGGCAACAACTACTCCTTTTCCCTGAGTCACCAGAGCCGGCGTGCGGCATGGACGGCAAGTTATTCGGAAGACATCACCACGACCCGCCAAAGCCAGCTGGATCGCCAGTTAATTCCACTGCTCGATGCCTTCGGCGCACCGATTCTTGACCCGGGTACGGGTCTATTGGTTCAGGTGCCGGTGGATAGTGCAACGATTACCGAAGAGGTATTGGTAGCGAAGCAATTCCAGGGAGGAGTAACGCTACGGGGTCGCCGTACCGACGCCAGCATAAACGTCTTTAATACCCAGCGTGATTTTCAGCTGAGCGGTGGCAACGAGACCGTATTTGGTGGTTCTGCGAGCGTTAGTCGCCAGCTGTCGCAACGCACCACGGTTTCCCTCAGCGGTGGTTGGCAACAATCCGAATTGGCAGGCGGAACACGAGAGGATCAGCTCTGGAATGCCGGTGTCTCCATGACCCGCCAGTTTGCCCGGGATCTGAGTGCTCAGGCTGACTACCGACGGGTTCAGCAAGAATCTGATCTGGCCGCAAACGAATACGAAGAAAACCGCTTTTCACTCAATCTGAATCTCTCCTTTTAAATCGTCGGATTACGCTATCGCTAATCCGACCTACTAGACTCAACCTGAATCTCTCCTTTTAAAGGCCGGGCCATTCCGGCCGCTAAAATCATAGACTGGCGATAATGCGGCGGACATGGTCCGCCCTACGCAGGCGCAGAATTATCAACCATATTTTCTAATGTAGGGCGCACCATGTGCGCCGTTCCAACCCGGAAACCAAACCAGATGTACGAAACCTTCTATAACTTTCGAGCAAAACCCTTCCGTCTTAGCCCGGACCCGAGGTTTTTCTTCAATAGTTCAGGCCACAAACGAGCGCTTGCCTACCTACGCTACGGCGTCAAACAAGGGGAAGGCTTCATCGTCATTACCGGTAATGTGGGAACGGGCAAGACCACGCTGGTAGGCGCCCTGCTCAAGTCTCTGGAACACGAAAACGTAGTCGCGGCCCAGGTTGTGAGCACACAGCTTCAAGCAGACGATCTGTTGCGTATGGTCGCGGCGGCCTTTGGTTTGCCTATCAAACGTATCGGTAAGGCAGCACTTTTAACCAGCCTTGAGTCCTATTTTCGTGCCATCCGCCAAGAGGGAAAACGTGCTTTGCTGGTGGTGGATGAGGCCCAGGGTTTGCCGCGCAAGGCTATCGAAGAGTTGCGCATGCTGTCGAACTTCTCCATGAACGGCGAGCCATTGCTACAGAGCTTCCTGCTGGGCCAGAGAGAGTTTCGCAACACCATGCGCTCCGAGGGTTTCGAGCAGCTACGCCAGCGTGTGATTGCTGCCTATCACCTGAAGCCCCTGAATGCCGAGGAAACGCGTGGCTACATTGAGCATCGTCTGCTGACTGCCGGTTGGCAGGGCGATCCGAAAGTTGATGATGCTGTTTATCAGGGGGTTTATGAATATGCAGACGGCGTGCCGCGCCGCATTAACAACCTGTGCGATCGGCTATTCCTTTTTGCCTGCCTGGAGGAACTGCATGCGCTGACGGCCGAGACCCTGGCGACGGTAACGCAGGAACTGCTGGAAGAGCAAAGTGATGGTGATGTGGAACCGGAGTTGCCGGTACTGAAAGCTGCAAAGCCGGTCAAAAGATTATCGAAGCCTGCACCAAAAAAGGCACCTGTCGCTGATGACCGTTTGGCGGCAGTAGAGGAATCCATGAGCGTACTGGTGGGTACCCTGCGCGAGGAACTGGCGGGACTACGTCATGCATTGGAAAAAAAGAACGAGGATAAACCGGAGTGAGTGAAATGAGCACAAACATTAGCCCGGTCATTCTTGCCGGTGGCTCCGGTAGCCGCCTATGGCCACTTTCCCGCGAGGGCTATCCCAAGCAACTGCTGTGCCTCAATGGTTCAAAATCCATGTTCCTGGATACCGTAGCTCGACTGGACGGCCTGCAGCAGCAGGCCTCGACGGCTGCCTTCACGGTGAATCCGCCTTTGGTGGTTTGCAATGAAGAGCATCGCTTTCTCATCGCAGAGCAACTCCGCGCGGCGGAGCGTTCAGCCCAGCGGCTCCTGCTCGAACCCGTTGGCAGAAACACTGCGCCGGCCCTGACCATCGCTGCACATTCCGCGATGGCAGGCGGCGAAGATCCCGTCTTGTTGGTCATGGCGGCAGATCATATTATTCGTGATGAGGCCAGTTTCCACGCGGCCGTACTCACCGGTATGGAACTGGCCCTGGATGGGCGGATTGTGACTTTCGGCATAGTCCCGGATCGACCCGAGACAGGTTATGGCTATATTCAGAAGGGTTCGCACCTGAAGGGGCAAGATGGCGCCTGTGAGCTCAAGGCTTTTGTGGAAAAGCCGGATTCTGAAACGGCACAAAGTTACCTTCAGTCTGGCCAGTATTTATGGAACAGCGGTATGTTTATGGTGCGTGCCAGTGTCTGGCTGGTGGCCATTAAAGCCTGCCAGCCCGATATCGCAAAGGCCTGTGCCGAGGCGGATGCAAGTGGTAGTGAGGATGGCGATTTTTTCCGGGTAAACCGAGATAAATTTGCCGCTTGTCCAGCGGATTCAATTGATTATGCGGTGATGGAGCAGTTGCCCGTGAAAGCCGGGAAGGGCCGGATATCAGCGGCTGTGGTGCCATTGGATGCGGGTTGGTCCGATGTGGGTGCATGGCCTGCGGTGCTGGAACTTGGTAAGCCTGATAAAGCGGGCAATGTGGCCCATGGTGACGTGCATGTGGAAGGGGCCAGCAATAGCTTGCTCATCTCGGAAAGCCGTTTTCTTGCTGCCGTTGGGGTAGAGGACATCATTGCAGTGGAGACTGGAGATGCTGTGCTGGTGGCCCACAAGGATCATTGCCAGGACGTACGCAAAGTGGTTGATTGGTTGAAAAAGGAGGGCCGCAAGGAAGGCCGCAGCCATCGCAAGGTTTTTCGTCCATGGGGCGCCTATGAACAACTTGATGCCGGCAGCCGTCATCAGGTGAAGCGGCTTTCAGTGAAGCCCGGTGCAGTATTGTCACTGCAACTCCATCATCACCGCGCTGAGCACTGGGTGGTGGTGCGTGGTACCGCGCGCGTGACTCGTGGCGAGGAGACATTCTTACTCACCGAAAATCAGTCCACCTATATTCCGCTGGGTGTAAAGCACCGTCTGGAGAACCCGGGCAGGGTATCTCTGGAAGTCATCGAGGTGCAGTCTGGTAGCTACCTGCGGGAAGACGACATCGTCCGTTTCGAAGATCTCTATCATCGCGAGCAGGATTAGTGGGCCGCTGTTGTCGGGTTACGCTCCGCTAACACGACCTACGGCGGCTTTACTTGATGACGGAGACATTATGGTAGGTCGGGTTAGCGATAGCGTAACCCGACAGTGCCTTACTCATTCCCAATGCCATCTTCAAATACAACACCCTCTGCCCCCCAATCTTCAGCTAAAAGGCCTGCCTTCACATAATGTCTGAAGCTCGAATATGGCCAATCCATCGGGCTCGAAGCCAGTCCATGCTTCACCGCGTTGTAATGAATGTAATCCACATGATGCCGGTAATCGGCCTCATCTCTAAGCAGGTGCTCCCAGTAACGATGTTGCCAAATGGTTTGTTTAGGCCCTCGAGTCCGTTCACCGTTTAAAGTTTGTCGCATATCGGCATTGCAGTGTTTGGTGGCCCAGGTCTTTATCAACCTCCAGCGTGTCGCAAAATCAGCATCCCCCTCTGGCAGAGTCCAGATGCAATGGATATGATCGGGCAGTACCACGATGGCATTAATCTCGAATGGTCGTTTTATCTTCACCGCTCGGAACGCGTTACGTAAAACATCAAGCGCCATGCTATTAACAAACAGCTTTCGCCGGTTTTTTGTAACCAGCGTGAAGAAGTAACAACCCCCTGGTAAAAAAGCGCGTCTATATTGCATGTTTTCTATTATCGTCGGGTTACGCTATCGCTAACCCGACCTACGTAAAATAAATACTCCAAAGCCACAAGGTTGAAATTAGTAACCCGACAGTGAAGCTATCACAGCAAATCATGCCTGAAGACACACCAATTCGTAACGCCCTCACCGTAGACCTCGAAGATTACTTCCAGGTCTCTGCCTTTGAGGATGTGGTGCAGCGCGAGGACTGGGATAACTATCCTTCCCGCGTGGAAGCCAACGTGGACCGGATTCTCCGTCTGTTCGACGAAGCGGATACCCGCGCTACCTTCTTTGTCCTCGGCTGGATCGTTGAGCGTTATCCGGAACTCATCCGTCGGGTGCATGCGGCGGGACATGAGATCGCAAGCCACGGCTATGCGCACTTCCGGGTTAGTTCGCAGAATGCCAAAGAGTTT
>JAJFJT010000029.1 GCA_021773795.1 Gammaproteobacteria bacterium | reverse complement strand
TAACCAAATCATATGTCTTAATCAACCCAATGCTACCGTTCGATAAACTCACAGATGAATAAATGGCTCTTAGTAAGAGCCATTTTCATTGATACAGCATTCCTCCTGAAGGAATGAGATCAAGTCATCAAGAGCATTATATTGTGGTATGCAATATAGAGTACGCCCCTCTCTGTGTTGAACAACTAACCCTACAGAAACAAGTCGATTTATATGATGAGACAGCGTAGACCCGGGAACCCCAAGTGCCGACTGTAACTCACCTACAGGAACTCCCTGCTCCCCCGCCCTGATTAGCTGTCGAAATATTTGAAGACGTGTCGTATGGCCCAGCTCGGCCAGTTTTTTTGCGGCGATATCAATCTGCATACTTAGCCCTAAATTCATCAGTTATTTCGATTCTACTAGAAATATATTGACAGGCCAAGTCTATACTCATAATATATTTCTACGTTTCTAGAATCATATTGTGAGTACAGTATATGTTTGAATATCTAAGCTTTCTAATAGCCGACCCAGAAATCAAAGTGCAATTTATAAATACTATGGATATGTTTGTTCAGCTATTCGTTGAACTTACCTTGCTTTTTCTGGTGATAAGCTATGGTGTTGCAATTATCAACCAAAAATTACCTTCTGAAAAAATTCAGCAGCTATTAGGAGGCAAAAACGGTAGGGGATATCTAACTGCAGCAGGGCTTGGAGCAGTTACACCATTTTGCAGTTGCTCGACAATTCCCATGTTGATTGGATTGTTAAAAGCTCGGGCGGGGTTTGGCCCAACCATGACATTCCTGTTTACTTCACCGTTACTAAATCCCATTGTTATCGCTTTGTTTATTCCTGTATTAGGGTTAAAGGTGACAATCTTTTATGCAGGTTTAGCGCTGAGTACATCGATAATCGCAGGACTTATTCTTCAGCATTTTGGCTTTGAACGATTTGTGAAACAGGACATGTTTAAGCCCAGGTCATCCAGTTGCAGTACGGGATGCGATACATCAGAAGATAACTCCTGCTGTAATGCCGAAAAAAAAGAGCCTTCACTTTGGTACAAGGCCTGGGATGAAAGTTGGTCGATTTTTTGTTCTATGCTTCCTTACATGCTGATTGCCATGTTTATCGGTTCAGTTGTCCATGGGTTCGTTCCTGAACATTTCTTTTCTGACGTGGCAGGTTCACAAAATCCAGCTGCTATTCCAACCGCAGCACTTATCGGGATACCACTCTATATTCGCGTGACTACACTTCTTCCATTGGTAGGATCATTTATAGCAAAAGGTGTTAGCCTTGGGGCGATAATAGCATTGGTTATTGGTAGTGGCGGTGCAAGTTTTCCAGAATTGATTTTACTCAAACGATTATTTTTATGGCCGCTTTTGTTGGCATTTTTAGCTGTAATTTTTAGTATGGCAGTTATAGGTGGCTTTACATTTAACCAGATTTTGATCTGAAGAGCTTGGTATATGACATCATTGCCATTGCGATAATAATCGGCATACAAGGTCTACCCTACCCATTGCTCAGGTTTAGATTCAAAGCCCTCCCCGGGAAATATTGGCTTGAGAGAAAAGCCTTCGGCCGGTAGGCTCCGCCTTTGATTACTCATCAACGGGAGAGCTAGACTGATGGAATCGACGCACTGGAACAAGAGCAATCCGGGAATGGCCTTGATTGGATTGCTCATCAGCTTGCTGATGGCCCCAACCCTGGCTACTGCCCAGGAGAAAACTGCGCCGGAGGGCAAACGCTTTCAGGACTGGATGGTGCGCTGCGAACAGCCGCCCGACGGTGCTGCGGAACAGTGTTTCGTATTCCAGAATCTGGTGCTGCGCAAGGGCAAAGGGCGGGTGCTATTGTTTGCGGTGACCTATCCACCAAAGCGGGCGGAGCCAGTGGCGATACTTACCTTCCCCTTGGGGATCTCGTTACCACCGGGTATCTCCATGCAAGTTGCTGAAGATGAACCACTGCGGCTGGCTATCGAACACTGCATTCCGGGGGGCTGCCGCACCGTCCTGCCGCTGGAGAAAAAACTGCTGGATAAACTCAAGGCAGAAGCACAGGTCCAGGTAACCTTTCACGATGCTCGCCGTCGGCCAGTCAAGCTCACGGTCTCCCTGAAGGGTTTCACCGCGGCTCTCATGGAATTGCACCCTAAACCCTGAATCAGCGCTTGGGGATACCTTTGAACGAGGGATGAATGAGCCGGTCACCAACCACTATTCCCAACTTGGCCGCAGTGCCGGCCAGTACTTCCAGCACCCCGCGCACTGGCCCCGGAGAGGGAATAAACTGGGTGGAAAGGGGGATTGCCTGGGGATGGATAGCCAGGATTTGGCCATCATCAGCGACAAATAACATATCCAGGGATAGCGGCGTATCCTTCATCCACATGCTGATCCGCTGCGACGAATTGAAGTAGAACAACATGCCCTGGTCAGGAGGCAGATGCTGCCGGCCCATGAGCCCTTGCATATGTTGCTGCGGCGTACGTGCCACCTCAATGCTAAAGCGGTGCCGCCCGCCATCTTGCCCGGCAATCACTAATAACTCCCCGGCACTGAGCGATCGAGAGCCGAATGACAGGCCAAGCAGGAGAAGCCCGGCAAGCAAAACAGAACCCTTGGTGGGCTGTCCAAAAATACTCACGCGACATACTACAGCGCAAAAACGTTACAAAGCGATCCCGTTGCCTCGTCTCAAGCCATGAGTTGATCACTTTGCCTCGCATTCACCAAAGCCGCTCAGTTGGTTTGTTGCGGCAGAACCCAACTATTTTGAAGATGCCGTTCAGGCGTCCAGGCAACGGGATCTGATGAGGTAGCAAGAACAGAAATGAGGAAGGCTCATGCGCAGAAGTTCGTGGCCACCCTCACCCCGAGTCTAATCCCCGTGGCTATTTCAGGACGGCACGCTTGATGACAGTGATTTGTTGATTAAAATACGGTCAAACTCGAGGAAGTCTACGGTAATGCCTGCCATCTCCCGATAGAAAGGTTGATCCGCCTTGTCGATAACCTCGCTGCAGAATTGGGGAACCCACTTAAGCAGGTGTTCTTCAATGAATTTCTTTTGCACACTCAGGCAGTATTCGGCGTTTTCATCGTCATCATTGGCCCATTTTTCAAGCTCCCATTCGGCAAGTTTCTGCATGAACTCCAACTCGACACTGATGTGGTCGGGGAGGCCATTGAAGTCCGACGCATATTCCATTCCGGTAGCCTCAATGAATTTTTTCACCTCAGCGGTCTGCGCCCCCCAGTGACCGCCAAAGCCACCGTCCAACTCGGCGAAAACAGATTCGTGCGCTGATATATGC
This sequence comes from Gammaproteobacteria bacterium, assembly GCA_021773795.1. Lineage (GTDB taxonomy): Bacteria > Pseudomonadota > Gammaproteobacteria > HK1 > HK1 > JAJFJV01. The sequence continues at coordinate 76,713 of JAJFJT010000029.1, read as the reverse complement.
TGGCCCGGACCCAGGAATAATCGGGTGAACTCAACCGCCAGACCCTGGCAATTCTCCACTTTAGTTTTTGCGTGATATTCAGAACCCAAGTCAACTCCCAGCTCGGAAAGGGCCTCCGAAAACCGGGGGCCTTGCAATTCCTTGAGAAAGGCCTCGCTGGGCTCCGCGCGGAAGACGATGGTCAATAAAGCATAGACCTGGCTTCTCGTCGTAGCGTTATCGGCCATTTCATTCCGCTTGGTTCCCATCGAGTCCTCTCTCCTTTCCACCACAGCAGCCTAGACTTTAGCGACCTTCACCACCGTATCCATCCACCGCATCGCGCCGCTGATCGGATCCGAGGCATTAGGGACAATCACGTTGGGATGGTTACCGTGTTTCTTCCACCACATGTTTTTGGCATCCGGATCGGAGGCCGCACCTCCCGATATCGGGTCACTGTTACCCGATCCATAGATGCCCGAATGGCGCCGTCCCAAGTGATACGAGATAGCGATAACGCCAGGCATGACCCCCTCGGTGACATGGGCCGTGGTCGTCATTTCACCAACGCTGCTGGAGACCTTGATTTTATCCCCGTTGGCAATACCCCTGTCCTGGGCGGTTTTGGTATTGATCCAGGCCGGATTGTCGTGCTTGATCTCGGTAAGCCACTTGCAATGGGCGGTCCGCGAGTGCGTGTGCACGGCGATCTTGTAGGTAGTCAGAATCAGGTCGTCCTTGGCCATCTTCACATGCTCAGGCACCGGCGTGTAAGTGGGAAATGCCGGGAAGCCCTTGGATGCAAAGTTGTCGGAATAAAAATCGAGCAGGCCCGACTTCATGAACTTGGTCTTGGGCGGGTAGGCCAGATAGGCCGTGCCACCGATGTCCTGGGCCACATAGGCATCCTTTGCACCCTTGGAGCCCAGATAACCTTTGGCCTTGGCCTCGGCCTCGCTTGCCACCCCGGCTTTCTTCCAGTTCCAATAGGTTCCGGTTTTCTCATCGAGAATGACCCCATTGCCGGAAACATCGACCTTGGCCTCGTAGAAGCCATAGTTGGGTCTAGCATTTTTGTCGTGCCAGACCCCATGCTTCTTCATATACTCGAATCCGCCAGCCTCCATAACACCGGGCGTCATATTGCAGGACTGGCGCACGTAGTCTTCCTTATCCTTGAACGCCAGCTCGATGCCAATCCGTTTCGCCAGATCAGGCCAGACATCACCCTGGCATCGTGATTCACCAAGCGGCTTGACCAGCGGTTGGCGTATATAGAACTCAGCAATCTGGTTGGCCGAAACCATGTCTTCCCAATCCCAACGTTCCAGATAGGTCACATCGGGCAGGATAATATCGGCCAGCGCTGAGGATTCATCGTAGACGATATTCGAGGTGATGATGAAGGGCATCAGTTCCTCGTCCTTCATAAGATCGGCAATGCCGTTATTATCGCCATAGACGTAGGCCGGATTGTGACAACTGAACCAGTAGACCTCAGGCCGGCCCGCGCGACCATCCTTGATCATCGGCAGCAGCGATTGACTGACATGGTGGGTCGGGAAAGCCGCCTCGCCGGGAAATCCGTCTTTGATATGCAAGGCCTTTTGCACCTTGGCTTTTTTGGACGATGGCGCTTTCCAACCGGCACCCACACCCATCACCCGGCCGCCCGGCCGGTCGAGATTATTGGTAATAGCGGACAACAACATCGCCGCCCGCTCCTGATCGGCACCGTGGTAGTGCATGACTGCGCCGCGGTAGGTGAGCAGACAGGCCGAATTGGCCGTGGCGAAACCGCGGGCGATTGTCTTGATCGTGGCCGCTGGAACACCGCTTTCCTGCTCGGCAAACTCGGGTGTGAATCTGGCAACCGCCGCTTTGACCGCGGCAATCTTTTCGTTCGTTGAAGCGTGGTGATCCGCCGTCACCCGCATGAACTTGAAGTGGTCCCTACGGAACAAGCCCTCGTTCATGATGACGTTGATCATGGACAGCATCACCAAGCCATCGGTACCAGGTTTAATCGGAACCCACTGGGTCGATTTTGCAGCCGTGTTCGAGAGCCGCACATCGAAGGTATACAGCGGCACGCCCCGATCGACCATCGCCCGAATCAAGCGTTGGGAGGTGGGGATGTGGTTGGTGTGGGCCTCGAACTGATTGCTGCCGAAGTTGAGTACAAAGTCGGTCTTGTCATAGTCCCAATTGTCGTACATGCCACCCCATAGGCTCTCCTGGCCAACCCACTTGCTACCCTCGCAGATTGAGGTGTGGTTGCCAATGGTTCCGGTGCCGTAGGCCGCCATGAAATCGTACATGGTTGCCGCCTGGCTAGCCTTGTGGCGTCCGTAGTGGTAGCAGAACAGTTCCGGTGTACCGGCATCGCGCAACGGTTTTAGCTTGGCTGCAATGGTATCCAAGGCCTCATCCCAGGAGATTCTTTTCCACTTATGCTCGCCACGTTTACCGACGCGCTGCATTGGATAAAGAATACGATCCGGGAAATAGACTTGGTTGACGCCGGCCTGCCCCTTGGCGCAGAGCTTACCCAAGGTGCGGATGGAATCCGGATGACCTTCGAGTTTCATCAGCCGGCCATCCTCCACGTAACCGATCATGGCGTCCCGGGTTACGCAACCCCAGCAGGCGGTTGGTATAGCCTTGCGTTCCTTACGAGTGGTCGGTGAAAAATCACGGCCGCCGGCTTGAAGTATGGGGGTCCCGGCGAGTGCGCTCTGGGTGTTGCCGGCACCGACCGCTACAGCGGCGCTACTGACCGCAGCGAGTTTCACAAATTTTCGACGATTAAATTTACTCATTGTCATTCCTCACTATTTACAAACAACCGGACTAAACAATCTGATCGACAAAGTGGTCCAGCTTGTCCTTCTTGCGCTGCGTATAGAGCTCTTTGAGCAGGTTGTCCGGGTCGATGTAGTAAACATTGGGCCGAGTACCTTCTTCCGCGAGCAGAACATTGTCGTCGCTGGCAAGATGGTGCGCCTTGACGAGCCTGGAGACCTCGCTGGCCGGATCGTTGAGATCGCCAAAGATTCGCGCTCGACCCTGGCAGGTATTGACGCAGGATGGTTCCAGACCGTTATCGAGTCGATGCACACATAGATCACACTTGTCGGCGGCCTGTTTCGTCGGTGCCTTTCCTGCCTTGACGAAAGGATTAAACGAGCGCACACCATACGGGCAAGCATCAATGCACTTACCACAGCCAATGCACAGTTCGGCATCGATCAGGATGGCGCCGTCCGGGCGCTTGTAGGTGGCGCCACCACGGTAGCGAATCTTGCTTCCGTCGGCGGTTTTGAATGTCATTCGTTTACCCGGAAACTCGGGGCATATCTTTACGCAGGGCGGAACCCTGTCCTCTTTACTGCCCTCGCAGTGGTTACACATTAATGGCAGGAATGCCTTCTTTGTATTCGGGAAAGCTCCCATGGTTTTTTCCTGAATAACGGCCCTGAACCTGCCGAGAGATACATTGTTCTCCGATTTGCAGGCAACGGTGCAGGCCCTGCAGCCAATGCATTTGCGCAAATCCATAACCATCGCCCAGCGGGGGACCTTTTTTTCTGTGGCCTGGGCTGTTGTTACCGGCACGCCCAACGCGACGGTTCCGGCTGCGGCCAACCCTGCACCACCCAGGAACTTTCTGCGACTGGATTTATGTGAATTCGAATCAGCCATAGTTCATCTCTCCTCTTCGTTCATGATTCAGTTCTCTCAATCACTGGAACACAGTCCACGATTGAGAATGTTCATGTGAGTGGTACCAACATTTGGGATTGCTGCTGGTTCATCTCCCGTCCTTCAGCAGATCGATGGAATCGTCGAAGTTGGCAAATGCCTCATCGAGAATCATGATCGCGTACTTTTTGTTGTGTACACCATTGCCAAACCGAACGATATTCAGTAGTTTTCGACCATTGGCAAGTTTTTCTTTGACCTCATTGAGTAAGGCCTTGTCCATTTTAAGTTTTGACTCCTCGAAAACCTTGAGGGCATCCTGCTCTGCTGTTTCTGCATCCTTGACCTCCTCTTCAAGTTGCGTTTTCCAGTCAACCAGCATCTTCTTATGCTGTTTGGTGTGACAAGCCGCGCAGGTTTCCCCAGAAGCGGTTCTAACCGCATGTCCAGTACGGATCGTTTTCTTCAGATGACAGGCCATGCAATTTGTATTGACTTCGAACATCAGGTGCGGCGTTGCAGAGAGGTTTTCGGTTGCGGGGGCACCGGAAAGCAATAGTTTTTGATATTTGTGCTGGTCGACGTGACACAACTGGCAGTCAGTGCGCACGAAATCCAGGTGGTCCGTACGGTTTTTATGTTCAATAGTACTGTGGCAATCAAAACAGTCCGCTGTTTTCGCTGAGACGTGTTTGTCGTGCATCAGCTTGCGATCACCTGCGGTTGCCATAAGTGTCTGGCTACGATTGTGGCACCGGAGGCAGCCATTTGAAACTACATTGCCCTTGACAATTTCACCGGCGCCCTTAACGACTTCGAAATGACAACTCTCACAGGCCACGCCCGCTTCCTGCATGGTTTGATGGGTTATTGGTTTGGTCAGGCTATCGTCTTTGTTTTCCTCTACCGTTAATTGACTCTGAAGCGATTCGGTGGGAATGATATGACAGATATCGCAGCGCGATACGCCCTGGTTGAAGTCAATGGAAGGCCGGTCGGAAAAGGAGATTTCCAGGATCTTGTCGGTGCCCACCTCGGCCATTTCAGCTTTTGCTAAATCGGGTTTCTCGAGTTTGAGGTGACACAAAAAGCAGATATCTTTGGGCACTTCGAAATGCTTTTCTTCCGATACCTTGAAATGACAGGTATCACAGGCCAGTTTCTGGCCTGCGAGGGCCTTTTCGCCCAAATGGACAGCGTGTTTAAAGTGCACCTTGTCCGCAAACATGATCTCCCGTTCGGAGAATTTTTCCGTATCATGGCAACCTGATTGCAGGCAGGCACCGTCCGGTATTACGGGACGAATTGGAAGCGGAGCGTCGGGGTCATACAGATAAGCCGCCAGATGGCGCAGCCCTTCAAACTTGGCCTTCAGTGAGTACTTGTCACCGGGAAGAAAATGACATTCGATACACTCGGCCTGTTTTCCGTCAGAATTGTTACTTGCGTGGTGAGGACTGGATTTCCAGGCCTCGTATTGCTCGGTCATGGAGTGGCAGGAACCCCCACAGAACGACGACTGGGAAGTGTAATATTCAACCCCGCCCCAGGCAGCGACTAAAACCAGCACGCCGCCGACCAGAACAACAACGGCCAAACCCCACGTCAGCCTGAAGTATGTTCCCGATTTCATATGACCGGACACCCTTACCCTCACAAAATTTCCCCACATCAAGTCTATTTGTTGTTCTTGTTCTTGTTCTTGTTCTTGTTGAGCACGCCCTTGCAGCTATGCTCTTTCCATGTTTTCGGCGTCGAACGGCAGACAATGAAAATTGCCTTGTGCCATGCAGACGACAGCAAATGTCATGCCAGAAATTGGGACTCATTGAAATTCAACACTCATTTATAAAAATGGTTAGACCGGAACAGAGTTTGGTTACGCTCCGGTAACAATCCTCCAGATCCCGCAACTTTTCCAATTTCCATTTCAAGATCAATCGCTTGAGGCGTTTCTTCAAGGCCTTTAGTTACCGGACGGTAACTAAAGGGTGATCAACATTCAAACAGGGAGTCTTTCGAATCCGTCCCTGCAACCTGTGTCAATTGGCGAACCCGGTGGTCGCCAGACAAAAAAAAGACTGAGAAGTCAAATTCTTCTACTATTATTGGTAGCTTGGCGCTGACTTAATCTGGCTTCCTGGGAGAGCGTCAGATATGTTCGACAACAACAACAGCTAAATTCCTTTACGAAGGTTTCCCTTTGCGACTCGCCATACTTTTCCTGTTACTACCTTGGATAGCATCGCTTTCGGCGGCAGAACCGCAGCCGTCGATTAAGTTTGGTTTGACCGCTGTGGTCGTCACTGAAAATCTCAGGCTGCTCGATCGCTGGAGTCAATACTTGGAGCGCAGATTGGGACAAAGGGTCGAATTCGTCATGCGCAGGTCCTACCGGGAGGTGTTGGATCTGCTGAACTCCGGGGGAATTGATTTCGCTTGGATATGTGGGTATCCATTCGTACAATCCAGAGATCCAGAATTTCTACGGCTCCTGACCGTACCCATCTATCGGAGAGAACCTCGGTACTATTCCTATATCATCGTTCACCGCAACAGCCCGTATCAAACGTTGAATGATTTGCGCGGACGAGTTTTCGCTTTCTCTGATCCCGATTCAAATTCAGGTTTTCTTTATCCTTTGGCACTGTTGTCTAAACACAAAGAAAGCCCGGAAACGTTTTTTCGGCAAACTTTTTTTACCTTCAATCATGCCGAAACCATACAGGCGGTCGCCGAACAAGTCGCCGATGGCGGCGCCGTCGATTCGTACATATGGGAATATCTGGCAGCCTTTCGGCCCGAAATCACAAAAGAGACCCGAATCGTCAAACGATCACCCAGCTTTGGTTTTCCCCCTATCGTTTCCCGCATTGGGGTCAAGGCCACAACCGTCAAACGTATGCAGGAAGTATTATTGAAAATGAACTTGGATCCAGAAGGGAAAATTCTTCTCAGCGAATTCAAGCTGGATGGTTTCGGAGATTTCCCGCCCAGTCTTTTTTACGATATTCGCGTGATGGCGAACCAGACCAGGAAAGTTCTTTCCCAGTTATCCACTGTCACCGCACCGTAAGCCGAGCATGTGAAAGCCAATGCTGAATCCCCGCTCATGGCCCCTGTCGCTCAAGTTTTCCCTAACCATCACGGCCGTGGTGGCTGGCGTCGGATTCATGATCGGTGCTGTCATAGTGGTTCAGGATTGGTGGAGATTTCACGAGGTATTGGGAGAAAAAGCCCTATTGATGGCCGAATCCGTAGCGGTCACAGCCCCTAAGGCCATGCTCCGCAAGGATTTTTGGACTTTGTATTTGAGTCTCAAGAATATCACCTCCCATTCGTCCGTGGAAAAGCGGCAAAGTCAGGCTATTACAGGAATGATCCTTGACGCCAAGGGCCGGGTACAGGCTCATCTGCAACCATCGAAACATCCCATCGGACTGCTATTTTCACCCTCGGACGAAAACGAACGTCACCTGTTGGAAACCGCTCTCTCGGCCCGATCCCCAAGCGTATTGAGCGGCGGCGAATTATCCAGGAAAGGATTCCAGGAAGGTGTTGTACCCCTGTTCTCGGATCAGAAATATCTTGGCGTCATTCGAGTTCGACTATCGATCGGGCAACTCTATGATAAAGCACAGTACTCGGCTGTTACGGTTCTGGCGATGACTTTTGGTTTTGTTATTATCGGCAGCCTTCTGGGCGCCTTCGCCTCGCAACGTATGGTCAAGCCACTCACCGCAGTAACCTTGGGGCTTGAAGCTGTGGGCCGAGGCGACATGGCTGAAATAGCTCCCGTTCCTGTCAGGCAACGCGATGAGATCGGACGCCTGAGCGCCACCTTCAACAAGATATTGGCTGCGTTGGCCGAGAAAAAAACTCTTGAAGAAGAAGCGACGATGAGCGAAAAGCTGGTCGCCCTGGGTCGTATCACCGCCGGCGTCGCCCATGAGGTGAACAATCCCCTCGCCGGACTTCTTAACTGCATCGACACGTTACGCAAGCATCCGAATGATCCGGAACTCATCAAACGCTACCTACCGTTGATCGAACAGGGCCTTTACCGGATCAGGGATATTGTAGGTAGTCTCCTTGTAGAACTGAAAGTCGAGGACAGCGATCATCCGGTCAGCGCGGCACATCTTAATCACGTACTGGAACTCCTGAAGCTAGAAATCGGCAAACGCGATATCCAAATCGTTTGGGAGAATCAGGTAGACGAAGGTATCTACATACAGGGTACAAGAGTTCAACAAGTTGTGCTGAACCTGCTGAAAAACGCAGTGCAGGCACTTCCGGAAGGAGGTACGGTATCGTTTCGTGCGATTCATGAGCAGCCTTACATAATTATCGAGGTGAGTGATAACGGGCCGGGCATACCCGCCCAATACAGAAACCAGTTGTTTGATCCTTTTTTCACCACCAAACCAAACGGTACTGGGCTGGGTCTTTGGGTCGTCTATCGGCTGGTCCACGGCATGGGGGGTGTGATTGAATTGGGAAGTGAGGAAGGACGCGGCACCCGGTTCCGCGTTGTGGTTCCGACTATAAAAATAGGCTCTTCCCCCGATCGAGTGGGTAGATTACCGTGTGAAGGATGAGAGACAAAGAACTATACCAACAGATATTGGGCATTCAGGCGCCGTGGAAGGTGTCTGATAAAGAAATGGATATAAAGGCAGGCAAGGTCAAGGTTCATGTGGAGCAAAAACTGGGAACCAAGCAGACATGCCCGAAGTGTGGTGCCCGTTGCCCGGGTTACGACAGACGCCGCCGGCAGTGGCAACATCTAGATACCTGCCAACTTAAGACCCTACTGATAGCTGATCTGCCACGGGTCCAATGCGCGGAACATGGAGTGGTGTCAGTACACGTCCCATGGTCGGAGCCGGGTTCAGATTTTACCGTGCTGTATGAGGCCCTGGTGATTGACTGGCTCCAGGAGGCCTCGATCCAAGCGGTGTCACGTCAATTGTCATTCAGCTGGAATGCCATTGATGGGATCATGCAACGTGCGGTTAAGCGTGGATTGGAGCGCCGCCAGGTGGCGCCCCCGAAACACATTGGCGTAGATGAGACCTCCTTCCGCAAGCGACACGATTACGTCACCGTCGTATCGGCTGAAGGAAAGGTGTTGCATGTGGCCAACGAGCGCAAGAAAGGCAGCAAGTATGACTGGTTGACCAATCCAGGAAACCTGAGTCACAAACGCCAACGCAGCTTCAAGTTGCTAAGGGAAAGCACGCTGAAGACGGCGCGTGCCTGGGCCATCAAGGATTTGGCGATGCGCCTGTGGAGCGATGTGAGCCGGACCTGGGCCGAGAAGCGTTGGAAGCAGTGGCTATCTTGGGCTCTTCGGTGCCGACTGGAGCCGGTCAAAAAAGTTGCCAAAACTATCAAGGAACACCTCTGGGGAATTCTTAACGCCATCATCCTAAAGGTAAGCAATGGCCCATCTGAGAGCATCAACAGCCGCATCAAGACGATCAAAATACGCAGCCGTGGGTTTCAAAATAAAGCACGCTTCAGGAATGCAATCTACTGCCATCTGGGCGGGCTGGTTCTCTACCCACAAGGGGTTTGTAGGTGATTTTTACCCACTCGATTTGATGAAGGCCCCAAAATAAAGGCTGCCTGAATGCGTGAGCGGGACAATAAAAGCGAGCAGGAAGAGGATTTTTCGGGGCTCTGCGTGCTATTGGTCGAAGATAACGAAATTATGAGATTGTCCCTTGAAGACCGGCTTCGTCTTGAGGGACTTCCCGTCCGCTGCGCGTCTGATGCAGCCAGTGCCTACGCCCAAATTGAAAAAGGCGATGTTGATCTGGTTGTCACCGATATCCGCTTGCCCGATGGCTCCGGAACCGACTTGTTTGCCTATATTTCACGTCACCACCCGGGAACTCCGGTTATCCTCATGACGGCCTATAGCGATATCTCGGATGCGGTTGCCCTGGTCAAGGCAGGAGCCGTTGACTACCTGACCAAACCCTTTGAATTGTGCGATTTTATCGACAAAATGGGCCGTCACCTGTCGCGTATAAGGGATGTCCGCCTGAGTACTGGTTCCTTGGGAATTGACGACGCACATTTCAGGCCCGGTGCCGGTGTCCTCGGCAAGAGCGCACCGATGCGTACCATCGAGCGGCTTGTGGCGCGGCTTTCTGAGTCCGATAGTTCGGTTTTGATCACAGGAGAATCCGGGGTTGGAAAAGAGGTAGTAGCTGATTTGATTCATCACAACAGCCTCCGGGCGCAAGGCCCCCTGGTCAAAGTCAATTGCGCGGCTCTGCCTCTTGGATTAATCGAAAGCGAGCTTTTCGGCCACGAAAAAGGGGCTTTTACCGGGGCTATGCAGCGGCGTATAGGTCGTTTCGAACAGGCTCACGGCGGCACAATTTTTCTGGATGAAATTGCTGAAATCCCTCGGGAGATCCAGGTGAAACTGCTCCGCGTACTACAGGAACTTGTGATTGAACGCGTGGGCGGGCAGGAGTCCATATCCTTGGATGTACGGGTCATTGCGGCGACCCAGGTGGATCTGGACACTGCCATGAAGAAAGGGGATTTTCGTTCGGACTTATATTGGCGCCTGAATGTTATTCACGTGCATATTCCACCGCTACGTGAACGCAGGGATGACATCCTTCACCTCGCCAGAATATTCGTAAACCAGTTGGCTGCAAACACCCGATGGCGCGTAAAAGGCCTATCGAAAGAAGCGGAATTGCAGCTGCTGTCCATGAGTTACCCCGGGAATGTCCGGGAATTGAAAAACATCATAGAAAGGGCGATAGCGTTGTGTGGTGGGCGCTGGCTCGCGAAAAATGACCTTTTGATTCCAGGCAGTATGGAAGCCGCCGACGATCAGGAGGTGACTGTCAACACCCTTACCCTCACCCTCAAGGAGTCGATCAAAAACGCCGAGTGTGCGGCGATCTGGAAAGCTCTCGAAGAGAGTGGGTGGATAATCAATAAGGCCGCCAAATCTCTGGCGATTTCACGAAAAAGCCTGTGGGAAAAGATGAAACGATACGGAATCGAGAAATAGCGGGCTGGAAGAAGTATAGACTTCAGGAAACCCGCGCATCCTGCCTCGTAAGCCCCACCACCCCTTCCTCCACACGTTCTACCCGATTGGTGAGCTTGCAAGTCAATTCATAGGGAATGGTATTAGCTGCCAAGGCCACGACTTCCACGGGCAACTCGGCCCCCCAAAGCAGCACCGGATCACCCACCCGTGCCGTGGGCTGGCTACGCAGATCCACGCTGATCATGTCCATGGAAACCCGCCCTATCAACGGCACTCGCTCGCCATTCACCAGCACCGGCGTACCCGCTGTGGCGTGGCGGGGGTAACCATCACCATAGCCTACTGCCGCAACCCCCACGGCCATATCCTCAGGACAAACCCAGCGGCCGCCGTAGCCAACCGCATCACCCCGTGAAAGCTGATTGACGGCAATCAAGCGGGTACTGAAATTCATTACCGGGCGCAAGCCATGCTCACCGCCCGTGGACTCGGAAAAGGGTGAAATGCCGTAGAGCATAATACCCGGGCGCAGCCAATCCGCATGGGCTTGCTCCCAAGCCAGGATACCGGCGGAATTGGCGATACTGAGCTGTCCCGAATGCTGCTCTGCAACCGCCTGAAAGCAGGCGAGTTGTTTTGAAGTCTGGGGGTTCTTTAGCTCATCTGCACTGGCAAGGTGGGTCATCAGCCCCACCGGCATGGCCACTGCAGCACAGCCCGAAAGGCGAGCCATAATCTCACCGTAGGCCACGGGCGGAAACCCCAGCCGATGCATGCCGGTATCAATCTTTAACCAAAGGAGAATTGTTGCGCCAGCTGGTGCTTGTTCCAGCATCTCAAGTTGCGAGGGGTGGTGGAGCACGGTGTCGAGCCCGTGCTCTCGTACCAGGATCAGCTCCTCTGGCGAGGAAAATCCCTCTAGAACCACGATTTTATGACGGATTCCAGCACTGCGCAGGGCCATTCCCTCGGCAACCCGTGCCACACCGAAGGCATCAGCCCCCATTAACGCATGTGCGACGCGCAAGGCACCGTGTCCATAGCCATCCGCCTTGATCACCGCCATGATCCGGGAGTCAGGAGCTAACTCACGAATCCGTTGCAGATTGTGAGCCAGGGCATCGAGGTCAATCACCGCGCGGGCACCGCAAAGGGCATCATTGCAGCGCCGCAGACGCTCCGCCCTCACGCCTCAAAACCGCCAGGATAATTTGCCGGGCTAAAATTCTCAAAGCGGGTGAACTTGCCCAGGAAGGTCAGTTCCACCTTGCCAATGGGTCCGTTGCGCTGTTTACCAATAATAATTTCGGCCATGCCCTTGTGCGGGCTGTCCTCGTCATAAACCTCATCACGATAGATAAAGAGAATCAGATCCGCGTCCTGTTCGATGGCGCCCGACTCGCGCAGATCCGACATCACCGGACGCTTGTTTGGGCGATTCTCCAGGCTACGGTTTAACTGTGAAAGCGCGACAATGGGAACGTTGAGCTCCTTGGCAAGCGCTTTCAAAGAACGGGAAATTTCCGAAATCTCCGTAGCCCGGTTTTCCTTGCTGCCCGGCACCTGCATGAGCTGCATATAGTCCACCACGACAATCCCGAGTTGGTGCTCCCGCTTCAAGCGCCGACAACGGGCGCGGAGTTCCGTAGGCGTGAGGGCCGGGGTGTCATCGATGAATATATTGGCCACATCGAGCATGCTCACCGCCGAGCTCAGGCGTGGCCAGTCATCATCGTGAAGCTTTCCGGTACGCACCGAGTGGGCATCGATTCTGCCAAGCGAAGCGACCATACGCATCACCAACTGCGGTGCCGACATTTCCATGCTGAATACCGCCGCAGCGCGCTGCTCGCCGATGGCGGCATGCTCTATCAGATTCATCGCAAAGGCGGTCTTACCCATGGAGGGTCGACCCGCAACGATGATCAGATCCGAGGGCTGCAGCCCCGAGGTTTTGCCGTCCAGATCCGTGAAACCGGTGCTGACACCGGTAATGGCACTATCCTGTTGATAGAGTTCATCAATGCGATCCATCACCGCCGGCAGGATGTCCTTCATGGCGACAAAGCCCTGCCCCTGGCGCCCACCCTTCTCCGCCAGCCGAAACACCAGCTGCTCGGCGTGGTCGAGCAATTCCGCGGCATCCCGTCCTTCCGGATTGAAAGCATTGGCGGAGATCTCGCCACCCGCACGAATCAAACCACGCAGTACCGCGCGCTCACGAACGATGTTGGCATAAGCGAGAATATTGGCAGCACTGGGAGTATTGCGCGCCAGTTCGCCCAGATAGACCAAGCCACCGGCATCTTCGAGGTTGTCATTGGCCTCAAGCCACTCGCTGACCGTGACCACATCAAAGGGGGTGCTTTTTTCTGATAGCGCACGGACGGCGCCGAAGATGAGTTGATGATCGTGGCGGTAGAAATCTTCCTCGGTGATCCGATCCGCCACCCGGTCCCAGCCATTATTATCCAGCAACAAACCGCCGATCACCGACTGTTCCGCCTCTATGGAATGAGGCGGAATCTTTAGCGCCGCGGTTTCGCGATCATTTGTAGCGGTGAATTGCATAAGCCTGTATCACCCAGAACTACCCACAGCAGTGCAGAGGGAAATCCTACACCAGACGGGCCACCGCAAAAAAGCTGTTATTCGGCAACAATCTCGAGATCAAGAGTAGCCTCTACACCAACCTGTAGATGTACCAACACCTTATGTTCGCCGAGTTCACGTATTGGCCCTTCAGGCATCCGTACTTCCTGTTTGTTCAGCTCTGCCCCGGCCGCGGTAATCGCCTCGGCAACATCCTGCGGGCCAACAGAGCCAAACAGCTTACCCTGCTCGCCAGCAATGCGTGCAAGCTGAAGCGGTGGCAGTGCAGTGATGGCATCCAGTCGAGCCTCGGATGTTGCAAATTCACCGGCCCGCTGCTTTTCCAGCTCAGCTCGGCGCGCCTCGAAGTCAGCCAGGTTTTTCGGGGTCGCCAGTACAGCCTTGGCCTGGGGCAACAAATAGTTGCGCGCGTATCCTGCCTTAACCTTGACCTTGGCGCCCAGTTCTCCGAGCTTCTCTACCCCATCCAGCAATATCACTTCCATCACGTCACCTTTATCATCTTGTTGCTACCAAACCATTCAGCCTGCTAGGCCTCTCGTTTCCGCAGCTTAAGCCAAGTCTCTGAAAACCCGGCCAAAGCCAGCATCAGAATCACTTGGGGGAATACCGAAATCACTATATAAAAACAGACGATCCAAGCCCTGGATATACCCCGTTTTTTCGCCACCCAATGGGCTAGCGCCAAGCCCTGAAGCATGTAAATTACAACCGCTGACCATAGCACGTCGGTTGCCAGCGCACGAACCTCAACCAGAGGCAAAAATGCTGCCAGGCCAATCCCGGTCACCGCATAGGCTACCCGTGGCCCCAGACTCAATTCCCGAAATTCGCGTGCAAAGCCACCGGGATTATCTATCAGCGAGTGCCACCAGCGCGCCAGATAAACACTCAACACCATACTCAGTAACAGCGTAGCCACCACCAGGCCCGTCATCAACGGCGCAATAGTAGTAACGAAGTGGGCGACACTCTCAGCCTGCTCCGGGTCCAGCTTTAGGCCCCCTTCAGAGACGGCCCCACGAAGCATGCTGTGTAACAGTGCACTCCACCATTCTGTAGGCACTCCCACCAGCAAATGCACGATGGCAATGGCCACCACCGCAAACACGAAGGCCACACCCAGCATCAATCCCTGGTTAGCCACCTGCCGCAACAAGGTTGCTAACAGGCAAACCGGAACCCAGGTCAGCAACGCAAACATCAGCACCGGTAGCGCATTGCCTAGCAACACCAGCGAGAAAACGCCCGCCAATGCCATAGAGCCGGCGATAACCACCGCACCCTGACGCGGGCCAACCCGCAGGCTGACCAGTCCTACCACCGCGCCGCTGATATAAATCAGCATCGGCAAGACCAGAGACAGAATCGCGAACACGGCAGTCACCGTGATCGCCTGCAATGGCCCCTTATTTATGTATCCGAGCAGTGCGCGCATGACTTAGCCCGCATCTCCACTTCTCAACGGCGGAGGAATCCGCCTAGTGGGCGTCGCTATAAGGCAACAGCGCCAGGAAACGGGCCCGCTTGATAGCAGTGGACAACTGACGCTGATAGCGTGCCTTGGTGCCCGTGATCCGGCTGGGAACAATCTTGCCGGTCTCAGTAACAAAAGCCTTTAGAGTGGCGAGATCCTTGTAATCGATCTCTTTGGTGCCCTCTACCGTAAATCTGCAATACCGCCGACGACGAAAAAACCGTGCCATGACTAACCTCTATACGCTAAATATTTTTCAGAAAGAATCCGCATAACCTCGACCTGGAAAAATCAGGCCCCAGTTTCCGGCTTGACCTCTGCTTCGACTTCGGCCTCAGCTTCAGGGGCTGCCGCCTCTTCACTGCTGGCAACGCTGTCGCTCTCTGCCGCAGCCACAGGTGCTGGTGCCGGTGCTCGTGCTGGTGCCGGCCTGCGATCACCACCACGCGAATCTTCCTGGCTCTTGGCCAGCGTGGAAGGCTCAGTGACGGCTTCATCACGGGCAATAATGAGGTTGCGGATAACCGCATCGTTGAAACGGAAGGCGCTGCCCAACTCGTCGAGCACTTTCTGACCGCACTCCACATTCATCAGAATGTAGTGGGCCTTGTGTACCTTGTTGATGGGATAGGCAAGCTGGCGCCGGCCCCAGTCCTCAAGACGGTGTATGGAACCACCGCTTTCCTCAATCATGCTGCGGTAGCGATCCACCATCCCCGATACCTGCTCACTCTGATCGGGATGGACCAAAAATACGACTTCGTAATGTCTCATTGAAGAGCTCCTTACGGGTTATGCCCTGGAGGGCGTCGGCCACGTACCTAAATGTACTGTGGCAAGGAGTAATCTTGAAAAGCCTAAGAAACTGTTTTTACGTGACTTTCGAAGAGCGGCGGATTGTACGCCATCGTTATGGGGTGCGCAACGCACCTGCCAGTCGTTGCCGCTGAGCTTCGAACAGGCAGATCCCGGTGGCCACGGACACATTCAAACTCTCCACCGCTCCGCCCATGGGTATCGATAACAGCTGGTCGCATTGCTCCCGGGTCAGGCGGCGCAAACCATGTTGCTCGGCACCGAGCACCCAGGCCAGTGGCCCGGTCAACTCAGCCTCATACAGACTCTCCGTCGCCTCACCCGCGGCGCCCACCACCTGAATAAAACGATCCTTAAGGGCTCTCAGGGTACGCGCCAGATTGCTGACCTGAACCACCGCCACCGATTCCACAGCGCCACAGGCGACCCGTCGAACCACTGGCGTAAGCGGCGCACTGCGCGCCTTAGGGATAATCACCGCATGCACCCCGACGGCTCCCGCGCTGCGCAGACAGGCACCTAAATTATGTGGGTCCTGGACCCCGTCCAGCACCAGCAGGAAGGGTGGCTCCTCAAGCACGTCCAGCCGCGCCTCCAGTTCGTGCCAATCAATGGCGGTGGCCTCGCGACAACGAATCACAATGCCCTGATGATTGGCTCCCTCCACCATGCGATCAAGATCCTTGCGACTACGCTGATGAACGGCAATCCCCGCCACGTCCATGGGTTGGATGATCTCCTGGCTACGGGCATCACTCTCCCGCCTGCAGGTCCACACTCCGCTGATGCCTCTCGGCCGGTTGGCCCACACCGCGGCCACCGCATGCCAGCCATAGATAAAAGTTTCGGACTCAGCCCTTTTTTCTTTCGGCGCAGCCATCCTCAACGCCGCCGCCGGCGTCCACCACGGCGCTTGGACTTTGCCTTGGATTTCGACTTGGGCTTGTCTTCCACCAGCTCAAAATCAATCTTGCGATCATCCAGGCTAACCCGGATCACCCGCACCTTAAGGCGATCCGCCAGCCGATAGATACGACCGGTACGCTCGCCACTCAAACGGTGATGAGGGGCATCAAAATGGAAATAGTCACTGCCCAGGGAGCTGATGTGAACCAGACCCTCCACATAAATATTGTCCAATTCCACAAACAGGCCAAAGGAGGTCACCCCACCGACGGTGCCGGTGTATTCCTCCCCTACCTTGTCACTCATATACTCACATTTAAGCCAACTGGTGGCCTCACGAGTGGCCTCATCGGCGCGCCGCTCAGTGGCCGAGCAATGCTCTCCCATGGCCACCATATCCGGGGCCCGGGCACGGAATTCCGCCACCTTACCGCCAGACACCGCATGACGGATGGCACGATGCACCAGCAGATCGGGATAGCGCCGGATAGGCGAGGTGAAGTGGGCGTAACACTCGAGTCCCAGACCAAAATGGCCGGAATTTTCCGGGGTGTAGACTGCCTGCGAAAGTGACCGTAGCAATACGGTCTGGATCAGATGCGCATCTACACGCCCCGTCACCTGCGCCAGCAACGCCGCATAGTGATGCCCCTCGGGTTTCTCGCCACCACCGAGTCCCAGCCCCATCTCTCCGAGAAATTCCCTTAGTGCGGTGAGTTTTTCCAAACTCGGGCCTTCGTGCACCCGGTATAAGGCCGGCAGGCGCTTACGCTGCAGAAATTCAGCGGCCGCCACGTTTGCCGCCACCATGCATTCCTCGATCATGCGATGGGCGTCATTGCGCTCAGTGGGCTCGATACGATCAATCTTGCCCGCGTCGTCAAAAACGATACGGGTCTCAGTGGTCTCAAAATCGATGGCACCTCGCTGTTGGCGCGCCCCGTGGAGTGCCGTGTACAGACGGTGGAGCTCCTCCAGATGAGGAACTAGGGCATGGTAGTGCTTGCGGACCCCCGGCTTTTGCTCCACTACCATGGCCGCCACTTCGGTGTAGGTCAGGCGTGCGTGAGAACGCATCAAACCCTGGAAGAAACGGCTACGGGTGACCTTACCGCCGGCATTGACCGTCATTTCACAGACCATACACAAGCGGTCAACCTGTGGATTCAGCGAGCACAGGCCATTGGAAAGGACCTCCGGCAACATGGGAATCACCCGGCCGGGAAAATAGACCGAGGTGCCGCGCTCTACCGCAGAGGCTCCCAGAAAGCTGCCTTCCTGCACGTATGCGGAGACATCGGCAATGGCCACCAGTAACCGCCAGCCGCGGCCTTTTCTCTCGCAATAAACCGCATCATCAAAATCGCGAGCATCCTCACCATCAATGGTGACCAGCGGCACATCCCGCAAATCCTCTCGCCCTTGCTTGGCCTCCTCCGGCACCTCCAGGGAAAATGCTGCGGCCTCTTCCAACGCCGCCTGCGGCCATTCCCACGGCAAATCATGGGTGCGCACCGCCAGCTCCACTTCCATACCGGGGGCCATACGATCTCCCAGCACCTCGGTTACCCGGGCAATGGCCTGGGAATGTTTACTCGGTGGGGTGAGAATTTTTGCGGCGACTATCTGGCCATCTTCCGCCCCGCCGTATTCCTCGGGGGGGACCAGCACATTACGCGGCAGATGGCGACTGTCCGGAGTGATAAAGGCCACCCCGCGCTCAATGCAAAAACGTCCGACTAATTGCTGCGTACCCCGCTCCAGCACCTCCACCAGAGCCGCCTCGTTGCGCCCGCGCATGCCGATGCCGGTAATCCGCACCAGCGCACGGTCGCCGTGCATCAGGGCACGCATCTGGCGTGAGGGTATATACAAATCCTCACCACCACCCTCGGGGCGCAGAAAACCAAATCCATCCTTATGGGCCAGCACCTGGCCACGCACCAGATCCATTTTCTCCGGCAGACCATAACCGGCACTGCGGTTACAAAATACCTGCCCGTCGCGCTCCATGGCCCGTAGCCGGCGCCGCAGACCTTCGCGCGCATCCGCATCCTCGACCCCCAACTCGGAGACGATCTGTTTATAGCTCAGCGGTACGCCGCGCTTGGCGAGAAACTCAAGAAGGTATTTGCGACTAGCGACGGGGCGATCGTAATTCTCCGCCTCCTGCACAGACCAGGGATCCTGGCTGGAACGCCATTTCTTTTTAGACATGCGGGCTCGTTGACAATAAAACAGGTGGTGGGTAGAGTGCGCGGCTTCCCGTTCAGTTTACCGCTCCATTCGGATGGTAACCGGTCCTCAATGCCGAGGTGGCGGAATTGGTAGACGCGCTAGCTTCAGGTGCTAGTTATCGAAAGGTAGTGGAGGTTCAAGTCCTCTCCTCGGCACCAATCTTCGGATTGTCCCACCTTGTGATACGAAAAGCACTGTTTTTACAGTGACTTCGACTTCGCATAAATGACAGGACTGTATCCTTCTCATCATTGTGGGCATTTTTCCCTGGCAACTGCTTTCCGGCTAAAATAGTCTGGCCATCCTCCGACGACAATAGCATTAGCCATACCTGGCAGACCTGAATAAAGCCCCCTCCCGCTAGCGGAACAACTCAATTCTCTCGCATGTTTAAATCAGCCAAGTCTGTCACCAATTGCTTCAAACCAAAAAGTTGTCAAAATTCTTTACACTGGCCAAAACCCAATAACCCTATGTTTTATAAGGTTATGTCCGGCGATCACGAAATATTATCGATATTTTGAGCCCCCAATCAGGCTGAAAACTATCAGTAATTTTTACAGTTCTGAATGTCTGCCCAAACCTTAACAATACAAGCCATTGATTTAACTACGTTTATAAGGTTGTGCATGAATCTTGCAAGCCACGAAAGCAGGTATTAAATAACAAATATTAAGAATCGACTCGGGAAGAGCTAAAGGAAGAATTACACATGGATATCTCGAACAGGCGTTATTTCAAGCATGCCAGCAATACACTTATCACCAACGAGGCTCCTCGGCCTGCAGGTGCTGAAAGCAGGTTGCTATCCTTCTTTTTGCGTCAATGTGTTTCAGCAAGAAGGTGGCTGGAGGGGGGCATCATGTTCCGACAAAATAATCTAGCGGTTGTCATTACCATGTGCTGGGCGGTGGCCGGATTTCTTCCGGCGGACGCCACGGCAATTCCAATGACGACCGGGCTAACGGGCGGCGGCCAGGCACAGACGACAATCCAGCCCTCTTTGGCCTTGAACCCGCTTATTCGTATTACGGGAAACTTTGACACGCTCGGGGAAGTTGTGCTTTTTGGCGGGAACTTCGCGCCCCGGGGCTGGGCGGAAGCCAACGGGCAAGTGCTTCAAATAGCCGATCACACCGCTTTGTACGCACAGCTCGGCACCCGATACGGCGGCGATGGCCGAACGACCTTCGCACTGCCGGATCTGCGTGGCCGCACCGCTATCGGCGATGGCGCAGGGCCAGGACTGACCCCACGGACACTTGGTCAAAAGGTCGGTGTTGAATCCGTCTCATTAACTCCAGACAACTTGCCGGCCCATGACCACGGATTGCCGGCTGGTGGCAGCACGGATATGACCGGCGGCGGTCAATCCTATACAAACATGCAAGCTTCGCTCGGCCTGAATTACATGGTGCCGCTGACCGGCTTGTTTCCTGGCCACGGCGACACATCGATCGAGCCGACTCTCGGCTTCGTGGAGCTCTTTACCAGCAATCCCTTCGACTTGCGCGGCTATGTATCCGCCGATGGACAACTACTTCAAATAAGCCAGAACGAAGCTTTGTTCTCACTGCTCGGGACCATATACGGCGGTGACGGCCGAACAACTTTTGGGCTCCCCGACCTGCGTGGCCGTGCGGCGATTGGTGCAGGCTCGGGACCCGATCTGAGCGAACAAAGACTTGGCCAGAAAGGCGGTGTGGAATCGGTTTCCATGTCAGCAGCCAACATGCCGGGCCACAATCACACCCTGCCCCCATCTTCCGACGTGACCGGCAACACCGGCGGCGGTCAGCCCCAGACCAACATGCAGCCAACCCTCGCCCTGCAATACTTGGTCGCGATAAATGGCGCGTACCCGGATGGGGACCCCGATATAGGTCCGATTCTGGGTGAGATTGCGCTGTTTGCCGGTCATTTTGTGCCCCGCGGCTGGGCCGTGGCCGATGGGCAACTACTCGAAATAATCCAGAACGAAGCCTTGTTCTCGCTGTTCGGTAGCATCTACGGCGGTAATGGCCGAACGACCTTCGGGCTTCCGGACCTGCGCGGACGGCTCGCCTTGGGTGATGGCCGGGGGGTAGGATTGCTCACGGACTGGCGGCTCGGTCAAAGCTCTGGTGTTGAGTCCCTTGCCATGAGCGTGGCGCAAATGCCGACCCACCGCCATACCTACCCGGCAGTCATCGAATCGGCGGTCCCCGAACCCGCCACCCTTATCCTCCTGGGGCTCGGCCTGGCCGGTATTGGCATCAGCAGGAAAAGAAAACGGTATTGAACCGTTGAGGGAGCACCCTGTACAGCCCCATCACGTGTGGATTGTTTTTGCAGTGAGTCGGGCCGACAGGTTAAAGCCAACCCTGCCTGCCATTCCTGCCAGGCCACTGGTGACATCCCGACCCGATTGTTCTCCCACGATGGCCCCGGCTAGAACCTTCGACTCTCCCCCGGAGTCATCACAATCACCCGGGTCAATGTGTCACCCAACGCCTTGATAAATTGCTCCGGTGTGCCCTTGAGCGGTGGGAAGGTGCCGTAGTGCATGGGAATCACATTTTTCGGTTTGAGCAAACGCTTCACGGCATAAGCCGCGTGTGCCGGGTCCATGGTGAAGTGACCACCGATGGGCAGTAGTGCGAGATCCGGGCGGTAATATTCGCCAATGAATTTCATGTCGCCGAACACGCCTGTGTCTCCCGCATGGTAGAGGGTGAAACCGTTTTCCAGGCGGATGATGTAGCCGGCAGGTTCGCCACCCGGATGAACCTCCTTCTTCCCGCTCTGCGGGTCACGGTGTACGTACTCCGAACTGTGCTCGGCGTGCACCATGGTGATGGTGATACCTGCACCCAACGGTTCGATGGGGCCACTCTTGTTAAAGCGAACGAGCTGCTTGTAGGGCACCACGCCCAGGGTACCGAGGGTGTGGCCAAAGTCGGCATTGAGCGCTACTTTGGCTCCTGTCATCCTGGCTATCTTCGCGGTATCACCCACATGATCACCATGACCATGGGTGAGCAGGATGAGATCCACCTTACCTAGCTCAGTCAAATCCTTGTGGACCTGGGGAGTGACCGGGTTAGCACTGATAAAGGGGTCGATTAGAATGACCTTGCCGCCATCTGTGGTGATCTTAAAGGCGGCCTGACCAAACCACTGAAGCTCAAGGGCCCCGACAGCGCCCGCCATTGCCAAGCACATGATGCATCCCGCCAAATATCTGAGATTTTTTTCCATCATCATCGTTTCCTCGCTGTTCTGCACACGATCATGGGAGCTGCGAGGACCCGGTAAAACAGCGCGCCCATTCCCCTCCCCTAATAGCCGCTATCAGGCCTGATCGGCTGATGCTTTGTCTGCCGACACCAGCAGGGAAAGTGCATAACGTAACGCCTTTGGGCGTGAGCGAAAGCGGGATCCTGATTGCAGATCCTTTAATGCACCGGTGGGGTTGAGTACCTTGGTGAGCCCACGCTGCAAGCCAACCATCAATACCCGTCGGCCACTGCCTTCAAGCCGACGCACAATGCTCTCAATGGCGATAGCCGCACTGCCATCCAGATAAGAACAGTCCGCGAAATCCAGTACCAACACCTCGCAACCACCCACATTGGCAAGGCGCCGGACCATGCCATTAGCTGCTCCAAAACTGAGTGGCCCGGCAAGGTGTACGACTAATACGCGCCCTCCGGCCTCGCCCAGCAATGCGCTTTCCTCATCACTAAAACGCGTTTTCGAACCCGGCTCGGCAATGAGCTCCACACCCTCAAGTTCCAGCTCGGCCATGCGGTTTACAAACATCAGGCTGGCGGCAATAACGCCAACGGCAAGCGCGGCGATTACGTCTACAAATACGGTCAACAGCAAAACGGCAACCATCAGGAACACTTCAGCACGTGGCGTATGGCGCAGCTGACGCAGGTAGTTCCGATCAATGAGGTCAAAGCCCGCTTTTAGCAAAATTGCTCCCAGCACCGCCTGGGGGATATGACCAACCAGATCACCAAGCCCGAGGGCAACGGCCAATAACACCACCGAGTGCACCACGGCAGAGGCCTTGCCACGGCCCCCGGCGCGGATATTGACGATGGTACGAACCGTCGCACCGGCCCCTGGCAAGGCTCCAAACAAGCCAGCAATCATATTGCCGATGCCCTGCCCCTGGAGTTCTGCATCGGAATTATGCTGGGTATAGCGCACGCTGTCGGCAATCACCGAGGTGAGCAGACTATCCACTGCGCCGAGAAAGGCGAGCGC
Organism: Gammaproteobacteria bacterium; assembly: GCA_021773795.1. Classification (GTDB taxonomy): domain Bacteria; phylum Pseudomonadota; class Gammaproteobacteria; order HK1; family HK1; genus JAJFJV01. Next base: position 53,683 of record JAJFJT010000029.1, on the reverse strand, counting down.
CAGGGCCGCCTTGAGGACGGCCGGCAAGGCAGTGAGCGAAAAACCCGGCAAAGCAGGATGGGGCAAGCCAGTGGGAATTTCCCCGAGGCCGGGAGCCATGGGAAAAATGGTCACTCCCACCAGGGTACCAACGATGAGGGCTGCCAGGGTAGCGGGCACAAAGCGGCTGATCCGCCCCGGCAGGAAAATGACGACGGTGAGGGTGAGGGCGGCGGTTAGCAGAGCATGAAAATTGGCTTCCTGCAGCATCCCGGGCAAACGCACGAGGGCCCATAAATGATTGGGTAACATCACTGTTCCAAATATTGGAGCCAGCTGTAGCAACAGGATGATGAATCCAACCCCACTCATAATCCCCGAGAGCACCGGGTAGGGAATGAGATTGATATAGCGCCCAAGTTTGGCCATCCCGAAGGCGATTTGAAACAAACCGGCAAGCACCACCACGCTGAAAGCCAGAGATGGCTGTCCGGCAAACTGCACCACTACGGCAGCCATCACCACGGTCATGGGGCCAGTAGGACCACTGATCTGCCCGGGCGTACCACCAAATAGTGCTGCAAAAAAGCCCGTGAGAATCGCACTATAGAGACCCGCGATGGGCCCCAGCCCCGAGGCCACCCCAAAGGCGAGAGCCAGAGGGAGAGCCACCACAGCAGCGCTGAGCCCACCATAGAGCTCGCCCCGGAAGGCAGAGAGGGAATAGAATTTCAGGGAAAGTTGGGACACAGGCCCTTAACCCGGAAAGCGCCCACTAAATGCCAGCCAAGTGGAGTACCAGTTGCACCACACCCACTAGGGTCAGTATAAAAATGAGGGTGCCGATAAGGCCGATAACGATGAACTGCATAGGCTTGCCATGCTTGAAATCACGCTCCCGGTTTTTCTCGCTCTGGATACCGCCAAGCGCGGCAACCACACTACACGCCACTTCCCACAAGGAGGGCGCACGCCCTGATTCATCCACCATTCGTGATGCTCCGCTTCGTGATTAAAGCCAGCGTGAATTCTATTCCACCAGGTCGGCCTCCGGAAGAATGTGCTTTGTTAGCCCGCCAGATTGCGAATAAGGGCGAAGACTGCCAATGAAAGCGGCATCAATATGGCCATAAAAACCAGACTACGTTGCTGAAACGGGCGCCCGCGCATACGCTCCACCCGTAACAAAATCATATCCGATAGCACGTAAAGGATGATGGCGGTGGCGGTAAAATAAATGAATTCCATCAATCACCCTTCTTGGCAGAGAACCACGCCTCTACGATGTTGCGTTGGCGGAAACAATGGGTGAGCCAGAGGGCCGCCGTTAACGCCACCAGCGCACCTGCCTGATGAGCGGCCGCCAGCGGGACCGGAACACTCAGCAGCAAGGTGCCAATCCCCAGGCTCACCTGCAACATTAGCGCTGCCATCAGACAATGCATGGGCAAACGGATGGCGAAGGGACAGTTCCGGGGCAGCATCCATAGCCAAAAGATGATGGTCGCAACCAGGGTGCCCATGGCTAGCATACGGTGATTGAACTGCACCAAGGCAATATTCTCAAAGAAATTACGGGCCACTGGCTCCAGCACGAAGGCTCCATCGGGAAACCACTGGCCACCCATCAACGGAAAGGTGTTGTAGGCAAAACCGGCATCGGTACCCGCCACCAAACCACCCGCCAGCGCGGTGTAAAAGATCGCGTGCACCAGCCGAAGTGCCGTTTTTCGCGAGCCGGGCCACGGCAAAGCGCTGCCCCGTGGCAGGCGCGGAGAAAGCAGGTCCAGCGCCACCCAGAAGGTATAGGCATAGATAATCAGCGCCAATCCCAAATGAGCAGTCAGGCGGTAGGCACTCACATCCGGTCGGTCCACCAGTCCACTCTTCACCATATACCAACCCATCAGGCCCTGTAGTCCCCCGAGAACAAACATCACAATCAGCTTTGGCATAAGCCCTGGCGGTATGCGTCGACGCACCAGAAACCAAATAAAGGGCAGGAAAAATATCAGCCCGATACTGCGTCCCAGCAGGCGATGCAAATACTCAAACCAGAAGATTGACTGGAAGCCCGCGAGATCCATGCCGGAGTTAATCTGCTGGAACTCCGGGTACTGCTGATATTTGTGAAAAGCAATCTCCCACTCGGCCTCATTGAGGGGTGGCAGAATCCCCATGATGGGTTTCCATTCCACCATTGAAAGGCCGGAATGGGTCAGCCGCGTGACCCCACCCAGCACCACCATAGCGAACACCAAGCCGCACACCAGCAATAGCCAAACGGCAATGGCACGCCGCTCCCTCATATCGTCCCCTATCCCCGCCATCGGTGCTGTATTCATGAAATCGGATCCTGCTCGTGCCACCAGCTGTCCCAAGTGGAAAAATGGCGGCTGAACCAGTGATGCAAACGCTTGGAAAATGCCGCCTGATCGTAAAACTGCCGCGCCTCGTAGTCATCCATAATATCGTGAATATCCTCCAACAGACGCTCATGATCCTCTTTGTGCCCACTGTAGCGCGGGTAGGATTCCTGCCGCATATATCGCTCCTCAAGGGCAAAATGGGCCGAAATCTGGGCATGAATCTCCTCCAGCATCTCACTCACCGCACCTTCAGCGTCGGAACCGGAAAATTGGGTGACAGCCTGATTAATGTGTTCGATGAGTTGCTGGTGCTCATGATCCACACCTGGCACTCCCACCGAGTATTCATCCTTCCACGCTAACCACCCCATACCTCACTCCCCTGCTCCGCTGCTCAAAAGAACTGAAAGCCCCCGGTTTCGGCACGAAAATCCACTACAAAATTCTGCCGTGATCGTAGTTCCACCAGCTTGCTGTTTTCGTAATCAAAGCCCTCGGAACGGGCACTATCCCGCAAGCGCGCGGTCACCAGATACCTTCCTGGCAAAACCACAAAACGCTGATAAACCGAACCCGCGCCATCTCCCGCAATGCCACCCGGCGGCATATCACCCGCAAACAATAATTTCTCATCCAGATAAAGCTCCACCCGAGCCACTACCCGTTGGCGCGGGCAATCCATGGCTATGCGCATATTGGGTGCGAGTTGCGCCAATTCTTCCGCGCTTCGCCGACGGCATTCCACCGCGCGCTGGCTGGCATGGCTAAAACTCAGTTTCACCAGCGCCATCCTGGCATCGTGATAAATGTAAGGGGGAGAATCGGAAAAATACCCAATCAAAGCCACGAACAGCAGCGCTATGGCAGCTTGCAGGCTATAACGCAAAGCCCTAAACATGCCCTGCATCCTCGGTTACAGGCTCACTGCTTTCCGGCGCCACGCCCTTTGCGGGCGGCTCTCCCCTCCGGTGTGGGAGGCCCGCGCGGAAATCGGCCAACTGCGCCTGCAGCTGAACGTCATGGGCACAGCCAACCCAAGCATGCCCGATTCTTTCCCGCTGTACTCGCCGACGCAACATGGGGTCACGCTCACGGGCAATACGTTGCTCAGTCCACTCCAGGCCGAGACGGAAGTGACAATCGCCCTGCCGACAACCGGCAAGGAAAATACCATCCACATGATCACGGCTTAACAGATAGTCCATGAAAGGCGGTGGCAACATGGCGACGCAGGGTAAACACACCACCGCAACCCCACTGTCCGCAATAACATCGGCTAGCTTCGGGCCAGCGTCACAGAGATAAACCAGTACGCGATCTTCCCCCGTGAGCACTGCCGTGGCCGCAACGCTCTGCCCCAGAATTTCCTGTAAGGGCCGGTGTGGCATATCAATGCCCGGCGTCAATGCTTTGCTGCGACGAAAGGGTGTGGCCGTGGGACAAGCTCCAGCGCAGATGCCGCAACTCATGCACAAGGCGCTCTTAACCTCGACCTGATGACTAAATGGTAAGCCATCCTGTCGTGGCTCCAGGGTCAGGGCAGAAAAGGGGCAATCCTGTACGCAGCGACCGCAACCATTGCAATTATCCAGATCCACCACTGCGACGGGTTGCCGCCTGATGCGGCCAATCCATGGGAAACACAGCATAAACAGGCTGCCGAAAACAAGGATTCCCCACAAACTCAGACCGGAGATTTTCTCCAGTAACGGGTAAGCAGGCAGATAGAACCAGTCAAAGCCAATTACTGCAGGTACGACCCCGAGATCTGCCGGTGCCTGGCTCAATGCCGGCTTGATAAGGGAAAGCAGTACCAGCACCAGGAGGATCCCCACCGCCAACCCGCGCGGTGGATTAACACGAGGGCTCATATGGCGCTGGATATGCACCCACATCAGGAACATCAGAAATAGCGGCACACCGATATGGATGAAGACCATCAGAGTGAAAAAGCGACCACTGAGGGTCCCGTCACGAAGGAAATTACGGGCGATAGGCTCGCCAAAGAAGGGCAGTGCATCCAGCCATTCGGTGGTAGCGATGGCAATATACTGGGCCAGCTGGTCCCACACCATCCAGTAGCCGCTAATACCACTGGCATAGACAAACCAGAGCAGTGGCACACCGCTGACCCAGGCAAACCAGCGCGCACCGCGGAACCGCCCCAGTACCCATTCCCGCATTACATGCACCACCATCACCAGCACGAGGGCATCAGAGGCATAACGGTGCAGGCTACGCATGACGCCACCGGCAAACCACTGCACATGGGTAATACGCTCCAGCGACTCATAGGCATCGCGCAAGCCGGTATCAAAAAAGATGTACAGGTAAATCCCGGTAACCAGGACTATCCAATAGAAAAACCAGCCCAAGGCACCGAGTTGATTGAGGGGGTTGTGTCTCGGGGTGAAGATGAGGTCAAAACCACCCTCAAGGCGATCGAGCCAGCGCCGCGGTGTTCTCGTTCCCGTCATGGCATCAGGCTTTGCGTTGACGCCAACCGTGAACCAGAAAAACAGCCACCGCCCCAAGGCTGAGGATGCCCGCAAAAATACCCACAAACAGCGATTTATCAAAGTGATAGCGGCCTGTCGCCGGATCATAGACGGTGCAGAATAGGCGCACTCGACTAATCCAGTCACCCAACTCCGTAGCCGCTACCGGACGACCGAAAACCAGTTGCTTCAATGGCTCTACCACGTGGGGGACCTCTGGTTCATTTCCGTAGACCTGACGATATACCCGCCCCGCCCCGTCGATAACCGTGGTCTGAGCGAGATGGTCAAAACCCTTGGGGGAAGAAAAATAGATAAAACCCACATCGCGGACTAAATGCTTAATGGTATCGGCATCAGCACTCAGGAAATGCCATTGCGGATCCCGTATACCCTGCCCGTTGGCAAAAATACGCATGCGCTCAGGGTTGTCCACGACGCTGTCAAAACCGATGGTCAGCACCGTAAAACTGTCCTCTCCCAAGGCCTCGCGGGCGACCTCCACAGCGTGTGCGAGATGGCGGGTCAGCAGGGGGCAAACATGATAGCAACTGGTATAGATAAGGCTTATCAACAACGGTTTTCCGTGAAAGGAGGAGAAGGATACGGGCTCCCCCTGACGATTGCGGAAGCTATATTCGCCTAGCTTACGACCTATGGCTGCTTGGCTAAAAGTGAGTGCCGATTTTTCATTAAAGTCACTACCGGCTACTGACATGGTCGGGCCCCCATGGCCGCTGACACTAGCACTTGCAAGCATCAACACAGGCACCAAAAGCACGGAAACCGCCCACCGTAGAAAGCAGATTGTTTTTACCAGGAGCCTGTCGGATTTAGGCGTCCGTAGTGAGGGAAGCCATTTCGTGCAGGGATGCACATATGGCGCGGTGGCATGGATGCCAAAGAGTGGTGATTGAGACAGATTTTTTGGTCGTTTGAGGATAATAGTCACTCTATTAGACGAAAAGAAGCGGGAATTATGGCCAATAGGGCGTTTCCGCACGACTGCATGGATGCAGGAGGTAGGGCAACGCAGGACGCCAAAGCCGAGTGGGGCAGTCCTAAATCCGACAGGCTCCTAGAGTCACAAGTAAATCCGAGCTTCCTTAAACCCTTCGCAGTGACCGTGCCACTACGACAGGCAGATGCTTCCCAGTGGGATATTCTCAATAAGAAAGTGTTTGAAAAGAGGCGTGAGGGGGCGAGTTATCACCCCCTCACGGGGCTGGCTAACTGAGTGGCCAGATCTCGGACAGGTATTTCCAGTTGACGAAATAATAAAGCACGAAAGCGGTCAGGAAGACCCCGGCGAGTACCGCCGTCCCGGGAATCTGAACCTCCGTGGCGCTGCCGTATTCGCCCACCGCCGCAGCTTCTGATGGAGCAGCCGCTGCCGGTTCACTGGAAGTACGCTTACCAAAGAGCAGGGAGGCAACCACCACAGCGATATACATCACACCACCGACAGCCGCCAGTATTGCACTCAAGCCATTCAGGCCCATCATCAGAAATGCTGCGGCTGGATAATCAAACTGCAGTACCGAGTCAGCGAAAGTCATGTCCCAGTGGCGACGAGCCACTCCCAGGGTACCTGCACCCATCATGAACACAGATATTCCTGCCACACCAGCGGCAAACACATAGGGCTGCCATTGCGCGATCCTGGGCCAGATAATTTCACGCTGGAAGATCAGCGGCACCAGCAGGTAGGTTACCGCCATAAAGGTCAGCGTCGTACCGGCAACTACGGTGGCATGAAAATGACCGGGTACATAGAGGGTGTTGTGCATGATGAGGTTGATCTGTTCCACCCCCATCACCACGCCAGAGATACCACCCAGGAAACCAAAAAGCAGCAAGGACAAGAAGACTCCAGAAAAGGCCGGATTTCCCCATGGAGCCTTGCGCAACCACTCAAAGAGGCCATTGGTAAAGCCTTTTGCACGTTGTGCCGCTTCAATCGACCCGGGGATCGTCAGCCCATGGATCATGCTGCCCAGCACCGCGAGATACATGGCATAACTGGTGTTAAAGATCTTCCATTCTGAGGATATCCCGGGCTCCGCCAACAAATGATGCGCACTGGCGAGTTGCAAAAACAGGATATACATCAGAAAGGCCATACGACTCACCTTTTCCGAGAGTGGCTTCGCCCCCAATACCACCGCGGCAACGAGATACCAGATGGATACGTGAGCCGCTACATTGATCTGCTGGGAGGAGTGCCCCATGGCCCACCAGATGGTCTTGTACACCAGCGGGTCAATATGGCTGATAAAGCCCAGCGACCAGAGGAAGGTGGGAATCAGGATGATCGCGCCCGAGGCAATGGTAAACACCGCGATGATGGCGGCAGTCAGCGCCCCGAAAGTCACCAGCGGGACAGAACCTTCGTAGGTCTTTTCCGCCTTGGCCACCACCAGGGTGCCGAAAAACACCCCGACCTGGAGCAAGGCTCCTACCGCAAACAGAATCACCCCGAGGTAGAAATGAGGCGCCGCTCTCATGGGCACATAGGAGGTGAACATAACGCTGGAGTCACCCTGCAATACCGCCACATTAGCCATCAGCGCACCGATAAGCATCAGCACAAAACCTGCCCAAGCCACCCTGGGTGTGGCGACGCGTGAACCGAGCAGTACGGCGGAGGCAAAGTGAAGTACCGCCATCTCGAAAAAGATGATCCACACCAGTAGCACGTCAAATCCGTGGGCGGTGAGGGCAAGATAGAACCAGTCCGCCGGCAGGATATGCACCGCGGGCCAGCGGGTAAGTGCCACCAGCAGACCGAACAGGCCACCAATGAGGAGAAATACCACTGCAACCACCGCATTCGCCTTAATCAGGTTATCGGCCTGAAGGTGAACGCGCAGTCCGGTGGCGGGACAGGTACGAAATTCATCAGAGTTTGCCATCGACTGCTCCTATTCCTTGACGTAGATCTTGCCAACCATGGTGTGGTGGCCGATCCCGCAGAATTCATTACAGACCACGCTGAATTCCCCGGCTGCATTCGGGGTCATCGAGGTAACCAGTTCGTAGCCTGGGTGGACCTGCAGATTCATATTAGTGGGTTGGAGTGAAAAACCATGCTGCCAGTCCAGGGAGGAAAGGTGGAAGCGATAGCTTTGATCCTTTTTCAGTTCCAGGATCGGCCACCACTGCCAGAGCCTTGCGATGAGATAGACGTCACTGCCTGGCGGCGGACTCACCACCGGAAATCCGGCCTCCTCACGCACGGTATATTTTGCCGTCATGGCCTGAGCCTTCTCGGCGAAGGCCTCAGGTGTAATCTTATAGGCTTCGTTGGAGAGGTTTTGATTTCCCGCTCCGTGCCAGTAGATCATCATGAAGAACATCACCAAGCCCCAGACGAAGGCGATGAGGATCCAGATAAGTTCTACCTTGGCGATGGGTTCCTTCCACCACAGACGATTGCTTGGAGGACTAATGGCCATAACGGTACCTCCTATTTGGCGACGGGAATCTGGACAATTTCCATAATTCCCCAGACGAGATAGAAAATGGTGGGTACAGCAACTCCCAGCGCCAGCAGAGCAAAGGGATTATCGAGTAGCCGCTGCATGAAGGGAATGGGCTCTTCCCCGTCACCACTCGTGGGCTGTTCTTGCGTGGACTCGGTCATGCGGTCTCCTCCCGTTGCGTTATGAACCGCCGCTGACAGCGCCGGGACTTGCGTCCGGACTCAAATGACTATCAGGGGAAAACTGCTTACTCAACTACTCTGTGCACTTTTATTTTTATTATGCCAGCTTCAAGGTATATACCATGTCAACCTTTTATGCAATCACCTTGGGACATGTAGGGGTATCTGGACTAGGCACCAGAGCCAGCACCATCCGCCAGTGTATGGAGCGTCAGACTCCAAGGTTGGCGCCCTGGGTGCAGACCTTCACGATATTGCCGCAAGCTGAAATTAAACTGCGGACTCTCTGCAAGCAGGTCACGCAGGACCATCGCCGATATTCCAAGTACGATACATTTTTCCTTTGCCTTAAGACGCAAAGATCCTTGCGGTGCATGCGGCATAAAGCCTGCCTCGTCACCCACGCCAAGTAATTCACCGCTGGCCACATCGATCGCTCTACCAGCGGAGATAATCGCCCACCAACCGCCAGCATCGTCCAGTCTCATAGTCTGCCCCGGCTCAAGACTGCGCCGCTCTACGATAGCGGACAGGGCATCAATCACCGTGGTACTGAGCCCGGCGAACTGTGGCAGCACGGAGATAGTCTCACGCAGGCCCCACTGCGCCAGCAACGCTTCCTTGAGACCACGCTTTTCAATGAAGATCCCAAAAGAATCCTCACGAAATTCACAGACCGTTACCGGAGTCGCCGCTACCACACTGGCATTACGTTTTTCGCTGCCGGTTACCACCGCCATTTCACCCACAAACTCGCCGGCCTCGCGGGTTGCCAATAGGCGCAGCTGCTCGCCGTCATGGTGAATTACCCGGCAATGGCCGGTGAGTATGAGCAGCACATTACCGCGGGTCTCCCAACCCTGTTTGAGAATCACATCATCGGTATTGAAGTGGCGAATATCGGTATCGGCAAACAGGCTACTCAACCAGCGCCCGGAAAGTGCCTCACCAAAGTTCTCCATGAGCAACTCAATGGCGCGCATGGTGTAGAGATCATTGCCACCTTCGAGAATGGTATAGCGTTTGCCCGAACTGGCCAGTGAGAAGGTAGCGTTATAACGGTTTGGCAGACGGTCCACATGCACAAAAACCACGCGCTCAGCCTCGGATTGGAGCGCATCCGCCGGATCACCATGGATAAGACCCATCCCCCCGTCAGCTACCAGCATGTCAAAGGGTGCGCGGTAGAGATGCTTGAGATAGGCCTCGGTGTCTGGCCGAATCAATTGCTGAGTGCTCATCTGCTCGATCTCGGCAAAGCTCTGGTTGTCCCCTACTACACAGATCTGGTGCTTTTGCCCTTCTCGTGAGGCAGAAAAAACCGCCCCGATGGTCGGCACGCTGTGGACGGCACAATGCGCATCAATGTTGAGGCCGTAATAGCCAAAAGGACGGCCGGGGGTAATCTCCAAAAAGCGGAAATGTTCCTTCACCGCAGCCGCCGTCCAGCCCAGCCCCAGGGCGAGCTTTTGCATCGCCATCTCGTAGATCGCACGGGTGGTGATCACCTCAATCCGGTGTGACATCTGCATTAGTGGAAGCATGCTGCAATGGTCATCGTGGATATGCGTGAGAAATAAAGCACGAATCTGGTTTCTCGAAATCCCCCGTGCCCGCAGATGCCAATCCGCGAAGGGGATGGAGTCGATAAGGACGTACCAGCCATTGAAACAAAGCACCAGACCAGTAGACGCCTCTTCGGGGGTGAAGCCCGAGGCCCCGCCCAATACATCAATGCCAAACTTGCACAACGGCCCCGGAAGATTGTCGGCATAAACCTCGTAGGGCGGAGTAATTTGCCCAACCTCATTCAGGTCGATTTCCACACTTCCTGCGTCCGCACCTAATACGAAGCGATCTGTCCCCAGACGCTCAATGTGGTAACCGTCCAGTTCGACCCGATTGTCGTGAAACGGAATCGGTTCGATAAAATGCTCTACCGGACGCACCGCCCCCTGATCGTCCTTTAGGGCAAAAAATTCACCCGCATTGAGCCATTCCTCACGGAGCTTTGGATCCGTATCCCAAGCCTCCAACTCCTCACGGTGTGGGCCCAGCAGGGTCAGGCGCAGCTGTTCCATGGCATGGGCCAAGTGCTCGGGTTCACCGATGAGCTTTAGACGACGGCCATGTTTCAAGCCATCGGTCATAAACAGGAAATAATAAAGGGGAAATTCCAGATTATTGAGCAGCGCGCCGGAACGCTCACGCACATCCGGCAATACCATGGCATCCAGTGGGCTGGCCCCCGATTTAATCAGGGCTTTGAGCACCTCCGGAGGCTGGCCAAACAGCACTGTGCGGTCTTGCACCGCCACTGCCTTGCAACCATCCATAGGACTTGTCAGTTCCAACTCGGACATTGCGCCTCCCTATGCCAAAATATCGGGGTTACATCTGGAACCCGCTGCCTCAAATATATGGCTATGGCTGTTCCAGGACAACTTAGGGAAGCTCTGATTTATTCTGGGCGAAGTAGATTACGATTCAAAATGTTCGGATTTGAGATGCTGACCGCACGTAATAGTCAGTCTATTGCGAAGAGCAGCGACAAAAAATCCGGGCATTTTGGGCGCAAGATACGAGTTCATGAATAGATCGGAACTTCCTTAAAGAAGATAACAGGAATACTTCTCATCATACGATACCCACTGAGGCGACCCTCCGGAGGCCCCATGAGCAAAGTAAAACTTGGCAAAAAACTATCCGACTTCAGTCTTCCCACCACGGGTGGCGGCACCTTTAAACTTTCAGAGCAGCGTGGAAAAAAACTGGTGTTGTATTTCTATCCAAAAGACAGCACCCCGGGTTGTACCCGCGAAGGGCAGGATTTTCGTGATGCCGCAGAAGATTTCGCCTCCGCCGGGGCGCTGATTTTTGGAATTTCACGGGATAGCATGCGCCGCCACGAGAACTTTAAGGCCAAACAGGAATTCAACTTTGAATTACTCTCGGATGAAGACGAGACAGCCTGCCGCCTATTCGATGTCATCAAGCTGAAAAAGCTCTATGGCCGGGAATACATGGGCATAGAACGCAGTACCTTCCTCATCGATGCCGCCGGCGTACTGTGCCACGAGTGGCGCAAGGTAAAAGTGGCAGGCCACGTGGCCGAAGTGCTGGAGGCCTGTCGGGAAATTGAGGAGGTTAGTGCTGGCTAGGGGTTAGTCTTTGCCATCTTTCGGTGTGAGGTTCAGGACTTGGGTTTTTTGAAGATCCTCGCTTTCCTCTGCAGGCCCTCCTTTCGAGTCCGCACTGAACAAGGGATGTTCCGGCAACATGTCGTGGCCAACACTGCGCACCCGACGCAAGGTATCCGAGAGCGGGCCGTCCATCATCGTCGCCAGAATCTCCGACTCGGCCGCAGAAGCTTCTGTATCCCCCTGTACCGATTGCAAATGTAACAGGCGCAGACGAAATTCGGGATTCTCCGGGTAGGTATCTATCAACTCCAGCAGCCGCTTTCCAGCTCCCTCATAATCTTCATAGGCAAGCAGGGTATCGATCTCCCGAAGCTGCTGGGCAACATCTAAAACCTGGGGCGTCTGTGCCACTTTGACAGCAGCTTCAATTTGTTGCAGAGCCACTTCCTCCGGGACGTCAACAGGCGCTGCTGAAACATCCTCTCCGGAGACAGGATGGGTACTGGCAGCCCGCTTCGCTTCAGCATGCCGCCGTTCAGCCTCCCCGTGCCGCCGCTCTGCTTCTCCACGCAGGGCAGCGGCTATCAGTCGTCGCTCCGCGAAACGCGAGCGAAGATAAAGCCCAAGGGTCAGCAACAAAGCGACCACTAGCAGGGCGGATATTTGGAGCATATATTGTTCCGGGGCCGTCTCTGCAGTAGTACTTTCAGAGGCAACACGCCGTTGCGCCCGTGGACTGCCATCACGCTGTTGCAGACGTGACTTCAGCACCTGTATCACCACCTCTTGTTTGAGCGCGAGATCCTTGAGCGCCGCCATATAGGCCTCTCGATCGACAATCTGCTGGTTCAGCACTTCCCCTTCAACGGCAAGTTGACGCCCCCCTTCACGGCCAATATCCCGCCGACGCTCAAGATCCAGTACCCCCAAAACAAAGGGCGGGTAGGCATCCCCACCCTGATCCGCAAGGGCTCCGGAAAACCCCGGGGAAATCACCTGTTCAAGACGCAAGCTTCCGGTGCTCGGGTCCGGGTCGTGGCTTCCCTGGGCCCAGACCACGGACGCTAGAACCGCGCCCACGACCAAGAGCAATGCCCGCAACCAGAGAGCGGCAGGAAATCGGAAAATGTGTGTGCCCATAATTCGAATAATTACCCGGAATTCAGTTGACCGTACCCCTGTAGCGGCATTCGCCAGCCACTCTTGAATCGAATATGATGAAACTCGTGCCATCCTCCCTCTATTAGCAAAAACTCTAGTCAAAAAAAGGGTTCAAGCCAACATGAATAATACTGTGCGCGTTGATTTAGAACTTGGTATCCCCGGCTTCAGCTATGCAGATCTTTACCACCCGGAATCACTCGCCGAGTTGCTGCAGCACTTCGATGCGAAACTGAAATCAGCTGACGACGCGCTCTTTGCACGCTTCAACCACTACCGTACAAAGAGCGGGGAGATGGAGGCACCAGAGGTGTCGGAACTGCTGGTTGCAGTGGCCCCCCACCTGGGGGATTTCCTCGCCAAGCTCTTCAACGTTGGGGATGAACAGGAAAACGGTCGGGCAATAACGACACGCGAACTGGAATCCCAGGCGAGCTTTCGCCGCGGAGTAGTGGCTGGTGCAGCCAAGCGTTTCAAGAAGGCTCGCGACGTATCAGACTGGGATCTGGCTAAAATAGAGCAGGACATGGGCCTGCTGCTACGGGCTGGCTTTCCGGACCTTGACCCGGAAAAGGACCGGGAAGATGCCACCATGGTAGCCGGCTCCCGCCTGTTGGCACTGGCCAAACATTACGAGCGCATAGGCAAGAACAAACCCAGCGAATACGGGGACGGCAATCCGGACCAGGACTGCAACGACATTCGCACGGCGCTGGCGGCAAACACCGAGGCAGCAGCAACCTTTGCCAGCGCCCTCGCCGCCGATGCATCCGGGGACTTTATCGAAGGTCTGATGGAATGCCTGATGCGCTGGACCCATGCGGCCAGCCACGACACCAAGCTCAGCGCAACGGTCAAAGGCTGGCCGGCCTTCAAGAGCCCGGGACGCACCAATTTCTCCAGCCTGGTGGAAATGAATAGGGATGAGTCCAGGGGTTACCCAATACTCACCGGCCCACTGGCGCTTAATCGCAGCCGTGACGGCTTCGCACTGACCGATAACCGCTATGACTCCCGTGCCGTTCACTACGAGGTGGATCGCTGTATCTATTGCCACGAACGGGATACTGACTCCTGTAACAAGGGTATCCGCAATAAGGACGGCAGCCCGCGCAGTAATCCGCTAAATGTCCCCACCACCGGCTGCCCGCTGGGCGAACGTATCTCTGAAGCCAATCTGCTCAAGCGTCATGGTGACAATATTGCTGCGCTGGCGATGGTTATTATCGATAACCCCATGGTGCCGGGTACCGGGCACCGTATCTGTAACGACTGCATGAAGGCCTGCATCTACCAAAAAGTGGAGGCGGTGAATATTCCGCAGATCGAAACCAATGTGCTCACCGATGTGCTGTTTATGCCCTGGGGCTTTGAGATCTACAGCCTGCTGACGCGCTGGAACCCCCTCAATATTGAGCGTCCCGTGGCACTGCCCTACAACGGCAAAAACGTCCTTGTAGTGGGCTTGGGCCCCGCAGGCTACACCCTGGCCCATTACCTGCTTAACGAGGGCTTTTCAGTCACGGGTATCGATGGGCTGAAGATAGAGCCCCTACCCGAATCACTCACTGGAAAAGCGGGCGAGTACCCGCCGCCGCTACACGACTTCGGCGCCATCTACGACGATCTCGATACCCGCATCATGGCGGGCTTCGGCGGTGTGGCTGAATATGGCATCACCGTGCGCTGGGACAAAAACTTCCTCAAGGTCATCTACCTGACCCTCGCCCGTCGTAATGCCTTCCGTGCCTATGGCGGCGTGCGCTTTGGTGGCACCCTGAGTATTGAGGATGCCTGGGCTCTCGGCTTCGATCACATCGCCATCGCCTCCGGTGCCGGCGAGCCCACGGTCATCCGCATCAAGAACAACCTCATCCGCGGTATCCGCAAGGCCTCGGATTTTCTCATGGGTCTGCAACTGACCGGTGCGGCCAAGCACAGCTCTCTCGCCAACCTGCAGGTGCGCCTGCCGGCCGGAGTGGTGGGCGGCGGTCTCACCGCCATCGACACCACCACTGAGTTGATGGCCTATTACCCGGTGCAAGTGGAAAAGATTCTCCATCGCCACGAAATCCTCACGGCCCGCTACGGTGAAGACACCATCCGTGAGCGCATGGATGAGGAAGATTGCGGCATTCTCGATGAATTCCTCGAACATGGCAGTGCCATTCGTGCCGAGCGTGAACTCGCCGAGAGCGAGGGACGGGTGCCCGACTTTGCGCCGCTGGTGAACAGCTGGGGTGGTGTCACCCTGTTCTATCGCCGGCCGCTAGAGGATGCCCCCTCCTATCGCCAGAATCACGAGGAAATCCAGAAGGCCCTGGAGGAACAAATCTCCATCGCCCCCTATATGAACCCGGTGGAAGCCGGGCCTGATGAACATGGGCATTTATCCACAGTAAATTTCGAGCGTACCGAATACTGTGACGACAAACTGGTGGGTACAGGCAAACATGTCACGGTGCCCCTGCGTGCCCTGTTTGTTGCCGCCGGCACCTCACCGAACATCATTTACCAGCGGGAAAATCCCGGCACCTTCGAGCAAGATGGCAAGTTCTATCGTAGCCACGATATCGATAGCACCAAAGACGGTTTCCGCCTGGTGCCGGCAGAGCGTACGGGTCCACCGAAATTCACCTCCCCGGCCCCCTTCACCTCCTATCAGGAGGCGGGCAAATACATCTCCTACTTTGGTGACAACCACCCGGTCTATGTGGGTAATGTGGTCAAGGCCATGGCCAGCGCGAAGCACGGTTATCCGCACATCGCACGCCTGTTTACCGCAGAAACGGCGACACTGAAGGCCGCAGATCAAGCAGCGCGCGACGACGCCCTGACCGACTTCCAGGGCCAACTCGATGATCGGCTTATCACCACCGTGGTGGAGGTCAATCGGCTCAGCCCCACCATCATCGAAGTGGTACTGCACGCCCCTCAGCAGGCCGAGAAATTCCAGCCCGGCCAGTTCTTCCGGGCTCAGAGCATGGAGAGTCTGGCCACCACGGTAGAGGGCACCCGCCTCGCCTCCGAAGGCATGGCGCTCACTGGTGCCTGGGTGGACCGTGAAAAAGGGCTGGTGGCGGTCATCGTGCTGGAGATGGGCAGCTCCTCACGACTGTGCGCTACTTGGCAACCGGGCGAGCGCATCATTCTCATGGGCCCCACCGGCATGCCCACAGAGATCCCCCGCGACAAAACCATCCTGCTGGCCGGTGGCGGGCTGGGCAATGCGGTGCTGTTTTCCATCGGTAAAGCCATGCGTGATGCCGGCAACCGAGTCGTCTACTTTGCCGGCTATCGGCTCGCCCAAGACACCTTCAAAATGAAGGAAGTGGAGGAAGCCTCGGACGTCGTGGTGTGGGCCGTGGACCCGCTGCCAGGCAACGAAGCCATCACCCCGCGCCGCCCCCAGGATCGGACCTTTGTCGGCAATATCATCCAGGCCATGATCCACTATGCCGAGGGTAAACTGGGAACTGCGGAGATTCCGTTAAGCGAGGTGGACCATCTCATCGCCATCGGCTCCCATCGCATGATGGGGGCGGTAAAGGTGGAGCGTAGAGGCCTGCTTAAACCCTACCTCAACGCCGATGCCCCCATCGCCTACGGCTCCATTAACTCCACCATGCAGTGCATGATGAAGGGAGTCTGCGCCCAGTGCATGTGTCGCCACGAGGACCCGGAGACCGGCCAGGAAAGCTTCGTCTACTCCTGCTTCAACCAGGATCAATTATTGGACGAGGTGGATTTCAATCATCTGGATGGACGTTTGCGACAGAATTCTGTACCGGAAAAACTGTCGAACCTGTGGCTAACCTATCTCATGGAACAGCAGGATATTCCCCGAATCTAGGAAAACCTCAATGCCCGCTATGACACCACGCCAGAAGGTGCCTGCCCTCAATCTCAAACTGCTGCCAGAACAGGCATGGCAGCCAGGCGACGATGCACCAGAACATTTCAGCCTGCTGGTGGCCTATCGCGGCCTGCACTGCCCCATCTGCAAGACTTATCTGCAGGATCTGGAGCGCCATCTGGACGGCTTCTATCAGCTGGGGGTCCATGCTCTGGCCTTCAGCACGGACATCCACAGGCGGGCCGAACAGGCAAAAGCAGAATGGGGACTCGATAATTTGCGTATCGGCTATGGCCTTAGCATTGCCGAGGCGCGGGCCTGGGGATTGTATATCTCAAGCGGGCGAGGGGTGACCTCGATGGGCGTGGAAGAGCCCGCACTGTTCAACGAACCCGGCGTATTTCTACTGCGCCCCGACCAGACCCTCTACGCGGCTACGCTTAGCACCATGCCCTTTGCCAGACCCCACTTCCGCGAAATCCTGGGCGCACTCGAATTCATTATTGAGAAGGATTATCCGGCACGTGGCGAAGCCTAGCACACTAGCAGCCCCCTACCCCAAGCAGGGTAGCGCCGACGGGCACGCGAGATCTGCGCCCACCCCTCAGGCACTGCAACCGGCCCCGCCTCCAGCGGCAACCCCCATAGCGACGCAAAACGGGATTCCAGAATATCTCATCCGCCACTATGGCTGGGCCTATCTATCACCACGCGGGATGCGCTTCTTTGATCGCCCCGCGATCATCAACCTCATCCTGTTTGGCCAGTACCGCGCCCTCAAGGAAGAAACCCTGCGCTGCCTGACCCGCGAAGCAGCGGGTGAAACCCTGCAGCTCGCCTGTGTCTACGGCGACTTCAGCACCCGCATGCAGCAGGCTCTGGATGGTCAGCGCTTTCACCTGGCAGATGTCCTGCCCGGCCAAATAAAACTCAGCCAACAAAAAATCAAAGCGGACAAAGACGTCTGTTTTAGCCGGATGGATGCAGCGTCACTCGCCTATCGTGATGACTCTCTGGACACCATCGTGGTGTTTTTCCTGCTCCACGAACTTCCCCCGGAAGTGCGCGAAAGGACACTCAATGAGTGCCTGCGCGTACTTAAACCCGGCGGACGCCTGCTAATTACCGAATTCGCCTCGCCCACCAACTTCCTTACCCACCTCGATCCCCGGCGGCACTTGCTTGCCCGTGCCGAACCCTGGCTTAAGGGATTTCTGGGCCAAGATTTGAATCAACGCCTAGAGCAAATGGCAGTGACTCAGGGCAAAAGCATTAGCCGCCTCCATCATCGCCTTTTTGGCGGTGGCCTTTATGGAGTCAATGTGTTCAAGCTCGAATCTCTGTCCGTCCATGAACAGCAAAAAAGCACCCTTTCCTGAAACCGAAGACGAGGCCATCCCGCGCCAGCACTCGGGCCCGAGCCTTGCCAAACTACTGAACCAACGCCTGTCACGCCGCCACCTTCTACGAGGAGGTGCGGCCGTTGCTCTTTCAGCGGGCCTGCCCATACCTTTGTCAGCAGCCAATTCCACGCTATCAAGCCTTGGCTTTGGCGAAATACCCCACGGCCTCGATACACAACTCCATGTTCCCGAGGGCTACCAGTCCCAGGTATTGCTACGTTGGGGTGACCCGCTATTTAGCGACTCTCCGGTTTTTAATCCGGCCCAGCAAACGGCGGCGGCGCAACAGCGCCAATTTGGCTACAACTGTGACTTCATCGCCTTCATGCCCCTGCCCGCCGATAAACGCAATCATCAGAGGGGCCTGCTCTGTGTCAGTCACGAATACAGTTCTTCACGGATGTTCGCCCATAGCCCACGGCTCTCTGCAGAAACCCGCACTGGAGTGGAATTGGCAAGCCACGGCCATAGCGTGGTGGAAATACGCCTACAACGGGCTGCCTGGACGGTGGTTACAAACAGCCCGTACAACCGCCGCATCAGCCCGCTGGATACCTGGATGCGCCTCGCAGGCCCCGCCGCCGGTCACCCTCGCCTGCGCACCATGGCCGATCCAGGGGGAACACGGGTGCTCGGCACCCTCAATAACTGCGCCGGTGGCACCACACCCTGGGGTACCGTTCTGATCTGCGAAGAAAACTTTCAGGCCTACTTTGGCGGCATCGCCACCGAGCACTCAGAGCAAGACAATTACGAGCGCTATGGCATCGGTCCTCGGCACCGCTATCGCTGGGCACGCTTCCATCCCCGCTTTGATCTGGCCCAGGAGCCACGGGAACCCAATCGCTTCGGCTGGGTAGTGGAGATCGATCCCTACGATGCTAGCTCCATGCCAGTAAAGCGTACTGCGCTTGGGCGCTTTAAACACGAAAGCGCCACAGTCGCACTGGCTCCAGATGGCCGAGTGGTGGTCTACAGTGGTGACGATCAAGCCTTTGAATACCTTTACAAATTTGTCAGTCACGGGCGCTACGCTGCAGGTGCGGACACGGGACGATTACTGGATGAGGGCGTGCTCCATGTCGCACGTTTTAATGAGGATGGTGGTATCCAGTGGCTACCCCTGATCTACGGGCGGGGGCCGCTTAGCAAGGAAAATGGCTTTGCCAGCCAAGCCGAGGTGCTCATCGAAACCCGCCGCGCTGCTGATCTGCTGGGTGCCACCCCCATGGATAGACCGGAGGGAATTAGCCTTCAACCAGACAATGGCCGAATCTATCTTGCACTGACCAAAAATCACGCCCGGGCACCGTGGCAGAGAAATGGCGCCAATCCGCATGCGGTCAATCGCTACGGTCATATCCTGGAAATCATTCCCCCGGGGGAGGATGCCGATCACGCCACCACTGAAGCCCACTGGGAGATCTTTGCCCTGGGCGGCGAGGGTGCAAACAATCTCCCCGAACTTGGTCCCGCCGGCTGGTTTGCCTGTCCGGATAATCTCGCCTGCGATGCCCGTGGCCGACTGTGGATTGCCAGCGACGGCGCCACCTCAGCGAGCGGTATTGCGGATAGTCTGTGGGCCTGCGACACCCTCGGCCCAGGGCGAGCGTTGAGCCGGCACTTCCTGCGCGCACCCAAGAGTGCTGAGGTAACCGGCCCTTGTTTCAGCCCGGATCAACGCACCCTGTTTCTCTCCATCCAGCACCCGGGTGGAGGCTGGCCGGACTTCAACCCGGGCATGCCGGCACGCCCGGCCGTAGTGGCCATCCAACGGCGTGATGGCGGCAAGATCGGTGACTGAAGACCATAGCTCGTTCACGCTTCGCTACGGTGTTTTAGCGGATGGCATACTCTGCTTTGTGGTGACTTCCGCGGGCGTTTTTGCCGTCTTATTGCCGATCGGCCTGCTGCTCACCGGGGTGGAATGGGACGGCTTACAGCGGCATCTCCAGGCAGGGCTGGGTGATCCTCAGGGCTACTGGCTCTGGACCAAAACGATAGGGGATGGATTTACCCGCGACCTTGCCATGGCTTGGGGTATTGCCACACTGGCAGCTCTGGCTGGCGGCAGCCTCCGTATCCGGAGACTATTGGAATAACAACCGGCTTCAGGAGGCGAGCTTGCTACTGCTTCCGCGGCGGGCACGCACTGCCTCGGCCAGCTCTTCCAACAGCCGCTCGGTATCCTCCCAGCCCAGACAGGCATCGGTGATGCTCTGACCGTAGACCGGCGTCTTACCCGGGACAATGCTCTGATTTCCCGCCTTGAGATTACTTTCCACCATGCAACCAACGATTTGTCGCTCACCGGCCGCAAGTTGCCCGGCAACATCCCGGCCGACATCCATCTGACGCTGATATTGCTTGAGACTGTTGGCATGGCTGAAGTCGATCATCAGACCGGAGGGTAGATCGGCTGCCTCCAGGCTTGCCACGGATTTGTGCACACTCTCCGAATCGTAATTAGGCTCACGGCCACCACGCAGAATAAGGTGACAGTCCTCATTGCCACGGGTAGCAAAAATCGCTGAATGTCCCGCCTTGGTAACGGATAGAAAATTATGCGGCTGACGGGCAGAGCCGATGGCATCAGTGGCTAGTTTTACTGTGCCGTTGGTGCCGTTTTTGAAGCCCACCGGACAGGAAAGCCCAGAAGCCAGTTCGCGATGCACCTGACTCTCCGTGGTGCGCGCACCAATGGCACCCCAACTCACCAGGTCGGTGACATATTGCGGGGTGATGAGGTCCAGATATTCTGTACCGGCGGGCAAGCCCATTTTATTGATATCAAGCAGCAGGCGGCGAGCGATGCGCAACCCCTGGTTAATATGAAAACTGCCATCAAGATCGGGGTCGTTGATCAAACCCTTCCAACCCACGGTGGTCCGTGGCTTCTCAAAGTAAACCCGCATCACCAGCAATAGATCGGCGGAAAGACGCTGTTGAACCACGCGTAACTTCGCAGCGTACTCACGGGCTGCTTCCGGGTCATGAATGGAACAGGGCCCCACCACCGCCAGCAAGCGATCGTCAGTCTTGCGTAACACCTGGCGTATGGCCAGCCGTGCCTCAGCAGTGGTCTGGGCCGCCTGTTCGGTAATCGGTAATTCGGCGTGCAGAGCGGAGGGTGAAATGACCTCCTTGATGCCGAGGATACGAAGGTCGTCAGTCTGATATTTCATAGTGGTCTAGGTGATAAAAATGGCGCGAAAATCATTGACGTTGGTTCGAGTCGGTCCGGTAACCACCTGATCACCAAGGGCCTCGAAGAAACCGTCACTATCATTATTGGCGAGACTCTTCCGGGGATCCCGACGGGACCGAGCCAGGCTATCCGGATACAGCAAGGCACCCGCATTATTCCCCATGCCATCAATACCGTCGGTATCGCAGGCAATGGCATATACCCCCGGCATTCCATCCAGGGCAATAGCCAAAGACAGGAGGAACTCGCCGTTGCGACCACCCCTGCCGGAGCCCCGCACGGTGACCGTGGTCTCGCCGCCGGATAATATCACACAGGGTGGTGACACCGGCCCCTGATGATGGCGGATTTTCTCTACCAGGGCCGCCTGTTCCTGGGCCACGCTCCGTGCTTCACCCTCAATCCCACCGCCGAGCATCAGGGTATCGATCCCCACCCTGCCCGCCACCTTTTCCGCCGCCTTCAGGCCATTATCAGCAGTCGCAACAAGCTGGACCCGGTTTGAGCTAAAACGCGGATCCCCCGGCTTCGGGGTTTCACTTTTCCCGCTTTGCAAAAGACCGTGGACCGAGTCCGGAACCTGGATGTCGTAAGCATGCAGAATTTCCAGTGCCTCTTCACAGGTGCTGGCATCAGGCACGGTGGGACCAGAGGCGATAGTGGCCGGGTCATCGCCGCAAACATCGGAAATCAACAGCGAAAATACCGGTGCGGGCGCACAGGCGATAGCCAGTCGGCCACCCTTGATTGCGGAGAGGTGTTTGCGTACGCAATTGAGCTCTCCCACACTCGCCCCGGAACGCAGCAATGCTTGATTCAAGGCGCGCTTTTCCTCGAGCGTAATACCCTCTGCCGGCAATGGCATCAGTGCAGAGCCACCACCGGAAAGCAGGCACAGCACGAGATCCTGGGCACTCAGGCCCTGCACCGATGCCAACATTCCTCGGGCCGCAGCCACCCCCGCTGCATCGGGTACTGGATGAGCAGCCTCCAGCACTTCTATCTGCCGGCAACGCAAGCCGTGCCCATAAGCCGTCACCACCCGCCCACTTAGGGGTCCGGACCACTCCGACTCCACCACCTGCGCCATGGCAGCCGCCGCCTTGCCCGCCCCGACCACCACGGTACGTCTGGCGGGCAAGGTTGGCAGGTAAGCGGGCAGGCAGCGTTCCGCCTGCGCTGCAGCAACGGCCGCGGCGAATAGTTCAAGCAATAACTTTCCTGCTTCAGCCCGCATAAGCTATCCGGGAGACCAAGCCTCATCCTATGCATAGCCTCTACAACTGACAACCGGCACAACCACAATGCTTGCCTGCCCCAAGGGCAAAAGTTATGGTTCACTCCACCAACTTACAGAGTATTACCGCAATTATGGTGAGTCCGAAATCCCTCGACGAATTAACCCGCAAACTCATGGAAGCCCTGCCCAAGGGGCTTGGTCAGATTCAGGCCGATGTAAAAAAAAATCTGCGCACGGCCCTGGAAGCAGCCCTTGGACGTATGGATCTCGTGACCCGTGAGGAATTTGATGTACAAACCACGGTGCTTGCACGTAGTCGTGAACAGCTGATTGCGCTGGAAGAGAAACTCGGAGAGCTGGAAACAGAATTGCACGTACTCAAGCGCACTGCAGTGGAATCCTCAGGAGACACGACTACCAAGGATTGAACCAAGGACAATTTTGCCACCAACGGAACCGGTCGCTACCGCACGTCCTGTGCTCTGCGACCTAAGGCCATTTTATGCAGGGATGCATTTATGCTGCGATGGCATGGATGCCAAAGAGCAGTCTATGGCCAAGCGCCGCTACCGCACATCCATGTGCTTCACGGCATAAGGCCATCCCTGGCCAAAAAGGAAGGAACCTATGTCTCTCGCAGTCGTTTATAGCCGTGCCCAATTAGGGTTGGATGCACCTCAGGTAACCGTTGAGGTCCATCTCAGTGGCGGTCTGCCCCGCCTATCCATCGTCGGACTGCCCGAAATTGCGGTACGCGAGGCCAAAGACCGAGTCCGTAGCGCACTGCTAAACAGCCGCTTCAGTTTTCCGGCGCGGCGCATCACCATCAATCTCGCCCCCGCCGATCTTCCCAAAGAAGGCGGGCGCTTCGATTTGCCCATTGCGCTCGGCATCCTTGCCGCCTCTGGCCAGATTCCAACCGAGGCCCTGGCAGATTACGAATTTCTCGGGGAACTGGCATTAACCGGCATGCTCCGCCCGGTACGCGGCGTCTTGTCGGCCGCTTTGCAGGCTCAGACCGCCGGACGCAGCCTGATGGTGCCCACGGAAAATGCCGCCGAAGGCGCATTGGTAAAGGAGGCTCGCATCCTGGGCGCAGATCATCTGCTGGCTATCTGCGCTCACTTTGGAACAGGCCCGGAAATATCCGTCTTTGAGGCGCCACCTACGCCACCGCATCCCGCCGCCGAACTGGATATGGCCGATATCCAGGGCCAGTATCGCGCCCGACGTGCGCTGGAGATAGCCGCCGCCGGGGCCCATAACCTACTCATGAGTGGATCACCTGGCACCGGTAAAACCATGCTGGCCTCACGCCTGCCCGGCATCCTGCCGCCCATGACCGAAAGTGAGAGTCTGGAATCAGCGGCCATCCTGTCAGTAAGCAGCGAGGGCTTTACACCTAGGCACTGGGGCCGACGCCCATTCCGTGGCCCCCACCATACCGCCTCGGCGGTGGCACTGGTGGGGGGCAGCTCTCAACCTCGCCCCGGGGAAATTTCTCTGGCTCATCATGGGGTATTATTTCTCGATGAGCTGCCGGAGTTCGAGCGCCGGGTGCTCGAGGCACTACGCCAGCCCTTGGAATCTGGCAGCATCTCCATTTCCCGGGCGGCCCGGCAGATGACATTTCCCGCGAATTTCCAGCTCATCGCCGCCATGAATCCCTGTCCCTGCGGACATCTAGGGGATCAACTCAAATCCTGTCGTTGCAGCCCAGATACTATCTCACGCTACCGCAGCCGCATTTCAGGACCCTTGCTGGATCGCATAGATCTGCATGTAGAAGTGCCACGACTCAAACATCTCCCCATCACCAGCAGCCATGCTCAGGAAGACAGCGTGACGATCCGTGCCCGTGTCATCACGGCACGAAATCGGCAATTACAGCGCTCCGGAAAACCCAACCAGTTGCTGGAAAGCCGGGAACTCACCCAAAACTGTCGTCTGGGAGCCAGTGAGCGATCGCTATTGGAACAGGCAGCGACCCGCCTGGCGCTTTCCCCCCGTGCCTGCCATCGGGTACTCAAGGTGGCACGCACCATCGCCGATCTCGCGGGTACCAGGCAACTTGGTGAAGACCATCTGGGCGAGGCCTTGGGCTACCGGGGCTGGACCGCCAACTAGGTGCCGGGGATCATAGGAGTCTGTCGGACTTAGGAAAGCTCTGATTTATTCTGGACGCAAGATGCGAATTCACGAATAGATCAGAGCTTCCTTAGGACTGCTCTGCTGCGGAAAAGCCATTTTGGCCATATTTCTTGGTCCTTTTCGTTACCTACAGGGATGTGGGGTAAGGGGCGTGAGCAGGATGCGGAAGCTTCTAATAGCCCGGTTATTATCCTCAAATGATCGAAAAATCTGTCTCAATCACCGCTCTTTGGCTTCTTTGGCCATGGACTGCCCTCTGGCATCCATGCCATCGCAGCATAAGCGTTTCCCTGCACGAAATAGCTTCCTCTCACTACGGGCGCCTAAATCCGACAGACTCCTAGTCAAACTTTGGGTTACTTGCGCAGCCCCATGGGATGGGTTCCAATGCAGCCATGGAAAATGAATCTTGTGATATTGAGGTAGAGGTAGAGAGCCGCTATATGGAGACTGAATCCGTCCCCGACCAGGCACGCTACGTCTTCTCTTATACCGTAACCATCCGCAATATCGGTACCATCGCTGCGCGCCTGCATAGCCGCCACTGGATTATTACTAACGGTGATGGTGTGAGTCAGGAGGTACGAGGTGAAGGGGTGGTTGGAGAGCAACCACATCTGCTGCCAGGTGAAGGCTTTCGCTACACTAGTGCGGCAATGCTGGAGACCCCGGTGGGCAGCATGCATGGCAGTTATCTCATGGTCACCGATGATGGTATGGAGTTTGACGTCGCCATCTCGCCGTTTAGCCTGGCTTGTAGTCGACAACTCCACTAAGGAAACTCTGATTTATTCTGGGCGAAGTAGATTGTGATTCAAAATGTTCGGCTTTGAGGCACTGCTCGCACGTAATAGTCAATCTATTGCGAAGAGCAGCAACGATAAAGAGGGACATTTTGGGCGCAAGATACGAGTCCACGAATAGATTAGAGCTTCCCTAAACACCATTAAATCGATAGTACGGTACTCTCGAAGATAGGCGACATATGGCTACCTACGTTATTGGCGATGTGCAAGGCTGCATGCAGGCACTAGAGCGCCTCCTTGCCCACATCAACTTTAATCGGGCACGGGATCAACTCTGGTTTTGTGGCGACTTGGTTAATAGAGGCCCGCAGTCATTGGCCGTGTTGCGCTTCGTCCGGGAATTGGGTCCGAGGGCGCGTACCGTGCTTGGTAACCACGACCTGCATCTACTTGCCACCGCTACCGGTGACCGCAAGCCCCATCAGAAAGACACTCTGGACGCAGTGCTTGCCGCTCCGGACTGTAAAGAACTGCTTGCCTGGTTGCGTCGACAGCCACTGCTCTATCACGATTCCGAACGTAACTATTTGTTGGTCCATGCCGGTCTACCGCCACAATGGGATCTGGCGCTGGCGCTGGATTGTGCTGCTGAAGTAGAGGCCGTGTTGCGAAGCCCAGATTATCCAAAATTCTTTGCGAAAATGTATGGAGACCGGCCCGATATTTGGTCGAAAGAGCTGAAGAACTGGAAGCGTTTAAGGATGATCACCAATGCCCTGACCCGCATACGCTATTGCGACCATGAGGGCAGAATGAGTCATAAAGAGAAGGGCTCTCCCAATAGCCAGACAGCGGGATTGTTGCCCTGGTTCCTGCTACCGGCACGCAAGAGCAGCGGCCTGAAGATCCTCTTCGGTCACTGGGCCACCCTGCGTCTCACCCCCGAAATATCTACCCGGGAACAGGTCTACCATCTGGATACCGGCTGTGTCTGGGGGGGGCGATTAACTGCCTTTTGTCTCGATAATGGGCGCTATTATCACGTCCCCTGTGAAAGCTGCGCCGATATCAATCAGGTGGTGGAAACAACGTCCGGCTGACGCTATAAAAACACTCAAGGGTGCCTCTAAAAATTCAAGATTCCAGGCAAGACAAGGCATGTTAAAAAAGTTGAGCGCAGCATATGTTTTATATGCAAGCGAAACTTTTTTGCGAGAAACGCCGTATTGTGACGACAGTGAGTTTTTAGAGGTGCCCTCAAGAAGCTATCGGCTTTAAGCGCTCCAGCACCACAAAACTAAAGTCATGGGGGTTATTGGCATCCGCCGAATGCTCGCTACGCGTCACCTCCCGCCATTCCCCCGTAGAGAGTGGTGGAAAAAAGGTGTCGGCGACAACGCTGTGGTGCACCTCTGTGAGATAGATCCGCTGGGCTCGGGGCATGGCCTGGCCATAGATCGAAGCACCACCCATCACCATGAGTTCCTCGCCAGATGGTACCAATGCACAAGCCTGGTCCAGAGAGGACACCACGGTACAACCAGTGGCCTGATAATCCGGGTCCCGGCTTAACACCAGGTTTTTCCGCTGGGGCAAAGGCTGGCCGATGGATTCGTGGGTCTTGCGTCCCATCACCACTACCTTGCCGATAGTCAGCTCCCGGAAATGCCGAAGATCCGCGGGCAAGTGCCAGGGCAGCCCATTATCAGCCCCAATAGCCCGATTCTCGGCCATCGCGACAATCAAGGATATAGACACGGGATCAGCTGATGACGGCTATAAGGGCACCTCTAAAAACACAATTTTCGTCGCAATACGGCGTTTCTCGCAAAAAAGTTTCGCTTGCATATAAAACATATGCTGCGCTCAACTTTTTTAACATGCCTTGTCTTGCCTGGAATCTTGAGTTTATAGAGGCACCCATAAGCTAATCTGACGAATCTGTTGGTTCCGGTAGTTTGAGCAAAACTTTCAGCCGGGGAGCCGCCCCCAAAACCGGGGCAAGCGTATAACTGTCGAGGACTTCCAGAAAACGGGCACTAGCCTCGGCCAACATCCCCTTGAAAGCGCAGGCGGGTTCAATCGGGCAGGTGTTTTTTTCCATATCGAAACATTCCACCAGATCGAAATTGGTCTCAGTGGACCGCACCACCGCACCAAGGTTGATCTCCTCAGGCGGATGCGCGAGACGCATGCCACCACCCTTGCCACGCACGGTCTTAATAAAACCGACCTGCCCAAGATGGTGCACCACCTTAACCAGGTGATTACGGGAAATATGGTAGCTTTCCGCAATCTCATTGATGGTTACCAAGCGATCGGGGTACAGCCCAAGATAGATCAGCACCCGTAGGGAATAATCAGTGTAAAGAGTTAGTTGCATGATATAGAGTCCGTCAGGGACAACATCAGATTAAGAAGCATATTGTTTGTAGCTTATCACCTTATTGCCTCAATTTTTCAGCCACATCCCCCTCACACGCAGTTTTTTCTACCGACTAAACGGCCACTGGCGCACGAATAATGGCATGACTCTGGTAAGCCTCTAAGGCCACGTCCTCATAACAAAAGGAAAAGAGATCCTTGACCTCTGGATTCAACCGCAATTCGGCCAAGGGAAGCGGTTCCCGTGCCAGCTGGGTTTTCACCTGCTCTAAGTGATTCAGATAGAGATGTGCATCACCCAGGGTATGGATAAACTCCCCCGGTTCGTAACCGGTCACCTGGGCCACCATATGGGTGAGCAAGGCATAGGAGGCAATATTGAAGGGCACCCCCAAAAAGATATCGGCGCTGCGCTGGTAGAGCTGACAGGATAAGCGGCCATCGGCAACATAGAACTGAAACAGTAAATGGCAGGGTGGCAGAGCCATGTGTTCTACCTCCGCCACATTCCAGGCAGAGACCAACATGCGCCTCGAATCCGGGTTGTGGCGCAAAGCATGAAGCAAGCCACTAATCTGATCCACTGAGCCACCGTCTGCCGTGGGCCACGAACGCCACTGAGCCCCGTAAACCGGACCCAACTCGCCGTTTTTATCGGCCCAT
The DNA here is from genome assembly GCA_021773795.1 of Gammaproteobacteria bacterium. Taxonomy (GTDB): domain Bacteria; phylum Pseudomonadota; class Gammaproteobacteria; order HK1; family HK1; genus JAJFJV01. Next base: position 25,214 of record JAJFJT010000029.1, on the reverse strand, counting down.
TCATCCCAGATACTGACCCCGTTTTCATGCAGATAACGGATATTGGTATCGCCGCGCAAAAACCATAGCAACTCATGGATGATGGAGCGCATATGTAATTTTTTGGTGGTCACGGCAGGAAAGCCAGCGGCCAGCGGGAAACGCATCTGATAGCCGAATACGCTCAGGGTGCCGGTGCCCGTGCGATCTTCTTTACGCACGCCATGCTTCAGCACGTGCTCCATCAAATCCAGATATTGCTTCATAGTTCCAGACCCTGTTGCTCTGTCTGGCGCACATAGGCCCGCCAAATAAAAAATATTCCTAGCAGCACCATAGGAAGGCTCAATAACTGCCCCATGGTCAGCCAGCCAAAGGCGAGATAGCCCAGTTGGGGATCAGGCATGCGCACGAATTCAACCAGCCCCCGAAAGATGCCGTAGCCCAACAGGAAACAGCCGGAGACAGCCATCAGCGGACGTGGTCGGTGCGAGTACCACCACAGCAAACCAAACAACAACGCCCCTTCCAGGGCGGCCTGATAAAGCTGGGAGGGATGGCGGGCAATACCCCCAGCCAAAGCGGCGGGGAAAATCATCCCCCAGGGCAAGTCCGTGGGCGCCCCCCATAACTCACCGTTGATAAAGTTACCCATGCGCCCGGCACCAAGCCCCAAGGGGACCAGCGGAGCGATAAAATCAGTAGTGGCAAAAAAACCCTTCTGATAACGGCGGCCAAACAGCCACATGGCCAACAGCACCCCCAACAAACCACCGTGAAACGACATCCCCCCCTGCCAGATACGCAGAATAGCCAACGGATCCTGCAAATACTGTTGCGAGCCATAAAACAGGGTGTAACCCATGCGCCCGCCCAGTACCACGCCCAGGGCGCTATAAAAAATCACATCGTCCACCTGGGCCATGCTCCAGCCACGGCTCCCATCTCGCGCCCGCAGTCGACCCAGCCACCAGGCAGCCAAAAAACCCAGTAGATACATGAGTCCGTACCAATGAATCTTGAGCGGTCCCAGAGCGATGGCAACGGGATCGATGTTTGGAAAGCTGAGCACGGTGTCCGGATTAACTACTACAGTGAACGAATTGCGCCTTCAGATAGCTGCTCTCGGGCAGTGCCGGATGCACCGGGTGATCCGCTGCCTGGCGTCCCTCGGCAAAGATCTGCACATTACGCCGATTGCCGTGGGCAACCCGGGCTATCAGCTCGGTAAGCTGTTCACGCTGCAGGTGATAGGAGCAGGAAGCAGCCACCAGAATGCCGCCATCACTCACCAATTGCATGGCCAGACCATGGGCTCGCCGATAGGCGGTCAGGCCCGCAGTGCGGTCTTTCTTGCGGCGAATGAAGGCTGGTGGATCAACGATAACCAGATCAAAACGCTCTCCATCCGCACGCAGGGATTTGAGCACATCAAAGGCATCGCCCTGGCGTACCTGCACCCGTTCCTGAACACCGCTCAACTGGGCGTTGCGCGTCACTTGCTCCAGCGCATTCGCCGAGCAATCCACGCACAGCACTTCACGCGCACCAGCTGCCGCCGCCTGCACTCCCCAGCCACCACTATAGCTGAACAGATCGAGCACTCGGCTGCCCGAGGCAAATTGCAGACTATAGCGACGATTCTCACGCTGATCATAAAACCAGCCGGTTTTCTGGCCGCCATGGGGAGAAATCTCAAAGCGAGCGCCATTTTCCTCCATCAGCAAGGTCTCTGGCACCTGTCCTTGGGCGAGTTCTATATAAGAATCAAGCTGTTCCAGTGAACGACTGGAGCTATCATTACGCAACAGGATCCCCTTGGGTTTGAGGCACTCATCCAGAGCAGACACCATCATTTCACGTGCTGCCTCCATACCGGCAGTGCCAATCTGCACCACGACGATATCGCCATAGCGATCCACCACCAAGCCGGGAAGGCCATCACCCTCGCCAAAGACCAGTCGATAAAACCCGCCAGGAAATAGCCTTTCCCGCCACGCCAAGGCGCGCTGCAGGCGTTGGACGATCAGCTCCTGGCTGAGGATCTCGCCAGGGGTACGGCTGATAATGCGCAGACTGATCAGACTGTGGGGATTCACATAAGCGTGCGCAAGAAACTTTCCGCCATGATCGCGCACTTCCACATTTTGGCCCAGCACAAAATCATTGAGGGGGCTACGGCCCACATCGATCTCATTACTGAATATCCAGGGATGACCGCCACGGAGACGGCGTTCTCTTCGCCTTTTCAGATAGATAGGAGACGCGTGTGATATTATAGGGGGCTTCATATTAGGCCTGAGTGTCATTAGACAAAAATGGAAAAGCAGGACAGAGAGTCCCGCTTCCGCGATGGACGAGTGTAACGGAAAATTAAAGATAATCGGGCATCCGCCGCTAGCGTCCTTGCTACCTCCCCGGGGAAGGGGGTTTTGCGCCATCGCCCGATCCGGGATCGGGATGCACTAGAATGATAATAAGCCGGGAGCGTTATCACGCCATCACCGTGAAGCTACGAAAACTACAAGAATTACCGCCCTTACCGCAGACCGCTCAGCGGCTACTCGCCCTGTTTGGTGATGAAGATTGCGAGATCGAGGATGTAGCCAAGACCATCGAGGAATGTCCCGCGGTTACTGCGCGGGTCATCGGCTTGGCTGGCTCCGCCTATTTTGCCCAGACTCAGCCGGTACGCTCGGTGGAACAGGCGATTATCCGTGTGCTCGGACTACAAACTGTAAAAAGCCTGTCGCTCAGCATGGCCGTTAGCGATGCTTTCGATCCAAGCCGCTGCCCGGCCTTCAATATCGAGCGTTATTGGGGCAGCGCACTGTTTACCGCAACCCTATGCCGCCTGCTCGCCGGTGCGGTGCAAACCGATGAAGAACCCGTGGATCCAGAGGGCGCCTATCTCTGTGGCCTGCTACACAATCTTGGTGTGCTAGCGCTAACCCACGTGGCTCCCCAGGAAATGCAGGCTATCTTTACCACCACTGCCAAGAACCCGGAACGTGGGCTTGCCGAGCTAACCAATGAGCAACTTGGCCTCGAGCATTACCGCGCTGGCGCCTGGGTCAGCAGTCGCTGGCACCTGCCACCAGAGGTCACTACGGTCATTGAGCACTACCGGGAACACACTTACCGGGGACGCCATTGGCCGCTTGCCCTGCTGGTAGGTTTTGCCTCGCGCTGGACCCAACAACTACTGGTCGATCCGGAACGCTTGTGGCACGAACCCGATGCCATTGAGGCCTTGGGTATCCCCCACAACCGAATGGAAAAGGTTACGGCGCAAACCCACCAGCGCATCAGTGAAATTTCAGAACTCACTAAGGTCTTCGCGGGAACCCGTTAGTATGGATAACGCACCCTTCGCCGAGGCAAACCGGGTTATCCGGCGTCATTTTTTCTCCCTGATTGACGCCCTCTCTGCGCTTAAGAGTCTGGTTACCCTGGAAGGCCGCCAGCAGGATGAGCACAGCTTGATGGCAGGCGTGCTGGATGTACTACTCCAGCATCAGGACCTAGAGCGATGCTCAATTTTTTCGCTCCGGAACGGCTTGCTGGAATGCAGCGTCGGACGTGATTGGCAGGATCTCACCTCCAGCGCCTTGGGTGAAGACACCGTGCGTGCTGGACGGTCGACGCTCACTTTTCGCGTAGGCGAAGGCCTGATTGGCCAGGCCGCAGAAACGGGAGAAATGCAGCATTGTCGCAACTGCAGCACCGACGATCGTTTCAAGAAAAAGGGTTCCGGTGGCAACACACCAGCAAGCGGCTCGTTAATCTGTGCCCCCATTTGCACAACCGAAGAGGTGCTCGGGGTGGTCAATGTTTACCACCCGGAACCGGATTTCTTCGAGATCTGGCATGAACATCTGATCAACCTGTTCTGTGACATCCTTGCTCGTATCCTCGAAAACAACCGCCTGATGCGTAATATGGAAGATGCTGTTCGAGAACGTACCGGGCAACTGGAAAACGCGTTACAGGAAGCGGAAAATCTGAAGAGTCGCTATGAACAGCTCTCTCTGGTGGATGAACTGACCAACCTCCACAACCGACGCTTCTTCTTTCCGGAAGCCGAGGCGGTGCTGGCCCGTGCGGCCCGCTATGGTCATCCCTTTAGCATGCTGATCATCGACATCGACCACTTCAAGGAAGTCAACGATACCTTTGGGCACTCCGTCGGTGATTCAGTGCTCCGGGACATTGCAGCCGAACTTAAAAAAGCCATCCGTGAAGGCGATATCATCGCCCGCTTCGGTGGTGAAGAATTTGTCTTCGCCCTGCATAACACCCCACTGAATGGCGCCCATCTGCTCGCGGAACGTGTCCTCGAAAGCATTCGCAGGCTGCGCTGGAGTGGGCCCGCAGCCGCGGTGCGTACCACTATAAGCATTGGCATCTCCAGCCTCGGTGAGCGCCGCAGTGCTGACAACAAATCCCTGCTTGATGAGCTCCTGCGCCAGGCCGATGTCGCGCTTTATTTTTGCAAGTCCCACGGGCGGGATCAGTGCGCCAACTACATCGATGTGGAAAGTCAGTCGGACCAGGTCAGCCTGACGGAAGGCTGACTCCCACGAGTCTATCGGATTTAACTACCAGAACACCTTAAAGCGCACACCCAAACTCTTGGTGAAAACGAGCCGCAAACTCCTGCCCGGAAAAATGATGATTTTGAGTGCCGGCATGCGCCACCTTAATTGCCCCCATTAGCGAGGCCACCCGACCGGTGGTTTCCCAGTCCTGATCATTCATCAGCCCCCAGAGCAGCCCACCACGATAGGCATCGCCACAGCCGGTGGGATCCACTACCTCGGTGGCCTTCGCTACGGGCACCTCTATACATTTTCCGGCAGTATAAATGGCCGAACCACGGGCGCCTCGGGTGATGATCAGAGCTTCCACTTTAGCCGCCACCTGCCGCTCGTCGAGGCCGGTACGCTCGTGGATTAACTCCCACTCATAATCATTAACCGTGATCCAGTTGGCCTGTTCGATAAAGGCTTGGATCTCCTCACTACCAAACATCGGCAGGCCCTGACCTGGGTCAAAGATAAACGGAATACCCGCAGCGGCAAACTGGGCCGCGTGTTCGAGCATGCCTTCACGACCATCCGGTGCCACCATGCCGATGGAAACGCCCGCATCGAGAGGTAAGGCCTGCCGGTGTGCATGATCCATGGCCCCTGGATGGAAGGCGGTAATCTGATTGTCATCCAGATCCGTGGTGATAAATGCCTGGGCGGTATAGTTGTCCTCGTATACCTCAATATGGGTGCAAGGAATCCCTCGCTGTTCAAGCCAGGCCCGATAAGGTTCAAAGTCCTTGCCCACCGCAGCCATGGGCAAGGGATCACCACCGAGCAGTGCCAGATTATAGGCAATATTCCCCGCGCAACCACCGTATTCCCGCCGCAGATCCGGCACCAGAAAACAGACACTCAACATATGAATTTTGTCCGGCAGGATATGGTTCCTGAACCGATCGTGAAACACCATGATGCTATCAAAGGCCATGGAACCGCAGATTAAAGCTGACACGCTGACTTCCCCTTTTAATTCAGTAAGTTGTTTTACACAGCCCCAGCCTGCAGCTGCTGTGCCGTGGAAAGCACGCGGGCAAGAAAGTGCCCGGTATGAGAGGTGCTTCCATTGTCGCCCCTGGCAACTACCTCAGGTGTACCCTCCGCCACAATCTCACCGCCACCGTCCCCACCCTCAGGACCGAGATCAATAATCCAGTCAGCGGTCTTGATGACGTCAAGATTATGTTCGATAACCACCACCGTATTACCCCGATCCCGCAGCTTGTGCAGCACCTGTAGCAACTGCTCTACATCGTGGAAATGCAATCCGGTGGTGGGCTCATCGAGGATATACAGGGTACTGCCAGTATCACGCTTGGAGAGTTCCCGGGAAAGTTTGACGCGCTGTGCCTCGCCCCCCGAGAGAGTGGTGGCACTCTGCCCCAGCCTGATATAAGAGAGCCCCACGTCCATCAGGGTCTGAAGCTTACGCGCAATCACCGGCACCGGACTAAAAAATTCCCGTGCATCCTCCACAGTCATTTCCAGCACCTCGTGGATAGTGCGATCCTTGTAGCGTATATCCAGGGTCTCACGGTTATAGCGCTTGCCCTGACAAACGTCGCAGGCCACATATATATCCGGCAGGAAATGCATCTCCACCTTAATTACCCCATCACCACGGCAAGCCTCACAACGCCCGCCTCGTACATTGAAACTAAAGCGCCCGGGGGTATAACCACGCGAACGAGCCTCGGGGGTGCCTGCATACAATTCACGAATGGGGGTAAACAAACCCGTGTAGGTGGCCGGATTTGAACGCGGAGTGCGACCGATGGGGCTCTGGTCTATATCCACCACCTTGTCGAGGGCATCCAGCCCCTCGATGGTGGCATAGGGGGCGGGATCTAAATTGGCATGGTTGAGATGACGGGCGGTAATACGGTACAGCGTGTCATTGATCAGGGTGGATTTACCCGAACCAGAAACGCCGGTAATACAGCTCATGAGCCCGAGCGGTACACGCAGATTCACCGACTTAAGGTTATTGCCTGTAGCACCATAAAGACTCAGCATCCGTTCTGAGTCTACGGTAACCCGTTTTTCAGGCACCCGGATACTGCGCCGGCCTGAGAGATATTGCCCGGTGAGTGAGGCGGGATTACGGGCAATTTCCGCAGGCGTCCCCTGAGCCACCACATGGCCTCCATGTACACCGGCACCTGGCCCCATATCTACCACCTGATCAGCGGCGTAGATCGCCTCCTCATCGTGCTCCACCACGATCACCGTATTACCAATGTCACGCAGGTGTATCAGGGTATCGAGCAAACGGCGATTGTCACGCTGATGCAAACCGATAGAGGGCTCATCCAGCACATACAGGACGCCAACGAGCCCCGCGCCAATCTGGCTGGCAAGGCGAATCCGTTGGGCCTCACCTCCCGACAGGGTTTCTGCCGAGCGATCCAGAGAGAGATAATCAAGTCCCACATCCACCAGAAAAGTGAGCCGCTGATTAATTTCCTTGAGAATCCGCTCAGCCACTGCCCCACGTTGACCCTCAAGATGCATCTCAGTGAAAAGCTTCAGGGCCCGCGCTATGGGCAGGCTGGTGATCTGCGGCAAATTTTGCTCCGCCACATACACGTTGCGCGCCCCTTCATTTAGACGCTGCCCATGGCAAGCAGGGCAGTATTGGCTAGTCAGATACTTTGCCAGTTCCTCGCGCACCGCACCGGACTCGGTTTCCCGATAGCGGCGCTGCATATTCGGAATCACCCCCTCAAAGGGCTGCCGACGGCGGTGGCCACGCTTCTCGTGAACATAGCGGAAGTCGATCTTTTCCTCCCCACTGCCGTAGAGAAGTACTTGGCGGACGTCCTCGGGAAGCGTATGGAAGGGCAGGTCCATATCAAAGCCATAATGCTCAGCAAGTGCCTGTAGCATCTGATAGTAGTAGGCATTACGCCTGTCCCAACCACGCACCGCGCCACCCGCCAGGCTGAGTTCTGAGTGGCTAACTACCTTTTCTGGACTGAAAACAGACTTCACCCCTAAGCCATCACACTCGGGACAAGCCCCGGCCGGATTGTTGAAGGAAAACAGACGTGGCTCCAGCTCCTGCAGGCTATATCCGCATTGGGTACAGGAAAATTTCGAGGAAAATACCAGTTCTGCACGCTCCGGCTCGTCCATCCACATCACTTGCGCGCGCCCATCTCCCAATCCCAGGGCGGTCTCGAAGGACTCCGCCAGACGCAAGCGCAGATCGGAACGCACTTTGAAGCGATCGACTACAGCTTCCACCGTGTGGGACTGGTAGCGACCCAATTCCGGAGCCTGATCGATTTCCATCACCTCGCCGTCGATACGAACCCGAATATAGCCCTGGGCACGCAACTCTTCCAGCACCTGACGATGCTCTCCCTTACGCTCGTGCACCACGGGAGCCAGCAGCATCAGACGCGAGCCCTCAGGTTGCGCCAACACCTGGTCGACCATCTGGCTCACGATCTGGGCGCGCAGAGGGAGCTGATGATGGGGGCAGCGAGGCTCGCCAGCACGCGCAAAAAGCAGGCGGAGATAGTCGTAAATCTCGGTAATGGTGCCAACGGTGGAACGGGGATTGTGCGAGGTGGATTTCTGCTCAATGGAAATAGCCGGCGACAAACCCTCGATATGATCCATATCCGGCTTTTCCATAATGGAAAGAAACTGCCGGGCATAAGCGGAAAGAGATTCCACATAGCGCCGCTGCCCCTCGGCATAGATGGTATCGAAGGCCAGCGAAGACTTGCCGGAACCGGACAGGCCGGTAACCACGATGAGTCGATCTCTGGGCAATTCCAGATCGATATTCTGCAAATTATGGGTGCGTGCACCGCGAATTTTGATGAGATCCATAAGGATGGCCGAAGTTGAAGGCAAACTGTTAATATTACGCGCCTCCCGCCTCATGAAGCAAAGGTCTACCCCATTTCCAATCCGACCCGAATGTCGCCATCAGAGCGCCGCAGCGTTATATCCCTAGCCGGAATTTACTCACTGCGGATGCTTGGGTTATTTATGATCCTGCCGGTATTTGCGCTGCACGCCACAAGCTATAGCGGCTATACCGCGACCTTGGCCGGCCTCGCCATTGGCATATACGGCCTTACCCAGGCCATTTTCCAGATCCCCTTCGGACGACTCTCCGACAAGATCGGGCGCAAGCCGGTGATCACTATCGGCCTCCTTGTCTTTTGCCTTGGTAGCGTAGTCGCTGCCCTGTCCGATAGCATGCTAGGTGTTATTGTGGGCCGCGCCCTGCAGGGTACTGGAGCCATCGCCGCCGCGGTCATGGCCATGACCGCCGATCTTACCCACGAAGACAACCGCACCAAAGCCATGGCCATGATCGGCGCAAGCATTGGCGGTGCCTTTGCCTTGGCACTGATACTGGGCCCAGTACTCAGCAGCTGGGTTGGTATGGAGGGGATATTCTGGGCCACTGCCGGTCTTGCCCTTGGTGCCGTCGTCCTCCTACACCTGACCGTCAGTGACCCGAAGGATGAACGTTTCCATCGCGACACTGAGGCCGAGCCCCGACAGTTTCTTGCTCTGCTTCGTGATCCGCAGTTAGTTCGCCTGTACCTGGGAATATTGCTACTGCACCTGGTGATGACCGCCACCTTTGTGGTGCTCCCACTCAGCCTGTTAAAAGCCGGAATCCATCGGGTTGACCACTGGTGGATCTATCTCGTGGTACTGCTGGGCTCTGTATTGTTCATGCTCCCCGCCATACTGCTAGCTGAACGTCATGGCCGACAAAAAGCCGTTTTTCTGGCGGCAATCGGCCTCCTGATACTTGCGGAGGGCGGGCTCTACGCCTCCCAATCCCAAGCCACCGTAATCATCCTGTTGATGCTGCTATTTTTTACCGGCTTTAATATCCTGGAAGCCAATTTACCTTCACTAGCATCGCGGTTAGCCCCTGCCGACAAGAGAGGCAGTGTGCTCGGGGTCTACTCTACCGCACAGTTTTTCGGCGCCTTTCTTGGTGGACTAAGTGGCGGTTGGCTACACCACCTGTACGGCTTTAGTGGTGTGTTCGCCCTGTGTTCTGTGCTCTCGCTACTCTGGTTAATCATTGCCGGTGGTATGCGTACTCCACGCCCACTCAGTAACCGCATACTTCGTCTTCCGATAAATAGCACCGAGAGCAGCAGTGATATAGAACAACGGCTACACGCAGTTCGTGGCGTTGTTGAAGCGGTCGTTCGAGTTAATGAAGGCCTCGCCTACCTCAAGGTCGAGCGGCACGAGCTGGACGAGGACTCCTTGCGTGCATTCGCATCCACCGAAGGGTAAAGTTATTTTCCACCCGGGTGATAGTGCCTCCTGTTTTTAGCAATACTCGCACCCCTAATCTTCCAATCCGTTGGCCAGGAAGGCCGACACAATGACGGAGAACATTCATGGCAAAAGGTATTAACAAGGTCATTCTAATCGGCAATCTTGGCGCCGACCCCGAAGCACGCTATATGCCTAGTGGCGGTGCGGTAGCAAATCTAAGCCTTGCAACCACCGATAACTGGAAAGACAAGCAAAGCGGCGAACGTCAGGAGCGTACCGAGTGGCACCGCGTAGTCTGCTTTGGACGGCTTGGTGAAATTGCCGCCGAATATCTCAAAAAGGGCGCCAAGGTCTATATTGAAGGCCGATTACAAACCCGAAAATGGCAGGGTAAAGACGGCAATGACCGCTACTCCACCGAAATTGTCGCCAACGATATGCAGATGCTTGATGGCCGCGGGGATTCCGGAAGCTATAGCGCACCGGCCCGTTCAGCGCCCAGTTCCCGTTCTTCGGCAACACCGTCTGCTGCCCCCGCAGCGCCCACCGCAGAATTTGACGACGATATACCGTTCTGAGCCTTAAGCCGCCGCTATAATCTCCAGCCTTAACCCCACCCGGAGATTATAGCGGCGACCAGCATTACCCTGATTTATCGCCAGCTCCACTAAGCCACTAGAATTCTGGTACCAAAAACAGGTGCCCTTAGCCACTTCCGCATAATTTCGCGCATAACCGAATACTTGGCCGGCTACCCGCAAACGGGTGTCCGGGCGCAAATACTCCGCACGTACGCTGGTCCACGCATTGCCATAGTGGTCCAGGTAAATTAGCTGCGGAGACAGTGAGTCCTCACTAACCCTAGGCATACAGCGCCGCTGGTAATGAGGTTTCTGCGGCCGTTCCCCCTGTGCCAGTGCCGCTGCTACAGGGGCAAACAAATCACGTCCGTGAAAGGTGTTAGATAATTGCTGCGGGCGCCAATGAATTTCCCAGCAAGCCGTATCGGCACCATCGGTACCCAATAGACCGAACAACCCATTATCTGGCCCCACATACCAGCGCCCACCCGTGTAAAGCACGATGGGCATTCGAGCGTCGCTTCCGACACCCGGATCAACCACACATAAAAATATGCTGCCCGGTGGGGTACTGGAGCTAAATGCGGAAAGCAGGCTGGCAGCGGCGGTGGGATTATATGCAGGCGCATCAGAAAACAGATTAATAACCCTGATCCCAGGCGCCTGTTGATGCAATACTGCCTGCAGCTGCCCGGTGTAGGGACCGGCTGAACCGAAGTCCGTAAACAGCAGAATCACGTATTTCCTTCCCGATACTCTTTCAAACAGCGTCAGTAGTTTTTGGATAAAAAAAAGCCGGGCTAAGCCCGGCTTTCGTTAGTCTTCTGATTCTTCTTCTGGCTGAGGGCGGTCCACCAACTCGACAACGGCGACTGGTGCCTTGTCTCCTGGCCTGAAGCCACAGCGCAAAATGCGCAGATAACCACCAGGACGATCACGGTAGCGAGGTCCCAGTTCGTCGAAGAGCTTGCCTACCGTCGAGCGATCACGTAGCCGCGAATATGCCAACTGGCGGCGGCTAGCACCATCAGTTTTTGCAGCAGTAATCAAAGGTTCCACGACACGCCGCAGTTCCTTGGCCTTGGGAACCGTGGTTCGAATGAGTTCTTCCTGTAGCAACGAGACCGCCATGTTCCTGAACATCGCCTTTCGATGACTCGATGTCCGGTTTAATTGACGACCACTTTTCCGATGACGCATGCCAGAATTTCCAAAAAAAGGCCCGTAGTACTACCTGATGGCGCCTACGGAATCAGTTTATAAAAGAGGCTTAATAATCAGACTACGATTCAAACCGCAGCCTCGGCCTCATCATACAGTCCAGGCGGCGGCCAATTTTCCAGCCGGATACCCAAAGACAGACTATGAGAAGCGAGCACATCCTTAATCTCGGTGAGTGACTTCTTGCCAAGGTTAGGCGTCTTCAGCAACTCGACCTCTGTCCGCTGAATCAGATCCCCAACATAATAAATATTTTCGGCCTTCAAACAATTTGCCGAGCGTACCGTGAGCTCCAAATCGTCTACGGGACGCAATAGTATCGGATCAATCTCAGCCCCGGCATCTGCAGGTTCCTGCTCTGGGCTGCCCTCCAGATCAAAGAAAACCGCGATCTGCTGCTGCAATAGCGCGCTAGCGCGTCGCACTGCCTCTTCCGGATCGATGGTGCCATTGGTCTCGATCTCCAGTATCAGGCGATCCAGATCAGTGCGTTGTTCCAGCCGGGCACTCTCGACCTGATAAGCAACCCGGTTTATCGGGCTAAAAGATGCATCAAGCACCAAATGACCGACCGAAGCCTCTTCATCCTCCTCAGCCTCTACCTTGCGCTGCGTTGCCGGCTGATAACCACGCCCGGTTTCGATGCGCAACTTCATATTCAACTCACCCTCTTTGCTAAGGTGAGCAATCACATGATCCGGATTGATAACATCAATGTCGTGGTCGACTTCGATATCCCCCGCAGTTACCACGCCCGGGCCCTTACGATTTAGGTTTAGTTCAACTTCCTGGTGGACATTTAAGCGAACTGCCACGCCTTTGAGGTTAAGCAAAATCTCGGTAATATCTTCCTGAACACCTTCAATGGTGCTGTACTCATGTAATACGCCATCAATATCGACGTCCACGATTGCCTGCCCCGGCAGGGAGGATAAAAGAACGCGCCGAAGGGCATTCCCAAGGGTGTGTCCGTAACCACGGTCCAGAGGCTCGATAATAATTTTAGCGGTATTTTTCCCGAGCTCCCGCACTTCCACCTGACGTGGTTTAAGAAGTTCGATTTCGTTGGCCTGCATTTATCCTGTAACTCCTGATGAGGGAAACGACAACCTACTTGGAATACAACTCAACCACGAGATGTTCGTTAATATCCGCCGAGAGCTCTCCTCGTTCCGGATGTGCACGGTAAACACCGTGCAATTTCTCGGGGTCTACATCCAACCAATCGGCAAAGCCACGCTGACGTGCCATATCCATAGCCGCCTTGATGCGCAGCTGATTCTCACTGTTCTTGGACACATTGATCGCGTCTTCGGGATCTAGCTGATAGGAAGGAATGTTAGTTTTGCGCCCATTCACTTCCACCCCGTTATGCCGCACCAGTTGGCGTGCCTCGCTCCGGGAAGCGGAAAAACCCATCCGGTAAACCACATTATCTAGGCGACCTTCTAACAGCTGCAAGAGATTCTCACCGGTGGAGCCTTTGCGACGATCAGCCTCTTGATAGTAGCGCTTGAACTGATGTTCCAGAAGCCCGTAACTACGGCGCAGTTTCTGTTTTTCACGCAACTGCAAAGCGTAGTCAGACACCCGAGGGCGACGACGGCTTTGGCCATGCTGACCAGGAGGAAAAGGACGCCCCTCTATAGCGCACTTACCGGAAAAACACTTCTCTCCCTTCAGAAAGAGCTTCTCATTTTCGCGCCGGCAGATGCGGCACTTAGGACCAATATACTTAGCCAACTTTGACTCCCGCGTCAAACGCGCCGTTTTTTGGGTGGCCTACAGCCATTGTGGGGAATCGGGGTAACATCAGTGATTCCAGTGATTTTAAAACCCGCGTTATTCAAGGCACGGACAGCAGATTCTCGCCCCGGACCTGGGCCTTTAATACGAACTTCAAGATTTATCATGCCGAATTCTTTGACCATATCGCCAACACGACCAGACGCAACCTGAGCAGCGAAAGGGGTGCTTTTACGGGATCCGCGAAAACCGCTACCACCCGCGGTAGCCCAAGCCAGGGCATTACCCTGTCGATCGGTAATGGTGATGATGGTGTTATTGAAGGAGGCATGCACGTGAGCGATGCCATCAGCGATATTGCGCTTAACCTTCTTCTTGCTGCGAACTTTTTCCTGAGCCATAGTCTTTCGGTCGCCGGTTAATTTCGAATGAGACGGCGTGGCCCTTTACGGGTACGCGCGTTGGTGGAGGTTCGTTGCCCCCGGGTGGGCAGACCACGACGATGACGGATACCCCGATAGCTGCCCAAATCCATGAGCCGCTTGATATTCATTGCGGTATCACGACGCAAATCGCCTTCGATAACGTACTTAACGACCTCCGTTCTCACCGACTCCAACTCGGCCTCAGTAAGATCCTTCACCAGTGTATCCGCCTGAATACCAGCATCTTTACAGATGCGGTAGGCCCGGGTACTACCAATGCCATACACCGCCGTGAGGGAAACCCACGCGTGCTTCCGATCGGGGATATTTACGCCTGCAATACGCGCCATACGACTAGATTCCTAGAAACGCAAAAAAGCTCTTGATTTTAAGGTCTTGCCACTTCTAAGGCAAGGGATATTGCCAGTTCTTAGCCCTGGCGTTGCTTATGTCGTGCGTCTTTGCAAATGACGCGCACCACACCCTTGCGCTTGACGATTTTGCAATGTCGGCAAAGTCTTTTTACTGATGCCCTAACTTTCATCGTTCTATCCTACCTGTAGTCCCTATCCCAAAAATAATTTTTTCCCTTGGGAATTTGGCTAAGCCCTAGCCGTTACTTTAATTTAGCCTTGCGCATCAACCCGTCATACTGTTGCGACATAAGGTGCGATTGCACCTGGGCGGTGAAATCCATAACGACGACCACGATAATCAGCAATGAGGTGCCGCCGAAATAAAAAGGCACATTCCACTTGAGAATCATAAATTCTGGCAGCAAACATACCGCCGTAATATAGGCTGCCCCAGCTACCGTGAGACGGGTCATTACCGTGTCAATATATTTAGCCGTCTGCACACCGGGACGGACGCCTGGGATAAAAGCCCCCGATTTCTTCAAATTATCCGCCGTGTCTTTAGGGTTAAATACCAATGCCGTATAGAAAAAGCAGAAGAAGATAATCGCTGCCGCAAACATCACTACGTAGAGTGGCTGTCCTGGCGCAATGGTTTGTGACAGATTCGCTAACCACTCCATCCCCTCACCACTGCTTCCGAACCAACCGCCTACCGTGGCCGGAAACAGAATGATGCTGGAGGCAAAAATGGGGGGAATAACCCCGGCCATATTCAGCTTCAATGGCAAATGGCTGGTCTGCCCGCCATAAACTTTTCGCCCAACCTGACGTTTGGCGTAATTCACCGTAATACGCCTCTGGCCACGTTCTACAAAAACCACAAAGGCCGTCACCCCAAGGGCAAGTACCAGCAACACAAAAATCATCAAAACGTGCAGTTCGCCGGTACGAGCGAGTTCCAGGGTGCCCCCGATCGCTGAGGGCAGACCGGCAACAATGCCAGCGAAAATGATAATGGAAATACCATTCCCAATACCCCGTTCGCTAACCTGTTCACCAAGCCACATCAAAAATACCGTACCCGTCACCAGGGTAGCAACAGCGGTAATACGAAAACCCAAACCAGTGGCAATAACCACCGAAGCCCCACCCGCCTGTTGGCTTTCCAGTGCGATGGCAACACCTAATGCTTGTATCGTTGCCAGCACCACTGTTCCATAACGCGTGTACTGGGTTATTTTTCGGCGCCCGGACTCGCCCTCTTTTTTCAGCTGCTCCAATTGCGGCGAAACCACCGTAAGCAGCTGCATAATAATTGAGGCCGATATATAGGGCATGATGCCAATGGCAAACAGCGAAAAACGCTCCAGTGCTCCGCCCGAAAACATATTAAACATATCTAGGATGGTGCCGCGCTGTTGATTAAAAAGCGCCTCCAATGCCACCGGATCAATGCCGGGAACTGGAATAAACGTGCCCACGCGAAAGATAATGATCGCGCCCAATACAAACCAAAGACGTTGTTTAAGCTCGGCCAAGCCACCCGAACGTGCGGCGCCGGCATCTGCTGTTGCGAGCTTTTTGCGCTTCGAAGCCATAGGGGTGCTTAATAGAGAAGAGGAAATGCGCTAATTAGCAGCACTTCAAGCTAATCCTCGATCTTGCCTCCAGCCTTCTCAATGGCCGCCCTGGCACCGCGGGTTACGGATAGTCCACGCAAACTAACGGCCTTATCCAGGGATCCTGCCAAGATGATTTTCACCTGAGTGACCAAGGGACGTACAAGTTTCGCATCCTTCAGGGTCATCAGATCAATCACCTCGGCATCCAACCCCTGCAACGCGTCCAGTCGTAGCTCCGCGTTATACCGGGCTGTGCGAGAGGTGAAGCCAAATTTTGGCAATCTCCGCTGCAATGGCATCTGGCCACCTTCGAAGCCAATCATTGCCCCTTTACCGGTGCGGGATTTCTGCCCCTTATGACCGCGCCCGGCTGTTTTACCGAGCCCACTACCACCGCCGCGTCCAACACGCTTTCGATCCCGCTTGGACCCATCTGCTGGAGATATGCTATTTAAACGCACCTTATGCCTCCTCGACCTGCAACAGGTACGAAATCTTATTTATCATGCCGCGATTACAGGGGGTATCCTCAACCACCACACTGTGGTGCATACGCCGAAGGCCCAAGCCGCGAGCACATGCCTGATGTGCCGCGAGGCGCCCGTGAAAGCTACGTACGAGCTTGACCCTGACCTGCGTGGTTTTCTTACTTGCCTTAGCCATGCTTTACCCCAGTATCTGTTCGAGGGATTTGCCCCGTTTGGCGGCGACATGTTCCGGAGCCACCATATCGGTGAGCCCTTTGATGGTGGCGCGTACCACGTTAATGGGGTTCTGCGAACCGATGCACTTGGCGAGCACATCACGTACGCCTAGCACCTCGAATACGGCACGCATCGGCCCCCCCGCAATAATTCCAGTACCATCAGAGGCCGGCTGCATGAAGACCTTTGCCGCACCGTAATTGGCCGTCAAGGCATACTGCAAAGTGCCACCATTTAACGGGATACTACGCATATTCTTGCGCGCATTTTCCATGGATTTTTGAATTGCCGCAGGCACCTCACGCGCCTTGCCACGACCAAATCCAACACGCCCTTTGCCGTCACCGACTACGCTAAGCGCGGAAAAACCAAACTGACGGCCACCTTTAACCACCTTGGCAACCCGATTAATATTGATGAGTTTCTCTTGAAAATCATCTGCTTTCTGTCGACCCTGGAACTGCTGCGCCATCTCAGAAGACCCTTAAAACTTAAGACCGTTATCTCGGGCCGCATCGGCCAGAGCTTTAATTCGACCGTGGTACTTAAACCCGGAACGATCGAATGCGATTTTATTTATACCCGCTGCCACCGCACGCTCGGCAACCAACTGCCCAACCATCTTCGCTGCGGCTACGTTACCACCGTTAATCTTTTTCTCTTTAAAACTGGTATCAAGTGTCGAGGCACTTGCCAGCACCTGCGTGCCCGTGGGATCAAACACCTGAGCATAGATATGCTGAGGGGTACGATGCACGCCCAAGCGGTGTACACCGAGTTCGCTAATCTTTGCACGGGTGCGACGTGCGCGCCGAGTGCGGGATTGTTTTTTACTCATTTCACGAACCTCTTACTTCTTTTTAGCTTCTTTACGAACCACATGCTCATCGGTGTAACGCACGCCTTTGCCCTTGTAGGGCTCCGGCGGCCGAAAGCTACGGATGGTCGCAGAAACCTGTCCAACCAATTGTTTGTCGACGCCACGCACAACGATTTCCGTGTTACTGGGGGTCTCAATATCGATGCCCGCAGGAATCGCGAAATCCACCGGGTGTGAAAAACCCAGCAAAAGATTAAGCACCCTTCCCTTTACCTGGGCGCGATAACCAACCCCCACAAGACTCAGTTTCTTTTCAAACCCCTGGCTGACTCCCAACACCATATTATTAGCCAAGGCCCGGGTAGTTCCGGTTAATGCCACGGTGCTGGCAGCTGCCCCATCACTTGTGGCTTTAAAACGAAGCACCTGAGCATCCTGTTGGACGCTAACCGCCCGATGTATCTCGTGGCTAAGCGAGCCTTTGGCTCCTTTGATGGTTAGGCGCTGGCCATCAATTTTGGCTTCCACCCCTGAAGGCAAAGTAACCGGCGCGTTTGCTATTCTGGACATATCTAATCAGCCTCAGGACACGACACAAAGCACTTCGCCACCGTGACCGGCTTTTTGCGCAGCACGACCACTCATGACACCGCTGGAGGTCGAAACAACGACGACACCAAGGCCACCGTCAACGACCGGAAGTTCATCTTTGGAACGATAAACCCGCAAACCTGGCCGACTAACCCGCTGAATACGGGAGATGACAGGCTTGCCCTCGTAATACTTGAGGGAAACCGAAAGAGTTGATTTAACACCTTCAGTCTCAACCTCAAACCCCTTGATATAGCCCTCATCTTTGAGGACCGCTGCAACCGCCCCTTTTAACCGCGAAGCGGGCATAGAAACCCTAACCTTCCCGGCCATTTGGCCATTGCGGATTCGGGTCAACATATCCGCTACCGTATCCTGCATGCTCATCGCAATGATTCTCGCTTCATAAATGTCTGTAAGTGCCCTGAGGGCTAATTACCAGCTCGCCATTACCAAGCCAGGGATATCCCCCCGCATGGCGGCTTCCCGCAACTTATTTCGACCTAGGCCAAATTTTCGGTAGTAACCACGAGGACGGCCGGTGATGCGGCAACGATTACGGAGTCGCACCGAACTAGAGTCTCGCGGCAAAGCCTGCAACTGCCGACGCGCCTCAAGACGCTCCTCCATATCAAGGCCTGAATCTGTGGCCTGCGCCTTAAGCGCTTTTCGTTTGTCCGCATATTTTGCGACTAAACGATTACGTTTAATTTCACGCTGCAACATGGATAGCTTTGCCATGAAAAACCTCAATTCGCCCTGAAAGGAAATTTAAATGCGGCCATTAATGCCCGCCCTTCGTTGTCGTTACGGCTGCTGGTACTAATAGTGATGTCCATGCCCCGAATAGCGTCGATCTTGTCGAAGTCAATCTCCGGAAACACAATCTGTTCACGGATACCCAGACTGTAATTTCCCCGGCCATCAAATGCCTTAGCACTAAAGCCCCGAAAATCCCGAATACGTGGAATGGAAATATTGATCAGGCGATCAAGAAACTCATACATCCGGGCGCGCCTCAAAGTCACCTTGCAACCAACAGGATAACCTTCCCGTACTTTAAACCCGGCAATGGATTTGCGAGCCAGAGTAACCACCGCCTTCTGTCCAGCGATCGCCTCCATATTGCCTACAGCAAAATCCATCACTTTCTTGTCAGTGAGCGCTTCTCCGACCCCCATATTAAGGGTGATCTTATCGACCCTGGGAACCTGCATCACACTGGTGTACTTAAATTGCTCCACCAATTGTGGAACGACCTCCGTACGATAAAATTCCTGCAGCCTAGCCATAAAAAACATTCCTGATGCTAATTACTCAATTCGTTAAACCCAATCCAGCGCACTAATCCGGGCGCGTGGCGTCAGCCAAGTTATGCTGAGCTGTCAATGACCTCGCCGTTGCCCTTGAAATACCGCACCTTAGTGCCATCGTCCAAGCGACGAATGCCAACCCGATCGGCTTTCTCCGTGGTCGGGTTATAGAGCCCGACGTTGGAAATTTGGATCGGTCGTTCCTCTTCAACTATGCCACCCGACACCCCCTTCTGGGGATTTGGGCGCACATGTTTTTTGACAATATTTATGCCATCCACGAGCACCCTGCCATTTGGGTACACCTGTTGCACCGCACCGCGCTTACCGCGATTCTTCCCAACCCGGACGATGACGTCGTCACCTTTACGAATCTTGTGCATCTCTATGGTCTTCCTGTTACAACACTTCCGGCGCAAGGGAAATAATACGCATGAACTTCTCGCCCCGAAGTTCACGGGTAACCGGCCCAAAAATACGTGTGCCGATAGGTTGATCCTGGTTATTCAAAAGCACGACTGCGTTGCCGTCAAAACGAATAAGAGAGCCATCAGGCCGACGCACGCCCTTACGGGTACGCACCACGAGAGCATTAAATACCTCACCCTTTTTAACCCGACCTCGCGGAATCGCCTCTTTGACTGTGACTTTAATAATGTCACCAATACCGGCATAGCGACGATGGGAGCCGCCAAGCACCTTGATACACATCAGGCGACGCGCGCCGCTGTTGTCCGCGGCATCAAGCATGGTCTGCATCTGAATCATTAAATCTCTCCACCGACTAAGGAATTATTCTTCCGCAAGGAAGAACGTCTCCCCGGCGTATTAATCAGCCTGAACTTCAACTTTAACCAAAGACCAAGTCTTGGTCTTGGACAAAGGTCGAGTCTGTGCAATGCTCACGGTATCACCAATGTGACACTCGTTATTCTCGTCGTGCGCATGTAGCTTGGCGGAACGACGAATGTATTTTTTATATAGCGGGTGCTTGACTCTGCGTTCCACCATAACGGTGATGGTCTTATCCATCTTGTCGCTAACAACGCGGCCTACCAGTGCCCGCGCTCTTTTTTCCTGCTCACCCATTTTCTGTACCCGCTAACCGCTGGTTTAAAACTGTTTTTACTCGCGCAATATTCCTGCGCACTGTCTTTACTTCACTGGGCCTTGAAAGCTGCCCCGTTCCCTTTTGCATGCGCAAATTGAATGCGGCGCGTGCCAATTCAAGTAACTCGGACTGCAATTCCTCAGTGCTCTTATTACGTAATTCTTGTGCGTTCATCATGCCACCGTGCGCGTAACGAAGGTGGTTTTAACCGGGAGTTTTGCAGCTGCACGCCGGAAAGCCTCCCGCGCCAACTCTTCGTCTACACCTTCCATTTCGTAAAGCATCCTTCCCGGTTGGACCAAGGACACCCAATATTCAACATTACCCTTGCCCTTACCCTGCCGAACTTCCAGTGGCTTCTTGGTAATTGGTTTATCAGGAAACACGCGAATCCAAATTTTAGCACCGCGTTTCACGTGCCGCGTCAGCGCCCGTCGTGCTGCCTCGATCTGGCGCGCGGTCAAGCGTCCACGGGTTACGGCCTTAAGGCCAAATTCACCGAAGCTTACCGAGCTACCAACATTGGCGAGCCCGCGATTCCGGCCCTTATGCTGTTTTCTGTATTTTGTGCGTTTTGGCTGAAGCATGGATCTAAAACTCTCCTAGGACCGGGCTGCTTTTTCTGCACCCTTATCACTGGGCTGACTCAGGACTCGTGGGCCAAATACTTCGCCCTTGAAGATCCAGACCTTGACGCCAATAACGCCATAGGTGGTATTCGCTTCTGCCAAACCATAATCGATATCGGCCCGCAGGGTATGCAATGGAACACGGCCCTCGAGATACCATTCCCCACGTGCAATTTCAGCACCGTTCAAACGACCGCCCACCGCAATCTTGATCCCCTGGGCGCCAAGCCGCATGGCATTAGAGACCGCCCGTTTCATCGCCCGCCGGAACATAATTCTGCGTTCAAGCTGGTTGGCCACACCCTCAGCCACAAGATAGGCGTCTAACTCAGGTTTGCGAATCTCTTCCACCGCTATATGTACTGGTAGCCCCATCATCTTACTGACGTCGCGGCGAAGGGCGTCGATATCCTCGCCCTTTTTGCCAATAACGATACCCGGGCGTGCCGTATGCACAACTATGCGAGCGGCTGTCCCAGGACGGCTGATATGAATCTGGCTCACCGATGCATGACTGAGGCGCTCGCGCAAAAACTCACGGACCGCAATGTCAACATTCAAATAATCCGCAAACTTCTCGCGTTCCGCGTACCACGTGGAAGACCAGTCCTTGACGATACCAAGGCGGAATCCAATTGGGTTTACCTTATGTCCCATAGGGATCTCTCTTATCTGTCCGAAACAGTGACGGTAATGTGACTGGTGGGCTTAAGAATGCGGTTTGAACGCCCTCTTGCCCTGGCGCGCATGCGCTTATAACAAGGCCCTTCATCCACCTGCACTGCTGCAACCAACAACTCGTCAATATCCGCACCCTCGTTATTTTCCGCATTCGCTATAGCGGACTCGAGTACCTTACGAATTATGTCTGCAGCCTTTCTATTACTAAAAACCAGCCGTTCAACAGCGCGCTCAACGGGCAAGCCACGAATCTGATCAGCCACTAGACGGCCTTTCTGTGGAGAGATCCGCACTCGTCTGAGCTTTGCTCTAACTTCCATTCGCCTGCCCCTGTCTACTTGGTTTTGCGGCCAGCAGTATGCCCGCGGAACGTCCGGGTCGGAGAAAACTCCCCCAGCTTATGTCCAACCATATTTTCCGTAATCAACACCGGAACATGTTGGCGTCCGTTATGCACCGCGATGGACAGACCCACCATATCCGGTGTAACCATTGAACGACGCGACCAAGTACGGATAGGACGCCTACTATTTTCTGCCCGAGCAACCTCCACCTTCTTAATGAGGTGCAGGTCGACGAAAGGCCCTTTCTTAATTGAGCGAGACACCAAATACTCCTAAATTAACGCGAGGACTTACGACGACGGACGATCATCTTATCCGTACGCTTGTTCCGACGAGTCTTATAGCCCTTGGTGGGCTGGCCCCACGGGCTAACCGGATGACGGCCACCGGAAGTACGTCCTTCACCACCGCCGTGCGGATGATCCACGGGATTCATAACCACCCCACGAACAGTCGGGCGTCTCCCGCGCCATCTGGAGGCACCTGCTTTACCAAGCGAACGCAGAGCGTGCTCCGAGTGACCAACCTCACCGATGGTAGCGCGACAACCTATTGGCACTTTACGCAATTCACCTGAACGCAAACGGAGAGTGGCATGCACACCTTCGCGGGCCACCAGTTGCACGCTGGTACCAGCACTACGAGCAATCTGGGCGCCCTTCTTCGGTTTAAGTTCTACACAATGCACCGTAGTACCGACTGGTATATTAGCCAGCGGAAGACAGTTACCCGCCTTAATCGGAGAAGCCGCTCCGGAGACGAGCTCTGCACCGGCATTGACGCCTTTGGGCGCAATGATATAACGGCGTTCGCCATCGGCATACAACACCAAGGCAATATGCGCGCTGCGGTTTGGATCGTATTCGATACGTTCCACCCGCCCGGAAATATCATCCTTTTGACGCTTGAAATCGATAATCCGGTAGCGCTGTTTGTGGCCACCACCACGATGCCGTGTGGTGATGCGGCCGTTATTATTACGGCCACCGGTCTTGTTTTTCTGGGCCACCAAGGGCGCATAAGGTTTACCCTTATGAAGCCCCGGGGTAACCACCCGAACGACGAATCGACGTCCTGGAGAAGTAGGTTTACTTTTAACTAGCGCCATCTGACAAATTCCTGGGAATTATTCACCACCAACCGAGAAGTCAATATCGTGACCCGGCTGGAGCCTAACGTATGCCTTTTTCCAATCGGAACGACGCCCCTGAGTGCGACCAGAGGTTTTGCGTTTACCTTTCTGGTTAACCACCTGCACCCCGGCAACCTGAACCTCAAAAAGGCTTTCCACCGCCTTCTTAATCTCAGCCTTGCGGGCATCGGTGCGTACCTTAAAGACAACTTGCTGATGCTTGTCAGCAACCCGCGTTCCCTTTTCAGAGACGTGCGGGCCAAGTAATACGCTCAAAATACGTTCTTGATTCATAGCAGCCGTCCCTCTAGCGCTTTCACGGCATCAGCAGACATCAGCACTTTTTCATAGCGCAGCAAATCTACCGGGCTTACGTGTGAGCTGTCCGCCACTGAAACGTTGGCGAGATTACGAGCCGCGAGCGCCAGTTTATCGTCACCCTCAGCGGTTACGATAAGCACGTCATCAAGCGATAGTTCGCGCAACTTCTGCAATAATAATTGGGTCCTGGGTGCGTCGATAGCAATCTTATCAGTGATCAGCAGGCGCTCCTGACGCAGCAACTCCGAAAGAATGGAGCGCATGGCACCGCGATACATTTTGCGATTAACCTTTTGCGAATGATCCGCGGGGCTGTGGGCAAAAGTCACACCACCGCTGCGCCAGATCGGGCTGCGAATGCTACCGGCACGTGCCCGGCCAGTACCCTTCTGAGCCCACGGCTTGGCACCACCGCCGCGCACCTCGGAACGGGTCTTGCTCGCTCTCGTACCCGCACGGGCCCCGGCGAGATAGGCAGTAACGACCTGGTGAACCAGAGCTTCGTTGTAATCCGCACCAAAGGCGCCCTCGGCAACCTCGATCTTGGACTCGGCCCCGTCACTGTTATGTAGTGCCAGTTCCATCACACGCTTCCTGACTTGGCTTTGACCGAAGGCTGGAGAATGACATTCCCGCCCTGCGACCCGGGCACAGCGCCCTTAATAAGAATGCAGTTACGCTCACTATCTACGCGAACCACTTCCAGGTTTTGAATAGTGCGCCGCACATTACCCATGTGCCCCGCCATCTTCTTACCTTTAAATACTCGACCAGGGGTCTGATTCTGACCAATGGAACCCGGAGCTCGGTGCGACAGCGAGTTGCCGTGCGTGGCATCCTGCATGGCGAAATGATAACGCTTGATAACGCCGGCAAACCCCTTACCAATGGAGGTGCCTACGGCATCGACACGTTGTCCAATAGCAAAACTATCAACCTTGATCTCGCCACCCGTCTCTAGCTCCTCACCCTCGCCATCAGCGAGACGAAACTCCCAAAGCCCCAAACCAGGCTCTACACCTGCTTTAGCGGCGTGGCCGGCAGCAGCCTTGCTAACCCGCGAGGCCTTACGGCTACCCACGGTCACTTGCACGGCACGATAACCATCACGCGCCAGATCTTTGATCTGGGTGATCCGATTAGGTAGCACTTCAACCACGGTGACCGGAATGGCTAATCCATCCTCAGTAAACACCCGGGTCATGCCTAGTTTTTGCCCTACGACTCCAATAGTCATGGTACTTTTCCAGCTATCTGGCTGCGATTAGGAACCTGTAAAAGGCCTCACCACAAAATGAACTTTATTAGTTAAGTTTGATCTGGACGTCCACGCCCGCGGCGAGGTCCAGTTTCATCAATGCGTCAACAGTTTTTTCAGTAGGGTCCAGAATATCGAGCAAACGCTTATGGGTGCGTAGCTCATACTGATCCCGGGCATCCTTGTTCACATGCGGCGAAATCAAAATCGTGTAGCGCTCTTTACGCGTTGGCAAAGGAATCGGCCCCTTAATCTGGGCACCGGTACGTTTGGCAGTATTTACGATCTCCTGAGCCGACTGATCAATCAGACGATGATCAAAGGCCTTAAGGCGGATACGGATGCGTTGATTAGTCATGTTCGTCGTTTACTCGATGATTTTGGCAACCACACCGGCGCCGACAGTACGGCCACCCTCACGAACCGCAAAGCGCAAACCTTCTTCCATCGCGATGGGGTTGATGAGATTGACCTTAACTTTGATGTTATCGCCAGGCATCACCATTTC
>JAJFJT010000028.1 GCA_021773795.1 Gammaproteobacteria bacterium | reverse complement strand
GGGGATTTCGCTGGCTTGCGAGTTGTTGCTGATCACAGCCTTCAGCATCCTTTGCCTGTTTACCTTCAATCAGGTCACCCTGGCCTTGAGTGCGGTGATAGCCTTCTATCTGTTGTCACGCAGCATGGCCGCGTTCCGGCTTGTCGGGCAGGAGCCCTTGCTGCAGGATCAATCCCTGGGGCAAGCAGTGATCAACGGGGTGTTGCAGGGGATCGCCTATGTGCTACCGGATCTGGATCGTTTCACCGCCTCGGAGTGGCTGATTTATGGAGCGGGGCAGTGGTCTGAGCTGCTGCCTATTCTTGCTCAGACAGGGGTCTATCTCAGCCTGATTGCAGCGGCGGGGCTATTCGACTTATATCGCAAGAATCTGTAGGGCGATGATCGTATGAGTAAACCGGATCATGCCGGGCGGGTTCCAACCATACTGAGAGCATGGTTGGCACCCATAGGGGACGCTTTTATATCCGGGGCCACTCGAGAGCGCCACTTAAGTTTTGTGCCTTGGCCCGTGCTGCTACTACTGCTTGCCTCTTTGGCGGCGCAATTATCCTGGCACGCCGTTGCACCAGAGCCGGTGGCCCGCGCCGAGGATCTACCCGCGCCACCGTCTGTGCGTATCTTGGGTATGGCTAGCCTGGGCGATCACATCGTACTGGCGAAATTTTTAATGCTGTGGCTGCAGGCCTTTGATAACCAACCGGGGATTAGCGTGCCCTTCTCCCGTCTGGATTATGCGCGGGTGGAGGCCTGGCTAGGTCGCATACTGGCACTCGATCCGCGTGGCCAATATCCGCTGCTGGCGGCCAGTCGTCTCTATGGCACGGTGACGGTGGAGGCCAAAAAGCGGCGGATGCTGAATTTTGTCTACCATCAGTTTCTCGCAGATCCGGATCGTCGCTGGCGTTGGCTGGCTCACGCGGTGATTGTCGCGAAGCATCAGTTAAAGGATTTACCGTTGGCCCTGCGCTATGCACGGGCCATCACCAGGCACGCTACGGGGCCATCGGTACCTTTCTGGGCCCGGGATATGAGTATTGTCGTTCTGGAGGATATGGGGGAGCTGGAGAGTGCCCGTTTGTTGATTGGGGGTCTGATTGCTGAAGGGGCTATTCAGGATCCCCATGAATTGCGTTTTCTGGAAGGAAAGCTGCAGGAACTGCAAGTGAAAAGTGTCGAGAAGTCGTCAATCCGTTGACTTTCCGACAGTTTCTTCCCTTTATTTCTCCATATAGCGGGTTTCACCTTGCCATTCCGGCAGCGGAGGATTGTTGCGATATGCCTTGATTCGTTTCAGATAGACGGTTTTTTGCTTGTCGGTGGCGGGCATTTTTTCCAGCGTCTGAAATAAGGATTCCGCGGTATCCCACTCCCGTCGAAAATAATGGCCAAGTGCTTGATTATGCTGAGCTACTGCCTGCTGGACTGATGTACTCATACCATCTGCCGGGCCGCAGGGTTCGTAAATGCGAGTGAGTACCTTCTTACCCTTGACCTGCACCAGATCGAGCTCGCGATAGAGCATTTCCGGTACCACAAGCTGGGTTGCCTGACCCACGATAATGCCGGCATGATAGACCCGGGTCAGGTCTTGCAGACGCGAGGCGAGGTTGACCGTGTCGCCGATTACCGTATAGGCCATACGGTATTCCGAGCCCATATTGCCTACGTTCATAAGGCCGGAATTTATCCCGATCCCGAGGGTGATTTTTGGCCAACCCCGGCTTTGGAAAGTGGAGGCGAGTTCCCCCACCATTTGCTGGATCTCGAGGGCCGCCAGGAGCGCATTTCTGGCGTGTTCCGGGTCTTGGAGCGGGGCCCCCCAAAATGCCATCAAGGCATCCCCTATGTATTTATCGATGGTGCCACCGTGTTTATAGACGATGCGGGTCATCGGGGTGAGCAGGGCATTGAGCAGTGCCGTAAGCTGACGGGGACCAAGCCCCTCGGAGATGCTGGTGAAGTTGTGCACATCGCAGAACATCACGGTCATTTCCCGGGACTCGCCTTCAAGATTGGGGCGCTCTGTACCCTGGCTGATAATATTGACCAACTCAGGCGGGACGTACTGCCCAAAAACACCTAGAAGCTCCTGTTTTCTATGGCTTTCTCTAAACCAGCTCGCGAGCACATTGACCCCGAATAGCATCAGGATGGTGAGTAGCGAATACTCCATGGGAATCAGCGAGTGTGAACTTGCGGGGGCGATGCCAAAGTAGAACACCGGTATGGTGGCAAGCAGGGTGCAGAACGAGGCCTTGATGGGGCTAAGTATCGGCAGCAGAAAAGAGAGCGTGAGGCCCAAAACCAACAGGATGAGAAACTCCTGGTTGCCCAGGGCGGCCCGCAGGCTGGAGGCCCCCGGGCCCAAATCCAGAAACAAGCGGAAGGAGCCAACGGCATTGGCCATGAACAGGGCAAAAACGCACAGAACGATAACTATCTGGATGCGGTAGCGTTTGAGGGTATTCAGCATGGGCATTCCGTTGTCATTGATTGCAGTTGCCTCTTAGTTTGGGCGGAGTTCCTTTCTCTGAAACTGCGCCTTTATTAAGCATCACCGCTATTCCCGTGGAAACGGGACAAAAGCGCATAGCGCGTTGAACGCCGAACAGGCGGCCCGCAGGGTGAGTAAAGCGAATAATCCAGCATGGCTTCTACTGGTTCCCCCGGTGCTGGATGTCAGGCTCGATGCTGAATAGCCTTGCCGAGTCTAGACAGTCGATAGGATAGCGGCAAGTCACGGTCTGGATTTCACCAGAAAGTTTTCCGCTGGGGCATTGGATTCTTGCCGCCTATTTGGTGGTTGGCATCTATTTTGCTAGCTATATCCCCGCAAGGGAAACAAAAAACCAACCCGTTTCCCGGAGGACATGCATCATGAACAAAAAGCAAAGCGGATTTACCCTCGTCGAGATCGCCATCGTGTTGGTGATCATCGGCCTGTTGCTTGGCGGCATACTCAAGGGGCAGGAACTGATTAACAGTGCCCGGGTACGTAACCTCGCCGATATGAATGCCGGCATCCAGGCCGCCTATTTCGGTTTTATCGATCGCTATCGTCGGGTTCCCGGTGATTGGGCATCTGCCCCTGCAACGGCGGCTATCGGTGTGGCCATCACAGGTGGCGGCAATAGCAATGGTCGTTTGGACAATGTCGCCGGCGCCAATGTCTACGATGAAGCCAATGC
Organism: Gammaproteobacteria bacterium; assembly: GCA_021773795.1. GTDB lineage: Bacteria > Pseudomonadota > Gammaproteobacteria > HK1 > HK1 > JAJFJV01. The sequence goes on along the minus strand of JAJFJT010000028.1, from coordinate 86,012 downwards.
AATGTGGGAGCAGCTCTCCAAGGCGGGTTTCATCCAGGGTGCCTATGCAGGCACTGCAGCTACTGAGCCGAGCACTACCAATAACCTGGCACCTCTGAATGCCTTTAACAACGTGGTCGCCATTGGTAGGACCCCGGACTACATGGGAACGGCGCCAGTGCGCTTGCAGCTGATATTGGGGCGGGGGGTGCCGGTGAACATCCAGCTGGAACTGGATACCAAGCTCGACGATGGTATCCCGATTACTGGCGTGTTGCGCAGTTCACTGGCGGCAGCCACCATCTTTGCGGGCGCCAATAACTGGGGGGCTACTACGGCCACCTGTGTGACGGCTGCGGCGCCATTCATCTGGAACGTTGCGGTGGATGACCAGGACTGCAACTCGGTCTTTCTGTACTAAAGCAGCATCGTCTTCCACGAAGGTAGTTCAAAACCCGGCTTATGCCGGGTTTTTTTTTGTCGCAACCTTTGCCAGAATATCCATGCTATATACTGTTCTACAGGCAGTTGGGTTTTTGATGCTGGACGGATTCTGAGGGAGTCGTAATGGTGAGGGGCTTGCGGCGGCATGAGGCTGGATTCTCGCTGGTGGAAATAGCCATCGTGCTGGTAATTATCGGCCTGTTGCTGGGAGCGATCCTCAAGGGCCAGGAGATGATCAACAGCGCCAAGGTGCGCAATCTGGCGGATATGAGCAGCCATATACAGGCCGCCTATTTCGGCTTTATTGATCGTTACCGCAATGTCCCCGGGGATTGGAATGCAGCACCGGCTGGATCCGCTATCGGGGTGGCCATTTCCGGTGGCGGCAATAGTAACGGGCGCCTCGATAATGTGGCTGGCGCAAATGTTTATGATGAGGCCAATGCGCTGTGGGAGCAGCTTTCCAAGGCTGGGTTCATCCAGGGCGCTTATCTTGGCAGTGCCGCTACGGAGCCCAGTACCACCAATAATCTGGCGCCTCTCAATGCCTTTAACAATGTCGTGACCATTGGTCGCACCACAGATTATCTGGGCACTAACCCGGTGCGGCTCAACCTGGTGGTAGGGCGTGGCGTACCCGTGAATATTTTGCTGGAACTGGATACCAAGCTGGATGACGGTATCCCACTTACCGGCGTAATTCGGGCGGCGCTGGCGGCACCCACTATCTTTGCCAATGCCAATAGCTGGGGTGGCATGCTGGCTACCTGCGTCACCGCAGCGGTTCCAATCATCTGGGACGTTGCAGCCGATGACCAGGACTGCAACACCGTCTTGCTCTTTTAATCGCTCTGTCTTGTTAGCCCCCAAGCCTGTTTTCACTAATATCTTCCCTCATTGCCCAAGGGGCCATTGATGGTAGAGGCGCCGTTGCCTGCCGCGGCCCCCGCCATTTATTTTTCCGGCGTGGCCAAGCGCTTTGGCCGTAGCACGGTATTGGAGGAGCTGTCTTTCAGTGTGGCGGAGGGTGAGTTCTTCGGGTTGGTGGGAGTCAACGGTGCAGGCAAGACCACCAGCCTGAAAGGCCTGCTGGATTTCTCCGAGATGGACGCGGGAGAGATCGAGATTTTCGGTGTTTCCCACCGGCTGATTGCTGCAAGAGAGCGCCTAGCCTACCTGCCCGAGCGTTTTCTACCTCCCTACTACCTGACTGGTCGGGACTTTCTTGAGTATTCAGCTCGCTTGCACGGTGTCGAGGCAGACGCCTCCATCCTGGAAGGCCTGTGTGGCAGTCTGGACCTTGAGATAGATACGCTTGCCAGACCGGTACGCCAATATTCCAAGGGCATGGCGCAGAAGCTGGGCCTCATTGCCTGTTTTCTGAGTGGCAAGGAGCTGTATATCCTTGATGAGCCCATGTCGGGGCTCGATCCCAAAGCGCGGATCCTGGTCAAGCGTTATTTTGGGGAACTTCGCGCCCGCAAACGAACCGTATTCTTCAGTACCCATTTGCTCACCGATGTTGAGTCCCTGTGTGACCGCATGGGGATCCTGCATGGTGGACGGCTCCGTTTCGTAGGGACCCCCGAGGCGTGCCGGCAGCAGTATGGTGGCAGCCTGGAGCAGGCGTACCTAGCGTGTATTTCCACGTCCTGATCGTTTGCAGTAGTCCGATACCACCTCTTCTCGCCCACATTATTGTTTCTGTCATAGGCGTAAATATTCTGCCAAAGCCTAATATCCCTATGAAAGTAGGGTTATTATGCCTTTATGAGATAAATCACATGCAATAAATGAATTGGACAGGATTTTGTGCGGGTGAGAGAGTCCCCCTCCAGGTCAGCGCACCAGCTCCGGAGGGGGGGTGGATGAATGCGCAACTAGGGCCTGCCCCCTGGATTTCTATCCAATAATTTGCTCATGTATGGAGAAGTGAAACGATGAGTGTAAACAAAGCAGATCTTACCGCTGGACGTCCGAAGCTGATTCCTTATGGCGGCTATTACAGTTCCATTATTCCTGATACGGAGCCCCTGTTGACCGAAGCCGGTCCAGGCACCCCGCTGGGTGAGTATATGCGTCGTTTCTGGCAGCCCGTATGCTTGTCAGAAGAGCTCACCGATACCCCACGTTATGTGGAGCTCTTTAATGAAGAGCTGGTTGCCTTTCGCGATCAGAGCGGTAATGTGGGTGTGCTTCATGCCCATTGCTGCCATCGTGGCGCCTCGCTGGAATATGGCTTGGTGAAAGAGAAGGGCATCATGTGCTGCTATCACGGTTGGGTTTTCGACGTGGACGGCAAGTGCATCGAGGTTCCTGCGGCCAAGGGTGAAGAGGCCGAGGGTGAGAAGTTTGCCGCTGGCGTCTGGCAGCCGGCCTACAAATCCTTTGAGCGTAGCGGTCTGGTGTTCGTTTATATGGGTCCGCCGGAAGAAGAGCCTGCTTTCCCCGAGTGGGAAGATGGCTTCACCGTTGCCGATGGCGACGAGCTGGTAGCCTTCAGTAACTATCAGGATTGTAACTGGCTACAGGTGCAGGATAACTCTGCTGACCAGTACCATCACATTCCGCTGCATACCACCGCCGTGGTACCGGGGCACGAGCAGTCCACCACCTTCGGTGAGGCTGGTGCGGCTCCTTATCTAGTGCGTCCTGATCTGCAGTTTTACCCCGTGAATGAAGGTCGAAGCATGGCTTGGACTTCCTCACGACGCATTGATGACGGCAAGATCTTCGTCCGTATCAACCAGCAGATGTTGCCCGATATCAGCTTCCACTCCTATCTTTTTGAGACGGGTGAGGCGCGTAAGGTCTTCAGTCGTTTGCACATGATTCGCTGGACCATTCCGGTCAGCGACACCGCGAGCAAGATGATTGGTTGGCGGGTGATTGGCCCGGGCATCGACCCGCGTGGAATCGGTGTGGCGCTCAAGCACCTCATCGGTTTCGAGACCATCGACTTCCTCGACGGCCAGGTCTCACGTCGTCGTCCGGAACTGCAGAAGTACTGGGATGCGAAGAAGGGCCCGGATGCAGAGCGGACTCCGTTCCCTGTGCCACAGCCAGATCACCGGGCACGCGAATCCTACAAGGATGCGCAGTGGGCACCGGGCGATTACGAGGCGATCGTCTCGCAGCGTACTATCGCGGTGCACGGGCTAGAGAACCCGATGAAGGCCGACGGCGGTGTTTATATGTTCCGCAAACTGCTTCGTGATGCCATCACGGGTGACAACCCCAACGCCTCACCAGCAGCCTTCAAAAAATGGCTCAAGGAGGATCCAACTCCGAGTGTCTACTGTCAGGGCAATATCCTGATGATCCCGGGCGCGGATAACTTGGTGGATGAGGTTGCCCGTCGGCGTGACATTGCAGACAGGATCATTGATCTGAATACGCAGAGTCTCGAACAGGGTCTCAAGGGCGCTGATCGAGTAGCGTTTATTGAGGAGAACTATGCAGCGCTTGAGAAGAGCTACGATTAGTCTTTGCTTAGCTAAAAACTCAGTGTAGTTTTGGGGGCGCTTTATGCGCCCCCTTTTTTTTGTATCCCCGATCCGTGCACCTATTATCTGTCCCTCCTTGCACCAGGTCTGAGCCAGTTTCCATCGGACGTGGCCGCACCCACAAATGCCCACGACAGTTTTATTAATCCCAACAATGGCTTAGCATCCAGATCACCATTTAGCAGATGTGTTCTGCTGTCCTGAAAAATGCAAATAACCTTATGTTTTATAGGTGATTATTGTGTTAAATCCAATTGGACAGGCGCCCATGTAAATGGGAAGCTTTCCCAGTTGGACCTAGTGCCTCTAGGTATATAGATGGACAGGCCTTGATTCTCATATTTCAACCCACTGAATTTTGGAGAGTATTTGATGAGTGCAACTACCGCAGAGAAAACTGCCGGGCGTCCCAAGCTGATTCCTTATGGTGGCTATTACAGTTCAGTTATTCCGGAACCTGGCACCCTGCTGAGTGAGTGTGGCCCGGATACCATTCTGGGTGAGTACATGCGCCATTTTTGGCAGCCCATTTGTATGTCGGAGGAGTTGACCGATACCCCTCGTTTTGTCGAGATCATGAATGAGGAATTGGTCGCTTTCCGCGATCAGAGTGGTAATGTTGGGGTGCTCCATGCTCATTGCTGCCACCGTGGTGCCTCGCTGGAATATGGTCTGGTAAAGGAAAAGGGCATCATGTGCTGCTATCACGGATGGGTCTGGGACGTGGATGGTAAGTGTCTTGAAGTACCCGCCGCCAAGGGCGAAGAGGCCGACGGTGAGCGCCTGGCCGCCAATGTCTGGCAACCCGCCTACAAGGCCTTCGAGCGGAATGGTCTGGTCTTCGCCTATATGGGCCCGCCAGAGGATGAGCCCCCATTCCCGGAATGGGAAGACGGCTTCACCTTATCTGAGGGTGATGAGCTGGTGCCCTACAGCAACTTTCAGGACGCCAACTGGATGCAGGTACAGGACAACTCCGCGGACCAGTATCACCATATTCCGCTGCACACCACTGCCGTAGTGCCGGGGCATGAGCAGTCCACCACCTTCGGTGAGGCCGGTGCGGGGGCATACATGGTGCGTCCTGATCTGGCGTTCCACCCCGTGGATGATGGCAAGGGCATGGCCTGGACCTCCTCCCGGCGTATCGATGAAAACACCCTGTTTGTCCGCGTGAACCAGCAGGTTTTGCCTAATATCAGTTGCCACTCTTATCTCTTCGAGGACGCCTCGAAACGCAAGGTCTTCAGCCGCATCCATATGTTGCGCTGGACGGTGCCGGTTAACGACACTTCGAGCAAGATGATTGGCTGGCGGATGGTGGGCCCGGGTATTGATCCACGGGGTCTTGGTGAACAACTCAGGCATCTCATCGGTTATGAGACCATTGATTTCCTCGACGGGCAGGTTTCTCGTCGCAGACCCGAACTACAGCGCTACTGGGACAGCAAGGATGAGAAGACTCCATTCCTGCAACCCCAACCGAATCACCGTGCGCGCGAGTGCTACAAGGATGCCCAGTGGGCACCGGGCGACTACGAGGCGATTATCAGTCAGCGCTCCATTGCGATACATAGCCTGGAGAATCCGATGAAGGCGGACGGTGGCGTCTTTCTGTTCCGCAAGCTACTGCGTGATGCCATTTCAGGTGACAATCCGAAGGCTACTCCCGAGGCATGGAAGGAATTCCTGGAGCAGAACCCCACGCCTAATCTCTACTGTCAGGGCAATATCCTTAATATTAAGGAAGGGAAGGACGTGGCGGCCGAGGTTGAGCGGCGTCGTGATGTGGCTCGTAAGGTGATTGCCACCACCGGCGAGAGCAATAGCTTGGGAAAAGCTGAGCGGATCAAGTTCATTGAGGAGAAATACGCCGAGCTTGAGAAAGCTAATAGCTAATTAGCTGCGGCAAGCTGCAAATGTGGAAGGGGGCGCTTAAGCGCCCCTTTTTTTTGCTTGCTCATTCTCAATGAAGAGTCAAAGAGCCGTGGGAGAGCAAGTTATGATGAGTTCCCACACTCATTTTTCTGTATCTCTCAAAAAATACCCTCAGCCCTTAAAGTTTTCTTAACGGCGTCCGCTAACTTCTAAGTGGAGGTTCTGCTTGTTCTTCGAGACAAACTCCCGATTTGAGGGCTGATGGTGAGTAGCATGGATTTTGAGCAAATATTTCCGAGATTGTCTGAAGGCGGAACGGAGGCGCTGCTGCAGGGTTTACCGGTGGGTTTGGCCGTTGAGAATGAGGCCGGTACTGTTTTGTGGGTCAATCAGGGACTAGAGGATCTGCTGGGTTGTGCAGGAGAATCTCTATCCGGGCAGTCTTTCGCCGACTGGCCTCTCAAGGGACTACGCCCGGGCAGCGATGGTACCGAGCGTTTCCGGGTGGTGGGCAATGGCGAAAGCCACAAGCTGGTATGCCGCTCGACGCAGATTAAGGATGCAGATGGGCAGAGCCTCAGCCTGCGTTGCTTCAGCCCGGAGACGACGGCTAAGCTGTCTTTCAACTCTGCGGCGGGGACCGTATCTGATGGTGGCATCGATGCAGATACCGGCACCCTGAATCGTCTTTCCATCAGTCAGGCTATTCGCTCCGAGGTTTCCCGCAGTCGCCGTTATCTCAATCCCTTTTCAGTAATACTCATGGTGGTCCAGTCCGAACACCATGAGGCCATGCGTGTTGCAGCACGGATACTCAAGGAGCAAACCCGCTGGGCGGACATACTCGGGCGCTGGAATGAGCGGGAATTTCTGCTCATCCTGCCCGAGACGGATGGTGATTCGGTGACCGGTCTAATCGCCAAGATTAATAAGGGTATTGAGGCGCTTGCGAGTACCGGCAACGGTGATACGCCGACAATGGAACTGCGCTTTGGTATTGCCAGTTGGCAACGGGGTGACGATGCCAATTTACTGATGGAACGGGCGCGGAGCGTGCTCTCCACCGATTGATTTTCCTGCCTCAGGCTTCGGGCTCCACGATTTCATAGCCGTGGGTTATTTTGGCGCTTTTCGCCAGCATTAGTGTCGCCGAGCAATACTTCTCTGCCGAGAGGCGGATTGCTCGTTCCACCTGCGCCACTTTGAGGCCAATACCCTCCACCCGATAGTGAAGATGAATCTCGGTAAATACCTTGGGCGCTGTCTCTGCACGCTTGGCTTTAATCTCCACACTGCAATCTCGCACTGGCTGGCGTGCCTTTTTTAGCATGCTGATAACGTCGAAGGCGGTGCAGCCGCCGGCGCCTAGCAGCAGCATCTCCATGGGCCGGATGCCCAAGTTTCGCCCGCCCATTTCCGGGGGGCCATCCATGATCACCGCATGGCCACTACCCGATTCTCCCATGAAACAGACCTCTTCAACCCACTTAACCCGTACTTTCACGTCTGAGATTCTCCTCGAAATGGTATGGAGTTCGAAATATCAAAGCCCATAATCTACACTAGCAAAGCTTCAAGGCCCCCACGGGATGCCAAGGAAGCTGATCATACTAGGGAGTGCACCGGATGACGATTCTACAACGGACAGATTTACCTTCCCCCGAGGTGCTCGGGCATTTTCTAGAGCACTGTCATCGCCATAATTACCCGGCAAAGACGGTGATTATCAATGCCGGCGATATCTCCCACGAGCTCTATTATTTAGTGAAGGGTTCGGTGTCCGTGCTGATGGAGGATGAGGATGGGCACGAGGTGGTACTGGCCTATCTTAATGATGGCGATTTTTTTGGTGAGATAGGAATGTTTGATGAGCAGCACGAGCGTAGTGCCTGGGTGCGAACCCGGACCCAATGTGAGGTAGCTCAGATGAGTTATGACCGTCTGCGCAACATGGCCACCGAGTTTCCCGAGGTGCTTTTTTCCATGTTGTCACAATTGGCTCTGCGGCTTCGTAATACCAGTCGCAAGGTGGGTGATCTGGTTTTCATGGATGTCTCGGGGCGGGTGGCCCGCACCCTGCTCGATTTGTGCAAGCAGCCGGATGCCATGACCCATCCGGACGGCATGCAGATCCGTATTACCCGTCAGGAGCTTGGACGCATCGCCGGCTGTTCCCGCGAGATGGTGGGGCGAGTGCTTAAAGATATGGAGGAACAGAACCTCCTTACCGCATCGGGTAAGACGATGGTAATTTTTGGTACCCGTTAGGCGGTGATGGTGGGAATGGCTTCCTTAACTGGGTGGGTAGGGCGGACCGTGTCGGCCGTGTCGTTACTCGAAGCACTGTTGTACGGCATAACTATATCCCTGTAGAAGCGCGGCTCTCGCACATCCATGTGCTTCACGGCATAACTACATCCCTGTAAATAGTTCGGCGAGGCGGGTGCCGGGGTCTTTGGCGCGCATGAAGGCCTCGCCTACCAGGAAAGCATTTACTCCATGTTCGCGCATCAGGGTGATGTCCTTATGGGTATGGATACCGCTCTCCGTCACTACCAGCCGTGCTGAATCGATATCTGCCAATAATTCTATGGTGGTTTCCAGGCGGGTCTCAAAGGTGTGTAGATTGCGGTTGTTGATGCCTATGAGTTGCGTTTTGAGTGGCAGCGCACGCATTAACTCTGCCCGGTCGTGCACTTCCACCAGTACATCCATGCCGAGTTCATAGGCAAGCCCGGAAAGCTCGGAAAGCCGCGAGTCTTCCAGTGCCGAGACGATAAGCAGGATGCAGTCTGCCCCCATAGCGCGTGCCTCGTAGACCTGATACGGCTCAATGATGAAATCCTTGCGCAGCACTGGCAGCTTGCAGGCAGCGCGTGCTGCTATCAGATATTCCTCACTGCCTTGGAAGAAATCCCGATCCGTGAGTACCGAAAGGGCGGCCGCCCCAGCCCGCGCGTAGGAGCGGGCAATATCTCCGGGGCGAAAGTCGGGACGCAACAGACCTTTACTGGGAGAGGCCTTTTTGAGCTCGCTGATCACAGCGGGCTCTCCGGCATGGATGCGCGCCAGCAGGGCGGCCGTAAAGGGGCGTGGCAAGTCGGCTGTTTGCACCCGTCGCCGCATTTCGGCCAAGCTGATCTTTTGCTTACGGCTGCCAATTTCCTCCCGTTTGCGAGACAGAATTTTGCGCAGGATGTCCGGGGCAGAGATGGCCATGGCGGGGTTCAGAAACTTTGGCTGAGGCGGGCCAGATCATCGAGACTCGCCCGGGCTGCACCACTTTCTATACTCGCACGTGCCATTTCCACTCCCTCACGCAGATCCGCGCTGGTGCCCGCGGCGTAGATGGCAGCACCTGCGTTGAGCAGCACTATATCCAGTGCCGGGCCAGAGCGGTTGTCGAGCACCCTGTGCATCAGGCTAAGGCTCTGGGCTACATTTTCTACTCGCAGGCTGTCGAGGCTCGCGCGTTTCAGGCCAAAGCCTTCTGGCTTGAGGGTATAGCTGCGTACCCTGCCATTACGCAGTTCGGCCACCCGGGTGGGGGATGCAATGCTGATTTCATCCAGGCCATCTTCGGCATGCACCACCAGGACATTGGCACTACCCAATTGATCCAGTACCCGTGCCAGTGGCTCGACCCAGCCTTTACTGAACACCCCGACTACCTGGTTTGGCGTACTGGCCGGGTTGGTGAGTGGGCCCAGTAAATTGAATATGGTGCGTACGCCCATTTCGCGGCGTGGGCCGATGGCATATTTCATGGCGCCGTGGTGGTTGGGGGCAAACATGAAGCCGATACCCACTTGCTCAATACACTGAGCCACCTTGTCGGGTTTTAGATCGAGGCGTACCCCGGCCGCTTCCAGTACGTCCGCACTGCCGCATTGGCTGGAGACTGAGCGATTGCCGTGCTTGGCTACTTTTGCCCCGGCTCCGGCTGCGACAAAGGCGCTGGTGGTGGAGATATTAAAGGTGCTGCTGGCGTCACCACCGGTTCCGCAGGTATCCACCAGATGGGTGACGCTGACCGGGATAGGGGTTGCGAGCTGGCGCATGACCCGTGCTGCGGCACTAATCTCCTCTACGGTTTCACCCTTCATTCGGAGCCCGATGAGAAAGCCCCCGATCTGTGCTGCGGTGGCCTGCCCACTCATGATCTGTTCCATGACCGTCGTCATCTCCGCTCCCGTGAGATCGTGCATGGCAATGACTTTATCAATTGCAGCCTGTATCTCCATTAGCGTTATCTCCTATTTATTATTGTGATTGCTGAGGAAGTTACCCAGCAGCGCGTGGCCGTGGGTGGTGAGAATGGATTCGGGATGAAACTGTACTCCAGTGATATCCAGTTTGCGGTGCCTTAGCCCCATGATTTCGTCGCGCTCACTGCCATCATCAACGGTCCAGGCAGTCACTTCGAGGCATTCCGGTAGGCTCGCACGTTCTACCACCAGAGAGTGGTAACGGGTCGCTTCAAAGGGCGAGGGTAGACCGCGAAATAGGGCATCATCACCATGATGAATGGCCGAGGTCTTGCCGTGCATGATGCGTTTGGCGTGGACGATATGCCCGCCAAAGGCTTGGCCTATGCACTGGTGCCCGAGGCAGACTCCGAGCAGGGGCAGGCGGCCGGCAAAGCGCTCTACTACGGCCAGTGAAATCCCGGCCTTGTCCGGGGTGCAGGGCCCAGGGGAAATAACAATGTGCTCCGGTGCCAGAGTTTCAATATCAGTCAGTTCCAGCTGATCGTTACGCCGCACCACCACCTCCGCCCCCAGTTCGGCAAAGTACTGCACCAGGTTGTAGGTGAAGGAGTCGTAGTTGTCGATCATCAATAGCATGGTATTAACCCGACAGGCCCCCTTGCGCGAGGGTAACGGCACGGAAAATGGCGCGCCCCTTGTTCATGGTCTCTTCCCACTCACGGGCGGGAACGGAATCCGCTACGATGCCGGCACCGGCTTGGATGTGTAGCTGGCCATCCCTGATGACTGCGGTGCGAATGGCGATGGCGGTGTCGAGATTGCCACTCCAGCCGAGATAACCCACCGCGCCACCATAGATGCCGCGCTTCACCGGCTCTAATTCATCGATAATTTCCATGGCGCGCACCTTGGGAGCACCGCTCAGGGTGCCTGCGGGAAAGGTAGCGGTTAGAGCGTCCATGGCGGACTTGCCGGGGAGCAGCTTGCCAGCGACGTTAGAGACGATATGCATGACGTGGGAGTAGCGCTCAATCAGCATGCGTTCAGTGAGTCGCACGCTGCCGGTTTCGGCTACCCGGCCCACATCGTTACGCCCCAGGTCAATGAGCATCAGGTGTTCGGCGAGCTCCTTGGGGTCTGCCAGCAGTTCCTGTTCCAGGGCCTGGTCTTCGGCCTCGGTGGCGCCCCGTGGTCGGGTACCGGCGATGGGACGAACGGTTACCGTGCCATTTTCCAGATGCACGAGAATTTCCGGCGAGGAGCCGACAATGTGGAAGTCGCCCAGATCCAGATAAAACAGGTAGGGAGAGGGGTTGAGGCTCCGCAGCGCGCGGTAAAGGTTAAGCGGCTCGGCATCAAAGGCCACCGAAAGACGCTGCGAGATAACCACCTGCATGGCATCCCCTTCGACGATGTACGCCTTGATGCGGTCGACGGCAGCCTCAAAGTCTGCACGCGAGAATCCAGAGACAAAATCAGTTTCAGCGATCGCGGGACCAGCGGCTGTGGATGCTGGGCGCGCAACGGCTTCACGTAACTGGGTATTGAGTAAATCGAGCTGTGCATTGGCCCGTTGCTGATCCTTTTCATCGTCCAGATCGGCGTGGACGATGAGATAAAGCTTGCCGCTGAGGTTATCGAAGACCACCACTTCCTCGGATACCAATAGCAGGATATCCGGGAGTTGCAAGGGGTCGGCATTGGGGCAATCACCGAGCCGGGGCTCAATGTAGCGCACCGTATCGTAGCCAAAATAACCCACCAGGCCACCGGTAAAGGGTGGCAGATCGGGCATCTCTGCCACCTCGTAACGCTGGCGAAAGGCCTCGATAAAGTCCAGTGGATCGTCGCATTCCAGGCTTTCCGTCACCTCATTATCCAGGGTGATGGTTATGCGTGTGCCGCGGACACTGATGCGTTCCCTGCAGGGCAGGCCGATGATTGAGTAGCGCCCCCATTTCTCTCCGCCGTGTACCGATTCAAGCAGATAGGTGTGAGGCAGGGCCGCGAGTTTGAGGTAGGTGCTAAGTGGAGTATCCAGATCGGCTAGTACTTGGCGGACCAGTGGGATACGCCGTCGGCTGTCACTGGAGAGGGGGGCATTCATGGCGATATGCGTGCTCAGGCGGCAATGGCGAGCAGGCCGCCGAGTTCGGTGAGGCTGTCGATGACTGCGTCGGGTGCGGAGTCGCGAATATCGTTGCCATGGTTATAGCCATAACTCAGGCAGATTACCGCCAATCCAGCTGCTCTTGCTGCCAGGATATCATTGGCCGAGTCGCCCACTACCAGGGTCTCTGTGGTCTTTGCCCCGAAGTGTTCGAGAGCATGGAGGAAGGGTAGCGGGTCAGGCTTGATGCGGGTCAGGCTGTCACCTCCCAGGCTGAGCTCAAAATAATGTGCGATACCGAGTTTTTGCAACAGTGGCTCGATAAAACAGAACGGCTTATTGGTAACGCAGGCCATGCGTATGCCGGCCTTGCGCAGGCTCTCAAGGCCCTCAAGAACGCCAGGATAGAGGCGACTGCGATCGCAGGCATGGCGGCCATAGAGCTCCATAAACAGAGCCAAGGCACGCTCTAACAGGGCCTTTTCAGGCGAGCCATCCATGCTGCCCGTCAATGCCCGACCCACCAGCCGGGCCGCGCCGTTACCCACCCACAGGCGTACTTGCTCCTCACTGCGGGTGGGTAGCCCCAGCTCCTCCAACATGCGCTCCAAGCTATAAGCGAGATCTGGCACACTATCCACTAGAGTACCGTCGAGATCGAACAGCATCAGCCCGGGATGCTGTGGGATAGGAGCGAAGGTCACAGGATTTAGCCTACCGTCGCCAATTTAGTCCGCATTTGGTCGATGGTCGCCTTGTAGTCGGGCGTACCGAAGACGGCGGAGCCGGCGACAAAGGTGTCGGCACCGGCGGCGGCGATGTCGGCGATATTATCCATATTTACCCCACCATCGATCTCAAGGCGAATATCCCGACCGCTGGCTTCAATGAGTTTCCGTGCCTGGCGTAGCTTGTCCAGCGCAGAGGGAATGAAGCTCTGGCCACCAAAGCCAGGGTTTACCGACATCAGCAGGATCATGTCGACTTTATCCATGACGTATTCGAGCACGTCGAGCGGGGTCGCCGGATTGAACACCAGTCCCGACTTGCAGCCACCGTTTTGAATCAGCTGCAGGGAACGGTCCACGTGCTCCGATGCCTCCGGATGGAAGGTGATATAGGTGGCGCCAGCTTCGACGAAATCACCGATGATGCGGTCCACCGGGCTGACCATCATGTGCACATCAATGGGGGCGGTAACCCCGTGTTTGCGCAGGGCCTCACAGATCAACGGGCCGAAGCTGAGATTAGGGACGTAGTGATTGTCCATAACATCGAAGTGAACGATATCTGCGCCGGCGGCCAGCACGTTGTCTACTTCCTCGCCCAAACGGGCAAAATCCGCCGATAGAATGGAAGGTGCGATACAATAATCAGCCATGCCTAAATCCCCACGTAAAAACCCAGCACTTTACCGGAATTCAGGGTCCTTTTCAGTAGCGGGGGAACGGATGCGATGGGTGCTTTTTGGGTGTACGGAACAGCCAAAGTGGCCCCGAAAGTTTCTAAGCTACGGGCTCTGCCTGCTGCTTGGTTGCGCCGGTCTCGCGGCATCGGCTGCCCCGCTTTCCGAGACGCTGGCGGAGCAGGTGCGCAAAGGCGAAGTCGTGTGGCTGGAGGTGGCCGGTGTCCGGGTGCTGGCGATTCATGGGGCGGCGGAGAAGACACCCCTCCTGGGGGCGGCTATATTGTTGCACGATGAGGGCGCCCATGCGGATTGGCCACAGCTGATTCGCCCCTTGCGTAGTCGCCTGCCGGCCTATGGCTGGCATACCCTGGCGCTTGAATTGCCGCCCTATGTGACACCCTCGGCTACTCAGGATTCGACGACAAAAACGGCGTCCGATAATGCCGCCTTTGCGCATATCGATGCGGGCCTTGCCTGGCTAAAGAAAAAAGGGGTAGAGAATACGGCGCTCATAGGCCATGGCCGGGGAGCGGCACTGGCGGTTGGGTATCTGCTGGCAAAACCACAAGCCGGATTTGTCGGGCTGGTTTTATTGAGCCCGCTGTTCAGGGATGAGCCCGCGGCGCAAAGGCGCAAGCTGGCCGAGATCAGGGTCCCGGTGCTGGAGATTATTGCGGGGCGGGATTATGTCCCGGTACGGCGTTTTGCAGAGACCCCACGACTACCCGCCGAAGGCAAAACAGAGAACCCCTATCGACAGCTTGAGATCGAGGGTGCAGAGCACGATTATCGCAGTCATGAGGCGGTGTTACTGAAACGCCTGAGGGGATGGTTGAAGCACCTTGTGGCCGGAAAGGCAGTGAATTCCGGTGGCTAAGCCGCTCGAGCCTTGCGGACGCACTCATAGGCGGCGCGTATTTCCTGGGTCTTTTCCGTCGCCATCTTCATCATTTCCTCGGGCAGGCCTTTTGCCACCAATTTGTCGGGGTGATGGCGGCTCATCAGACGTCGATAGGCGCGTTTGACCTCGGCGTCGCTGGCTTGTGCAGAAACATTGAGGATGTCGTAGGCATCTTCCAGGGGGAGTTTGCCACTGGCCGAGGGGTCGGCTCCTTGCCCTCCCATGCGCTGACCGGCACGGACCAGGGCTTCCAGTCCACGGAATTCAAAACTCGAGATTCTCAGCACGCCGCAGATATGTTCCAGAATATGTCGCTCGGCGGGATGTACCACGCCGTCGGCGTAGGCCGCATGAAGCTGGATTTCTACGAACATGCGCACCAGGTTTTTGCGCCGATGACACTCTCGCCGGAACTGTTCCAGCACCTCGTCCAGGGGAAACCCTGTGGCCTTGCCTTCGGAAAAGAGCCGTTCTGCTGCCTGCCGAAGCTCGGCATTCAGTTGCATGCGTTCCATCACCGAGCGCGCAAGATCGAGCTCATCGCGGGTGACCTTGCCGTCGGCCTTGGCGAGATGCCCCATGACCGAAAAGGTGGCAGTGAAGAAGGCCGCCTGAGTGCGTTCCTGATCTCCCGGCGAGCCATAACGTGCTTCCACACCGGTGAGTCCGGCATCGAAGTGATGGCCTACGGAGGCCCCAATCAACGCACCCAACGGTCCGCCCAACATGAAACCAAAGGTGCCGCCTATCGCTTTTCCCCACCAACTCATCGTTACACTCTCCACTCTATTCCAGATTGGTATCGATTATCCCCGCTTTCCACGGAACACCACAAACGCAAAAATGTCGAAGCCGTATAAGCTGCAGTTGGAGGGCCGCCATGTACAAATTGCAAATTGTTATCTATTCAGCCTTGTTGTTGCTCATCACTGCCTGCACCGGCAGTACGGCCTTGGTCAGGCCCTGTTGCTATCAGGGAGAGGTGGTATTGAGCCACCTGAAAGATATTGAGTTTTCCATGGAGGGCGGGGGTACTAACACCTTTCGGGAGGTCTTCCGTGATTTTCAGCTGGATGACAGTGAACTGCTTGGAATCCTTCCCTTTGAGGAGGCCGCTTTCTCCGACGTGATCTACGAGACCGCGGATCGTATTCTGCGAGCCTACGATGCCAACGAGGATGGCCACATCGAGGAGCCGGAGCTGACGGTACTTTATCTGATAGAAATTGCCCGCGGGCTGGGTTTTAAGGTGGAGGGAATGGCTCGTCCACAGTCCAGGGCCATCACGACCTCACCGGCTGAGGTCAGTGGTTTGCTCAACTTTATCAGCCACAACAAGGCCGGGTTGAACGCCACTGCACGCCAGCTTTTTCAGGAGCTTGAGTGGGTTGGTGAGGATGTACGCACGCCTGATGGGGGCGAGTTTGAGAAAAGCCCGCGTTAGGTTGGCTATGCACGTGGAAAGTCGTTGTCTTTTCGTCACTTATGCACATTGGCCTTATGCGGTGTCTGAATTTTGACGGTTAACCGACGGGTTCGAATCAAGAACCGATCTCATTCTCTAAGCACATGATATAATTAGCAAAAGTTTGGCGGTTCTTTTTTGTCTAGATCCCAAAAAGACCAATGACCCCATAGCTTTGAGGCCCTTACCACCAAACTATGCACAAAGTTTTCCACAGCTTTTGTGCACAAGATATATTCCCTGTCAAATAACAAGGGCTTAGGTGGTTTTGTTGGGAATGGCCGTGAATAAGGGCCCCTAAACTGATTAACTTTCCCCGAATCAACGGAAGACCCCATGAAGCGTAAATCAACGGGCCGCAAGCTGCGTGGAAAATCATCGAGTCACGCCAACGTCCAACGCGTGGATGAGTGGTATCAACAGGCGGTACATGCCCATCAGGCGGGCAAGTTGGAGCGGGCCGAGCGATTCTATCAGAAGGTGCTGAAGGCAAATTCCAGGCACGCAGAGAGCCTGCAGTATCTGGGCCTGATTGCGCAGCAGGCGGGGCATCTGGAGCGAGCAATGTCCTATCTACACCGCGCACTTGCTGTTAATCCGCGGGATTCGGTAGCGCAGAATAATTTGGCCAATCTTTTGCGGGAAAGCGGAAAGTTCAGTGAGGCTATAGCGTGTTACCGCGCTGCTTTGGAACTGGACCCGAATTATGCCAATGCCTGCTTTAATCTCGGCATATCCCTGAAGCAAATTAAGGATTTCGATGGAGCGATGAAGGCCTTGCAGCGGGTGACGGAGTTGGCCCCCGGGGATAGTGGTGCCTGGATAGAGTTAGGGGCCTGTCAGTTGCAGCAGGGCGAGGAGCAAGCCGCCGAGCGCGCCTTTTCCCGTGCGCTGGATATTCAGCCCGTGGCAGATACCTGGCTGCACATTGCGGAGGTGACGGCGGTAAACGGGTTCAAAGAGAAGGCGATGGAGGCAGCCTCCCGGGCTTTTGAGGCCGGGAGCAGGGACTGGGCACTCTGCTTTGCCGTGGGTAATCTGCGGATGCAATTGGGGGATAGGGCGGGCGCAGTGGTGGCCTATGAAAGGGCACTACTGGAGTGTCCAGAATCTGTTACCAGCCTGCGGCAGATCGCACGCGCAATCTCAAGCCTCAATCGTAGCCGGGCTGTAGTAGAAGTTTGGCGGCGTCTAGTGCTGCTTGAGCCTGAAAATGCTGATAGTCACGTGGCTTTGGGGCGCTCCCTGGACCAGCATGGCCGGGCAGAAGAGGCGATTACTGCCTTTGAGCATGCGTTGACCATTCAACCTCGGCATGCGCTTGCCTGTTCCGGTTTGGGCATGGTGCTCTCCCAGACGGGAGAGCATGAAAGGGCGGCGGTCAGTTTTCGCAAGGCGCTAAAATTGGATCCCGCTCTCGCCGAGGCGGGACTGGGATTGGCGTCCTGTCGCCGTTTCAGCGCGGATGACCGGGAAGACATAGCCTCCCTGGAGGCCTTGGCTGTTAACGCTCAGGTGCCCAGGGAGGTGCAGTGCTCTGTTCAATATGCTCTGGGCAAGATTCAGGACGACCTGGGAAGCTATGCGCAGGCCTTTGGCCATTACCAAATGGCGAATCAGCAAATGGGGCAGAACCTTCATTTTGACCCCGAGGCTCACAAGGATTGGGTTAGCCAGCACATTCATGTCTTTGATGAGAACTTCTTTAGTCAGCGGGCGGACTGGGGGCAACCCAGCACTTTGCCCGTATTGATTGTGGGTATGCCGCGTTCGGGTACGAGTCTGATGGAGCAGATTATCGCCAGTCACCCCGACGTACATGGTGGCGGTGAGATGGCGACTTTGGGCGAGGCGGTTAAGGAGGTGTCTGGAGGAGCGGCTAGCGGGCAAGGTTTTCACCAGGGAGTACTGTCGCTGGACCAGGCAGCAGCAGCTGATCTTGCCCGGCGATACCTTAAGGCCCTGCAGGGGGTTGCCGGGGGTAGGACCCGACTTACCGATAAATTACCTGGAAATTTTCTCAATCTTGGGTTGGCGGCTTTGCTGGTACCCGGGATAAAGGTGATCCATTGTCGGCGTCATCCACTGGATGTCTGTCTTTCCATCTATTTCCAGTCGCTTGGTTTTGGTAATGATTACGCCTGTGATCTACGCCATATTGCCGCCTACTACCGAGAATATGTGCGGCTCATGAAGCACTGGAAACAGGTTTTACCCGGCCAGATTTTGGAGCTTGATTACGAGATTCTGGTGGCAGATCTGGAAGACGGTAGTAAGCGCCTCATCGCTCACTGTGAACTGCCTTGGGACAAGCGTTGCCTGCGTTTTCACGAGAATAAACGGACGGTGCAGACTCTCAGCCAATGGCAGGTGCGCCAGCCGGTTTATACGCGCTCCGTGGGGCGGTGGAAAAATTACGAAGGCTTCCTGGATGAACTCAGGGATGACCTGGGCGAGTTGTTAATCACCTAAAACGGCTTGTGATGAGTTTTTCTGTTGTTCCTGAAATCCTTAAGATACGCTAACAAGTTTCCACCTAACGGATAAAATTTGCCTTGGCAAAGAAAATCGTACGCCAACACCTAAAGCAACGAACTCGCATGAAAAAGCGCTTGAGCGCTGATCTAGAGGCGGCTAAAGCCAGTATTGATGCCCAGCAGTTTGGGGTGGCTATTCGTCTGATAGAAGGCGTACTTGCGCAGTCACCCAATTTCCCCCCCGCTCACCAGTTAGCAGCAACCCTTGCTTTTTGTCACGGAAATTTCAAACTGGCTCGCTTGCATCTTGAAGCCGCGGTTAAAAACGATAATAAAAACAGCAGCTATCTTTTTGATCTGGCCTTGATATATACGCGTCTCGGACTAGTCGAGGAAGAAATAGCAACGTACAAGCGGATAATCCGTTTACAACCCCGCTCCGCTATTGCCTACGCCAACCTGGGTTTTATTTACCGGCGGCGGGGTGATTTCGACAGCGCGTTACTGGCTTTCGGCAAGGCAGTTGAAATTGATCCTGGGCATGTCGGTGCACAGACTGGATGGATCCATTTGCTGGGTCGGATACGAACTGAAAAATTTGATTCCAAAATTGCCAATGCCCTGGTAAAGGCTTTCGAATCTCCCTACACGCACCATCCCAGCCTGGCACCCGCTACTGCTTCCATGCTGAATCTTAAGTATGGGTTTGCCCAATACGATCCTGAGCGAGATGGATTGCCTGCAGCCGATGATCCCCTGTTTGCCGGCTACCTCACTCATTGCGTCAATATCGAACTCGGTCTGGAGGCAGGACTCACTCGCCTTAGAAAATTCCTGTTATTCAGTGATTGGATTGATGAGCAGGGGTGCCAACAAAAATTGGCTGTACTGCTGGCGAGACAGGGTTTTATCAATGAGTTCGTATTCCATGTCACACGGGAGGAGAGAGAGCGAATCTCCAGCCTCCAACAAGAACTCGAGGGCGTGCTCTCTGGCGGCAAACTATCCGTTGTTGAGATGGAAGACCGGCTGCTTCGTTTTGCCATGTATGAGTCTTTTAATTGTTTGCAAGGAGGTGACAGGCTCGCTGAGCTTGCCGATGATGACTTAGGTTCTAATCTGGTCGATTTGGTGACCTTGACGCTGCGTGATGCGCTTGAGGAGCGAGTGATTTGGGCATCAATGCCTGCTTTAAAAGCGATAACTGATACGACCTCCCAGGCCGTACAACGGCTCTATGAGGAGAATCCCTGTCCGCGTTGGTTACATCTGCCGCGTCGGATGGAACGCAAACCGGCTACCTGGCTGCGCGAGATGTTTCCCGGTTTTTTACCGCCATCCTTTCTGCAACCCGAATCCAATATTCTCATTGCCGGGTGCGGGACCGGGCAGCAGGCCATCTCCGTGGCGCTCGAATTTCCGCGGGCTGATATCACCGCCATCGACATTTCCCGGGCCTCACTTGCGTACGCGGCTCGAATGGCCAGGAAACTGGGTATTGGGAATATACGTTTTCTCCACGCAGATATTCTTGATGCGGGTTTGCTTGATGAGACCTTCGACATGATCCAGTCAGTTGGGGTATTGCACCATATGCGCATACCCCTGGACGGATGGCGGGTGCTAACCGGCTTACTGCGGAAGGGGGGGGTTTTTAAGGCAGGACTCTATGCCGAACGTGGGCGCCAGGGTGTGGTGAAGTGTCGGGAGATGATTGCACGAGAGGGGTTGGGCTCCACGCATGAGGAAATTGTGAATTTTCGTCACCGCCTGATGAGTGAAACGCTGGATCGGAAGTTATATAGCTTCGTTGAGCGCGTCGATTTCTTTACCACCAGCATGTGTCGAGACCTGCTTTTCCACGTGCAGGAGATTCGCTATACACCCAGGCAGCTCAAAGATGAACTGGATGCGGTGGGGCTTGAATTTATCGGCTTTGAGGGTCTGGAGGAGACGGGCATGATGGATATCTATCGAAAGGCTTTCCCCGATGATCCGGAAATGAGTAATCTAGATAACTGGGAGCTGTTGGAGGCGGAGCAGGAGGATCCACCGGAGGGTTATATGTTTTGGTGTCACAAACCCGGGGATAGTGGAGCTTAGGTTTGCCTTAATCGGTGGAAAAGGGATTGATGATTTTCAGGCCCTCTATAATCTGCCCGTGTTGCAGGTCTTCGGTATATAGCGTATCGCAGCTGGCAGAAAGAGCGGCAGCAATAATTAGGGAGTCATAGAAGCTGTAGCGCCAACGCTCCTTGAGGATGAGGGCCTTCTGGTACAAGCCTGTACTGGCATGGACACCACAAAGCGGGGAAAGGACGGTGTTCAGATAGCGTTCTGCCTCTACCAGAGTCAGTGGTTGTCGTGCCTTCTGGATGGCAACATTTAAACACTCCTGTACCACCTGGAAGCTAATCAGCCCCGTACCTTTCCGCAGTGCCTCCTGGAGCAACCCTGTTGCGATGGGCTGCTTCAAAGGATCTTTGGCTTCCAAATCATAGATCAGGATATTAGTATCCAGGAAGAAATCAGCGCTCATTCATCTCTTCCCGGGTGAATTTTCTGCCACATATCAGTTTTCCACGCAGATTTTCCATCAGTACATCGAATTCCCGCGCTTGCTGTGCTCCTTGGGCATAGCGCTCCAGCCAGCGCCGAAACTCTGCATTTAAAGTGGTATGTTCGCGGCGAACCCGATGCCGTGCGGCGTCTATAAGGCGCGTATCCGCACTTAAAGTAATATTTTTTAGCATGGTAGGGCCTCTTATCAGAGATGAAACACGATAATAGTGTACGCGGGAATCGTGATTATGCAAGGTATGAACTGAGGACAGTTCGGCTACTAGCAGGCATAAAAAAAGCCGCTGCCCTTGTGGGGCAGCGGCTTTTTTAAGAACAGGTTCTATTTTTCTTAGAACTTGATCCGGGAACCGACCATGACGATGTCAATTTCATCAAGGCCTGCGGTGCCGACACCATTGAGCTCCCAGTTACGGTAGAGGGCATAAAGCTCAACCTTGGGCTTTTTCAGCTTGTGCACCCATGCCAGACTGATGACCTCAGCATCCCGACCGGCTACGGCGACATCGGATGACTCGGAGTAGCTGACGGAGACGGCATTATTGCCAAACTTGTGGCCCAGCTTGATGCCATAGGTATCCGGATCGGTTACACCTGCACCCGGTAGATCCTGTTCGGCGTAGTGGAAGGTCACGCTGGTGCCTTGGGAGAACAGGAAGGAGGCAGAACCACCCCACTGGTCAAGCCCGGCTCCGGCGCCTGCGGCATTCCGGTCCAACTCGGCATAGTGCAGGCCAGCTGCAAACTTGCCGCCACCGAAGGAGGTGCCGATAGTCGCGGCTACATCCCAGAACCCCGTACCTGCCGAGGTCTTAAGGACGATGCCCGGGCCAAGCTTCGGGCTATCGTAACGAATAGCATCAGCACGGCTTAGGCCATCGAAGTTATTGTAATTGGCTTCGATATCGCCTACGGGGGCAGCACCGGCGGCGGTGCGATAACCGAAGTCACCACCCACGGCCTGACGGCTGCCGTAGTCAGCAAGAGAGGTACCGGAGAGATCTTTCTCAGTGGTGCCATCACTGGCGGACCAAGCCTGACCCAGATACACGGTACCGAAGGAACCCTTGAAGTAGACCGCAGCAACGCGCTCAAAGAACGGAACGGTGCCATCACCGTTATCACCGATATCACCGGTCTGCTTCATGGTGACGTCGTTAGACGGATTGGACTGTTCCTGAACCTCGAAGTGGATGCCGGCAGTAATGCCGTTGCCCAGATCTTCGCTGCCGGTGAAACGGAAGCGGGTGGAGGAGTTGTCGTTATCGACAATCTGTGTCTGGGAGAAGACGCCGTCATCTCCATACAGCAGTGCTTTGTTGACCTGACCCGAGACCTTCACCTTGACGGCATGAGCCGCCATTGGCACGGTCAGGGCGCTGGCGATAGCAAGTGCTAGTGCCTTTTTCTTCATTGGAAACTACCCCTTAATATTATAAGAACGTACTACGTACCCCAAAAATCGTTGCTAGGAGACACTTCGCGAAGCCACTCACAGAGCGAATGTCCACAGCAATTATATGGGTATTAAGCAGTGCTTATCAATCCCGATTGTGTAATAAAACCAACGGCCCATATAAAAGTGTTGTCTAATTACAACACTAGTCATATAAGGCAATGATTATAAAGACTAATTTTAAGGAGTTCCCTTGGAAAAGAAAAGCCCACGCCAGTACCGCAAGCAACGTGCTCGTTTGAGAAAGCAGTTAAGAGCTGACCTGCAGGCGGCAAAGGGCTGCATTGAAGATGCAGACTTTCATAGTGCCTCTCGGCTGGTAGCAGGTGTACTGGAGCAATCTCCTGATGACGCAGCTGCGCACCAGTTGGCTGCAAGCGTTGCCTTCCGGTTGGGCGATCTGGGACGTGCTCAATTCCATCTGGAAGTAGCGGTTGAAAATGATAGTGGCAATACGGCCTATCTATTTGACCTGGCAATGACATATGCCCGCCTGGGACAAACCAAAAGAGAAATAACGACCTACCAAAAAATTATCAGCTTGCAGCCGCGATCGGCGGTGGCGTACGCCAATCTGGGGTTTATTTATCGGCGATATGGTGAATTTGGAAAAGCGTTGGCTGCATTTGCAAAGGCCGTGGAATTTGATCCGGAGCATGTGGGTGCGCAGCATGGATGGATTCAATTGCTCGGCCGGATACAAACACCGGAGTTTGAGCCAGAAATTGCGGAGGCTCTGGTGGGTGCTTTTGATTCCCCCCATAGCTACCACCCCAATCTGGCACCAGCCACGGCCGCCCAGTTGAAATTGAAGTATGGATTTGGGCAAGGCGGCCCGGAGGGGGATCAGTTGCCCGATCCCGATGATCCCTTGCTGCTCCGCTATCTCACCCGGTGCGTCAACATTGACCTGGAACTGGAGGCGGAATTCACCCGATTAAGAAAATTGTTGTTACTCAGTGAGTGGGGTGATGAAAGGAAAAACAGTAAAAAAATGGCGATGCTGCTGGCGCGACAGGCTTATATCAATGAGTTTGTTTTTTATGCCAGCGAGGGGGAAAGGAAGAAAGTTGAGAGTCTGAGGCTATGGATTGAGGCAAGACTCCTGGAAAACGAATTGCTAATCGAAGACGAAACGGAGGATGCATTACTGTGTTTCGCTATGTACGAGCCTTTTAGCCTCCTGCAAGGAGGTCGTGTACTCGAGGGTTTTAGCGATGAGGAATTGGGCTCCAATCTCATAGACCTTGTCCAGTTGGTGCTTCGCGATGCAAGGGAGGAGAAGGCGGTAGATAAGGAAATCACAACTTTGAAGCCAATTGTTGATAACACATCGCGGGCTGTACAGAAGCAATATGAAGAGAATCCCTATCCGCGTTGGCTCCACTTGCCGCGGCAGATCGAGCGCCAGCCGGGTCCGTGGCTGGCTGAGATGTTTCCGGATATTTCTCCACCGTCCTTTTTGAAAGATGACATGAAAATCCTTATTGCGGGGTGTGGAACAGGGCAACATGCGGCCGCGGTGGCACTTGAATTTCCCCGGGCTTACATCACTGCCATCGATCTTTCCCGAGCCTCGCTTTGCTATGCGGTGCGGATGGCGAAAAAGCTGGGTATCGCTAATATTCACTTCCAGCATGCCGATATCCTTGATGCGGGTCTGCTTGATGGGACTTTCGACATGATCCAGTCGATCGGTGTACTGCATCATATGTACCGACCGTTGGATGGTTGGCGGGTACTAAGTGGATTGTTGCGTGAGGGTGGGGTTTTTAAGGCAGGACTCTATGCCGAACGTGGGCGGCGGGGTGTGATGAAATGCCGCGAGATCATTGCACGGGAAGGTATAGGTTCCACGCGTCAGGATATTGTGGATTTCCGTCGCCGTTTGATAGCCGAGCCGCAAGCACCGGGCTTCTCCGGTTTCATGAAGCGGGTCGATTTTTTTTCCACCAGTATGTGTCGTGATTTACTCTTTCACGTTCAGGAGGTTTGCTATACGCCAAAGCGGCTGAAGGTTGAACTCGATGCAGTTGGGCTTGAGTTTATCGGTTTTGAGAATTTGGAGGGAACGGGTATGGCAGAGGCCTACCGCCAGGCCTTTCCGGGTCAGTTGGGAATGAGTAATCTCGGTAACTGGGAAGTATTGGAGGCTGGGCAGGAAAATCCACCCGAGGGCTATATGTTCTGGTGTCACAAGCCCGGGGCATAGTGGAGTGCATTTCGGCGGGTACCGACTGTGCATAAAAAAAGCCGCTGCCCTTGTGGGGCAGCGGCTTTTTTAGAACAGGTTCTAAGTTTGCTTAGAACTTGATCCGGGAACCGACCATGACGATGTCGATTTCATCAGCACCGGCAGTACCGGCACCATTGAGTTCCCAGTTACGATACAGGGCATAGAGCTCAACCTTGGGCTTCTTCAGCTTGTGCACCCAAGCCAGGCTGATGACCTCGGCGTCCCGACCCGCTGCCGCGACATTAGATGCCTCGGAGTAGCTGACGGAGACGGCGTTTTTACCAAACTTGTGGCCAAGCTTGATGCCATAGACGTCCGGGTCACGTGAGCCTACACCATCATTATCCTGCTCGGCCCAATGGGCGGTGATGCTGGTGCCCTGGGAGAAGAGGAAGGAAGCAGACAGGCCCGTGGTGTCGCGCGCGGGCTGGCTGGTATAGGCAGCACCGGCTGCAAATTTGCCACCAGCGAAGGAGGTTTTAACGTGCACAGCGGCGTCCCAGAAGTCAGCACCACCAGAAACCGCACCAACAATTCCGGGGCCAATCTTGGGTGTATCGTAGCGCAGGACGTCGCGACGGCTAAGGCCATCGAAGTTGTTGTAGTTGGCTTCGATGTCACCGATGCCGGCAGCGCCGACACGATAGGCGATATCACCACCAACGGCCTGACGGCTGCCGTAGTCAGCCAGGGAGGTGCCGGAGAGATCTTTTTCCACGGCGCCATCAGCGGCTACCTGGTACTGACCCAGCAGGACGCGACCGAAGCCACCCTTGAAGTACACAGCGGCGCGACGCTCAAAGAACGGGACAGTGCCGTCGCCGTTATCACCGATATCACCAGTCTGCTTCATGGTGACGTCGTTGGACGGGTTGGACTGTTCCTGAACCTCAAGGGCGAAGCCGGCAGTGATGCCGTTGCCCATGTCCTCGCTGCCGGTGAAGCGGATGCGGGTGGAGGAGTTGTCGTTATCAACGATCTGGGTTTGGGAGAAGGTGCCGTCATCGGCATACATCAGAGCCTTATTTATCTGGCCGGAGACCTTCATCTTGACGGCATGGGCCGCCATGGGCGCAGTCAGGGCGGCGGCTATAGCAATAGCAAGTGCCTTTTTCTTCATTGGAAACTACCTCTGTATAAAGTTTATTGTTTCCTCTCAAGTATCAGTTGATGCCCAAGAGGGTGCTTCGCGAAGCTGTTCTCCATCGCAACAATAGAGAGAGCTGAACGGAGTATGGCAGAGGCAATACGCTGTTTGCAACATTTTGTGCGAAAAAAGAGACAGGCTGCGCGAAGTGTTGCTTTTGCGCAACACTGGGGTTGTTTCCGGGGTTTTTTGGGGGCCCTGTGCCAGGACTCGAAAGGCGGTGAGTTAAACGGGCGAAGCATCCATAGCTGTATTTGTAAAAAAGCCCGAGGGATTTAATAAGCTAAAGTGGTCGTATCAACCGCCTCAGCCAGTTTTTCAACCATTTCTCCTATATGTGATTCCTCGATAATAAAGGGCGGTGCCAACAGGATATGGTCACCGTGTTGGCCATCGATAGTGCCACCCATGGGGTAGATCATGAGTCCGTGGGCCATGGCCTCTTTTTTTACTGCCCGATGGAGTCCGAGGGCGGGGTCAAATGGTGTTTTGGTTTCACGATTGGCCACCAGTTCCAGGCCGAGAAACAGCCCGCGGCCACGAATATCACCGATGTGGGGGTGTGCGTCGAAGCGGTCATGCAGGGCTGCACGGAGTTGTCGGCCATGCAACCGGACCTGCTCGAGTAATCCTTCTTTCTCGATGGTTTCCAGCACTGCGAGCGACGCGGCGCAGGCGGTGGCGTGGCCCATGTAGGTGTGGCCATGCTGAAAGAAGCCACTGCCGTCGCGCACGGTACGGTAGATTTCATCGCTCGCCAACAATGCGCCGATGGGTTGATAGCCGGCACCGAGACCCTTGGCGACCGTTATGAGGTCGGGAACGATGTCTTCCTGCTCGCAGGCGAACAGGCTGCCGGTACGCCCCATGCCACACATCACTTCGTCCAGTATCAGCAGGATACCGTGGCGATCGCAGATCTCGCGGATGCGTTTGAAGTAGCCGGGCACGGGGGACACTGCACCGGCGGTGGCGCCCACTACGGGTTCGGCGATAAAGCCGATGACGGTTTCGGCGCCAAGGGCTTCAATTTTGGCTTCCAGTTCGTTGGCTACGCGCAGGCCATAGGCGGTCTCGTTTTCATCCGCGTGTTGGTCACGATAGGCGTAGCAGGGCGCAATGTGGTGGCTTTCTACCAACAACGGTTGAAAGGCCTCGCGCCGCCAGGCATTGCCACCGACTGCCAGTGCCCCCAGAGTGTTGCCGTGATAGCTCTGGCGGCGGGCTATGAAGTGGCGTCGCTGGGGTTCGCCGCGTTCAAGGAAATACTGACGCGCCAGCTTGAGGGCGGCCTCCACCGCCTCGGAGCCCCCGGTGACGAGATAGCTGCGTTCAATGCCCGGTGGGGCCGCCGCAGCAAGTTTATCCCCGAGTGCTTCGGCTGCTTCCGTGGTGAAAAAGGAGGAATGTATATAGGCGAGTTTTTCCGTCTGTTTATGTATGGCCTCACGCACCGCGGGATGGCCGTAGCCGAGGCAACAGACTGCGGCGCCACCACAGGCGTCCAGGTAGCGTTTTCCGGTCTCGTCGAAGACGTAGGGACCTTCGCCGCCGGTGGCGATGGGCAGGGTAGAGTGGCAGTGGCGATGGAAGAGGTGGTTCATGGCGACAGGTCCGTTATGTCGGAGGGGGTAGCGGAGCCGGATGCGGAAGGCGGCCACGGGATGCCCTCGCACGTCCTGTGCTCCACGATATAAGGCCCTTCCTGGCCAAAGCCGCTCTCGCCGTGCGTTCTTGCGGCAACCATTGCTATCAGGCGGACGGGAAGGCAGCCATGGGCTGCCCCCTACGTGTCTTTGTTGCGCTCTCCGCAGTGCCTCAGTACCAGCACTGAGCAGCGGGCATGGCGAACCACTTTTGAGGTGGTCGTTCCCAACAGCCACTTCTCCATAGACGGGTGATCCTGCCCAGGGATGATAATGAGATCGATGTCCTGCTTCCGGGATTCGGCCAGAATCTCTTCATAAGCTGTGCCCTGACGCAGTACTGGCTCCACTGGCAGTCCCTCGGGGATATGCTCCTGTATATATGCTTCCAGTTGTGTCTTGGCGGTCGCACGGGCTTTCTTTTCCGCATCCTTGGGAAAAAAGCTGGCCACCAGCGGCATGTTAAACCCGGGTAGCACATAGATGAGATAGAGGGTGGCACCCCATTTGTGTACTTCTTCCACCACCTCGTCCAGGGCATCGCGGCAGAGGCCACCTTCGGATACGTCGATGGGATAGAGGACTTTCTTGAACATGGTGTATTCCTTTTTTTCTGCTAGGCGCTTACAGCAGCCTGTTTACGACGTCTTCCGAGTTGCATGGCACCAACGCCGGCAAGGAGTAGTAAGGTGGGGATGAACATCAGCTGTTTAGGTAGGCGATCTACGTTTTTCTCGACACTATGGATTTCCCAGTCAAAGTCGAGCCCGGCCTTTTCAGCGGCACTGCCAAACACCAGGTTATCTACGAACATCCGACCATTTTCCGTGCGCATTTCCAATCCGGCCTGGGCAAGTCGTTCTTTGCCGCCGGTACCTGGCTGCAGGCTGAGGAGTACCGTTTTACGAACCTTGTCACCATCCAGGGTCTCCCCTTCGGCCACCATGCGTAGCGCTAGCCCGTCGGGCAGCTTCCCGGCGACTTCCTCGATCTGTGTTGCCGCGACCGATTCCATCGGTGGGTACACCTTGTCCCACCAGAAGCCGGGTCGAAATAGGGTGAAGGCGATGAGCAGCAAGGCAGCGGTTTCCCACCAACGGCTACGCACCAGCCAGTAGCCCTGGGTGGCAGCGGCGAAGATAAGCATGGCGGTCACCGCACTGGCAATGGTAACCAGTAGCTCGAACCAGCTGCCGATACCCATGAGTAGTAACTGGGTATTGAAGATGAACAGGAAAGGTAGAATGGCGGTACGGATATCGTAGGTAAATCCCTGGATGCCGGTGCGAATCGGATCACTCTGGGCGATGGCGGCAGCGGCAAAAGCGGCCAGACCTACGGGCGGTGTATCGTCGGCGAGGATACCGAAATAGAACACGAACAGATGTACCGCGAGCAGGGGAACGATGAGCCCGCTTTGGGCTCCGAGGGTAACGATCACCGGAGCCATCAGGGTGGACACCACGATGTAGTTAGCGGTGGTGGGCAAGCCCATGCCCAGGATCAGGCTGATGATGGCGGTGAAGCCGAGCATCAGCATGATGTTGCCGCCGGAGATGAACTCGACAAATTCGGTCATCACCAGTCCGATACCGGTAAGGGTGACCGTGCCCACGACGATGCCGGCGGCAGCCGTGGCTACACCAATACCAATCATATTGCGTGCGCCGGCAACCAGGCCGTCAAACAGATCCTGCCCACCCTGTCGGGCAGCATTGGATACCCCGCCCTGAGCCCGAAAATGGGCAAGCACGGGACGGTGGGTCAGGAGAATAAAAATCATGAAGACCGTAGCCCAGAAAGCGGAGAGTCCGGGGGAAAAGCGCTCCACGGTCAGGCACCACACCAGGATCACCACCGGCAGCAGGAAATACAGACCGGATTTGACCGTGGGTCCGACCTCGGGCAGTTCCAGTACCGCTGAATTGGGATCATCCATCTCCAGTTCCGGAAAGTGTGCGGCGTACCACAGCAGCCCCACGTAGGAGACCAGCACGCTGATGCCAACGATCCAGATTGCTGCATCGCCAAAGGCTTCCTTGGCCCAGCCGATGCCGTAGTAGACCAGGGCGGTGACGATCGCCACGCCGATGAAGGTGGTGCTATAGGCAAACAGGCTTTGAGCGAAGGTGCGTTCGTGGCGCCTGGGCAGACCCTGCATATTGGCCTTCAGGGCTTCCAGATGAACGATGTAGACCAGCGCAATATAGGAAATGAGTGCTGGCAGAATCGCCGCCTTAATGACCTCAACGTAGGAGACCCCCACGTATTCAACCATCAGGAAGGCTGCAGCACCCATGATGGGCGGAGTGAGCTGGCCATTGGTGGAGGCGGCTACCTCTACCGCGCCGGCCTTGGTGCCGGGAAAGCCCACCCGTTTCATCAGCGGGATAGTGAAAGTGCCGGTGGTGACCACATTGGCAATGGAGGAGCCGGAGATGAGGCCGCTCAAACCCGAGGACACCACGGCCGCCTTGGCGGGGCCGCCGCGCATGTGGCCGAGCAGCGAAAAGGCAACTTTAATGAAATAATTGCCCGCACCCGCCTTGTCCAGTAACGAACCAAAGAGCACGAATAGAAAGACGAAGCTGGTGGAGACGCCGAGGGCAACGCCAAAGACACCTTCGGTGCCAAGCCACTGATGAGACATGGTCTTAGAGAGACTGGCCCCTTTGTGGGCGATTACATCGGGCATGTAGGCGCCAAAAAAGGTGTAGATCAGGAATACCGCGCAGACCACCATCAGTGGCGGCCCCAGCGCCCGCCGGGTTGCCTCCAGCAGTAGTACCATGCCGCACGCTGCCACGATCAAGTCGAAGGTAATGGGTGCGCCGGGACGCTCGGCGAGGGCTTCATAAGCGGTGTAGAGATAGGCGGCGGCAAAGGCGCCCACAAGGGCAAAGATCCAGTCCTGTATCGGGATGTGGTCGCGCGGAGAACTCTTCAACGCCGGGTAGGCAGCAAAGGCCAGAAAGATTGCGAAGGCCAGGTGAATGGCCCGCGCTTCGGTATCATTGAGTATGCCGAAATGCAACAAAAAAGGCAGGGGCGAGGCGTACCAGAGCTGGAATAGCGACCAGATCAGGGGTACGCCGATGAGGATCTTGCCGGCAAGCCCGAGCGGGCTACGCGCACCGGTATCAGACTGGGCAATCATTTCCTCCAGTTCTTCACGGGATGCCTGTGTGGTGTCGTTATTATTCATCGGCGCTTAACTCCATAGTGCTATGAGCTTGTCGGACTTAGGACTGCTCTGCTGTGGAAAAGCTATTTTGGCCATATTTCTCGCTCCTTTTCGTCTAATAGACTGACTATTATCCTCAAATGACCGAAAAATCTGTCTCAAAATAGCTTCCCCTCGCTACGATCGCCTAAGTCCGACAGGCTCCTAGCGGATGTGGTGTTGCTGAAAGTGGTGTTGAGCCCCTTCGTGCAAGGGTGCGCTCAAGGTGTCTTTTGCCATGGTGCTGGCATCCAGCTCCCTGAAGGCGGGGTGCATTTTGCGTAGGCGCCGCAGATTAGAGAAAGCTGCAGAGACCAGGGCCCCCGCAGTCTCGGTACTCACTTCTGACGAGGTGATCAAGGTTGCACGTGTTCCAAAGCTGCGGACGGCTCGGGAGACGGGGCCGTAGGTACCTTGCGAAATCTCCGTGGCGGTCAGATAAGGGCGGGTTTTAAGCAGGTCGTTAATAGCGGGCCCACTGACATTGACCAGATGTGCGTCACAAAGCCGGAGCGTTTTCATTACCGCCCGATCGGGATGAGCCCGCACGTAAGCTGCTACCTGTATTTTTTTGTGGCACAGGGTGAGGGATTGCTGACTGGCGGGTAGCTCCTCGGCGAGTGAGAAATTCTTTTTACTCCAGCCACGGGCGGCCATCACCATATCCATGGTAGCGCGCTCCAGCGAGCCGGGATTGCCGATATTTACACGGCCACCATTGAGATCGTTGAGTTCCTTTATGCCGGTGTTCCGTGTTGCCACCAGGGCAAGGCTGCTGGGGTGGGCAGAAAATAGCGCTCGCAAATTATTAAAATTGCCATCGGTGTAGCGGAACGGGCCACTATGGTGGTGGGCATGAAACTGCCACTCGGATGAAACAATGGCGAACTCCAGTGCGCCATCCCGGACGGCACTGAGGTTGAACAAGGGGCCGGTGGTGGGTATTGCGCGACAGCTCAGGCCACTTTTCTGAAGATTGACCAGTCGGCAGATGGCGCGACCGAGGGCGTGGTTGGAACCGGCCGCATGGCCTGTGCCAATAAGGATTTCCTCGGCTGCCGGAACGGCAATCGAGACGACAAGTGCCAGTGTCAGTGCGATGGCACGAAATATAGGGGTACACATGGACGGTCACTCCTTGTAGCGCGTTTGCAGAAGGAGGAAATCAGTGATCCGGGAGAGGGCCATGGCGGCCTTTCCCCCGGACCAGCCGAATGCAGGTGTACTTACATCAAACCTGCTTCACGGTAGTACTTGGCGGCACCGTCATGCAGTGGTGCGGACAAACCATCCTTGATCATCTCTTTTTTATTCAGATTGGCGAATGCCGGATGGAGTTTACGGAAGCTGTCAAAGTTCTCGAACACCCCCTTGACGATGTGATAGACGGTATTGGCCGAGGTCTTGGTGGAGCTTACGAAGGTTGCGCCCACACCGAAGGTCTTGGTGTCGTTGGGAGAACCCCGATACATGCCACCCGGAATCACCGCCGTGCGGTAGTAGTCGTTGTCTGCTACCAGCTTGTTGATGGCCGCACCACTGACTTCCACCATAACGCTATCGCAGGAGGTGGTGGCCTCCTTGATGGAGCCGCTGGGGTGACCAACGGTAAAGACCATGGCATCGATTTTGTTGTCGCACAGGGCCTTGGATTGCTCTGCAGATTTTAGCTCCGAGGCCAGGGCGAAGGTGGACTTATTCCAGCCCAGGGCCTTCATGACCACTTCCATGGTGCCACGCTGACCGGAACCCGGGTTGCCGATGTTGACCCGTTTACCCTTGAGGTCCATGAAGTTCTTGATTCCGGAGTCAGCACGTGCGACCACGGTGAAGGGTTCCGGGTGAACCGAAAAGACCGCTCGCAGACCTTTGAATGCACCCTTGTCCTTGAATTTGCTGGTGCCGTGATAAGCGTGATATTGCCAGTCGGATTGGGCGACCCCCATATCGAGCTCACCAGCGCGAATGGTATTGAGGTTATACACGGAGCCGCCGGTACTCTCTACGGTGCAGCGGACACCATGTGCCTTGCGGCCCTTGTTTACCAGCCGGCAGATGGAACCACCGGTCGGATAATAGACGCCAGTAACGCCACCGGTACCAATGGTGACAAAGGTCTGGCCCGCCAGTGCTGACGGGATGCCTACCAGCATGCCTAACAGTACGGTTGCGAAAGTTTTCATTATAGTTTTCATCGTACCCACTCCTTCCTTAAGCGATTTGATTTATTTAGACGGAAATACCATTTTTTTATACGGGAAATATGTACAGAAAGATATGGACCGAGGGCGGGGGTGTGGCCAAGAACAGGCAATCCCGTCTCCAGTGCCTCTTGTGCGAAGCATGCAGTTTTCACCCCGCACCTCTATAAATAGAGCATTGGGCGTTGGTTTACAAATTCTCTTTGCTGTTAGGAGCCTGGATCTTAAAGATAGATGTCGTCTGGGTGTTGTCCCCGGTGACTGCTACACTGCTTCGAAACGAGCCAAACTTCCGAGGAGATGACGATGTTGACGGCAATGGATGAGCTGACCCTTGAACTGGTAGAGAAGGTCGTTGCCATCGCGCGACGCAAGGTGCCGAAGGAGGAGGTTGCTAACGTCGAGCGTTTTATCCGCCAGTATTATCACGGCGTGGCGGGAGAGGATCTGGCGGAGCGCGACCCACAGAATCTCTATGGTACGGCGCTGGCGCACTGGAGCTTTGCACGCAAGCGGAAGTCCGGCGAATCCCACATCCAGGTCTATAACCCGCGGCAAGAACAGCACGGCTGGATTTCCACCCATACCATTATTGAAACGGCCTGTGAAAATATGCCGTTTCTTGTCGATTCCGTACGCATGGGGCTCAATCGTCTTGGGTTGACCAATCATCTGGTGATCCACCCGGTGATGTCTTTTCGCCGCGATGATTCCGGGTTGCTACTGGAGGTGATGGCCGAGGGGGTGGAGGAAAAAGGCTTTGTCACCGAGGCCTTGATGCATGTGGAAGTGGACCGCCAAACTGAGTCTAAAGTGCTTGGGGCCATCCAGACTGAGATCGAGCGGGTATTAGCCGATGTACGGGCGGCGGTAGAGGATTGGACAAAGGTCCGGGCGCATATGCACGAGGCGCTGACGGAGTTGGCTGATCACCCGCCACCCATTGATGCCAAGGAACTGGCTGAGGCGCGTGCCTTTTTGGAGTGGATGGAGGATAACCATTTCACCTTCCTCGGTTACCGGGAATACGAGTTGCTGGAGGAAAAGGGTGAGGACGTGTTGCGCTGGGGGCCGGGGCCGGGGCTTGGGGTGATGCGTGGTGGTGGAGTGGGCTCTATTTCCAAGTCCTTTTCAGCACTGTCTCCTGAGGTACGCAAGCTGGCGCGCAAGTCCGAGTTGCTGATCATTACCAAGGCCAATCACGAGTCCACGGTGCATCGTCCTGGCTTCATGGATTACGTAGGGGTCAAACGCCTGGATAAAAATGGTCGAGTGATCGGTGAACGTCGTTTCGTCGGACTCTATACATCCAGCGCCTATCAAAGTCGTCCGGCAGATATTCCCCTGTTGAGCCACAAGGTGACCCAGGCGGTGGAGCGTGCGGGCTACCCGAGGAGCAGTCATACCGGCAAGGCCCTGATGCACATCCTCGACACCTTTCCCCGGGATGAGTTGTTCCATATCCCGGGGGATGAGTTATTGGAAACAGCACTAGGCATCCTGCATTTGCAGGAGCGCCAGCGTATCCGGTTGTTTATCCACAAGGATGTCTACGGACGTTTCTTCTCGTGCATCATTTTCGTGCCGCGGGATCGCTTCAATACTGCCATCCGCAAGCGTATCCAGGGGATCCTGGAGACTTCACTGGCGGGCAAGAGTTATGATTTTTCCGTTCAGCTTACGGCTTCGGTGCTGGCGCGTCTGTATTTCATGATTCGTGTCCCTCAGGGCAGCATGCGCG
This sequence comes from Gammaproteobacteria bacterium, assembly GCA_021773795.1. Lineage (GTDB taxonomy): Bacteria > Pseudomonadota > Gammaproteobacteria > HK1 > HK1 > JAJFJV01. The sequence goes on along the minus strand of JAJFJT010000028.1, from coordinate 51,403 downwards.
AGTATGACGTCAAGCGCATCGAGGCGCGTTTGGTTGAGGCGACTCGGGTGTGGAAGGACGATTTCCATACGGCGGTGCTTGAGCACTGTGGCGAAGAGCGAGGCACTCGCCTGTATCGCTGCTACGGCGATGCCTTTCGGGCCGACTACCAGGAAAGCTATAGCCCACAGGTGGCGGTGTCCGATGTGGAGAAGATGGAGGTCCTAGGAGAGCACCGCGGGCTGTGCTGCATGAGCCTCTATCGTCCCATGGAAACCCTCGACGGGATGTTGCGTTTCAAGCTCTTTCAGGCGGGCCAGCCGATTCCGCTGTCTGATGCCCTGCCGATGCTCGAGCATATGGGTCTAAAGGTCATGGAGGAGCATCCCAGCACCGTCAGGCCACTGGAAGGAGAGGCCATCTGGATACATGACTTCGTGATGGAATATTGTGGTCATAACGAGTTGGATCTGGAGCAGGTGCGGGAGCCGTTTCAGGCCGGTTTCGAGCGTATCTGGCATGGGGAAGTGGAAAGTGACGGTCTTAATCGTCTGATTCTCGGGGGCGGGCTGAGCTGGCGAGAGGTGGTCTTGTTGCGGGCCTACTGCAAGTATTTGCGCCAGATCGGTGTGACCTTTAGTCAGAGTTATGTAGAACAGGCGCTGTCGGCCAATGGTGCGATTACCGCTTTGCTGGTACGGCTGTTTCACGCGCGCTTTAATCCGGATGCGCGTGAGGGTGCCGCCGAGGCTTCGGCCCAGACCGGGATGGAAATCGAAGAAGCCCTGGATCGGGTATCCAATCTTGATGAAGATCGTATTCTGCGTTGCTTCCTGGGGCTCATCCGCGCCACCTTGCGGACCGACTACTATCAGCTGACGGAGGCCGGCGAAGCACGGCCTTCACTATCCTTCAAATTTAACCCGGCACTGGTTCCACAGTTGCCCGAGCCGAAGCCCCAATACGAGATCTTTGTGTACTCCCCACGGGTGGAAGGGGTACACCTGCGCGGCGGCAAGATCGCCCGTGGCGGCATCCGCTGGTCAGATCGGCGCGAGGATTTTCGTACCGAGGTGTTGGGCCTGGTGAAGGCGCAAATGGTAAAGAACGCGGTCATCGTTCCAGTGGGTGCCAAGGGGGGCTTTGTACCCAAGGCCATGCCGGTAGATGCCGACCGCGAGATGATCCTGGAAGAGGGTATCGCGTGTTATCAGATATTTATCCGTGGTTTATTGGCGATTACCGACAATATTGTGGATGGCGCGATGGTACCGCCGGAGCGCACCATTCGTTATGACGAGGACGATCCCTATTTTGTGGTAGCGGCGGACAAGGGTACGGCCAGTTTTTCTGACATCGCCAACAGTATCTCCCTGGAGCAGGGTTTCTGGTTGGGCGATGCTTTTGCCTCGGGTGGTTCCGTAGGTTATGACCATAAGGGTATGGGGATCACGGCCCGTGGAGCTTGGGAGTCCGTTAAACGCCACTTCCGAGAAATGGGTGTGGATACCCAGAGCAACGACTTTAATGTGGTGGGTATTGGCGATATGGCCGGGGACGTTTTTGGCAACGGCATGTTGAGTTCACCCCATATCAAGCTGGTAGCCGCCTTTAATCACCTGAGTATTTTTCTCGATCCGGACCCCGATCCAGAGCGTGCTCATGCTGAGCGCGAGCGTCTTTTCAAATTGCCCCGCTCCGGCTGGGACGACTACAAGACCTCGCTGATTTCGCGTGGCGGTGGGGTGTTCCCACGCTCCGCCAAATCCATAAAGTTATCAGCAGAGGTGCGGGAGGTGTTGGACTTGGAAGAGACCGCGCTTACACCCAGTGCCTTGATCCGGGAGATTCTCAAGGCGCCGGTGGATTTATTGTGGAATGGGGGTATCGGCACCTACGTTAAGGCAAGCAGTGAGAGTGATGCGGAGGTGGGAGATCGCGCTAATGACAGCGTGCGGATAGATGGCAAGGAACTGCGCGCCAAGGTGGTCGGTGAGGGCGGTAATCTTGGTTTTACCCAGCGGGGACGGATAGAGTTTTCCCTTAACGGTGGGCGGATTAGTACCGACTCTATTGATAACTCTGCCGGGGTGGATTGTTCGGACCATGAGGTCAATATCAAGATCCTCCTTAACGCCATCGTTGCCAAGGGGGAATTGACGGAAAAGCAGCGCAATCGACTGTTGGCGGAGATGACCGATGAGGTGGGGATTCTGGTGCTGCGCCACAATTATTTGCAGAACCAGGCACTGGGGATAGCCACTGAGCAGGCTTTCCCCATGGCTGATGTTCATCTGCGCCTGATGCTGTGGTTGGAGCACGAGGGTGGTCTACGGCGTGACCTTGAATTTCTCCCCGGGCGTGAGGAGTTGGCAGATCGGGCGGCTACAGGTATGGGCTTGAGCCCGCCAGAATTATCGTTAATTTTTGCCTACTATAAAAACGTGATATCCCAGGCCCTGCTGCAGTCGGATCTGCCCGAGGACCCCTTCTTTTTTCGCGAGTTGGAATATTACTTTCCGGTACCGCTACGGGAGCGTTATTGCAAGGAGATGCCCACGCACCGTTTGCGGCGCGAGATCATCTGTACGGTGGTGGCCAATGGCATGGTCAATCGCGCCGGCATGACCTTTGCCTTTCGTATCGGCGAGGAAACCGGGGCCGCGCCCCCGGATATTGCCCGGGCCTTTATGGCTGCGCGCGAGATTTTCGGTATGCGGGACTTCTGGAGCGCAGTGGACGCGCTGGATAACAAGATCCCCGCCAAGCTTCAGAAGCGGCTACTGCTGGAGGGCAGGAAGCTGGTGGAGCGCGGGGCGCGCTGGTTGCTCAGAAACCGTCCCGCACCTTTAGATGTGGCGGCCAGCATTGCTTATTTCTCATCGGGTGCCGAGGCGCTGGAAGGGCAATTAGATGGCTTGGTTCCAGACCTGACTGAGGGTGAACCATGGGAATCTCTGGGGTGCCACGATGTTCTCAAGGGGCTTATCCCGCGTGTGGCGGGTTTTGATCATCTGTTTAGCGCGTTGGGTATCGTTGAGGTCGCCAATGCCAGTGATCGCAGTGTGAAAGAGGTGGCCGAGCTGCACTTTCAGCTCGGAGCTAAGCTGGAGCTTGATTGGTTGCGCGAGGGTATTGTGGCCTTGCCGCGAGATAATCGCTGGCAGGCACTGGCGCGGGCCGCCTTGCACGATGAACACTACGCGCAACATAGCGCCTTGACCTCCAGTGTTCTCGCCATGCCCGGAAAGAGCCTTACACTAAAGGTTCGGATTGAACGCTGGCTGGATGCCAACGGCCACACGGCGGGTCGTTATCAGCAAGTGGTGACGGATCTGAAGCAAGGATCCAGCCCGGATTTCTCTATGCTGTCCGTGGCTATGGGTGAGTTACGCAACCTGCGTCACTGTAGTGGCAGTGGGCAGTTAATGGAGGTCGATAAGGCGAAGAAGGTCGCCAAGCGGCGGAAGAAAAAGCCTGCGGGCTAGCCCGACAACGATATTACTTGACCGGCGCGAGCATGGCGTCGAGATTCAGGGTGTCGCAAAAGTCCATGAACTCGCCGCGTAGCGTGGAGATAGAGTTGTCTGCCGGGATGCCGATGGTCATGTGCAGCGAGAACATGGTGGTGCCCGTGTGGGGGGCCGGATAGATGCTGGTGTAGAGATCCTCTACGTTGATATTGTGCTGCGAGAAAAATTCCGCCACCTCATGCACGATTCCCGGGTGGTCCATGGCCACCACCTCCACGCCGTAGGGAACGATATGGCCGGTGCCGGTGCGAGCCTCGGTGCGGCGACTCTGTATGGTGAGTTCCAGTTCCTCCGCCAGGCGTGGCAGGGACTGTTCAATTTTGGCGATGGCATTCCAGTTGCCACTAAGTAGCGAGATCATGGCGAATTCACCACCAAGTACCGTCATACGGCTGTCCTGGATGCCACAGCCGCAATCCATCACGGCGGCGGAGAATGCGTTGATGATGCCCGGGTGATCCTTGCCGAGGACGGAAACGACGAGAAAGGTTTCCATATATATAGGTATTACCGATCCTGTGGGATTGAGGGGTGGTTTTCCGCCTGTACGCGAAGCAGTTCAGATTAGCATGCAGCCAGGGACATTTGCCAAGTGCAGGGCGCGCAAGTAGCATTCCCGCCCTGTTTTCCACCTTATTGGTTTGGCTACGTTTTCAGATTTTCGGGGGTTGTCATGTTTAAAGGCAGTATGGTCGCGTTGGTAACGCCTATGGAGGCGGACGGTACGGTGGATCACGGCGCCTTGGAGCGTCTGGTGGAGTTTCATATTGAGGCGGGGACCGATGCCATCATTGCGGTTGGCACCACGGGAGAGTCCGCCACCCTGGATGAGGCTGAGCACTGCGCGGTGGTGGAGCGCATTATTAAGCGGGTTGAGGGACGGATTCCGGTAATTGCCGGCACCGGCGCCAATTCCACTCGTGAGGCACTGGCCCTGACCCGGCGGGCTGCAGAACTGGGGGCCGATGGCTGCCTGCTGGTGACTCCCTATTACAACAAGCCGACTCAGGAAGGTCTGTACCAGCATTACAAGACCATTGCCGAGGCCGTCCAGATTCCCCAAATACTTTATAACGTTCCAGGACGTACGGCGTGCGACCTGCTGCCTGAAACAGTCGAACGCCTTGCCGGGATAGACAATATCGTGGCTATCAAGGAGGCCTCCGCTGAGGTGGTGGTCCGGGTGACCGATATTGTGGCGCGTTGCGGCAAGGACTTTGCCGTCTTCAGTGGCGACGATGGCATGGCTCTGGATGCCATGCTGGCCGGTGCACGAGGAGTCATCTCCGTGACCGCCAATATCGTGCCCGATTTGATGCATGAGATGTGTGTGCTGGCGTTGGCGGGAGACGAGGCAGGTGCACGCAAAGCAGATAGTTTGTTAAGGGGCCTGCATAGCACGCTGTTTCTTGAATCCAATCCCATCCCTGCCAAGTGGCTGTTGGGAGATATGGACATGATCCCACCGGGAATTCGCCTGCCCCTGACCCCGTTGGCTGCGGAATATCACGAGGCTCTGCGGGAGGCTCTGGCTCAGGCCCGCGCGTGAGTTTGCCTACGATGAAAATATGTCGACTTGCTCTGGTCTCTCTGGCTCTTTTTGCTGCGGGTTGTGGTGGCGGATTGCAGCAGGCCATTGACGAGCACCTGCCGCGCGCGGATACCCAGTATCAGAGTAGCCGCAGCCTGCCCCCGCTAGAGATCCCGCCGGATCTCAGTAGCGCGACCATCAAGGATGGGGCAGTGGTGCCACAGGTGGACTCTTCAGGTTCTATGAGTTATTCCGACTATGCTGGGACGGGAGAGAAGAAAAAGGCTGGCGAGCAGCGTAGCGTAGTATTGCCGTCGCTGGAGAAGGTGCGGGTTGAACGCAATGGCGACAAGCGCTGGCTGGTGATTAAGGCGAGCGCCGATGCGGTGTGGCCGCGGGCACATGATTTCTGGCTCGAAAACGGTTTTCTGATCAAGAGTGCGGAGCCGGCTGTTGGCATCCTGGAGACCGATTGGGCAGAAAAGCGTGAAAGTCATCCCACCGGCCTTGTTCAGGGTTTACTGAGCAAGATCTCCAAGCAGATCTATTCCTTTGCAGTGCGGGATAAATTCCGCGTGCGGCTGGAACGTGGGAGCCTAGAGGGGACGACCGAGCTATTTATCTCGCATCAGCGTGTGGAGGAGGTGGCGGTCAAGGACGATATCATGTGGCAAACCTCGCCAGCGGATCCAGAGCTGGAAGCGGAGATGCTCAACCGCATGCTGCTGTACTTCGGGGTGACCGAGGAGAAGGTGGTCGAGATCATGGCGGCGACCGCCAGTCGAGCCCCGCGTGCCCACTTGGTGAAGGACAAGCAAGGCAGTACAGTGCTCTCTCTGCGGGAAGGCTTTTCCCGAGCCTGGCGACGTACCGGACTGGCACTCGATCGGGTTGGTTTCACGGTGCAAGACCGGGACCGTTCGCGAGGGCTGTATTTTGTTCGCTACGTGGACCCCTTGGTGGCAGAAAAGAAGAAAAAGGGATTTTTTGGAAAGTTGAAGTTCTGGGGCAAGGATAAAAAGCCCAAGAACATCGAGTACTTCATCAGCCTGGTAGGCGAACAGGCGGCTACCCAGGTGGTGGTCCTGGACAAGGCGGGCGAACGGGATACGGGCTCGACCGCGGACAGGATTCTTGCCTTACTGCACAAACAACTGAAGTAACTCTTGCCAGGCAGACCATGTCCGCCTCGGTGACGGTGGGACAAGGCGGCGGACATGGTCCGCCCTACATTGGGTTCGTGTCCGTGGGCTGGATTAGCGCTTTCCCTTAACGTGGCGCATCAGGCGTTTGCGTTTTTGTTGCTGGCGCGGGCTAAGGATATTTTTTCTTCCCTGGTAGGGGTTTTTCCCGGTCTTGAATTCGATTTGCAGCGGCGTGCCCCTGAGCTTCAGCGCCTTGCTGAAGGCGTGTGACAGATAGCGTTTATAGCTATCCGCCAGTTTTTCTGTCTGGCTGCCGTGCACCACGATGATGGGTGGATTGCGCCCCCCCTGGTGGGCATAGCGTAGTTTTGCCCGGCGTCCATGGGACAGCGGTGGTGGATGGGCATCTACGGCCTTGCGGAGGATACGATTCAACTCCGGGGTGGAAAAACCCCGTGATGCCGAGTGCCAAGCCTCGCCAACCGAGCGAAACAGCTGGCCGACTCCAGATCCCTCTCGCGCTGAAATAAAATGGATGTTGGCAAAATCAATAAAGCGTAGTTTGCGCTCGAGGCCATCGCGTACCAGTTCCCGCTGATCGAGATCGAGGCCATCCCATTTGTTTACCGCGATTACCAGCGCACGGCCCGATTGCAGGGTGATGCCGAGCAGGTGGGCGTCCTGATCGGTGATGCCCTCACTGGCGTCGATTAGCAAGATGACGACATTAGAGGCGGTTACCGCCTGCAGGGTGCGCACCACGCTGAATTTTTCCGCAGTGCCTTCCACCCGCGCCCGCCGCCGAACGCCGGCGGTGTCGATAAGCACATAGGGGGTGCCGCGATGGTTGAAGGGGATATAGATACTGTCTCGGGTGGTGCCTGGCATGTCGTGGGCCAACACCCGCTCCTCACCGAGGAGGCGGTTGATAAGGGTGGATTTTCCTACATTGGGACGCCCCGCTACCGCCACCCGAATGCCATCAGGCAAGGTGTCGTTACCAGGCAGTGCCTCTGATTCCTCCGGCAGGCACGCGGCGATGCGTTCCCTCAAGGGCTCGAAGCCACGCCCATGGGCCGCCGCAATTGCCAGTGGTAGCCCCAGCCCGAGATCATGAAACTCGAGTATCGCTGAGGCCGGATCTCGCCCCTCTGTTTTATTTACCACTACGATGACCGGTCTACCGCTACGGCGCAGGAGATCGGCAATTTCAAGATCGGCCGGCATCAGGCTCTCGCGGGCATCCACCAAAAACAGCACCAGTGTTGCCTCTTCAATGGCGGCCTCCGACTGCTGGCTTACCAGTTGGTCGATGAGGGCTGTTTCCTCGGCGAGGCCGCCTGTATCCACCAGCAAACAGTTGTTTTTACCGATGGTGGCACAGCCATACTGACGGTCACGGGTCATGCCCGGCACCTCGGCAACCAGGGCATTCTTGCTGCCGGTCAGACGGTTAAACAGAGTGGATTTTCCAACATTAGGCCGGCCAACAATGGCGATTACGGATTGCATAGGGGGCGTTACTTCTTTATGCGCAATGCGGTGAGGGTGCCACTGCGGTCATAGGCCAGCAGCAGCTGTCCAAATCTGATGGGGGGGGAATCAAACGGACTGCGGCCAACCCGGGAGCGGGCGACAAACTGACCATCACTGTCACGCATCCAGTGTAGATAGCCCTCAAAGTCACCGCTGACCACCAGATTGCCCAGGTGGAGCGGGGCAGTGAGCGAGCGGTGTTGTAAACGCTGCTGGCGCCACAGCGAGGCATTGTTAAAGCGGTCCAGCGCCCAGATGTGACTCGCCTCATCGGTAACATAAAGGGCCCGTGGGCCGGCTCCGAGGCCAGCATGAGAGGACATGTCTCGCTGCCAGCCGATCCTGCCGCTGTCTATATCAATGGCCGCGATGCGCCCCTGAAAGGTCACCGCATAAACGGTATCGCCCGCGACTATCGGATCGGAATCGATATCGACCATACGCTCAAGCTCCGAGCGGCCATGGGGGACGGCAATGCGCGCCTCCCATACGGGTTGTCCATCCTGCAGGGAGAGGGCCACCAGACGGCCGCTGTCAAAGCCACAAATGGCCATGCCGCGCACCAGTGCGGGGGCGCTGGTACCGCGCAAGCTAAGCAACGGTACGGTACGGTCATAAACCCAAACCTGCTTGCCATCTTTGACGGCCAGCCCAAAGACTTTGCCATCAATAGTGCGTGTCACCACGATGCCTTCGGCCGCGCGGGGCGCTGCCAGGACCTCGCTGGAAACCCGTACCCGCCAGTGCTGCTTGCCGGTTTTTGCATCCAGGGCAATGACTTCACCTTCGCGGGTGCCGACAAGGACGAGCCCTTCGCCGGTGCCCGGACCGCCGGTAATTACCGCATTGGTTGCGGTCTCCCACAGGCTTTCACCGTTTTTCGGGTCGAGGGCATAAACATGCCCCTTTTTTCCTACCGCGTGGATCCGCTTTTCATAGACGGTGGGTACCAGCCGCAGGCTGACTTTTTTCTTTGCCGGGGCACCGAGATCCCGTTGCCACAGGGTCTGTATTTCGAGGCTGACTTTAAACTCTGGCAGTGCAGCGGGTGGAGTCAGCTCCTTTTCCCGGCCAAACATTTCGCTTACCTTGGCACAGCCGCCAAGCAGCAGGACAAGGCAGAGAGTTAAACCAAGCCGTTTCACGATGGCGTTACGGCAGCTGCCACCGGGCCCAGTTCATCAAGTTTCATCTCCAGGCGCTGCCGTGCTGGCCCGGAAGCGGGTACGTGAACCAGGGCGCGGGTGTATGCTCCGCGGGCGCCATCGCTATCCTTTTGAGTTAGCAGAATATCGCCACGAAGTTCCTCGAAGGAAGCCAAAAAGGCACCGTCCTCGGGTGGCTCCAGCAATTTCCGGGCGGCTGCCGTCTCACCACGATCAAATTTGAGTCGAGCCAGGCGTAGCCGTGCGGTTTTTTTCAGCGCCGTGTCCGGGGCATTGTCGATGACCCACTGCAAGTGGGCGGCGGCGGCCTCATGGCGCTCTTCCTGGTAATCATTCTTGGCCAGCAACAGGCGTGTGAGTGGCGCATAGCCTGTATCGGAAAAATCTGCCAGCAGGCGCTCGCCGTGTTCAGTGACGGCGGCTGCATCCTTGCGTTCCATGGCCTGCAACAGCTGCTCATAGCGTATCGAGGCAGCCTCGGCGCGAGCATGAGTCCGGTCTTGCCACAGCCCCCAACCGCCGACCCCGCCAAGGCCGAGCACGAGGCCAAAAATAATCCCGCGACCATTCTCTTTCCACCATTGTTTCAGGGCTTCAACCTGTTGTTCTTCGCTTTCGTAGAGTTCCACTATGAATTTCCGTGTTGGGTTAAATTAGTGTTTTCAGCTGTTCGGCCAGCGCTTGCTGGGCGACGCTACGTTGAGCCTCACCGCTACGCAGCGGCTTGATAGCAATCCGCTGGTGACTCATTTCATCGTCACCGAGCACCAAGGCCAGCTTTGCTGTACTGCGGTCGGCCCGTTTCATTTTTGCCTTGAAGCTGCCGGCGCCCGCATCCACGATCAAATGCAGTTTGGGTAGGGCATCTCGCAACGCTTCAGCCAGCGGATGGGCGGCCCGGGCAGCCTCTTCGCCTACTGCAATGAGATAGGCGTCGGGCGCGCGGTGGCTAATACGGGTGTCCGATTCCTGCAACAGTGCGATGACCCGTTCACAGCCGAGGGAAAAGCCAACACCAGGAGTGGCCTTGCCACCTATCTGGGCCACCAGACCATCATAACGCCCGCCGCCACAGACGGTGCCCTGGGCGCCGAGGCGGTCGGTGATCCATTCGAACACCGTATGATTGTAATAATCCAGCCCACGTACCAGGCGGGGATTGACGGTGAAATCGATGCCTGCAGTCTGCAGGATCTGCTCGACGGTTTTAAAATGTGTGCGGGATGCGTCGTCCAGATAATCGATCAGACGGGGCGCTTTATCCACCAGTGCTTGCATGGCTGGATTCTTGCTGTCGAGAATCCGCAGGGGATTGGTTTTCAGGCGCCGGTGGCTATCTTTGTCCAACTCGTCGATGTGCTGTTGCAGGTAGGCCACAAGATTCTGGCGGTGGGCAGCGCGTGCCGTGGCTGAGCCGAGGCTGTTGATTTCCAGGCGTAAACCATCAATTCCCAGGCGTTTCCATAAGCGTGCAGTGAGTAGTATGAGTTCCGCATCGGTCTCTGGTCCGGCCAGTCCAAAGGCCTCAGCACCGATCTGATAAAACTGCCGGTAACGACCTTTCTGTGGGCGTTCGTGACGGAACATGGGGCCGGCATACCAGAGTCGGCGAATGGCGTTAAAAAGGAGGCCGTGCTCTACGCCAGCGCGTACACAACTGGCGGTATATTCGGGGCGCAGGCTGAGGCTGTCGCCATTGCGATCCTCAAAGCTGTACATCTCTTTTTCAACGATGTCGGTGACTTCGCCAATGGAGCGTGAGAACAGCTCCGTTTTCTCCAGGATCGGGGTACGGATTTCCTCGTAGCCATAGCTTTCAAGCACGGCACGGGTTGTGGCTTCCAGGTGCTGCCAGAACGGGATGTCTTGCGGAAGGATATCGTTCATCCCGCGAATAGCTTGTATCGCTTTCATGCTGGTACAGAAATTCCAAATAGGGTGGAGATGGTTTAGGTATCGCCTCTTTTGCTACGGTTGCGACAAGGGCCCGTACTACAGGGCACCTCTAAAAATACACTATCGTCGCAACACGGCGTTGCTCGCAAAAAAGTTTCGCTCACATATCAAACATATGCTGCGCTCAACTTTTTTACTCATGCCTTGTCTTGCCTGGAAACTTGAATTTCTAGAGGCACCCTTTAGTTCTGTGTGGCTTCGTTATCCAGAGTCGCTGGCACCACATCGGTGTCTGCGGTTTCAGGGCCACCCAGCTGAAAGCGGGCAACTCCCTGGTGCACAAAGGTTTTGAAGTCAAAATCCTGCCCATTGTACTTGATACGTGCCCCTTGAGCGTAGCCGAGCAGTACGTCCAGTGGGGCGATGCCTTCCAGGTTCAGGGTTTCGCCTTCCCGGGCCAGGTCGAGATAAATACGATTACCGTCACCACCATAGACCTCAACCCAGGAATCGTGTGCAAAAGTGAGCGATAGCTTTGCCGGTTGTGGGGACGGAGGATTGGCCTCCGCCACCGGGGCGGGTGGCTCTGGTTGGGGTGTGTCAATTACCGGGGCCACCGTAGTAGCCGCATTCTCCGGCACCACCGTGCTGTCGGGCACAGGTTGCCCGGTCTCAGCTAAGGGTGTCGACGGAGGGGGTGGTGGCGGGATGACTTCCGCTACTGGTGGAGCAGCGACGTTTGCCGGCTGTGTCGGGGCTATTATTGGGGCGTTGTTGGTGATGGGGACCGGTGTCTTTGGCCCGTAGTCAAAAAGGCTGATGCCGTATTCGTTGTGCCACCACAGCGCGAGCAATAAGAGCAGGCCGCCGAAGATGCCGTAGGTGGCCATGCGCATCGGCGCGTCAGTGCTTTTTGCCTGATGCGGTTTGGCAATATCCGAAATCAGTTCCGGCGCGTGCAAATGATGCTGCTCCAGGGCCTTTAGCAGGGGAGCTGCAGGAAGCCCCAATAGTTTGGCATAGGTGCGCAAATAACCACGGATGAAGGCTGGCGCCGGAAACTTCTCAAACTCCTCATCTTCCAGTTGGTGGATGATTTGCTCGCCAAAGTGCAGCTCACTCGCCACTTCGCCAACACTGAGCTTGGCGGCAATGCGGGCCTCACGCAGCTTGGGCCCCACGCTGTTTATGGTTTCTTCCATATTCTCCTGCTCCCCGGCGGCCTTCATTTTGACTCCGAATCGAGCAGCAGGCGGGTTTCTCGTGAGTCTGAAAAATTGCCCTTGAGCAGCATGCGATAGCTGGCGAGCGCATTTTTGTCCCCGAGCTTGCGTTCTGTCTGAATGCCGATCCATAGGGAACGCGGGGTGTGCTTGGCATTTTCAAGGTAGCGTTGCAGGTAGGCACGGGCCGAGAGATGGCGCCCTTTTTTCAGGCTGAGCCCGGCCATGGCGATGAGCGCTGCGGGCAGGCGTGGGTTGGTATTCAGCGCGGTGCGTAGATAGCTCTCTGCCTGCTCGATCTGGCCGGCTCGGAGCAGGCACAATCCCGCATTGGTCTGAGCAAACTCGGGATTTTCATAGAGGGGGTTGGCCGCAGCACGCTGGAAATAGCTCTCTGCCTCGGGCCATTTTTTTTGTCGGCAGAGAAAACTACCGTAGTTATTCATTGCTGCGGAGTTACGGGGATCCGATTCGATGGCCCGGCGGTAATACTGCTCGGCCTGTGCCGGCCGGTTCATGTGCTCCGACAACAGTGCCAAGGCGTTATGGGCCGGTGAATAGTTAGGATCGGCAAGCAGGGCCCGCTGCAGGCGCTTCCAGGCAAGATCTTTCTTGCCTTCCTGGAGATAAGCCATACCCAATTGGGTCTGGATCTCCGCGAGGCGGTTGACCGGTCGCTCAGCCGTAGCCATCTCGTCCTGGGTGCCGATAGTCTCGCAGGCGCTCAGAAGGAGAAAAGTGAGGCCCGCCAACAAGCCAGTAACCCGGCTCAAGAGTTCATGGTTGGTTGGCTGCGGAGAATGATAACGGCGGGTCAGCATGATTTTGAAATCCCTTTTAATGTCCAGCCCCTCGGCTAGGCAATGACTCCGGGAGCGGGATGGTGCCGGGTTTGAGCTGTGCGCAAACGGGCGATGCGTTGGCTGCGGGGGAGGATGTCGCCCTCCAGACGGCCACAGGCGGCAGCAATGTCCTGTCCACGTGGGCGTCGGGTAATCGTTGTCAGGCCAGATGCCGACAATATCTCCCGAAAGCGATCGATGTTGGCTTGGCTGGAGCATCGGAATTCCGTCCCCGGAAATGGATTGAAAGGGATGAGGTTTACCTTGGAGGGAATCCCCTGTAGCAGGCGGGCGAGAGCCTTGGCCTGTGGTGCGGAGTCGTTGACCCCATCCAGCATGACGTATTCAAAGGTAATCTTGGCGCGCCGATCATCGGCCACATACTCTCGGCAGGCGTTGAGTAGTTGTTTAATCGGGTAGCTGCGGTTAATGGGTACCAGTTGATCCCGCAGGGCATCATCCGGGGCATGCAGCGAGACTGCGAGGCTAACCGGACAGCGCTCGGCCAGCTGCTTAATGCCTGCCACCAGGCCCGCGGTGCTTACCGTGACTCGCCGCTTTGCCAGCCCCCAGGCACAGTCATCGATCATCAGTTCCAGGGCACGGGCAACGGCCTCGAAGTTAAGCAGCGGCTCTCCCATGCCCATGAGTACCATGTTAGTAATTTTTGGAGCCTCAGCGGTTTCTGCCAGTAATTGGCGGGCGAGCCACAGTTGGCCAATGATTTCCGCGCTGCTGAGGTTTCTGCCAAAGCCCTGCTTGGCAGTGGCACAAAAGGCACAATTGAGTGCACAACCGGCCTGTGAGGAAACGCACAGGGTGCCCCGGCCATTTTCCGGAATGAAGACCATTTCAATGGAATTCTGGGGGTCCACCCGTAATAGCCATTTGCGGGTGCCGTCGGTACTCAATTGCTCGCCGGCCACCTCAGGCAAGGTGATTTTGGCAATAGTTTCCAGTTTTTCCCGCAGCGCCATGCTCAGATTGGTCATGGCGGCGAAGTCCATCACTCCCTGTTGATGGATCCATTTGAGGATCTGCTCCGCACGAAAGCGCTGCTCTCCCTGATCGAGAAAGAATTGCTCCAGCCCGGCGCGGGACAGACCGAGTAGATTTGTTTTGGGCTTGGACAAGGCTGGTTTAACGGGTGCGCGGGCAGAGCTCTTCTTCACTAAAGAAGAAGGCGATTTCGACCTTGGCCGTTTCCGGGGCGTCGGAGCCATGGGCCGCATTTTCTTCCACACTGGTGGCAAAGTCGGCGCGAATGGTTCCGGCATCTGCATCGGTGGGATTGGTGGCACCCATGAGTTCACGGTTACGGGCAATGGCGTTTTCACCTTCCAACACCTGCACCATGACCGGGCCGGAGGTCATGAAGGCGACCAGATCCTGATAGAAAGGGCGCTCTTTGTGTACTTCGTAGAATCCCTCTGCCTGCTCGCGACTCATGTGCAGCATTTTAGATGCGACTATCCGCAGGCCGCCTTTTTCAAAACGGGCATAAATTTCACCGATAACATTTTTTGCAACCGCGTCAGGCTTGACGATGGAAAAGGTGCGTTCGAGCGCCATTCGTATTTCTCCTAAGGTACCACTGGATTTCCGGGGCTAGTGTTGAGGAAGCCCTGATCTATTCGTAGACTCGTGTCTTGCGTCCAAAATGTCCATCTTTATCGTTGTTGCTCTTCGCAATAGATTGACTATTACGTGCGAGCAGCGCCTCAAAGCTGAACATTTTGAATCACAATCTACTTCGCCCAGAATAAATCAGAGCTTCCGTAAATTGTTTGCCACTTTCCCGGTGATTAGTGACAAACGGATCGGATGATTATACGTGTGCGAGCCCGGCTAAGAAAATTTGGCCTTGGATGGCCTTATGTCGCGAAGCACAGGGATGTGCGAGAGCGACGCTTGGCCATGGGTGCCAAAGAGCGGAATGGTGCTACATGAGGATTTTCAACGGCCAGCCAGGTCTAAACGGTAAAACTTTCACCACAGCCGCATTCGGCTGCGGCTTTGGGGTTTGCAAAACTGAAGCGTTCGCCCAATCCCTGGCGTACAAAGTCCATGCGGGTGCCGTCCAGATAGGGCATGCTTTCCGAATCGATAATGATTTTTACACCCTGGGTTTCACAGACATGGTCGGTTTTTTTGATGGCGTCGGTGAGTTGCACGACATAGGCCCAGCCGGAACAGCCGGTGGTTTTGACTGCTAATCGCAGCCCTATGGCCCGCTCACTGTCGGACAGGTATTTCTTTACACGTTCGGCGGCACGTTGACTGAGTTCAATGGTCATGGTGTGACTCAGGCAGCGGAACTGGCCTGGCTGCTAATGTCGTTGATGACTTTGTCCTGACGTGCCGCTACTTCTTTGACGCGTGAGTTTTCGACCAATTGCGCCAGATCGATGCCACCAAGAAAATCATAAATGCGCTTGCTGAGATCATCCCAGAGGTCGTGGGTGAGGCATCGTTCCTTACCCTGGCAATTTTCCTTGCCGCGACAACGGGTAGCATCCACAGATTCATCTACCGCACAAATGACGTCGGCCACGGCAATTTCCGGAGCCTCACGCGCCAATAGATAACCACCTCCCGGGCCACGGACACTTTGAACCAGCGCGTGTTTGCGCAACCGGGAAAATAGCTGCTCAAGGTAGGACAGCGAGATGCACTGCCGGTTGGCAATATCTGCCAGTGTCACCGGGCCGGTGGTCTGGTGCAGAGTAAGGTCCAGCATGGCGGTGACCGCATAGCGGCCTTTGGTGGTTAAGCGCATGACGATATCCAGAACTATTCGAGCCTGTAGGCTCTCAAATCACAGTGATTTAGTCAAGTATTGGGTGGGGTCTCTTTTGGCGGGGCGGGGCTTTTCTCAAATTCTTCTCCGGCCTCGATATCGCAGCCGGCCAGGTCCGGAAGTTCTACCGTTTCAACGCTTCCACCCAAGCACTCCAGGGTGTTACATATGAGTTCCATGCGGGTATCCATGGCATGGATATGATCCAGCATGCGGTGAATGGCGCTAGCTACCGGATCCGGCAGTTCCCTGGATAGCCCATAGGAATCGAAGCCCATCTTATTGGCGATGGCCTGGCGCTGGTGGTCTGCCTCGCTACGCTTTTCCACCACCCGCCCGGGAATACCTACCACCGTTGCGCCCGCGGGAACCTCCTTGACCACCACGGCGTTGGAGCCGACACGTCCGCCCTCGCCTATGAGGATGGGGCCTAAAATCTTCGCGCCTGCACCCACCACCACATTATTGCTCAGGGTGGGATGGCGTTTGCCCTTGTCCCAAGAGGTGCCCCCCAGGGTGACGCCCTGATACAGGGTGCAGTCGTCGCCCAATTCCGCAGTTTCACCGATGACCACCCCGAGTCCGTGGTCGATGAAAAACCGCCGACCGATGCGAGCGCCCGGGTGAATCTCAATGCCGGTGATCCAGCGGGCAAAGAGGGAGAGTACCCGCGCCAGCCATTTTAGCCCCCAACCCCAGAGCTGGTGACTGATGCGGTGCATGACGATGGCGTGCACACCGGGATAGGTGGTGATGACCTCAAACAGATTACGGGCCGCCGGGTCGCGCTCGAATACGCAGGCCAGGTCTTCTTTCAGGTGTTTGAACATATGGGCACCTCTAAAAACACAATTGTCATCGCAATACGGCGTTTCTCGCAAAAAAGTTTCGCTTACATATCAGACATATGCTGCGCCCAACTTTTTCACTCATGCCTTGTTTTGCATGGAAACTTGAGTTTTTAGAGGCACCCATATTGGAATGTAGTTTGCTAGAGTCGGGCGAGCTGTGCCAGCTGCTGTTGCAGCTCGGCAATCGTTGTGGTGAGTTTCGCTACCCGTCCCCGTTCTTGCTCCACCACCGCAACGGGCGCGCGTTCCACGAAGTTGGGATTGGCCAGCTTGCCCTCGCTGCGTTTGAGCTCAATGCTGTGTTTTTCAATATCCCGTGTCAGACGCTGGGTCTCAGCGGCCTTGTCGATCAGATCCGCCAGTGGGATGAGAATTTTTAATTCACCCAAAAGCACCGTGGCTGATTCCGGGGCCTCGACGCCCTCCGCGAGCCAAGTGATGCTTTCCAGACGGGCCAGGCTGAGGAGGCTTTCCCCATGCGCTTTAACCCGTTCTCGATCGAGGGTCGTTCCCTGATTCAGCAACACCGGCACGCGACGGGCCGGGGGGATATCCATTTCTCCCCGCACCTGGCGGATACCGAGGATGAAGCCCTTGAGCCACTCGGTTTCTGCTTCTGCTGCGGCATCGATTAATTGCTCGTCGGCTTGGGGATAGGGTTGACGCATGATGGTGGGGGCAGCTCGGTCCGCCAGCGGTGCAACCCGCTGCCAGATCTCTTCGGTGATAAAGGGGATTAGCGGATGGGCTAGGCGTAGCAGGGATTCCAGTACCTGGATCAGGGTATGGCGTACCACCCGCGCGCTTTTCTCATCTCCGGATAACAGTCGCGGTTTACACAGCTCCAGATACCAGTCGCAGTATTCGTTCCAGGTGAATTCGTAGATGGCCTGGGCGGCCTGATCAAAGCGATAATCGTTGATGGACTCGCGTACCTGGCTAATGAGGCATTGCTGCAGGGAAAGGATCCAGCGATCGGTAATGCCCAGCTCAAGCTCCGGTTCAAGCGAGAGCGACCCTTTGCCTTCGGTATTCATGAGCACGAAGCGGGCAGCGTTCCAGAGTTTATTGCAGAAGTTCCGGTAGCCTTCGATGCGGCCCAGATCAAACCGGATGTCACGGCCGGTGGTGGCCAGTGAGCAGAAGGTAAAGCGTAAGGCATCGGTGCCAAAGGCGGAGATGCCATCGGGGAAGTGCTGGCGGGTGGATTTTTCGATGCTCGGTGCCAGTTCCGGCTGCATCAGGCCGGTGGTGCGTTTTTGCACCAAGCTTTCGAGATCGATGCCGTCGATGAGGTCCAGGGGATCGAGCACATTGCCCTTGGATTTGGACATCTTGTTGCCATCGGCATCGCGCACCAGTCCGTGGATATAGACCTCGTGGAAGGGCACCTGGCCGTCCATGAACTTCATGCCCATCATGATCATGCGGGCGACCCAGAAAAAGATGATGTCGAAACCGGTGACCAGTACGTTGCCCGGATAGAATTGCTCGAGCCGTTCGGTTTGTGCGGGCCAGCCAAGAGTCGAGAAGGGCCACAGCGCGGAGCTGAACCAGGTGTCGAGCACATCCTCGTCCTGTTGCAGGGGATAGTCGGCGGACAGTTCGTGCCGATCGCGGACTTCCTGCTCGTTGCGGCCTACGTAGATATTGCCCTCAGCGTCATACCAGGCGGGGATACGGTGGCCCCACCAAATCTGGCGGCTGATGCACCAGTCCTGGATATTGTGCATCCAGTCGAAGTAGGTATTTTTCCAGTTGTCGGGTACGAAGCGAATACGTCCGTCTTCCACCGCCTTGATGGCGGGTTTTGCCAAGGGGCCGACCTTCACGTACCACTGGTCGGTGAGGAAGGGCTCGATGACCACGCCGGAGCGGTCGCCCCGGGGCACTGGCAAGCGGTGGTCTACCACTTTCTCCAGGAGCCCTTGGGCCTCTAGGTCGGCAACGATTTGCTTGCGGGCGACAAAGCGCTCCATGCCGATATAGGCCGTGGGGATGAGCTGGTCTTCGTCGGTTTCATTGTCGCGGATGGCCGCGTCCACGGTGAGGATATTGATCAGTCCGCCGTGGGGCTGGGAGGCGATGGGCGTCTCATCCCGATGGCGCTGCCACACGGTGTAGTCGTTGAAGTCGTGAGCCGGGGTAATCTTGACGCAACCGGTGCCAAATTCCGGATCCGCGTGCTCATCGGCAACGATGGGGATGAGCCGGCCAGTGAGTGGTAGTTCTACCAGTTCCCCAATCAGGTGCCGATAGCGTTCATCTTCCGGATTCACTGCCAGCGCGCAGTCTCCAAGCATGGTTTCCGGGCGGGTGGTGGACACCGTGAGCCGGCCCTGGCCGTTGCTCAGCGGGTAGTGGATGTGCCACATGTGGCCGCTTTCTTCCTCGGAGATCACTTCCAGGTCCGAGACCGCGGTGTGTAGTTTTGGGTCCCAGTTCACCAGCCGCTTGCCGCGGTAAATGAGGCCCTCTTCGTACAAACGCACGAAGACTTCTCTGACCGCATCGGACAGGCCCTCGTCCATGGTGAAGCGCTCGTTGGCCCAGTCCAGGGATGATCCCAGGCGGCGCAACTGGCGAGTGATATTGCCGCCGGACTCCTCGCGCCATGCCCAGATACGGTCGATAAAGGCATTCCGGCCGAGATCATGACGGGTCTTGCCCTCTGCATTGAGCTGCCGCTCTACCACCATCTGGGTGGCGATACCGGCATGGTCGGCGCCTGGCTGCCACAAAGTCGGCCGGCCATTCATGCGCTGGTAGCGGATCAGGGCGTCCATAACCGTGTTGTTAAAGCCATGCCCCATGTGCAGGCTGCCCGTGACATTGGGAGGCGGGATCATGATGCAATAGGGCGCACCCTTGCCCTTGGGCTCAAACCAACCCTGCTGCTCCCAGCTTTGGTACCACTTGCTTTCGATCTTTTCAGGAGTGTAGGTCTTATCCATTATCTGGAGTCTTTGTGCTATCAGGAGGCAAAGCGTCGCTCTCACTCATCCCTGAGCTTTGCTGCATAAGCCCATCCCTGGGCAAAATTTCGTCGAGAATTTCCGGCAGGACGATATCGAGGTGTTGTTCCAGGCGTGCCAGGATTTCCTTGCTGATGTCCTGCAGGGCCGATTCAAAGCCACACTGGACGATGACCTCGATCTCACTGGCTAGTCGCTGGCGCACACGTTTACGAATCTCTTCCACCTCGGGGCCGCCACGGTAGGCATTCCATCCGTCGTCACGTTTATCCACACCGGGATGACCGGGCATAACGATGTCCTGAAGCAGAGGCAATTCGCGCTCACCTTCATCACCGGCTTCCGGGAAAAAATCCTCCGTTTCTTGCTCGGAAGAGGCCGATGATCCGTCCAGCATACCCTCCAGGGCATCAATGGCCTGGTGAAGTGATTCATCACCGTTTTCGGTAATTCCGTCGTCGGCAGGTGGCTTGGGTTCTTTGTGCATGGTCGGAGTTAGATCTTGTGAATAATCGGGGTGATTTCCCGGGTCTGATAGTCGCGGTACCGTGCCCGGCCTGCTTGCAGGCTGTCATCGTCTCCAGCTACGGCTTCCAGCACCCGATCGAAGTGGTTGAAAAAGGCTGGAATGTTATCGCCACAGTTGATCAGTACCTCGGCAGGCTGCGTGGGCGCTTCACCCTGACCAATGGAAATTGAAACTGTGTCATCCACCTCTGATGCCAGGGCATGGGGAATGAAGCTGCCCTGGCGAAAGGTCCAGAGCAGTTTGTCGAGCGCGGCTGCCGCGGCCTCTGAACTGGTGTGGATAAAGATTCTATTGCCTTCTTTCCACGCTTTCTCCGTCAGTCGGCAAGCGAGGCGGGAGACATCGTCCTGGGTGCTTTCAAGAATATAGAAATCGACTTGGGTCATTTTGTGCATGGATGCACTTATGTCGCAAAGCGCAAGGACGTGCGGGAGCGAAGAGTGCAAGGACGCCGGAGAGCAGTCACTGGCCAAGCGTTCCTCTCGCACGTCCTGTGCTTCGCGACATAAGGCCATCCCTGGCCAAAACTCCACAGTGCTCCAGTAAAAAGCGCGTCAACAGTGGTACCGGGCGCCCGGTGGCGCCTTTTTTGGCACCTGATTTCCAGGCAGTACCGGCAATATCCAGATGTGCCCAATGGGTGTGGGTAGCAAAACGCGAGAGAAAGGCAGCGGCGGTAATGGCACCACCATGGCGACCGCCGATATTCGCCATGTCTGCAAAATTACTCTTTAGCTGATCCTGGTATTCATCCCACAGGGGTAATTCCCAGGCTCGATCCTGGCTGTAGGTGCCCGCCTTTAACAGCGCTGCGGCGAGCGGCGGGTGATTGCTAAATAGTCCTGATGGATGCCCGCCCAAGGCCACCATGCAGGCACCGGTCAGGGTGGCTACGTCAATCATTAGCTCTGGTTTGAAGCGTGCAGCATAGCTCAGCGTATCGCACAGGATCAGACGGCCCTCGGCATCCGTATTAAGAATTTCCACGGTCTGGCCGGAAAGGGTAGTGACCACATCGCCGGGCTTGCTGGCATTACCATCCGGCAGGTTTTCTGTGGCCGGGATGAGGGCCACCAGATTGAGCGGCAGTTTCATTTCGGCTACTGCGGCCATGGTGCCCAGTACCGTCGCTGCACCGCACATATCAAACTTCATTTCATCCATGGCGGCACCCGGCTTGAGGGAAATTCCGCCGGAGTCAAAGGTGACGCCCTTGCCTATCAGGGCCACGGGTTTTTGGCGGGCAGCTGCGCCCTTATATTGAATAATGATGAGCTGTGGGGGGGTTCGGCTGCCCTGGGCTACAGACAGCAGCGCGCCCATCCCCAGCTTTTTCATGGCGGCTTCATTCAGCGCACGGACTGTTACCGACTTATGACCACGGGCAATTTTCCGGGCTTCCTTGAGTAGATAGTTCGGGGTGCAGATATTGGCCGGCAGGTTGGCAAGATCCTGGGCAAGGTCCACGCCATGGGCAGTGGCTGCTGCCTGCGCAAGGGTTTTCTTTGCCTTGGCCAGTTCCTTGCGTTCCACCAGCAAACACACACGGCGAAGAGCGGGCCGCTTTGGCGCACGACTTTTTTCCAGGGATGGACTTACCCCGCGAAGCACAGGGCGTGCGAGAGCGGTTTTGAGGCGATCAAATCGATACAGACTTTGCTGGCCGACAGCAATCGTCTGGCTTAACTTCCATGCGGTGTCACGCCCCTCAACCTCAAGTTCGGCGAGCTGAAACATGGCCTCCCGGGTGCCGCTACTCGCCAGCGTGCTAAAGGTACAGCCCAGCAGTTTTCCGTAGGCCCGATCATTAAGCGTGCCCTCTGGACCCGCACCCACCAGCAACAGGCGCTGACAGGGGATGCCGGGCACCGCGTGCAGCAAGAGGCTTTGGCCGGGTTGGCCCTCCAGGTCGCCGCCTTTGATGATCTTGCTGAGATAACCATCCGTCGTGCGATCAATGGCGGCGGTGGTGGCGGGTAGCTTGCCGTTTTCATACACGCCAAGTACCAAACAAGCAGTACGCGGTGCCGCTGCGGAGCGGCTTTTAACGCTAAATTCCATCTTTAAATCCTGGGGTTAATCGGGGGGACCAGACGCCATGCTGTTACAATATCGCCGCCGCGCCAGAGTGTATTCCCTTGTACAAGGGCTGCCAAGCAAAGCGCCAAAGCAACCTATCACACAGGAGCCGCCAAGCGGGTACTGCTCTCGCGACATATGGCATTCGTCGCTCTCGCACATCCATGTGCTTCGCGACGTAAATCCATCCGTGGATAAAATCCATGTACAAAATTATTAGCCGTTATCTATTTCGTGAAGTGGCCTACACCCTGGCGGCGGTGGGCAGCGTGCTGATTCTCATCTTTGTCAGCCATCGTTTGGTGCGTATTCTGGCTGAAGCGGCGGTGGGGCGGATCTCCAGTGATCTGGTGCCACAACTGCTGGGGCTCAAGCTGGTGGGCAGCCTGGGATTTTTGCTACCCCTGATTTTCTTTCTGGCGGTTATTCTGGCCCTCGGACGTTTGCACCGGGACTCGGAGATTACCGCCATCCGTGCTGGCGGTCTCGGCATGATGCGCTTGGTTCGTGTGGTGGGGGTGCTGGGGATACTCTTCGCAGTACCCGTCGCCGTATTGACCCTTTATCTTTCACCACTCGCCCGTAGTACGGTGCAAGAAATCTACCTGCAGGCAAAGGATTCACCCAGTCTCGGCGGTATCCAAGCGGGGCGCTTTACCGAGTTTTCCGATGGTGAACAGGTGCTCTATGTGGAGCGGGTGCGCTTGCAGGAGGCAAGGATGGAGGGGGTGTTTGCCCAGGCCCGGGATACTGACGGGGGCGAGCGCATGGATGTGCTCTACGCTCAGCGCGCCTCTCAGCAAGTGGTGGAAAATGGCGATCGCTTTATGATCATGGAGGATGGTTACCGCTATGGTGGTGAGCCCGGGGGGGCGGACTATGTGATTACCCGCTTTCGCACCCACGGTTTGCGCATTGAGGAAGGGGCCGTTGGTAGCGGCCATCGCAAAATCACGGCCTGGAGCAATGCCGAGCTGACTAAAAGCGATAACCCGGCGCATCTCGCCGAGTTGCAGTGGCGGTTCTCGCTGCCGCTTTCCGTCATCATCCTCGCCGTGCTGGCAGTGCCGCTATCACAAAGCGCACCACGGCAGGGGAAATATGCCCGCTTTTTTACCGCAGTGGTGGTGTACTTTGGTTACACCAACCTGCTGGGCGTTGCCCGTAGTCTGGTGGAGCGGGGAGAGATCGGCACTACCGTAGGGCTTGGCTGGGTGCACATCGGTTTCGCGCTGGTGAGTTTTGGCCTGTTGTTCTATCACCGTTCGGGACAGTGGTACTGGGCGGCCCTCTGCCGGCGCTGGCGGCGTACGCCTCGCAGTGAGGATGCTGCGTGAAAATTCTGGACCGCTACATAGGCAAGCAGGTACTCAGTAGTAGCTTGCTGGTACTACTGGTGCTGGTGGGCCTGTTTACCTTTATCGACCTGGTGGACGATCTTGGCACCGTGGGGCGCGGTACATACAGCTTGGGCCAGGCTCTGGAATACCAGTTGCTACGTTTGCCTCGGCGCAGCTTCGATTTGTTTCCATTGGCGGCCATGGTGGGCAGTGTCGTGGGCCTGGGTGGTTTGGCTGCCAGCGGAGAGTTGACCGTCATTCGCACCTCGGGGGTGTCGTTACGGCGTTTGCTGCTGGCGGTGCTCAAGGCTGCCGCTTTAATTATGTTGCTGGTACTGGCCATTGGCGAGTTATTGGCGCCGGTGAGTGAGCGAGTGGCCCAGCAGCAGCGTTCGCTGGCGATCACGGGGCAGATGGCCCTGCGTACCCAGAGCGGCTTCTGGATTCGGGACGGCCGGAGTTTCATCCACGTGCGCAGGCTGCTTTCCGGGGATGAGGTGGCGGATCTCTATATCTACGAATTCGATAAGGACAATCGTTTGCGGGTGGTGACCAAGGCCGATCATGCGCGTTTTCAGGATGGCAAGTGGCTGTTGGAGGATATTTTGCAAAGCCGCATCGGTGATGAGCGGGTTGAGGGGGAAAAGATAGCCAGTGCCGCCTGGAATTCGCTCTTCGTGCCGGAACTGGCAGAGGTGGTTTCGGTAAAGCCGGAGAGTCTCTCTGCCTTTGGTTTGTATCGCTACCTGAATTACTTGCGTGATAACGATCTCAGCACCGAGCGTTATGAAGTCGCCTTCTGGGGCAAGCTGGTCTATCCGCTTGCCACCGGAGTGATGATCTTCCTTGGGGTGGCCATGGTGCTGGGTCAGCTTGGGGCGGCTACCATGGGAACCCGCATGCTGGTGGGCGCACTGGTGGGGATCGGCTTTCACACGGCACATCAAACTTCCGTGCAGATGGGGGTGGTTTATGGCCTCAGCCCATTTTTCAGCACCCTCACGCCAACCCTGTTGTTTCTTGGTGTGGGCCTATGGATGTTGCGCAGTAACCGTTAGTCCTGTTTCTTCCCGCAGTCCGGTTTTTCCATCAGCATCAGGGTCGTGTCCGAACATCGATCGTGGATGGTGCGGTGCTCGCTGTCGATAAAGGCCCATAAAAAGCCAAGGCCGCCGGCAATTAGTCCGACGGTGGCGCTTAGAAATCGGTAGCCAGCTTGCCGCCAGTCGGGCAGGGCATCATTTTTGTTTTGAATCCGTACTCGCCAGCAGCGCATCCCCGGGGTTTGGCCTATGCGCGTCCAGAACCAGGTGAAATAGACGAAGGCGATACTGAAGAGGTAGAGGTTGTAGCCCGGATGGCCGGTGCGAATGGCGGTTCCACCGGTAATAAAAAGCAGTGGGACGGTGGCGCAGAAGAGGATGGCGATGAGCAGCAGGGCGTCGTAGAGCATCGCCGCCAGATAGCGCATCGGCCCTGGTCGCTGCAGGTTTTCCCCGTCGATCACGGTGGGTTTCAGGCCTTGGGCAGGGTCACGCCCCGCTGTCCCTGATACTTGCCGCCACGATCCTTATAGGAGGTTTCACAGGCCTCGTCGGATTCAAAAAACAGTACTTGGGCAACACCCTCATTGGCGTAGATTTTGGCCGGTAGCGGTGAGGTGTTGGAAAACTCGAGGGTGACGTGCCCCTCCCACTCAGGTTCCAGCGGGGTGACGTTGACGATAATGCCGCAGCGCGCGTAGGTGGATTTTCCCAGGCACAGGGTAAGGATGTTGCGCGGGATGCGGAAGTATTCCACGGTACGGGCCAGCGCGAAGGAATTAGGGGGAATGATGCATACGTCGGACTGGATATCGACGAAGCTGTTGGCATCAAAATTTTTCGGGTCCACCACCGCCGAGTTAATGTTGGTGAAGATCTTGAACTCGTCGGCGCAGCGTACATCGTAGCCATAGCTGGAGGTGCCGTAGGAGATCACACGGGCATTATTCTGCTCCCTAACCTGACCCGGCTCAAAGGGTTCAATGAGGCCGTGTTTCTCCGCTGTTTCGCGTATCCATCTGTCTGATTTGATGCTCATAAAGGTCTCTAAGCCAGGGTGAAAACCTCACGTTGCATAATTCCACATGAGGTTCTTGCTAGTCGTTGCTGACGACGATTTTAGGGAACGCATGGGCATAACTGCGCTGCCGTTGTGAAAGTTTGGCTGCGGTCCGGCGGGCGATGGAGCGAAACTCAGCAGCCACGGGTGAATCGGGTTCGGCGACCACGCTGGGGGTGCCGTTATCGACATTTTCGCGAATACGAATGTCCAGTGGCAGCTCGCCAAGGAGCTCTACGCCGTTGTCTGCCGCCATGCGGGCGCCGCCGCCATGGCCGAAGATAGATTCTTCGTGGCCACACTGGCCGCAGACATGGGTGCTCATGTTCTCTACCAGCCCCAGTACCGGCACCTGTACCTTCTCGAACATACGCAGCCCCTTGAGGGCATCGATGAGGGCGATATCCTGGGGCGTGGTGACAATGACGGCACCGCTGACCGGTACCCGCTGGGACAGGGTCAGCTGAATATCCCCGGTGCCCGGTGGCAGGTCGATGACCAGATAATCCAAATCCCGCCAGCGTGTTTCCCTTAATAATTGTTGCAGGGCCTGGGTAACCATGGGGCCGCGCCACACCATGGGGCTGTCGTCATCCACCAGATAACCAATGGACATGGACTGAATGCCGTGGCTCATGACCGGCTCCATGGTTTTGCCATCGGTGCTTTCCGGTTGTGCCTCGGCGCCCAACATGCGCGGCTGACTGGGGCCATAAATATCGGCATCCAGCAGGCCTACCCGGGCACCTTCAGCGGCCAGCGCCAAGGCAAAGTTGACCGCTACCGTGGATTTCCCCACCCCGCCTTTCGCTGAGGCCACTGCGATGGTATTGCTCACGCCAGTGATGGGTTCAACCCCGTGCTGGGTGGTGTGGGCGGTGATCTTCCAGTCTATCTCTATCTTGATAGTGTCAACGCCGGGCACTGCCAGGAGCAGCTCACGCAGTTGCTTTGCCAGCTCGGCGCCGTAGCGGTCTGCTGGAAATCCCAGCTCCAATTCCAGCTCTACTTCACCACCGGACACGCTAAGGTTCCTCAGTGCCCCGGCAGAAATCAGATCGGTCTGAAGATTGGGTTCAGTCCAGCCTTTCAATGCGGATTCGACTTTGGCTTTCGATAGAGAGGACATACGATGCTCCGGCGGGAAACAGGGAGCGGAATTGTACACAAAAAAGCCCGCTAGCTGGGTTGTATTGCGGGCGCATCATGGTGGCTTTTAGGTGCGTAAACACGGAAAATCAGCCCCTTTTGATGCGGAAGCAACCTTTATGTCGGCTATATCGAGAACCATTCTTGTCACCAGCGCGCTGCCCTACGCCAATGGACCGATCCACATCGGCCATTTGGTGGAATATTTGCAGACCGATATCTGGGTGCGTTTTCAGAAGCTGCGCGGTCACCAGTGCTGCTATGTCTGCGCCGATGACGCCCATGGCACACCCATCATGCTGCGGGCCGACGCCGAGGGTATTTCCCCCGAGACCTTGCTGGAGCGGATATGGCAGGAACATCGGGCGGACTTCGATGATTTTCACATCGAATTCGATAACTATCACACCACCCATTCCGAAGAGAATCGCGAGTACGCGAATCTCATCTATGAGCGTCTGCGCGACGGCGGCCATATCTCGCGCCGTACGATTTCCCAGGCCTACGATCCTGAGCGTGAGATGTTCTTGCCGGATCGCTTTATCCGTGGGGACTGCCCACGTTGCCAGGCCGCGGATCAGTATGGGGATAGCTGTGAGGTTTGTGGCGCTACCTACGATCCGACGGAGTTGAAGAATCCCCGTTCGGTGCTCTCCGGCGCGACCCCGGTGGAACGAGAGTCAGAACATTATTTTGTCCAGCTTGCCGATTTTGGTGCGGAGCTGGAGGCGTGGCTGGCGGGCAAGGACGGGGTGTCGCCGGTGCAGCCGGAGATTGCCAACAAGTTGCAGGACTGGCTTTCCACCGGTCTGCGGGACTGGGATATTTCCCGTGACGCCCCCTACTTTGGTTTTGAAATTCCCGATGCGCCGGGAAAATATTTTTATGTCTGGTTGGATGCGCCGATTGGTTATATCGCGAGCTTCAAACAGCTTTGTGATCGCGATGATCAATTCGATTTTGATGCCTATTGGGGGGCGGACAGCGAGGCGGAGCTGTATCACTTCATCGGTAAGGACATCGCCTATTTTCACACCCTGTTCTGGCCGGCGCAGTTAATGGGAGCGGGCTTTCGTGCCCCCAGCGCGGTGTTTTGTCACGGATTTCTTACCGTGGACGGGCAGAAAATGTCCAAATCGCGCGGCACCTTTATCCGTGCCCGGACCTATCTGGAACACCTGAATCCGGAGTACCTGCGCTACTACTTTGCCTGCAAGTTGGGTAACGGCATCGATGATCTCGACCTCAATCTTGAGGATTTTAGCCAGCGGGTGAATTCAGACCTGGTGGGCAAGTTGGTCAACATCGCCTCGCGCTGCGCCGGATTTATCAATAAACGTTTCGACGGCATGTTGAGCGCCGAACTGGCCGAGCCAGAGCTGTTCCAACATTTCGTTTCCCGTGGAGAACCCATTGCCGCGCTGTTTGAGGGGCGGGAATTTGGCAAGGCGGTACGCGAGACCATGGCGCTGGCGGATCGCGCCAATCAGTACATCGACGAGAAAAAACCCTGGGTGCTGGCAAAGGCAGGAGACCAGGAAGCTGAAGTTCAGGCGGTGTGCAGCATGGGGCTCAATCTGTTTCGCGTTATGTTGCTTTATCTCAAGCCAGTATTGCCGGCCATGGCGGCGCGGGCAGAGGATTTTCTGCAGGTACCTGCTTTGGACTGGTCACAATTGGGGACGCCTTTGCTCAATCATCGGGTCGCTCCTTTCAAGGCCCTGTTGGTACGGGTGGAGGATGCGCAGGTGGAGGCCATGGTGGCAGCTTCCCGGGAAGAAATGCCGGTTGAGCCTGCCGTGGTTGCCGCTGCCGGTCCGTTGGTGGATGAGCCCTTGGCTGAGGAAATCAGCTTTGCGGACTTTGCCAAAATCGACTTGCGGGTCGCCCGTATTGCCGCAGCCGAGGCGGTGGAGGGGGCAGACAAATTGCTTCGCCTTTGCCTCGACCTTGGCGGTGAAGAACGTACCGTGCTGGCCGGCATCAAGAGCGCCTATGAGCCCGCCGATCTCATTGGCCGGCATACGGTGATGGTGGCCAATCTGGCACCGCGCAAGATGCGCTTTGGCATCTCCGAGGGCATGGTGCTGGCAGCGGGGCCGGGTGGTGATGACTTATGGTTGCTGGCTCCGGATGCGGGCGCTGTGCCGGGCATGCGGATTAAATAGTATTCGTTTCGCATGAAAAATCTCATCCTTAAGGCGTTAGAGCTGGAGGCATTGCTGCCTGATGGAGCAACGCTTCCGTTGTTGGCGCAAGTAGACGAGGACTGGTGTATCGGCTGTATCCGCTGCATTAAGGCCTGTCCGGTAGACGCAATTCTCGGTGCGCCACGACAGATGCATGTGGTGTTGCAGGGGGAATGTATCGGCTGCGAGCACTGTGTCTCCGCCTGTCCGGTGGACTGCATTGCGATGCTGCCCCGAGCCGATAGCCCGGTTCCAGGCGCTAATATGGCACGCTGGCGTTATCAGGCGCGGAACCAGCGTTTGCACCGTGAACAGGAAGCGCGACGGCTACGGCGGGGCAAGATGGAAAGCGGGACCAACTCGGTGGCAGCGCGTCAAGCGGCGGTGGCGGCGGCGCTTGCCCGGGTGCGTGGCCGGCGGCTAGATCAGCGCAGATCATCCAGGGGAGGCACTAAACTTTGAAGCTGGCAGCACGCGTCGAATTCTTTTCCCGTTTGCGGGCGGAGGATCCGGAACCCAAATCAGAGCTGATCTACAAAACCCCCTTTGAATTATTGATAGCCGTTATCCTCTCCGCCCAAGCCACCGATATCAGTGTTAACAAGGCCACCCGGGGGCTTTACCGTGAGGCCAGTACGCCAGCGGCGCTGCTGGCGCTTGGCGAGGACGGCCTGAAGGCGCACATCCGCACCATCGGTCTGTTTAATACCAAGGCGCGCAATATACTGGCTACCTGCGAAATGCTGCTGGCGCAGCACGATGGTGAGGTGCCGCGGGATCGCAAGGCTCTGGAAGCGTTGCCGGGAGTGGGGCGCAAGACTGCCAATGTGGTGCTTAATGTTGCCTTTGGAGAGCCCACCATGGCGGTGGATACACATATCTTCAGGGTCTCTAACCGCACCGGGCTGGCTCCGGGGAAAAATGTTCGGCAGGTGGAGGACAAGTTGCTCAAGGTGATTCCCCAGGAATTTCGCCTGCATGCCCACCATTGGCTGATCCTCCACGGGCGTTATGTCTGCGTGGCCCGCAAGCCGCGCTGTGGCGCCTGTTTGGTGGAAGACCTCTGCCGCTTCAAAGACAAGCCGGAGTAGCGCCGATGCTTTTTCAGAATGATCGTACCAGCATGCGCCGCTTCTTCTCGGAGACCTGGAACAAGCACCAGCATGAGGCCCCACTGGAACCCCTGGAGGCGCTGGTGGCCGGGGTGCTGGAAGAGCATCCGGAGTATCACGCAGATTTGTTCGGTGAGGCCGCACTGGAGCGGGAGTTTCACGGTGCCGCGGGGGAGTCGAATCCCTTCCTCCATCTCGGCATGCACATCGCCATCCGTGAACAACTACAGGCCGACCGCCCCCCAGGGATATGTACTGCTTACCAAAGCCTGCTCCCGAAACACGGCGATGCCCATGACCTTGAGCACGCCATGATGGAGTGTCTTGGGGCTTGCCTTTCCCGAGCCCAAACCCGCAGCGAAGCACCGGACGAAGCGCGCTATCTTGCTTGTATTCGGCGTTTGGGGCGGAACGGAGACTTTTCGTAGGGCGGATCAATCTTGTGCGTTTTGCACAGGGGTGAGCTTTTATCCACGGATGGATTTATGTCGCGGAGGGCAGGAAGTCCGGGAGCGGCTATGCTGAGGCCTCATCTGCCTCCGCCTTTTTAACAACCTTGCCCTTTGTCAGGATTTTTTACTGGTCTGTTTCTATTCCAACTATTGGAATTCCAACAGTTTAATCACAAACCTCTCTAAAAAGATGGCGTTATT
The DNA here is from genome assembly GCA_021773795.1 of Gammaproteobacteria bacterium. GTDB lineage: Bacteria > Pseudomonadota > Gammaproteobacteria > HK1 > HK1 > JAJFJV01. The sequence continues at coordinate 20,772 of JAJFJT010000028.1, read as the reverse complement.
CAGGAATTTCAGTCTAAAAACACTCGAAAAGTGTCAGATATTTTTACAGTTTAATCCCGCTCCTATAGCGGGGTTAACGTAATAGATTGAAAAATAAGAATATTATATAGTTGGCCCTTTTTTTGCCTATAGGATTGTGAGGTGAAGGCTTGAGACGAGTCCTCGCAGGCAAATGAAATGCTTGACGATGAAAATCAATCGAGTCTGACCCCATTGAACGCTGACTATAAAGGACTATCAATGGACTACTTGCGAGCCCTTGCCTCAATGGCAAAGCAAACTTTTATAACCCGTATCATTTTCATAACTTTCCTATTACACGCGACCCACGCCACGGCAGGTGTCATATATGACGAAGCAGTAAACGGAGATCTTTCAGGTTTTACACCGTCATCCGGTATTAGTGCCCTTAACACCGGAACAGCGGTGGGTGCGCTCAGCAATGGTTCCAATCTAATATTGGGATCAAGCTTTTTTCAAAAGGATGATCCCCGAAGCGGGACACCTTTTACCTGGGAAAGAGATCACTTCACATTTTCATTGTCTGATACTGCAACGGTCGCGTTTCAATACACCGTAACTGACTTGATTCAGACCAACTCCGCTGTAGGTGTGGATTTTAGAATTTGGGATGAAACAGGAACGGGCTCACCCGCAAATCCTGGATTTATTACGCCTCTTGTGAATGGTTCTTACAACTACATTCCAGCGATCACACTTTCCGCAGGGACGTACTTAATGTACGCCGAAGCGGCGAGTCTCGGCTTTGCGGGGTCAGGTCGTGTTGGCTGGAACTATTCTTGGGATCTGACAGTTGCAGGGTTGCCTGCCAACGTGCCTGAGCCCACAAGTCTGCTGCTTGTGATTTTGGGAATAATTTCTATCGGTGTGTCGCGCAAGAATCAATGGAGAATCAATGGGGTCAGACTCGATTGATTCTCTTGCCAGCCTGATATTGATCTGACTTTCGATCTCCGCCCCTTGCTCTGGGGGCGGAGGCTCGATTGAGTTGAGCGTCTATTTTATCCTTGAACTGGCCACTGCCCAGTACCCAGGCTTTATTGGTGGCCTCTCTGATTTCGTCCAATGTTTTATCAGCAATATGCGCTCGGAATAGGGCACGGTAGGCTCCTTGGCGTTCCGAATTTGAACCGCCGAGGGATTGGTATAGTTCATGGGGAACGACCAGTGAATCAGCTTCTCCCAAGGCGTTGCACCGATAGCTAGACCAAGCGTATTCGCTGGGATGGCTAACCATCCCGGCAGCCCGGACGGGGTTGAGTTCAATATAGCGGTAGCAGGTTAGTGCATAGGCATCGCTGTCTATTAACGTGGCCTTGTAGCGTCCTTCCCATAAAGTTCCCGTCCGTTTATAGCGATAATTAAAGTACTGGACGTAGTAGCGTCCAAGCATTTGTATGGTTTTGGGTAGCCCATCATTTTTGTAGGGTGTGAGCAGCAGATGGACATGGTTGGTCATTAAGGCATAGGCGTGTACGGCGCAGTCATGTTTGTCACAGGCTTGTTTAAGTTTTTCCAGATAGAACCGATAGTCCGCCTCAGCGTGGAAGATAGGCTCCCGATTATTACCACGAAGCACGACATGCTGTGGGTGTCCTGGCAACACGAAGCGGGGTAGTCGGGCCATGGAGGCGTATCCGATGAGATAGGTCGGCTATGGTACGGTAACGCGAGTCGGCAATCAATCGAGTCTGACCCCATTGATTGCTTTGGCAGGTGGTGTATATTGGCTGCCGTCGAGATTTCCAGGAGGAAGCAGCGGTGATACTGGAGTTATTCAAACACCATGCGGCGCGCATGGGACTTAGTCTTCTCATTCTGCTGTTTTTTCTCGGTCACGTTTCTGGCTACCAGGAGTGGGGTTTTATTAACACTCTGGAGCACAAGGCCTACGATGAACGGCTGCGCTTCACCATGCCCGACAAGCCCCATCCCGGCGGCATTGTTATCCTCGATATCGATGAGAAGAGTCTCGCTGCAGAGGGTCGTTGGCCCTGGGGTCGGGACAAGCTTGCGCGGCTCATGGATCTGCTGTTCGATCGTTACGGGGTCAATCTCGTAGGCTTCGACGTGGTCTTCGCGGAACCGGATGAGAGCTCTGGTTTCAAGGTGCTGGAGGCGCTTTCCGAGGGGGCCTTCAAGGGGGATGAGCGTTTTCGCCAGCATCTCGAAGCAGTGCGCCCACAAATGGACCGGGATGCCCTGTTTGCCAGTAGTATGGAGAACCGCCGGGTCATCCTTGGATACTACTTCAGTGATGCGGGTGAGTCAGAGGAGTCCCTTGCCAGTGGCAGTCTGCCCCAAGCTACCTTCGCCGCCGGAGCCTTTACGGGCCGTAAGGTCAAATTTATTGGCGCTCGGGGTTATGGGGCGAACCTGGAAGCACTTCAGTCCAAGGCCCTGGGTGCCGGTCATTTCAATCCCTTTGTGGATGCAGACGGTATCGTGCGCCGGGTTCCGATGATCTATGAATTCGAGGGTGCTTACTATGAATCTCTTGCACTCAAGATAGCGCGCACCTATCTGGGCGTGGACCGGGTGGAGCCGGGTTTCGCGACCGAGGGACGGGTAGGTAAGGGTTATTCCGGTCTGGAATGGTTGCAGGTTGGCGACCGGGTCGTTCCGGTGGATGAGCAAGTACGAACTCTGGTGCCTTACCGTGGCAAACAAGGCAGTTTTCCCTATATTTCAGCGACCGACGTGCTTAATGGCGAGGCGAATGCGGCACAGCTAAAAAATGCCATTGTGCTGGTGGGTACCTCGGCCCCCGGTCTGCTTGATCTGAGGGCCTCGCCAGTGCAACGGATATTCCCGGGAGTGGAAATCCACGCCAATCTGATTGCCGGCATCCTGGAAAATAATCTGCGCGAAAATCCGGCCTACACTCTGGGGGCAGAGGTCGTCATCCTGGTGCTTTCGGGCCTGTTGATGATTATTGCCTTGCCGCTCATGGGGCCGTTACGAGCCGCTTTGGCGACGTTGGCGTTGCTGTTGGTGGTGGGCAAGGCCAACCTGCTTATCTGGGAACATGGAAATCTGGTGGTGCCCATTGCCTCGACCCTGTTGATGGTGCTGCTGTTGTTTCTGTTCAATATGTCTTACGGCTACTTTGTCGAGTCCCGGGGAAAACGGCAACTGGCTGGCCTGTTTGGTCAATACATACCGCCTGAGCTGGTAGATGAGATGAGTGGTGACCCGGATGCCTTCTCGCTGGAAGGTGAGAGCCGAGAGATGAGCGTGCTGTTTACCGATGTGCGTGGCTTTACCACCATTTCAGAAGGCCTGGATCCACAGGAGCTCACGCAGCTCATGAGTGAGTTTCTGACCCCGATGACGCGGGTCATTCACAATCATCGGGGCACCATCGATAAGTACATGGGGGATGCCGTGATGTGTTTCTGGGGTGCGCCCTTGCACGATCCGGAGCATGCCCTGCATGCGCTGGAGGCTGGGTTGGATATGCTGGCGACGCTGAAATCCATGGATGCAGAGTTCAAGTCCCGGGGTTGGCCAGAGATTCGTATCGGTGTGGGGGTCAATACCGGCTCCATGAGCGTGGGCAACATGGGATCCGAATTTCGCATGGCCTATACCGTGCTCGGTGATGCGGTCAATCTGGGTTCACGTCTGGAGGGGCTGACCAAGCAGTACGGGGTGGATATGATCGTCAATGAGACCACCCGGGCAGAAGTGTCAGGCTATGCATTCCGGGAGTTGGATAAGGTTCGAGTGAAGGGGAAGGATAAGCCGGTTACTATCTATGAGCCGCTGGGACCGAAGGATGAGGTATCCAAAGAGCTGCACAATGAACTAAAACTCTACCGACAGGCCTTGAAACTCTATCGTCAGCAGAGTTGGGATATGGCGGAGATCCAGTTCCTCAATCTCCAGCAGACCACAGAACGGGGTCTGTACCACCTCTATGCCGAGCGTATTGCCCATTTCCGGGCAGAGTCGCCCGGGAGCGATTGGGATGGGGTCTTCACCCACCAGACCAAGTGAGCACCGAATAACGGCCTGTGGCCGGTATTTTAGCTGAAGGAAGCTCTTCCCTGTACCGAGTTCCCGCAGCAGAGCAGTCCTAAGTTCGACAGACCCCTATCTGTCGACAGAAAACTCCATTTTGATGCTGGCCAGCTCTACCACGTCACGATCTTTCAGGGCGTGGGCCTGCCCACCAATAGAGTTGCCGTTGACGATGGGAGGGGTTCCCTCGACGTGGGTGATGAAATAGCCTTGTGGGCGGCGGGTAATCACTGCTACCTGGATGCCGGTCCGCCCCAGAGTGATCAATGCTTTCTTTAGTTCCAGTTCCTTGCCGGTCGCTGGGCCATTTAATACCCGAATCTTGCCCAGGGGTAATGCGGTCGGTGCTGGTTGGGCAGCAGCCCCGGGTGTTGGTGCCGGGGCGGCCACATCGCCAGTGCTGGTTCCGGGAGCTTCTGCAGCCTTTTCCGCTGCCGCCGCATGGCCCACCATCCCCGGGCGAATGATCATGGTTTTCTCAAAGTCATCCTCATCGGCCGAGGCTGCATCATTGACATATTTGAGTTCGTGTTTGCCGACACTGATAACGTCGTTATTTTTCAAAGCATGCTTCTTGATGAGCTTGCCGTTGACGTAAGTGCCGTTAGTGCTATCCAAATCCTCCAGGAAGGAGTCGCTCAGGATGGTAATAATGGCAGAATGCTTGCCGCTGACCGCAAGATTATCCACTTGTATATCGTTGTCGGGGCGCCGCCCGATAGTTATGCGTTCCTTTTCGAGATCAAACTCTCCGAGGACCGATGCATTGAGGCTGAGTATGAGCTTTGCAGGCATTGGACGTCCTACCCGAACCGGGATGGGTTAACAGGCTGCTGAAAATTCCGTTTTCCGGCAGTATGTACAAGGTTTGCGATTGAAATAGCATTTTCCGGGCACTGAAGTCCGGAAAACGGGACCAGGCGTATGCTTTCCGCCCGTCGATAAATAGCATGTAAAGACCGTTGTAGCATATTTAGAACCAGTCAAATAATCTCGTGTACCAGCCTGTTTTCACGGGAAACGGCCTTAGTATGCGCACAAGGATGACAGAAATATTGTCCCTGCCGCCCGCATCATTGGCCATCTTCACCAGGACTTCCGCTGCTTGCTGAAGGTTATCACTGTCTTTCGTCAGGGTTAAGTGGATCGCTTCATCGTTCACCAGGTCAGTAAGGCCATCGGAACAGAGGAGATAGATATCTCTTGGCAGGGCCACATCCTCCTGCACCTCAGCCTCCACGTGTTGGTCGATACCTACCGCACGGGTGACCAGATTTTTGTTCAGTGATTCCTTCGCTTCCTCCGGGGTATAAAAACCTTTGTCGATCAGTTCCTGCAGCAGAGAATGGTCAACGGTAACTTGTTCAAGCACATTGCTGCGTACGCGGTAGAGGCGGGAATCCCCCACATGAGCGATGCTGAGGCGGTTGTTGTAAAACACTGCTGCCACCAGGGTGGTTCCCATGCCCCGACATTGTGGCTGGCTCTGGGCTGTCTGGTAGATGGTCTCATTGGCCTTTTCTGCCGCCGCCTTGAGTAGCAGGGTTTCCTGGCTATAACCGCTTTCCTCATCTATTTCTCCCGCACCCAAGGCCCGGGGATCCGCACGCAATTCCTCCATCATCAGGTTAACGGCGATGGCACTGGCGACTTCCCCCGCCTTATATCCCCCCATGCCGTCGGCGAGAATCACGATGCCCGTGCGGGTATCGGTGCCGATACTGTCCTCGTTGTGGTCGCGTTTGCTCCCCACATCCGAAACACCCACTATTTCAAGCTTTCCCTCCAGGTTCATATTATCGATCTTGGGCTTCGGTGGCGCTTAGCCACGAGGTACAAATCGCCCATCCTCTCCACGCGGTTGCGCATCGTTGTCGGTGGTGGCGGTGCTTGAGTTATCGGTGACAGGGGTGCTTGGGACAGCACCTACGCGTGAGGCACAAGCCCGCAGGTCGCGTGCCATCTCGGAGCCCCGCTGATAGCGTTTTTCCAAATCCTTTTTCAGGGCCTTGTCGATGATGGCCTTGAGGCAAGGGGGCAGATCAGGGCGTATGCCGAGTACATCCGGATGGGCGTCATTGGCAATTTTGTACATCAGGGTGGCCATGGAGTCGCCGGTAAAGGGCAGTTGCCCGGAAAGCATCTGAAACAGCATGACCCCGAGAGAGAAGAGGTCGGAATGGCCGCCCACTTTAGTGCCTGCAAGCTGCTCCGGAGACATGTAAGAGGGGGTGCCCAGCACCATTCCGGTCTTGGTCTTACTGGAATCCGTAATCCGGGCGATACCAAAATCGGTAATTTTCATGGTCTCGCTTTCAGCGTCGTACATCAGGTTAGCAGGCTTGATGTCGCGGTGTACCACGTTCTGGCTATGGGCGTAGTCCAGTGCGTCCGCTGATTGCGCCACCAGATCGATGACCGTGGCAACTGGTAATAACTTGTCGGGTTTGGTGTAAGGGGCGAGGTCGCCACCTTTGAGGAACTCCATGGCGATATAGGCAAGATCGTGTTCCTCGCCGGCATCGAAAATGGTGACAATATTAGGATGGTTGAGTCGGCCCGCCGTCTCCGCCTCGCGGAAGAAGCGCTCCTTCACTTCCTGGAGTTCGTCACCCTCAAATTCCTGGGCCAGGGCCATGGTTTTGATCGCGACCACGCGATTGATCTTGGGATCCTTGCCGAGATACACGATACCCATGGCGCCCTTGCCAAGTTCTTTTTCTACCTCGTAACGACCGAGCATGGGTTTTTGTACGCCCTCTCCGGAGAGGATCATGGTTGCCTGGGCGCCACCACCGGCGCTGCCGAGCATTACCGTGTCTTCCATCACCTTGCTGCGCGACATGCGCGATTCCAGATCGCGGAACTTCGGATTGAAGTCGGCCATGTACTGGTACACCGACCCAGCCTTGTTGAACTGCCGCTTGCGTTCATAGTCGAGGGCCAGGTTGTACAGCAGGTCCATGACCGAGTCGTCCAGCGGGCACTTACGGAATTTGTCAAAGGCCATATCCAGTTGGCCCTGTCCCTGGAAGGCGAGCCCCAGCATGCGATTGGTTTCGGCGGAATCCGCGTCTGAGACGAGCTTGCCGCGCTCCGTGGCCAAGTAGCGCTTGGTGGTGAGTAGCAGATGGCCACCGAGTAGCAAGCAAGCTGGCACCATGAGCTGTAACCACATGCCCTGAGTGGTCATGAGGACGAAATGGGTCACCATCAGGGCAATGAACAAAAGCGCCGTGACAGAGGCGCCAGCGGCTGCTTTTAGCCGAGGTAGCAGGGCAATGAGATACAGGGCAATAAACAGTAAGGCACCCAACTCGGCCCAGTAGCCCCAGGTCGGGACCACAAAGAAGTCCTCATTCAGAATGCTGGAGACCGAGTGGGCCAGGGTGAGCACGGGTGCCATGGCGGGAGACACCGGTGTGACCTGTGGGCTACCTACGCCGGTTGCGGTTGCCCCTATCAATACCACCTTGCCACGATATTTTTCCGGCGGGATTTTGCCACTGATGACGTCGTAGAAGGAATCCACCGAGAAGGCCGGGATGCCATCCATCTCGCTGTAGAAGAAGGTCTGCATCTGCAGTGCAGCGTCGGTGGCAATCTGCAGATTGCCCAGTCTCACGCCTTCGCCGAGACGGATTTCAATATCCTTGTTCTTCAGATTAAGACTTTTGGCCGCGAGCAGCAGCGACAGGGACGGGTAATAGTTATCGAAATAGCGTAATACCAGCGGCTCGGAGCGGATGCCGCCGTCCACGTCGACGTTGGCATTCAGGTGACCAATGGCCAGTGCCGTCGTGCCCAGTTCCTCTATGGGCGGAATGGCGGCCACCGTGGGCAGGGGCAGCAGGCCGTTGACCAGGGCCTCCGTTCTATCGATAACGTTGGGGAGCGCATTGCGGGTCACGTATTCCGGCAAATCCTGGTCCGGATTGCCCAGGGGCTCGCCAATAACGAAGGGCATGGCCAGGATCGCATTGCCCGCATTTGCTAGTTGCTCGGCCAGCTTGCGGTCGGTGTTGAGGGCCTGTTCCGCCTCGCCAAGCACGGCCGCTAGGATATCCACCTCATCTTGCAGGCTTTTGGCCAGCGCGGAGTCAGCCAAAAATTCACGGAGCTGGGTCACAGCCTCGTTGTTAGCCGGCAGCTCCTCCATCAAGGCCTGGAGTAATTCAACTTCACCGGGTACATCCTGGTAGAGATGGGAATCCACCACGAAGGCGCCCAGTTCGGTGATATGGGCAAGACCGGGATCGATCTGTGGTTCGAGGAAAAAGACCGTGTTGCCGATGACCTTGGCCTGGGCCTGGGTCAGCAGCTCAATAATGCGGGCGTGGAGGTCGCGGGGCCAAGGCCAGCGTCCAAGGTTGTTGATGCTTTCGTCATCGATGGCAATAACCGCCACCTTGTCGCTGGGCTCTGCCGTGGAGGCACGTACACCGAAATCGTAGGCACTTCGTTCCAGTCCCTGGAGGAACTCACCGCGCCCGGCAATGAGGAAAATCAGCGTGATAACGACGCCCGCAAACCAATCCTTAGTCCAGAAGCCTTTCTTCACCCCATGCTCCCCAGTTCTTGTAATGGAACAACTATAGGTCATATTATGCTGAATATACAAGATAAAAAACCTTTCTAGAGATGCCCTTTCGTCTTGTTGGGATAGCCTTTGGGCAGGCCCCGTAAATAGGGGGCAACCGGGGCTGATGGAGAGCGTAGTGAATTGTTGTGGCGTGGTCGCAATGATGGAGTGCCGATAGGTGCAACTGACTTTTAGTAAAATGCATGGCTTGGGCAATGATTTCATTGTCATCGATAACCGTTCCGGGCGGTTACAAGCTGATGCCTCCCTGGTGCGTTTTCTGGCCGATCGCCGCCGTGGTGTGGGCTGTGATCAGCTGTTGTTGCTGGAGCAGGCTGCGGGTGCTGCCGCCGATTTTCGCTATCGCATCTTCAACGCGGATGGCGCTGAGGTGGAGCAGTGCGGTAACGGTGCTCGCTGTGTTGCACGTTTTGCCCACGAGACCGGCCTGTGTGAGCGTGATGAACTGGTCTTTGAGACCATCAACGGGGTGATTCGTACTCGCTTGGAGCCTAATGGTGAGGTCACGGTAGATATGGGAGCCCCATGTTTTGAACCCGAAAAAATCCCCTTTATCAGTGCGCAGTCAGCCCCTCAATATTCGCTTGGCCTTGCTGGTATGGAGGTGGAAGTCGGGGTTGTCTCCATGGGAAATCCACACGCAGTGCTGCAGGTAGTTGATGTGGATAATGCACCGGTAGCAAGCCTGGGACCCGCGATTCAGGCTGAGGCTTGTTTCCCCGAGGGGGTCAACGTGGGCTTCATGCAAATTCTTGGGCCGGGGGCGATTCGTCTGCGGGTTTTTGAGCGGGGTGTGGGGGAGACCGAAGCCTGTGGCAGCGGCGCCTGTGCCGCCGTGGTGGTGGGTCGACAGCAGGGGCTGTTGGATGCTGCCGTTGATGTGGCTTTGACGGGGGGGCACCTGCGCATCCAATGGGATGGGGAACAGGGTTCCGTGTTGATGACCGGAGCGGCGACTCGGGTTTACGAGGGGAGGATAGAAATATGAAGGTGAATGCCGAGCAGATGGTGACAGATGTCGGGGCAACGGAAGAGATAGTGCGTTTCCTGCGTAGCCATCCGGACTTCCTGTGCGAGCATCCGGAGCTGGTAGAAAAAATGCACGTCCCACATCGCTGCGGTGCGGCGGTTTCTCTGGTGGAGCATCAGGTGAGCGTGCTGCGGGATCACAATCATCGCCTGCGTCGTGAGTTCCAGTCTCTCATTGAACGTGCGCGTGAAAATGAGGCGCTCTATGCACGACTGCACAGCCTGACTTTGGCCTTGCTGGCCTGCGAGACCGCCGCCGAGGTATTCGACAAGGTTTCAGCGGGTCTGATGGAGGATTTTGGAGCCGATTTTGTGGTTATCCAGCTGTTTGTGCCTCCACCCGCAAAGCCGGGCATGAATCTGCCGCAGTTCGTCGGTGCCGACGGAGCGGGTGCGGCTCTTTTCAAGGCTATTTCGGACAGCGGTGACACGGTGTGTGGTCATCTTCGGCCAGAGCAATGGGATTACCTGTTCTCGGCACAGTGGGAAGAGTCGGGATCGGCCGCTTTGCAGCCCTTGGGCGACGACACCATGCCAGGCCTGCTGGCTATCGGTAGCCGCGACCCGGAGCATTTCCATCCGGCGATGGGTAACGCCTTCCTGCAGCAGTTGGGCGGTGTGCTGACGGCGGTATTGGCCCGCTGGATTTGAGGACTTCACCATGGATGCGGAGCAGCAAAGTTGGCCAGGGCAGTTTCTCCATCATCTGCACACGGAGCGGCGCCTTTCGCCCCATACCATCGCCGCCTACCGGCGTGATCTAGCGTGTTTACAAGGCTTTTGTGAGCAGCGGGAGATCCGCTATTGGGCTGCCATCAATCCGGCCGCGGTACGGGCTCTGCTGGCTTGGCGTCATCGCCAGGGGCTGAGCGGGCGCAGCCTGCAGCGACTGCTATCGGCCGTACGCAGTTTTTTCACCTATCTGTTGCGCGAGGGTTTGATTACCCGTAATCCTGCCCAGGGAGTGACCGCTCCAAGGGTACCCGCACGTCTGCCCGAGACCCTCGATGTTGATCGCATTACTCAATTGCTGGCCTTTCCTGGCAATGATCCGCTGGCGCTGCGGGATCGTGCCATGCTGGAGCTGCTCTATTCCTGTGGCCTGCGTCTGGCGGAGCTCATCGGTCTCGATCAGCAACATGTGGTAGCAGGTGCCCGGGAACTGAGGGTCACGGGTAAAGGCCACAAGACCCGGATATTGCCCATCGGCGGTGCCGCTGTAAGAGCGCTGGAGGCTTGGTTGCGGGCGCGTGTTTGTCTTGCCGCGGTGGATGAGCCTGCGCTCTTCGTGAGCCGTCGCGGCAGCCGCTTGAGCCCTCGGGCGTTACAGATGCGTTTGCGTAAATGGGGGTTGGAGACCGGAACCGGGGGGGCATTGCATCCGCACATGCTGCGCCATTCTTTCGCCACCCATCTGTTGGAGTCGAGCGGTGATCTGCGTGCCGTGCAGGAGCTGCTGGGGCACGCCAGCATCAGCACGACGCAGGTATACACCCATCTGGATTTTCAGCACCTGGCGACGGTCTATGATTGCGCCCATCCACGGGCAAAGAAGCAAGCGCGAAAATAGCCATCTGTCGAAGCGTTGGGCTGCGTCCGAGGCTAACGGCTCAAGGGCACCTCAATAACCTTGGCGTAGATATAGGGAGGCCCCTCCTGCAAAGCGGCCACGTTTCGCTGCGTTTTCCTTGATCCACCTCTGGTTCCATGTAACGCTTGTGACACAAGTGGCGCAACTATCGTGCGGAGGTAGAAGAGGAATGGCTAATGTCCGTTTCAAAGAGGAATTGGAGACCCGGTTGCAAAACCTCGCGCAACTGACAGGCCGCAGCAAAAGCTTTTATATCCGTCAGCTCGTCGAAGATAATATTGACCAGCTTGAGGATCGCTATCTCGCCGAGCAACGCCTGGAAAACCCCACCAAGCGGTTGAGCAGTGAACAAGTGAGGCGGGAACTTGCCTTGGACAATTGAGTACGATGTCCGTGCCGTCAAGGAATTGAAAAAGATTGATCGCCAGATGCAGCGGACAATTCTCGACTATCTGGACGAACGTATCGCTCCGTTAGACAATCCCCGAAAATTTGGTAAGAGACTTAGCTCCAATTATGTCGGGTTATGGCGATATCGCATCGGGGATTATCGCGTTATCTGTCGTATTGAGGACCAAAAACTGGCCATTCTCGTTCTGCGCATTCGGCATCGTGGTGCGGTATACGGGCAAGCTCTTTAGACCAGGGTTTCATCCCGATACGGTACAATCTGCGCCCCGGAGGCGCTCCCCCCGAGCTGTTCGCGGCTCGTTGAAATTACTTAGAGGAATTTGATTTGCGGCAGTTTGATGGTACGACGATTTTGCTGGCTCGCCGGGGGGACCGGGTGGTCCTTGGGGGGGATGGTCAGGTGACCCTGGGTGATACCGTGGTCAAGGGTAATGCACGCAAGGTACGGCGCCTGTTCCATGATCAGGTAATTGCCGGTTTTGCTGGTGGCACCGCCGATGCCTTCACCCTGTTTGAGCGTTTTGAAGCCAAGCTGGAAAAGCATCAGGGAAACCTTACCCGTGCGGCGGTGGAACTCGCCAAAGACTGGCGCACGGATCGTATGCTGCGTCGTCTTGAGGCGCTGCTGCTGGTGGCCGATGCCCAGTCCTCTCTAATCATTTCCGGGAATGGCGATGTGATTGAACCGGAGCACGCTACCGCGGCCATCGGCTCGGGCGGTTCCTATGCTTTGGCGGCGGCCCGTGCGTTGTTGGAGCACAGTGAATTGGGTGCTCGCGATGTGGTTGAAAAAGCCATGTCCATTGCCGCTGATATTTGTATATACACCAACCAGCAGCTGGTTATTGAGGAGCTGGAAAGCCGCTCTTCCTGATTTAGGGTGGCTCTAAAAATTGAGTTTTTAGAGGTGCCCTTCACTCGCCGCGCGAGTTGTTATCTGCCCGCGGCCATCACCGATTCGAGCCAAAACAATCACTATGGAACAAATGACTCCACGCGAGATCGTCCACGAGCTGGACAAACACATCATTGGTCAAGGTGCCGCCAAGCGTTCGGTGGCTATCGCGCTTAGAAATCGTTGGCGGCGCGGCCAGGTGGATGAAAGCCTGAGGGCGGAAATCACACCGAAAAACATTCTGATGATCGGCCCGACGGGTGTGGGCAAGACTGAGATTGCGCGACGTTTGGCAAAGTTGGCCAATGCACCTTTTATCAAGGTCGAGGCAACTAAATTTACTGAAGTGGGTTATGTCGGTCGTGATGTTGAGTCCATCGTACGCGATCTTCTGGATGTGGCGGTTAACATGAATCGCCAGCAGGAAGTAGAAAAGGTCCGCCACCGTGCTGAAGATGCCGCGGAGGATCGCATCCTTGATATTTTGCTGCGTCCCGCCAGGGATGCGAATGAGGGCGAGGATGCCAAGGGGGCCGAAACCCGGCAGAAATTCCGCAAGATGCTGCGTGAGGGCAAGCTCGATGAGCGCGAGGTGGAAATAGAGGTGAGTTCCCCCAGTGTGGGCGTGGAGATCATGGCGCCACCGGGAATGGAAGAACTGACCAACCAGTTGCAGGGCATGTTCCAAAATCTATCCGGCAGCGGTTCCACCAAAACCCGCAAGCTGGCCGTGGGCGAGGCCTTTAAGCTGTTGAGTGAGGAGGAGGCGGGCAAGCTCATTAATGATGAGGATCTGAAATTGCGCGCGGTGGACGACGTGGAACAAAATGGCATCGTCTTTCTCGACGAGCTTGATAAGGTCACCAAGCGTCACGATCAGGCCGGAGCTGATGTGTCCCGCGAGGGTGTGCAGCGGGATCTGCTGCCCCTGGTGGAGGGCTCCACCGTGAGCACTCGATTTGGCATGGTGCGCACCGATCACATCCTGTTTATTGCCTCCGGGGCCTTTCATCTGGCCAAGCCTTCGGATCTCATCCCGGAGCTACAGGGACGGCTGCCGATTCGCGTTAATCTGGATGCACTGGACGCGGGAGATTTCGTACGCATACTCACCGAACCTGACGCCTCACTGACCGAGCAGTACACCGCGCTGATTAAGACTGAGGGTCCCGAAATTCGCTATACCGAGGATGGCATCGAGCGTATTGCCGAGGTGGCTTGGCAGGTCAACGAACGTACCGAAAATATTGGTGCGCGGCGCTTGCACACGGTGATGGAGCGTCTGCTGGAGGCCGTTTCCTTCGATGCACCGGAGCTCGGTGATGACGAAATAGTGGTGGATGCGGCCTATGTGGATGAACACCTGGGCGAATTGGTGGAGGATGAGGACTTGAGTAAGTACATCCTCTAGGAGCCTGATCATGGAATTCAGGGTGCCTCTAAAAATTCAAGTTTCCAGGCAAGACAAGGCAAGAGTAAAAAAGTTGAGCGCATCACGAGGTAGCCGATGATGAAAGAGATTCCCCCGCCAGTCCCCATTGAGGTGCAGTACCACAGCCAGTCACGGATATTGGAGCTGGTCTATGCCGACGATCAGCGTTTTGGTCTTAGCGCCGAATATCTGCGCGTCTATTCACCTTCTGCAGAGGTCCGTGGTCACGGCCCGGGACAGGAGGTGTTGCAGCTAGACAAACAAGAGGTGGCTATCAGTCGGATTGAGCCGGTGGGTCATTACGGGGTGACCCTGCATTTTGATGATGGCCACAATAGCGGGATCTACTCCTGGGAAACGTTCTATGAACTGGGCATCAACGGGGAGAGCAATTGGGCAGACTACCTTGAGCGCCTGGAACAGGCTGGCCACCCACGAACATGACGGAAGGCCAAACCCACTTCGGTTTTGAGAACGTCTCTCCGGGAGAGAAGACCCGGCGCGTGCGCGGCGTCTTTGATTCGGTACAGGGACGCTATGATCTCATGAACGATCTGATGTCCATGGGCTTGCATCGTTGCTGGAAGCGATTTGCCCTCGACACCGGCGGCATCCGTCCCGGTCACCGGGTACTGGATGTGGCCACCGGCACGGGCGATCTGGCGGCTTCACTGGCACGCCGGGTTGGCACCAAGGGCGCGGTGGTAGCCACCGACATTAACCTTGGTATGGTGGGCCGGGCACGATCCCGGCTGCTCGACCGTGGGCTTGCGGCTAACCTCAGTTATTGTCAGTCGGATGCGGAAAGCCTGCCCTTTCGTTCGAATTTTTTTGACCGCATCACCATGGCCTTTGGCCTACGCAATGTCACACGTATGGAGCGGGCACTGGCCTCCCTGCAGCGTGTGCTGCGCCCGGGCGGCAAGGTGCTGATTCTCGAATTTTCCACCGTGGCTTTGCCGGTGTTGAAAGAGCTGTACGAGCGCTATTCTTTCCAGTGGATCCCTTTTCTCGGTGAACGCATTACCGGCGATGCCGACAGCTACCGTTACCTGGCGGAATCCATCCGTATGCATCCTGATCAGGAGAGCTTGAAATCCCTTATGAAGGCAGCCGGTTTCGAACGTTGCCATTACTTTAATCTCGCCGGTGGCGTGGTGGCCCTGCACGTAGGTTACAAGTTTTGATCCCCACGGTGGAAAATCTGATTACTGCGGCCATCAATCGCTTGCTATCTCTCGACCCGGATAGCGGGCATTTGCTGGAAGGGCTCTCGGGCAAGCTTATCGCCGTGGCGGTGCGTGATACGGAGTTGGCGGTTTATCTGCTTCCCAATGCCCATGGCATTAGTTTTTCTTTTACTCCCGGGCCGGCCGACGTCACCGTCACCGGCACACCGTTTGAGTTGCTGGCACTGCTGCGCGGTGTGCGCGGAGATGGGGTTACCCCCCGGGGTGTTGGCATCGAAGGCGATGCCGAAGTATTGCATCAGCTACAGGACTTTGCCGGGCGGCTCGATCTGGACTGGGAGGAGTGCCTTTCCCGGGTCATGGGAGACATTGCTGCCCACCAGCTAGGTAACGTGCTGCGTTCCACCTGGCGCTGGGGCGAACGTGCCCGTGAGGCGGTTCTCACTGACCTCGGTGAGTATCTGACCGAGGAGGTCCAGATGGTGCTTGGACCGCACGAGGTCGATGTCTTCGCTGCCAACGTGGATCGTTTGAGAGACGATGTGGCGCGCCTGGAACAGCGGATCCAGCGGTTCAGTATCGGCGTTGGGGCCGGCATCGGGAGTGGCCGGTGAATCGTTTGCTGCAAAGCTGGCGCCTGCTGCACATCAACCGGGTGCTGGTGCGTCACGGCCTGGACAAAATCATCCTCGATATCCACCTGTTTCGCCCACTGCGTTTCCTGCTTTATGTCTTGCCGTGGAACTGGGTGCGTGGCCCCCTGCCACCGCGTGGTGTTCGTATCCGTCGCGCCCTGGAGGAGTTAGGCCCGGTGTTCGTCAAGTTCGGGCAGGCCCTTTCGGTACGTCCGGATCTGGTGCCGGAAGATATCGCTACGGAACTGGCCCGTTTGCAGGATCGGGTGCCGCCCTTTGCTGGCAAGGAGGCCATGGCGCTGGTGGCCACGGCGCTGGGGCGCCCGCTGGATGAGGCCTTCCTGGAGTTTGACCGGGAACCCTTTGCCTCGGCATCTATTGCCCAGGTGCATGGTGCCCGGCTGCACGGTGGCGAGGACGTGGTGGTCAAGGTGGTGCGTCCGGGTATAGAGCGCATTATCCGCCGCGATGTGGGCTTGCTTTACACCATTGCCGAGTTGGCCGAGCTCTACTGGCGTGATGCTCGGCGCCTGCGTCCGCGAGAGGTGGTGGCAGAGTACGAGAAAATCATTCTTGACGAGCTGGATCTGATGCGTGAGGCGGCTTCGGCCTCCCAGCTACGGCGAAATTTCGAGGATGCCAGCGAGCTCAAGGTGCCGGAGATTTACTGGGAATATACGCGCTCCAGGGTGATGGTGATGGAGCGTATCTACGGCATCCCCATTAGTGATACTGAGACCCTGAGCAAGCAGGGCTTCGATCTCAAAGTGCTGGCACAACGCGGGGTGGATATCTTTTTCACCCAGGTCTTCACGCATAATTTTTTCCACGCCGACATGCATCCGGGCAACATTTTTATTGCCCCGGAGAGCGTCAGTAACCCGCAATACATAGCCGTGGATTTTGGCATCATGGGCAGCCTCATGCCGGCAGATCAGCATTATCTGGCGGAAAATTTCCTCGCCTTTTTTAATCGCGATTATCAGCGTGTAGCGGAGTTACACGTGCAATCGGAATGGGTGCCGGCGGGCACCCGGGTAGATGAATTTGAGGCCGCCATTCGTAGTGTCTGTGAGCCCATCTTTGAGCGCCCCCTGAAAGACATCTCCTTTGGACACCTGCTGGTACGGCTGTTTCAGACTGCGCGTCGTTTCGACATGGAAGTGCAGCCGCAATTGGTGTTGCTGCAAAAGACCCTGCTGAATATTGAAGGCCTCGGTCGCCAGCTCTATCCCGATCTCGATCTTTGGCAGAGCGCCAAACCCTTTTTCGAGGACTGGATGAAGCAGCAGCTTGGGGGAAAGGCGCTATTACGAGAGCTGAAAAAAAATGCACCCCGCTGGGGAGAATCCCTACCGCGCCTGCCCGGGCAGATATCCGATGTGCTGGAACAGGCGCGGGATGGCCGTCTGCGCGTGCGCCTGGGCTCCGATGAACTGAAGGCCTTGCGCCGTGAAATGCGCGCGGGTAATCAGCACACCATCATGGCCATCGTTGGTGCCGCCTTGATGGTTAGCGCGGCGGTGATCTTTGGTCTGGATGGATACAGTCCGCTGATGCTGGCCGGGATGCCCGTAGTGAGCTGGGTGCTGGGTGGCTTGGGAGTCTTCTGTATTCTCTCGGCCTGGCCCGATACCCACGATTGAAACGCCTGCACGCGTAGCGCCGCTACGCGTTATTTATTGATGCCACTTTCTCCTAATCTGTTGCTATTGGTTCTGGTAGCCGCAGTCCTGCATGCGGCTTGGAACGCGCTAGTAAAGATGGGCAACGATCGCTCCCTTACCCTTTCCATCGTACTCGGCAGCACCGCCGTCATGGGGCTGGTGGTCGCGCCCTGGGTGGGCTTTCCGGCCGCTGCAAGCTGGCCCTTTCTGCTGCTCTCTGCATTGCTGCACGTTGGCTATTTTTTCTTTTTGCTCAAGGCCTATCAGGTGGGAGATTTGAGCCACGTCTATCCCATTGCCCGTGGCTCGGCACCCCTGCTGGTGGCCTGCTGGGCCTGGCTGTTTGCTGGGGAAGTACTCAATGCTAGCGGTTTGCTCGGGCTTGGCATTGCCTCCACGGCGATTGCGAGTCTGGCGCTGTTGGGAGGGCCGCCCAGCAGTCGCAATCTTCGACCACTCGCCTTTAGCCTCTGCACCGCGTTGTTCATCAGCGGCTATTCGGTGGCCGCGGGCATGGGTATCCGGGTTGCGGGCAGCCCGCTGGCCTATATTGCCTGGTTGCTGGTATTCGATGCCGTGCCTCTTTGCGTCTATGTCTGGTGCTGGCGGCGCAGGCAGTTCGGGGCTTATTTCCGTGCCTACTGGAAGCCCGGTCTCGCTGGTGGAACGATGTGCGCACTGGCCTACGGCATGGTGGTGTGGGCCATGAGCCTGGGTGCCATGGCCCATGTCACTGCATTGCGGGAGACCAGCGTTTTCTTTGCGGCCATTATCGGAGCGCGTATGTTGAAAGAGCCTTTTGGTATGTTCCGCATCATCGCCGGCGCGGTGGTGGCGACGGGTATTGTGATCATGAACCTGCCGACATAAGGGTGGCAATAAGACGAGTCTGTATCCGGAAGGTACTATGCTCTCGGTAGAGGGCTGCAACAGGGTCACGCAAGCGGGAGAACACGGATGCACATCGGCGTACCGACGGAGATCAAGACCCAGGAATACCGGGTAGGGCTGGCGCCTGCCAGTGTGCGGGAACTGGTGCATCACGGTCACCAGGTGCTGGTGGAGCACAATGCGGGGACCGGCATTGGTGCTGATGATGCGGAGTATCGTGCTGCCGGAGCCGAGGTGGTGGAAACGGCCCCCGAGATTTTTGCTGGCGCGGATATGATCGTCAAGGTCAAGGAGCCACAAGAGTCGGAATATGCTCTGCTGCGCCCGGGTCAGGTACTGTTTACCTACCTGCATCTTGCCCCCAATCGGGTGCTTACCCAGGCGCTTATGGATACCGGGGCGGTGTGCATTGCCTATGAGACTGTGACCTCAGCCCGAGGTGGCCTGCCTTTGCTGGCGCCCATGTCCGAGGTGGCGGGGCGGATGGCGATTCAGGCCGGCGCCTACTGTCTGGAAGAACCCCACGGTGGCCTCGGAGTACTCCTCGGCGGGGTGCCTGGAGTCGATCCGGCCAAGGTGGTCATTCTCGGTGGCGGCGTGGTGGGCACCAGTGCCACCCATATCGCCGTTGGCATGGGTGCTGATGTGGTGGTGATCGATCGTTCGCTGGATGTGCTGCGGGGACTGTGGCGACAGTTTGGGCGTGATATCAACACCGTCTACTCCACCCGTGACGCCGTTGAAAAACACGTGCTCAGTGCCGACCTGGTAGTCGCCGGCGTGCTGATCCCCGGGGCCGCTGCACCCAAGCTGGTCACCGCAGAAATGGTCAAGGGGATGAAGCCCGGTTCGGTGATTGTCGATGTGGCCATTGACCAGGGTGGCTGTTGCGAAACCTCGCGCCCCACCACCTTCGCCGATCCGACTTACGTGGTGGACGGGGTGATCCATTACTGCGTCGCCAATATGCCGGGGGGTGTACCCCGCACCTCCACCTTCGCCCTGAATAACGCCACCTTGCCCCATGTGTTGACTCTGGCAGAACGAGGTTATCGAGTGGCGTTGGAGGCGGACCCTCATCTGCGCGCCGGGCTAAATGTCTGTGCCGGCAAGATCACTTCCCCGGAGGTTGCCGCTGCTCACGACCTTGAGTTGATGGATCCTCTTGAGGCGCTGCGGCATGTAGGCAGCTAGTGATGAGCCCCACTGCGACAGGGGACGTGTGGCTGTTAGAGTTTCCAGCCCTTTCGCATCTCTCCACTGCAGATCTTGAGGTATTACAGGCTGGCACACAGTCCATCACCGCACCCGCCGGTACCATCCTTTTTCAACCCGGGGACGCCTGTTCCGATTATCTGTTTGTGGTGGCCGGCAGCGTGCGCGTTCACCAGAACAGCGAAAGTGGCCGTGAGATCGTGCTCTACCGAGTCGGCCCCGGCCAGACCTGCATTCTCACCACCGCCTGCCTGCTGGGTAACACGGACTACGCTGCGGCGGGACTTGTAGAGGAAGATGTCTCCGCCGTGGTGCTACGGGGAAAGAGCTTCCGTGCCTTGATGGAAAGCTCCGAAGTTTTTCGCACCTTTATCTTTAATGTGTGGGCAATCCGGCTGTCCGGCCTGATGCAACGGGTGGAGGAAGTGGCCTTCGGGCGCGTTGATGCCCGCCTCGCCCAGTGTCTGCTGGAACGTATGAGTGATGGCGGCGAGGTGATGCTGAGCCACCGCGAACTGGCGGTGGAGCTGGGTACCGCCCGGGAAGTCGTGAGCCGCCAGCTAAAGGAATTTGAGCGCCGTGGCTGGCTGCGGCTGCGGCGCCGGCGCATCGATTTGATTGAGCCGGCGCCCTTGAGGGAATTGCTGCGGAGGCGCTAGGCTTTTATAAAACGATGGAATTGGCAGTAGCCATCACGTGAATTCAACTCGTAAGTGCAACTCGGTCCAGGCGGTTAGTGGATTGGCTGCGCTAATATCGTATCTTTATTCCAACACCACGCGAGCGGAGCACACAATCGATAACTGAAGCCCATGAATCTTGAAAGCATTATATTCGAGTTGAGCCTGATTATTGTTGGCGCCACCGTTCTGGGCACGCTCTTTCTCTACGCCAGGCAGCCGATATTGATAGCCTACATCGCCGTTGGCTTTGCCTCAGGGCCTAACGGGTTTGCGCTGATTCGAAGCACGAAACATATCGAGGAAATTGCTCACTTCGGCGTTATTCTGCTGCTCTTTCTCATCGGCCTTAATCTGCAGCCCCTTAAGTTTCTCCACCTCTTTCGAAAGACGGCTGTCCTTACATTCGGCACATCGGCAGTGTTTGGGGGCGTGTCCCTTTTGTTCGCCCTGATGCTTGACTACGACATCCACAGCGCGGCAATT
>JAJFJT010000027.1 GCA_021773795.1 Gammaproteobacteria bacterium | reverse complement strand
AGCCATGATGTTTTCGAGCACGGTTGTCGGCCTGAAGCTGGTTCCCACCACTGCTTTGCACCATCAACGGACGGGGGAGATTATGACCAGCATCCTTCTTCTGCAGGATGTGCTGGCCATACTTGTCATTCTCTTCATCACTGGCGAAAAGAACGGCCATGTGCTGATGACTTTTGCGATGCTTGCAGGAAAGTTTGCGCTTCTGTGCCTGCTTTCGTTTGCCGGTGTGCGTTACGTGATGGTCCCGCTGCTGAGAAAATTCGATGTGGTTCAGGAATACACTTTTGTGGCGACTTTGGGCTGGTGCCTGCTATGGGCCGAGACCGCGCACGTTCTTGGTCTTTCTTATGAAATGGGTGCTTTTTTGGCCGGACTATCCATCGCATCGAGCCCGGTGGCTCTCGTCATCGCCGAACATCTGAAACCGTTGCGCGAGTTCTTCCTCATTCTCTTCTTTTTTGCCATCGGGGCGGAACTGGATGTTCGTCTGGCCTCCAGCCTCCTTGTTCCTGCGATCGTTTTCGGCATGCTTCTGGTACCTTTGAAGGCTTGGGTGTTTCACTTTGCATTCCTGAAGAGCGGGGAGTCTGCGGAATTGTCACGGGAGTTGTCAGTGCGTTTGGGGCAGTCCAGTGAATTCTCTCTCCTGGTCGTGTTCGCTGCGTTGTCAGCGGGTGTACTGTCGGCAGAAAAGGCCATGGTGGTGCAAATCGCTACGATTACGACATTTATTTTTTCGACGTACTGGGTTGTATTGAAGTATCCCACCCCAATCTCCACGAACTCGGGACTTCGCCGGGATTGAGATGAGCATGGAATCCTTTAAAAATGGCGGGACATAACACTTATTGTCCCTTCTCTCTTCGTGCGGGCGCCAGACGATTGCTGTCTATAGCTTGCCACTGATCCACAAAGATCTCTTTGAGGGCATGACTGTGCTTACATCCAGGCTCTTTGAAAGAGAGAGGATTACGAATGAAATGGCCTGGCATGCTGTCTGGGGTCCTGCTGGCCCACATTTAGACCCTATACTGAAATTTTCTGTTCCCTTAATTATTGGTCGGGACAGAAGCTCTGTTTCAGATAACTGATGATATTGGATGACTCATAAATCCAGCGTATATCACCGTCTTCTTCGACTCTAAGGCAGGGAACCTTCAGTTTTCCGCCGCCCTGAAGCAGTTCTTCACGGAATTGACTGTCGCGCTTGGCATCTCGGGTTTCTATGTTGAGCGACTGGCGTTTCATGGCACGCCGAACCTTCACGCAAAAGGGACAGGCGAGATATTGATAGAGCGTCAGCTGAGCCGTCTGGGTATCGATGGCTGCCTGCTGCTCAGTCGGGCGTTTAATGCCTGTGGGAGAAAATACGGTATCCAGAAACAGAATAATTTTCCCGAGAATCCACCGAATTACGACCATAACAAAACCTCAAAAAAGAAAGCGCGGCAATATAGCATGATGATGCTATCCATGTGATTTAACTCTAATAATCAGCGGGTTATTACCGAGGGAGAAAATATGTGCCCCAGTCTCTGACTGCGATTTGGACATCCGGGACCCCGAAAAGGTTGCGCTATAAAAGAATGTGCTTAAAATCAGGACTATAGACTGGACTAGATAGACTTAGTTTGATCGAGGTTGTTATGCATACCGTTAATATTCACGAAGCCAAAACACATCTTTCACGATTGATTGAGGAAGCCACCCAAGGGGAGCCATTTATTATTGCCAAGGCGGGTAAGCCGCTGGTCAAAGTGATGGCTTTGAGTGCGCCTGAACCGGGGCAGATGAAGCGGTTGGGCTTTATGGCAGGGCAGATTTCTGTGCCTGATGATTTCGATGAGATGGGCCGCGCGGAAATCGAGCAGGTTTTTGGTGGCGACGCTTGAAACTGCTACTGGATACTCATCTATTGCTGTGGGTAGCCGGCGAGCCAGAGCGACTGTCTGCTGATGCCCGTGCCTTGATTGGTAATGCGGAAAACGAGCTGTTTTTCAGTGCAGCCAGTCTGTGGGAGATTGCCATTAAGAGTGGCTTGGGCAGGGATGATTTTCAGGCAGATGCAAGATTGCTGCGAAGGGGGCTACTGGACAACGGTTATAACGAACTGCCCATAGTCAGTGAGCACGCTGTCGCTATAGACAGTCTACCGCTAATTCACAAAGACCCTTTTGATCGCATATTGGTTGCTCAGGCGATGGATGAGGGCATTACGTTGCTGACATCCGATGCTTTGGTGGCTCAGTATCCCGGCCCGGTAAAGAGCGCATGAAAGAACTGCGGAGCAAGTTCTTACATCGCTATATTCTTTATATTCTTTACCGCAATCAGGAACTTCCTATTTAAACAGTCCCGCATATTGCTCATAGCCCTGCTTCCCCAGTTCCTCTTTGGGAACAAATTTCAGTGATGCGGAGTTGATGCAGTAGCGCAGGCCGGTAGGGGCGGGGCCGTCGTCGAAGACGTGACCCAGATGCGAATCCGCATGTTTGCTGCGTACTTCGATACGCTTTCCGAACAGGCTGTGGTCGACTTTCTCGACGATCTTGATGCCCTTTAGTGGCTGGTAAAAACTCGGCCAGCCAGTGCCGGAATCAAACTTCTCGTTGGATGAAAAGAGCGGTTCGCCAGACACGATGTCCACATAAATTCCGGCGCGTTTCTCGTCCCAGTATTCGTTCTGGTAGGGCCGTTCCGTGCCTTCCTTCTGGGTCACCTTGTACTGTAGCAAGGTAAGACGTTGCTTCAGCTCGGCGTCGGCGGGTTTACTGTAGGTTTTACTCATGGTTTTCATTTTCCCGTACTTGCGAAAGTCAGGGTGCAGATCATCACCCCAGATTTTTTCCAGAAACTGGTCACGGCCCGAAAGGTAGCGATAGTACTTGTAACGGACAGGGCTGACTTTGTAATAGTCCTGGTGATCATCCTCGGCAACATAGAATTTTTTTAAGGGCACGATTTCCAGTGCGACGGGGAGCTGGTAGCGACCGGATCGTGCCAGTTCCTTGAGTGAGCGTTCGGCTGCCTTGCGTTCGTCATCGTTGTTGTAGAACACCGCCGGGCGATACTGCTTTCCACGATCTGAAAACTGGCCATTGCCATCGGTGGGGTCGATCCGGCGCCACAAGGCCTGTAGCAGACCCTCGTAGCTAATGACCTTGGGGTCGTAATATACCTGGACCGCTTCGGTATGCTTGGTCTTGCCGGATGAAACCTGATCGTAGGTGGGATGTTCCACGCTGCCGCCACTGTAGCCGGAGATCGCCTTGTGCACACCGGGCACCTTCTCGAAATCCGATTCCACGCACCAGAAGCAGCCGCCTGCAAAGGTGGCAATGGCCACACCGCTTGCGCCGTCCATCATGCCTTTCTTCATGGGCGCCTTATCCATGGCGGGCTTCTCCATCATGTCCTTCTTCATGGGCATGGTTTCCATGGCAGGCTTCTCCATCGTGCCTTCCTTCATAGGCATCTTTTCCATAGAAGACTTTTCCATCGCGTCTTTTTTCATCGGCATCGCTTCCATGGAGGACTTGTCCATCATGTCTTTCTTCATCGGCATTTTTTCCATGGATTTCGATGCCATATCACCGCCCACGGACAGTTGGGATAAACCTAGTCCGGTAAGCAGCAGAAAAGTTGTCAGCAGGGATTTGTTCATAACGGCTTCCTCATTATTTTACAGGGTGGGATATCCAGCCGCCGGTGGCTTGCAGCGGCGTTTGGTCATGGATGCGACTTACCCAGGCGGTCAGCGCCAGACGGCTATGGGCTATGTTCTTTATCGAGGGCAGACGGGTTTCCCAGTGCCCGGTGCTGGATCGGGTGAGGCTGTGGCCGAGCACCACGAAATCCTGATCGGCGAGCAGGCCGCGGTTTTCTCCGGCATTGATGCGGATGCGCACACCGGTAGCCAGAATGGCCAGGTTGAGGTGCAGGGCTTCTCGCGATGTCTTGCCCGGTGCGTAGTCAGCACGCAGCCGATCGCCTTCGAGTCGGACCCGCAACTGGCCGGCGTGCTGCTTTACCGGGGCAGGTAATGCGCGATCTCGAAACCAGCGTCGCCACTCGCGGCCATTGACCACGAAACCCGGGGTGTAGGCCTGGGAGACATTACCGCTGCGAACGTAACGGGCCTGGCGGGCGCTATAGGCGGGGCTGGCGAGAGAGTCTTTCCAGCCGAGATAATCCCAGTAGTCCACATGGAAGGCGACGGGTACCCGTTTCTTCCACAGTTGCGGGTCATTTTTCAGCGTGCCCAGCCAGGCCTCTGCGGGGGGGCAGCTACTGCAACCTTCGGAGGTGTAGAGTTCGATCAGCGCGACCGGCTGCTCTCCGCTGGTGAAGGTCCACTGGTCGGCTAGGGTTGCGGGACTCAATAGCAAGGCGCTGAAGGTCAGCAGCACTGCCGCCATGCCAGCAGCGGCAGTCCCGATGGTTGTCGTCGGCGGCCTTGGCACTAGCGGATTCCCATGAGCAACTCGTTTGTTCATGGGTGCAGTGTGAGGCGGGAAACTTACAGCGCGATCACGAAATGATCACAATTTCATAACATCGCCAAGGCACTATGGACCGGGGGCCAGTGGCAGGCGGAAGCGGAAAACCGTTCCCTTGCCAACTTTGCTTTCGACCTCAATGTGGCCTCGCTGTAACTCGACGATCCGTTTCGCAATCGCCAGCCCCAGACCCGCGTGATGCGTCGCGCCAGCATCGTTATCAGCGCGAAAAAAGGGCTCGAACAGGTGCGGAATATCCTCTGCACGGATGCCTTGTCCACTGTCGCTGATGGCGGTTTCCAGCCAGTCGCCGGTTACCGCCAGTGAAATCCGGATATGGCCACCTTCTGGCGTGTGTGTAATGGCATTTTCCAGCAGATTGTCCAGCACTCGCTCGGTGAGGCCCACATCCCCGAGGGCGAAGGGCAGTTCCCGATCAGTGGAGAGCTCCAGTTCAACGCCGCTTTGTTGCGCGGCGAGTTGATGTTTTTGCACTACGTCGTGCACCAGCTCTGTGGCAGCAAAAGGCTCTGCCTCCGGCAGCTGTTCGCGGGCGTCCAGACTGGCCAGTTCAAACAGTTCCGCCACCAGGCGATTGAGATGTTCTCCCTGACGCAGTGCGGTCTGAATGAATATTGCGCGCTCCGCATCGGGCAGCTGCTCGCCCTTGATTTGCAGGGTTTCCAGATAACCCTGCATGGACGCCAGCGGGGTGCGCAAATCGTGCGATACCTGGGCCACCAGCTTGCGGCGCAGCCGATCCTGTTCCTTGAGTTCCCCGATCTGCCGGTGGATGCGTCGTGCCATCTCGTCAAAGGTAGCGCCCAGTCGATCGATTTCATCCGCCGAGCGCTGATCGATGGAGTGCTGCGGAACGGGCAGGCTGAAATCGCTGTCTTCAAAGGACTTCATGCGTGCCGACAGGCGTCCCAGCCGCCGGGTCAACAGGCGGAAGATCATCAGTCCGGCTAGCAGACCGAAGGCCAGGCTGGCGACCATTGCCCAGCTGCTGATGCGCAGGAAATAACTGCTGCGGATTAGTTGTTCTACGCGTTCGAATTGTTGTCCGCGTAGCACCACGTAAAGGTAGCCCTCGGGGGCATCCTCGTTGGGTACCGGGGTGACAGAGAAGGCCTTCTGGGCGCCATGGCTGCGAGGATCATCGCCCAGCACCGGGTAAGGCTCGCTCATATCCAGGAAGGCCTTGATGGGCTCGGTGGATACCCGCCGCCGTTTTACCGTGCCGGGGTCGGCGGAGTAGGACAGAATGTTGCCCTGCAAATCCAGCAAATAGATCTCGATACTCGGATTGATCACCATGTACTGGTGAAAGGTCGCGGATAGCGCCGCTTCGTCTATGCGTCCCGCGGCAACCAGGTTCCGGTCCGCCACCAGGTCACGCGCCAGATTACGGTGCAGTTGCTCGTTGATCTGCTGAATATGCCCCTGTGTGCTTAGTGCGCTGATCAACCCATACAGGATGCCGATGGCCACCAGCAGCACCGTCAATCCCAGCGACAACTTCGTGTATAGCGTGCTCACGAGTCGGGATCCGCGAGCTTGTAGCCCACCCCCCACACGGTCTGGATGTAACGGGGCTTGGCGGGGTCCTTTTCCAGCTTGCGGCGCAGCCGGTTGATGTGGGTGTTGACCGTGTGTTCATAGCCTTCGTGGCTATATCCCCACACGGCGTCGAGCAACTGGATGCGGTTGAACACCCGGCCGGGATGGCGGACAAAGTGCAGCAGCAGATCAAATTCGCGCGCGGTTAAATCGATGGCCGTGTCATCCACCGTGACCTGATGCTTTTCCACTTCGATGTGGAGGTCGTCATGGGTGATCGATGATGGGGCGGCTGGCTGTGGGCGTTGCTTCGCCAGTGCCTCGGTGCGGCGAAACAGGGCTTTGATGCGGGCCACCAGTTCCGCGATGCTAAAGGGCTTGGTGAGGTAGTCATCAGCGCCCATCTCCAGCCCGAGCACCCGATCCAGTTCCGATGATTTGGAGGTGAGCATCAGGATGGGAACGTAGTCCGCCGCCTTGCGAATCTCCCGGCAGATAGCGAGTCCGTCCATGCCGGGCAGCATCAGGTCCAGGATCACCAGATCGAAATGACCGCCCTCGAAGGTCGCCAGTCCTTCGCGGCCATCATTGACTATCACCGGTTCACAATCGATATCTCGCAGATGCATGGCGACGAGATCAGCAATCTCGGGGCTGTCCTCGATGATCAAGACTTTGCGGATAGTCATAGGATAGTTTCTACCAGGGTGTTTCAAAACCCTTATACGGGATCACCCTGCTCTTTGGTATGGGTGCTAGGAGGCGGCCCTTGGCCA
Source organism: Gammaproteobacteria bacterium (assembly GCA_021773795.1). Classification (GTDB taxonomy): domain Bacteria; phylum Pseudomonadota; class Gammaproteobacteria; order HK1; family HK1; genus JAJFJV01. The sequence goes on along the minus strand of JAJFJT010000027.1, from coordinate 111,294 downwards.
AGCGTCACTCTCGCACATCCCTGTGCTTCGCGACATAAGGCCGTCCATGGCCAAAATATTTCCACACATCAATAATGTCCAGCACCAGTGATATGCCGATGGTGAGTGAGAGGGCCAGCAAGTAGAGCCCAAAAGCTCCATCCATAGCCGGTAGGTGTATCAATAACCAGGCCAGCAGGGGAATCCACAGGATGTGGCCGAGCCCGAGAATCCGGGTGAAACCAAAGCGAGCATAAAGCGCCATCATCATCATTGCCGAGAGCATGAAGGTGGTGAAGACAAGCTGTGCCAGTGGCTCGTTCCAGAAGGCCAGGCTGGCAATATTGACGAGCATCAGCACCAGAACCCATACGGAGATCCGCGGGGGCTGTTGTAAGAGTTCACTAAAAAATTTTAAGGGATTGCGCATAGTGACTAAGTTACTGTTTTTGTCCATCAGGCATGTTTTCCTGTAGCAAATCACTGCTATCCCGTCATACTGGACAGCGTTTTTTGCTGATTTAGCCAAGGATGGCTTTATGCCGCGAAGCACAAGGATGTGCGAGAGCAGCCCCCGGAATCCAGTTTTTCAATCGCTTAAGAATACCGGGTCAAGCCCGGCATGACGGATTTTAGTCGACGGGACAGTAGTGATGGCAAATACATAACAGGAGACAGTGTCATGAAAAATGTAGGTGGTATCGATCGGACCCTGAGAATTGTCGCAGGCATTGCCTTGCTTGCTGTCGCCTTAGTGCCGTCGGAGTTTCAGACTCCCTGGGCTTGGGTGGGGGTAATCCCGTTGGGCACCGCGCTGATGGGTTGGTGTCCGCTGTATACGCTATTGGGGATACGCACCTGTGCTGTATCAGCCGATGCTCCCAAGGGCGGGGAAAGTCTGTAGCAGCCAGTAGGCAAAGGTCGAGAGCTGGCCGGTGATCATGGCGATGCCCATTAGTACCATGATCAGGCCAGCTGCGATCTGAAGTGGTCCGCCAATACGGCGCATCAGCTTCATACGCGCCAGGAAGCGCCCGGTGAAAGCGGCCGCCAGCAGGAAAGGCAGGCCCAGCCCAAGGGAGTAGATGGCCAGCAGGGCTACGCCGGCCGAGGCCGCGGGTGAAACCGTGCTCATGGTCAGGATGGCCCCCAGCACCGGGCCGATGCAGGGCGTCCATCCGAAGGCAAAGGCGAGGCCCAGCAGGTAGGCAGCCATGGGGTGACCGCCCTTCAGGTGCATGTGAATACGTGAATCCCGTTGTAGCCAGGGGAGCTTTGCCGCACCGCTCAAAAACAGTCCAAAGATGATAATAATGATGCCGCCAATCAGGTTGGTCTCGTAACGGTACTTCAGCAGCCAGCCACCAAGTGCGGTAGCACTGGCCCCGAGGGCGACGAAGACGGTGGAAAAGCCGAGCACAAAAAACAGCCCTAGCGTGGCCGTGCGCAGTCGCTGACGTTTGTCGTGCTCCTGGCTGACCTGTTCGAAGGATTGACCGGCTACGTAGGAGACATAGGCGGGCACCAGGGGCAGTACGCAGGGGGAGAGAAAGGAAATCACCCCGGCGAGAAAGGCCGTGAATACACTGATTTGGGAGATATCGGTCACGCTGGACGGCCCTCTTGCTGCTGGACAGCGGTGCAAATAATCGGATTGGGGTTGGACATGGTTCGTATTCTAACGCCTTTCGTTAACTGGTTGACCCGCAGCAGAGCAGTTCTGGGTCCGACAGGCTCCTAGGACCGTTGCTTAGGGATAGAGTTCGCCCATGCGAACGTGCCTCGCTACAATCCCATGCCAGAATAATTCCACGAATCTGGCGTTCCCATATTATGGATAGTGAAACCAAGAAAGCATCCTCTCGTCCACGGCCACCAGCCCGAGGCAGTATGGCGGCACGCGCCGATCGCCACGAACTCTATCAGGAAGCAGTGCAGTGCGTGGAGAGTGAGATTGATTTTGTCGATCAGACCTATCTCGATTTACGTGGGCGCCGGGCGCGCTGGTTGCGGGAAGATTTTTGCGGGACCGGCAACACTGCCTGTGAATGGGTACGTCGGCGACGTCTTAATCATGCGATTGGGGTGGACCTGGATACCGAGGTGATGGCCTGGGGCAAGGAACACAATATTTCCTCCCTGGGCGGCTCCCATCGGCGCATACAGTTGCTGGAAGGTGATGTCCTCAAGCTGCGGACCCAGTCGGTGGATATTTTGCTGGCGATGAACTTCAGTTACTGGTTATTCGCCACGCGACGGTTAATGAAGCGCTACTTTCGCCGTGTTCGGGACAATCTTCGGCCCGACGGACTCTTCTTCCTCGATGCCTACGGTGGCTATGATTCCTACAAGGTCACGCGTGATCGTCATGCGTGTAAAGGTTTTACCTATATCTGGGATCAGGCGGCCTATGACCCTGTCACCAGCATGATGCAGTGCTATATTCACTTCTCCTTCCCCGACGGCTCGCGTTTGCGTGAGGCCTTCAGCTATCGCTGGCGGGTGTGGACCTTGCCGGAAATCCGCGAACTTCTGGCCGAAGCGGGATTCAAAACGTCCACGGTTTACTGGCAGGGAACGGATGAGGAGAGCGGCGAACCGGATGGGCACTTTGTGCCGGTTGATGAAGGCGAGCCGGATCCCGCGTGGATTGCATATATCGTGGCGGAAAAATAATTGAGGAAGCTCTGATCTATTCGTGAACTCGTATCTTGCGCCCAAAATATCCATCTTTATCGTTGCTGCTCTTCGCAATAGAACGACTATTACGTGCAAACAGCGTCTTAAAGCTGAATATTTTGAATCACAATCTACTTCGCTCAGAATAAATCAGAGCTTCCCTAAGGAGAAAACAGAATGGCGGACGAAAAGGTGTACCCGGTTCAGGCGGAGTTTGCCGCCAAGGCCCATGTGGACGCGGCTGGTTACGATGAGATGTACGCCCGTTCCATAGCCGATCCCGAGGCCTTCTGGGCCAAACAGGCGGAACGCTTTATCGACTGGTTCGAGCCCTGGGAATCGATTCAGGACTGTGACCTTGGGGCTGGGCGTATCCGCTGGTTTGAGGGCGGCAAACTCAATGCCTCTTACAATTGTCTCGACCGCCATCTGGAAAAAAATGGTGACAAACCTGCCATTCTCTGGGAAACGGATACCCCGGGGGGTGGTCGCAGCATCAGCTACCGGGAGTTACACGAAGAAGTCTGCCGTTTTGCCAATGCGTTGAAGGCGCGTGGGGTAAAAAAGGGTGATCGGGTCTGTGTCTACATGCCCATGGTGCCCGAGGTGCTCGCCGCAGTAATGGCCTGCACCCGCATTGGCGCGGTGCATTCCATCGTCTTCGGTGGCTTTTCCCCCGAGGCGCTAAAGGATCGGATTCTCGATTCTGATTGTCGCGTAGTGATCACCGCCGACGAGGGTTTACGCGGCAGCAAAATCATTCCCCTCAAGGTCAGTACCGACAAGGCCCTTGAAGGTTGTCCCAATGTACACACGCTCGTCGTGATACGACGCACCGGCAACCGCGTGGCCTGGCACGACGATCGGGATTGCTGGTATCACGATCTGGTGGCGGCGGCATCGCCCGACTGCCCGCCGGAGCCCATGGAAGCCGAGGACCCACTTTTTATCCTCTACACCTCCGGTTCCACCGGCAAGCCTAAGGGTGTGCAACACACCACCGGTGGTTATCTGGTCTATGCCGCTTGCACCTTCCATTACATCTTCGACCATAAGGACGATGACGTGTTCTGGTGTGGTGCCGATATTGGTTGGATCACGGGCCATACCTACGTCACCTATGGTCCCTTCCTCAATGGTGCGACGGTGGTGATGTTCGAGGGCATTCCCACCTATCCGGATGCCAGCCGCTTCTGGGAGATCGTGGACAAATTCAACGTCACCGTGTTTTACACCGCGCCTACCGCCATCCGGGCCGTCATGGCCCATGGTGATGAGGCAGTGACGCGCACCAGCCGCAAAAGCCTGCGTCTGTTGGGTACCGTGGGCGAACCCATCAGTCCCGAAGCTTGGGGTTGGTATCACAGCGTGGTGGGAGATGGGCGCTGCCCCATTGTGGATACCTGGTGGCAGACGGAAACGGGCGGGATACTCATTACCCCCTTAGCTGGTGCCCATGCCCTGAAGCCGGGCGCTGCTTGCCGACCCTTCTTCGGCATTCGTCCGGCGATTCTCGATTCCGATGGCAATGAACTGGAAGGTGAGGCCGAGGGTGCGCTGTGCATGACCCACTCCTGGCCTGGCCAGATGCGCACCATTTACGGTGATCATGAGCGCTTTATCGAGACCTATCTCAGTCAGCATCCGGGGATGTATTTCACCGGTGACGGTGCCCGCCGCGATGCCGATGGTGATTACTGGATCACCGGTCGGGTAGACGATGTGATCAATGTTTCCGGCCATCGCCTCGGTACCGCTGAGGTGGAAAGTGCACTGGCCCTGCACGAACACGTGGCCGAGGCCGCAGTGGTGGGATTTCCCCATGAAATCAAGGGTCAGGCCCTGTATGCCTACGTTACCCCGATGCAGGGAGTGGAACCCACCGACGAGATGATGAAAGAGTTAATCGCCGTGGTACGTGCCGAAATTGGCCCCTTCGCTGCGCCGGACTTCATCCAGTGGGCCCCCGGCCTGCCCAAGACCCGCTCTGGCAAGATCATGCGCCGCATCCTGCGCTGCATCGCCGCCGATGAGATCAACGATCTCGGCGATACCTCTACCCTGGCAGAACCTGCGGTGGTGGAAAACCTCATCGAAAACCGGTTACGGGTACAGAAGTAATTAGGTGAACGGTGGAGGTTTGGCCAAGGATGGCCTTATGCCATGAAGCACAGGGGCCGCTCCTTGGCATCCATGCCGTCGCGGCATAAGTACATCCCTGTACAAAATGTGCGAGAGCGGCCGGGCACCTGCCTCCGCTCCATCATTCCCCATACTGACAGCACCAGCCTCGTAGGGCGGCCCATGGCCGCCGCATACCCTGGCTCCAATTGGACGGCGGATATGATCCGCCCTACGTATCATTCCTACTCGAAAAAAGGACGAAAAAAGAGAATCTTTAGAGGTACGGCTAAGAAAGAATGGTCTATACCCCATCCTCCTTCCTAACGGCGTTAGTGGCGAGAATCCATCCTTGCCCGCATGTATACGGATACACAAAAGGATCATATGAATCATTTAGTAACGGTACTCGCATTTATCCTTGGCCTGGGTGTCACCTCGGCTTTCGCAGAAAATATCGACAAGCGCCAGATCCTCCTGGTTTCCAGCGCTCAGCGAGCGCATGTCTTGGAAGAAATGCGATCCCTGTTGTCGGGAATTCAGAATATTCTTGCGGCACTCGCCAGAGATGACATGGCGGCTGTTGCCCAATATGCACGTGCCCTAGGTATGGGAATGAGGGCGAAAGCCGAAGATCATCTCCATGGGGTACTGCCAAAAGAGTTCATGCAGTTGGGAATGTCCGTCCATAGAGATTTTGACCGCATCGCTACCGATGCCGAATCCTTGCAAGACCCGAAACATACACTGCGTCAATTAAGCGAATCCATGAACAAGTGCGTTGCCTGCCATGCGTCTTATCAACTCCACACGGAATCCTTGTCCATCCGCCCTAAAGAAAGATCTCGACATCATAAACATTAAGGTTTTAATAAGACTTTCAATCAACTCTGGTTGATTTCTGGGGAATCGGGAACGGACCACGGTTTCTTGCCAAGGCAAGTTGCGGATACTTGGAAAATCAATCGAGTCTGACCCTATTGATTCTCACTATTGATTCTGAAGTTTTGAGTGCAATATTCATTATTGTTATAAAAAGTTACAGGAGGAGGCAATAAGTCTGTTAATTCCGCGCAATGATTTTTTGTTTGCTCTAATAGTGAATTATAATCTCTTCCATAAATTCCAGTAGGCGCTGATGATCGCTCTTCACGAGATAAATTTGCAATAGAATTAGTAAAACCTAAAGCTTTGGCAGCTATCCATTTGTACTGGTTTATATTTTCAGTCATTTAAATGCCCTTGGTTTTTTCGAGGAGCGCAACTAACTCCTCATAATGTTGATCCATTAGTTTGCGATCAAAACCATGGCCAGCGTTGCGCCTCAATTCAATCACAGATGTAACTGCCGATAACGTCATCATGCGCGCTTGCAATGCAAACCATTCCTCACTTTTTTCCTGAGCTGAGGCAGTTCTTGCCAATTCTTTACGATTTCTGGCTATCTCCTCTCGCTGCAACTTTAATTCCTCTCGCTGGTAACTAAGCTCTTTTTTCTGAAGTAAAATAGTTACGATTAGTGCTGCAAAAGCTAGACCAGAAAATAAGGATGTTAGTATTCCAAAACTATCCCCAAAAACACCGGCCTTATCGATGCTAAATTCTTGTATTGGCCAAGTAATATACACAAGCAATAGTGCATACAAAACAACAATGCTTACCAAACCGAAAAACATTAATAGAGCTATATTTGTTGTTTTCATACACTAGTTTCTTTGCGCATTAACGGTTTGGCTAAGACGCGCGCTTTTTACGCGTCGTTCTTGAGTCTCTGGTTAGATCGCTTTTGCTTGTATATATACGAATGCCAGAAGAACGGCATTACAAATATATTGCCAAAGAATATTAAACAGCTCCATATCATCTTTTTTCCTTTGGCACCGATTTGCTAAATCCTGCATAAAGAATATACACAACAACCAATGCACTCATAAGGGCGGCAGAGTAAGTTGACAAATTAAAGATTGAATAATATTCGTCACGAATAAAGCCTTCCTTTGTTTTTGGCGCATAGTTTGGAATTAGCATCCACAAAATTAACAACAAATATGTGATTAGCGTTGCGATTGTTAGCGTGACTCTCATTACACTTTTCAATCTAACGTTTCGCATAACTTGACGGTTTTACACAGAGCAAAACGAAGTGGCGCGGCGTGTAAAACCGGTCAAAGTTGATGCGCTTGTTATGTGCTGAATATACTCTGAAGTTCAGGAGGTAGACCAGCACCCATCCCTATGACACCATTGCCGTCAACTATTATTCCAACTGCAAAACCAGATACAAGGTTGTTTTGGAATGTGTTGGTACCAATACGTATTTCTCGATCTGTTATTTTAATTTCAGTTTCTTCTCCGTTTATACGGCCGAATATTGAGCTGTTTTTATTCCCTGGGCGCAACTTATAGAGGAACGCACCAGTTTTTGGATCAGAAACAGTGACTATACCAGTAGGGTTGGTTTCTGCCTTTGATAGGTCGTTGACCTGTGGTTTGTTCTTTAAGATTTCAATGATGGGCTTACCATCTTGCACTGTAAAGACAGTCCAAACATCTGAACCAGCAGCAGACTCCAACATAAAATATCGATTATCGAATGCCAATGGAAAGGCAACATTCTCAAATTTATTGCTTCCAATATTTATCATTTTTCTTTCTCCTTATTGCACATAACAGGATTTATGTGGAAAGCTGGCTCGTATAATGATTAATGCCGATTCGGCAATAAACCGGGCGGCGCATACGTTCCTAGGGTCCATGCTTTTCTCCATAACCATACTTCCTTCTATTTATCATCATGTTATAACCTGCCTTCCATATTTTTCGGTGATCGGTATTTTTGTCTCTCCCGGATTATGTCGCCATCTTTCCACATAATCCGATTGACATAGCCAAGCCCGTACCATCGTTGATGGTGGATGGCATTCGATCAGCTGGAAACGGCACCAGTAGTGCTTGCCACGAGGTAGGGCGATGCAAAGTGGATATCATGAGCGGTTCATTCCGTGAGACCGTTGGTGAGATAACAGATAGCCTAGTCTATATCCTGAAGGCTGTCTTGCGGGGTGCATTCACCGTAATACCTAGCTGGGCAGATGAGGATGGAGACGATGTATTATGTTGGTGCGATACTGGAAAAGAGATTTTCGTCGGCTGGCCAATGAGGTTCCCTGATGTTTATCAGCGCACTGGAGCTTTTCAAAATAGGGATAGGCCCTTCGAGTTCCCACACCATGGGCCCCATGGTGGCGGCGAGGACATTTCTTGATCTGATCGCAAAACATCTCTCCACGCATCGCGACACCCCCGCTCTTTCTATCCGTTGCACCCTCAAAGGCTCTTTGGCTTTTACCGGCAAGGGCCACGCTACCGACCGCGCAGTGGCCTTGGGACTCCATGGTTATAAGCCGGTCGATGTTGCCGGACTGGAAGTAGATGCGGTAATCAAGCGAGTCTGGGATGAGTGCTCCCTGACCGTGGGTGAAGCCCAAAGCATTCGGTTTTCTCCCCCGGAGGATATCGCCTTTGATCGGGGTGTATCGCTCCCAGAACATCCTAATGGGATGGTCTTTGAGCTGCTTGGAGAATCCCGGGAGGTTTTGCTGTCTGAAACCTATTTCTCCATCGGTGGCGGATTTATTAGTACACAAGCCGAAATCGGCCAATTGGTTGCACCACTCAAGATGGCATCCGCTGTTTCATGTCCCTATGGATTTGATTCAGCGAACTCGATGCTGGAGATGGCCGGTGATAGTGGCTTGTCTATTGCGGCAATGAAACGGAAAAATGAACTGGAATATCTATCCGATGATGCCCTGAACCAGGGCCTTGATCTTATCTGGCAATCCATGCGGCGTTGTGTCGATCAGGGCCTGGGTGCCGAAGGCATCTTGTCTGGAGGGCTGGAAATCACTCGGCGCGCAAAGGGGTTGCACGAGCAGCTTCTGGCTTCCCCGGAGGACGCCAATCTCAATGACTGGCTGTGTGCCTATGCCATCGCCGTCAATGAAGAAAACGCAGCGGGACATATGGTGGTAACTGCGCCCACCAACGGCGCTGCTGGCGTGATACCGGCGGTCCTCTATTACCTGGTTATCCACGAAGGCGGAACGATCGAGCAAGTCCGGGAGTTTCTGCTGACCGCCAGCGCCATCGGTGGAATCATCAAACATCGCAGCTCGATTTCCGGTGCGGAGGTGGGATGTCAGGGTGAGGTGGGTTCCGCCGCTGCAATGGCAGCGGCCGGCTTGTGCGCGGTACGCGGTGGCACCCCCCAACAAACAGAAAACGCCGCAGAAATTGCCCTTGAACATCACTTGGGAATGACCTGTGACCCGGTTAAAGGTCTGGTTCAGATCCCATGTATTGAGCGCAATGCTTTTGGTGCCATCAAGGCATATTCTGCGGCGTCCCTTGCGATACGTGGCAGTGGGCAGCACTACATTTCGCTGGATAACTGTATCGCCGCGATGAAACAAACCGGTATGGAAATGTCCGCTAAGTATAAAGAAACCTCATTGGGTGGGCTTGCGGTGAGTATTACGGAATGTTGATGGTAGTGCGCTGTGGGAGGCGGGGCCTGATGCCTAGCATTAATGTTCACTGCCGCTCCATTAGAAAAGGGTCCCGTCATTCTGGACAGCGTTTTTTGCTGATTTGGCTAAGGATGGCCTTATGACGCGAAGCACAAGAGCCGCTCCTGGGCATCCATGCCCTCGCGGCATAAGTACATCCCTGTACAAAATGTTCGGGAGCGGCCCCCGGAATCCAGATTCTTTTACAATCGCCCACTGGATACCGGTTCAAGCCCGGTATGACGGATTTTAGTTAATGGGAAAACAGTGATTTATGTTTAAACAAATTCTCGTGGCCAAAGATCGGTTAAAGGGCCACGCCAACCGCACACCGATAATGACCTCCCGGACACTGAACCGCATGCTGGGTGCAGAGGTGTTTTTCAAATGCGAGAATTTTCAGCGAGTCGGGGCCTTCAAGTTTCGCGGGGCCTTTAACAGCATCTCCCGGTTATCGGATACTGCAAAGGCGCGGGGTGTGATCACCTATTCCTCCGGTAACCATGCACAGGCAGTGGCGCTGGTGGGGCAACTGCTTCAGGTGCAGACGACCATCGTGATGCCGAATAATGCGCCGGAGATAAAGCGCAAGGCGACCGCGGGATACGGGGCGACGATCATCGAATACGATCCACAAACATCCAGTCGTGAGGCCATTGCAGAAGATCTCCAGGCTGCCAATGGCCATACGCTGATTCCTCCCTATGATCACGAGGACGTTATTGCAGGCCAGGGGACGGCGGCGCTGGAAATGTTTGAAGAGCTCGGTGAGCTTGACAGCCTGCTGGTGCCCTGTGGTGGTGGCGGGCTGTTAAGCGGTTCAGCTATCTCCGCCCGGGCGCTGTCTTCCAACTGCCAGGTGATTGGCATCGAGCCTGAATGTGCCGACGATGCCACGAAATCATTTCGCAGCGGAGTACTGCACCAGGTCCACAATCCACCCACTATTGCTGACGGTGTGCGGACGCCCTCTCTGGGCGAAATCACCTTCCCGCTGGTACTGAAATACGTGGCTGCGATGGAGACGGTATCGGAGCTGGCCATTATGGAAGCGGTACGCTTTCTGTTTTATCGCATGAAGTTGGTGGTTGAACCCTCCGGGGCGCTGGGGCTTGCTGCCTTGTTAAGTGGTGCCGTAAAACCCGCGGATAAGGTTGGCGTCATTCTCAGTGGCGGGAATATCGATGCCGCGATGATGAGCCACATCCTTAGTCCCTAAACCTTGCGATAGCGTACGTGGAGGCGTACGCTTTGCTTTGGAGGTAAGACAAGGTGACTATTCTCAACGCGACAGAGGCACGCTCAAAACTGTACAGCCTGATTGATGAGGCTGAGAGAACGCACGAGCCTATTATCATTACCGGGAAAAGAGGGAATGCGGTGCTGCTGTCTGAAGGTGACTGGACGGCTATTTCTGAAACTCTTCACCTGTTGTCAGTGCCCGGTATGCGCGAATCGATCAAGGAAGGCCTGGAGCAGACTGTTTCAGAATGTTCTAAGGAACTTGATTGGTGAACTGGACGCTGGTTTTTACGAAACAGGCGCAAAAGGATGCAAAAAAGTTATCTGCATCAGGCCTGAAACCCAGGGCACAAAAATTACTCTCACTGCTTGAGAAAAAACCGTTTCAGAATCCGCCAGCTTATGAAAAGTTAGTAGGCGATTTGTCTGGGGCATTCTCACGAAGAATCAATATTCAACATCGGCTGGTTTATCAGGTCTGTAAAGCTGAAAAGGTCGTCAAGGTGGTTCGGTTGTGGACTCACTATGAGTAAGGTGATCTGCTGACCGGTTCATACTCACACGTCTCAGGAATACACATGCCCTATACCCAGGAATTATTTGAAGAAGTTGAAATTCTCGCCCTCTACAATCTGGATACCACCCAGGCCGGAATAAAGGTGCACAAGACGGCGGGAGCCCACGCAGTTGCCGCTGCCGAGCGTTTGCACCAAAAGGGCCTGGTGACTCAGGTGGATGGTGGATTGCTCACCAACCTTGGGCTTGACGCCGCTGAACAGGCGCAGGCGCTGCTGCGAATTCTGGAAAGTCGCTAGCGAAATGCCAGTGCCTGCATCACTTCAATCCGTTTAAAGCGAAGTACTTCGATATGCTTGCCATCATCTCACCCGCCAAGACCCTGGACTTCGAAACTCCACCCCAATGTAAGAAACATTCTACCGGAGATTTTTTGCAGCACTCCAATCGGCTGATTGAGGTGCTGCGACAACTATCCGCCCCTGAAATATCGGCGCTAATGAAGATCAGTAGCAAGTTGGGTGAGCTGAATTTCCAGCGATATGCTGATTGGAAATTGCCATTTAATGCCTCAAACGCCAAACAGGCCATGCTGGCTTTCAAGGGCGACGTGTATCTGGGTTTGGAGGCGGAGACTCTGGACCAACGGGACCTCAACTGGGCCCAAAAGCACCTGCGTATTCTGTCCGGATTGTATGGCGTACTGCGGCCGCTGGACCTGATCCAGCCTTATCGCCTTGAGATGGGTACAGCGCTGGAAACATCAGCAGGAAAAAATCTTTATCAGTTCTGGGGCGACAAGCTGACAGCGTCAATCAATACCGCTCTCGATGGACAACGCGCTCGTGTGCTGGTCAATCTGGCGTCAAAGGAATATAGCCAGGCGCTCAAACTGGATGCCGTTGACGGGCGCGTTATTACCCCGGCCTTCAAGGACCTGAAGAACGGGCGCTACAAGCTCATCAGTTTCTATGCCAAAAAAGCCCGTGGCGCCATGGTGAGATATATGGTGAAAAATCGGGTCAACACCTTGAAGGCATTGAGGAATTTCGATGGCCTTGGCTACCATTATTCCGAGGAGCAGTCACAGGGTAATGATTGGGTATTCCTGCGCGACCAAGCGACCTAAGGAACCTCTGATCTATTCGTGAACTCGTATCTTGCGTCCAAAATGTCCATCTTTATTGTTGCCGCTCTTCGCAATAGATTGACTATTACGTACGATCAGCGCCTCAAAGTTAAAATTTTTGAATCACAATCTACTTCGCTCAGAATAAATCAGAGGGTCCCTGAATCCTAAAGACTCCTCGTCGTCCCCATAGCTATAACCATACCTCCGAGAGTAAATATTGATGTCCGATCTAGCCGATTTTCTATGGGTTGATGATGCCGACGGCATCGCTGCCGTCGCCGCTGCCATGGAGGCGGCCAGCTGGGTCGCTCTCGATAGTGAGTCCAATTCCATGTTCGTGTATCAGGAGCGGGTTTGCCTGGTGCAATTGAATGTGGAAGGGCGGTTGTTCGTCATCGACCCGCTGGTTAACGATGACCCGAAAAGCTTTCTCGCACCGCTCAAGGGTGTGTTGGAGGACCCTGGCAAACGCTGCTACCTTCATGGTGGGGAATACGATGTGGCGTGCTTTAAGCGGGAATTTGATATCTCTCTGCAAGGGGTTTTCGACAGCCAGCAGGCCGCCAGCTTCCTCAATTGGCCGCGTTCCGGTTATGGCAGCGTGGTGGAGACCGTGTGCGGGGTAACGCTGCCCAAGGCGCATTCCCAGTACAACTGGGCGACCCGGCCGCTGGCTAAAGATGCCCTGGGTTATGCTCTGGATGACGTGGTGTACCTGCCTCAGGTAGTGGAACAACTTGAAGCCGAGATTGCCACGGCTGATCTGGCCGATGAGCTTGATGTAGCCAACACTGCGGTAATGGAATCTCCCGTTCATATGGGTGGATTCCAGGCGGAGAAGGTGTATCGGGTAAAGGGCATGCGTGCCTTGGATAGTGACGGCCAACGTCGTCTTTTCGCCGTCTATAAATGGCGGGATGAATGCGCCCGCGAGCTGGACTTTCCACCGGGCCGATTGTTTAACGATCGTGCCATGGTGAAGCTGATTCAGGTGAATCCTACAAGCTCGAATGAACTCCGGCGGCTGGGAGTGGGTGGTCGCCTGAGTCGCTTCGCCGACAGCCTGCTCTCCACCCTGCAACAGGCGCGTGAAAATCCGCCTGCGATGCCGGTAGTGCCGACGATGCCACAGCAAAGTCCTGCGGAAAGGGCCCGTGGTGAGCGCCTGAAAAAGTGGCGCCGCAAGGAGGCGGAAAGTCGCGATGTGCCACTACAGGTTGTGCTTCCCGCCCGCGCTCTGGCGACCCTGCAGTCTAAAGGTGCTGGTAAGCTGGAGGATGTGCCGCAGTTGGGGAAGAAGCGCATAGCACTTTATGGCGACGAGCTGCGACGCATTTGCCGCTGACGTGAATATGTTTTCCCCTGGAGGTGCTGAGGAGGAAGCCGCAGACCGTGCCGCGGTGGTGGTGCTGCCACCGCTCGTTTATCTGCTGTCAGTGTTGCTGGGGGTGGCGGCCAAATACGTGTTTGGTGGTGAAATTGGGCTGGGAGATGATTCCTGGGGAGACGATATCCGGCTGGTCTCGGGGTGGGCGCTGATTGCCGCAGGGTTCTTTATCGGTTCTGCCTTCATCCGTACCTTCTGGAAGACTGGCCAGGACCCGGACCCGAGAACGCCTACCCCCACGCTGCTCGTAACCGGGCTCTACCGGTTTTCCCGCAACCCGGCCTATCTTGGACTTACAGCCATTCAACTGGGGCTCGGTCTGGTGCTCGATAACCCCTGGATCATCCTCATGCTTATTCCTGTCGTGGCTGTCATCTACTACGGCGTAATTCTCCCGGAAGAGGCTTATCTACAACGCAAGTTTGGGAATGAGTTCCAGGATTACAAGACCAGAGTACGGCGCTGGATTTAGCATCAGGGCGTACACTGCATAATCATATTGTCCAGAATAATGCAGCTCGCATCATTGGTTTTGTAGGGCGGTCACTCCCGCACATCCCTGTGCTCTGCGACATAAGGCCATCCTTGGCCAAAGCCGTGCCCGCCAACCACCCCGAAACTCAGGTATTAACCGCGACCAATGCTCGTTTCTCATCAGCAATGAAGTTGCGGGTGAGTTCCGCAAAAGCGCGATAAAAGATGAGCTCGGACTCCTCACACACCTGCTTGCAAAAGGCGGGAATCCAGCGTCCGAGATGTTGTTCCAGAAACTCGCCTTGCAGCGTTCTCGCATTTTCCCTGTTTAGGTGTTCGCGGGCGCACAACTCGGCCATGCAATCCAGTTCTACACTGAGGTGATCGGGTAGGTAAGGGCTGTCGGCAGGTAGAAACAGATCAGCGGATTCCATGAACTGGCGTACCCGATGGGTTGCGCTACCGATCAACTCACCCCCGCCCGAGAGACATACCGATTCATGTGGGGAGATGTGTTTTCCGGGCCCGGCAAAGAGTCGGGTATGTTCCACTGCGAGTGTCTCCACACGTCGCTCCGCCGGTAATTCGCTGAGCACCTCCTTGAGATCCACTCCGGCGGGCGCCAACGCCTCCTTGAGGGGAGACGTCTCTAGCTGTCCTAGGAAGGCGGCATCGGGGGCTTCGCGGTAACACGCTGCCAGCAGGCGGTAGAGATTTTCCCTGTCCTGAGCTTGGGTTTCGCCCATAAGTTAACGCTTGCTGACCTGGACTACGGTGTCCATCCAACGCTGTTGCCCGTTAGTGGGATCGGCGCGGTTAGGGATAATCCAGTTGGGGTGAGCGCCATTGTCAGTCCACCATATCACTTCACCGGGAACGTCCTGACTACCCGTTTCGGCCCGCTTGCCCGAGGCATAGCGTCCATATTCCCAGTGTCCGCAGTGCATGGAGATGGCAATCGTACCGGGAGCGACTGCTGGGGTGACTTGTACCCGGGTTTCCAGCACCCCTGCCGGCGACTTCACGCTGATAGGATCGCCGTCGGAGACACCCAGTCGGCTGGCACTTTGCGGGTTCACCCAAGCCGGATTTCGATGATAGATCTCGCTCAGCCACTTGCAGTTCTGGGTGCGTGAGTGGACCTGTGCGGCCACCTTGTAGGTGGTGAGCACCAGCTCGTTGTCCTTCATGGCCTGGTGTTCCGGAATGGCTACATAGGTGGGCAAGGCCGGCAGGCCCTTCTCCTCCATGATGGTGGAGTAAAGCTCGAAGTAGCCGGACTTGTTCACCTTGTCCGGTTTAAAGCCGGAGTACACGGCATCGCCGATCTGTTGGCCCACGTAGCCTTTGTAGCCATTTTTGGTGTGGGCATAGCCCTTCGATTTAGCTTCATCCGCGCTCTTTGCCTTGGATTTTCTCCAGTTCCAGTAGACGCCCGTTGCCGGGTCAAAAATCACGCCGTTGGCGGCCAGAGCTTCCGGTTTCAGCACCTTCCCGAAAGAGTGGTACTTCGGCTTTGCGGCAGGGTCATGCCATACGCCGTGAGACTTCATATAAGCAAAGCCCCCTGCCTCCTTGACGCCATGGGTTAACTCACAGGATTTGGCGACGAACTCTTCCTTGGAATCAACGCCAAGCGGAAAGCCCATTCGTTTTGCCAGATCACAGCAGACGTCCGCAAAGTCCCGCACCTCACCCGGTGGGGGCGTAACCGGCTGGCGGATGTAGTATTCGGCCACCTGGTTGGGGGACACCATGTCCTCCCAGTCCCAGCGTTCCAGATAGGTGGCGTCGGGCAGGATGAGATCCGCCAGTGCCGCCGACTCATCGTAAAACGGCGTCACACATACGGTGTAGGGGATAAGTTTTTCGTCCTTGAGGATCTCGATGTTCTCTGCCACATCGCCATTGGAATAGACCGGCTGATAGCAGTACCACATGTAGACATCGGGTCTGCCCGCACTGCCATCTTTGATCATCTTAAGGACCTGATGACTGATGTGATGGGTAGGTAGTTTGGCCTGTCCGGGAAAGCCATCGACGATCTTCAGCTTTTTTGCCTTGGGTTTATTGCCCGGGAATTTCGGGTACTTCCACTTGGCACCCACCGCCTTGCAACGTCCGCCGGGGTTGTCGATGTTGCCGGTCAGCGCCGCCAGCATCTGGATCGCCCGTTCCGTATCGTTGCCGTTGTAATGGGCAACGGCACCGCGATAGCTGATGACCACCGCGGGGTAGCTGCTGGCAAACTCAACGGCGATTGTACGGATAGTCTCAGCAGGAACACCGCTGATTTTTTCCGCCCACTCCGGCGTGTAGCTGGCGAGGTGCGCCTTGAGGGCGTCGAGTTTCTCCTTCTGGCTGGCCTGCGGTGCCGCAGTAAACTTGCAGAACTTTAGGAATTCTTCGCCTTTACCTCGATAGAGTCCTTTTTCCACCACTACCTGGCACATGGCCAGTGCTACCGCGCCATCGGTCCCCGAGCGTACCGGCACCCATTGGTCCGATTTCGCTGCGGTGTTGGAGAGTCGGACATCGAAGGTCACCATCTTCACCCGCCGATCGGCGAGCGCGCGCACTAGGCGATGGGCCACTGAGGTGTGGTTGGTATGGGCCTCCAGGCAGTTACTACCAAAATTCAGCACGTAGCGAGTATGGTCAAAATCCCAGTTGTCGTAGTGGCTGCCCCAGGTCAGTTCCTGGGCGGTCCACTTGCCGCCTTCGCAGATGCTGGTGTGGTTGCCAATGGTCTTGGTGCCATAGCCGGCGAGAAACACGCTCTTGATGAGTTTGCTGGAACTCGCCTTCATGCGCCCGTAATGGAACATGAACTTTTCCGGATGACCGTCTTCCCGCAGCTTGCCGAGGTGGGCCGTGAGTTCGTCCAGGGCCTCGTCCCAGCTGATGCGCTTCCATTGGCCACTGCCGCGCTTGCCTACGCGCTTGAAGGGGTAGAGCAAGCGATCCGGATCGTGGACTTGGTTCACTCCGCCTTGTGCCTTGGCACAGAGCAGGCCTTCGGTACGGATGGAGGCCGGTTGGCCGCCAATCTTGGCCAAGCGACCACCTTCCACATAGCCGATGACCGGGCAGCGGGAGACACATTGCCAGCAAGTGGTGGGTACGGCTGTGCGCTCGGCGCCGCTAAGCGGTGAAAAATCTTCGCCGCCCTGTTTCAATTCGGCCGCGGAGACCAGGGTGCCACCGGTCAGGGAAGCACCTGCCGCCGCTGCGCCGAGTTTGAGAAAATCTCTTCTCTGGGTCATGACCTTCTCCTAAGTCCACATCTTGTGGGCTATATACCCACAGGGCCGGTAATCTGGCCTGCTACCACCACCACGTAGCGCAGCATGAAACCGCCTGCCAGCACGATTGTCGGGACTACGATTTCGATTCCCAGCGGCACTGCAAAGCTTTGGTGGAGGAGTAGTCGTTGCGTTACATAATAGAGTTCAACAAGGGCGGGTAGCACGAGGCCAAGAAAGATCACCCAGAACCAGAAGGTGCCTGCCAAGCTGCCACCGAAGAGGATGACTGAAACCGCATAGCGGACATCGCCCACGGTCAGGTAGGCAAATATCAGGAACAGGAAGATGGCCGTCAGTTCCAGGCCGATGAGCAAGGTGTCAGAGGCGGCAAGTATATAGCCACTCTGGTGATACTGGCCTTCTACATCAAGATCGCTTGTGCGGCGGGTACTACTGGAAGCCGATACCGCCTCCAGCCTGCGGATCTGAAATTTTCTGAATAGTGTGCGGGTAAGCATGATGGCCGCAACGCCGGTGGAGAGCGCGGAAAACAGGAAGATCAACGCCAGGACCGGAGAGTTCCAAAAGGGTCGCGAGGGCATCGCGCCAAGCAGTACGCCGGTGTATACCGCCACACTAATTCCCATGGGCACTCCGAGCCAGGCACAGCTCCTGCGCAGCGCATCCCACCGATCCCCCGGGGCGCCATCCGTTGCCAGGAAAGTATAGGCGTAGACCAGACTGAGCCCGATGAATGCGGTCAATAGCCAGGTGCCGATAGACATGGGCGACAGGTTGATGACGGTGTAGAGATTGAGAAACTTGAACCAGTGCCCGGCGTGGAAGGACCCGAGTTCAAGGATAAGCAGACCGCTGCCAATCATTACCGGTAGCGGTGCGATGAGTGCGCCATAGCGAGCCATATCGAAGTGGCTGCCGCCGAAATGTCCACCGCCGCCACGCAGCAGTATCGATGCACTGACGGTGAGGGCGCCCGCGCCGACCCCGGCAAGAAACAGATAGGCAATGACGGGCAGGCCCCAGTTGAGTTCCATGCTCATGGCTATCTCCGTTCTTTCTCTTTGCGGTGAGTGGTTACCCGTACATAACTACCCCGGCGGCGCTCTTGTTCGTCGCTGTGATCCGCGGCGATATAGTAGACATTGGGCTCAGTGCCCATGCCGGGACGGAGTACGGAGACTGGATTGGTGGCGATCTTTTTCGCGATTTCGCTGTTCGGATCGTTGAGATCACCGAAGATGCGTGCCCGGCCGATGCAGGTCTCGACGCAGGCGGGGGCGATGCCCCTGCTGACCCGATGCAGACAGAAGTCGCACTTGTCGGCAGCACCGGTCACTGGATTGATAAAGCGGGCATCGTAGGGGCAGGCCTGGACGCAGTATTTGCAGCCGATGCAGCGCTCCGGATCTACCACCACAATGCCATCTTCTGCGCGTTTGAAGGTGGCCCCGGTGGGGCAGACATCCACACAGTTGGGCTCGCTGCAATGGTTGCAAAGACGCGGCAGGAAGTTGCGGCTGACGTTGGGATACTCACCCTTTTCCACGTATTCGACCCAGGAACGGGTGTTACCGAGGGGAACGTCGAACTCCGCCTTGCAGGCGACACTACAGGCATGACAGCCAATGCAGCGCCGGGTGTCGATGAGCATGCCATATTGAACCGTGCGGGTGGCCGCTGCGGCTGGTCTGACGGCCACTGCGGCAGCTAATGTGGCGCTGGCACTAAGCCCTTTCAGGAAGGCTCGCCGACTTTCTTGAGGGGGTGCTTTTGATTGGTCCATCAGCCGTTCCTCATTCTTGAAATAAGCTGCACTCGTCAGTAATCGTAGTAGGCTGAGAATTAAGAAATTTGATCTAGATCAAATAAACACATTTTTCTCTGAAATTGCTTGATACATGTTTGTTTATGGTCTACGAAATTCACGATCCCGCGTGCTGATTGCTTGATTGTTATTTCGTACGTTCCTGCTACGGGGTAAGCTTTTGCAAGATAACTGACAGGAATTCGTAATGGACGATTTTGGCTTGTTGGAGTTTCTCGGCAATCTGCGTGGCGCTGGTGCGGTGTGGTTGCGGGAAGATGTCTTGGTGATGGGCAACCTGCTGCAGATGGGATTTTTGCTCGTTGCCGGCGCCTTCGCCGCACTGCTTGGCAAGCGGCTCGGCGCCCTGGTGGAAGGTCTCGGTGAACGCCATCCCATGTCCGGGCCTATGGAGGCCTTGCGCAGGCGTCTTCAGAGCCTCTCCGGGGCACTCGTTTTGCTGCTTTTGCTGTGGCTGGCGGTGGCGGTGGCGGCGCGTGCCGGCTGGCCCTATCCGTTGCTGCGTATGGTGGTGAGCCTGACCAATGCCTGGGTGATCATTCAGCTTGCCTCGGCCTTTATCACCAGCCCCTTGTGGTCACGCACTATCGCCTGGCTGGCATGGACTATCGCTGCGATCACCACTCTGGGTCTGATGGATTCCACCCTGGGCCTGCTTGATGGCCTTGCTATCAGCTACGGCGATACCCGTATCACGGTGTTGGGCTTCCTGAAGGCGGTGGTGGCCATTGGTCTATTGTTGTGGCTGGCGAACGTGCTGGCGCGACTGCTGGAAAGCCGCATCGAGCGTTCGACTCATCTCACCCCCTCGCTACGGGTGCTCTACGGCAAGTTGACGCGCATTCTGCTGATTGCGGTTGCGGTGGTGGTGGCGCTGGAGAGCGTGGGTATTGATCTCACCGCATTCGCAGTCTTTGGTGGGGCGCTGGGCGTTGGTATCGGTTTTGGCCTGCAGAAGATTATTGCCAATTTCATCAGTGGTATCATTTTGTTGCTGGATCGGTCGATCAAGCCGGGCGATGTCATTAGCCTTGGTCTGACCTATGGCTGGGTGGAACGCCTCGCTGCCCGCTACACCACGGTACGTACTCGCGACGGCATCGAACACCTGATTCCCAACGAGGATTTGATCACCCAGCGGGTTGAGAACTGGACCCACTCGGACATGAATGTGCGTCTCCGCATTCCCGTGGGAGTTGCCTACAAGAGTGATGTCCGGGCTGCAATAGCACTCTGCTGTGAGGCGGCGGCCAGCGCCCCCCGCGTACTTGAGAAACCGGCTCCGCAGTGTCTTGTAAGCGGCTTCGGGGATAACGCGGTGAATCTGGAGCTGAGGGCCTGGATCGGGGATCCGGAGGCCGGGCGGGGCAGTGTGCAAAGTGAGGTTTATCTGGCCATCTGGGATCGTTTCCGCGAGGCTAGAATCGAGATCCCCTATCCACAGCGCGACCTGCATATCCGCTCCGTGGACGTGCCGTTAACTGGCAAGCCCTGAGGGCTTGCCAGTTAGAGCAAGCCCGCCTACTGTCGGGCTGAGGGCAGGGTTTCGTACATGCGCACTGCAACGATGAGACCGGAAACAAAGGTCAGCACGCCAATGGCACCTACGGCCGTGAGCAGGCCAAAGGCGTCGGCGAGCAGACCCGCCATCAGTCCCCCGACCGCATAGCCGCCGTCACGCCAGAGCCGGTAAACACCGATGGCGGAACCTCGCCACTCGGGGTGAGCCACATCGCCTATGGTGGCGAGCAGGGTCGGATACACCATGGCGGTGCCGAGGCCCAACAACACTGAGCCCAATAGCCACACGCTAAAACTGCTGCCGACCACGAAGCAGGCGATACCCGAGGCTTGCACCCACATACCCCAGGCGATGAGCCACTTGCGTCCCCAGCGGTCGCTCAAGGCACCGGTGGCAAGCTGGGTGAGCCCCCAGACCCCGGGGTAGGTGGCGGCGATGATGGCGATGCGGTTGAGCGGCAGTCCGCCCGAAGCAAGCAGGATGGGCATGATTCCCCACACCGTCGCGTCATTGAGATTGTTTACCATACCGGCCTGGCTTGCCGAGGACAGGGCACGGTCCTTGAAGCTGGTGAGTACGAAGATCTTCTTGAAAGGCATTTCTGCCTCGTGGGCGTGGTTTTCCGTATTCGCTGCTTCGTGTTTGACGTGCACATGGGTGTCGCGCACGAAAAATATCGACATCAACAGGCCGAGGGAGACGAAGGCCACACCGGGATAGAAGGGTACGGGGCGCATACCATAGTGGGTGGCGAGATAACCGGTGGCCAGTGCCGCGAGGGAGACCGCCAGATAGCCGGAGGCTTCGTTGAGCCCCATGGCCGTGCCGCGTTGTTTCGGGCCCACCAGATCCACTTTCATAATTACCGTGGTGGACCAGCATAGGCCCTGATTCACCCCAAGCAGGACATTGGCAAAAATGACCCAACTCCAGGTTGGCGCGAACATGAGGAGAAAAGGTACCGGCAGACCAAACAGCCAGCCGATGATGAGAATGGTTTTGCGCCCCAATTTATCCGAGAGCTGGCCGGCAAAGAGGTTGGCGATGGCCTTGACGATGCCGAAGCTGATTAGAAAGGACAGTATCACCGACTTGGTGACGATGCCGAACTCGGATTCCGCCAGTAACGGCAGGATGGTTCGCTCGAGCCCTACTGTGGCGCCAACGAAGCCATTGATTAGCACCAGCAGGGAAAATTGCTGCCAGTTAGCGCGTAGCCCCAGGGTAACGGTTTCGGTGGATTGATTGGCCATGGTCAGGCTTCCTTGTGATGGGTATTTGGAAGGGTTTTCGTTGTGGCTAAATGGGCTTCTACAGGTTTTTGTCTTGCCACCGGAAAGCCACTTGCTCGCCAGTCGGGCAGGCCGAGGGAAAGGCGTCGGGCGCGGTATCCGGCGTTTCGTAATTGGTGCACCGCATCGGTGGCATACAGACAGTAAGGTCCTCGGCAGTAGGCAATAATCTCCTGGTTTTGGGGGAATTCGTCGAGGCGCTGCTGTAACTCATCCGGTGGCACCGACAAGGCGCCAGGTATATGTCCGGCCGCGTACTCCGTTTGTGG
Organism: Gammaproteobacteria bacterium; assembly: GCA_021773795.1. GTDB lineage: Bacteria > Pseudomonadota > Gammaproteobacteria > HK1 > HK1 > JAJFJV01. The sequence continues at coordinate 89,016 of JAJFJT010000027.1, read as the reverse complement.
GCGAACATCGAGCAGAATGACCGCATTGTCGCGCAGTCTGGCTTGCAGCTCCTGGGCCGAGATGCCCTCCAGATCCTCCGGAGATTCATGATAGCTACGGGTGATCTGATCGACCTCGGTAAGGCGCTTTTTTGCCAGTGATTCGAGATCACGGAATAGTCGGAATACATCCTGATCGGCAAGGCGATAATAGACCTGCTGGCCATCCTTACGACTATCTACCAGGCGTGCACGTCGTAGTACCTGTAAATGGGCGCTGGCATTGCCGATGGTGAGTTCAGTTTCCCGTGCCACTGCTTCTACCGGCCGTTCACCCTGTGCAAGCAGGTCGAGCATTTCCAGGCGCTTGGCGCTGGCGAAGGCCTTGCCGACGCGGGCGAATTGTTGGTAGAGCGAGTCTTTGTAGGAGCGATGATTCATGGAGCGCTAATATTCTCTAGATTATTAGAATATGCAAGAAGAACCTTGCTGAGAGTATGTAATTGAAACACTTGCACACCTGTCGGAGGGTATAATTAATGTTTCTTTGAGCTGACTTGGATGGGGCTGTGATGACCGTAAAACGCAGCAATATCGTACTCATTGGCATGCCGGGGGCGGGCAAGAGCACCGTGGGTATCATCCTGGCGAAACGGCTTTCCCTGAATTTCGTCGATACCGATGTGCTTATTCAAACCACCCAGGGTCGCGCGCTGCAGGATATCGTCGACACCGATGGCCACATCACCCTGCGGGCAATCGAGGAGGCCGTATTGCTTGGTTTGCGGCTAAGGCGGCACGTCATTGCCACCGGCGGCAGCGCGGTCTACAGCGATAAGGCCATGCGCCGGCTCAGAGATGAGGGGATCATCATTTTTCTGGATCTGCCCCTTGCCTCACTGAAAACCCGTATCCACGATTTCGCCACTCGCGGCCTGGCCAAACGTGCCGACCAGAGCCTCGCCGATCTGTATGCCGAGCGGCGAGTGCTTTATGAGCGCTATGCCGAAATCAGTATTGACTGCCGGGATCTGAATCAGGAGGAGGTGTGCATGAGGATTGTTAAGAGCCTGTAATTATGGTGAGGCTGTGCCGGATTATTCAACGGGCGTGACAAATGAGAATGAATCTTATTGCGCTCACCCTCACAACAGGCCCTGTCCTGCTGTTACAATGCACCGGATCGGGATGCGCGCCCCGGCAGTTGGCAGCGCTGAAGCACCCGGATTTTTCACTAAGAAATCCCGGTTTTTTCCAAATCATTAGATGAAAGTTGAACTACAGGAGCAGCAAATGAGCACAACATTAGTTACCAAACAGGCCCCGGATTTCACTGCAGCGGCAGTACTTGGCAGCGGCGAAATCGTGGATGCACTACAGTTTTCAGAAGCGCGTAAGGGCAAATACGCGGTGCTGGTCTTCTATCCACTGGACTTCACCTTCGTCTGCCCCTCCGAGCTCATCGCACTGAACCATCGTGTGGAGGCCTTCAAAAAGCGCAATGTGGAGGTCTTTGCAGTATCCGTAGACTCCCAGTTCACCCACAATGCCTGGCGCAACACCGCGGAGAAAGATGGCGGCATCGGTCCTTTGGGCTACACCCTGGTCGCTGATACCAGCCACGCTATCTGCCAGTCCTATGGTGTCGAGCTGGAAGGTGCCGGCATTGCCTTGCGGGGTACTTTCCTCATCGATCTCGATGGTGTGGTTCGCCATCAAGTGGTCAATGACTTGCCTCTGGGCCGTGACATGGACGAGCTGCTGCGCATGGTTGATGCTCTGCAGTTCCACGAAGAGCATGGTGAAGTCTGTCCGGCAGGCTGGACCGAGGGTAAGGCCGGCATGCAGGCCAATCCGAACGGCGTAGCCAGTTACCTGGAAGATCACGCCAAAGAGCTGTAAAGGGCACCCTAAAGCCTAAGGCGAATAACCCGTCTCGTTGCTCAAGGCAGCGAGACGGGTTTTTTTCGTCATCTCAAATGCCATCCGGGACGCCGCCCTTGGCGCTCTTCATTGCCCATACTCAAATAGCACCAGCCCCAACAGAATCATGGCTGTGCCACTCAAGATCTCCGACGTTAGCAACTCCCCGTTAAGTACATTCCCGAGCAGGAGGGCGACCACCGGCGTTAGCAAGGCAATCAACGCTACCCGTGTAGCCTCAACATGGCGCAACACGTAAAAATAGAGGGCAAATCCCAGCACTGAGCCGACTATTCCCAGATAGAGAATTGATGCCAACGTACGTTGAGGAATGACGGTCGGGATAGGTTCTCCCATCAGCAAAAACAGGCTGAGAAAGAGCGGTACTGCCACCATCAATGCGCCGGTGGTTACCACCAGGCCGGGCAATTGGGCGTCAATCCGCTTCACTACCACGGTGCTTGCGGAATGCACCGTAGTGGATAGCAATACGCCCGCAATGCCGAGAGCGGCATCTGGCCCCAAGATCTGACTACTGTTAAAGATGAGCGCCAGTCCACCGAGGCCTAGCAGCATGCCTGCCAGCCGACCTGGTGTAAGCGCTTGTTCCGTGAGCCAGAAGGTAGCCATTATCCCTGTCAATATCGGTGACAATCCGAAAATTACCGAGATCCAGCCGGATGGGATGAATTGTGAAGACCAGTACACCGAGAGCATAGCCAAAAATAATCCGAGGCCTGCGGCCAGATAGGTACGGCGGGCTTGCTGATGCCATGGTAGTTGGATGCGAAACAGTACCAAAAGCAACAGGCAAGCACTGACACCAAGCACCATGCGCCCGGTCAATCCGAATAGAAAACCCACCTCATCAGCACTCCATTTAATGGCGAGTGGTGTGGTGGACCAGATAATGATGACCCCGATATAGGCTGTGGGGATAGACACGATGATTCCCTCTGTATTATTTACAAAACTCCAAAACGAAAAAAGGCCGCAGGGCAAATGCCGTGCGGCCTTCTTGGAAAAGTTGAAGCTGGATTAAATTACAACATCAATCTCCAGTGACCACACGTACAGGCACCTGCGCGCCATACCAGAGGCAGGCGTACAGGGTTTTTCATGTGGCGCTGAAATAAGGTGTTCATGGCGGCGGAGTCTCGCTTGCAGCGCAGGGGCCTGTCAAGAAAAAATGCCAGGCGCAAACCTGGGCGGAAGTGAGGTGATCCTGATTGCCTGTTCGCTATTTTGGTTTTTCCACGTCCAGGGCCTTCATCCGTGATGCCAATGTAGTAGGTTTGATGCCGAGCAATTTAGCGGCTCCATCCTCGCCCGATACTTTACCGTTGGTAAGTCGTAAGGCCATGAGAATGTTGGCGCGGTCACGGGCCAGTCGCTCTGCCTCGGTCAGGGGAAGGCTTCCCACTATTTCTCCCGCGGGATCAGTGTAAATACGGTCTGACTTGGAGCCTTCACTCTCTAATCGGAATTGTAAACGATTACCTTTGCTTACGATGATTGCCCGCTCAATTACATTTTGTAGCTCCCGTATATTGCCGGGCCAGTGGTAAGCCTGTAGTTGCTTCAGGTTTGCGTGTGTGAGCTTTGGTTGTGGACGGTTAAGACGGTGGCAGATCAGCGTGGTGAAGTGTGTCGCGAGCAGAGGTATGTCATCAATGCGGCCCCTCAATGGTACCGCTTCAACGGGAAACACATTAAGCCGGAAGAACAGGTCCTCCCGGAAGCGTCTGGCCTTGATATCATCCTTCAGATCACGGTTAGACGCTGCAATAATGCGTACATCAACCGTACGGGTTCTTTCCTCGCCCACCCGTTCGAATTGTCCTTCCTGCAAGACGCGCAGCAGCTTGCTTTGAAGTTCCATGGGTATTTCGCCAACCTCATCCAGAAAGATGGTGCCCCCATCGGCGAGTTCGAAGCGGCCAATACGGTTTCTGAGCGCGCCGGTAAAGGCTCCTCTGACGTGCCCAAAAAATTCGCTCTCAAACAGCTCACGGGGTATCGCCGCACAATTTACCCGGATTAATGGATGTTCATGCCTATTGCTCTGCTCATGAATGGCACAGGCGATCAATTCCTTGCCGGTACCCGATTCGCCGCTAATTAATACACTGGCATTTGTGGGAGCGACCAGCTCGACTTGGTGCAATACCTGCTTGATAGCATGGCTCTGTCCAACTATACCCGCGAAGTTCCGTTCAACCTTGATTTCTTCTTGCAAATAAACATTTTCGGCCTCAAGGCGCTCTTTCATCTGCTCGATCTCAGCATACGCCTGGCGCAATTTATGCTCAGTCTGTTTTCGTTCTGTGATGTCCTTGAACACCACTACTGCGCCGGCTAGTTCACCATTTTCGATAATAGGGGTGCTGGTATATTCGACCGGAAAACTGCTTCCATCCTTACGCCAGAATAGCTCGTCTTCACAGTGATGAATCCTGCCATCTTGAATGGCTGCGTAGATTGGACATTCTTCACGGGGGTAGGGGCTTCCATCAGTCCGCGTGTGATGGTGCAGATCGTGGACCGGTTGCCCGATGATGTCTTTGGGAGTCCATCCCGTCATTTCCACGGATGATGGGTTTACAAAAGTAGCAAGCCCGTTAATGTCGATACCATAAATACCCTCGCCGGCAGCAGATAGTATGCGTTCATTCTGTCGCATCAATTGCTCGAATTCAGCCAGTGATTGTTTTCGTTCTGTGATGTCTTTAAACACCACGACCGCGCCCGCAAGTTTGCTATTTTTGTATATTGGGGTGCTTGTGTATTCGACGGGGAAGCTGCTCCCATCCTTACGCCAAAAAACCTCGTCCTCTACGTGTCGCACAGCGCCATCTTTGAAGGCGGCGTAGATAGGACATTCCTTGCTGTGAAATCGTGAGCCGTCAGCCTTGGTGCGGCGAAGTACCGGATGCATGGGTTGACCAATCAGTGCGCTTGCGTGCCAGCCCAACATGCGTTCAGCGGCAGGATTGAGGAAGGTGGTTTTCCCCTCACAATCGAGGCCATAGATGCCTTCACCGGCCGCATCAAGGATTAGATCGTGTTGCTGCCTGATTCGTTCCAGCTCGCTCTGCGTTTGCGTCGACTGCTCTTCTGTTGCCATGTTTCGGATGCCTCCTGGTCACTCGCTTACACCCTGATTTCGCTCGGTGGAGCATAGTTTAATCTCGTGAATAGAACAACGAGATATCGTTAGTAACGATTAATCGTAATAGGTTTCATGCTAGAGATAAAATGAAACATATTAAAATACAAGTAGTTATATCATATGTCTGTATTGGCACGCTTAGTGAAAGGGTAGGAGGGAAAGTGAGGCGTACCCATTCAATAGGAGAAACGATAATGAAGACATGCAAACTATTTTCCAGTGGGCTGCTGGCTGTGGCTCTGATTAGCGCGGCGGCTGTTCATGCGGAAAGTCAAACGATTGTGCCGTTAACCCGGAATCTCGAGGCTCACACCACACAGACTCTTCATAAAACGGTCAATATTGATGGTCTGGAGATTTTTTTATCGAGAGGCCGGCCCGGTAAATGCTCCAACGATACTGTTATTGCACGGGTTTCCGACCTCATCCCACATGTTTCGTAACCTGATTCCGGCACTGGCGGATCGCTTTCACGTGGTTGCATTGGACTATCCTGGTTTCGGAAACAGTAGCCAGCCGAGTATCGATAAGTTCGATTACACTTTCGATAAGTTGGCTGAAATAACACAGAAATTTATTGATGCATTGGGGCTAAAACACTACAGCTTGTACTTGATGGACTATGGTGCGCCCATAGGTTTTCGTCTGGCGGTGAGGCATCCGGAACGGATTGATTCTCTGGTGGTACAAAATGGAAACGCTTACGTTGAGGGCTTGCGTGAGTTTTGGGATCCCATCCGAGAATACTGGAATGATCGGACCCCGGAAAATGCTGCATCTCTGGCCAGATTCATCGCACCGGATGGTGTGAAGTGGCAATACACCCACGGTACCAGGAATGCAGAGACCATTAGTCCGGATAATTGGAACGTCGACCTGCGCCATCTAACAAGGGAAGGTAATCCCGAGATACAGCTCGCCTTGTTCTACGACTACCAGAATAACATTCCGCATTATTCGGCATGGCAGGCTTACTTGCGCGACTACCAACCCCCGACTCTGATCGTTTGGGGCAAGAATGACTACATCTTTCCGGCTGAAGGTGCATTTCCCTACAAACGGGACCTTAAAAATATTGAGTTCCACTTGCTCGATACGGGGCACTTTGCCCTGGAGGAGGATGGACAGGTGATCGCCAATGCCATACGCCGATTCCTAAGCAAGCAGGTTGTCGTTAGTGAAGGTGACCAAGGCAGATGATGAGGTAAGACACTTGCGGTTGCTTGCAGGTGTCCTTTATCTGAGTTGATTGCTTCAATTTATTTCTGGTGAGGAAAACTATGGACACGCTACAGATTTTTGGACTTCAGTTTTCGATTAGCCTGTTGGTTACCGGTTTGTTGGCAACGTGGATCCTGTCTCCGTGGCTGGACCGCCAATCATTGCATCAGGCGCTTTTCTGGCTGGCGCTGCCGCATGCATTTCGTCACATTGGCATGGTGTTCCTGGTGCCCGGTGTGGTTGCTCAGCCGTTGCCGGAATATTTTTCCATAGCAGCGGCCTACGGTGATTTGGCGGCTGGGCTGCTTGCGTTGCTGGCAATGGCCGCGTTACGGGGTGGCTGGGCAGCTGCGTTGGCACTGGTCTGGATATTTAACATTGTTGGTACGATGGACCTGTTCAACGCGTTACGTCACACGGATGTTGCATCTGCCTTCGGTGCAGCCTGGTATATACCAACTTTTCTGGTGCCATTATTGCTGGTGACACACTTCATGAGCTTTTTGCGACTGCTCAGGCCCATACATCAGCAGCGCTAGCATTAGTCATCGATCCGGATGGTCCGGGGGAATGGTCTATATATCAGCACCAATAACTTGCAGGCGAGTCACAAGGTGGCTCTCATGCTCATGGACTATCCCTCGCAGCAACGGCTCAAGATCTGGGCCGATAGTCGACGAGAAGCAGGATGCGAAGCTCGCAGAGCAACGGGTGATGTCGGAGTTGTGATGCACACGGTGAGTGGTTGGCGCTATTTACCGTTCAGGCATACGACTGGAATTGTCCGCAACACATCACTACACGATAGACGAAATAAAATCACTGGCCGGAGAATAGTTAGCGGTCGCGTGTGTCAGGTCAGGATACCGCTGCGCTGGTATTCAGTAATGAGATTGATCCTCGTCGACAGCCCGTGAGTGCTAAATATCACGGCCCCTGGCTCGCTGGCTTAGTAGCTAGCTGACCCGTATCAGTTCCTTTTCCGAACGTACTTCCCTGAACCCGAAACAACCTGGCCACAGAATTAACGAGATCTCGCTATCTCCATTACGGATATTCGTTATTCATGAATTATCGTTATTGTGAGAATCCTATTAGATTGAAAGGTGTCCTTATAAAACAGTTACTTATAACTTCCTCGGAAGTTGGCACAGGAGATGCAATATGAAGAGACAGAATACTTCGATCCTATAGACATAAATAAACTGAGGAGATCAGACTATGAGTAACTATCTGTTACATGACGAAAATTCTGCACCGGAACAGGCTCAAGAAACCTTGAAACAGGTCAAGGAGAAGTATGGGTTTATACCTAACCTGATGGCGGTCATGGCTGCATCACCAGCGTTGCTGAAAGCTTATGCAACCATTGGAAAGATCTTTGAGGAGACCTCCTTTTCTGACACCGAAAAGCAACTACTATTACTGGAAGTCAGTCACGAAAACAGCTGTGACTACTGTGTGGCAGCACACAGCTCGATAGCAAAAATGCTGAAGATTCCCGACCCCATCATTGTTGCATTGCGAGATGGCTATCCGTTATCAGATCCGCGGCTTGAAGCATTGCGACAATTTGTGCGCGCAGTGGTGAAGAGTCGTGGCTATGCGACAGAAACGGAGGTCAAGGCCTTTCTTGATGTGGGTTATACGCGCGCCCAGGTTCTCGACGTGCTCGTTGGTGTTGGGATGAAGACCCTGTCGAATTATACCAATCACATCACGGATACACCGCTGGACACGGCATTCCAGCCACAAGTGTGGAAAAAAGCGAGTTGAGGCCAAGGGATGTGAGGAACCATACGGTTCCTTTGACTTGAAGTCGACGCTTACTTTTGCGTAATTATCGCGGGTGAAACCAGAGGAACAGCATCATGGAATTCGAAAACAAAGTAGTCGTTATCACAGGTGGTGGTACGGGCATCGGCAGGGAAACTGCGAGCGCCTTTTTGCAGTGTGGCGCCAATGTTGTGTTAAATGGTCGGCGTGAAGTGAAATTGCAGGAGGCCATCACGGAACTCGATCAGAGCGGTAAACACGTAGCCTATTTCGCGGGTGATATAGGTAAACCGGAAACTGCCCGGCAGTTGATCCGAATGGCAGTACAACGGTTTGGTGGTATCGATATCCTCGTGAACAATGCCGGAATTTTCAAGCCTACGCCATTCCTGGAACATACCGAAGAAGACTACAACGCTTATGTAAATACCATTCTTGGAGGCACCTTCCACGCGTCGCAAGCGGCTATTCCGGAAATGCAAAAGCGCGGTGGTGGTGCAATCGTCAATACTGGTTCCATGTGGGCCAGCCTTGCAATTGGTGCAACGCCATCCAGTGCATATTCGGCTGCCAAGGCGGGTGTCCATGCCTTGACCAGAAATCTGGCTATTGAATTTTCAGCAGACCATATCCGTGTAAATTCAGTCGCTCCCGCCGTGGTGGAAACACCGGTGTACAACACCTTTCTGAGTGAGGATGAAGTCAGGGAAGTACTGCCGACATTTAATGGCTTCCACCCACTGGGGCGCAATGGGCAACCTCGGGATGTTACGGCGGCCATTCTGTTCCTGGCAGGTTCACAGGCGGACTGGATAACTGGAGTGGTACTGCCGGTGGATGGTGGCGTGACCGCAGGACAACACGTCCACTAACAGAAAAGCCGAGAGCAAAAATGACAGGCCATTACTTTCTGGTTCACGGTGATAAAACCTGAACGTAATACCGGTCACGTTGCTGATATAACCACGAGGACGAGTTTATGAAGACCAGGATGTTTTCAGTCCTTCGTAGTTTGACGCTTCGCCAGCAGTCCGGACAAAAGCTCGCAGCTGTGATGAAGGCTGGAGTGGGAGGACTGTTGGCGATTAGCGTGGTGGCGTGGTTAAGCCATATTGTCGGAATCCCATTACTCATGGCTCCGTTTGGAGCCACCTGCGTACTGCTATTTTCCATACCCGGCAGTCCACTATCGCAACCCGCCAATGTTGTGGGTGGTCATGTTGTCTCAACTGTTATCGGATTATTGCTGCATGTGCTGCTACCGGCTGAATGGTGGAGCTTGGGTCTGGCGGTGGGCTTGGCGATAGCCGTAATGATGGCCCTGAGAGTGACACACCCACCGGCGGGGGCAGATCCGCTGGTCGTATTCCTGGATAACCCGGGTTGGAGTTACCTTGGATTGCCTGTGGCATCTGGGAGTCTGGCCCTCATCTTGATTGCCTGGCTATTCCATCGATTGCCGCCACGAGTTGTCTATCCGACACCCAGTGGAGATTAATAAATCTACCAAATAGTCACATACAAATAGTAAATAACAGGAGAGTAAAACCATGGCCAGGATTGAAGTGTATTCAAAGGAATGGTGTTCCTACTGCATCAAGGCCAAGGCGCTATTGCGTAGCAAGAATCTTGAATACGTGGAGCATGATGTGAACTCGGGTACTGAGGCGGAACAGGAAATGAGAATGCGCTCTCAGCGCCGCGCTGTGCCCCAGAGCTTCATCGATGGGCAATCCGTTGGTGGTTACGCTGACTTGGCCCAGTTAAATGCGACTGGAGAGCTCGATCGGCTTTTTAATATCGGGTCATCGATTGACCTGACCAGAGTCTGAGACGTGGTTACTATTGGTGCTGATCGTTCCTTTCATGCCCCGGGTACCGGGTAGCTGTTAAGAATATCCACATAGTTGGCGCGCTCAAATGCCGCTGGGTTCGGAGAGTTTTTCTGACTGACACTGCCCTTTAGCTGTTCCACGGAATCGTATTCCTTGGCTTCCATCCACGTTTCCATTTCCACCAGTATTTTCTCCAAGTGTTGTGGACCGTTTTTCAGCAGGGTGCTGCACAGATAGGTGACATCGGCGCCAGCGAGTAGCATGCGCAGGGCATCGGCACCGCTGTGAACCCCGCCAGTGGCGGCGAGGGAGAGATTCACGCGGCCGCGGAGGATGGCGATCCAGCGCATGGCGAGCAGGGATTCGGCGGGGCTGGAGAGGTGCAGGTCACGGGTGACTTCCAGGGTGTCGAGATCGATGCTGGGCTGGTAGAAGCGATTGAAGAGCACCACGCCATCAGCGCCGTTGTTTTCCAACATGCGCACCATGTTGCCCACCGAACTGAACTGTGGCGAAAGCTTGAGGGTGATGGGCAAAATCACTTGTTCTTGTAGCTGTGACAGCAACTGCAGATAACGAGCCTCCACATCGGCTGCCGTTTCCTCAATGTGGGCTGCGATGTAATAGACGTTGAGTTCCAGCGCGTCGGCGCCGGCGGCTTCCAGTTCTCTGGCATTCTCAATCCAGCCACTGGGGGAGACCCCATTCAGGCTAGCAATTACCGGAATATCGAGGGCTGCCTTGAGGGCTGTCAGCTGTTCAAGATAGGTATCCAGACAAGTGCGGTAGTCACCCATCGCAGGCAGGAAGCTGGAGGCCTCTCCGTGTCCCAGGTCCTGGTAATGCTCGAGCTGATCAAGGGTGGCACTTTCGGCGTTCACCTCTTCCTCAAACAACGAGTACATCACCAGCGCAGCGGCACCCGCATCCTCAAGCCGCCTGGCGGTATCGAGATCCCGGGAGAGCGGCGATGATGAAGGCACAAGCGGATTTTTGAGTTCCAGCCCGAGGTAGCGGGTACGAAGGTCCATGGCTTATTCCTGGGTTTTGGTGGTGGGGGCGGCCAGTTGGCTATAACGCTGGTAACGTTGGTCTACCTCGGTTTGCGCTGCCTCTATGAGTTGCTTGCTGGCCTCGGGGTTGGCGCGTGCGAGGATCCTGTAGCGCATTTCCGTCTTGGCGAAATCCTTGAACCGAATCTTTGGTCTTTTGGAGTCCAGGTGTAGTGGATTTTTGCCCTTGTCGCGTAACCGCGGGTCATAGCGAAATAGTGACCAATGGCCACTTTGTACCGCTAGTTCCTGTTGTTTAAGGTTATGGATGAGGTCGATGCCCTGGGCGATGCAGGGGCTGTAGGCGATGATCAACGAGGTGCCGGGGTAGGCCTCGGCTTCGCGGAAGGTCCGCAGGGTGTGGATATCTTTGGCTCCAAAGGCTACGTTGGCGACGTAGACGTTTTCATAGGCCATGGCGATCATGGCGAGATCCTTCTTGCCGCCACGCTTACCACCGGCGGCAAATTTAGCCACCGCACCAAGTGGGGTGGACTTGGACATCTGCCCTCCGGTATTGGAATAGACCTCGGTATCAAGCACCAGAATGTTGACGTTACGGCCGCTTGCCAGCACGTGGTCGAGGCCGCCAAAACCGATGTCGTAGGCCCAGCCATCGCCTCCTATAATCCACACACTCTGGCGAACCAGGGTGTCGGCGACGTTGTCCAGTTCCCGGGCTTCCTCGGTGTCGAGTTTGGCGAGAATTTCTCGAAGTTCGCTTACACGCTGGCGCTGTTCGTGGATACCCGCTTCCTCGGATTGCTCCGCATCAAGCAAGGCGGTGGCGAGATCCTTACCGATGTCTGGGCGTAGCTGTTCAAGCAAATTGTTCGCGTAACTTTGCTGTTCATCCAACGCAACCCGAAAGCCGAGGCCGAATTCGGCATTGTCTTCGAACAGTGAGTTGGACCAGGCCGGGCCACGACCTTCCTGGTTGGCCGCATACGGCGTGGTGGGCAAATTTCCGCCGTAGATGGACGAGCAGCCGGTGGCGTTGGCGACGACCATGCGATCGCCAAAAAGCTGGGTGGCAAGTTTGATGTAAGGCGTTTCGCCACAGCCCGAGCAGGCACCGGAAAATTCAAACAGCGTCTCGCCCAGCATGGAGCCTTTGATGGTGTTCCAGCGTACATCCTCACGGGGATATTCTGGCAGTGACAGAAAGTAATCCCAGTTCTCCCGTTCCGTTTCCAGCAAGGGCTCGATGGGACGCATATTGAGTGCCTTGCGTTTGGAGTCGGACTTGTCGCGTATCGGACAGATCTCGACACACAGATTACAGCCAGTGCAGTCTTCAGGTGCCACCTGGTAGCTAATGTGCATACCTGGTGGGAATTCCTTGCCCTTGACCGGCACGTGTTTGAAACCTGGTGGCGCATTTTCTGCCAGTTCTGCCGGAAAGACCTTGCTACGGATCACCCCGTGCGGGCAAACGAAGGGACACTTGCCGCAATGGATGCAGATATCCTCCTCCCATACTGGAATCTGTAGTGAGAGCCCCCGTTTTTCAAAAGCCGCGGTGCCCAGTGGATAGGTGCCGTCGGCGGGCAGTTTGCTGACGGGCAGGGCGTCACCACGACCGGCAATCATCTCACCGGTGACCTGGCGTACGAAGTCTGGCGCATTGGCTGCGACCGGCAAACGGATTTCCGTGTGGCTGGAAGTTTGTTCCGGTACGGCTATCTGATGGAGATTTTCCACTGCGGCATCGATGGCCTGGAAATTCATTTCCACCAGACGCCGGCCTTTTTTGCTGTAACTGCTTTCCACCGCCCGTTTAATTTCAGCGACGGCCTCATCCGCCGGCAGCACCCCGGAGATGGCGAAAAAACAGGTCTGCATCACTGTGTTGATACGCCGTCCCATGCCACTGTCGGCCGCCACCTGATAGGCATCTATCGTATAGAAACGGAGTTTTTTGGTGATGATGCTTTGCTGCACGGTACGCGGCAGGTGGTCCCACACCGTATCGGCCGAGTGGGTGGAGTTGAGCAGGAACACTCCCTCCGGCGCGGCTTTATCGAGCATCTCAAAACGATCCAGGAAGATCTCCTGATGGCAGGCGACAAATTGCGCTTCGTGGGTGCCGATGAGATAGCTGGAGCGAATGGGGCGTGGGCCAAAGCGCAGATGGGAGATGGTAACCGCTCCGGCCTTTTTGGAGTCATAGACGAAGTAGCCCTGGGCGTAGGCATCGGTGTCTTCGCCGATAATTTTGATGGTGTTCTTGTTGGCACTGACTGTGCCATCGCTGCCAAGCCCAAAGAACACCGCACACATGAGATTGTCAGTGGCGTCGGTGCGGAATTCAGGGTCCCAGGGCAAGCTATTGCCGGTGAGGTCATCGATGATGCCCACGGTGAAGTCGTTGCGGGGCTGCGTTGCGCCCAGCTCGTCAAAGATCCCCTTAATCATTGCCGGGGTAAATTCCTTGGAGCCGAGCCCGTAACGTCCGCCAATGATGCGGGGGAAAGCCGTGAAGCGTTTGCCGCTGCCAGACAAGTGCTCGCCAAAGGCGGTCATAACATCCTTGTAGAGGGTCTCTCCGTCCGCACCGGGCTCCTTGCTGCGATCGAGTACCGCAATGTGCCGGGCGCTTGTGGGCAGGGCCTCCAGTAAACGCTGGCTATCCAGTGGGCGGAACAAGCGTACCGCCAGCACCCCGACCTTCTCCCCGCGGGCACACAGGTGATCCACGGTTTCCGCCACGGTTTCGACCCCGGAGCCCATGAGGATCAGAACCTGCCCCGCATCTTCAGCGCCGTGGTATTCGTACAGGTGATACTGACGGCCAGTGAGGCTGGCAAAGCGGTCCATGGAACCTTGCACGATATCTGGCAGCTTTGCATAGTAGGGATTGACCGTCTCCCGGCCCTGAAAATAGACATCCGGATTTTGTGAGGTACCGCGAATGACGGGGCGTTCGGGGCTAAGACCGCGGCTACGGTGAGCACGCACCAGTTCCGGATCAAGCATGGCCCGGATACAGGCATCATCCACCATTTCTACCTTGGCCATTTCATGGGAGGTGCGAAAACCGTCAAAGAAATGGATGAATGGCACACGCCCTTCCAGTGTCGCAGCCTGGGTGATAAGGGCCAGGTCCATGACCTCCTGTACCGAGTTGGAGGCGAGCATCGCAAAGCCGGTAGTGCGCGCGGCCATCACATCGCCATGATCGCCGAAGATGGAGAGGCCCTGTGCGGCAATGGCACGTGCCGCTACGTGGAACACCGTTGAGGTCAACTCCCCGGCAATTTTGTACATATTGGGGATCATCAACAGTAATCCCTGGGAGGAGGTGAAGGTGGTGGTCAGCGCCCCCTTTTGTAGCGCACCGTGTACCGTACCGGCAGCACCTGCCTCGCTTTGCATTTCCACCACTTCAGGCACCGTGCCCCAGATATTTTTTCGGCCCCGAGCGGACCATTCATCGGTCTGTTCCCCCATCGCCGAGGAAGGCGTAATGGGATAAATAGCGATGACTTCATTGGTTTTGTGGGCAATATGGGCGGCGGCTTCATTGCCGTCGATGGTGCTCATTTGGTGCTTTGCCATGGTGCTCCTCTGATATGACTACTTCGGGCAAAATGTTTCAGCTTCCATTTTTTTGGAAGCGGATGGCCTACTACTCTGTTCGGGTTGTAACCTGAACGGACGGTATGCATGGAAGGCGCCGGGCTAACCAAATGTGCTAGTTCGGACGCAGTTTAAGTAGGCTTGCTATCTAAAAATACTCTCTGTGCGCAGGATGCTCAATGGGGGTTGATGTAATACCGAGCGGGTGCCCAGCAGGCCGAGTGCACCGATTACCACGGTGCCGCCGCCAATGCCCGCGAACCATAGCCAGGGATTGGGCGCATAGGCGATATGAAAGATTTCACGTGCGAGCAGTCCTTCCATCAGGGTGGCACCCAGGGCAGCAATACTGCCAGATACTAAACCGAGCACCAGAAATTCCACTACCAGGGCCTGCAGAATGCACGAACGGCTGGCTCCAAGGGAGCGCAAAATGGTGAACTCGTAACGCCGCTCATCCCGGGTTGCCTGGACGGTGGCGAAGAGCACACACAAGCCCGCTAGCAGGGTGAAGGAAAATAGATATTCCACCCCACGTGCTGCCTGTCCCATGAGGCTCTGGATGCGCCCAAGCAGGCTGTCTACGTCCACCACCGTGACGCTGGGAAATAACTCCAGCAAGGCCGGCAGAAAAATCTGCTGTGCCGGTGTGAGGTGGAAGCTGGAGATATAGGTGGCGGGAAAGGCTTCCAGCATGCCCGGTGGGGTGAGTACAAAGAAATTAACCCGAAAGGAATCCCATGTGAGACTGCGCAGATTGCGCACCGTGCCAGTGATGGGCTTGTCCGCGATCCGGAAGGTCAGGCGATCGCCCAGCTTTATGCCCAGGGTTTTGGCAATGCCCTGTTCTACCGAGAAAGCTTGTTCTTCGGTATCGGTTCCGGGCCACCAATGGCCAGCCTCCAGATGATTGTCCGGTGGCAATTCCGCTGCCCAGGACAGGTTGAACTCTCTCAATGCCAGCCGCCGTGCGCGCTTGTTGGTATAGCTTTGGACACGTACCGGCTTGCGATTGTGAGTACTCAGGCGTCCGCGCACCATGGGATACAGTCTGGTGTTTTCCAACCCTTGGCGGTGGAGAAAAGCTTGCAGTGCTTCCACTTCGTTTGGCTGGATATTGATGAGAAAAAAATTGGGCGTGCCGGGCGGCAGCCCATCACGCCACGAGCGGGTGAGATCATCACGGGCAAAGGTCAGCAACAGCAGCAGCATGAGTCCACTGCCAAAGGCCACCACCTGAAGAATGCTGGCGCCGGTGTGGCGGGAGAGGTTAGCCAGTCCATAACGCCAGGCTATACCTCCGCGTCGTCGAAAGACCGACAACAGACGCACCAGCATCAGGCTGGCGAGTGCGAGTATTAGCAAGGTGGCGACGGTGCCAGCGAGAATATAGGCGCCCAGGCGCAGATTGTCGCCCTGACTGAGAAACAGCACGACGAGCGGGGTAATGGCGAGCCAGGGCAGGAGGCTTTTGCTAGCCATGGTATCGAGAGTTCGGTTGAGTACCCGTGCGGGGGGTACCGAACGCAAAGCCATCAGTGGCGGCAAGGCAAAGCCGATGATGGCCAGAATGCCAGCTAACCACGCGAAGCCCAGGGGTTTTAATGAGGGAGCCGGGAGCGTGGGGGCGAGCAGGGCACCAAAGAAATTAACCAGTAGTTCCTGCGCAAGATAACCAAGGATGCAACCGAGTAGGGCGGCCACAGCACCGATGACAAAAATCTGCGCACCGAAGGCCAGTAGGACATCACGACGGGACGCCCCCAGGCAGCGCAGCAAGGCGGCACTATCAAGGTGGCGCTGGCTATAACGTCGGGCAGTTACCATGATAGCGATTGCTGCCAGGCAGACGCTGATGAGGGTGCCAAGATCGAGAAAACGGAAGCCCTTGTCGAGGGTAGCCCGCAGCTCCGGGCGGCCATCCCGTAGTGAACGAAAACGGGCGCCTGCAGGGAGTCGCGACTCCTCAACCCGGCGAAAGCGGGCCAGCGCATTTGCCTCCCCGGCGAGCAGCAGGCGGTGGTGCACCCGGCTGCCGCGAGCGACGAGCCCCGTGGCGGGTATCTCGGAGAGACGCATCATCAGGCGTGGCGCGATACTGAACAGATCCCCAGCCCGATCCGGCTCTGCCGCCAGCAGGTGGGCAATGCGAAATTGCTGTTTGCCGAGCTGTAGCGAGTCACCCACATCCAGGCCAAGGCTGGCTAGCAAGCGCGGCTCCAACCAAACCGTACCTGCGGCTGGAATCTCGCGGGTAAGATGCCCGGCCTCACCGTGGCGGGACGAGATATGCAGATTTCCCCGTAGCGGATAAGCCGGGCTCACGGCCTTCAGTTCCACCAGCTGCATCCGTGTGCCGGCGTTTACTACGCTGCGAAAGCCAATGGTGCGGGCACTGACAAGGCCACTTTTATTCGCCCGGGCCTCTATGCCAACGGCAATGGGATCGGCCGCACTGATGATGAGGTCGGCGGCCAGCAATTCACTGGCCTGAGTGAGCAAGCCACGGCTGATCCGTTCCTTGAACAGCCCCACCGTGGCGACACTGGCTACTGCGATTATCAGGGCTACTGCAAGGAGCTGAAGCTCCCCGGCGCGCCAGTCACGGCGCAGGTTCTTAAGCCCGAGTTGCAGGGGGAGCTTCATCCCGGACACAGGCCATGACTTTCTGATGGTTCTTCGGCTGTTGCCAGTGCTCCACCCTCAAGCTCCAGAATGCGATCGCATCTACTGGCGAGGTTGTAATCGTGAGTCACGAGAATCAGCGTGGTGCCTTGCTCGCGATTGAGCTCAAACAGCAGTTCGGCGATGTGCTCCCCGCTTTGGGTGTCGAGGTTGCCTGTGGGTTCATCGGCTAGCAGCAGCTTTGGCCGAGCGGCAAAGGCACGGGCGATGGCGACCCGCTGCTGTTCACCGCCGGAAAGTTGCACTGGGGTGTGGTGCAGGCGCTCTGCCAGCCCCACCCGATGGAGAATTTTCACCGCTGCTTCCCGGGGCCGTTCGCGCCGGGCCAGTTCCAGCGGCAACATGACGTTTTCCAGCGCGGTAAATGCGGGCAGTAACTGAAAGGACTGGAACACGAAACCCAGCAGGCGCGCACGCAATGCTGCGCGACCATCCTCATCCAGCGAAAAGAGATCAGTGCCGTCCAGTTGTACGCTGCCGCTGCCGGGGGTATCGAGGCCGGCAAGTAATCCCAACAAGGTGGATTTTCCCGAGCCGGAGACGCCTCGGATAGCCACGCTAGCTCCCGCTATTACCGTGAGCGAGAGATTGTCGAGTATGGTCAGTTCGCCGCCCGGCGCGTTGATGCGCTTGCCCAGATTCCGAACTTTGAGTATCGGTGTTCCCAATAGACCCCCGGGCTTGCGGCTTGAAAAGTTTCACTTCACCCTGTGGGCGGTCGAGGGGAAGGATTTCTGGCAGGCATCGTGACCAAATCAACCGTTGGATACAAGTGGCTGGGTGGGCTGCTCGCCTTATGGCTGCTGACATCGGTGGCTGTCGCGGCGCCGCATCGTATTGTGGTGCTGGGTGACAGCCTCAGTGCCGCTTACGGGATTGAGATGGAGCAGGGCTGGGTAGCACTGCTTGGCCGTCGCCTGGGCAATGGCACTCATATCGTCAATGCCAGCATTAGTGGCGAGACCAGCCGTGGCGGGCGCACCCGCCTGCCGGCACTGATTACCTCTCACCAGCCCGATATCCTGGTACTGGAATTGGGAGGCAACGATGGTTTGCGCGGCATCCCGCTGGCGGAGACCCGGGCTAATCTACAGGTCATCATCGAATTGGCGATTGCCGCCGATGTTCGGGTGTTATTGGTGGGAATGCGTCTGCCCCCCAATCTCGGGGCGGTGTACGGGGCGGCCTTCACCGCCCTCTACGGTGAACTCGCAGACCGTCACCACATTCCCCTGGTTCCCTATCTGCTCGATGGTGTGGGTGGTGATTCGCAGCATATGCAGGCGGATGGGATACATCCGCGTGCCAGTGCTCAGCCGCGATTGCTGGAAAATCTCCTGCCATACCTGGAGCCACTGCTTTGATTGTAGCTCTGCGCGCAATAGGTGCTGCCCTGCCTGTTGCCATGCTGCTGTTGACGAGCGCCTGTGCAGAACTCGGCTATTACGGCCAGTCGGTGAGTGGTCACTTGGGCATCATGGCTCGCCAGGTGGCTATTCCTGACTTACTGGAGAAGCCGGGCACCTCGAAAAAGCTGCGGGCAGAGTTGCGTGAGGCGTTGGAGATCCGGGATTTCGCCAGTCGTAAGCTGGGGCTGCCGAACAACGCCAGCTACCGCAGCTATGCCGACCTCAAGCGGCCTTATGTGGTGTGGAGCGTGGTGGCGACCCCGGAGTTTTCTTTGCGTCCGCGGACATGGTGCTTTCCCTTTGCCGGTTGTGTGAGCTATCGCGGCTATTTTTCGCGTGATGGGGCTGAGCACTTTGCTGCGGGTCTTCAAAACGCTGGGCTGGATGTGCACATTGCCGGGGTGCGTGCCTACTCCACCCTGGGATGGTTTTCAGACCCGGTGCTTAGCTCCATGTTGGGTTCCCGCCCGGAATTGCTGGCGGGAACCATTTTTCATGAGCTGGCACATCAGTTGATCTATGTTCAGGATGACTCGGATTTCAACGAGGCCTTTGCCACCGCTGTGGCGCGGGAGGGATTACGGCGCTGGCTGCAAAGCCGGGGAGATGACATCGCTGTCCTGGAGTTTGAGTCCCGACTGCGTGCCCAGGCGGCATTTGTAGAGTTGGTTATGGGTGTGCGGCCAGCGTTGCGCGAGTTGTACCAAAGTACTGCATCCGAGGACATAAAGCGGCTAAAAAAGACGCGGATTCTCGCGAACTTGGGGAATCGCTTCCAGCAGAAAAAGGCACAAATGGACGCGCTGGCTGCCTACTCACCCTGGTTTGCAGGGGATATCAACAATGCGAGGCTAGCCACCGTGGCTACCTATCACCAGCAGGTGCCCGCCTTTGAGCGCTTGCTCCAGCGTAATGCCGGGAATCTGGCTGCCTTCTACGGAGCCGTTTCCGCGCTTTCACGCCTGCCTCGGGAACAACGCTGGCAATCGCTGGAGCCCCCCTGATGGCACTGGAAAAGCATGCGGCCTTTGTTATTCTTTAGGCCTGCTTTGGAGCGGTATTTAATATCTGGAAAAGGGAGCAACGATGGATCTCTATCAGGAAGCGATAGGAAAATTTCAGGCGCTGTTTCAGCGCGCCCAGGAACTCGATATGTCGGAACCCACCGCCGGGGTGCTAGCCACCGCCAGTAAGGAAGGCTTGCCCTTTGCGCGCACCGTGCTCTTGAAGGGGGTGGATGATCGTGGCTTCGTCTTTTATACCAATACCAGTTCCCGCAAGGCGCGGCAGATGAAGGAAAACCCCCGGGTCGCCATGTGCTTTTTCTGGCAGCCGCTGATGGAACAGGTGAAGGTGGAGGGTAGGGCGGAGAAGGTCTCCAACCGTGAGTCCGAGGCCTATTGGGGCACCCGTCTGCGCGAGAGTCAGATTGGTGCCTGGGCCTCCTATCAGTCTGAGCCGTTGGATAGCCGCGAGACTCTGGAGCGACGCATCACTGAATTCACTTTTAAGTTCTCAGGCAAGCTGGTGCCACGCCCCGGTTTCTGGTCTGGTTATCGCATCGTCCCTGATCGTATCGAGTTCTGGGACAGTCGCCCCAATCGCCTGCACGAACGCATCAGCTATCAGCGCTCGGATACCGGTTGGACCGTCGGTTTACTTAATCCTTAAACCGGAGGCAGGAGATGATCAGTCAGGACAGCTTCAGCGTCGATACCCGTGGACGCAGCACCCGTGAGGTGAGCCGGGAGGTACAGCGCATCGTGGCCGAGTCGGGGGTTCAAACCGGCCTTTGCCATGTCTTTCTGCACCATACCAGTGCCTCGTTGATGCTCTGTGAGAATGCGGATCCGGATGTGCGCACCGATCTCGAAACCTTCATGAACCATCTGGTGCCCGATGGCGATCCGATGTTCATCCACACCATGGAGGGACCGGATGATATGTCGGCCCACGTGCGCACTGTGTTGACCCAGAATGGCCTCAGTATTCCGGTGAGCAACGGTCGCTGCAGCCTCGGTACCTGGCAGGGGATCTATGTCTGGGAGCACCGCTATCGGAATCACCGCCGTCAGCTGACTATCACCGTCCAGGGCGAGTAGGAGGGCGGCGGACACGGTCCGCCCTACAGCAGGACAGTTGCTAATGACGTGCGATACGTAAGGCGGACTGTGTCCGCCTTACGTATCACATTACTAAATTCAAAAATCCCGGAATCCCTCTATCAACGCTACCCCCCACAACACCATCCTTATCACCGGTTGCTCCTCCGGCATTGGCCGTTGCGTGGCGGAAGGGCTCAAGGTGCGCGGTTACCGGGTGTTTGCCAGCGCTCGCAAACCCGAGGACGTTGAGGCACTCGCTGCTGCCGGATTCGAAGCACTTGCCCTCGATCTTGCCGACCCGGATTCCATTGATGCGGCGGTGACGCAGATCAGCAAACTCAGTGACGGCAGCCTCTATGCCCTCTTTAATAACGGCGCCTATGGCCAACCCGGGGCAGTGGAAGATCTCAGCCGTGAGGTGTTGCGCGAGCAGTTCGAGAGCAATTTCTTCGGCACCCATCAACTGACTCGTGCCCTGCTGCCGATGATGCTGGCTCAGGGGCGTGGGCGCATCATCCAGAACAGCTCGGTACTCGGCTTCGTAGCACTCGCCTATCGAGGCGCCTACACCGCTACCAAATATGCCCTGGAGGGCTTAAGTGACACTTTGCGCCTGGAGCTGGCGGGTACGGGAGTGTATGTATCGCTCATAGAACCCGGCCCCATCGACAGTCGCTTTCGGGAAAATGCCTTTGCCGCTTACAAGCGCAATATCGTCCCCGAAAACAGCCGTCATCGTGATCGCTACGCGGCCATGGAGCGCCGTCTCGGTGCCAGCAAGGCCCCGACGCCATTCACCCTGTCACCGGAAGCCGTGCTGAAGCGGGTTATTCATGCGCTGGAGAGCCGCCGCCCCCGTCCTCGTTATTACGTCACCTTTCCCACCTACCTGTTTGCTGTGCTCAAGCGACTGCTGCCACATCGTCTTATGGATCGGGTATTACGCGGTGCGGAAGGCCAGCGTTAACAAAAAGGGCATCTCTAAAAATACAATATTTGTCGCAATACGGTGTTTCTCGCAAAAAAGTTTCGCTCACATATTAAACTGTCGTATTACAAACAGAGGAAAAGAGTTTTTCATGGGTAATTCATTACAGGACCAGCTGCTTAAGGCCGGGCTGATCAAGCAAGGTGAGGCACGCAATGTACGGGCCGGAAAGCGTCGTCAGCGCAAGCGCACAGGCAATAAGCGTACGGAGCCGAATGCGGAGATCAGCCTCGCTGCCGCAGAGATGGCACGCAAGCGCGATGCCGATCGCGAGCGCAATCGTAAGATTGAGGAGAAGCGTCAGCGCAAGGCGCTGTACCAGCGTTTTAGCAAGCAGGTGGAGGCCGCCCAACTCAACGTGGACGAGGCGGAGATTCCCTATTATTTCGAGCGTCGCAAGCGTATCAAATCCATCTATGTCACCGCCGAGCAGCAAGGTGCATTGAATGAGAGAAAACTCGCCGTGGTGGGTGTCGGCCCGCGGCATTATCTGGTGCCCGCGGAGTTGGCCATCAAAATCCGTTCACTCACCGATAATATTTTTGTACATCTGGAAGAAGGGACTACTAAAGAGGCTCCAGCCGAGGACGAGCCCTACGCCGCTTACGCGGTGCCCGACGATCTGCGCTGGTAAAGGCGGGCTGCAAGCTCTCTCCGTCATCCGGGTCAAGCGGAGCTCAGATTTGGCCAGGGAAGGCTTTATGCCGTGGAGCACAGGATGTGCGGGAACGGTCAAGGACCACTCCTGGGCATCCATGCCCCCGCGGCATAAAGCCTTCCCTGTACAAAATATGTGAGAGCGGCGCCCCGGGACCCAGGGAACGGAGGCACGGGGAGTGATGACGGCGGTGATTTAGGGTGTAATCTTTCCCAAGACTTTTCGGAGGGAGACATCGGGTGGAGACCTACCAGGATATACGCGACGGCATCAGCGCACTCTGCGCCGATTTTCCGGGGAAATATTGGCGGGAACTGGATGCCTCTCAGGGCTATCCCGACCGCTTTGTAGCTGCTCTCACCGAATCTGGCTATCTCGCCGCACTTATCCCCGAGGAATTTGGTGGTTCCGGATTGGGGCTCGGTGCCGCCGGCGCGATTCTTGAAGAAATCTCACGTTCCGGCGGCCATCCTGGCGCCTGTCATGCGCAGATGTACACCATGGGTACGCTGTTGCGCCATGGTTCCCATGAACAAAAGCAGCGCTATCTGCCGCAGATTGCCGAGGGTAGCTTGCGCCTCCAAGCCTTTGGTGTGACCGAACCAGCGGCAGGCACTGATACCACCTCCATTCGTACCTTTGCGAAGCGCGATGGGGATCGCTATATCGTCAATGGCCAGAAGGTCTGGATTAGCCGGGCCGAACACTCTGATTTGTTGTTGCTGCTGGCGCGCACTACGCCCCGCGATCAGGTTGCCCGGAAAACCGAGGGACTGAGTACCTTTCTGGTGGACCTGCGTGAGGCAGTGGGCAATGGGCTCAGCATTCAGCCTATCGAAACCATGATGAATCACCACACCACCGAATTGTTCTTTGATGACCTGGAGATTTCTGCTGACGCCCTTATTGGTGAGGAAGGCATGGGCTTTCGTTATATCCTGGATGGCATGAATGCCGAGCGCATCCTCATTGCCTTTGAATGTATTGGCGACACTAAATTCTTTATAGAACGAGCAACGGATTACGCTTGCGATCGTAACGTTTTCCAGCGCCCCATCGGCCAGAATCAGGGGGTGCAATTCCCCATTGCCCGCGCCTATGCGGACATGAGAGCGGCGGAATTGATGGTGCATGAGGCGGCAGATCTGTTTGATGTCGGCAGCCCCTGCGGTGCGGAGGCCAATATGGCCAAGTTGCTTGCCGCCGATGTTTCCTGGCGGGCGGGGGATGTGTGCCTGCAGACCCACGGCGGTTATGGCTTTGCACGGGAATACGACATCGAGCGCAAGCTGCGCGAGACCCGGCTCTATCAGGTAGCACCAATCTCTACCAATCTCATTCTTTCTTATCTTGGCGAGCATGTGCTCGGCATGCCGCGGTCATTTTGAAGCTATGACTACTATTCCAAAACCCCTCGACGGCATTCTCGTGGTTTCCCTCGAACAGGCGGTGGCGGCCCCCACCTGTAGCGCCCGCTTGGCCGATGCCGGGGCGAGGGTAATCAAGGTGGAGCGTAAGGAGGGGGATTTTGCCCGTGGCTACGATAGCTATGTGAAGGGTGAGGCGACTTACTTCGTCTGGGCCAACCGCGGCAAGGAATCCATTTGTCTGGATCTCAAAGCTGATGATGACCGCGCGGTTATGGAACGCCTCCTGGCGCGCGCAGACGTCTTTATCCAGAACCTTTCTGTGGGCGCTGCGGAGCGCCTGGATCTCGGGGCCAAGGCACTTCATCAGCGTTATCCACGCCTCATCACCTGCTTTATCTCCGGCTATGGGGAAGATGGTCCCTATCGCCACATGCGCGCCTACGACATGCTGCTGCAAGCGGAAAGCGGCTTTTCTTCCATCAGTGGCGACGGTCGCGCGGGGGTTTCCATCGCTGATATTATCACCGGCATCAACGCCGAGGCCGCGGTCCTCGAAGCTCTGTTGCAACGCACCCGTACTGGCGCGGGCAGTCACGTTGCGCTGTCCCTCTTTGACAGCATGACCGACCTGATGGCGGTGCCACTGCTGCAGACCCAATACTCGGGCGAGCCGCCGCGCTACATGGGGATGCGCCATCCCGCTATCGTGCCTTACGGTAACTTTCCCACTGCCGATGGCGGCGAGGTGGTGTTTTCCATCCAGAACGATCGCGAGTGGTCGCGGCTCTGTACCCAGATTCTCAAGCGCCCGGAACTAATCGAGGACCCACGTACTTGCAGTAACCAGGCACGTACCGAGCACCGCGAGTTGGTCGAGCAGATCGTTCGTGAAGTCACCCGGCGGCACTCACAGGAAGAACTGATCGCCAGGCTGCGCGAGGCAGGTATCGCTCACGGGCAGTTTAATCATCTGCCGGAGGTGCTGGAGCATCCACAATTGCGTTGCTGCACGGTGCCCTTGCTCAATGGCGACATCGCGGAGGTGCCGG
The DNA here is from genome assembly GCA_021773795.1 of Gammaproteobacteria bacterium. Classification (GTDB taxonomy): domain Bacteria; phylum Pseudomonadota; class Gammaproteobacteria; order HK1; family HK1; genus JAJFJV01. The sequence goes on along the minus strand of JAJFJT010000027.1, from coordinate 64,212 downwards.
CGCCACCGGCCCGGGTTCCGTGGCGTGGAAAGGTACTCGGCGCCATCCCCGGGCTGGATGAGCAGGGTGCGGAAATTCGTGCGGAATTTTGTGGGGAACAACCGGATGAGTAGTCTCGACCATCTACGGCAATGGGTGGGCAAAACCGAGACGCGTATGGACACGGTGACTGCCGCCCCCATTGATGCCCTAGCCGCCACGCTGGACCGCAATGCACGCCCCTGCAAGGCAGGTGATGGGCTGCCGCCACTGTGGCACTGGCTGTATTTTCTGCCGCGCCCGCGTGCATCGGAGTTGGGTTCCGATGGGCATGTCCGGCGTGGGGGCTTCCTGCCTCCTGTGGCCTTGCCGCGCCGCATGTGGGCTGGCGGACGGCTGTGCTTCGAGCAGCCGCTACGCGTCGGTGAAGCCGTCGAGCGGCATTCCACGGTGGAGGATATTCAACTCAAGCAGGGCAAATCCGGGGCACTGGTCTTCGTGCGCGTGCGCCACCTCATCCAGGGAGCCCTGGGGGGTGAGGTTACCGAGGAACACGACATCGTCTACCGCGAGCGGCCCGATCCGGGCGCGCCCAAGGCGCCATCCCGGGCCGCACCGGCCGAAGCGCAGTGGTCGCGAGACATCACCCCCGACCCGGTGCTGCTGTTTCGTTATTCAGCACTCACCTTCAATGGCCACCGCATCCATTACGACCGCAGCTATTGTCTGGAGCAGGAAGGCTACCCGGGACTCGTGGTGCATGGGCCGCTGATTGCGACCTTGCTGCTGGAAGGCCTGCGGGACCAGCATCCCGAGGCCATAGTTCGGGCCTACGACTTCCGGGCCGTGAGCCCCATCTTCGATACTGAAAGCTTAAGCATTCATGGCCGTATCGACGGTGATAGCGTCCGGTTGTGGGCGCTGAACGAAAGCGGTGAGCTGGCGATGGAAGCAACCGCCGGGCTCAGTTCAAGGATGGAAACATGAACTTCTCTGGCGAAAGCCCTGTTGCCATGTGGCGTTCCCTGCTCTTTGTGCCCGTCCACAAAGAGCGCTTCGTGGCAAAGGCCGATAGCCGCGGAGCGGATGCAGTCATTCTCGACCTTGAGGATGCTGTGCCATCCGATGCCAAAGCTCTGGCACGCAGTGGGCTCGCGCAGGCAGTCGAACATCTTACCGATCACGAGCAGCCGGTGGGCGTGCGCATCAACGTGGAACCGGCACTTGCCCTGCAGGATATCGAGGCAGCCGCGCATCCCGGTGTGGCCACTATCGTCGTGCCAAAGGTAGAAACCCCAGCTCAGATTCAGACCATTGACGAGGCGTTGACGGGGTGTGAAGAAAAGGGTGGCTTGCCGGTGGGCAGAATACGTCTCATCGCGATGCTCGAAAGTGCGCTAGGCATAATCAGTGCTCACTCCATCGCCACTGCAAGTCCACGCATGGCAGCACTCGCACTCGGCCCCGAGGACCTCGCCACCGACATGGGTTGTGCACCGACTTACGAGTCAATGATCGGCCCCTGCCGGCACCTGTTGCTCTCGGCCCGCGCTGCAGGCGTGGTCGCCCTCGGCTTTCCCGGCTCCATCGCCAATTTTGATGATGAAGGCACATTGCATGAACAGGTCGCCAGCGCGCGCGCCCTCGGCTATACGGGCGCCCTCTGCATTCACCCGCACCAGGTGGGCATACTTAACGAGATATTCAGTCCCACGGACGAGGAGCGTGACTGGGCTCGGCGGGTAATGGATGCCTATAACGCAGCCCGGCAGAAAGGAGAGGGTGTCGCGGCACTGGATGGGCGAATGATTGACCTACCGGTAGTGCGGAGAGCGCGGGCGATTCTGGCCCGCAGTCGACACGAGACAACAAATTCCAATTAGCTAGTCATTCTCGTGGAAACGGGACAAAAGCGCATAGCGCGTTGAACGCCCAAAGGGCGGCCCGCAGGGTGAGCAAAGCGAATAATCCAGAAAGAGTTAGATACCCGTAATCAGAAAATCAATCGCCGCAATAATCTCATCGCGCAGATGCTCAAGTGAATCAAGCGGCTCCTTCAATGCGGAGAGTGGAACATTGGTCATCTGATGGGTTAACAGTACACAGGCCTCGCCATTAACCACGGCTTTCGGACACAGGTTCGTAATATTCGATTCACCCAATGATCCAAGTGGGGCAAGTGGAATAACGAGACGGGAATTCAATGCATCAAGAAGATTGTTCTGAACATCAACAAAATACGGGTAGGTATTCTTTGACTCCAGATTTTGATTTTCGTACAAAGTGAATTGGGCCATCAGAGGGTCCGGTAGGAATCTGCAAACAGACCACTTTTCTCGACCAGTCTATTGGCCGACTCCATGGCCTGCTTGTTCTTTTTAAGCCATTGATGGCGCTCCGCCTTGCGTACTTCATCAGCGAGCGCGCTTTCCAGGGTTGCCGAGAGATTCAAGTTCAGCCTACGGGCTTTAGCTAGTAAGTCACGGTTGATACTTAAGTTTGTAGGCCTTTTAGGCGCGGAGAGATTATAAGGTTGCATCATTGTAGTTTGCCTTCCAACACATCGGGGATGCGCATATCCTATGCGTATAGCGGCAGTGTAGCTGGGAGTTAGTACCTTCAACAAGGATTTTCGGTGAAGGTGATGGTTGGTTTTAGCGAAGCGACGACTATCTAAGTTGAGGGCAAGTTGATGAGTAAGCGAAACCCGGGCAGTCAGTTCGATGAGTTCCTGGAAGAGGAAGCTCTTCTGGTGGACGCAACTGCGGTCGCGGTTAAGTGAATCATCGCATTTCGACTGGTCAAGGAAATGAGCGAGAAAGGCCTTGAGCAAGTCAGAAATGGCAAGGTGTATGGAGACAAGCCGCTCAGCACTCGATCGATTGTTAGATCCAGAGAATGAATCAGTGACGTTGCAGACACTTCAAAGTGCAGCTCACGCACTAGGCGGTCGGTTAAGAATTCAACTGGATTTCATTAGCCATGCGGCATAGTTACGATTATAAAGGTGGTGCTGGGTCGTGAGCATGGCAGGACAGCTAAGTATTGAGTTATTCGGTGTAAGGGATTGGCACCGGATGCTACAAAGCGAGACCTGGCCCCGGATGTGTGGCCCCGGATGTGATCCGCTGCAGCTCTATTTATGCGCCGTGACATAAGCATGGTTTTTGGTTGATAACTAAGGGTTTACTCAAGGACGAGATTTTGTATGAAAAATATCTTCAGGCTTCCTTCGGCACAAACACTTTCACTGGTAGCTTTCGGACTTTGGTTTTGCTCGCTCTGGCTTATTGTATTTGTCTTCGATGGACGCCTCGATCCCTATCGTGGTTACCACATACTTCAGATGGGGTGGCTAGGGCCTCTTGACGGAAATTTCGCCTGGTATGCGAATATCCTCTTTTTAGTGGCGGTACCGAGTCTCTGGATGCGTCGGGTTACTGCAACCAAGTCCGCGATTGTGGCCACTATTCTATCGTTAAACACCTGTAGTTTTGACTACATTCCAACAGGAGGTGGGGGCAAAGATACAATCTATGGCTACGGTTGGGGGTGCTCGTTGTGGTTTGCCGCGATTTTTCTCGTGCTTGTGGCCGCCGGCAAGCGTTTAAGCGAGATTGGGGAGGAGGGTGACGAGATTCTAATCAAGTTGGGTGGTGTGAGTCTCATGATTTTAGTGGTGAGCTTTTCTTATTACGCAGTCGATGATCGGTGGGATGCTATTGGTATGGAGCGAACGCGGCTTGAGTCGGTTATATTTAAGCGCGGGTAGGCATGCAAACAGGACTCTCCTGAGCTGCATGTTGTTTCTGAGCTTGATGCCCCGAATTAATGGGGTCAGATTCGATTGATTGTTAGCCCTCCGTTCCCTGGATCCCGGCTCGTGCTGCGCTTGGCCGGGATGACGGCTAGCTGGGCAATGAGGGTCAGTTCTCGCTTTATAACGTTGTAACATCCGCGTCATGACGGCGTGGTCTTTAGCAGGGCAAGACCGCTGCGTATCAAGTTTTCCATTGTAATGGTTCTTCCTGCACCGGGAACAAGCGACACAATTAGTGAGCCTGGTAGGCTGCCAGCAAGGAAATGGAAAAATGCCTGAACTCACACTGACTCAGATTAGCTACTACCCGCTAAAATCCACTGCCGGTATCAATACCCGCCAGACCGATGTGGAGCCTCGTGGGCTCAAGGATGATCGCCGCTGGATGCTGGTGGACGTCCATGGGCGTTTCCTTACCGCCCGGGAACATCCGCAACTGTTACAGATTAAGGCCGGGTTTAATGCTGAGGCCCTGACGCTGAGCGCTCCCGGGATGCCGGTGCTGGAGCTGGATGAGGCCAGACCCGATGGGGGGCTACGGCTGGATGTGACTGTTTGGCGTGACCAACTTAATGCCGCTGCCATGCCGGTCACGGCAGATGTCTGGTGTAGCGAGTATCTTGGCCTTGGCTGTCGACTGGTGTACATGGATGAGCAGTGTGAACGTGCCAGTGACCCGGACTATTCCCTGCACGGCGACAGGGTGAGTTTCGCCGATGGTTTTCCCTGCCTGTTGATTAGCAAAGCCTCTCTTGACGATTTGAATACGCGTACGCCTTTGGCGATCAGCATGCGCCGTTTCCGGCCCAATCTGGTGATCTCCGGTTGCGAGGCCTATGCCGAAGATGGCTGGCAGCGGTTGCGCATCGGAGCGGTGGAATTCGCCGCGGTTAAAGCCTGCACGCGCTGTGTGCTCACCACCGTTGATCCGGATACCTCGGAGAAACATCCTGAGATGGAACCGCTGCGCACCCTGGGCGGTTATCGGCGTACCGAGCGCGGCATTGCCTTCGGGAAAAACCTGATCCCGCGTGGTACGGGTACGCTGTGGGTTGGGGACCCGGTGGAGATTCTGTAGCGCACGATGTTGGAAAAGCAGGACTCCATCCGGGGCATCAGATGGCGTGTGACGGGGAACAGATTTATTTGCTTCCACTTTCGTACAAGCACTGGCGCCAATTTTAAATTTGTGTCTTTCTTAATTCTGGAGGACAAAATGCGCTACATACGATCTGGGTTCGCATTCCCAAGTGCCCGCCGTAATTCTTGTGTCATCCAGTCAACGAAAACCCGGACCCGGGTCGACATGAGTTTGGCATGGGGGTAGACCACGCTCACCGGCATGGGTGGCGGCTCAAAATCCGGGAGCACGGTTTTCAGCTTCCCTTCTTTCACCAGTGGTTCCACCTGATATGAAAGAAAAAGGCCAAAGCCGATACCCGTCGCGCAGGCTTTGGTTGCGGCAATCGCCTGGTTGCACGTGAAGGGTCCATTGACTTGAACCGATAAAGGCTTTCCTTTCTCAACGAAGTGCCACTTTGTCCCCGGCGCAATACCGGTAAAACGCACACAATCGTGATGGGAGAGATCCTCCGGTCGCTCGGGTATGCCGGCGTTTTTGAGCAACTCTGGGCTGGCACAGACCACTTGGCGGATCTGCCCAACGGATGTTGCGATCATGGATGAATCATTAAGGTGACCGATGCGTATCGCTACATCGATTCCTTCTTCCATCATATTCACGACGCGATCCAGGAGCAGGAGCTCGATCTGCACCCGTTCGAAGTGCTCCAGGAAACTGGTGACGCCTTGTGTGACATGCATCTGGCCGAAGGTCACCGGTGCCGTCACGAGCAAATGGCCGCTGGGTTCACGTTGTTGCGCGGTGAGGGCCAGCTCTGCTTCTTCGATATCGGCGAGAATCCCGCGACACCGTTCGAGGTAATGCCGGCCTTCGTCGGTGAGGGCGATTCGGCGGGTGGTGCGGTTCAGTAACCGGATGCCCAACACTTCTTCCAGTAATGCCAGGGACCTGACTACGGCAGGTAACGATCTGTCGAGCACCTCTGCGGCCGCGGTCAGGCTTCCGTGGTTCACGATCTGCACAAAGGTTTTCATCGCCAGTAGCTTATCCATTTCGAAACATTACTCCGTTTATCGGAGTAGTGAAATGAATATTTATGCATTTATTCCGATGAGCGAATCTTCCAGTATTTATTTCACGCGGCACCGCCGTGATTTACAAACTTTTCTACTGAAGGAGATACAAGCGATGAAAGCAGCAATCTTGATTCTTTCGGACCCTAAGTCCGGATCAGATGAGGCGTTGGGACGGGTGTTCAATGCCTTGGCCGCAGCCTATGACTTTAAGCAGCATGGTGACGAAGTGACCATCCTGTTCCATGGCGCCGGGACGCGATGGGTCGGCGAGGTGGTTAATCCGGATCATCCAGTCCATGAGTTGTTTGAGCAGGTTAAGGATGTGGTTGCGGGGGTGTCTTGCGGCTGTGCGGATGTGTTCGGTGCGACTGAGGAGGTAGAGAGGTCGGGTTTTGATCTCATCAAGGACAATCCGATTCCAGGTACCAGCGGCCTGCCTAGCCTGCAAAGTCTGGTGGCAGACGGCTACACAGTATTGACGTTTTGAGGCCTAGGGGCCGGGTGCTGTTTCCCTTTTCCCGGCCCCTTCTGATCGGGAGCTATAGCCATGAAAATAGATAACCCTTACCACGAAGGTGAATTGCTCGCACAACGAAGTGCGAATGAGGCGGAGTGGGCGCAACGTAATGGTGCCGTGATTGCCGATACCATCCCCAAAGGTGCGGTGCGATTCATTGCCCAGCAGTCGATAGCTGTTATCGGCAGCCTTGATGTTGACGGCAACGTATGGGCTTCTGTCCTGATGGGTGAACCCGGGTTTCTGACCGCCCCGGATGAACGTAGCGTGGAGTTGAATGTTACAGAACGTCGCTCTGCACAGGCGGATCCTCTGTGGATTAACATCGAGACGGACAACCAGATAGGCGTATTAGTCATCGACTTGGCGACCCGCCGCCGGTTGCGTATCAGCGGGCGTATCCACAAGGTTGATGATTCTCGATTTGAACTGGCAGTGGAACAGGCCTACCCGAACTGCCCCAAATATATACAGCGTCGTCATCTCTCTAAACCCGGTACATCGGACCCGGTGCTCGCGAATGAGTCGAGCCGCGGGGTTGCGCTAACGGAAGAACAGAGCGCATTGATTGCCTCAGCGGACACGTTTTTTGTCGCCAGTGCTAACCCCGGGCATGGGGTCGATGCCTCACATCGGGGCGGTCAACCGGGATTTGTTCGTACGCTGGACAAGCATCATCTGCGCATTCCCGACTATGCCGGCAATAGCATGTTCAATACGCTTGGAAACTTTGCCGCCTATCCTCATGCCGGTGTGGTGTTTGTGGACTTCGAAGGTGATCGTGTTCTGCAACTCTCGGGGCGTGCGAAAATCCAATGGAACCAAAATGATCCAGACGATGAGACCGGTGGCACTGGTCGCTATTGGGAGCTTGAAATCGAGCACTGGGTGGAGACCTCCTTGCCACGCCAGTTTCGCTGGGAGCTGCTCGACTATTCTCCCCACAACCCGCAAGCGCGGGGAAGGGTGGCCATGGAAAAGTGAGCGGTTAAAATCCCAAACCATATAACCATTCGCTGATGTGACCGAATAGGAGCTGGCCGCCATGCGTCGGCTACACTTCGCAGGGTCTAATGCTTACGTGTGTCTTCAGCTCCTCTCGGAAAAAGGCTTTCCATGCTTGCCGTTCTGAACGTCGTCCTGCCGGTTTTTCTTATTATCGCAACCGGTTACGTGGCGACCCGCACCAAGCTTTTTCCCGATGCCGGCATCGACGGGTTGATCGCCTTCGTGATCAAATTCGCCATCCCGGCTTTGTTATTGAATGCCATGTACCGCATCGATCTCGCCATGGCCTTTGAGTGGCGGATATTGGTCTCTTTTTACACGGGTGCACTCACTTGCTTCGTGCTGGGAATGATCCTGGCCCGCAAGTTTTGGAAACGTACGGCTGGTGAGGCCGTGGCGGTGGGTTTTTCTGCTTTGTTCTCAAACACGGTGCTGGTGGGGCTGGCTATCATGACCCGCGCCTATGGTGAGGAAGCGACCCAGCCGATGTTCGGGATCATTGCTCTGCACGCGCCCCTGCTCTACACCATTGGCATGATTTGCATGGAGATTGCCCGCCGGGACGGGGCGGATATGAAGACCACCGCGCGCCGGACGCTGAGCGGCGTGTTTTCGAATGTGCTGATGATCGGCATCCTGACCGGTCTGGCACTCAATGTGCTGGAGATCCAGATACCTGAGCCCATTGCCGCCGCCCTGGTGATGCTGGCCGCCGCCACCTTGCCAACGGCCCTGTTCAGCATCGGCGCTGCATTGACGCGATACCGGATGCGGGCGGAGGCGAGTGAGGCACTGATGGTCTCGGTACTGTTGCTGCTGGTACATCCGGGCATTGCCTATGTGTTGTCGCAGCATGTCTTCGAGTTGTCGCCTGAATTTGTCCGCGCGGCGGTGGTGACGGCGGCCATGCCAGCGGGGCTCAATATCTATATTTTTGCGGCGATGTACAACCGTGCTACCGGGCTTGCCGCCGGTGCACTGCTGCTTTCCACTGTGCTGTCTATTGCGACGATTACCCTGTGGTTAACACTGCTCGGCGGTGCGGGGATTGGCTGAAGGGTACCTCTAGAAATACACTATCGTCGCAATACGGCGTTTCTCGCAAAAACGTTAGGCTTACATATCAACTACATGCTGCGCTCAACTTTTTTAACATGCCTTGTCTTGCCTGGAAACTTGAATTTTTAGAGGCACCCTGAAGCTCATTTACGGCGATATTCTTCTGAATTCAGTGCCGTACCGAGCCATGTACCAGGCGTTCCAGGAAATGCAGTTTGCGGACGACATCGTCGGTCTCCAGCAGCTCCTGTTTGCGTGGTAACGGTAGCGGCAGGAATTCTGTGAGGCGGGAGGTCACCCACTGGGCATCATCATAATGGGTGGGAATTTCATAGTCGGGTGATAGTTCAGCGAGGATCTGTTTTAGCAGCATAGTCAGATCCTGGAAGCGGGCTGGTAGCGGCGTCGGTGGGGTTTGCTCAAGAAAACCCGCCCGGCATTGTATGAGCTGGTTTTTGTCTACGTGGGTGGAAAACAGCTGGAAGCGCTGTTCCCCGTGTACGGTGATCTCCAGAAGACCGTTCTCGCCCTGCTGCCAGTCAACGATGCGGGCGTAGCAGCCGATATCAAAGGTCTGTGCCGCATAACCTACTTCGCTACCTTCACGAATCAGACAGATCCCGAAGCCCGTTTCCTCGCGCATGCAGGCACTGACCATATCCAGATAGCGCGGCTCGAAGATTTGCAGTGGTAGCAGACCACCGGGAAACAGCACGGTGTTGAGTGGAAATAGCGGAAATTCCGCCTCAGTCGCCATCGGGTTCCCCCCAGCGCGGCAGTAACGCGTGTTCGATCTCCAGATGGTCGAGGATGCGCGCCACCATGAAATCCACCAGGTCGGCGATTTCTTTTGGTTTTTGATAGAAGCCCGGATTGGCGGGCATGATCACCGCGCCCATGCGGGCGAGCTGCAGCATGTTTTTCAGATGCAGTTCCGAGAGCGGGGTTTCGCGGTGTACCAGGATGAGTTGCCGTTGTTCCTTGAGTACCACGTCGGCAGCGCGTTCGATGAGGTTGCTGCTCAGTCCCGCGGCGATGCCAGCCAGCGTGCCACTGGTGCAGGGGCAGACCACCAGCGCGCGCGGTGGATTGGAGCCGCTTGCCACCGGGGCCATCCATTCCTCGCGGCCAAACACAGTGAATTGGCCCGGCTGGGCACCGTAGCGTTCGCCGAGAATCTTCTGGATGGCACGCGGGCGGGTGGGCAGCTTTAGCCCCAGTTCCATATCCAGCACCATGCGAGCCGGGTCAGAGAGCATGAAATACACTTGTTCTCCAGCCCCAAGTAACTGCTCTAATAGTCGCAGGCCATAGGCGGCGCCGGAGGCGCCGGTCATGGCCAACGCGATAGCAGAGTTAGCAGTCATGATGTTTCCTCAGGCTCGTTTCAAGTCGATCATGAAGGCCACCAAAGGCACCATTACTCATTATGAGCAGGTGATCCCCAGGACGGGCCTCCTGGACAATGGTATCGATCAGGGTATCGAGTTGTTCGACAATTTGAATCTCGTTTTCTCTTCCTGCCGCCACGGTGCCGAGGTCCCACCCGAGTTTCGGAGGTTGGTAGAGCCAGGCAAGATCGGTTTTGGCCAGAGCAGGGCCCAGGGTATCGCGATGTACCCCAAGGCGCATGGTGTTGGAACGGGGTTCGAGGATGGCGAGGATACGTCCGTTATCAATGTGCTGGCGAAGGCCAGCCACGGTGGTGGCGATGGCGCTGGGGTGATGGGCGAAATCATCGTAGAGGGTGATATCGGCCACCCTGGTGCGTACCTCCATGCGGCGTTTGATGCCCTGGAATTCCGCTAATGCTTCACAGGCAACGGCGACCGGTACACCAGCATGGCGGCTTGATGCGATGGCCGCCAGCGCATTGAGTACATTGTGGTTGCCGATGAGGGGCCAGTTCACGGTGCCGGCACATTGGCCTTCCAGCCACACTTCGAAGCAGCTGCCATCGTCCGCTTGCAACCGTGCCTGCCACTGACCGGCACCCAGGCCGAAGTCTTCGCGCGGGGTCCAGCAGCCCATTTCCAGTACCTCGGCTACGGACGGATCTTCGGCAGGGTGAATTATTTTCGCGTTGCCGGGAACGGTGCGGACCAGATGGTGAAACTGGGTCTTGATGGCCGCGAGATCCGGAAAGATATCGGCGTGGTCGTATTCAAGGTTGTTAATCGCCAGGGTGCGCGGATGGTAGTGGACGAACTTGGAGCGTTTGTCGAAAAAGGCGGTGTCGTATTCGTCCGCCTCCACTACGAAGAAGGGCGCATCGCCAAGGCGGGCGGAGAGGCCGAAATTGCCGGGCACGCCGCCGATGAGAAAGCCGGGGTTCAGATTTGCGTATTCCAGTATCCAGGCGATGAGGCTGGCGGTGGTGGTCTTGCCGTGGGTGCCGGATACCGCCAGCACCCAGCGATCAGCCAGCAGGTTTTCCGCCAGCCAGGCGGGGCCGGAGGTGTAGCGCAGCCCGCGGTTCAGTACATATTCCACCGCCGGATTGCCGCGTGACAGGGCGTTGCCGATGACCACCTGATCCGGCGCGGGATCCAGTTGTGCCGGGTCGTAGCCCTCGGTGACTTCAATGCCGAGCCCATCCAGCAGCGTACTCATGGGCGGGTAGGCATGCGCATCGGAACCGGTGACTCGATGTCCCAATTCGCGTGCCAGGGTGGCAACTCCCGCCATGAAGGTGCCGCAGATGCCGAGTATATGAATGTGCATGTTCTAGGATCAGCTGGCCAGTGGAAATAACTGGTTCATGATAATGATGGAAAGCCAGGAAAATACCACTGCAAGCACTAACCCCCGGGTGAACACACAATTGAGGGCGTGGCGCAGGATATGGGCAGTGATGGCCAGACTCCAGCCTACCAGTCCCAGCAGTAATAATGCGGGCGCACCAGTGGGATCGGCGGCCGCCTTGGCGGTGTGTAGCCAGTGGGTGACGGGGATGGCCAGCAGACTGAGCATGGCGCCGGTGCCGGCGAGTGCCGTGAGGGTTTGGCGATAGCGCGGTAGGTGGCCTGGGAGATAGAGCACTATGGTGACGAAGACTGCGAGTAGCGCCGTTTCTGCCAGTCCGGCGGCCAAGGCTCGGGCTGGGGCCAGATAGGCTAACGAGAGCAAAAAGGCGGCCAGGGCGTGGGCCGTGAGCGTGAGCTCCATGAGCAGGGTCGAGGTTGGCAGATGCTGGGGGCCGCTACGCAGCCAGCATAGCTCCAGAAAGGGTCGAATCAGGGCGTACAAATGAAGGTCTCCGGTTAAACGCGCCGTAGGTGGATAGTGTACGCGATCAACGATGGGGAACTTGCACCGGCGGGGGCACGTTGGGATCATGTGCGGGGACGGCGGTGCAGATGCTCGCCACATGGATAAGGACGGAAGCACATGCGTATAGGAGTAGATCTCGGAGGCACCAAGATCGAGGCCATTGCCCTGTCAGAACAGGGCGAGGAACTGGCACGGCAGCGGGTGCCGACGCCACAAAGCAGCTATCAGGATACCCTCGACGCCATCACTGGCCTGGTGGCGGGCATCGAAACAAAGCTTGGGTGCCAGGGATCGGTAGGGGTGGCGGCGCCGGGGGCCATCTCGCCCGCCAGCGGCCTCATCAAGAACGCCAACTCCACCCGCCTCATTGGACACCCTCTGGATCGCGATCTCGCTAACGCCCTTGGGCGGCCGGTACGCACCGCCAATGATGCCAATTGCTTTGCCCTTTCCGAGGCGGTGGATGGTGCAGCGGCGGGCGCGGAAAGTGTATTCGGCGTGATCATCGGCACCGGCACCGGCGGTGGCCTGGTGGTGCGTGGCGAGGTGCTCACCGGCCCCAATGCCATTGCCGGGGAGTGGGGCCACAACCCCATGCCGTGGCCACGGCCCGAAGAGTGGCCCGGTGTGCGCTGCTATTGTGGGCGTATGGGCTGCCTCGAAACCTTTCTCTCAGGGCCGGGATTTGCCCGTGAATTTGACGAAGCCACGGGGCAAACCCTCACCGCCAAGGAGATTGTCGCGCTGGCCGATGGCGGAGATGCAGCTGCTGCTGCCGCCCTCGATCGTTACGAGGAACGCCTGGCCCGGGCACTGGCGCACGTGATCAACATCTTCGACCCGGAGGTCATCGTGCTTGGCGGTGGTATGTCCAATATCAAACGACTTTACGGAAATGTGCCCGGGCTGTGGGGCAATTTTGTTTTTTCCGACCACATGGATACGCGGCTAACACCACCACGTTTTGGAGATTCCAGTGGGGTACGCGGTGCGGCCTGGTTATGGCCCGCGGATCATGCCCGGATGAATAAAGCATGATAGAGCTTTACCAATTTCCCCCGGCCTTTGGTCTCCCCAATCCCAGCCCCTTTTGTATGAAGCTGGAAACTTTCTTGCGTTTTGCCGGGCTTGAATACGCCGTGCGAACTGTCTCCAGCCCGGGCAAAGCCCCTGGCGCCAAGTTGCCCTCGCTGGTGGTGGACGGCAAGACGTTAACGGATTCTTCGGCGGCTATCCGTTACCTGGAGCAGCAGTTTCGGCTGGATATGGATGCCGGCCTGTCCGCCGAGCAGGGCGCGGTGTGCGAGGCTATTGAGCGTTTGTTGGAGGATCATCTGTACGGGATCATACTCTACAGCCGCTGGATGGTGCCCGCCAATTGGCGAGTGGTGCGCCGCACCTTTTTCGGCGATCTGGGCTTTCCGCTGTCGGCCTATCTGCCCGGTATAGCCCAGCGCCAGGTACGCAGCATGCTACAAGCCCAGGGCCTTGCCGAACGGCCACGCGATGAGGTCTACGCCCTCGGTTGTCGTGATATCGATGCACTCTCCACCCTGATGGGTGAAAAGTCCTTTCTCATGGGCGAGGAACCGGTGCGGGTGGACTGCTGTGCCTACGGGATACTGGCCAACATCATGCAACCGCCGGTGGAGTCAAAACTGAAGGCTTACACCCTCGACCAGGCCAATCTAGTCGCTTATTGCGAACGCATGAGCGCACGCTTTTTCCCGCCGGCTTAGTAAGGGAATCTCTAATCCATTCATGAACTCGTATTTTGTGCCCAAAATGCCCATCTTTTTTGTTAATGATCTTCGCAATAATTGCCTATTACGCGCGATCAGCGCCTCAAAGTTGAACATTTTGAATCACAATCAACTTCGTCCAGAATAAATCAGAGGCTCCCTGACTTCACGGCTATAATGCCCGCCCTTATGGTCTACCGTCCTACCCCACACCACCGACAGGATTCCGCTGGGCCCAGCCCGGGCCTGCGCTCGGACTGGAATAATCTGCGCCAGTTTTTGCCCCTGCTATGGGAGTTTCGCGGGCGCGTGTTTATCGCCCTTGCCTGCCTGATTCTCGCCAAGCTGGCCAGCGTGGGTGTGCCCCTGTTGCTCAAGCAGATCGTGGAGATGCTGGAGGGTAGAGAGCAGGAGATGTTGCTATTGCCGGTCGTGCTGGTGCTTGGCTACGGCGCTTTGCGCCTCGCCAGCTCGTTGTTTAACGAACTGCGTGATGCGATTTTCGCCAAGGTGCGTTACCACACCATGCGCCGCCTTTCGGGCAAGGTGCTTACGCACCTTCATACCCTGGCGCTGCGTTACCATCTGGAGCGTAAAACCGGTGCCATCTCCCGGGATCTTGAGCGTGCCACCCGTAGTCTGAGTTCGTTGCTCAACTACCTGGCCTTCAGCATTTTTCCGACGGCACTGGAGTTTCTGTTGGTGGGCGGCATTCTGTTTAGCGGCTATCCGTGGCAATTCGCGGTGAGCACCTTTGGCACCGTGGTCGTATACGTTCTCTTTACCCTTGCAGTTACCGAATGGCGCATCCATTACCGTCAGGAAATGAATGCCCTGGATTCCGAGGCCAACAGTCAGGCGGTAGACAGTCTGATCAACTACGAGACAGTGAAATACTTCGGCAACGAAGCGCTGGAGACCGACCGCTACGATAAAACTCTAGGGCGCTGGGAAGGTTTGGCGGTGAAGACCCAGACATCTATGTGCGCGCTCAACTTTGGCCAAGGTGCGATTATCGCGGCCGGGGTCACTCTCATCATGTTTCTTGCCACTCAGGGGGTGATAGCGGGAGAGTTGAGCCTGGGTGATTTGGTTCTGGTTAATGCCTTTTTATTGCAACTCTTCATTCCGCTCAACATGCTCGGCATTGTTTATCGGCAGATAAAATACGCCTTTACCGATATCGAGCTGGTGGCCCGCCTGCTTGCTGAAGAGGTGGAGATCAAGGACTCACCTGGGGCGGCGGACCTGGCGATTGCTGGCGGTGAGGTGCACTTCCAGAATGTGCATTTCGCCTATCAGTCGGACCGACCTATTTTGCACGCGGTAGATTTTCGCATTCCCGCAGGCAAGAAGACCGGAGTTGTCGGGCCAAGCGGCGCCGGGAAATCAACCCTGGCGCGATTGCTGTTTCGCTTTTACGAGGTTACTGAAGGCAGCATATCCATTGATGGCCAAGATCTTCGCAAGGTCAACCAGCAGAGCCTGCGCGGGACTATTGGCATCGTTCCCCAGGACACCGTGTTGTTCAATGAAAGCATCCATTACAACATCGTCTATGCACGGCCGGGAGCGTCCCAGGAAGAGGTGGAACAGGCGGCACGGCTGGCGCACATCCACGACTTCATTGCTTCCCTGCCGCAGGGCTATGACACCGTGGTAGGGGAGCGCGGGCTTAAGCTTTCCGGTGGTGAAAAGCAGCGCGTCGCCATCGCCCGGGTAATTCTCAAGAATCCTAAAATACTCATCTTCGATGAGGCAACGTCATCTTTGGACAGCCATTCCGAACAGGCCATCCAGGCCGCCCTCGGCGAAGTAGCCACCAATCACACCACCCTGGTGATCGCCCACCGTTTATCCACCGTGGTAGATGCCGATGAAATCCTGGTAATGGAGTCAGGTCGTATCAGTGAACGCGGTGACCACCGCGCGCTACTGGAAAAACAGGGACTTTATGCCCGTATGTGGGCCTTGCAGCAGGAACAGCGGCAGCATAGACAAGCCGAGAAGTTGGCTGAAATTGCGGTGGAGGCGGGTGTCTGAAGGGATGGCTTTTCCACTGGCCCCTTGTCGATGGACATGAGCCGACAAGGGCGCGGTGTCTTAATGCAGACCCGTACATTTATTCATAGGCCACTGAGAAACTGAATGACATGAGTAAAGGTCTGAAGAGGTTTCTTGCATATATTGTGGCTGTACTGCTGTTATCGGTCGCTTACTATGTCTATGTACTGGTATCGCATCCACAATTATCCGAAAGAGAGACCTTTCTTACGGAAATTGGTGAAGGCTTTGGTGAGATTGCTCTTTGGGTCTTTGTTTTTATCTACATGCGCACGGCAATGAAGCTTGTTATGGGGAAGGGTCCGCTAGCGCATCGTCTCTTACCAGACTATTCGGCTCCAGCTAGCATGAGCTACCTTGAACAGCTCGTCGTTTACCTGGATCGAAGTCACGTCTACTTTGGCAGTGTCGCAGTTGCCCTCGCCCTTATTCACATCGCATTCATGGGACTCCGACCCGATATTCTATTTTTCCCGATAGTTCTTGCGCTCATATTGTGGCAAGTGCTATTTGGCATATTTTTAACTTGGCGTCGTATGCCTCGAGACCTGCGAAAATGGTCGTACTTTGTTCACGCGCAACTTATTACAGGCGTAGCAATTGGGGTTTTTTCCTACTTTGGGCATCTATTAATCGATGATTGAAATGAAGCTCAACCCGCGGAGGCGGATAATCCAGGGAACGAAGCCAGCGCAAACTTTATTCCTCGGTACCTGCGGTGTAGTTTGCGGCGAATTCGCCTGAGGAAAGGCACAGGACAAGACTTGACCCTAATTGCTCTTCCACAGGACAAGACTTGACCCTAATTGCTCTTCTAATTGCTCTTACATTCTCGTTGCCGGACAGCACATTTACTAACCTTACCGAAATTGTATTTGACGTGGGTGTTGCCGGGCAGGTCATGGAGTTTGGGGTTGATTTCCAAGGCCTTTTGAACTTTATCCCGGATGTCTCTATCGGCCCATTGGAGACCTTTAGTTTCAGCATTCATGACGTGATCGCAGATATCAACCGGCGTTACAATAGGTGTAAGGATAATCATACGTTATCCGGCTGTTCCAGTTTTGATCCAGTGATAGGTCAATTTCTGGATGGTTCTTCCTGGGCTACTCTTGCCGATTTTCTGCAACCAATAATAGGGCTTGATCTCTCGACTGACTTTGCTTTGCTTCCGATAGATACAGCGCAGATCGATACCTGGTTAAGCCCCGATATCTTCAATCAACAATTTAGTGTAAATATGCCCCAGTATGTCGCTAATTCCTTTACGGTTTCCCCGCTTAGAATCTCGTCGCAAGGTGTTTCTGAACCTTCAATCCTGCTGTTGATCGGCAGTGGTCTGGTTGGAATGGGTTTTTCAAGGAGAAGGTTTAGAAAATAACGGTTTATCCACCAAGTTAGTGGTAATCAGGGGAACATCAGTTCTCACAACGCAACATAGCATCATTTTATTGGAACGAACTATCGCTGCATTTCAGCAGTGGGCACGCCCGTGTTTTTCCAGGTAGCGCTGGTGGTATTCCTCTGCCTGGTAGAAGGCGTCTGCTGCAACGATCTCGGTGACGATGGGATGGTGTAAACCTATTTTTAGTTGATGCTGCTCGCGGGAGGCCTCGGCGGTCGTTCGCTGTTTCGGGCCGTGGCAGAAGATCGCGGAGCGGTACTGGCTGCCGACATCGGGACCCTGGCGGTTGCGGGTGGTGGGATTGTGGCATTCCCAGAAGGCTGTGAGCAGCTCTTCGTAGCTGATGCGGGCCGGGTCGAAGCAGACTTCCACCGCCTCGGCGTGGCCGGTATCACCCTGACACACGGCCTTATAGTCCGGGTCGGCCGTCTGGCCGCCGGTGTAGCCGACGGCGGCATCCAGCACGCCGTCAAGGCGGCGGAACATCGCTTCAACGCCCCAAAAACAGCCCGCTGCAAAAGTCGCTATTTCCTGTTTCATGCTTAAGGTTCCTCAGGGTCCAGGGTTGGGGTGGCGGGTATGGATGGCGTCGATACCGCGAATGATTTCCTCTGGCAGTTCAAGCTCTGCACTGGCGATGTCCTCGTCCAGCTGCTCCAGATTGGTGGCGGTGATGATGTTGCTGGTAACGAAGGGACGGCTGGTGACGTAAGCGAGTGCCATCTGCGCGGGTGACAATCCGTATTCCCGCGCCAGGCGTACATAGGCGGCCGTGGCGGCCAGTGCTTCGGGGTTGCTGTAACGGGTGTATTGGGAAAACAGGCTTAGGCGCGAGCCCACCGGTTTTTCGCCATTGAGGTATTTGCCGCTCAGTGTCCCGAAGGCCATGGGTGAGTAGGCCAGTAGCCCCAGGTCCTCGCGGTGCGCGATCTCGGCGAGGCCGATTTCGAAGCTGCGGTTCAGGAGATTGTAGGGGTTCTGGATGCTCACCATGCGTGGGAGTTCCGAGTTTGACTCGGCCAGCTGCAGATAGCGCATGGCCCCCCAGGGGGTCTCGTTGGAGATACCCACGTGGCGCACCTTGCCGGCGCGAACCAGATCGGCAAGAACGGTCAGGGTCTCTTCCAGTGGGATGGTGGATTCGGTTGACGGGTGTACGTAGCCCAGTTTGCCGAAGTAGTTGGTCTCGCGGTCTGGCCAATGCAGTTGGTAGAGGTCGATGTAATCAGTTTGCAGGCGCTTGAGGCTGGTATTGATGGCGGACTCGATGTGACTGCGGTTCAAACGCGGCTGACCGCCACGGATCCATTCCAGCCAGCCACTGCCCGGGCCAACCACTTTGGTGGCGAGAATGACCTGATCGCGATTGCCGCGTGCCGCAAGCCAGCTGCCGATAAAGCGCTCGGTATCACCATAGGTCTCGGCCCGTACCGCGACCGGATACATCTCTGCGGTGTCGATGAAGTTGATCCCGGTGGCCAGAGCCCCGTCAAGCTGGGCGTGGGCCTCGGTCTCATCTGCCTGTTCACCCCAGGTCATGCTGCCGAGACAGAGTTCGCTGACCTCGAGATCGGTGCGTCCCAGTTTGCGGTATTCCACTATCTATCTCCTCAGGATACTTCGTTCAACAGACGCTGAAGCAGCGGGCCAGAGGCCGCGTTTTCCAGTTCATCATAGCCGCCGACATGATGTTTTCCGATGAAGATTTGCGGCACGCTGGTGCGTCCGGAACGCTCCAACATCTCTCGTGCGCGTTGCCCACCCCAGCCGACCCAAACGCTGCGATAGGGTATGTTGAGCTGCCGCAGCAGGGTGCGGGCACCGATGCAATAGGGGCACAGGAGGGTGCCGTATAGTGTTACTTCAGCCATGCTTTGCTTTCACTGTGTGTCTGGTTGCCCGTATAGGAGTTCGCGACTATCGGGAAGTTCAGCTTTTAAACGCTACAACCAGCCTTACAATAGCGCCATCTTTTCCGGAAAGCTCCGAAGTGAAATTTGCCCTGCTCGTCAACGAAGGTCCCTACCAGCATCAGGCGGCGGATAGCGCCTGGCATTTTGCCCGTTCGGCACTGGCCAAGGGGCATGGGATCTCGCGGGTCTTTTTTTACCACGATGGGGTCTATAACGGCACCCGCCTCGGGGTGGTGCCGCAGGATGAGCGCCATATTCCGGAGCGTTGGGCCTTGCTTGCCAAGGAGCACGGCGTGGATCTGGTGATCTGCGTTGCCGCCGCCCAGCGTCGGGGGATTCTCGATGCGGCGGAGGGTCGTCGCCATGGCAAAGATGCGGACAATCTTGCCGAGGGTTTCCGCATCGGCGGTTTGGGGCAGCTGATTGAATCCGGCATTGAGGCTGATCGCCTGCTGGTATTTGGTGACTAATGGGTGCCTCTAAAAACTCAAGTTTCCATGCAAGACAAGGCATGAGTATAAAAGTTGAGCGCAGCCTATGTTTGATAGGCAAGCGAAACTTTTTTGTGAGAAACGCCGTATTGCGGCGAATATTGTGTTTATAGAGGTGCCCTGATGGCGGCCGCAAACAAAAAACGCATTCTCTATGTGCAGCGCCGTGCACCCTACGGCACCCTCTATGCTCAGGAGGCGCTGGAGATGTTGTCGATGGGCGCGGCCTTCGGTCAGCGGGTCGGCATTGCCTTTCTCGATGATGGGGTGTTTCAGCTCAAGGCCGAGCAAACTCCGGGCGCACTGGGCATGAAGAATTCCGGGCGCATGGTGCGAGCACTGGAACTCCATGATCTGGAAGGCATTTATGTGGAACAGGAATCTCTGGTCGAGCGCAATCTGGAGCCTGGTCAATTGGTGTTAGCGGGGAAAGTGCTGCCACGGGTAGAGCTTTCGCAGTTGATGGCCGAACAGGATCTGGTGCTGAGCTTCTGATCATGAGTACCCTCCATCTCATCAATAAATCACCCTTTGAGAAGGACGCATTCGACAGTTGTCTGCGCCATGCCTTGCCCGGTAGTGCGGTGTTGCTGATTGAGGACGGGATCTACGGAGCCTTGCGGGGAACGGCTCCGGGAGATTGCCTGGAGCAGGCAACGGAGCAACAGAGATACGTGCTGGTAGAAGATTTGCGTGCCCGCGGTTTTGGACCGGAGGCGCTGGTTACCGGAGTACAGCTGGTGGATTATGACGGCTTCGTGGACTTGGCAGTAGCCCATGAACCTGTGCAGTCCTGGTTGTAACACTTGGTTATAATCCGCCGATTAGTAGCCGCAGTCGGAGCGTGAGTGGAAAGAATGAGCGTAGTGGTAGATGGCAAGACCCTTGAGACTGACGATGAGGGTTATCTGGAAAGTCTCGAAGACTGGAGCCCCCGGGTGGCCGAGGTAATGGCGGCCGTGGAGGACAATGAGCTTGGGGAGGAGCACTGGGTGGTGCTGAACATCCTGCGTGACCACTACGCTGAATACGAAATGGCGCCTGCGGTGCGTTTATTGACCAAGCTGGTGGGCAAGCAATTGGGCAAGGACAAAGCCAACACCCGTTTTCTGTATCAGCTATTTCCCTTTGGTCCGGTGCGGCAGGGGTGTCGATTGGCGGGTTTGCCCAAACCCACGGGTTGCGTCTAGCCCAGATCTTAAAAGCACCATTTGATCGGCGGACACGGTCCGCCGCATACCGCGCTTCTAGTCCCCGTTCGCCTACCTTGGGTTTCGGTCAGCGCCTTCAAACCAGCGCAAGCGCTCACGCAGTTTCACTACCCCACCAAAGATAAGCAGGGTGGACCATGTCCACCGTTAAACGGTGTGCATGGCGCCCCCTACATTGAATTCCGATCCGTGCCCTCAAACCAGCGTAGCCGCTCACGCAATTTCACCACGCCACCGACTATAAGCAGGGTCGGTGCGTGTACCTCGGCCTGTTCGGCAATGTCCGGTAACGTTGCCAGGGTGCCTTCCAGCACTCGTTGTTGCGGCGTGGTCCCTTGCTCTATCAGGGCCGCCGGGGTGTTCTCGGATAGACCGTATGCCACCAGCTTTTTGGCGATGACGGGTAACCCAACCAGACTCATATAAAAGACCAGGGTCTGATCCTGGGCGACCAGGCGCTCCCAAGCTAGATTGACCTTGCCATCCTTGAGGTGACCGGTGACAAAGACGCAGGACTGCGCATGGTCGCGGTGGGTCAGTGGGATGCCGGCGTAGGCAGCACATCCCGAGGCTGCGGTGATACCGGGGACCACCTGGAAGGGGATGTCGTTTTCTGCGAGGGTTTCTATTTCCTCACCGCCGCGCCCGAAGATGAAGGGGTCACCGCCCTTGAGGCGTAGCGCACGTTTTCCTTCACGGGCCAATTTTACCAGCAGTGCGTTGATTTCCTCTTGGCGCAGGGTGTGACAGGCGCGGGCCTTGCCTACATAAATCCGTTCCGCATCCCGGCGCACCAGTTCCAGCACGGCGGGGGAAACCAGACGATCATGGAGTACCACATCGGCCTTTTGCATCAGGCGTAGTGCACGAAAGGTGAGCAGGTCCGGATCCCCCGGCCCGGCCCCTACCAGATAGACCTCGCCCCCAGGGAGATCGTTGGTATTCGCAAGGGCTTGCCCGAGTTGCTCCCGGGCCTCGTCTTCGCGTCCTCCGTGTACCAGTTCGGCGATGGGTCCTTCCAGCACTTGTTCCCAGAAGTGCCGTCGTGCCAGCTCTTCGGGCAAGCGTGCTTTAACTGCGTCGCGGAAGTCTCCGGCGAGGCGGGCGAGACGGCCGTAACTGGCCGGGATAATGCTTTCCATACGAGCCCGCAGGGCGCGGGCCAGTAGGGGCGAGGCGCCACCACTGGAGATCGCCGCAACGATGGGGGAGCGATCCAGTATGGCGGGCATAATGAAGCTGCAGGCTTTGGGATCATCCACTACGTTGATCAGGGTATTGTGCTCGCGGGCGGCAATTGCGACGCGGTGATTGAGTTCACTATCGGCCGTGGCGGCGATGACGATACGGCAGCCATCAAGATCTTCGTCAACGAAGGCACGATGCAGGACTTGCACGCTGTTTTCCTCTTCCAGCGCGGCCATATCCGGGCTGGTTTCGGGAGCCACGATCACTATCTGGGCATTGGCCTTGAGCAACAGCTCAGCCTTGCGGGCTGCAACCTGACCACCGCCAACTATCAGGCAGTGTTCACCTTCCAGGCGAAGAAACAGGGGGAAAAATTCCACGACGTCGATCCTGATGATTTAACGGTTAGAAAAGTATACGCTTTCGCGATGATTGAGGAGCTTGGAGGAGATAGCGTGGGAGCTGGATATCAGCAAATAAACGGGCCATTGCAACGGCAATTATCCGGTGGCTACAAGATCGGTGTCGAGCACGCCATAGGGGCCTTTCAGGAGATGTCGGGGTCTATGGGTGACACGACTATCGAAGATTTTATCTCGCTTGAATGCGGCGCTGTTTACGTCGCAAAACAAGGGGGGAAAATGGCGCTCCCTAGGGGACTCGAACCCCTGTCTACGCCGTGAGAGGGCGGTATCCTGGACCACTAGACGAAGGGAGCGGCGAGCCCGGTATTATACGCGCGCCCGGTGCGGGCTCAAGGGCTGGATCCATATGATTTCACGTTTAATTAAACGCGCTGTTTCCTCAGTATTTCCTTCGGGAAAACAACAGTCTGAGACCCTTCCGGAGCCCGTGGTTATTCCTCGTTCGGCCCACAACGTTTCGCGGGCCAATATCAGCGAGAGTGCCCTGAAGGTGCTCTATCGTCTCAAACGGGGCGGATATCGGGGCTATCTGGTGGGCGGCGGAGTACGCGATTTACTGCTTGGCCACGAACCCAAGGATTTCGATGTCGCTACCGATGCGACCCCGGAACAAATCCGTAAACTGTTTTCCAACTGTCGTCTGATCGGTCGGCGTTTCCGCCTTGCGCACGTGCGCTATGGCCGCGAGATTATTGAGGTGGCTACCTTTCGTGCCGGTCATGGGGCGACCCCTGAGGGCGCTGCCGTTAGCAATGAGGGACGGGTACTGCGGGATAATGTCTACGGCAGCTTTGAGGAGGATGCATGGCGCCGTGACTTCACCGTAAACAGCCTGTATTACGATATTCGTGATTTCTCGGTGGTGGATTGCACTGGCGGCATGGCGGACCTCAAAAAGGGGTTGCTGCGCCTCATCGGTGATCCCGAACAGCGTTATCGGGAAGACCCTGTGCGCATGCTGCGCGCGGTGCGTTTTTCCGCCAAGCTTGGTTTCCAGATCGAGGCAAAGACAGCGGCTCCTATCCAGGAACTCGCCTATCTGCTGACGGAAGTGCCCGCGGCCCGGCTCTATGAAGAGGTGCTCAAGCTGTTCCTCAGTGGTCACGCAGCCTCGGTTTTCCGCCTGATGGATAAATACGGCATCTTCGAGCAATTGTTTCCAGAGGTGGCAGAGAGCCTGGAAGATGAGGGGGGCGATCGTAAGTTGTTGCTGTCACGTGCCTTTCTCAATACGGATAGCCGGATTCTTGGCGACAAACACGTGACCCCAGGGTTTTTGTTCGCAGCTTTGCTTTGGGGGCCTTTGCAGCGTGCTGCGAAGGTATACCAGGCCGATGGCATGACCCCGTTGCAGGCTATCGAACATGCCAGTGGTGGGGTGCTGGCACAGCAGGTGAAGCGGGTGGCGATTCCGCGCCGTTTCAGTACCGTGAGCCGTGAGATCTGGAGCCTGCAACCACGCCTTGAGCGCCGCCGTGGGCGCCAGCCACTGCGCCTCATAGAGCATCCGCGCTTTCGCGCTGGCTACGACTTTTTGCTGCTGCGTGCCGAGGCCGGTGAGCCAGTTGGAGAGTTGGCCGAGTGGTGGACGGATTTTCTGGAAAGTGACGAAGAGGCACGCGCACTTTCCCTCAAGGCCGTGCATCGGCCGAGCAAGCGTCCTCGCCGGCGGCGCCGACGCCCGCGGACTCGCAAGGCCGCGGAATGAGCACGGCTGCCTACGAACGGGCCTACGTGGGCCTGGGCAGTAATCTGGCTGATCCCTTGACCCAACTGCGCCGGGCCATCAAAGCATTGGCGCAATTGCCCGATACTTGTCTACTGAGCTATTCCTCGTTGTATAGCTCTCCCGCTGAGGGGCCTGACGGGCAGCCAGATTATCTGAATGCGGTGGCGGAGCTGGAGACTCGTTTATCTCCCCTGGATTTACTGGATGCGCTACAGGGTATTGAAGATGCTCAGGGGCGGTCCCGTGGGTTGCGTTGGGGAGCGCGCACCCTGGATCTCGATCTTCTGCTCTGGGGTAGGCAGGAGCAAAGCAGTGCCAGGCTCAAGCTACCCCATCCTGAAATGCACCAACGTGCCTTTGTGCTGGTGCCCTTGCGAGAGGTCGCCTCGGCACTGGAAATACCCGGCCACGGCCTGGTCACAAAGCTACTGGATGCGATCAGTCGGGTAGGGTTGCGGGTGGTGGCCTTGCCTTGATGCTGATGCAAACAGAGCCCCGAACAGTTGAACCGGGTAGTAGCGTAATTGAGAGCCCTTTTCAGCACATCGTGGTGGAGGGGCCTATCGGGGTGGGAAAAACCACCCTTGCCAGACGTCTGGCAGAGTGTTTTGGCGGCCAGCTTATTCTTGAGGCGCCGGCAGATAATCCCTTTCTGGAACGCTTTTATCGCAAGCCTGCTACCTGGGCGCTGGCCACCCAGCTTTCCTTTTTACTGCAGCGGGTACGCCAGGCCGATGATCTCGCGCGCCCGGATCTGTTTGCCGGGGTGCGGGTGGCTGATTACTTGATTGAAAAGGATCGCCTATTCGCTGAACTTACCTTGGCGCCTGATGAGTTTGAGGTCTATGAGCAGCTTTATGCACAGATGACGCCTCCGGTTTCCGTGCCGGACCTGGTGATCTATCTGCAGGCACCGGCGCGGGTGCTAAGAGAGCGTATCAGCGCCCGCGGTATCAACTTCGAACAGCGCATGGGCGCGGATTATTTGCAGCGGCTGACAGATGCCTACACCCGTTTTTTCTATAATTACAACGCAACGACTCTACTCATCGTCAATGCCGCCGAGATCGACCTGGCACACGGTGCTGAGGGTTTCGAATTATTGGTGGAACGCCTCGGACAGTTACGTAGCGGACGTTATTTTTTCAACCCCTCATTTTTTTGAATGAGTGGGTAAAAGGAAGACAGAACCTCATGAGTAGCCAAACAAATAAGGCTTCCCAAGTCACCATCAGCACCTTACTAGAGGCCAAGCAGGCGGGTGAAAAAGTTGCCTGTCTGACGGCCTACGACGCGAGCTTCGCGCGGATACTGGACAAGGCTGGGATCGATGTCATTCTGGTGGGCGACTCCCTCGGCATGGTGGTGCAGGGGCGGGCAACTACCGTGCCGGTGAGCATGGATGACATGGTCTACCATTCGCGCCTCGTGGCTCGGGGTTGTGAGCGCCCACTGCTCATGGCTGATATGCCCTTCATGAGTTTTGCCTCGCCGGCAGAGGCGGCGACCAATGCCGCACGGCTGATGCAAGAGGGTGGTGCACACATGGTCAAGTTGGAAGGGGGTGCCATCCAGTTATCCACGGTGGAATATCTCTCAGAACGTGGCGTGCCGGTCTGTGCCCATCTGGGCTTGCAGCCCCAATCCATCCATCAATTGGGTGGCTATCGGGTACAGGGGCGAGAGGAAGCAGCAGCGCAGGCCATGCTGGAAGATGCTGCACGGTTGGAACAAGCGGGTGCCGCGGCCTTGTTGCTGGAGTGCGTACCGTCACAACTGGCTGATCGGATTAGCAGCTCCACTTCAGTGCCGGTGATAGGTATCGGTGCTGGCCCGGCCTGCGATGGCCAGATCCTGGTGCTCTACGACATGCTCGGTATTGCACCGGGCAAGCGGCTGCGCTTCACCCATGATTTTCTGGTGGATACGGGATCGGTAGCTGCTGCTGTGGCTGCTTATGTGGGTGCCGTCAAGGATGGCAGTTTTCCCACCCCGGAACACGGTTTCGAATAATGCAGTCAGTACGGGAATGTGCGGAGCTACGCGGCACTCTCGCTAACGCACGCGCCCGGGGCAAACGCATTGCCTTCGTGCCTACCCTGGGGAACCTCCACGCTGGACACCTCGCCTTGGTGAAACGCGCTGTGGAGCTGGCCGATCTCACGGTGGTTAGTATTTTTGTAAATCCCTTCCAGTTTGCCCCTGGGGAGGACTACGAAGCCTATCCACGTACCCTCGATGCAGACCTGGAAAAACTGGTGGAGAGCGGTGCCGATCTATTGTTTTTGCCGGAAGTGAGCGAGATTTATCCACGTGGTGCCGAACACGCGACGGCTATCGAGGTTCCTGCCCTGGGGGATGTGCTCTGCGGTGAACATCGGCCAGGTTTTTTCCGGGGTGTCGCCACGGTGCTCGGTATTTTCTTTAATCTGGTGGCCCCTGATTTGGCCCTTTTCGGCGAGAAGGATTTTCAGCAGCTACTGATAGTGCAGCGCATGGTTCAGGATCTTCATCTCCCCATCGACATCATTCAAGTGCCCACGGTGCGGGAGTCCTCGGGGTTGGCTATGAGTTCGCGCAATGCTTACCTGAACGTAGCTGAGACCACCGTTGCCCCGGAACTCTACCTCCAGCTTTGTATAGTCCGGGATGCCATTCAGGCGGGAGAACAGAATTTTGCAATCCTGGAAGTGGCCGCCATTCAGGCTTTGAAAAAAGCTGGATTCAGACCGGATTACTTCACCGTACGTACGGCCTCGGCGCTTATGCCACCGGGGGAGGATGATGTGGAACTGGTGGTGCTGGCTGCCGCCTGGCTCGGGAAAGCACGGCTGATTGATAATCTCAGTATTGGTCCACAGGCTTAGGCTTCGGTAATCTTGCCCGCGTTACTGGGTAGAGAGTTAGTGCGAGAGGCTACACTTGAATGGTTGAAGTGCTGGTATTACTGGCGGCTGCGGTTCTTTTGGTGCCGCTTTCCAAGCGGTTGGGCCTGGGTTCGGTGCTCGGCTATCTCATGGCCGGCGTGTTGGTCGGCCCTTGGGGGCTGGGGCTCATTGATCGGCTGGAAGAGATTCGCCATATCGCCGAATTTGGTGTGGTCTTCCTGCTGTTTATCATTGGCATAGAATCGAAGCCCGCACGTCTGTGGGTCATGCGGCGGACGGTTTTTGGCTTAGGTACGGCCCAAGTCATGGTGACCGGTCTGTTGTTCACGGGGTTGGCCCTGCTCTTCAAACTGGATGCCAGGACAGCGGTTATCGTTGGCTTTGGATTGGCATTGTCCTCCACTGCCTTTGGCCTGCAGTTTCTGACCGAGCGGGGTGAATTGGGGACTCATTCGGGCCGTGCCGCATTCTCCATCTTGTTGTTGCAGGATCTCGCTGTGGTGCCCTTGCTGACGCTGGTTTCACTACTTGCCCAGCCTGTTTCTCTAGTTGAGGGCTTGGAATTTGCCCTGCTCGATACCGTCCTAGTGGTTGTGGCCGTACTCCTGTTTGGCCGTTTTCTACTCAGCCCCTTGCTCCATCATGTGGCAACCAGCCGCAACAGCGAGGTGTTTACCGCGGCAGCGGTGTTGGTGGTATTGGGGACTGCCTGGTTAATGGATGCGGTGGGACTTTCCATGGCGCTTGGTGCCTTTCTTGCCGGGATGATGCTTGCAGATTCCCATTTTCGCCATCAGATCATCGCCGATATTCAGCCTTTTCGCGGCAGTCTATTGGGGTTGTTTTTTATGGCCGTGGGCATGTCGATCAACTTTGGTTTGCTGACAGAGCGGGTGCTGCTGGTTATCGTGCTGGTTGCGGGTTTGTTGTGCCTCAAGGCGGTAGTGCTTTGGGGATTATGCCGCGTGGCTAAAATCGAGCGGGAACATAGCTTGCGGGTTTCGCTGTTGCTCGCACAAAGTGGTGAATTTGGTTTTGTGATATTCGCCCTGGCGGTCGCAGAAGGGGTGATGGTAATGGAGTTGTTCCAGATGCTCACCCTGATTATCGCGCTGAGCATGGCCCTTACCCCACTACTGGTTCGTGTGCATCTTCGTTTCGAAGGAGAACTGTCTGGCGCACAGCATGTCCATCCAAATCACATCAAACATGCGTCGATGGTGAGTGCGGAACATTACGTGGTGCTTGCCGGTTTTGGGCGAATGGGGCGGAATGTGGCCAAGGTCCTGGCGGCTCGTGAAATTCCCTATCTGGCGGTAGATAGCGATCCGGATTGCGTGGCCCGGGCTCGAGCCGAGGGCTTTGAGGTTTTTTATGGTGATGCCAGTCAGGCGGCAGTGTTGCATGCGGCGGGTGCTGAGCGGGCAGAGATGTTGGTGGTTACCCTGGATAAGCCCGAGGTCACCGGGCGACTGGTGAAAATTATGCACCAGCATTATCCAGAGACGCCGATTTACACTCGTGCCCGGGATCAGGCACACGTGGAGCAGCTATACGGGCTCGGTGCGCACTATGTGGTTTCAGAAACGCGAGAGGCGGGCTTTCAGCTGGGCGGGGCAATTCTCCGAGCCAACGGGATTGCTGGCGAGGAGGTCGATCACCTGCTGGGTGATTTGCGAAATACTTACTACGATAAACTGCGAGACAGCAGCGATAGCGAATCATAAGGCGGCTGGCACAAGTTAGGCCTGTGTGAGAACGAAACAAAAGGAAGGGGCCAGATGCAAAGCGAGGAAGAAATAGAGGAAATCATAGAACGTCGCATTCAAACGGAGATGAACAAAAAGACTCTTCGTGAGATGCAGCGTCAGGTGGATGAGATAGTGCAAAACATCCGGGGTCAGGTCTTGTTCCGTGCCTTGTCGTCACGTGAATACGACCACTGCATGGTAAGTGCTTGTTAATGGAAATGGTGGGTGTTGCGGGAAGTGCTGAAAAGCATGCTTGGTGCCGGGAGCGAGACTCGAACTCGCACACCCTCACGGATACCAGATTTTGAATCTGGCGCGTCTACCAGTTCCGCCACCCCGGCACGGGTTGTTATGCAGTGTTGCCAAGCGGCGCTAGTATTCAGTAATCGTCCTTCCGCGGCAAGCCTTTTGCGCGCCCTTTTCCTTGTGTGTGGCGGTCCATCTGCTACCATCCGCGCCCCATGCTGGTATCCGATTTCGACTATCAATTGCCCGAGGAGCTGATCGCTCAGCACCCGGTTTCCGAGCGTACCGGCAGCCGCTTATTGCATTTGGATGGCAATAGCGGGGCGCTGGCCGATTATCCTTTCTCCCATATCATCCGCTTACTTCAGCCCGACGATTTACTGGTGCTCAACGACACCCGGGTTTTCCCGGCGCGGCTGCTGGGAAAAAAGCAGTCCGGGGGGGCGGTGGAGGTGCTGGTGGGGCGTATTGAGGACAGCCATCGTGCCATCGCCTATGTGCGGGCGAGCAAGACGCCGAAGGTGGGTGCGCGGCTGTATTTCGGCGCAGACGCCAGTGCCGAGGTATTGAGTCGGCAGGCTGAATTATTTGAGCTGGAATTTAACCAGCCGCTACGGGAATTGCTGGAGCGTCACGGGAAGGTGCCGTTGCCACCCTATATACATCGTACCCCTGAGGGCGAAGATGCAGAGCGCTACCAGACCGTTTACGCACGTCGGGAAGGGGCGGTGGCGGCGCCCACGGCGGGGCTGCATTTTGACGGGCCGTTGCTGGAGTCCCTGGAGAAGCAGGGTGTGGAGCTGTGCTATGTGACCCTGCACGTGGGTGCGGGTACCTTTGCCCCGGTGCGGGTGGAGGCGGTGAAGGATCATCGTTTGCACCATGAGGAGGGCGAGGTCTCTATCGAGAGTTGTGCTGCCATTCGTCGTGCCCGGGCTGAGGGGCGGCGGGTGGTGGCGGTGGGCACCACCAGCGTGCGTATCCTGGAGGCCGCGGTGCAGGATGGCGAGATTCAGCCCTTTCTCGGCAGCACGAATCTGTTTATCTATCCCGGTTATGAGTTTCGTTGTGTGGATGCGCTGGTAACCAATTTCCATTTGCCCCGTTCCAGTCTGTTGATGCTGGTATCTGCCTTTGCCGGGCGCGAGTCGGTGTTGGCGGCCTACCGTCACGCGGTGGCCGAACGCTACCGTTTTTTTAGCTATGGGGATGCGATGTTTATCACCCGGAGTACAGGCTGATGGAATTCAAGCTGCTGGGCCGGGACGGGGCCGCGCGCCGTGGGCAGATGATGTTTCCACGCGGCACCATTGAGACCCCGGCTTTCATGCCGGTGGGGACCTATGCCGCGGTGAAGGGCATGACCCCGGAGGAACTGACCGCCTGCGGTGCCGAGATTCTGGTGGCCAATACCTTTCATCTCATGCTGCGGCCGGGCACGGAGACTATCGAACGCTTTGGCGGCTTGCATCGCTTCATGCACTGGGAGCGGCCGATCCTGACGGATTCCGGTGGCTTTCAGGTATTCAGCCTGGGTGAGATGCGCAAGATCGCCGAAGAGGGCGTGCGCTTTCGTTCCCCTATCGACGGCAGTGAGATTTTCCTCGATCCCGAACGTTCCATGGCGGTCCAGCGTGCGCTCGGTTCTGACATCATCATGATCTTTGACGATTGCACGGCCTATCCCGCGACCGAGGCTGAGGCGCAAGACTCCATGGAACGCTCGCTACGCTGGGCCCGGCGCTCGCGGGAGGCCCACGGAGAGGATGCAGTTGGTACTTTATTTGGCATCGTCCAGGGTGGGATGTATGACCACCTGCGCGCGGCCTCGCTGGAAGGTTTGCAGGAGATTGGCTTTGCCGGTTATGCCATCGGTGGTTTATCGGTGGGCGAGCCGGAGGCGGAGCGCCTGGCGGTGCTCGATGGCCTGATGCCGCATATGCCCGCGGACAAGCCACGCTATGTTATGGGGGTGGGTCGGCCGGAGGATTTGGTGGAGGCGGTACGTCGTGGCGTCGATATGTTCGATTGCGTGATGCCGAGCCGCAATGCACGCAATGGGCATCTGTTTGTTTCTTCCGGCACGCTACGACTGCGCAACGCCCGTTTTCGTGACGACCCGGCCCCTCTGGAAGCCGGCTGTGAATGCTACACCTGCCAGCATTACAGCCGCGCCTATCTTTATCATCTGGACAAAACCCATGAGATGCTCGGTGCCCGCCTGAATACCGTGCATAACCTGCATTACTATCAGAAGCTGATGCGCGACATGCGTGCTGCCATTGCTGCAGGCAGCTTTGCCGCCTTCGTGGATGAATTCTATCGTCTGCGCAGCGGAGACGATTGAAGCAGCCCCTCGCTGTAGTGTCGGCATAGAACTGCCAGCCCTTCCCCTACTGCAATAAGTGTCGACATATTTATCGTTAACGTATTGACGTTAGCCGAAAAACGACTATAAACTGACGGCATCCTCAACTATTGTTGACAATATCTCCTGAGTACTGAGTTGCCCTTTGGGCTTCGGCCCGGAATATCGCAGGAGAGCGTAGCCAACTGATTCGATCGCATGACGGGATGAGCGCTGCCACCGCGTCTCCATCCGCGATCATGCCCCGCTAGTGATGTGTATAAACCGGAGGATATGTCAGTGAGCAATTACGAGCAGATCTATCAGCGTTCTCTCGACGATCCGGAGGGTTTCTGGGCCGAAGCTGCCGAGGGGATTGACTGGTATCGGAAGTGGGACCGAGTCCTCGACGACGATAACGCACCCTTCTACCATTGGTTCAGTGGCGGCGAGCTAAATACCTGCTACAACGCCGTCGATCGGCATGTTGAGAATGGCCGGGGAGAGCAGGCCGCAATCATCTACGATAGCCCGGTGACCGACCAGCAGCGAAGCATCAGCTATCGTGAACTACAGTCCCAGGTCGCCAGTTTTGCCGGCCTGCTACACCAATACGGCATTGCCAAGGGTGACCGGGTCATCATCTACATGCCGATGGTCCCCGAGGCCGCTGTTGCCATGCTGGCCTGCGCCCGACTCGGGGCTATCCACTCGGTGGTGTTCGGTGGCTTTGCAGCCCGGGAATTGGCAACCCGGATCGACGACACCAGGCCAAAGATTATCGTCTCGGCCTCCTGTGGCATTGAGCCCAATCGGGTGATCTCGTACAAGCCACTGCTGGATCAGGCAATCGAATTCTCGGCCCACAAGCCAGACCACTGCATCATCCTGCAACGGCCGCAGGTGGTGGCAGAAATGAACAAGGGGCGGGATGTCGACTGGATAACGGCGGTGGCGAAGGCGGAGCCGGCGGACTGTGTACCAGTCGCCGCTACCGACCCGCTGTATATCCTCTACACTTCGGGGACCACCGGTGAACCCAAGGGGGTAGTGCGCGACAACGGTGGTCACGCGGTGGCGATGAAATGGTCCATGCAGCACGTCTACGGCGTGGAGCCGGGGGATGTCTATTGGACGGCTTCTGATCTCGGCTGGGTCGTGGGCCATTCCTATATCGTCTACGGACCCCTGCTGAATGGCAGTACCACCATCATCTTCGAGGGCAAGCCGGTTGGAACGCCTGATCCCGGCACCTTCTGGCGCAT
Organism: Gammaproteobacteria bacterium; assembly: GCA_021773795.1. Taxonomy (GTDB): domain Bacteria; phylum Pseudomonadota; class Gammaproteobacteria; order HK1; family HK1; genus JAJFJV01. The sequence continues at coordinate 31,731 of JAJFJT010000027.1, read as the reverse complement.
CATCAGCGAACACAAGGTGGGCGTCATGTTCACCGCGCCCACCGCCTTCCGCGCCATCAAGAAAGAGGATCCGGACGGCGTCTATATCAAGAAGTATGACCTCACGAAGTTCCGCACCCTGTTCCTGGCTGGTGAGCGTTGTGATCCCGATACCCTGTTCTGGGCCCAGGATCAGCTCCAGGTGCCGGTGATCGATAATTGGTGGCAGACCGAAACCGGCTGGGCCATCGCGGCCAACTGCATGGGCATCGAGCCGCTTGAGGTCAAGCCGGGTTCCCCGACCAAGGTGGTTCCGGGCTACAACGTTCAGGTGCTTGATGAACAGGGTGCCGAGGTCACCGGTGGCGAGATTGGCACCATCGTGCTCAAGCTACCCATGCCTCCGGGTACCTTGATGACGCTGTGGAATGCCGACCAGCGTTATATCGATGCCTACCTGAGCCAATACCCCGGTTATTACCTGACCGGTGACGCCGGCTACAAGGATGAGGACGACTACCTCTGGATCATGAGCCGTATCGATGACGTTATTAACGTTGCCGGTCATCGGCTCTCCACCGGCGGCATGGAGGAGGTATTGGCCTTTCACCCGGAGGTGGCCGAGTGTGCGGTATTCGGAGTGGCTGACACGCTTAAGGGTGAACTGCCGCTGGGTCTGGTGGTGCTCAAATCGGGATCCGAGATAGGGGTGCAGGCATTACGCAAGGAACTGATTGCCCTGGTACGCGAAAGAATCGGTCCGGTGGCTGCGTTCAAGCTGGTGACCCCTGTGCAGCGACTGCCCAAGACCCGTTCCGGCAAGATCCTGCGCGGTACCATGAAGAAGATCGCCGATGGCAGTGCCTGGAAGATGCCAGCGACTATCGATGACACGGCGATTCTCGACGAGGTTACCGAGGCCCTGGCGGGTCTTGGCTATCCGAAGAGCTAAGGTATTTCAGCGAATGACGATGCTTTACAGAAAGTGGTTAGCAACATGAACAGGCCATTATCGCTGTACACGGAGGATGGACCCGTGACCATTGCCGAGCGGGTCTTCGCCCAGATCCAGAAGGCCATCGTCGAGGGTGAGATAGCGCCGGGTAGCAAGTTGAGCGAGCCGGAGTTGGCGCGTACCTACGGCATTAGCCGCGGGCCGCTGCGTGAGGCCATGGGTCAGCTTGAGGCACGCAGTCTACTGACCCGCCGGCCTAACGTTGGCGCCCGGGTGGTGACCCTGTCCAGCGAGCAGTTGCTGGAGATCTACCGGGTGCGTGAGGCTCTGGAGGGTATGGCAGCCCGGTTAGCCGCTGAGCATATGAGTGAGACCGAGATCGATGGCTTGCGTGAACTGCTAGAGCAGCATCAGGCGCAGATCGAGCAGCAGCAGGGACTGGCCTACTTTCAGAAGGAGCACGATCTCGATTTTCACTACCGCATTGTCCAGGGCAGCAAGAATAGCCGGATGATCGCGTTGCTCTGTAACGATCTCTATCACCTGGTACGGATGTACCGTTACCAGTTCGGCATGGCCAGTTTGCGTGCCACCCGCGCCTTCCATGAGCATCAGCATATCGTTGATGCCATCGCTGAAGGTGATGGCGAACTCGCCGAGTTGTTGATGCGCCACCATATCCGTGCCGCGCGTAAAAATGTTGAACGCCGGCTGGCCGAGCGTGAGGAATGAAGGCATGACAGACCGAAAGACTCCCGGTGCGCGCCTCCGGCAGGCCGTGGAAACCGAGCAACCGCTACAGGTGGTCGGTGCGATCAACGCCTACCATGCGCGATTGGCCGAGGCCAGCGGCTTCAAGGCCCTCTACGTTTCCGGTGGTGGCGTGGCCGCCGGCTCCTGCGGTATCCCGGACCTGGGTATCACCACCCTGGAGGATGTGCTCATTGATGTGCGTCGGATCACTGACGTCACCGAGTTGCCGCTGTTGGTGGATATCGATACCGGCTGGGGCGGCGCCTTTAACATTGCCCGCACCATCCGCTCGATGATTCGCGCCGGTGCCGCTGGTATCCACATGGAAGATCAGGTAGCGCAGAAACGCTGTGGTCATCGCCCGTCCAAGGCGCTGGTTTCTCAGCAGGAGATGGTGGATCGGATCAAGGCTGCGGTGGATGCTCGCTTCGACCCCGACTTCGTGATCATGGCGCGTACCGATGCCCTTGCCGTTGAGGGCATGCAGGCGGCGATCGACCGTGCCTGTGCCTGTGTTGAGGCTGGTGCCGATATGATTTTCCCCGAGGCGATGACCGAGCTGGGGCAGTATCGCCAGTTTGTCGAGGCGGTTCGGGTTCCCGTGCTGGCCAACATTACCGAGTTCGGTTCCACGCCGCTGTTTAGCACGGCAGAGCTGGCCGGGGCCGGGGTTAGTCTGGCGCTCTATCCGTTGTCGGCATTTCGCGCCATGAATGCCGCGGCATTGCAGGTCTACCGCACGCTGCGCGCGGAAGGGACGCAGCAGAATGTCATCGACATCATGCAGACCCGCGCCGAGCTCTATGAATATCTCGGCTACCACGCCTTCGAGCAGAAACTCGATGAGCTATTTACGAACACGCAGGAGGATTGAGGCATGAGCACCACAACTGTCACCGAAGACCTGTCCAAGAAGAAGAAAAAGTCCGTCGCCCTGTCGGGCACCGTCGCGGGTAATACGGCGGTTTGCACCGTTGGCCGCACCGGCAATGACCTGCACTATCGCGGTTACGATATTCTCGATATCGCCGAGACCTGCGAATTCGAGGAGGTCGCCCACCTGCTGGTCCACGGTCACCTGCCTAACTACGCCGAGCTGCGCCAGTACAAGGCCAAGCTGAAGGCACTGCGCGGGCTGCCCGCGCCGGTCAAGGCTACGCTCGAGACCATTCCGCCCTCGGCGCACCCCATGGACGTGATGCGTAGCGGGGTCTCGGTGCTCGGCACCTGCCTGCCGGAACACGACAGCCAGCCGACCGCCGGCGCCCGTGATATCGCCGATCGCTTGATGGCGAGCCTCGGTTCGATGCTGCTCTACTGGCATCACTACGCCCTCAACGGCAAGCGCATCGAGGTGGAGACCGACGATGAGTCTATCGGCGGCCACTTCCTGCACCTGCTGCACGGTCATGAGGCCGATGAGTCCTGGGTACGTGCCATGCACACCTCGCTGAATCTCTATGCAGAGCACGAGTACAACGCTTCGACCTTCGCCGGGCGCGTTATTGCCGGCACCGGTACGGATATCTATTCGGCCATCACCGGGGCCATTGGCGCTCTGCGTGGTCCCAAACACGGCGGTGCCAATGAGGCCGCGTTCGTTATCCAGTCGCGCTACGCTGATGCTGATGCGGCCGAGGCCGACATCCGCGAGCGCGTTGCCAATAAGGAGATCGTGATGGGCTTTGGCCACCCGGTCTACACCATTAGCGATCCGCGTAACCAAGTGATCAAACGGGTGGCCGAGCAGCTCTCCGGGCAGGCTGGCAACCGCAAGCTGTTTGACATTGCCGACCGGCTCGAGAGCGTCATGTGGGACCTCAAGAAGATGTTTCCCAACCTCGATTGGTTCAGTGCTGTCAGCTACCACATGATGGGGGTGCCCACCGCGATGTTTACCCCGCTGTTCGTCATTGCGCGGACTTCCGGCTGGGCCGCCCACATTATTGAGCAACGCATCGACAAAAAGATTATCCGTCCGGCTGCCAACTACACCGGCCCGGAGAACAAGAAGTTCATAACCATCGACCAGCGCGGTTGAGCCTATGAGTGGACACCTGGCCAATTCCAGCGTGCGACCGGACCCGGATCAGGAGCTGGTCGATATCGCCAACTATGTAGCCGACTACGTTATAGATAGCGACGAGGCTTACGACACCGCCCGTCACTGCCTGATGGATACCCTCGGCTGCGGCTTTCTCGCCCTGCGCTTTCCCGAGTGCACCAAACACCTCGGACCAATCGTTCCGGGAACGATGGTGCCGAACGGTGCCAAAGTACCCGGTACCTCGTACCAGATGGACCCGGTCAAGGCCGCCTTCGACCTCGGTACCATGGTGCGCTGGCTGGACTTTAACGATACATGGCTGGCGGCCGAGTGGGGCCATCCGTCGGACAATCTTGGCGGCATCCTGGCGCTTGCCGATTACCTGAGTCGCAAGAACATCAGCGAGGGCAAGGCCCCGCTGACCATGCGCGATGTGCTGACCGCTATGATCAAGGCGCATGAGATCCAGGGGGTGCTGGCACTGGAGAACAGCTACAACCGGGTCGGTCTCGATCATGTGTTGCTGGTCAAGGTGGCCTCGGCGGCAGTTGCCGCGCAGCTGCTCGGCCAGAGCCATGCACAGATCGTAGACAGTGTTTCCCAGGCCTGGGTCGATGGCCAGAGTCTGCGCACCTACCGCCACGCTCCCAACGCTGGCTCGCGCAAAAGCTGGGCCGCCGGCGATGCCTCAAGCCGTGGCGTGCGCCTGGCGCTGATGGTTTCCAAGGGTGAGATGGGTATACCCACTGTGCTCTCGGCCAAGGGCTGGGGCTTCTACGATGTTCTGTTTAAAGGCAAGTCATTCACATTCCAGCGCCCCTATGGCAGCTACGTCATGGAGCAGGTCCTGTTTAAGATCTCTTATCCGGCGGAGTTTCATTCCCAGACCGCCGTAGAGTGCGCCTGCCAGCTCCATGATGAGGTTAAGGGCAGACTTGATGACATTGACTATGTGGAGCTGGAGACCCAGGAACCGGGGGTGCGGATCATCTCCAAGGACGGTCCGCTGAACAACCCGGCCGACCGCGACCACTGCCTGCAGTACATGGTCGCCGTGCCGCTGATCTACGGTGATCTTAACGCCGAGTGCTATGAGGACGGCTTCGCCGCCGATCCACGCATCGATGTCCTGCGCGAGAAGATGCGGGTCACCGAGAATGCCCGCTTTAGTACTGAGTACTACGACCCGGGCAAGCGCGCCATCGGCAATGCGGTGCAGGTGTTCTTCAACGATGGCACCAGTACCGACAAGGTCTCGATTGACTACCCCATCGGCCACCGCCGGCGCCGGGTAGAGGGCATTCCGTTATTGCAGGTCAAGTTCAGGGGCGCCCTCGAAACCCGCTTTCCTAAAGGCCAGGCCGAGGCAGTCTATGACCTCTGCCTCGACACCGACAAATTACACGCTACCCCGGTCAACGAGTTTGTCGACATGATGGTGATCTGATTCAGCAGCTAAGGGCTACGAAGAGCCCCACTGAACCCGGTCTCGTAGGGCGCACCATGTGCGCCAACCGCCCTGATTTTGGCCACCTTATGAACGGCGCACACGGTGCGCCCTACCAACCAAGACTTCCCCAGTCCTTTACAAAACTGAGAGACCGGCGTTACCGTTATCGCCAGATGAGGTCACAGGAAGACCCGCCATGGCATTACTAGAATCCGCAAACGCCATCTCCTTGACCCGCTTTCAGCGGTATCTGAGTCCTGTGCCCGTCGTCCGGGCGGAAAGCCTGTCATTTCAGGCACACGTTGCCGTCGCCAGCCCCCATCTGAGCAAACACACAACATGCCACACTTTCCAGCATTCCCTCGCTACCCACTTGCTGGAAAGTGGCTGCGATATCCGAATGGTACAGGAGCTACTCGGGCATAACGATGTCAAGACCACGATGATATACACCTATGTTCTGAACCGAGGTCCATCTGAAGTTTGCAGCCCGGTAGATGAACTGTGACCCAGCAAAGTAAAGGTGTCTTATCCGGATTCGTATATTGGTTGTTAGATAAAAAGGGATAAAAATGGAAGATGCAAATATAAATAAGGATTTACCCGAAAATGCTATGGAAGATAAAGATCTGTATTTTTCCGTATCTCCGTCCAAGTTGTCGAGGTTATACATTGCAACTTTAGGTATTTATGGAATTTATTGGTTTTATAAAAATTGGAAAATACAAAAAGAGTTAAAAGGCATGGATGTTATGCCAATACCAAGATCAATATTCGCAGTGTTTTACACCCATTCGTTATTCAACTGTATATCTGAAAGCATAAGAGAAAAGGGTGTTTCAAGTACATTCAACCCTAAATTAATGGCAACTATTTTTGTTGTTCTACTGGTCGTTGGTAATTTAGGTTCAAAAATTGGTGAGATGCCTGACGCACCTAATTATTTGCAAGCATCATTTTTTGTTTCCTTGTTGCTTAGCGTATATCCACTACAAGAAGCGCAGGATGCAGTAAATCTAATAAACAATGACCCATTTGGCTTTAGGAACTCGAAATATAGTTGGCATAATGTTTTATTAATTATTGCAGGGGTATTGTTTTGGTTCTTAGCATTACTTGGAACGTTTGTGAATATGGTTGGAGAAAACACAATCTAACAAGGCAATTCAACGTCGGCCATAAAAGAAAGGCATGGGATTAAGTCTCTCATTGTCACATGTGGCTGTAAGAGGACATGGCCCTTGCAAAGCGAGCCAGCTAACTTTGATACTTTCGACGCTACAATAGGAGGCCTGACCCTGTTTTCGCTGTTTGTATTCATTGATGTCAGTGGGAAAGATTCATGAATTACAACGAGTTTGTTATCGCAAGAATTATCCATATCCTCGCCGTAGTGCTTTGGATTGGGGGTGTTGCATTTGTTACTACGGTGCTAATCCCTTCTATCAGAAGAGATAAAATCCCTGAAAATCGCTTGAAAGTATTTGAAGGGTTGGAAGGGAAGTTTGGCTTTCAGGCGAAAGTGACTACCTTAATAACGGGTTTGTCAGGCGCATATATGCTGGAGGTGATGGATGCATGGTCAAGATATACGGACATGCAATTCTGGTGGCTTCATCTTATGACGCTAGTTTGGGCAATCTTTTCCATCGTCTTGTTTGTCTTAGAGCCATTGTTTCTCCATAGATGGTTCCACCAACAAGCAACCAAGGATAGCGAAAGGGCCTTTTCCGTGCTTCAAATTATGCATATTGTTTTACTGTGTTTAAGCCTGCTTGCAATTATTGGTGCAATGGCAGGTTCGCATGGATATAAATTTTAGAAGTACGCTGCCAACAATACAATCCCCCTGGCTTTTTTCTGCGTTGTTTCGTTCGGCTCTGTTCTAAAAGGCAGATGACACGAGACCTTGGATTTCAAGCAGGAGTATTGATGTGAAAATTGAAGTCCCCATCGTTAATGCCTTCGTTGACGAGAATGTCGGTGGCAACGCCGCTGGGGTTGTGTTGGATGCCGAGCAATATTCTCAGGATCAAAAGCGGCGAATTGCTGTAGCCGTCGGCCTTTCAGAAACTGCGTTTGTCTCGCCCTCGGCCACGGCGGATTTCAAACTTGAGTTTTTTACGCCTACTCGCCAGATTGCTCATTGCGGTCATGCCACGATTGCGACGTTTAGCTATTTGCGGCAGACCGGTGCGTTGCCAAATGATCAAACGTCGAAGGAGACCATTGATGGTCGCCGTGAAATTCTCATGGAAGGCGATGCTGCCTACATGGAGCAATTGGCGCCCCGATATATTGAATTGAGCCAAGCGGAGCAGCTGCGAGCAATGGATTCCCTCGGCCTCAAGCCATCGGACCTATTGGCGGATTCGCGGCCATGTGTGGTTAATACCGGCAATTCATTTCTGGTGATGGCACTTCGGAGCGCGGCTGTTGTCACATCCATCAGCCCGACTATGAAACTCGTTTCTGCAATGAGCGAAGAATATGACCTTATCGGGTATTACGTCTTCTCGCCGCAAGCCATGAAAGGGGGCCGTGATGCGGGCGCTCGTATGTTTGCACCACGTTATGGCATTGATGAGGAAGCGGCCACCGGGATGGCTGCGGGGCCACTAGCCTGCTATTTGTACGACAAGCTAAAGAGCGATAAGGGCGAATATCTAATCGAACAAGGCCATTTAATGTCTCCGCCCTCTCCCAGTGTGATCGCCGTAAGGCTTCAAACTGAAAATGGCTCTATCGGCAGTCTCATGGCGGGGGGAAAGGCGGCAGTTAGCGAGCTCAGATCTGTTGCAATCTAGCCAAACTCTGGGCAGCCGTTAGTTTGTAATTTGGTGAATTAGGAGGATGAGGTGATATGAAAGAAAGCAAAATGTTTGAGCCGTTAGTTATTGGCAAACATCAACTGAAAAATCGAATTGCATTAGCGCCGATGACCCGGGGGCGTGCTGGAACGGAACGTGTACCTAATGACCTTATGGCCGAGTATTATTTCCAAAGAGCCAGTGCCGGGCTTTTGATAACCGAGGCAACGGTGGTTTCAAGACAGGGCGTAGGGTGGATTGATTCTCCGGGGATTTTTACGGAAGCAATGGTTGATGGTTGGCGAAAGGTCACGGAGAAAGTTAAACCGACAGGCACTCCAATCTTCCTGCAGCTTTGGCATTGTGGCAGGGCATCGCACAGTGATTTCCATGGTGGAAACAAGCCTGTTTCTGCTTCTGCCGTGAAGTTAAACGGTGATCATATTAATACGCCTCTAGGCAGTAAGCCCTACGAAACCCCACATCCACTGACCATTAGTGAAATCAAGGCAACGGTCGATGATTATCGGAGAGCGGCAGAAAATGCCAAGGCCGCTGGTTTTTCTGGGATAGAGGTGCATGGCGCCAATGGCTATTTGATTAATCAATTTCTTGATACGACTACCAATCACCGTGACGATCAATACGGCGGCAGCTTTGAAAACAGGTTCCGTTTTTTCAGGGAAGTGCTTGAGGCCGTCCTTGAGGCATGGCCGGCAGAGCAGGTTGGGGCGCGTATCTCACCCAACGGGGTTTTTAATGATATGGGCTGCGATGACTATCGGGAACTCTATATTTATGTTGCTAAAGAGATAAACAAATTTGAGCTTGGTTATCTGCACATCATGGATGGTTTAGCCTTTGGTTTTCATGAAAAAGGCACGCCGATGACCCTGGCGGAATTTCGGGCGATTTTTCAAGGCGTTATTATGGGCAACTGCGGTTATACCAAGGAGAGCGCTGAAGAGAGAATTGCCGAGGGAAATGCCGATATTATCGCTATTGGTCGGCCTTTTATAACAAACCCTGACCTACCCGAAAGATACAGAAACGATTGGCCCCTGAATGCGGCTGACGATATGTCGCTCTGGTATACATCGGGCCCTGAAGGGTATGGGGACTATCCGCCTTATGGGCCCCTCTAAAAATCCAATTTTCGTCGCAATACGGCGTTTCTCGTAAGAAAGTTTCGCTCACATATCAAACATATGCTGCGCTCAACTTTTTTACTCATACCTTGTCTTGCCTGGAAACTTGAATTTCTAGAGGCACCCATTAAGCCATAACCTCAGTTCACGGGGTGGTCATCGATAACTCTGGGCAGGCCCAGGTGGTGGGTGAGAATCGTATCCCCGATCTCCTCGGGGAAGCTCACTTGGTTGCCATTCACTGCCCAGGCAGCTAATGACCGCGCACGCTTGAAACCAGCCGCTCGTGCGGAAGACAGTTTTCCAGCTTCCCATGTATACTCGCGCCCTTTAACCAAAATCCTCACGGGAAGTATTTATGGACTTTTTTATCGCCAATGCTTATGCACAGACGGGCGGGGGCCCCGCAGGCCCCGGAATGGGGGACCTGGCGTTCCTCGTTATCCTCTTTGTGGTGTTCTATTTCATCCTTATCCGGCCGCAGCAGAAGCGGGCCAAGGAACACAAGCAGATGGCTGCGGGCCTCAGCAAGGGTGATGAGGTGGTTACCAATGGCGGCTTACTGGGACGTATCACTGGCGTCGATGACAACTTCGTCACCCTGGAACTTGCCAAGGGGATGGAGGTCAAGGTACAGCGCCAGGCGGTGAGTACCTTAATGCCCAAGGGCACGATCAAGTCCCTGGCCTCGTGAGGCAACTCCCTTCTAACCCTATCCCCGCGCAGGGAAGCTCATGCTGAATCAATATCCATTGTGGAAGAATTTACTCATCCTCGGGGTGCTGCTGGTGGGGGCGTTCTTCGCCCTGCCCAATGTTTTTGGGGAAGACCCGGCGGTGCAGGTATCGCTCTCCCGCGGTGCACCGGTAGAAGTGGACCTGAAAGCCCGGCTGGGGGAGATCCTCAGTGTGGCGGGGATTACTGCCAAGGCAACGGAGCAGGGCGAGAGCCGTTTGCTGCTGCGCTTTACGGACACTGAAACCCAATTACGGGCAGCCGACCTGCTGCGCGAAAAGCTCGGTGGTGATTATGTGGTGGCGCTCAATCTGGCACCAGCCATGCCTGGCTGGTTGGCACAACTGGGCCCCCGGCCGATGTATCTCGGGCTCGATCTGCGCGGTGGTGTGCACTTTCTTATGGAAGTGGATATGGCGGCGGCGGTGAGCCAGGCGGAGGCTCGCTATACCGGAGACCTGCGCACCCTGATGCGTTCCGAGAAGCTGCGCTACAAGTCCATATCCCTCCAGCGTGGCAGTGGTATCAAACTGAGTTTCCGCAGTGCAGCCGTCCGTGATCAGGCCAGGAGTGTGGCCCAGCGGGAATATCCTGCACTGCTATTCGAATCACAGGATGACGGCGCGGAGTTTCGTCTGCGCGCTTACCTCAATCCCACTGCGGTGGAGGAGGTCCGTCGGTTTGCCCTGCAGCAGAACATCACCACCTTGCGTAACCGGGTGAATGAACTGGGGGTAGCCGAGCCGGTTATTCAGCAGCAGGGACAGACTCGCATCGTGGTGCAGTTGCCCGGGGTGCAGGATACGGTGCGCGCCAAGGAGATCATCGGCGCCACCGCGACCCTCGAATTTCGCATGGTAGACGAGGACCACGATGTTCAGTCTGCACAGACCGGGCGGGTTCCACCTGGCGCCAAGCTCTTTCGGGAGCGTAACGGCCGGCCTATTCTGCTCAAGAAGCAGGTGATGCTCACCGGTGATTACATTACTGATGCGGCCTCGGGGTTTGAGCAGCAGACCGGTACGCCGGCGGTATTTATCACCCTGGATAGCAAGGGCGCGCGGATCTTCTCCAACCGTACCAAGAACGCCATTGGCAAGAGCATGGGCGTGGTGTTCATCGAGAACAAGATCGAGACTCGCCGGGTGAATGGCAAGCTGGTGCGGCAGAAGCGAATCATTGCGGAGGTCATCAATGTTGCGGTGATTCGTGACCGTCTCGGCAAGCGCTTTCAGATTTCCGGTCTGGACAGTTCTACCGAGGCGCGTGACCTTGCCCTGTTACTGCGTGCGGGCGCCTTGGCGGCCCCCATTGAGATCATCGAGGAGCGCACCATCGGTCCGAGCCTCGGCCAGGAAAACATCGATCTCGGTTTCCGCTCGGTGATTATCGGTTTCTGCCTGGTGCTGGCCTTCATGGCGCTCTACTACCGTGGCTTTGGCATGGTGGCCAATCTGGCACTGGCGGTAAATCTGGTGATGATCGTCGCGGTATTGTCCATGTTGCAAGCAACCCTGACCCTGCCCGGTATCGCCGGCATCGTCCTGACGGTGGGTATGGCGGTGGATGCCAACGTGCTGATCTTCGAGCGTATTCGTGAGGAGCTTGCCAATGGAAACTCGCCGCAGGCGAGCATCCATGCGGGTTATGAGAAGGCTTTTTCGACCATTGCCGACGCCAATATCACGACCCTTATAGCGGCGGTGGTACTGTTTGGCTTTGGCACCGGGCCAGTAAAGGGATTTGCCATCACCTTGTCCATAGGCATCCTGACCTCCATGTTCACTGCACTGATGGGCACTCGCGCGGTGATCAATCTGGTCTACGGCGGGAAGCAGGCAAGGGCGCTCCCCCTATAGTCCCCCCGGTTTAGTACCGGAAACAACGAAGAGAACGGAATATGCGTTTATTAGCCAAGCTCCCCCACTTTGATTTCATGGGTCGTCGGCGTTTTGCCCTGATATTTTCCGGCGTTTTGCTGGTGTTGTCTCTGGGCGCCTTGGGTGCGCGTGGCCTCAGCCTCGGCATTGATTTCACCGGTGGCACCCTGATTGAGCTAGGCTATCCAGAGTCAGTGGAACTGGCGGGGCTTCGTAAGACGCTGGAGGCCGACGGTTTCCCCGGGGCCGTGGTGCAGCATTTTGGGACCACCCGCGAGGTGCTGATACGCATTGCCCCACGCGAGGGTTTGAGCAAGGCGGAGCTGAGTAGCCGCGTGGTACGCGGGCTGGAGGCTCTGAGTGGGGGAGCCCTGGATCTGCGTCGGGTGGAGTTTGTGGGTCCCCAGGTGGGAGAGGAGCTCACCGAGGACGGTGGTCTGGCTATGCTCATTGCCCTGTTCGGGATCTTGATTTATGTCGGTCTGCGTTTTGAGTACCGCTTTGCCCTGGGTGCGGTGGCCGCTCTGGCCCATGACGTGATCCTGACTCTTGGCCTGTTTTCCATTCTTGGACTCGATTTTGATCTCACCGTGCTTGCCGCGGTGCTGGCGGTCATCGGTTATTCGCTGAATGACACCATCGTGGTCTATGACCGCGTTCGCGAGAACTTTCGCAAGCTGCGCAAAGGTGAGGCGGTGGAAATCGTCAATGTCTCCCTCAACCAGACCCTGGCCCGAACCCTCACCACCTCGCTGACCACCTTGCTGGTACTGCTGGCGCTGTTTTTTATTGGTGGGGAACTCATTCACGGCTTTGCTACCGCACTGATTGCCGGCGTCGTGGTAGGTACTTACTCCTCTATCTACGTGGCCAGCACCGCGGTACTGGCGCTGGGTATCAGCAAGACTGATCTGATGCCGGTGAAGAAAGAGGACGGAGAGGAAGTGGATGCGCGCCCCTGAAGCTCCGCTTGAATGCGGGGTGTCGGCGTGAGTCCGGAGGCAGCTGAGGGAACGCCCCTGGTTTCCATTCGTGACCTGCATTTCTCCCGTGCCGGGCGCACCATCTTCGATGGCGTGGATATTGAGATCAGGCGTGGCAAGGTGACTGCCATCATGGGTCCCAGTGGCACTGGAAAGACCACCTTGTTGCGCCTGATTGGCGGTCAGATTCGTCCCGACCAAGGCACCGTCGAGGTGGATGGTGAGGTGGTGCATAAGCTTTCCCGGGAGAATCTGTTCCAACTGCGCAAACGCATGGGCATGTTGTTTCAAAGTGGCGCATTGCTCACCGATCTTACGGTTTTTGAGAATGTTGCTTTTCCGCTACGTGAGCATACGGATCTGCCAGAAAGCGTGCTGCGAAATTTGGTGTTGATGAAACTGGAGGCGGTGGGATTGCGCGGTGCCCACGGTCTGCTGCCGCGAGAGCTTTCCGGGGGCATGGCGCGGCGAGTCGCACTGGCGCGGGCCATCGTGCTGGATCCCAAGATGGTGATGTATGACGAACCCTTCACCGGCCAGGATCCTATCTCCATGGGGGTGCTGGTAAAGCTCATTCGTGAGCTGAATGATGCTCTGGGTCTTTCCAGCATCGTGGTTTCCCACGATGTGCGGGAGACCCTTGCCATCGCTGATTATGTCTATGTCATTGGTCACGGCAAGGTGGTGGGCCATGGCACGCCGGAGGCCATCTCCAAAACCGATTCTCCCTGGGTGGAGCAGTTTGTTCAGGGTCTGCCCGATGGTCCGGTCTCCTTTGATTATCCAGCGCCAAAATTTATTGATGAATTGATGCACGGAGCCAAGCTGTGATGGATTGGCTGCAACTGCTGGGCCACGCAGGTTTGAGCGCCTTCCAGCGTTTGGGACGGGGCAACCTGTTCCTTTTCCAGGTGCTGCTCGGCTTTCCTGATCTGATCCGACGTTTTCACCTGGTGGTGGTGCAGTTATGGTCAGTGGGCGTTCGCTCCTTACTGCTCATCATGGTGGCCGGCACCTTTGTAGGCATGGTGATGAGCCTGCAGGGGTATAACACCCTGGTCGATTTTGGGGCCGAGGACTCCCTTGGGGTGCTGGTAGCCCTGTCACTGGTGCGGGAACTGGGGCCGGTGGTATCGGCACTGTTGTTTGCCGGTCGTGCGGGCTCCGCGTTGACGGCGGAAATCGGTTTGATGAAGGCCACAGAACAGCTGGCTGGCATGGAAATGATGGCGGTAGACCCGCTACGCCGCATCGTTGCGCCACGTTTGTTGGGTGGTATTCTGGCCATGCCTCTGCTGGCCGCACTGTTCAGTGCGCTGGGGGTGATTGGTGGTTATTTCGTGGGTGTTGGTCTGCTGGGGGTTGACGATGGCGCCTTCTGGTCCCAGATGCAGGCCAAGGTCGACCTCAATGATGACATTCTCAATGGGGTCATCAAGAGCGTAGTGTTCGGTCTTGCAGTGACCTGGATCGCGGTGTTTGAGGGCTACGATACGGTGCCTACCTCCGAGGGCGTTAGCCGGGCCACAACCCGTACCGTGGTCCATTCGTCCCTCGCAGTGCTTGGCCTGGATTTCGTGCTGACCGCACTTATGTTTAACGGTTAGAAAAGGAATAACGGAGATGCACAACAGAACCCTTGAAATTGGCGTTGGTGTGTTTGTCGCGCTGGGTCTGGCCGCACTGCTGATGCTGGCCATGAAGGTGAGCAATCTCGGTGCCCTGTCCGCCGATGGCGGTTATGAACTGACTGCTCGCTTCGACAATATCGGTGGCCTCAAGGTGCGTTCTCCGGTCACCATGGCAGGGGTGCGTATAGGACGGGTGAGCGAAATCAGTTTTGACAACGAGACTTACGAGGCGGTGGCGCGCTTTGCTATTGAGCCACAATATAATCGACTGCCTAAAGATACCTCTGCCAGTATTTTTACTGCGGGGCTTCTAGGCGAGCAGTACGTGGGGCTGGAGCCGGGCGGGGAGGAGGCCTTTCTGGGAGCGGATGATGAGATTCGCATGACCCAGTCGGCGGTGGTGCTGGAGCAGATTATTGGTCAGTTTCTGTATAGCAAGGCATCTGAGGGCGAGGACAAGTAAGCTCCTGATGAACAAGCTGCAACGATACGGGTCCTAGCCAAGGATGTGCCTGACTGAAAGAAGGAGACTGCAAATGTACCGAATAAAAAATGTCCTGGCGGGGTTGGTGGTCCTGTGTTGGAGTGCCACATTGACAGCGATGCCTGTGCACCCGGCAGAGCAGGTGGTGCGGGACACCACCACACAGGTGTTCAACGCGCTGGATGACGAGGCCCTGGGTATCCGCAAGGATCTGTCCAAACTCTACGCCCTGGTAAATGATACGGTCCTGACCCATTTCGATTTTCAGAGGATGTCACGGCGGGTGCTGGGGAAACATTGGCGCAAGGCAAATTCCGATCAACGTTCACGTTTTGCGCAGGAATTCCAGACGCTGCTGGTGCGCACCTACGCCACTGCGTTGTTGGAATATTCTGATCAGAAGATCGCCTATTTGCCAGTCCGCAAAGGTTCACGCGCGAGCGAGGCGGTGATTCGTACCGAGGTGCGGCCTCCCGGAGGCATGCCGATTCCCATCGGCTACGCCATGTATGACGGTGGTAAGGACTGGAAGGTCTATGACGTATCCATTGATGGCGTTAGCCTGGTGATTAACTATCGGGCTTCCTTCAACTCACAGATCAGGCGAGAGGGTCTGGATGGTCTGATCAACAAGTTGGCCGAGCGCAATAAGGCACAGGGAAAGTGAGCGAAGTCGGTATTCAGGCCGTGGGCGACAATCAGTTTGTGCTAAGTGGTCCGCTATCCTTCACTTCGGTGCGTGGCCTGTGGCAACGGGGACAGGAACTATTCCATGAGGGCGCGGCGATTCACCTTGATCTCAAGGAAGTGACACATACCGATAGTGCGGGCCTGGCGCTGCTGGTTGAGTGGGTGTGTGTGCTACAGCGGGCCAAGGGTCGCTTGGAGCTGCGTAACGTGCCGCAACAATTGCAGGTGATTGCCCGCACCAGCCGGATGGATGAGTTGCTCAATCTGAACGGGTCTTAAAGAGGTAGGAACGTGGAGCCAGAAGTACTAAAAAGCTTGATTGAAGAAACGATGCCAGGCAGCGAAGCCAGGGTGCGCGGTGATGGTCGGCACTTCGAGGTACTGGTTATTAGTGCCGACTTCGCGGGCAAGGGCACCTTGCAACGGCATCGCAGCGTCTATGCGGCTCTGGGTGATAGTTTTCAGACCGATGCCGTGCACGCCGTTTCGCTGAAAACCTGTACCCCGGAGGAGGCCCCCGGGGGCTAGCTTGCGTTGGATAAACTAATCATTACTGGCGGTGTGGCCCTCGACGGCAACATTCGCATCTCCGGGGCAAAAAATGCTGCCCTGCCGATTCTGGCTGCAACCCTGCTGGCCGACGAGCCAGTCACCGTGGGTAATATCCCGCACCTGCATGACATCACCACCACCATGGAGCTATTGGGCCAGATGGGGGTGGGGCTGGTGGTGGATGAGAAGCTCAATATCGAGGTAGATACCTCTACTATCGAGAAGTTTTATGCCCCCTATGAGCTGGTGAAAACCATGCGTGCCTCGATCCTGGTGCTCGGGCCTTTGCTCGCGCGCTTTGGACGTGCCGAGGTGTCTCTGCCCGGTGGCTGCGCCATTGGTTCACGTCCGGTGAATCTGCACATCGAAGGCCTTACTCGCATGGGGGCGGAGATCGAGGTGAAGAATGGCTTTATCCATGCCCGTGCCAAGCGCCTGAAGGGTGCCCACCTGGTACTCGATCAGGTTACCGTCACTGGTACCGAGAACCTGATGATGGCGGCGACCTTGGCCAAGGGAACCACGATTATCGAGAATGCGGCGCGCGAGCCCGAGGTGGTGGATGTGGCACGCTGTCTCATCGCCATGGGCGCTCAGATTGAGGGTGCCGGTACCGATACCCTGGTAATCGAGGGCGTGCAACGCCTTGGAGGCACCCATCACTATGTGCTGCCTGATCGCATTGAGACCGGTACCTATCTGGTGGCCGGCGCGATGACCGGTGGGCGGGTTAAAGTAAAGGATACCAATCCGGCTATGCTGGAATCGGTGCTGGAAAAGCTTGAGCAAGCCAAGGTTAAATTGAATGTGGGTGATGACTGGATCGAGGTGGATGCCCGCGGTCTGCGTCCCCAGGCGGTGGATATTCGTACCGCTCCCTATCCAGCCTTTCCTACTGATATGCAGGCCCAGTTTACGGCCCTTAATTCAGTTGCCGAGGGCAGTGGGATGATCTCGGAAACGGTGTTTGAAAATCGCTTCATGCACGTGCAGGAACTGCAGCGCATGGGTGCTGACATCAAGCTTGAAGGCAACATCGCTATCACCAAGGGCATTAAGCGCCTCACGGCGGCCCCGGTGATGGCCACCGATCTCCGTGCCTCTGCAAGTCTGGTGCTGGCGGGTTTGGTAGCCGAGGGCGGTACCCTGGTGGACCGTATCTATCACATCGACCGCGGTTACGAGCGTATCGAGGAAAAGCTGGAACAACTGGGTGCAAAGATTCGCCGGATTCCAGGGTGAGGAGGTAGTCGATTGAACACCGCAGACCGTATTACTATCGCCCTGTCCAAGGGGCGCATTTATCGCAAGACCTTGCCTTTGCTGGCGGAGGCCGGCATTGAGCCGCTGGATGACCCGGATACCAGTCGCAAACTGATACTCCGAACCAATCATGATCATGTCCGCTTGCTGGTCATCAGGGCCACCGACGTGCCTACCTTTGTGGAACATGGCGCGGCGGATCTTGGGGTGGCAGGCAAGGATGTGTTGCTCGAACATGAGGGCGCGGCGCTGTACGAACCCCTGGACCTCGAGATTGCGTGTTGTAGCCTGATGGTTGCCGGTCGGGTGGGAGAGCCTGAACCACGGGGTCGCATGCGCGTGGCCACCAAGTTTGTACACACCGCCCGTCGTTTCTTTGCCCAGAAATCCCAGCAGGTGGAGATCATCAAGCTCTATGGTGCTATGGAGTTAGCCCCTTTGGTCGGCCTAGCGGATCGCATCGTCGATCTGGTGGAGAGTGGCGATACCCTGCGCGCTAATGGAATGGCGCCCCTGGAACACATTACCGATATCAGCTCGCGTTTAGTGGTTAACCGGGCGGCCATGAAGATGAAACATGCGCCAGTGACAGAGCTTATTTCTCAGCTTACTGCGGCCGTCGCCGCCCGCCGCTAGAAAAAGCCCCATGCGGCGCCATACTGCGTTAAAAACTGGCTCAAAATGCTCACTTACTAAATGTAAGCGCCGCTTTTTCGCCAGCTTTTGCCTTGTCTGGCACTCCCCTGAAACTTTTTCAATCATCTATAGGCCGCTCCGATAAATGGCAGTTTCAGAAAAATTCTCTCTATGTCGGCTCGATAGTCAGGCTCCTGACTTTTTACGGGAGCTTGATGCGTTGTTGGCTTGGGATCTGCCCGCTGACGATAGTTTGGAGCAGACGGTGCGGGCTATCATCAATGAGGTGCGCCGTCGGGGTGATAAGGCGCTGGTGGAGTACACCAACCACTTCGATAAGCGCAAGCTGCGTTCGGCGACAGAACTAATATTGCCCAAGGCGCGTCTGGATGAGGCGCTGGCGATTATAGCGGGCAATGAGCGTGACGCCCTCACTGAGGCTGCGGCGCGGATCCGTGCCTTCCACGAACATCAAAAACAGACCTCCTGGTCCTATACCGAGGCTGATGGCACGATGCTCGGTCAGCAGATTACCCCGCTAGATCGGGTCGGTGTCTATGTGCCAGGTGGCAAGGCCGCTTATCCCTCTTCGGTGCTTATGGGGGCTATTCCGGCACAAGTTGCGGGCGTTGGTGAGATCATCATGGTAATGCCCACCCCCGGTGGCGAGGCCAATGACCTTGCGCTGGCGGCGGCTGGTATCGCCGGCGTTGACCGGGTTTATACGTTGGGTGGTGCCCAGGCCGTGGCGGCACTGGCCTATGGAACGAAAACCATTCCGCGAGTGGACAAGGTGGTGGGGCCGGGAAACCGTTTTGTTGCCACCGCCAAGCGCCTGGTCTTTGGTGCCGTGGGCATCGACATGGTGGCCGGACCTTCGGAGATACTCATTCTCGCCGACGGTAGCGTGCCGCCGGACTGGATCGCCATGGACCTCTTTTCCCAGGCGGAACATGACGAGGCTGCACGTGCCATCCTGATTTCTCCCAATGCGGACTATCTCGACCGGGTGGAGGCTGAAATACAGCGCCTGCTGCCGGGTATGGAGCGTGCTGGCATTATCCGCGCCTCGCTGGCGGCCAATGGGGCGCTGCTAAAGGTTCGGGATGTGGATGAAGGGCTGGAGCTGGTTAACCGCATGGCTCCGGAGCATCTGGAACTGGCCCTTGAGGACGCCGACTCCCTGGCTCCGCAGGTGCGTAACGCCGGGGCTATCTTCATCGGTCGCCACACCGCCGAGGTGCTGGGGGATTATTGTGCGGGCCCCAATCATGTTCTCCCCACTGCATCCACCGCGCGTTTTTCCTCGCCGCTGGGAGTCTACGATTTTCAGAAGCGCACCAGTTTGATTCAATGTTCACCACAGGGGGCGGATCGCCTCGGCAGGGTGGCGGTGACGCTGGCACGCGGTGAGGGACTGACCGCCCACGCCCGCTCCGCTGAGCTGCGCCTGGGGGCGGCGGAGGAAGAATCGTCTTGAACGAGAAAATTGGCCAACTGGTACGTCAGTGGATTCGTCCCGAACTGCGTGAGCTGGCTGCCTACCATGTCCCTCCGGCCGCCGGGCTCATCAAGCTCGATGCCATGGAAAATCCCTATGCACTGCCCGAGGCGTTGACTGGGACATGGCTCGATTGCCTGCGTGAGGTGGAGCTCAACCGTTATCCAGACCCGGCTTGTGGCGCGCTAAAGAAAAGCCTGCGCAAGGTAATGGCCATTCCGGAAAGCATGGATATCTTGCTGGGCAATGGTTCCGATGAGTTGATTCAGCTCATCGCCCTGGCACTGCAGGGCACCGACCGGGTGCTATTGGCCCCGGAACCCTCCTTCGTGATGTACCGTATGATCGCCTTGGCCACCGGCTTGCGTTACCAGGGCGTGCCGCTGCGAAGCGATGATTTCTCCCTCGACCTTGAGGCCATGCTAGCCGTCTGCGAGCAGTACCAGCCTGCGGTCATCTTTATCGCCTATCCCAATAATCCCACCGCCAATTTGTACCCCGAGGCGGATCTGCGACGACTCATCGAGGCCGCCCCCGGGCTAGTGGTGATCGATGAGGCCTATGCCCCCTTCGCCGAGGCCAGCTTTCTTTCCTCCCTAGCGGATTACCCCAATCTTTTGGTGATGCGCACCGTATCCAAGCTGGGTCTGGCGGGGTTGCGCCTCGGTCTGCTGACGGGTGCGCCGGCGTGGATCGGTGAACTGGAAAAACTGCGTTTGCCCTACAACATCAACGTGCTGACCCAGGCCAGCGCCCAATGCTTGCTCGAGCATTACGACATCCTGGAGCAGCAGACCGCGCGCATTCGTCACGACCGGGAAGTGCTCTTCACTCGGCTGGCCGAATTGGACGGTATTCACGTCTGGCCCAGCCGCGCCAACTTCCTGCTATTCCGCGTACCAGCGGGTTGCGCAATCGTTATCCACACGGGTCTCCGTGATGCCGGTGTGCTGATAAAACAACTCCATGGTAGTCACCCGGCCTTGACTGATTGCCTGCGGGTGACGGTGGGTAGCCCGGAAGAAAATAGCTGTTTTCTTGAGGCCCTGAAGCCACTCCTCTAAGTCGTCCCCTAACCCCTCGTCGTTATCCATTTGGTCGTTGGGAGACGGCAACCTGGAGGTCCAGCGCCTGCCCCTCACGCAGGATTTTCAGCGCCACACGATTGCCTGGGGGAACTTGGGTAATGTGTTCCATCAGGTGCCGCGGCGTGTCGATTTCCACTCCATCGACTTGGGTAATGACATCGCCGGGCTCCACGCCTGAGCGATGGGCAGGGCCATCGCGGGCGACGGCAGAGGCGACGACTCCTACCAGTTCCTTTATACCGAAAGACTGGGCCAGCATGGGTGTCAGCTCCTGTACCTCCACGCCGAGCCAGCCGCGGACGACGTAGCCGTGCTCGATGATCTCCTCCATCACCTTGCCGGCAAGACTTACCGGGATGGCGAAGCCAATCCCCTGGGAGCCGCCGGAGCGCGAGAAGATCGCGGTATTGATACCTACGAGTTGCCCATAAGGATTAATCAGGGCGCCGCCGGAGTTGCCGGGATTGATGGCGGCATCGGTTTGAATAAAGTCTTCGAAGGTATTTATTCCCAGCTGGCTGCGACCGGTGGCACTGACGATCCCCATGGTGACGGTTTGGCCAATACCGAAAGGGTTGCCGATGGCGAGCACCACATCACCTACCTGGAGGCCATCGGAGCGATTGATGGTAATGGCGGGTAGGCCATCGAGCTGAATGCGCAGGACTGCCAGATCGGTATCGGTATCGCTGCCTACCAGCTGTGCGGTTGCAGCTCGTCCGTCCTTGAGCATCACCGAGATCTTGTCGGCACCAGCGATGACGTGATTATTGGTGAGGATGTATCCCTCGGGGCTGATAATGACGCCAGAACCCAGGCTGGTTTCCAGCTGGGGTCGGGGTGAGTCCCGGGTTTCACCGAAAAAGCGTCGGTAGACCGGATCGTCTTGCAGTGGATGCAGGCGCTGAGGTATGCGTTTGGCAGTGTGGATGTTGACCACGGCAGGGGTCGCTTGCGCCACTGCGCGGGCGTAGGAAACCATCCCCAACGTTTGCTTGGTTACCCGTGCTGGTTCCACGGGAGTCGTACCCTCACGAATCTCCACCACTGCCGGACGTTGCAATATGCCCGGAAAAAACAACAGTACCACCAGCGCGGCGGCAAGGCCTGCAGTAACGGACTGAAAGATAAAGTGGAGGGTTTTGCCTGGACGCATGGGGGGAACTGCCGCAAGCTTCGATATTTGCATGTTACTGAAAACCGGAGGCTGCCGCATGGTGACTTTAAATGAGGTCGTGGCCTATCTCGATAGCCATCTTGAGGTAGCGCGATTCAGCGATTACTGTCCCAATGGACTGCAAATCGAGGGTCGTGGTGAGATTCGGCGCATCGTCAGCGGGGTGACCGCCTGCTACGCACTGCTGGAACGGGCACGGGAACTCAAGGCCGATGCCATCCTGGTGCATCACGGTTACTTCTGGAGGGGGGCATCGCCTTGCCTTACCGGTTTACATCGCCAGCGCGTGGCGACCCTGTTGGCGGCGGATATCAGCCTACTTGCCTATCATCTACCCTTGGATGCCCATCCATTGCTCGGCAACAATGCCCAGCTGGCAGCACACCTTGGATTAACCACCACCGGGCGCTTTGAGCAGGGTTCCCTTGCGGGCATCGCCTGCCACGGCACGCTGGATACGCCACTGGACGTCACAGCATTCGCTGATCGCATTGCCGCGAATCTTGGGCGTGTCCCGCTCCATATTGCTGGTGGCCCTGCCACGATTAGCCGGGTGGGCTGGTGCAGTGGTGCCGCACAGGAGGGCATTGAGACCGCCGCCGCGCTGGGTTTGGATGCCTACGTTAGCGGCGAGATTTCAGAACCCACGGTACACCTCGCGCGGGAGGCGGGAATCCACTATTTTGCTGCCGGCCACCATGCCACTGAGCGCTACGGTGTGCAGGCCCTGGGGGAGCATCTGGCGGAGCGTTATGAGCTGGAACATATCTCAGTGGATATTGATAACCCGGTCTAGTCGGCTAGCTGGGCCCAGCAATTTCGCTCTCCTTTGCTACACTTGAATGCAGGGGTGGATGCGATGAAAGACTATCTAAAGATCGCTGTGTTACTCCTGTTCTCAGGCTTGCTCGCGGGCTGTGAACAGTCGCTAAGCTACAGTCATGATGTGCTGCCCATTCTCAAGATGCACTGCATTGAGTGCCATACGGGTGCGGGTCAGGGTTTGCTAAAAAGCGGGCTCGAACTGGGGAGTTACGAAGGACTCATGAAGGGCACCCATTACGGCCCTGTGGTGAAGCCCGGAGACAGTTTCACCAGTGCTCTGGTGATGCTTGTGGAGCACCGCGTTGACGCTTCTCTGAAGATGCCGCACAACCGCAAGAGTCGCATCGATCAGGCTCAGATTGAGCGCTTGAAAACCTGGATTGACCAAGGCGCAAAAAACAATTGATGGCTTTGGTTACGCCCCCCTGAAACCCTGCTGCAAGCTTGACCTCAAACCCCAGTTATAGGAAGCTATCGCGCTTTGTGGGGCCTTTCCGTATGCGTGGTTGGAAGGGCCAATATTTTAAGACAAGTGCGGGCCGCCAACGGGTATGCCTGCATACGGTTTCAGATATATCTCCGGGAGTTTCCCCCCCAATGAGTGATAAGGAAGTGGATCTGCGGCGACGCCGGTTTCTCACCTCCTCGGTATCGGTGGTCGGTGGCGTGGGTGCGGCTTTTGTTGCCGTGCCGTTTGTCGCTTCCTGGCAGCCGAGCGAGCGGGCCAAGGCCATCGGTGCGCCGGTAGAGGTGGAGTTTGGCAAGCTGGAAAAGGGGCAGATGCTCCGGGTCAAATGGCGCGGCAAGCCGGTATGGGTTTTGCGTCGTGGTGCGGAAACATTGAGTGCCTTGGAGAAGCAGGCCGAGCTTTTGCGCGACCCGGATTCCGAGGTGGCAGCTCAACAACCGGGATATGCGCAGAACGCACATCGCTCCATTCAGCCCGAGATATTGGTGCTGGTGGGAATCTGCACCCATCTGGGCTGCTCCCCCCAATACGTCAAATCTTCCGATCCCCATGCCCTGGGTGATGACTGGCCGGGCGGTTTCTTCTGCCCCTGCCACGGCTCCACGTTCGACCTTGCGGGGCGGGTGTACAAGAGTGTCCCGGCGCCGACCAATCTGGTGGTGCCACCACATAGTTTCCTCAGCGATACCCGTATCGTGATCGGCGTAGACCAAGGGGCCGCCTGATGAAAAACATCCTCATATGTCTGCTCGGCTGGGTGGATGATCGTTTCCCGCTGACCAAGTTGTGGAACGAGCACCTGGCCAAATACTACGCCCCGCGGAATTTTAACTTCTGGTACTTCTTCGGTTCCCTCGCACTGCTGGTGCTGGTGATGCAGCTGCTCACCGGAATCTGGCTGACGATGCATTACAAGCCAGATGCCGAGCGTGCCTTTGCCTCGGTGGAATACATCATGCGCGATGTGGACTGGGGCTGGCTCATTCGCTACCTGCATTCCACTGGTGCTTCGGCCTTTTTCGTGGTGGTTTATCTGCACATGTTCAGGGGGCTGGTCTACGGCTCTTTCAAGCAGCCGCGGGAATTGATCTGGCTGTTTGGCATGCTCATCTACATGCTGCTGATGGCTGAGGCCTTTATGGGCTATCTCTTGCCCTGGGGACAGATGTCCTTCTGGGGCGCGCAGGTCATCATTTCGTTATTTGGGGCCCTGCCTTTCGGTATTGGTGAGGCCTTGTCGCTGTGGATTCGTGGTGACTATGTGGTTTCCGATGCCACCCTTAACCGCTTTTTCTCACTCCATGTAATTGCCCTGCCGCTGGTGCTGGTGGGGCTGGTGGCGGCTCATGTGATGGCGCTGCATGAGGTGGGTTCCAACAACCCGGACGGGGTGGAAATCAAGAAGGTGAAGGGTAGTGATGGCATTCCCAAGGACGGTATTCCCTTCCATCCCTATTACACCGTAAAGGATATCATGGGAGTCGTTGCCTTCCTGTTCTTCTTTGCCTTCGTGGTGTTCTTTGTGCCCGAGATGGGGGGCTGGTTCCTGGAGCACGCCAACTTTGTGCCGGCTAACCCGCTGAAGACCCCGGAGCACATTGCGCCGGTATGGTATTTCACTCCCTTCTACGCGATTTTGCGGGCCATTCCAGACAAGCTGCTTGGGGTAATGGCTATGGGCGGTTCCATTGGTTGCCTGTTCCTGCTGCCGTGGATCGATCGTCATCCGGTGAAGTCCATTCGCTATAGGAGCCCGCTGTTTTTCTGGCTCATCACGGTGTTTATCCTGTGCTTCGTTATCCTGGGTTATCTGGGTACTCAGCCGGCCACGATGGTGTTCACCGAGACGGGCTTTCGCTTGGCGGAGCTGTATTTCACCTTCTTCCTGATCCTGGCCATCTACAGTCGTGAAGATCGTGGGGCCGGTGCCTATATCAGCTGGTTTGTGGTGCTGGCTGGCGCGCTGGTGGTCATCGACTTCTTGCGCTTCGACCCGGTCAAGAGTTCGCTGATCATGGGTAGTGCATTGCTACCGCTGGCCTACCTGGCAGTGTTTCTGCTGGGGCCGGCGTTTACCCGTCTCAATGAGTCCCGGCCGGTGCCGGAAAGGGTGGTGTGGAAATGAAAAATTTCCTCGGTATCGCTAGTCTGATTCTGCTACTTGCTGGCAGTGGAACGGTGCTTGCGTCGGGCGGGGGGGTACCACTCCAGAATGCCCACGTGGACCTCTCGGACACCGCATCCTTGCAGCGTGGGGCGAAGCTTTTTGTCAACTATTGCCTTAGCTGTCACAGCGCCCATTTCATGCGCTATAACCGCGTGGGCCGTGATCTCGGCATCAGTGAAGAACTGCTGCAAGAGCATCTGATGTTTGCCAGCGAAAAAAGTGGTGAAGTGATGAAGGTGGCCATGTCCATTGAGGACGGAGCGCGCTGGTTTGGCGTGGCGCCGCCCGATCTTTCGGTTATTGCCCGCTCCCGTGGTGCGAACTGGTTATACACCTACTTCCTCTCTTTCTATGAGGACTCCAATCCTTCGCGTCCCTTTGGCGTTAATAATCTGGTTTTCAAGGATGTGGGCATGCCCCATGTGCTGTGGAAGCTTCAGGGGCGGCAGGTTCCCGTGTATGCAGAGGATGCCCACGGTAACAAGCATATCGAGCGTCTGGAGTTGAAGGAGCCTGGCACCCTGAGTGCGGATGAGTACCGTCGTGCCATGCGGGACCTGACCAATTTTCTGGTCTACGTAGGTGAGCCGGCGAAGCTGGTGCGCTACGGAATCGGTTTCTGGGTATTGTTGTTCCTGGCGGGCTTCTTTTTGCTCACGCGTCTTCTGTACAAGGAATACTGGAAAGATCTGCATTAGTTTAATTTCCAGTTCGAAACAGAAGCTTTCTTACCCTGTTTGTATTGCTCTAAGGTTTTTTATGGCCCTCTTGGCTAATCGTCGTTCCATGATGACCCTGTACTCGGACCCCATTGGGGCATCGAGCCATGCGGTACGTTTCGTTCTCGCCGAAAAGGCTATCAAGGTGGAGATTCACCAGGTCGAAGGTGATGAACGGCCGGAAGATCTGCTGGATTTGAATCCCTACAACGCGGTGCTCACGTTGGTGGATCGGGAGCTGGTGCTGTACGAACCCCAGATCATCATGGAGTATCTGGATGAGCGTTTTCCTCATCCCCCGTTGATGCCGGTAGACCCGGTGACGCGGGCACGCAATCGGCTCTATCGTTATCGAATTCAGCGGGATATTTGTGATCTTGCGCTGGCTCTGGAAGGAGCGAAAGACAAGGAAGCGACGGCCTTGCGCAAGGAGTTGCGTGATCAGCTCACGGCGATTGCCCCGATCTTCAGTCAGACCCCTTACTTCATGAGTGAGGATTATTCCCTGGTGGATTGTTTGCTTGGCCCGGTACTGTGGCGTTTGCCACACCTTGGCGTCAGCCTGCCGGCGGAGGCCGATTCCGTGCTTGAGTACGCAGAGCGTTTGTTCGAGCGTCCGGCTTTTCGCAGCAGCGTGAGTATTGATGAGGCGGAGATGCGTGAGGAATACGGGCTGGAGCTCGATTAGTCTGAAGTTGTGCTCACCCGCCCTCGGTTGGCCTATATGACTCCCAATCGACCCTATCTTCTTAGGGCAATTCACGAGTGGATCCTGGACAACGGACTGACTCCACAGCTCATCGTTGATGCCGAAGTGGAGGGGGTACGTATCCCGCCCGGTTATGCGGTCGATGGCAAGATCGTTCTCAATGTTTCCACCGGTGCTACCGAGGGACTGCAATTGTCCAATGAGGGCGTGTGTTTCCGCGCTCGCTTTGGTGGCAAGCCCTATCCCATCGATATCCCCATGCGTGCGGTACTTGCTATCTACGCCCGGGAAAACGGTCGTGGGCTGGAATTCAAGGAAGAGGATTTCAACGATGATGAGCCGCCTCCCGAGACTCCGCAGCCCGATAAGCGCGTTGCCCCATCGCATCTTCGAGTGGTGAAATAACCTTCTTCGTAGTCCGCTGTATTTTCGCGGCTCCCCGCTACTATCCCGCCTTCTGTTCTAATGTTAGGTTCTCTCACGGTATGAGTTCCGCGGAGAAGCATGATGATTGAAGTTCTGGTTGCCGATATTACGACTCTGCGTGTGGATGCCATCGTCAATGCGGCCAATAGCTCGCTGTTGGGTGGCGGTGGTGTGGACGGGGCGATTCATCGGGCTGCGGGGCCGGAGTTACTCAAGGCCTGTCGGGCTCTGCACGGCTGCGCTACCGGTGAAGCCAAAATCACGCCGGCTTTCAAACTTCCCGCACGTTGGGTGATCCATACGGTAGGACCTGTATGGCACGGCGGGCAGCAAGGCGAGGCTGAGCTGCTGGAAAACTGCTATCGCAACAGCCTTGAGCTGGCCTTGGAAAACAGTGCAGAAACCATTGCCTTTCCTGCCATTAGTACCGGTGTGTATGGTTATCCAAAAGCATTAGCCGCGGCCATAGCCGGTGCTGTGATGAATAAATATCAGGCCCGGTTTCGATCAATTACCGCCTGCTGTTTTAGTGAGGGAGATACGGAGCTTTATCGGCAGGCAATGGCCTGAGAGGATATCCTTGGGATTTCGCCGCATCCGTTCCCGACGGACATCCCATCCCTGGAGTTTCGCCGCACCTGTTCCCGACAGGTGTATGGCATATACTCCATCCTTGGAGTTAGTCGCGGTACTCGAATAGTTTGACTACCCGTTGTACCCCCGAGATTTGCCGAGCCAGCTCCGTTGCTGTCTTG
This sequence comes from Gammaproteobacteria bacterium, assembly GCA_021773795.1. Lineage (GTDB taxonomy): Bacteria > Pseudomonadota > Gammaproteobacteria > HK1 > HK1 > JAJFJV01. The sequence continues at coordinate 3,899 of JAJFJT010000027.1, read as the reverse complement.
GCTTCGGCGTGGCTGACCAGGCCGAGGAGATAGACAATGCCCCGTTCAGTGACGACCTTTACGCGGATGGCCGTCACCGCTTTGGCATGGATCAGGCTGGTTTTCAGCTTGCTGGTAATCCAGGTATCGCTGGAGCGGGCAAGCAGGGAGCTGGGGGCCGCAAGGGCTGTTTCATCGTGAACCTGACGAACCTTCTCGATACTCCGCACGAGGGCTACGGCTCGGCCCTTAAGGCTTTCCTCTGGAATTTCACCGCTTAGCAGCACGATGTTGTTGTAGCTGGTTACATTGATATGGCTCCGTTGCCAGAGTGTCTTGTCGCCGTGAAAGGCATCGATAGCCTTGAATTCGATCAGTTGATCATCCACCAAAGTGCCGGTGGTACGCCGGTCAATGACTACCGTTGTGCCGCCACCAGCGGCACCGGCGGCGCCCGCGGCACAGCCCTGTAATTGCCAGCTCAGAATGCCCAAAATAGCGATGTATAGAATATTTCTCATGAGTTCGTTCTCCTTCATTTCTCGTCTTTAGGCCTCAAAGGCATTAGTGATCCAGTCGATTTCGGCGTGCTCTAGCAGGCCGGAAACGGATACGACATCAAAGCGGCAAGGTGGCGGTGCCAATGCTTCCTGGCCACGGAGGAAATAGGCTGCGGTAGCAGCAAGTTTCTGTTGCTTGCGGTAATCCACACTGGCCGCTCCGCTGCCAAAGCCGCTGTGGCGGCGATAGCGTACTTCAACAAAGACCAGACTTTCCTGGTCTTTCATCACAAGATCGATCTCCCCCAGACGACAGTGGAAATTGCGTTCCAGTAGAATTAGCCCTTGTTTATCAAGAAAGGCCAGGGCCAGGTTTTCCGCTTCGGCACCACGTTCTGCCGCGGTGCTCATCGGGCTTCGTCATCCAGAACGCGGGGGAGGCCGCGGACGAATTTAGCCCATGAAAGGGCACGTTGGATGCGCCGGTCCGGGCCTACACGCAGACGCCCGCTCAGCCCCGGCAGTTCGGCGCCGGACTGGGCTTGCAGGCGTCCCAGGTGGGGGATGATGCGGTAGGCGTCGACGCCGAAGGCATAGAGCCGGGATAAGGGTGGAAAGGTATCTGGCCAAGTGCTGTGCAGGCGCTGGTGTAGCGGATAGTCTCCGGATTGGAGCACCCAGGGCATGTCACCAAAGCGGATGCCATCCAAATCCCGGTCGAGGCGCGGGTCGCTGATCCCGCTAAAGCTATGGGAGGTAGCGTAGATCGGCAAGCGCGATGCGTGGTGAAACTTGAGTTGCGGGCGCAATTGGCGGGCCTCGGCCGGGTAGGCGGCGAGGAAGACGAAATCAATGTCCTCGCGTGGTCGCGTCTCATATTTCAGTTCCGATCCCAGCAGTTTCTGGAGAGCACGTCGGCGGCGCTCGCTGTCATCTATATTGAGCAGCTGCGCCACTGGTGTGGACATATCGTGAGCACTGGATGTGTAGCTTTGGGTTTCGATGAGGATGCCCCCAAGCCGGGTCCAGGCGGTACTGAAGCTGGCATGTACACGGCTTCCCCAATCGCCGGAGGGCACCAGGATCGCGGCGCGCCCGTGGCCATCAAACCAGGCGCGTTCAGCCACCTGCCTGGCTTCATCCTCCGGGGACAGAGAAAAAAGATAGAGTTTTTCAGGGGTAGGTGCTAACACACCTTCATCACTCATTTTTCCCCCGGCAGCGGGATAGTTGAGAGCCAGCGTTGGCAGCATCAGCGGTGGGGAATTTGCCAGTTCCTGCACCCGCTCCCGGCGCAGTGGACCGACCACAAAATCAGCCCCGGCAGCCTTTGCCTCTGCATAGAGCGTGGGCAATGCTTTATCGTGGGTATCGTAGAGACTGATGACAGGTCTGGCCTCGAATGTTTCCTCGTACCAAGCACTCAAAAAACCCTCTCGTACTGCCGCCGCTGCGGTGGCAAAGGGGCCGGTGAGCGGCAACAGCAGGGCAACATGCTGTCGTGAGATAACCGCCACTTCACTGGCACGGTTAAGCTCAGGGATGAGTTCCAGATGGGCACCGTGTTCCGGCCAGGCACTGGCCCATGCGGTGAGCGCCTGTACAAAATTTTGCGGCTCACCAACATAGCGCTTGTTAATGCTCGCCAGGGCTATCCAGCCACCCAGGGGATCTGGTGGTGGCAGTTGGGCATACTGCAGGGCAGTGGCCGTCAGCCGCGAAAGTGCATCCCAGAGGGTGCGCCGATTCTCGCGGCGTTCCTCGGGGCTGAGGAGAAATTCCGCCAGCGCCACCCGCTCACGAGCAACTTCCAGGTGATTGCCGGTGCCGGCATAGGCATTGGCACGGAGACGATGAAACCATGCCCGGTATGAAGGTTCCTGGCTGAGGGGCTGTTCTGGATTCAACAGGCGCAGCACTTGCTCGGCGTGATGGCGAGCGAGAGCGATGCGGGCAGACAGAATCTGGTGGCGGGCCCGTTGGCTGCGAGAGAGGCTATGGTGATCCATTTCCAGCACAATGCCCTCGGCTCCGGCTAGATTCTCTGCCGCTAGCCAGGCCTCGGCAGCAGCGAGACGATGAGGGTTGCCGGTCGGCCCAGGTGTTGATTCAGCCAGGCGTAGCCAGGCTTTGGCGGCGCGAGCATAAGCACCCTCGGCATAGAGTGTTCGTGCGCTGTAATCGTCGCCAATGGATGCTTCGCTTTCCGGTACCCTCTGTGAGGGCAGCTCGGCACAGCCACTGAGTAACAGTAGCAGGAGCAGAGGAACAAACGGCAGGTGATGGCGCACGCCAGAGGGGAAATAAAGCATCGCGGCGAGTATCTGTTGCAGTCTATAGTGTGTCAATGACAGCGGGAGCCCTTTATATCGTATCGACCCCTATCGGCAATCTGGGGGATATCACTCAGCGTGCCCTGGATACACTGGCCGAGGTGGATCTGGTGCTTGCCGAGGATACCCGACGTAGTGGGCGACTATTGCGCCACTACGGAATTCGTACCCCCCTGTTGGCCTTGCACGAACATAATGAGCCTGCCCTCGTGGATAAACTCATCCGGCGTTTGCAGGTGGGTGAACAGCTGGCATTGATCTCTGATGCAGGCACGCCATTAATTAGCGATCCAGGCTTTTTATTGGTGCGGGAACTCACCCGGCAGGGTGAACGTATAGTGCCGATACCGGGGGCCAGCGCGGTGATTTGCGCCCTCTCGGTCGCCGGCCTGCCCACCGATCGGTTTGTTTTTGAGGGTTTTCTGCCGTCCCGGTCCCAGGCACGCGAAACAAGGCTGCAACAACTTTCCCATGAGACTCGCACCCTGGTTTTCTACGAGGCCCCGCACCGGGCGCTGGACACCCTGGAGGCGTTGGCAAAAGTCTTTGGCCCTGAACGCCTGGCCACGGTAACGCGGGAGTTGACCAAGGCCTATGAAACCCTGCGCCATGGCAAGCTGCAGGCGCTTTGCGAGTGGTTGCGGGAGGCCTCGGAACAGCAGCGAGGGGAATTTGTCATCGTGGTGGCGGGTGCGCCGGTAGAGGCGGCGGCTGGCGATGAGGCGGTAGTGGAAACCCTGCAACTGTTGCTGGAGGAATTACCGCTCAGCCGGGCGGTAGACTTGGCTGCCCGGCTTTGCAAGGAGAAGCGTAATAAAGTATACCGTTTGGCACTGGGCCTGCAGGAGCGTGTGGAGTGAGATCGGGTTCAGATCCTGGGTCGAAGCCGTCATACGGCAATCTGCCCTGGGTCATGGAAAATTGAATATTCAAGGAGGCTATCATTTTGGACCTGTTTCTCAATCCCTACTCAGCTACTCGTTTCCGCAAGTTCCACCATCGGCTGGTCTTTTATGCAAATGGAGTGAATTCACTTAAGGGATGTAATAACGAAAGGATGCAACAATGCGAGAACTGACCCCGTTTG
>JAJFJT010000026.1 GCA_021773795.1 Gammaproteobacteria bacterium | reverse complement strand
ATGGTGACCAAGATCATTGCGCCCAATATCTGGGGCTGGATTGCGGATCATCGTGGCAATCGCCTGGCCATCATTCGGCTGGCGGCCTTTTTATCGGCCTGTGCCTTTGCCGGGATATTTTTTACCGATTCCTTCTGGGGCCTGGCCCTGGTGCTTGCGACCTTCGGCTTTTTCTGGAATGCCGCCTTACCGCAGTTCGAGGCGATTACCCTCAATTGTCTCGGCGAACATAGCCATCGTTATACCTGGGTGCGGCTCTGGGGCTCGGTAGGTTTTATCCTTGCGGTGGTGGCTCTGGGTTATTTGTTGGAGCACTACGGCGTTGGTTTGTTGCCATCGGTTGTGCTTCTCCTCGCAGTGGGTATCTGGTTTGCCAGCCTGATAGCACCGAAAGTCAGTGAGGCGGAGCTGCCACCCCAAAAAGAGCCGCTGCTGCGGGTGTTGAAACAGCCCACGGTGCTGGCCTTTTTTGCCGCCTGTGCCCTCATGCAGGCCAGCCACGGACCGTATTACGCCTTCTACTCCATCTATCTCGATGATTTTGGCTATGGTCGGGGACTCATCGGCCAGCTATGGGCTCTGGGGGTGGTGAGTGAGGTGGTGCTGTTCCTGGTCATGCACCGCCTGTTCCGGCACTACCCGCTGCGTCGCCTGTTTCTGCTGAGTTTCGCACTGACCGCCGTGCGCTGGGTGCTGGTGGCTTTTTTCGTGGATCAACTGCCGGTGCTTATTGCTGCGCAGGTACTCCATGCGGCGAGCTTCGGGATTTATCACGCGGTGGCCATCCAATTGGTGCATCGCTTCTTCACCGGTCGTTTGCAGGGGCGAGGTCAGGCGCTCTATAGCAGCCTCAGTTTTGGCGCCGGGGGAGCGGCCGGAAGCCTGGCTGGTGGTTATCTCTGGGATGGCCTGGGAGGACAGAGCACCTATCTGGTGTCTGCCTTGCTTAGCGCTGTGGCACTGCTGATTTGCTGGCGCTGGTTATGGCCCGATGAAGTGTCCGTGGCGGGTGAGCTGGCATCCGGCCATTAATGTGCAACATTCGACACTTTGATGGCCAAATCGATGCTGTGGTAGCTGGAAAAATCGGATTGGTTTTCCTATCCTTTATCCTATGAATACCTTAGCTATAGTTCTGTTGCTATTTGGCCTTGGTGGCTTGCTCCCGGCCACTGCCGAAGTGCTCACCATTCCGCTCGGGGCCGCCGATGCACTGCAGGGGGCACCCGCCCGTGGTGCCAGCATGGAAGCCGTACGTGCACATTGGGGAGAGCCCACCGCGATCATTCCCGCAGTTGGTGAACCACCGATCAGCCGCTGGCATTACCCACAATTCACCGTCTACTTCGAGCACCAGCACGTTCTGCACGCGGCTAAAAGGCGCCTGGCCACGCCCTGATATCAGCACGAGGCGGTATTTTCCCCGCACGGCGCCTTTCGGATAATGTCCAAGTACGCTGGCAACGGCGGCCGACCGCGATGCGTCGGGTTGCCATTGCCAGCTGTTCATCTCCGCCGTCTGAAATGGTTGTTTTTCGGTAATCCGCCCCGCAATAAGCCGCCTCCGCGAGCATGCAGTGCCGCTTCCAGTCGGGCGAGCGATTTGGTGGGTCGCCTACTCCACTTTCACCTCAATGGATTTGGGTTTGCTCGCAGCCGTTTTTGGCATCTGGAGATTCAGCATGCCATCCTTGAACGTGGCCTTTATCTTGGTTTCATTGACATTGTCAGGCAACGTGAAACTGCGGACAAAGCTTCCGTAATATCGCTCGACGCGATGGAATTGTTTGCCTTTCTCCTCCTTCTCCTGCGACCGTTTTCCCTGGATGGTAAGTACTCCGTTGTCCACGCTGACTTTGACGTCTTCTTTCTTGACCTCGGGTATTTCCGCCTTGATCACGAACTCTTTGTCAGTCTCGCTGATGTCAACGCGGGGAGACCAATCACCCGATGTGACGAGTTCGTGACCCTGATTAGCATGCCAACCCATCGCCCTAGTGTAGCGATCAAACATATCTTCAATTTCACACATGGGTTCCCATCTCATAAGTGCCACGATATTGCCCCCCTCGATCGTGCGGGAGCTGTCCACCCTATCTGGATAGCCAGCACTCCACCCAGACAGGCGTTTTATTTGAGTGCCTCAATGAACAATCCACTTCGCTCCTAAAGCCGCTGCGTTTGCAGTGGTCAAGGACATTGCTCATGCAAAAAGTCCGGCCATGTGAATTGCTTTGCGACAGGCCTCACCGGGCCCTTTCGTCGTCGGTGATGGTATTCAGCTGATGGGCGATTTTCGACTCGGCCCAAAGCCAGTCATCCATCTCTTCCGTCTCAAATTGATAGGCCTCCGCCCGATAATAGGCCGCTTCCGCGATCATGTTACGACGCTTTTTGTCAGAAAGTCCGGTCGTGGATTTGGATGGACTGGCAGCAACGGCTGAACCTTGCTTTGTAGCCGGTTTTGTCGCGGCCTTCTTTATAGTGGTTTTGCGTATCATCTCACCCCCCATCAAGCACACTTGATAGACGCTCCTCGTCCTGCGCCAAAAGCCCCTAACGCCTGCCCGATGCGCCCGGCAAACGACAATGGAAACGACGCTCCTACAAACAAATCATAGTATTGATTTAGCGTTGCCACAGGATGTTTTCGCATTCCTGTCGACTCGCATTCCTGTCGACTCGTGGCGGTAGCGGGATAAGGTCTACCATAGACGCTCTACGGCGGCTCCTTTTTGCAGCGCCTGTTAGGCTACAATGAGCCGTTTTTAGAGGCGGAGAGCGGCATGGCGGGACAGACCCTGTACGACAAACTGTGGAATGATCACGCGGTCTGTCATAACGAAGACGGCAGCACCCTGCTCTATATCGATCGCCATTTGATCCACGAGGTGACTTCCCCCCAGGCTTTTGAGGGGCTGCGTTCGGCTGATCGCGACTTGTGGCGTCGCGACGCCAATTTTGCCGTTGCCGATCACAACGTGCCAACCCGGGATCTGGCGCAGGGCATTAGCGACCCGGTGGCCCGTCTGCAGGTGGATACGCTAGTGGAGAATTGCGGGCGTTTTGATATTCCGCTGTATGGCTTGGGCGATCCACGTCAGGGCATTGTGCATATCGTTGGCCCGGAGCAGGGCATTACCTTGCCAGGGAGCACGCTGGTCTGTGGCGACTCCCATACCTCCACCCACGGGGCCCTGGCATCACTCGCTATCGGTATTGGCACCTCCGAGGTGGAGCATGTGTTGGCCACCCAGTGTCTGGTGGCAAAGAAATCAGGGAATATGCGGGTAGAGGTCAGCGGTCTGATACCGGAAGGGGTGGCAGCAAAGGATATCGCGCTGGCGATTATCGGTGAGATGGGCACCGCGGGCGGTACCGGCTTTGCCATTGAATACACCGGCCAGGCGATCCGTGATCTGAGCCTGGAAGGACGGATGACGCTTTGTAATATGACCATCGAGGCGGGTGCTCGCACAGGCCTGGTGGCGGTAGACGAGAAAACCATTGCTTATGTAGAGGGTCGTCCGCAGGCGCCGAAGGGCGAGCACTGGGCACAGGCAACAGTGGCATGGGCAGATCTCAAAAGTGATGCCGATGCGGTTTTTGATCATGAGCTACATATTGACGGTACCCGGATTGAACCCCAGGTAAGCTGGGGAACCTCTCCTGAAATGGTATTGCCGGTATCCGGCTGTTTGCCCGATCCCGCTGCCGAGGCCGATGCGACCCGCCGCGCGGGGATAGAGCGGGCCCTGGAATACATGGGTCTCGCGGCAGGCACGCCGATTACCGAGATCAAAATCGACACGGTGTTTATCGGTTCATGCACCAACGCGCGCATTGAGGATCTGCGGATCGCCGCACGAGTGGTGAAAGGGCGGCAGGTGGCGGAGCGGGTTAAGCTTGCCCTGGTGGTGCCGGGTTCTGGTGGAGTGAAGCAACAGGCCGAGGCCGAGGGGCTGGAGCAGATATTTATCGCGGCTGGTTTTGAGTGGCGGGAGCCCGGTTGTTCCATGTGTCTGGCGATGAATGCCGATCGCCTGGGTGCCGGCGAGCACTGTGCCTCGACTTCCAATCGAAACTTCGAAGGACGTCAGGGGCCGGGTGGCCGCACTCATCTGGTGAGCCCGGCGATGGCCGCTGCCGCCGCTATTGAGGGCCATTTTGTGGATGTTCGAAAAATGGGCCGTTGATACCGGTCGCTAGTGGTTTGAGTATCCCGCCAATGCGTGCGGCGCTGAGCCTCCTGGCACCCTTCGCGGCGGGCTATTTCCTTTCCTATCTGTACCGCAGCATTAATGCGGTTATTGCCCCCGATCTGGTGGCGTCTCTGGGTATAGATGCCGCTGCTCTGGGCTTGTTAAGCAGTGCCTATTTCCTGAGTTTTGCGTTATTCCAGGTGCCGCTGGGTTTTCTGCTCGACCGCTTTGGCCCACGCCGGGTGGAAAGCCTGCTACTATTGATTGCCGCCGTAGGAGCTACGATTTTCGCTCTCGGTGAACAGCTATCCACCCTGATACTAGGGCGCGCCCTCATTGGCCTGGGAGTCAGCGCGTGCCTGATGGGGGCCTTCAAGGCGATGGTGCTGTGGTTTCCCCGCACCACCCTGCCACTGGTCAATGGCATTATTATGGCCTCGGGTGGGTTGGGCGCCATGGCCGCTACCGTGCCGGTGGAGATGCTGCTGGGCGTGCTCGACTGGCGTGGGCTCTTTGGGGTGCTGGCCCTTCTCAGCCTAGTGGTCGCTGGGCTGGTTTATTGGCTGGTTCCGGATGCCCCGGGGCCGGAACCGAAGGCGATGCCGATTCCCGGGCTGTGGCATGGGCTGAAGCTGGTATTCGGGAATCCCCTGTTCCGGCGCATTGCGCCACTGACTATTCTTTCGCAAACGTGTTTTCTTTCTATCCAGGGTTTGTGGACCGGGCCCTGGTTGGCGGATGTGGCAGGGCTTTCACGTGCGGCGGTGGCGAACCATCTTTTTTTCATTAGCGTGGCGATGGTGAGTGGCTTTCTAGGCATGGGTTTTCTGGCGGCCCGCCTAGGTCGGTGGGGAATTTCCACTGCGCGGGTGGCCGTCGTGGCGATGAGCCTTTTTATGCTCAGCCAGTTGGCCATCGTGCTGCTTCCCAACGCCTCGCCACTGCTGTTATGGCTCGCCTTTGGCTTCTTCGGTACTGCGGGAATCCTGCCCTATGCGGCCCTTTCGCAGCGCTTTGCCAGTGAATTGGTGGGGCGGGTGAATACCGGGCTCAATGTTTTCGTCTTTATGCTCGCCTTTGCCGGTCAGTGGGGGATTGGCGGGATTATTAACCAGTGGGCGCTGGCGTCGGGCGGGGGCTATGCCCCGGCCGGCTACCGTGCGGCTTTTACGGCGGTGTTGATCCTGCAGGTGATTGCCCTGGTGTGGTTGCTGATTCCTCGTCGGGCGCCTGAAGCAAGGCTGTAGTCTGGCCTATGTTGTGGAATGCCCGGGTCCAGCGCGCAGATCCTCGCCACAGTGCGGGCAACGGGTCTGGCGTCGTCCGTCGTTACGGGCGACGCTATCGAGGAGATGGAGGGCCTCCTGCTCGCTAAATCCCAACTCCTTGCTCAGCCGGTTTAGCAAATGGCGTTCATCGGCGTCGATGACGCCGTCTTTCAGGGCGTGAGTAACCTGGCGGCTGAAGTGCTCGCGGCGGCGCTGGATTTGTTCGGAAAAGCCGGAGGCGAGCAGACCTGCGGGCAGGGCCACCATGCCGATACCCGCAATCATGACGCAGGCACCGAAAATCTTCCCGATGGTAGTGATGGGAGTGATATCACCATAGCCAACGGTGGTCAGGGTTGCGATGGACCACCACATGGCGGCGGGAATGCTGCTAAAGGCCTCCGGCTGAGCCGCTTGCTCGGCCAGGTAAATCCCGCTGGAGGCGAAGATGATGACGACGATGAGGAGCGAGAGGGCGATTCCGAAGGCCCGGGCCTCGGCGGCGAATACCGCGCCTACCAGCGACAGGGCGGGCGAGTAGCGGGCCAGCTTGAACAGGCGTAGCAGGCGCAGGGCACGCAGGAAACGCAGATCGATGCCAAAGAACATGGACAGGTAATAGGGGAGAAAGGCAGCCAGATCGAGGAGTGCGAGTGGCGAGATCATATAACGCAGGCGGGAGATCAGGGGAGGGCAATCCGGGAGTCGGTGATCCTCGATGCACGTCCACAGGCGCAGACCATACTCGATAGTGAAAATGGCCACTGAAAAACTTTCGAACCAGTTGAAAAAAGTACCGTAGACTGATGCCAGTGAGGCGACGGACTCAAGGATGACGGCCAGTACATTGCTAGCAACCAGAACGACCAGTGTGATATCGGCAACGCGACTGCCGAAATCTCCGGGTTTGGCAATTTCCAGGATCTCGTGGATTCGAAGTCGTGCTGACGGGTTATCGGTCTTCTCAGTCATGGTGCCGCCATATTTTGCGCCCAAAAGAAATCTCAAGGATAAGACGATGAACCTGGAGCAGTTTCTTGCATCCCTATCAGCGGCAAGATGCCCCCAAAGCTTGAGTCCGGCATTGTGGGCGCTATGGACTGAGGCACATGGTGATTGGCACACGGCCCATGGCAAGGTTCAGACTGATGGCGGCGTGGATGCTGCCTGGGTGCATGCCTATCTGCACCGGCGGGAAGGTGATTTAGGCAACGCCGCCTACTGGTATGCACGAGCGGGAGAGCCTGTTTGTCGGGATGATCTCGACACAGAATGGCAGGCCATTGTCGCGAGTTTGCTAGCTTAGCTTTCCTCAAAGTGCGCCAAGGTGTCGTTCAGGTGCTGTTCGATGCGGCGTTTATAACGCAGATAATGGATGGTCTGTAATCCTCCTGTTTCACTGTCTTCCATATGCAAGGCGGAGAGATCGATGTCGGTGATATAAATCGGATATTTTCCCCGGCCACGGCGATGTTCAAGTACATAGGTGGCCACTTGTTGAAACACTTCCTGACCATATTCCAGGGTCGAAAATTCCTTGCCGTTGCAATAGAGGGTGAATTCGGTTTTGCCGTTGATGATCTGGGCAATCACCTGAATATGCAGCAGTGCCGGGGTGTCAGGTTCCTCGGGCACTGGGCGTGTCTGTACGCTGTAAGTGTTGGATATGCCCTTTTTTCTGAGTCGATAGTAGGCGGTGCGTAGTGGCTTATTCGCCTCACTCTGACGTTGGTCTATGGCCTTGAAGAACCGCTGGAAATGGTGCTGGAGTGCGGCCTCGGTAAAAAAGTGAACCCGATCCTGAAACAGGGTGCCGAATTCGTCCAGAACATAGAGGTGGGCTTCTTCGCCCTGACGAAGATAGAAACACTGAACGACATCCTTCTTATTCGCCTTGAAAATTTCCGCCAGCGGTCCAGGGCCCGATGAATTGGGATCAAAAGTGGTGGTGGTGAATTTCTGACTGGCGTTTTTTAGCGTGGTCCTTAGTTCTGCGGCAGAGCCCGAGAATTCGTGGTGGACGCTTCCCGCCGCAGCCAGGAAGCTGTGATATTTGCCGTGGGCGCGCAGGACGTAACGGCGGCGTGCTCGCCTGGCAGGTTTTTGATACCAGCGTGTGAGGGAGGCCAGGAGATCCCGCAAACGGTAGCTGATGGATTCTGCATAACCTGGCGTGTAGCAAAGGCAAAAGACCGGGCTTTCTAAAGGTTTACTGGCTATGCCCAGGCTGCGTAGATATTTGCACAGACACTCCATGAGGCCGTCCAGCCCGTTATAGCGGAAATTCATGAGTTCGCCCCAACTGTTTAGATGGAGGTAGTCCATGGTCTGCACGAGGTTTTCCTCATGATTGCCATAGTTCAGGGCATCTATCTTATTGCTGGTGAGGCTTACGCCTTGGCGGGTGTAGTGTTCCATGGGGTCCACGCCCAGATTGATGAGCAGCACGCCATGCAGTAACCGGGGAGGCTGCTCCAGATCTTCGACTGAGGCTTGGCCGGCCCGAGAGATTGGGAAGTGACGTCGAAGATCGGCGCAGAGTTGTTCTATTTCACGGCTTGATGGCTGATTTTCACCCGGCTCCAGGTTCAGTCGTGTACGCGCATTCAGCAGGCCGTTAAATTGGCACCATGCCACCAGCTCCAGAAGAGAGTGACTGCGTTTGAGCGAGGCTCCAAGCACATTTCCATCTGCTGCGGACAGACCACGATACAGGCTCCAGCTCGTTTCATTTTGCTGAGGACCATCGCACTTGAGCTGCAGGTGGGCCTCGGTGAGGTCCTGGGAGATGCCCTGGTTAATAATGTCGATCTTGCCAGCCTTGGGTTCAAAAACGGCAAATAGCTTGCGTCCCAGTATGGTCATGTCATGGTCGCTGACGGTGCTTTTGTCAGCCGTTTTATCGGCTACCCGAGTGAGCAGCTTATAGCTGTGGGTGAGAGCACGGATCAAATGCTGGCGTTCGTCCAAAACCTGTGCAATTTTCCAGTGTTTTCGGGCATCCATGAGATTAAACTGGGCCTTGTCCCAGCCCCAGCGTTTGGTGAGGCGTTGTAACAACTTATGGCGCCAGTTTCTCTCTCCCGGTGTTGCTCGGCGGCTAAGGGGGATTTCTGCTTTGAAGTAGAAGGAACGCTGAGCAAGTTTGAGACGTTCTGCATCTTCGTCCGCATCCAGATGTTCCGCAATTAACTCCAGCATCAGCACGTAGGGGTCGAGTTCATCCAGCTTCTTTGCGCCCCCATAGATCGCTTTTTTGTAGCGTACGCTCAGCAGATCCGGATCGGGGAAGGAGGTGGCATAGCACTCGAGAACCAGAATCTTGAGCAGGGATTTATGTGGAGAGCCAATCGCCTTGTAAAGCTGCCAGAGGGCGGCGCCAAGAAATTCCCCGGGGGCAACGGAAGCGACCGGACCAAAATCCAGGCATTCATGCTCCTTGATGAAGCGTTTGTGATGCAGAATTTCAACGAAGCGCTCGTAATCCTGTTCTTGATCGGGTGGTACTAGCCACCAGATGGGGTAGCGCCCGGCGAGCAGCAGGCCGGTGCGGTAGAACTCATCAAGTAAGAGTTGTTTCTGGGCGGTGCCGCTGCTTTCCGAGGACAGATTGCTGATCCTGCCGCCACGAAATTCTTCATCCACCATGAGAAAGAAATGGACCTCCAGTTCCACCTCCTCAGCCCAGCGGCTGATCAATTTCCCCTTTTTCCCCAGTTCCTTTACAGCGGCGGCTTTGAGCCCGGGTTGGTGGCAGATCCAGATATCCAGATCGCTCCCCTGGGTGTAGGCGATGGTGCCGCTACTGCCCATAAGATAGATGCCGTAAATCGGTCGCTGGCGTACCGGGTGGCGGCGGATATCAAAGCTTTTTGCCATTTGGCGCGCAAGCTTCAGCGTCTTCCTATCTGGCGTGTAGTCAGAGATTCCTGCCGGCGTATCGTTGCTGACGTAGCCGGGGAAAAGAGGGTGGTTGCTGTGAAAAAGCAATGGTAGCAGGGAAAGGTACTCCTGCTGTTTTGGGGTTAGCAGGTCAAAGGTGCGTGCCAGTCGCTCATGGTTGCAGAGTAGAAAGTGGCGTTTGATCTCGCGGATCTTGGTGCGATCCGGATTCTGTCCAGGGGTCGCTTTGGGGACAGCTGGCGTAGCATTGGAGCCTGGTTTTGTCACCGATTGGTTCCTGATGGTGTGATGCCGGTATTGTCATCGACAAAGTAGCCGAGTGCTTCGAACATGGCTCGCCATGTGACCGGGTTAGCGACCATGCCCCCGCAGCATAAGTGCGTCCCTGCACAAAATGTACTTATGCCGTGAGAGCGGCTTAGCGTCGTTTCTTTTCTACGCCCATAAGCGAAAGCTCGCGGATGGAAAAATCACCACCAAGATTATGAACGATAAAGCGATCGAAGGGCTTGCGAAAGCTGCGATCACGAAACTCCATGAGCAGGGATTTATCGAGGCTGATGCGCATGAATCCCGCGCTGTCACGGGTCCAGCTTAGTTGATGGCGAGCATCGTCTTCGAGGGAGGGGCCTTGGTCGTTTCGCTCTATCAGGGCCATGCCGCGTGAAGTGGTGCGTAGCAATTCATAATGGCCCGGGCTGCCAGGACGATAAGCGAGTCGGTACCCACCACCGTTGTTTTCTATAGCCAGTTCGAGACCTTCGCCAGCCTGTCTGGAGCGAAGTTCGAGCTGCAGGGAAAAGGCATTGCTAAGCCTAATGGCCGCCTCAATGGTGGCCGGCTGGAGCGGCTCCGGCTCTGGTGCGGCCGCAGGTGCTGGTTTGCGGCGAGGGGATTCCAGCATTGCACCAAAGATTGCGCTGGCAAGGTCGACACCTAAATCCCCGGAAGAGCCGGGCTTTTCGGTTTTTTGTTGAGGGGCGGCAACCACTACTTCTTCAACAATGCTGCGTAAGCCCGTTTTCCGATCGATGAAAAAATTTCCGCTGCCGAGCTGCCATTTTGGATCGTGACTAAAATCACCATCACGAAAATTGTCATACAGGACTTGCTTGCGCCAAGGCTTGTCGTAAGAGCCAATGAGGGCACGAAGATCGCTCAAAAAGCGTCGATCGGCGGCACGATCCCTTTCCGCTTCGCTTACCAATTTGCGCAATTGGTCCACCATGCCTTGTACCTTGTCTTCGTTACCCCAACTGCGGTAACGGGAATCGGCGGCCTGGGCGTTGCCAGCGGCCAGCAAGCTGATCAGGAATAGCGTGCTTAGGGGGCGTAGGAAAATCATGTGATAGGTTCTCCGGTGAGGTTCTGTTTAGGGAAGCTCTATTCTATTCGTGAACTCGTATCTTGCACCCAAAATGCCCCTCTTTATCATTGCTGCTCTTCGCAATAGATTGACTATTACGTGCGACCAGCGCCTCAAAGCTGAACATTTTGCATCACAATCTACTTCGACCAGAATAAATCAGAGATTCCTTAGTTTTTTCCAGTCCGGCCTTGAGCTCTTGTACCGTTTTAATAATTGGATTGGGCTGCTGCAGCCGCAGGGCTTCGGGCAGGTTATTGTAGGCGGTTTGTGCGGCTTTACGGCTTGGAAAGACGCCGTAAAGCAGGCGAAAACGGGGATTAGCCTGTTCGAAAGGAACGAGCTTCAGCTGCAGCTCGGGAAAGTGGGCGATGAGGCTCTCCACTTTGTGCAGGCGATTGACCGCAAAGAGTTGCAGGCTAAAGTGACCGTCGGTTTGACTCTTGAGCCAGCGGGCGCCGTTTAAATCGTCCCCTTCGTGGGGGGAGCTAAGCTCGGGCGCGGATGGTGTTGTGGTTGCCGTTGCCTCTATCGGCAAGGCTTTAGGAGTGGAAAATGTCGGTTCCAGATCCCCTATGCCGAGTTCCATTCCAAAAGCGATCAGGCGGTTGATGGCAGCCTGCGTTTCCATTGAGGTGGACAGGGCGGCAAGGGCTTTCCGGGTATTTAATTCCAGGCTCAGCGCATTTTTCAGGCCTTGGAACCAGGGCTTTGTACGTGCCGTCAGGTGGCTTGCCTCCGGCAGTCGCTGCCAACGGGTTTCGAAGTCGTCCAGGGTGGGGCTATCCCACCGATTTGTAGACAGGAATTGCTCCAGCAGTTGTTGGGCCGGCGAGACATAAGCTGACCCGGTCGGTGTGCCCGAGGCACTCGGAGCTCGCTCAGGAATGGTTTCGGGTAACAGCTTCCAGATGAGCAGCACGAGCACCAGAGTTGCCGCTATGGCAATGGCTGACAGACCCCTGTGGGCTATCTGAGAAGTTTCTGCCTGGGGGGCGCCTGGAGGGACTTCAGGCGATGGGTTGCGCAACTTGATATCGCCATCCTCAATGGCGTCCAGCAGGCGCCGACGTTGCTCTCGATAGTGTTCAAGGCTGATTTTTTCTTGGGCGTAGGCCTCGGCCAGTTTTCGAAGTGGGGATTTGTCCATTGGCGGGTCCCCTATCCTTGCCCAGGTTGGAGCAAGACCTTTTGATCAGCGCCGATGGGCTCTACAGGCACATGGGAAGTGCTAGTAGCAGGAAAAGATTTCTGCCCACGCTTGAGAAAGACGAGTGCTTCCGCAAAGCGATTCGCCCCGCGGGAATTTTGAGCTTGCTCTATATAGCGCTCGGCTATTTTGGCAACGATTGGTTTCAACCGCGGATCAGCAGCCGGCAGCAGGGCAATCAATTCCTTGAAAGGTGCACTTAGCATGTTTTCCCAGTTCGCGGGCACCGGCGTTTGGGCAAACAGCTTTTGTAACGCATTTTGGCGCTGCGCTACGGCCTGCACATGTGTCGGGTTCATGACTGGTTGAATACCTATCTCGGCCTCGGCCATGGAAAGGTGTTCGCGTCTTTTTAACAGCTCGGAGAGGTTGAGCAGGGGCGCAAATTGAAACAGCAGGGACTCACTGGATTCCCAGCGCTGGCTACGAATATTATTTTCAACCGCACGGCGAAAGACGGTATTCAGCCTGCCTTGCAGCTTTCTCAGTAGCCGGTCGTTGGGAGCCAGCTCTACGAGTTGTACTAAATCATTGCGGATTTGTTGAAAGTCTCCCAGCGATTTTAGATGAGCCTTATGTTTTCCAATTCGTTGCCGGATCCCCGTCAACAAAAGCATATCTCGTTGCTGCTTTAATTTTTTCTCTACTTCCACACGTAGTTGATTAAGTGCGGTGTCGTTTGGCAAATAGGTGGCGATGGATATCAGCAAAGCCTTAACCCGTTCAGCTTTATGGGCTTTCATCGCCGCCCTGATCAATGCCTCGTAACGCAGTGCTAGCCGGCGGTCTTTGAGCAACGGGCTGCCAGGATCGGCTTGCGCGACGATACGGAGCACATCATGGATATCCTCCTGCTCGTTTACCGACAGCAGATCACCTTGTTTTATGTGGAGCTTGTACTGCTCATTCAGGGCATTTAGCAGGGCTGTTTTCCTGTTCCTCAGTGCATTCCGGCTTTGAAATACCCTGGCGGAATCCGGATACAGGGCGGTAAGGTCCTCAAGTGCTTTTTCCGCAGCCGGATAGTCATATGTCTCAAGTGCCTTATCCTTGAGCTTGAGGTAATAGGTGATTAGGGCAGTGCGCCCCCGAGCATCCTGCCTGAGGCGCTGCTGCTCAGCGTTATCGAAGGCATTCAATTGTTCCAGACCACTGCGAATTCCCTGGGCATCTCCACGCTGCAACAGGGTGATCACGGCCTCTTGTTTGCCGGCCTTGTTAAAGCTAGTTAGTGGCTTGTAGGCCAGGCCTGCGGTCAGTAGTAGCCCTGCCATGCTCGCGGCAATCATTTGTCTAGCATAGTTTTTATGCGGACGGATCTCCTGGAGAAATTCATCCACCGTGGCGGTGCGATCCGCGCGGTGCAATGCAAGGGCACGTAGCAGGCCGCGGTTCTGGCGCCTGCTCAGGTGCAAAACAGGAGGTGGTGAGAGTTTTTGTTTGAGTGCCTTGGGGGCGCTTTGTTTGCCATAGGGATGGCGGCCGGTAAAGAGTTGGTAACTGATGATCGCAAGGGCGTAGATATCGTCTCGGGGGTCCGGATCAAGGCCCTCAAACATCTCCAGCGTGGCATAGGTAGGGGTCAGTGCACCCAGTTTTCCAGGGTCGAACAGGGTGATCTCCCCATCGTCATCGCCGTGGGCCTTGGAGGCCCGTGCGATACCAAAATCGAGCAGTTTGACGACCCCTTCCCGGGTGAGAAAGGCGTTGCCGGGTTTTAGATCCGAGTGGACCAGTTTGGCCGCGTGGGCGTAGCTGAGTCCGGCAGAGAGCTGCTTAATGAGGGACATCGCCTTTTCCACCGGCAAGCCTTCAGCGGGGAGATGGCGAATGAAGGTGGTGAGGTCCTGGCCTTCCAGGACTTCCATGGTCATGTAGATGGTGTGGCCGTCGCGGTCGAAATCGTAGACCGTGGCGATATTCGGGTGAGCGAGGCGCATGGCCTTGCTGGATTCCCGTTGCAGCGCAATGAAGGCTTCCGGGTGCTCTTGGAAATCATCAGAGAGCAGTTTAACCGCCACGTAGGGGTTCGGATCCCTGGCCTCTTCTTTCAGCAGGTCGAGGGCCTTCCAGACCGTGCTCATGCCACCTTCACCCAGGGTTGAGAGCAGGCGAAAGCGCTGGCGCAAGATCGATCCCGCTCCAAATGCCTTATGTTTGTCGACCATCGCCTGATCTATGCTGTGTTGACGATGCTCCGTACTCCCAATACTCGTGGCAGCGGAGTTCGGTTTTCCTCTGAGAGGAACCAGAATCATTGTGGGGGCCATATCATTTTTAGCCACAGGGATTTTGCCCGGAGGGTGGATTGTGATTCTTGTGAACCTGCAAACCGATGGTGGTGGTATTGTCCCGTGCGCCGCGGGACAGGGTGAGATTGACCAGGGAATTTGCCAATTCTGCGATCGGTGTTTGAGCCATTGCTGCTTCGATCTCGTCCACCGAAACTTCTTTATCCAGTCCGTCGGAACAAAGCAAAAAGATATCTTGATCCTCCAGTTCATAGATCTCCATATCCAGATACAGGGGGTCCATGGCACCTATTGCGCGGGTAATGAGATTGGCCTGCGGGTGCTTGCGGGCTTTCTCCGGGTCCAGTAGGCCTTGCTTTACCATTTCTTCCACCAGGGTGTGATCCTGAATGAGTTTCTCCAGCCGACCATCCCGGAAACGGTAGATGCGACTGTCTCCAGCCCAGAGGCAGAGCGCAAGAGTGCCGTGAATGAGCAGTACTGCAACAGTACTGCCTATGGTCTGTCCCCCGTGATCCCTGGACAGCTTCTGTAAGCGCTTATTGACCTCCATCAGGCGGCTTTCCAGCTGTTCCACCTTAGCGCTGAGGCGTGGGCAAGTTAGAAAGCCATCCAGCAGTTCGATGATCAGGCTGCTGGCAGCATCCCCTGCATCGTGTCCGCCCATCCCGTCTGCGACCACCCACAGGCCGATATCGGGCCGCTCAAGTAAGGCATCCTCATTGATGCGGCGCAGTACACCGGTGTCGGTTCTGCTCGCAGAGTTCCAGGAAAATGGCGGGGGAGCGGACATCAAGTTATATATGGTCGATAGTTTTGGTTTAGAACCACAAGTATATCCATCTGCAGGCAACACAAATGTCGATGGGGCTTGCTATCATAAATTTGTATGTTATTAATCGCCCGCCATGGGGTAAAGCCCCTACCAGAAGGAAAGGATGCCTGGATTGACAGCTATTTCCCCGCCCCACACACTAGGAGACTATCGGACTCAGGACTGCTCTACTGCGGAAAAGTCCTATTGGCCATATTTTCCGCTCCTTTTCGTTACCTACAGGGATGTAGGGTAAGGTGCGTGGGCAGGACGCGGAAGCTTCTAATAGACTGACTATTATCCTCAAATGACCGAAAAATCTGTCTCAAAATGACTTTCCCTCGCTACGAGCGCCTAAGTCCGACAGGCTCCTAGCACCACCCATATCCAGAGAGTACTGAAATCATGATGTTGCACTCTATTTTGCGTCCCCATGCCCTGCTACTGGTGCTGTTGCTATTGCCCACAATGGTTTCGGCTTTTTCCTTTAGCGATCTCTTTGGTGGCTCTGAAGACAAAGAGAAAGAGAGTGCATCTTCACCCCTGTCGGCAGTGAAGGCGGGTGTGCCGCCGGCGGCTGGTGCAAGCCAGGAGAATGGGCTGGCATACGGCGATCTTGAGACACTGTTCGGTTTGCTCAACACCTCTCAGCGGCAGAAAGTGCTGGAGGATGAAAAGTTGTTTGCCGGTTTTGTGGATCGTGAATTGGCACGCCGTGCGGTGGTTTCGGTGGCAAAGGCCGAGCATTGGCAGCAAGATCCACGGGTTGCCTACCTGATGCGCCAGCGCTCGGAGCAGGTGTTGGTGGACACCTATTTGCGCAAGAAAGCATTGGAGAAATTACCGGCTAGCTATCCTTCGGAGGAACAGATAAAGGCCTTTTACGATCAGAATCAGCCACAGTTTCGCATCGATGACCGTATCCATCTGTGGCAGATATTTTTAGCTATTCCGGCCGAGGCCAGCGCTGCGGAAGTTGCCAAGGTGACCGCTGAAGCGGTACGTATTGATAAGGCCATACGTGCCGGCAAGCTGTCTTTCAAGAAAGCGGTAGAAAAGTATTCCCAGCATCCGGCCAGCCGTTTAAACGATGGTTATATGGGGCTACTCAAGTTATCCACCCTGCGGCCGGAAATTCGGGAAATGCTTGGCAAGCTCAAGGAAAATGAGCTCACTCCCCCGGTACAGGAAAAGGATGGGATGCATCTCATCAAACGTGGTGCCGGTGTTACCGGGCAAGTATTGCCACTGCCGCAAGTAGCTGGCCAGATCCGTACACTGCTACGCAAGAGTGTAGCCATGCAGGCGGCCAAGGGCGCGCTGAGTGAGATTCGCGAGTCCCAGGGAGCCAGCGTGGCAAAGGAAACTCTGGAGGAGTGGCGGTTGCGCTTGCGGGTTGCAGAATCCGGGCATAAGGCCGCTCCGAAATAAATATCATTTCCACAAACTGCTGGTATGAGTAAACAACCTCTGGCTATCGTTTTTGCGGATATCAGCGGTAGCACCCAACTTTACGATAGCCTTGGAGACAGCACGGCGCGCGGGCTCGTGACTCAATGTCTAGCGGTCATGTCGGAACAGATTGCCAAGCATCAGGGCGTGATCATCAAGACCATCGGTGATGAAATCATGTGCACCTTTGGCTCTGCAGATCAGGCAGTGGAAGCAGCCATGGCCATGCAGGAGTGCGTTACCGAGGACTTGCCACGAATGAATCCAGGGATGCCTGCCAGTTTAAAGATTCGCGTGGGCCTGCATTATGGCCCGGCTATTCTGGAGCATGGGGATGTGTTTGGTGATGCGGTGAATGTGGCGGCACGCATGACTGATTTAGCCAAAGGCGGGCAGATTATCAGCACCCGGGAGACGGTCGCGGCACTGGCCTCCGTACTGCGAGCCAGTAGCCGTCATCTGGATCGTCTGCCGGTCAAGGGCAAGGCCCAGGATATAGATATCTTTGAGGTGGTTTGGCAGCCTGATGATGTAACTCGCATTGCCACAGATCTGGTCAAATCAAGGCGCCATGAGGGCACTCTGGAGCTTAGCTATAATGGCGAAGTGCTTGCACTGGATCACCGTAGTGGCATGGTCGTCCTTGGACGCGGGAAAAATGTCGACTTGGCCGTCAACGATTCGATGATCTCCCGCGAACATGCACGTATTGAGAGTCGCAGAGGTAAATTTTTCCTTATCGATCAGAGCACTAATGGCACCTATGTTTCGAGTGCTGAAGGGCAGTCTTATATCCGCCGGGAAGAAATATTGTTAAGTGGGCAGGGCAAGATCACCCTGGGGCGGGAACTGGATAAGGCAACAGAAGTGGTGTGCTTTGACTGCGTATCCGTTTAGGGGCCTGTCGGGTTTAGGCGTCTGCAGTAGGGCAGTCCTGAGTCTGACAGGCTCCTGGATACGGAAGGCCAAAGAATAAATGGTGGGCGATGCTGGGTTCGAACCAGCGACCCCTGCCGTGTGAAGGCAGTGCTCTCCCACTGAGCTAATCGCCCACGTTTGCACGCGGCCGGCTATTCTACGGCCTCGTTTCCCTGTGCGTCAATCGATCTGCATGTTGCCCTGATTTGCGGATGGGGAGTGCATGGGAAGGGTTTGTTGAAGACGTAGAAAAACAGGTCGGGAGCACCGTTCCCGTACCGTTCTAACCAATTTGAAACCAGAGAAAATTAATGAGAATTCGTACCCGTTTTGCCCCTAGCCCCACCGGTTATCTGCACGTGGGCGGCGCCCGCACCGCTCTGTTTTCCTGGCTGTATGCGCGCCGGCATGGAGGGGAATTTATCCTGCGTGTGGAGGATACTGATCGGGAACGTTCCACCGCCGAGTCGGTGGATGCCATCCTTGAGGGGATGAGCTGGCTTGGGCTGGATTATGACCAGGGGCCGTTCTTTCAAAGTGAACGTTTTCCACGTTACCGCGAGGTGGTACAGCGGTTGCTGGACTCCGGCCATGCCTATCACTGTTATTGCAGCAAGGAGCGGCTGGAAACGCTGCGTGCCGGACAGATGGCCAATAAGCAGAAGCCGCGTTACGACGGCCATTGCCGTCCTAGTTGCTCTCGCGCGGTCCATGCGCTTCGCGACATAAGACCATCCATGGCCAAAAGTGCTGTGCCTGCCGGGGCCACTGATGCACCAGTGGTGCGCTTTCGCAATCCTGCCGATGGTGAGGTGGTGATGGAGGATGCCATCCGTGGTCGCATCGCCTTTCAGAATGCTGAACTCGATGATCTGATCATTGCCCGCGGCGATGGCACCCCCACCTATAATCTCACGGTGGTGGTGGACGACAGTGATATGGAGATAAGCCATGTCATTCGTGGTGACGATCACATCAACAATACGCCCCGACAGATCAACATAATCCGCGCCCTTGGTTTGGAGCCACCCATATACGCCCATGTGCCCATGATCCTGGGTGATGATGGCCAGCGCCTGTCCAAGCGTCACGGGGCGGTGAGTGTGGTGGAGTATCGCAAGCAGGGCTATCTGCCGGAGGCGTTGCTTAATTATCTGGTGCGCCTGGGGTGGTCCCATGGGGATCAGGAGATCTTCAGCCTGGATGAGATGGTGGCACTGTTTGATCTTGAGGACGTCAACCGGGCCGCATCGGCCTTTAATACTGAAAAGCTGGTGTGGCTGAACCAGCATTACCTGAAAACCGCCGATCCGGCCCATGTGGCCCGTTATTTCGGTATGCACTTGGGGGAAATGGGGATTGACCCTGACGCCGGCCCCGAATTAACTGAGGTGGTGATGGCACAGCGCGAACGCGCCAAGACCCTCATCGAGATGGCCGAAAATAGCGTCTTTTTCTACCAGGATTTCGAGGCATTTGATGCGAAGGCTGCACAAAAGCATCTGCGTCCGGTGATTGGTGCGGCACTGGCTATGCTGAAAGAACGGCTACAGGCGCTGGATAGCTGGACGGCGCCAGCCATTCATCAGGAGGTGGTGGATCTGGCGGAGGAGATGGATTTGAAACTCGGCAAACTGGCACAGCCATTGCGGGTTGCGGTCAGTGGTCGTGGCTTTTCTCCACCCATCGATATCACCCTGGAACTGGTGGGAAAGCGGCGCAGTTTAGAGCGCCTCGACAAGGCGCTAAAATTTATTGAAGATCGCGCGAGTTCTGCTTGACAGTAAGGGGGGGGTCGCGTAGATTTTGCCGCCTGTTTTTGGGGCCATAGCTCAGCTGGGAGAGCGCAACACTGGCAGTGTTGAGGTCGGCGGTTCGATCCCGCCTGGCTCCACCAAATCTGGTTTTGGGCTGGTTCGCGCCAGCCCTTTCTTTTCGTCCCCATCGTCTAGAGGCCCAGGACACCGCCCTTTCACGGCGGCGACGGGGGTTCGACTCCCCCTGGGGACGCCATTTTTTCCGGCGGCATCCGGTTACAATCTCTACCAGAGGATTGTCTAGGAGTCTGACAGACTCCCCAGGAAGCCGGATGTCTGAAACTGTGGAAAAACTGGTAGTCGCGATTTCCTCACGGGCCTTGTTTGACCTGGAGGAGAGCCACCATATCTACGCAGACAAAGGCGTAGCCGAGTACTCCCGTTATCAAATCGAGCACGAGGACCGTGTGCTGGCCCCCGGGGTTGCTTTTCCCGTGGTCAAAAAACTGCTTGCCCTCAATGAGCGTTCCCCCGCGCGGCACCGGGTGGAAGTTATTCTGTTATCCCGCAACAGCGCTGATACCGGGCTGCGCATTTTCAACTCAGTAGCGCACCATGGGCTGGATATCACCCGTGCGGCTTTCACCTCCGGGGCCGCACCCTTTCGCTATGTTGCCCCCTTTGCTGCCCATTTGTTTCTCTCTGCCCATGGCGAGGACGTGCGTGCGGCTTTGGCCGCTGGTTATGCGGCAGCGACCATTCTGCCCTCGACAGCAACGGTTAATCCCGATGCCCAGATTCGCATTGCCTTTGACGGTGATGCGGTATTGTTTTCCGATGAGGCGGAGCAGGTGTTTCAGTCCGAGGGGCTGGAGGCCTTTACCGAAAGGGAGAAATCCGCGGCCCGTGAACCGCTTCCCGGTGGCCCCTTCAAGCAACTGCTCGCTGCCTTGCAGCACATCCAGATGGAATTTCCGTCGCCTGATTCACCGCTACGTACTGCATTGGTCACCGCCCGCGCTGCCCCTGCCCACGAACGCGTGATCCGTACCCTGCGTGCCTGGGGTATCCGTATCGACGAGGCATTTTTTCTCGGAGGTATGAGCAAGGGGGAGTTTCTGTCAGCCTTTGGGGCGGATATCTTTTTCGAGGATCAGGCTGGGCATTGCCAAGCCGCCGCCGAGCACGTGGCTACGGGTCATGTGCCCCATGGCGTAACCAACACATAACGGCACCTCTAAAAATACAATATTCGTCGCAATACGGCGTTTCTCGCAAAAAAGTTTCGCTTACATATCTAACATATGCTGCGCTCAACTTTTTTACTCGTGCCTTGTCTTGTCTGGAAACTTGAATTTTTAGAGGCACCCTAGGAGTCTGTCGGGTTTAGGACTGCCCTACTGCGGAAAAGCTCTATCGGCCATATTTTTCGGTCCTTTTCGTCTATATAGAACGACTATTATCCTCAAACGACCAAAAAATCTGTCTCAATATAGTTTCCCCTCGCTACGGACGCCTAAATCCGACCGTCTCCTAGACTGACTATTATCCCCAAATGACCAAAAAAATCTGTCTCAACATGGCTTTCCCTCGCTACGAGTGCCTAAGTCGGACAGGCTCCTAGGATGCTTCACCTTTATCACAGCAACCGCCTTGAATGTCTGGCTGGAGAACTGGGGTGCACGCTGGCCGGGCCGGCGGCCGGGCCGCTGGTGCCGGAGACTGTGGTGGTGCAGAGCCCGGGGATGGCGCGTTGGCTATACCAGCGGCTCGCGGCCGGGCAGGGGATCGCCGCGAATATCGAGTTTCCGCTGCCGGCTTCTTTCGTGTGGCGCTTGTTCCGTGGCCAGTTGCCTACATTGCCCGAGCACTCCCCGTGTGGACGTGAGGTGTTGCGCTGGCGTGTCATGGGCCTGTTGCCAAGGCTTATCAAACAGAGCGAATTCGGCTCACTGCGGGATTTTCTCGGCTCGACCCCTACCCAGCAACGACGCTTTCAGCTCGCCGGACTGATTGCCGATAGCTATGACCGTTACCTCATCCATCGGCCCGAGTTGATCAGCAGTTGGGATGCGGGCAAGGACGGGCACTGGCAGGCCAGGTTGTGGCGTGCACTGCGTGAGAGTGAGTCATCTTTGCATCGCACCGGAGCATTTCTCGAATTCAAAGCCCGGTGGCAGGCGGGAACGGTAGATGTGGCAGCGTTACCAGCGCGCCTCTCGGTTTTTGGCTTGGCCGGTTTGCCGCCCATGTATCTGGAGGTGCTAGCGCTGCTGGCGGAGCGCATCGAGGTGCATGCCTATGTGCTCAATCCCAGTCAGGTCTACTGGGGGGATATCACCGATCCGAAACGCATCGGGCGCTTGCAGTCGCAGTGGCGGCAGGCGGGGAAGGCGGATGCCCAAGCCTACTTTTCCACCGGTAATCCTTTGCTGGCCTCCATGGGTGGTCCGGCGCGCGATCTGCTCGAACAATTACATGAATACCCCTGCGAGGAACAGGTTCTGGATGAGCAGCCTGCAGGAACGCATTGTCTGGCGCAGATCCAGCGTGGGATCTATCAGCTGGAGGACCCCACCACGATCGCCGACGTGAGTGGGCTTGCCAAGGGTGATCGCTCGCTGCAGATACACCGTTGTCACGGCCCCATGCGCGAGATTCAAGTGCTGCACGATCAACTGCTCGCCCTGTTTGCCGAGGAGCCGGATTTTGGGCCCCAGGACATCGTGGTGATGACCCCGGATATTGCCGCCTACGCTCCCTGCATCGAGGCAGTTTTTGAAGCCGTTCCCCGCGCGCGCCACATTCCCTGGGAGCTTGCGGATGTTCCGGCTGCCACGGCTACCCGAATCAGCGATTGCCTGTTGCGTTTGCTGGGCCTGGGCGAGGGGCGCATGAGTGCGCCGGAGCTGCTGGAATTGCTGGAGAACCCCCTGGTAGCACGTCGTTACCAGCTGGATGCCGAGGCCCTGGAAAGGCTGCGTAGCGCCTGCCGGGATAGCGGCATTCGCTGGGGTCTGGATGAGGATGCCCGCGCGGAACTGGGCATGCCGGTGGCGGCAACGCACACCTGGCAGCATGGCTTGCGGCGACTTCTGCTGGGCTATGCCATACCCACTGACAGCCGGCCCTTCCATGGCGTCACCCCCTGCGCGGCCATCAGTGGCCGTGAGGCGGAGAGCTTGGGGATACTGGCGGGTTTTATTGAGGACATCGTGCGTTGGCGTCAGCGCCTGCGCCGTAAACACAGCCTGGAAGCCTGGGCTCGGCTATTGCGGGAACTGGTGACAGATTTCCTGGCAACCGAGGGTGATGAGGAAGCTGCCGCCCTGCAAATGGTGCTGGCCAGCATGGGCGAGATTGTAGAAAGGGCGAGTACGGCAGAATTTTCCGAGACGATGGAATGCCGGGTCATCACGGATGCCCTGGAGCTTCAACTTAAAGGGGCGTTGGCCCAACAGCGATTTCCTGGCGGACGGGTTACTTTTTGCGGTCTGGTGCCCATGCGTTGTGTTCCTTTTCGTGTGGTCTGTCTGATAGGCATGAACGAGGGCGCCTTTCCACGCCATCACCCGCGTCCGAGCTTTGACCTTATGGCCCGGCAACGTCGTCGAGGCGATCGCGTTGAGCGGGATCTGGATCGTTATCTGTTCCTCGAAGCGCTGCTATCGGCACGGGATGTTTTTTATATCAGCTATGTGGGGGCGAGCCCCCGGGATGATTCGCCGATCATGCCGGCGGCGCCGGTGAGTGAATTACAGGATTATGTACAACGAGCCTGGGGTGAGGACGCGGCGAGTGTGGTCACCCGCCATCCCTTGCAGCCCTTTAGCAGTGATTATTTCCGAGCGCAGGACTCAACGCGGTTTAGTTACGCGAACGAATGGATGCCACCGGCCCCGGCTCAGGTGGGCGACCTCGCTCCCATGCTGATAACCGCACTGGCGTCAGCGGAGCGGCCGGATAACCGTGTTGCCCTGGACGAGTTGGTGGGCTTTTTCTCTAACCCGGTGCGTGTCTTTCTTAAAAACCGCCTCGGCATTGGCTATTGGGAAGATGATTTAGGCCTTGCTGAAGCTGAAACCTTTAGCCTGGATCCGCTGGAACGTTATGGCTTGCGCAATGCCTTGCTGGATCAGGCGCTTACGGGTGAATCGCCCGCTGCCTTGTGCCAGTGGGCCCATGGCAGCGGTTTGTTGCCGTCCGGCACGGTCGCTGCTCCCTGGCTAGAAAGTCTGTTGACGGAAGTATCGGTAATGGCCGAGCAAATCCGGCCGCGCATGGAGCCTGCTTTACCACAGCGTGAGGTTGAGCTGCTTATCAATGATGCACTGCTGCATGGCGATATTCACGGCCTGAGCGCAGCGGGTTGCACGCGTTATCGCGGCGCCAAGCTGAAGGGCAGGGATCGCATTGCCCTCTGGCTTCCGCATCTTGCACTTCATGCTGTTGGTTCCCCCATGAGCAGTCTGCACATCGCCCTGGACAAGCAGCTGGCGCTCGGGCCGGAGGTGGCCGATGTGCGCACCCAGCTTGCAACCCTGATTGAGTTGTATCACCGCGGTCAGTCTGAGCCACTGCCCTTTTTTCCCGATAGCGCCTGGGCCTATGCGGAGGCTATGGCAAAGGATGGGGATGAGGGTGCGGCGATGAAAAAGGCGCTTAAGATCTGGCGCGATCAAGAGGGAAAAAGGCCTGAATACCGCAGCGTCTTTCGCCGATCGGAACCCCTGGGAGCAGAGTTTCGTAGTCTGGCTGAAATCATCTACGAACCACTCATCGCCAGCATCACCAGGGTGAGCCGATGAGCACGCTACGCAAACTTGAGCTGTTCGAGGTACCACTGCGCGGCGTCAGCCTCATTGAGGCCAGTGCCGGCACCGGCAAGACCTACGCCATAGTCGCCCTCTACCTGCGTTTGTTGCTGGAGGAACGGCGGGATGTGAGTGAGATCCTGGCGGTGACCTTTACCGAGGCCGCGACCCAGGAACTGCGCGGGCGCTTGCATCAGGCCTTACTGGCAGCCCAGGCTGCTCTGGAGGGTGATGCTGGCGGACAGGATGTCTTCATGGCGGAGTTGATGACCCGTCTGCCGGATAAACCAGAGGCACTTGAGCGGGTGCGTGATGCCATCATCCGGCTGGATGAGGCGGCGGTGTACACCATTCACGGCTTTTGTCACCGGGTGCTGCGTGATCACGCCTTCGAGTGTGGTGTCGACCTGCACAGCAGCCTGGGAAAGGATGAGGTGGCGCTGCAACACACGCTTATCGAGGACTTCTGGCGTCGCCGTATCCAATACGCCCCGGTGGAAGAATTTAGCTGGATCTACCCTTGTTGGAACCATCCTGAAGCGCTGTTGAATGAGGTGAAAAAGCTGGCACGCTTTCCCGGCCTGAGGCTGTTGGGGGTGCCGACAGCCAGTGAGCTTGCAACCACGGCGGCGCAGGTGCAGGGCTTGCACACGCAATTATGTGCGGACTGGGTGGTGCATCGCCCGGAGTTGCTGGAGGTGCTGGAAAACGATCCTTATCTTGCGCGGAACGTGAAGACCTATCGGGCGGATAAGTTGGAGGCGGCGACCAGTGCTTTGGATGAGCTTTTTGCTGTGCCTATCTCCACGGCTATTTTGCCTGCCGACATTGGACTCTTCACCACTGAGCGTCTGCAGAACTCGGTTAAACCGGCGGCGGCGAAAAAGGGCAACGGACCCCCGGAACACCCGTTTTTTGATCTCTGTGGGAATTATGTGCAAGCCAGTGAGGCCTGGTTGCAGGGGCGTCGTGCCGGACTATTGGCTGAAGCCATGGTGTGGTTTCAGGAAGAGGGTGAGCGGCGCCGATTACAGGCGCAGGAGTGGAATTTTGACGATCTGTTGGCCGAGGTGCAGCGTGCGGTCACCGGGCCCGCCGGCTCACACATCGGTACACAACTTCGCAGCCGCTTCCCGGTGGCGCTCATTGATGAGTTTCAGGACACCGACCCGCTGCAGTGGGATATCTTCCATGCCCTCTGGGTGGGGCCAGCGGAAACGGGCCTGTTTCTGGTGGGTGATCCCAAACAGGCGATCTACGGTTTTCGGGGGGCGGATGTATTCACCTACTTTCGTGCCCGCACGATGGTGGGTTCACAGGCGGCTTCCTTCAGTATGGCAACCAATTGGCGTGCCAGCTCGGCGCTGGTGGGGGGCCTTAATCGTTTGTTTGGCGAAGTTCCAAACCCCTTCCTGTATGTCGACAGCATTCAGTATCACCCGGTAGAGGCCGCCGGACAGACGGATGAAAGGCCGCTACGCCTGGTTGGAAAGCAGCCGGCTCCCTTGCAATTCTGGCTGCTGGAGCGGGGCGAAAAGCAAAAGATCATTCCCAAAAATATGGCCAGGGAGAGTCTCGCGGCGGCCTGTGCCGCGGAAATTGCACGTCTGCTGACACTCGCGGCCCAGGGCGAGGCACTGATTGGTGAAGATGCCCTGCAACCTGCAGATATGGCAGTGTTGGTGCGTACCAACGATGAGGCGGCCTTGCTGTGTCGTCATCTGATGGCGACAGGGGTTGCCAGCGTGTACAGCAGCCGCAGCAGCGTCTACGAGAGTGATGAGGCGGCAGACTTACATTGGCTGTTGGCAGCGCTGGCCGAACCGGGTGATGCACGACGTATTGCCGCTGCCCTTGGTACAGCTTTGATGGGGATTGACGGCCAGCAACTGCTCGCCTTTCATGAGGACCCCGCAGTACGGGTGCGCTGGGTGCAATGTTTTCAGCGCCATCACCGCCATTGGTGTGA
Organism: Gammaproteobacteria bacterium; assembly: GCA_021773795.1. Taxonomy (GTDB): domain Bacteria; phylum Pseudomonadota; class Gammaproteobacteria; order HK1; family HK1; genus JAJFJV01. The sequence goes on along the minus strand of JAJFJT010000026.1, from coordinate 38,882 downwards.
ACGGGGTTTTATCCCCATGCTCTACCGGTTGCTGTGGGAACAGGGCATTCCCGGGCGGCTTTTAGGGCATGCGGATGGCGAACGTCGTCTGACCAATCTGCTGCATCTTGCAGAGCTCCTGCAGCAGGCCGATAAAGATCAGGCGGGGCCGGAGACCCTGTTGCGCTGGTACCAGCAGGCGCGTGCAAATCCTAACGGTGAGCAGGACGAACAGCAATTGCGCCTGGAGAGTGATGCCCGGCGGGTGCAGGTATTGACCGTGCATCGCAGCAAGGGTCTGCAGTACCCCATTGTCTTTCTGCCCTTTCTCTGGGATGGCCGCGATGAAGAGAAAGGTGACACCGTACTTTTTCATGATGCGGATGGTGTTCATAGCGCGGATCTTGGCTCTGACCAACGTTCGGAGCATATCAAGCGGATGGGGCGTGAGGCGCGTGCCGAGGCGGTGCGCCTGTGCTACGTGGCCCTGACCCGCGCGGCCCATCTGTGCTATATCGGCTGGGGTAAAATCAACGGTGCAGAACACTCTGCATTAGCTACTTTGCTCCACCCGGCCGAATCCGATGCCAACGAAGGCAGTGCTATCGGTCAACTGGATGACGATGGCATACGTGCGCAGATCAACCGGTGTCTGGAGTCTGGCGCACAGATTGGCCCACTCCCTGAGGCCTGTGTGCTTGCTGCGGATACCGGTATGGTAGATCGCTCGCCCAGGGCGCGGCATTTTTCGGGGCCGGTAGCCCCTGGCTGGCGGGTGGTGAGCTATAGTTCACTCGCCTCCGCTCAGGAGCCGGGGGAAGATGTCCTGGACTATGAGCGGGAAGCGGTTGCAGAGCCTCCCGGCACGGGTGTCGAACAGGTGGTGGGTTCCCATGCACTACCCAAAGGAGCTCATGCCGGCAATTTGTTGCACGGCTTGTTGGAGCGGCTCGATTTTCCCAATGCGCACGGATCGGTGCTGCGTGAGGCGATACTGTCAGAGCTCCATCGGGAGGGATTCGACCCGGCCTGTGCAGGTGCGGTAGAGACCCTCATCACCAACCTTCTGGATACCCCGCTGGATCCCGCCGGGACTCTTCGTTTAGGTGATATCGAAGCCAGCCAAAAATGTGCGGAACTCAGCTTCTGGTTTCCGGTGTTGGGCCTTAAAGCCACAGATCTGAATGCCGTGCTGCAGCGCTATCGGGCGCCGGGCAGCCACCACTATCATTTTCACGAAATCATGGGAATGATGAAGGGATATATCGACCTGGTGTTTGAATATCAGGGCCGCTATTACCTGGCGGACTACAAATCCAACCATCTGGGCGATACCCCTGAGGCCTACGATGCGGTGGCGCTGACAGAGGCCATGGCGGCCCACCACTACGAATTGCAGTACCTTATCTACGCGGTTGCCCTGCATCGCCACTTGGCGACGCGCATTGCCGACTACGATTACAACAGCCATTTTGGTGGCGTTTACTATCTCTTCTTGCGTGGCATGGAACCGGCTCTCGGAGCCGCTGGCGGGGTCTATTTTGACCGCCCGGAGCGTGCCTTCATCGAGGCCCTGGATGGGCTTTTTGCGGGGGAATAGTATGAGCAGAATTGCTTTCACTCGATCCGCGTGGCAACGGGCTACGTTTGCTGTAGGGCGGACCATGTCCGCCTCAGCCTCGCCACGCCATAGCAATGGCGGACATGGTCCGCCCTACGTAACTAGATGGATATTTCTTGAGGGCCTCTGTGTCGGAGACAGATCATGAGCCTGCTGGCCGAATTACGGCGGCTGATGGCCGCTGGCGAGATACGTCAACTGGACTGGCATTTTGCCCGTTTTATGGCGGAACTCGATGGCACACAAAGTGCGGGCGTTATTATGGGCGCTTGCCTTGCCAGTGCCGCTGTGGGTCGTGGCAGTACCTGCCTGCGCCTATCCGCGTGTGCCGGGCAGGCGCTGGCGGACAGGCGCTACGATCTGAAAACCCCACTATTGGACGACTGGCGAGAGGCACTATTGGCTTCGTCGGTGGTGGCTGCACCGGGAGCGCATGCCCCGCTGGTTTTTGATGGTGATGACCGTCTCTATCTCGCCCGTTACTGGCAGGAGGAAGGCCTGCTGGCCAGCGCCTTGCATCAGCGCGTGCAGATGCAACCGACGGGTGTGGATGAGGCGCTGCTGGAACAGGGGCTGGAGCGCTTGTTTGCGGATGATGCAGGAGGACCCGGCAGCCAGCGTGCGGCCGCCGCTATGGCAGTACGCCATTCCCTGGCGGTGATCTCCGGCGGGGCGGGCACCGGCAAGACCCATACCGTTGCCCGCATCCTCGCCCTTTTATCTGAGCAGGCTTCGGCAGAAAACTGGAGCGCTTTGCTTGCGGCTCCCACCGGCAAGGCGGCGGCGCGTCTGGCCGAGGCGGTACGGGCACAAAAGATGGGGCTAGGTGTAGATGCTTTGCCTGAAAGCGCCAGCACCTTGCATCGCCTGCTGGGGTATGGGAGTGGGGAGACGCCCCGTTATTATGCTGGTCATACGCTCCCCGCAGATGTGGTCGTGGTGGATGAGGCCTCCATGGTGGATTTGCCGATGATGCGGGCATTGGTGGATGCTATTGCCCCCACCACCCGCCTGATCTTGCTGGGCGATAAAGATCAGCTTAGTTCGGTAGAGGTGGGTACGGTGCTCGGGGATATCTGCACCGCCGCCGAAAGTGGTGCGGTACTCAGGCCCTGTGTACAGAGCTTGCGGAAAAGCCGACGCTTTGCCGAGTCCCAGGGGATTGGTCAGTTGGCTATGGCGATCAACGCCGGCGACGGTGGGCGGGTGCTGGAGATTTTGTACGACGAGCAATTCCCGGGCGTTTCTTTGCGGCCGCTAGCCACCAGCGGTGTGGATGGCACGGGTTTGCAGCAACTGGCGGCACCCTGGAGTGCAATAAATGGTGATGCCGAAGCGGTGCAGGTATTGGCTGCACAGCAGCACTTCCGGGTGCTGTGTGCGGTGCGTGAAGGGCGCTCCGGCATCCATCACATCAATACGGGTGTCGAACATGTGCTGCGCCAGCGGGGAGAAATATTAGGCAGTGGGCGCTGGTACGCGGGGCAGCCGTTGCTGATTCGGCGCAATGACTACAGCCTGCAGTTGTTCAATGGTGAAACCGGTGTGGTGCTGCCGGATCCGGAGCGTGATGGTGAGCTTTTTGCCTTCTTTGCGGCGGACGAAGGCACGGTGCGCAGCTTTTCGCCGGCGTTACTGCCTGCCCATGATCCCGCCTATGCACTGACCGTGCATCAAAGCCAGGGCTCGGAATTCGAGCGCGTGGTGCTGGTGCTGCCTCCCGAAGGGAGTCGGATGTTGAGCCGTGAGTTGCTCTACACCGCTAGTACCCGGGCGCGGCAGGAGATTGAGATATGGGCTGGCGAACAAGCGGTATTGCAGGCCGTTGCTCAACGGGTGGAGCGAGCTTCTGGACTGGAGGTGCGATTAGCGGGAATGGATGCATGATGTCTAAAGGACACCCTAAAGGTTGGCGGCCAACGGCCGCTGATATGCGAGCAAACGACGGCTAGGGAAAATAATGAAAATACTGGTTACAGGCGCCGCGGGTTTTATCGGCGCGAATCTGAGCGAGCGTCTGCTTGAGCGTGGGGATGAAGTCATCGGCCTCGACTGCCTCAGCGACTACTACGATGTGGAGCTGAAAAAGGCCCGATTGGCACGCCTGCAGGCTTATGGCAATTTTCGCTTCGCGAAGCTGGATTTGGTCGACGGCGCTGGTGTGGCAAAACTCTTTACCAGCGAACGTCCACAGCGGGTAGTGAATCTGGCGGCCCAGGCGGGGGTGCGTTATTCACTGGAAAATCCGCTTGCCTATGTGGAATCCAATATCGTGGGATTTGCCCATGTGCTGGAGGGTTGCCGACACAATGAGGTGGAGCATCTGACCTACGCCTCTACCAGCTCGGTGTATGGTGCCAATACGCGCCAGCCCTTTTCAGTGCATCACAACGTCGATCACCCCTTGTCGTTCTACGCTGCCAGCAAAAAGGCGAATGAGCTGATGGCCCACAGTTACAGCCATCTCTATGACCTCCCTACCACTGGATTACGCTTCTTTACCGTTTATGGCCCCTGGGGTCGTCCCGATATGGCGCTGTTTTTATTCACCCGCAACATCCTCGCGGGCAAGCCCATCGATGTCTTCAATTACGGTAAACACCGGCGTGATTTCACCTACGTGGATGACATCGTTGAAGGGGTGAAACGGGTGCTGGATCGGCCGGCGCCATGCAATGAGGAATGGAATGGGGATCATCCCGATGCCGCATCAAGCCGTGCCCCCTATCGCCTCTATAACATTGGTAATCAGACGGCGGTGGAGCTGGACCACTACATCAACGTGCTGGAGGAGTGCCTGGGCATGAAGGCCGAGCGCAACCTGCTGCCGCTGCAACTGGGGGATGTGCCGGACACCCTGGCGGATGTGGAGGATCTGGTGCGTGATCTCGACTACCGACCCAATACGCCGGTGGAGATGGGGATACAGAATTTTGTTGATTGGTATAAAGAATATTACGGGGTGAATTGATGGCACATGGAAGAAAAGTTGCGGTAATCGGACTCGGTTATGTGGGTTTGCCAGTGGCGGTGGCTTTTGGCCGCCAGGATTTTGCGGTGGGCTTTGATATGAATATCGGGCGGGTCGCGGAGCTGAACAAGGGACATGATCGCACTGCCGAGGTGACCGTGGAGGAACTGGCGGCGACTAACGTGCTGTTTACCGCCAATCCACGGGATTTGCCCAAGGCGGATTTCTTCATAGTCGCGGTGCCGACCCCTATTGATGATGCCAAACGGCCCGATCTCATGCCCTTGTTGGGAGCCGCCTCTACGGTGGGTTCGCAATTGAAGAAGGGCGATATCGTGGTCTTCGAATCCACCGTTTATCCCGGAGTGACCGAAGAATCCTGCGTGCCAGTGCTGGAACGCAGTTCCGGCCTGAAATGTGGCATTGATTTTAGTGTGGGTTACTCCCCGGAGCGGATTAACCCCGGTGATAAAGAACACAGCTTTACCACCATCACCAAAGTCGTTTCCGGCCTCGATGAGGAAACTCTGGAAATCGTCGCCGAGGTCTATAGCTCGGTGGTTACGGCCGGGGTGCATCGGGCGGCCACCATCAAGGTGGCGGAGGCCGCCAAGGTCATTGAGAACACCCAGCGCGATCTCAACATCGCACTGATGAATGAGCTCAGTCTCATTTTTGACCGTCTCGATATCGACACCCGGGATGTGCTGGCGGCGGCCGGTACCAAGTGGAATTTTCTGCCCTTCACGCCGGGGCTGGTGGGCGGGCATTGCATCGGCGTTGATCCCTATTACCTTACTCACAAGGCCACCATGACCGGCTATAACCCCCAGGTCATCCTGGCGGGGCGGCGGATCAACGATGGCATGGGGGCCTTTATGGCCGGTCAGGTAGTGAAGGCGCTAATCCATCGGGGTGAGACCGTGCGTGACAATATCGTCACCGTGCTGGGACTGACCTTCAAGGAAGACGTCCCGGATCTGCGCAATACCAAGGTCATCGACATCATCCGCGAGCTGGAGGATTACGCGCTGACGGTGCAGGTGCACGACCCACAGGCGGATGTGGCCGAGGCGGAAGAGGAATACGGCATTACCCCGCTGACCTTCGATGCGCTCAAGCCAGCGCAATGCGTCATTCTGGCGGTTGCCCATAAAGAATATCTGCAGCGTGGCTGGGCCTTGATCTCCGAGCTTCTGGGTGATGAGGGTGGCGTGGTCATTGATGTGAAGGGCGTATTGCCCAGAGAAGAGACCCCGGCAGGGATTACCCTGTGGCGTCTGTGACAGGAGTCGTTAAGCAATGAATGTAACCATAGTGGGTGCGGGTTATGTGGGCCTGGTGTCGGGGGCGTGTTTTGCCGAATTCGGGGCCCAGGTAAGCTGCCTGGATGTGGATGAGGAGCGGATTGCAGCGTTGTCTCGAGGAGAGATTCCCATCTATGAGCCAGGTCTTGAGGACATGGTATCGAAGAACCAGTTGGCCGGCAGGTTGCGCTTTACTACAAATTTTTCCGAAGCCGTGGGCGGCGCGGATCTGGTATTCGTTGCCGTTGGCACTCCCAGCCGCCGCGGTGACGGGCACGCCGATCTTAGCTATGTCTTTGCCGCTGCCCGCGAGATAGCTAAGCATCTCTCGGGCTATACCGTCATCGTGGATAAATCCACCGTGCCCGTGGGTACTGCGCGCCAGGTGGCACGTATCGTGGCCGAGGAGAACCCGGAGGCCGACTTTGATGTGGCCTCGAATCCTGAGTTTCTCCGCGAAGGTGCGGCCATATCGGACTTCATGCGCCCGGATCGGGTGGTGCTGGGAGTGGAAAGCAAGCGCGCCGAAGAGCGTTTGCGTGAACTCTACCGCCCCCTCAATCTCATTGAAACGCCGCTGGTGATCACTAATCTGGAGAGTGCAGAACTCACCAAATATGCCGCCAACGCCTTTCTCGCCACCAAGATCAGCTTTATCAACGAGGTCTCGGCCCTGTGCGAGGCGGTGGATGCCGATGTGCATGCGGTGGCGCGTGGCATGGGCCTTGATGGCCGTATCGGCCGCAAATTCCTGCACGCTGGCCCCGGTTATGGCGGCTCGTGCTTTCCCAAGGACACGCTGGCGCTGGTACGCACTGCGCAGGAAAACAGCGTTTCCTGTCGTATCGTTGAGGCGGTGGTGGAGGTCAACGCCGCCCAGCGGGCACGCATGGTACACAAGATTCGCCGTGCTCTCGGGGGCAGTGAGTCGGGCAGAACCATTGCCATACTGGGCCTGACCTTCAAGCCCGAGACCGATGATATGCGTGATGCCCCGGCGCTCGCGATCCTGCCACCACTGCTGGAAAAAGGGGCGGTGGTTCGTGCCCATGATCCCCAGGGCATGGATGAGGCGCGCAAACTGTTGCCGGCAACCATGCATTACTGCGATGACATCTACGAGACAGTGGCCGGGGCCGATGCAGTGGTGATGATGACCGAGTGGAATTGTTATCGTGGCCTTGATTTGAAACGCCTCAAGGAGGCCATGGTGGGTGATGTGTTTGTAGATCTGCGCAATGTCTACGAACCGACCCAGATGGACGCAGCCGGTTTTCAGTATTTCGGTGTTGGGCGTTAGGGAAGCTCTGATTTATTTTGGGCGCAAGATACGAGTTCACGAATAGATCAGAGGTTCCTTAGGCGTTAGCATGGACTTGCCACCCGCTTTGGTGGCGATTGCACAGAAGGGAAGCATTGATGGATGCCTGGTATCTCCTTTACACCAAGCCACAGGGTGAACGGCTGGCCCTGGAAAATCTGACCCGCCAGGGTTATCGCGCTTATCTGCCTATGCTGCGCGCCCGTCGCCGGCGCGAGCGTCGCTATTACGACGTGGTTGTTCCCATGTTTCCCCGCTACCTCTTTCTTCAGCTCAGTGATCAGAATGAGGATTGGGGCCCTATACGTTCCACCATCGGGGTTGCCAATATGGTGCGCTTCGCCAGCCATGCGGCGGTGGTTCCCGGTGCTCTGGTGGATGCATTACGTAAGCGCGAGGATGCCGATGGGGTGCAATGTCTGCCGGAAGTAAAGCTCAAACCGGGAGACCGGGTACGTATCCGCGATGGTGCCATGGCGGGTTACGAGGCCATCTTTGAGGCCTCCAGTGGCAAGGAACGGGTGGTGTTGCTACTGGAGCTGGCTGATCGCAGTGCCCGCATCGAGGCGCCACTTACGGGGATTGAGGTAGTTTAGGTTCCGTATTTTTCCGGTTGGCCTAGGGTTTAGCCCCACGGGGCTCCTACCAAAGCCCTGGAATGAAGCGATAGCGCACGTGTTTGCAATAGCTCCGGTAGTCCGGGTCCTGACGCAGATGGCGTTCCTCGGTCATCGCCCGCAGATAGTAGATAAAGTTCCATGCCCCCAGGAACAAGAACTGCATAGGATTGCTGAAGTTGGTAATACTGCTGGCCCACCAGGCGAGGTTTTTGCAGGTATAGGCCGGGTGGCGTATCAGGGCGTAGGGCCCCTGGGTAAGGATGCCGCGATGGGTGAGATTGGAAAAGCGCAGCCCAAAGGCCATGGTTGCCCACACGTATACCGCATACAGCACCAGGCTGAAGGTCTTCAGCCCCACTTCCAGCCAGACGGACTGGAAAATCCAGTAGGCAGTGGAAAATCCTGTTGGGCCATAGGGCAGATAACCGTTGGCTACACCGTTGAAGGGTGGATAACAGATCAGTGCTACCAGCCAGCCACTCATGGTGGGGTCCACGCTACGTGACTTGTTGTCGAGCCAGCGTGAGGAGGCGCAATAGCCGATGAGTCCCAGCCCCACATCCACCACGAACAGGCTGTGGAACATCACCCAGTAGGCGGCATCAAAGGATTGTTTCCAGTGCGCTCCGAAACCACGACTGCTATCCAGGTATTGGCCCAGAAAGGTGGAAAGCTGGCCGAACTCGTTGAATAAAAACACCACCATTAACGGCACAAAGAACAGCTTCACCCCGAGATCCCGTAGCAGCGCGAGATTGCGGCGGTCATTCAGGATCCGCCGTAGTCCAGTGTAGCCAGGGTGCAGTATGCGTCGCATCATGCCGCGCAGGATCAGTAACAGTACGAAGCCCGCGTCTACCCGATGTTCGTAGCGGTGTCCCCGGTAGCGCGCGGTGATAAGCGCATAGGGAAAGCCGAAAAACAGGTAGGCGCTGTATAGATAGGCGCAGACGATGCGCCAGTTTTCATAATATTTGTTGCCATAGAAGGGGTGGGAAAAGGTGATGGCAAGCACCAGGGTGAAGACCAGTAGGCCCGCGCCCCAGCGCCAGAAGGCGCTGCGCAATGCCCAACCGAAGGGCGAGCGCATGACATGGTCCTGGCTGCGGTCACGGAGTAGCCACGGCAACAGCATGGCGCTGGTTTGCAAAAGAAATACCACCTCGAAGCGATTCCACTTCCAGCCACCGAAGTCCTGTAGCGGGGCCGCCAGCATCCAGGGAGCCCCAAGAGCAACGCCAAGGGCCATAGCCAGGGTTCCGAAGCTAATAGCCAGAATGAGTGTGCGGCCAGCGCGGTTGTGGATGAACTCCCAGCTCACCATGAACTGGAAGCCAAGCAGCACGATAAACAGGATGTCGTAGTAGTTTCGGGTGATGGAGCGGAAATGATAGTCGGCGGGTAGCCAGCTCAGCGCGCCGGTGACGGGCGGACCGCCTGCTGGCAGCACCCGAGTCTGGTAGAGCGCGTAGGCGATGGCCATGCACAGCAGATAGCAGCCACCGAGTACCCCGGTGGACTGATTTTGGCAGCCTTTGGTAACGTCAAACTTAGCCATGGGAGCGGATTATCACCCAAGTTGGTCCCGCACGTCCTGTGCCACGGGTCTCATTATTGGCCCCTGATGTTTGCGATGCTTCCAAGGCAACGTTCATAATGACGTGGCCGACCGGGCCACTATGTCAGGAGAGATAAGAGCCATGAAGAACTTTCACAAAAGTGCGGGTATCACCTTGATGGAGCTGATGATTGTGGTTGCCATCATCGGCATCATCGGTGCCTTTGCCTATCCGGCCTATCAGGATTATGTGCGCGAGGCGCGCCGGGCTGAGGGCCGTAACCTGCTGCTGCAGGCGGCCAATCGGGAAGAGCGCTTTTTTGCCGATAACAATACCTATACCAACGTTATGACCCAGCTTAGCTTTGCCGCGGACCCGGCGGTCTCAGAAAACGCCTTCTACACCGTGGACGCCACCGCCGCCAGTGCTACTGCCTACAGCCTCACGGCCACCGCACAAAATCTCCAGGCCACCGATACCGAGTGCGCCACCATTACCCTCAATTCCCTGGGACAAAAAGGCTCCACCGGCGGCGGCGATTGCTGGAACTAGCCAGTCATCCTGGATTTCGGTACGGAAATGTAGGGCGGCCCATGTCCGCCATTCATCACCACAATGACAAGGATGTCAGATGCCAAACTATCGTCGAGCCCGTGTTCTAGGTGGCTGCTATTTCTTCACACTGGTTAGCTGGAAACGACATCCAATCCTCACCATACCGTCACTCCGCACCGCCTTGCGTGCTGCAATAAATTCTGTTCGCCGATCACACCCATTTAATATCGATGCCTGGGTCTTGCTCCCGGATCATTTACATTGCATCTGGACACTGCCGCCCGATGACGCCGACTATCCCAATCGCTGGTCAATGATTAAACGCCTGACCAGTCAGGCTATTCAGGGTGTTGATAATCCGGCTATCCCTGGACAACGGAGGAAACTCGGGATTTGGCAATCCCGGTATTGGGAGCATCTCATTCGTGACCAGCGGGATCTGCACGGACATCTGGATTATCTGCACTGGAATCCGGTAAAGCATGAGCATGTCACACGGGTGGCGGATTGGCCTTTCTCCAGTTTTCACCGTTATGTGAGCGAAGGAAAATATCCCGAGACGTGGGGCGATATTCCACCCGATAAAATGGATGGCCATTTTGGTGAGTAGGCGGTAGCGTTTCTGGCGCACGGTGCGCTGGATACGGACTCGTAGGGCGGACCGTGTCCGCCGTCTTAATGGCGGTAATAATCAGAGCTTCTTTTTAGGCGGACATGGTCCGCCCTACGAGGTGGGTGAGGTTTATGCCAGCATGCCAAAGCTCCACCGTTCGTGGGAATCAAGCCTTTTACATTACTTGTCAGAAATTTTTACGCTTCTGAAGCGGTCTGCGATGTGTGGTGACTACCTGTCCCTGCCATTGCTTTCGAGTTATTCCAAATAAAGTCCTAATAAAACAATCGCTTAGATGTTTATTTTCAGGTTATTCTACAACCTGTCTACGGCCCCGGGGGAAAGGAGAACTCGTCAGGAAACTTTACACCTGCCGGGCAGAGCTCTCTTTGAAGAGAGCGCGTAATGCTCTAAGGCTATGAATTATAGGGAAAAACAAATAATGGCATGCGGCTTGCATTAGACTTCCGTGAAACCACGAACAAACTTTTTGGAGCACAGAGCATGGCAACAAAACGAATTCTAAGTCTCACGGCCCTGACCCTTGCGAGTGGCCTGTGTTATGCGGGTCTGGCGGGTGCATCGGTACTGGCGGAGTCCGAACCCAATAGCACCTTGGCGACGGCGCAGAATATCGATGGCTCCTTCTCATTGGATTTCAGTGTGAACATCGGGGATACCTTTGGTAACACCTCTACCACCATTCCCCATGTGACTATCAATGGCACCGGTGATGGCACCTTTGATTTTTACTCCTTCCTGGTGCCCTTTGATGGGGCGCGGGGTATCTTCGATATTGATTTCGGCTGGACCGACAGTGCCGGAGATATGGATACCGAGATTGCCATCTGGAACTCGGCGGGTATCGTTCAGTTTAGCAATGATGATAGTGCTCAGAGTGCCGGCGCCTCGGGAAGTGACGGCGTATCGGGAGGCGTTTTGGACTCCTTTCTTGATGTTATCTTTGCCACGGCGGGTACCTACGTGGTGGGTGTGGCTGAGTTTTCGTCCACGCCGAACGACGCAACAATAGTAACAATTCCTGAAGTGATAATTCCTGAACAGTGTTTCGGGGCAGTCTGTATTCCGGAAGAAATTATTCCAGAGCATATTGTTTCTTCAGGAGAGTGGAGCAGCAACAGTAATCCACCTGATACGGGAGATACCTATACTCTCCAGGTTTCTATTGAACAGGAGCGTGATGTTCCTGAACCCGCTACCCTCGCATTGCTCGGCCTCGGCCTTGCGGGTATGGGTTTTGGTGCCCGGCGCCGTAAGCGCTAATATTAAAGCTTCTTTTTTCCTTTCCGAATCCCGCTCCGGCGGGGTTTTTTTTGTGCAGGGACGCACTTATGCCGCGATGGCATGGATGCCAAGGAGCGGCGCTTGTGTAGGGCGGGCCGTGCCCGCCGAATGGGCGTTTAATGTGCGGCAGGCATGGCCTGCCCTGCCCTACATGGTGAAAGCACCCACCTCTCTTATAAGGTGTCGTTGAGAGCCCAGTCGTAGTCGTGGGAGGCAACGTTCTTCACGTTCGTTAGCTTCGTTGCCAAGGGCTCTGCCGCATATTTTCTCAGATGGCTGAGCAGGCCAGCCTCGTCGTCGCCGAAGTCTTCTCCAAACCAGACGTAAATACTTGAAACGTGCAGGCTTCCATTACGTACGGAAACCCCGCGTGGATGGTTGATGAACTCCCTGGCGGCGGTATCCAGCAGTGCTTCACTGTTGTCTGCGGTGAAGGCTTCACGCTGCAAATTGGGACATCCCAGCGAGGCACAGTTGAGGGCGTAATGGATGCGCGGGTCCCGCCAGATGGGGCGCAGGATACGGTGCTCGATATCGTTCAGGCTGAGCTCTTCGGACTCTATCCGCACGAGCTTTTTATCCCAGGGGCCGACTGTAAACCAGCCCGGTGAAATGCGGATATCACGGATGCTTTTTACCGGGTAATGGGCGAGTACCGTTTGCACTGTGAGGGCGTTGTAGAGGTTGATCCAATAGGCGCGCTGCTGGCTACGATTGAGCTGGCTGATGGGGGTGCTGGCCAGTTTGCCGATATAGCCGTCCAGTGCCTGGCGTGCCCCAGGGGAGACGCGGTCGTAGGCGGTACGATGTATGCCATCTTCACCCGGATGTACGTATTGCTGAAGAAATTGCGTCCAGGCTGAGTGATCGACGGTTTCTGTGGCAGCGGAATCGTGAGTCTGCCAGCGTTTCCAGAGCTCAGCCTTGGGGGCGGCGCTGGAGAGGGATGTAAAGCACAGCAGGGCTGCTATCAGTAGTCCTGTTGCTGTGGATTGGCGGAAGGGGGTACTCGACATTGGCTAATGTTTCCATGGTGTATGGGCGGGAAATGTAATGCCTCGCGTCTCTCCTTCGACCACAAAATATGGAAATGTTCCGTGCCGGTGCGGTCAACTCGTGTAGATATTGTTATGGGCCTCAAGCCTGATGAAGCACCGTCCGCTGTAGCCTGGATGTAGCGACAGCGAAATCCGGGTAAGTGGCGGCACAGTGGGTTGGTGTGGCACCGGGCTCTGCCCCGGATTTCACTCCGTTTCATCCAGGCTACAGCAACTGCAGATTTACAATACAAGGGCGGGCTTTCGCGGCGGACATGGTCCGCCCTACGGTCGGCAGGTCTCTATGCCGCTGCTTTTCTCGGGCGCCGAAACTCAGTACCGTGGCACTTGGGACAGGGGGGGATATGGCCGGTGCGGTGGAAGTGCAGGTGCTGGCCACAGCCACGGCACTCCAGGGTGCCAGGACCACTGACCTCACCGGTGCTCAGTATCGTGCCCTCGCGGGCGCGGGTAGCGAGGCGATCCAGTTCCAGGCGAGTGTGGTCGACCATGCCGGAAAACAGATCGCGCAGGCGCTCTTCTATGAGTTCCATGTCAAAGCGCAGCCAGTCTCCCAGTTCATCATTACTCTCGTTCAGGTGATCGGCCGCATCATCCACATCCCGACGCAGATAATGGGCGACCTTTTCCGCCTCCTCACGGCTTAATTCTCCTAGCGAGACGGCCTTTTCCCGGGCCTTGTCCAGTAGTTGGGAAAGCGGGGGAACGGCCTCTTTTCGGGCCTGCTCCAGGGTGCTGCGTGCGCGCTCCAGCATGCGTTCGTAACCGTGGAGCAGGTGTTCCTGGGATTTATTATTGTCGGTCATGGGTGTGGGCCTCGGAGTATTCATCAATGGCAGTCGGGCGCTGCGCTAACGATCACTTTCCCTATCTTGGAGTTTAGCCTGAATCTGTTCCCTCCGGGATGAATGGCAGGCAACTGAAGGCTACAATCAACGGCCATTCCAGCTGCCGAATTTTGTCCATGCCTAAAGAAAAACGCTCTTACCAATGCCAGTCTTGTGGCGCGCGCCATTCCAAATGGGCCGGCCAGTGCGGCACCTGTGGTGAGTGGAACAGCCTGTTGGAGGCGGGGCCTGCGCCGGCGCCGCCGCAGGACAATCGTTACGGGGGCTACACGGGTAACGAGGATAGCGCCATTCTCTCGGCAGCCGAGGTGACGGTGCAGGAGACCAGCCACGAGCCCACCGGGATCCGGGAGCTGGATCGGGTGCTCGGCGGTGGTCTGGTGGCGGGTTCGGTGGTGCTGCTGGGAGGGGACCCCGGCATAGGCAAGTCCACTTTGTTATTGCAGGTATTGACCTGTTTGCACGACAACTGTGGTGCTGCCTTTCTCTATGTCACTGGCGAGGAGTCGCTGGAACAGGTGATCCTGCGGGCTCAACGGCTGGCCTTGGACACCGATGAATTGCGCCTGCTGGCAGAAACCCGGGTAGAGCAGATCCTCGCCCTGGCGCAGCGGGAAAAGCCGCGGGTGATGGTGATCGACTCGATTCAGACCATCTATACGGAGGCGCTGGGTTCAGCCCCTGGCGGTGTGGCCCAGGTGCGTGAGAGTACCGCGCGGCTGGTGCGTTTTGCCAAGCAGACCGGCACCGTGCTGTTTCTCGCCGGCCATGTGACCAAGGAAGGAGCGCTGGCGGGTCCACGGGTGCTGGAGCACATGGTGGATACGGTGCTTTATTTTGAGAGCGAGGCCAGCAGTCGTTTCCGCATTATCCGGGCGGTGAAGAACCGTTTTGGCGCGGTGAATGAGCTGGGCATCTTCGCGATGACGGAAAAGGGGCTGCGTGAGGTGGAAAATCCATCGCAGATGATGCTGGTATCCGATGGGGCGGAAAGCTCGGGCAGTGTCATCATGGCCACTCGCCAAGGCACCCGACCCTTGCTGGTGGAGGTGCAGGCGCTGGTGGATGACTCGGCATTGGGCAATCCGCGACGAGTGACCGTGGGCCTGGAACAGAATCGCCTGGCCATGCTGCTGGCGGTGCTCAGCCGTCACGGCGGGGTGGCCAGCCTGCATCAGGATGTCTTCGTCAACGTGGTGGGCGGGGTGCGTATCGGTGAGACCGCGGCGGATCTGCCGGTGGTGTTGGCGGTACTGTCCAGCCTGCGGGATCGCCCGGTTTCACGGCAACTGCTGAGTTTTGGTGAAGTGGGGCTGGCGGGGGAGATCCGCCCGGTACCCTACGGCGAGGAACGGCTAAGAGAGGCGGCCAAACACGGTTTTCAGCGGGCGGTGATCCCCAAGGGAAATGCCCCACGGCGTGCTATCAAGGGGCTGGAGATTGTACCGGTTACACGTTTACACGAGGCCCTGGCCGCAATCTAGAAAAATTCTCATGCGGCACTTTGGCCACGGATGGCCTTATGTCGCAAAGCACAGGGATGTGCGAGAGCGACCCTGCCAAGCGCCGCTTCTTGGCATCCATGCCACCGCGACATAAGTACATCCCTGCCAAGCGCCGCTTCTTGGCATCCATGCCACCGCGACATAAGTACATCCCTGTACAGAATTTTTGCCTAGTCTTGCACTCGCCTGAAAATTTTTCTACTACTTGCGAGTAGATTACAGCAAGGCAGAAAGCTCGCGCTGCAGGAGTGTCTCGTCGCCTAGATTGAGCTCTACCAGGCGTTTGAGGTGCTCAAAACTCTCCATGCCAATGTGCTCACAGCGTAGTCCCATGCGCTCGCTTTCGATGTAGGTGATCAACACCTCCATATCAATGGTTGTCTCACTGCCTTCCAGCTGAATCTGCAAGCGACCCCCGGCTTTTTCTACAGCTTGTTTCCAGTTGGCAGGACGCACTATCAAGGCTCCCTTGATGGAGATATCGAGCAGCTCGGTCTCCCAGCTATTGTCATCATCGCTGAGTGTGGCGTGAACCTTAAAAGGAAAGCGTGTGAAATGGCGGCGTTCATCACCGTTTCGTCCTGCTTTAGTGCCCATGTACTCCCTCCAGAGGATGAGGTTTAGGTACCTATCATATCGCTTTAATTTTTACTGCCTGAATTTGCCTTGGAACGACCGGTGGGATTGAGTTTGATCGTTTTCACGCCATGTTCTGTGGTTTGTATGATCTCTATGGGATAGCCGGCGAGGCGCAGGCTGGTTCCCGGCTCAGGAATGGCTTCCAGGTATTCGATGATCAGGCCGTTGATTGTTTTCGGGCCATCTTCAGGCAGATTCCAGCGCATGCTGCGGTTTAGCTCGCGGATATTGGAGGCACCATCGATGAGATAGGTGCCGTCCGCCTGAGGATGGATGTCAATATTATCGGCCGCCGGATCGGTGGTGAATTCGCCCACAATTTCTTCCAGGATGTCTTCCAGGGTGACCAGTCCCTGGATATCCCCATATTCATCCACCGCCAGGGCAATGCGTCGCTGCTGACGTTGAAACAGTCCCAGCTGACGATTGAGCGGGGTGGCCAACGGTACAAAATAGGGCTCCTCCAACTGCTCGATCAACTCCCTCTTATCCAGTGCATTATTGTGCACCGGGCCGAGCATGCGCCGCAGGTGGATGATGCCGGCGATATGATTGATATCACCGCGAAATACGGGCATACGGGTGTGCTGACTGGTGGTGAGTTGCTGCAGGATCTCGTGTTCGGGATCATTCAGGTCGATACCGTCAAGCTCGGCACGCGGCACCATGATGTCTTCCACCGAGACCTTTTCCAGATCCAGGATACTCACCAGCATGCGCCGGTGGCGGCGGGAGATGAGGCTACCGGCCTCCTTGACTACGGTGCGCAACTCATCACTGCTGAGATCAGTGGCCTTGGTGGTCTCTGCGGGCAACAGGTGAAACAGCTTTAATAAGCCGTTGGCAATCCAGTTCACCAGCCATACCAGCGGGTAGAACACCCGAAGCAGTGGGGCAAGCACCAGGCTTGCGGGAAAGGCAATACGCTCCGGATGCAGTGCGGCGAGGGTTTTGGGGGCTACCTCGGCAAAAATAAGAATCACCAGGGTGAGTAGAAAGGTGGCGACGACGATGCCGCTTTCCCCCAATAGCCGTAAGGCAATGATGGTGGCGAGCGCCGAGGCAAGGATATTGACGAAGTTATTGCCCAGTAGAATCAGGCCGATGAGCCGGTCCGGCCGTTGCAGGAGCTTGCTAACCCGCTGGGCGCCATGATGCTGATTGCGCGCCAGATGGCGCAGCCGATAGCGATTGAGGGCCATCATGCCGGTTTCCGAGCCGGAGAAAAAACCCGACAGCAGGATCAGCACGAAAAGGATTCCGCCGAGTACCGAAAGGGGCAGATCAGTCATTCTGGGAGCCTGTCAGACCTAGGACTGCTCTGCTGCGGAAAAGCCATTTTGGTCATATTTCCCGGTCCTTTTCGTTACCTACAGGGATGTAGGGCATAAGGCGTGAGCAGGACGCGGAAGCCTCTAATAGCCCGGTTATTATCCTCAAATGACCGAAAAATCTGCTTCAAAATGACTTTCCCTCGCTACGAGCGCCTAAGTCCGACAGGCTCCTGGCCTTCCGCAGAGGGGGCATTTCAGACGCGATCCAGCAGTAGTTCCAGCACCAGTTTGCTACCGAAGTAGGCCAGCATTAGCAATGAAAAGCCGGAGAGACTCCAGCGTGCAAGGCGTGGACCCCGCCAGCCAAAACGCCAGCGTCCCAGCAGTAACACCGCAAAGACCAGCCAAGCAATGGCTGAGAGTACGGTTTTATGCACCAGATGCTGAGCGAACAGATCCTCCAGGAACATGAAGCCACTCAGCAGGCTGAGGCTCAGCAGCGCGAAGCCCACGGCGACGAACTGAATGAGCAGGCTTTCCTGTACCTGTAGTGGCGGCAGGATGTGGCGCAGGCGGCCTGGATGATGATGGCGCAAACGATGTTCTTGCACCGCCAGCAGCACCGATTGCAAGGCGGCGATGGTGAGAATGCTGTAGGCAAAGAGTGAGGTGGCCACATGCAGCTCCGGGCCGGCACCTTGTTCTCTGGGCAGCAAATGCACCCCGGGATAGAGTGCGCTCATCAGCACTCCAAGGGCGGCCAGCGGCAAGGCGAAAAGAGCAAGATTATCAAGTGGTTGACGCAAGGCGCTGGCGCTGACAACGGTCAATGCAATGAGCCATGCGCTGAGCGAGATGGCATTGAAAAAGCCCAGGTTGATATCGGTGCCGGCAAAGGTGCTCTGATGGAGCAGCAAGCCGTGCAGGGCGATGGCAGCAAAGGCGGTGGTTACCCAGTGGCGAGGTTTCGGGTGATTATTGCCCGTATTGAAAAACAGGCACCAGCTCAACAGGCCGGTGGCCGCCAGATAGAGGGCGATACTTAAGGGATTAAGCACTTTTAGAGTTGTTGTATTGGTCGACACATGGTAGCGGCAATCATGCCAAGAAAGAGACGGGTCGGAAAGGTGGCTGCTCCACTGTTAGAATACGCAGCTGAGATTTACATGGTGAGGAATAGTTGTGTTTGAAAATTTAAGTGAACGTCTTGGCGCCAGCCTGAAACGCCTGCGTGGCAGTGGGCGGCTGACGGAGAAGAATATTCAGGAGGCCCTGCGCGAGGTGCGCATGGCGCTACTGGAGGCGGATGTCGCCTTGCCTGTGGTGCGGGACTTCATTGAGCAGGTGCGTGAGCGTGCCCTTGGTCGCGACGTGATGCAGAGCCTGAGCCCCGGTGAAGAGTTCGTCCGCGTGGTGCGCGACGAATTGACCCATGTGATGGGCGATGTCGGTGGTGAATTGGACCTCAAGGTCACGCCGCCTGCGATATTCCTGATGGCGGGTCTGCAGGGCTCGGGCAAAACCACCACGGTAGCCAAGCTCGCACGCCATCTGAAGGAAAAGCATAAAAAGAGCGTGCTGGTGGCGAGCTGTGACGTTTATCGCCCGGCAGCCATGGAGCAGCTGGAAACCCTGGCAGGGGAGGTGGGCGCCCGTTGTTACCGTGGTGAGGCGGATGCCACACCGGTAGCCATTGCCACCGCGGCGGTAGAGACAGCGCGCAAGCGTGCCTGTGATGTGGTGATCATCGATACCGCCGGTCGTCTGCATGTGGACGATGCCATGATGAGCGAGATCAAGGTGCTGCATGAGGCGGTCCATCCGGTGGAAACGCTGTTCGTGGCCGACAGCATGGCTGGCCAGGACGCGGCCAATGTGGCCCGCGCCTTTGGCGAGGCGCTGCCACTGACCGGCGTTATTCTCAGCAAGGCCGATGGTGATGCCCGTGGCGGTGCGGCGCTGTCCATTCGGCAAGTAACCGGTAAACCCATCAAGTTCCTCGGGGTGGGGGAAAAGACCGATGCGCTTGAGGTGTTTCATCCGGACCGGGTGGCCTCGCGCATCCTCGGCATGGGCGATGTACTGGGTTTCATCGAGGAGGCGGAACACAAGCTCGATCGCAAGCAGGCACAGAAGCTTGCTCAAAAAATCAAGAAAGGTAAGGGTTTTGATCTGGAGGATTACCGCGATCAGCTGCGCCAGGTGCGTAGCATGGGCGGGGTTTCCAGCCTGCTGGAGAAATTGCCGGGAGGAGGCCAGCTGCCAGCCGCTGCACAGCAGCAGGTGGGTGAGCGTGAGCTGATCCGCTCCGAGGCCATCATCAATTCCATGACCCCGCTGGAGCGACGCCGTCCGCTGATAATCAAGGGATCACGCAAACGTCGCATTGCCGCCGGCTCGGGTACCCAGGTGCAGGATGTGAACCGTCTGCTGAAGCAAATGATGCAGATGCAGAAAATGATGAAGCGGATGAAAAAGCGCGGCGGCATGGGGCAACTGCTGGCGGGTCTTAAGGGCGGTGGCGGTCCGGGAATGCCTTTCTAGCAGGGCTTTATTGAAGAATAAAAAAAGCCTTACTATTTAGAGAGAAGCGGGTACAATAACGCCCTTTTTGGTCCTGCCCCCTACGGGCAGGAAAACTGGCATTTATCACTCATTTCTCAGGGTGCGCAGGATAAAGATGGTAACCATACGTTTAGCCCGTACGGGCGCGAAAAAGAAACCTTTCTACCACGTCGTGGTAGCGGACAGTCGTAACAAGCGGGACGGGCGTTTTATCGAGCGCGTCGGGTTTTTTAACCCCTTTGCCACCGGTGGCGAGCAGAAACTGTCGCTGCAGCGCGAGCGCATTAGCCACTGGGTGTCCCAGGGCGCTCAGACGTCGGCGCGGGTCTCAAACCTGCTCCAGCAGCCGGTGGAAGAACAGGCCGCGGTCGAAGCCTAGACCCTTCAGCCCACCCGGAGACGGTGTGGGCGGCTCGTTTCTCCAGTGTCTCAGCTTCATCTCATCAGCGTGGGAAAGATCGCGGGGCCGTTCGGGGTTCGGGGCTGGCTGAAGGTCAGGCCTTTTTTCGAGCCGGCCGAGGCGTTGCTGCAAAGCAAGGATTGGCGGCTTGGCAGCGCTGAAGATTTTCGCGAATGGCGGTTGGAGTCGGGTCGGCCCCATGGGCGTTTTCTCCGGGTCAAGTTGCGCGGCTGCGAGGATCGGGACGCGGCAGAGATGCTTGCAGGTAAGGAGGTTTTACTTGCGCATGAGCAGTTGCCGGATCTGGCTGAAAATGAATATTACTGGGACGATTTGATGGGTCTCAGGGTGATTAACACCGAGAACATAGAGTTGGGTCGGGTCACGGGTTTGATGGAGACCGGCGCCAACGACGTGCTTGTGGTGCAGGGGGAAGAGGAACGTCTGATTCCCTATGTCTGGCAACAGGTGGTGCAGAGCGTCGATCTGGAGGCCGGAGAGATGCGAGTGGATTGGGGGCTCGATTACTGAGCCGATGATGCAAGATTCAGGGCGACGGGATGGCGTATGCGCATTGGCGTGATCACCCTGTTTCCCGAAATGTTTGATGCGATTAGCGATTACGGTGTCAGTTCGCGGGCCCTGAAAAGAGGGATCTGGGAACTGGCATGCTGGAACCCTCGGGATTACACCCGGGATCGTCATCGAACGGTCGATGATCGTCCCTATGGCGGTGGCCCTGGCATGCTGATGAAGGTCGCGCCACTACGCGATGCGATTCAGGCGGCGCGTCAGGCTCTGGGTGATGCGGCACGGGTTATTTATTTGTCGCCCCAGGGGAAACGCCTGCAGCAAGATGATGTGAAGCAGCTTGCAGAGCAGCCATCGGTCATTCTGCTTTGTGGACGCTATGAGGGCATTGACGAGCGTTTGATTGCCGCCGAGGTGGATGAGGAATGGTCCATTGGGGACTATGTTTTGAGCGGCGGTGAAGTGGCAGCCATGGCGGTGATAGACGCTACGGTTCGATTGCTGCCTGGTACCCTGGGTGACGCGGATTCGGCCCAGCAAGATTCATTTATGGCGGGTTTGCTGGACTGCCCCCATTACACCCGTCCAGAGGAACTGGGCGATGATGAGGTTCCACCGGTATTGCTTTCCGGGGACCACGAGGCCATTCGGCGCTGGCGGCTTAAGCAGGCCCTGGGGCGTACCTGGTTGCGGCGGCCAGACTTATTGGAAGGTCGACAGCTGGAAGCGGAACAGGCGCAGTTGTTGGCAGAATTTATCGCCGGGCAGGATGACGACAGCGAGACAGAATAACAGTGGCATGGTCTGCGGGCTTTGCAGATCGTGTGTTAAGACAACGAGGATTAAGGTATGAGCAACATCATTGAACAAATCGAAGCGGAGCAGATGGAGCGCAAGATTCCCCGCTTTAGTGCAGGCGATACCGTGGTGGTTCGGGTCAAGATCAAGGAAGGCAATCGTGAACGTTTGCAGGCCTTTGAGGGTGTGGTCATTGCCAAGCGTAACCGCGGCCTTAATTCCGCCTTTACGGTGCGCAAGATCTCCCACGGCGAAGGGGTGGAGCGGGTTTTCCAGACTCACAGCCGTGCCATTGAGGACATCACCGTCAAGCGTTTTGGCGACGTGCGTGGTGCCAAGCTTTATTACCTGCGTGAGCGCACTGGTGTGGCTGCTCGGATCAAGGAAAAGCTAAAACGGTGAGTTTGGTGATTTCCGGGCTTCTGTCGCGGAATCGATATAAACGGGGATCCCGCCTTGCGCGGGGTGCCCGTTTTTTTTCGCCCCTGTTCTGTGGGCTGATCATCATGCTCAGTCTGCCCTTGCCGCTATTGGCCGCAGAGGATGATGAACATCAAATAGAGAAGTTGGCAGCGAGCGGGCTTCCCGCTTATGCCCTGCACCGTTTGGAGCAGGCACAGCCCGAGTATTATCAAAATTTCGAAGCCTGGATGCGCTGGGAGCGACTGCGAATCGGCATTCATAAGCGCCACGGTAATTGGGCGACGGTGCTGGAGCGCTTGCGAAACCTCCCCCGTGGTCTGCCCACAGATTTCCGTTTATGGGCGGCCAGCCAGCAGGTGGATAGCTTTATCCAGCTCGGGCGCAGTGAGGATGCCGAGGCACTGCTGGCGACTCTGGTCTGGAACCGTGGCGCGATACCGATTGATGAGAGCTTGAGTGGTTATCGTCGCCAGATCATCGTGCTTCATCTTGCCAGTGGGCGGATTGAGGATGCCCTTGGCGCCTCCCGCCGTTACCGTCAGGATTACACCGATAACAGCCCGGCATGGCGCCTGCTGCATGCCCGGGTTTTGCTGTCCTCCGGGCAAGCTGCGGCCGCACTCGGGCGTCTTGCCGATACCAAAGGCCGGGTGGCCGAGGCCTTGCGTTTGATCTCCGGGATCAGTGGTGAGGAGCCCGTGGACACAGCCTATGAGCGTGCCGCCAAGCTGGCTCCACAGCTGCAACCACAACTGCGCCGCTGGTTTTGGTCGGCCCTGGTTGCCGTTGCCGGGGAAAGGCGGGTTACCCGCCTGCATCTACGATCCCTGGAGGCAATGACGGCACTGCTGCCATGGGCGAAGGAACAAAATCGGATGCTGTTATCCGCCTATGTCGGCTACGCTGAGGAACTTGCCGCTAAGGCCGGTCTCTCTGCTACCGATGTGAACCCTCTGATGCAATACGCAGCAGAGCAAGTATCCCGTGATCCGCTGGCGGCGCGTGCCCTGTACGCGCATCTGAGCAGGCGTGCGACGGCGCCCGAGTTAAGAGACCAGGCACAGCAAAATTGGGGTGAATTATTGGCTGGGATTCATGCGGGCGCACTATTGAGGCATATCTATCCAGTGGGAGAGGCGCTGCCTGTGGCGATCTATCCAGTACTGGTGGATACCCTGCTGACAGCGGGGGACCTGGAGGCAGTGGCAGAAATTTTCACCGACTGGAAGCGACCGGCCGTGGGCCTTGCGCTTCATCCATGGCAACTGGCCTGGGCCCGTTTCAGCTTGCATGCGGGGAAAGTCGACGGTGGGCTGGCGCTATTGACCCTATTGCTGGAGCAGGCACAGGCTCCAGAATTGTCGGACCATCTGGTTGGTGAGGCGCTGAGCTTCGCGGAGCAGGCGCCGGAGGCTGGCCGCGCCTTTGTACGAGCCCTGCTGGTGCGGCGAGGGCAGTCTGAAATCACCCCTGAGCTTTGGTTTCGAATCGGTGTATTCTTTGTGGCATCAGGGGATGATGCCGCGGCGGTGACTGCGTTTTTACCCATTGTGGCTCAGGGTTCCGGTGTGGCCGGTATTCGTCTGGTGAAACGCCATCTTGCCGCCGCGCTGGGTCGAATGGGGGTGTGGGCAGATGCCGAACGCATCTACCGGGGACTGTTGCGAGTTGAGGATGATCCCCTGCTGCGTGTGCAACTGGAACAGGCGCTGTTTGATCTGCAAGCGGGAGCTTTGGCCAAGGATGGCCTTATATTGCAAAATACAGGACGTGTGGGAGCGATAAAATGATGGCTACCAAAAATACTCATACGGCAGTTTTAAACACTCCAGTGGGCAAGTTCGGGATATGTGTGCGCAATAATCAGCTGGTGGGCACGGAATTTCTTCCGCCAGAGACGCCCGAACAGGCCCCGACCGATGCCACCAGCCGTGAAGTGGTCAGGCAATTAGAGGCCTATTTTTCTGATCCGGGGGCGCAGTTTGAGCTGCCGCTAGCGGTATCGGGCACACCGCATCGGCAACGGGTATGGCAGGCACTGACAGAGATTCCTCGTGGCCAGCCGGTTAGTTACGGGGCCTTGGCCAGAAAGCTTGGTAGCGGTGCGCGTGCCGTGGGCGGGGCCTGTCGGGCGAATCCGTTACCCGTCATCGTTCCCTGTCACCGTGTTGTGGCGGCGCACGGCCTGGGTGGCTTCTCGGGCAGCACCAACGACGAAACCCTATCCATAAAGAGCTGGTTGCTTGAGCACGAAGCGATTACCCACGCCTGAGGACGAGGCGGTTATTGAGGCCTTTCTCGATAGCCTGTGGATGGAGCGGGGTCTGCGGGACAATACCCTGGCCGCTTATCGCAGTGATCTCAGGGCTTTTGCCGCATGGCTTGCCCTCAAGGGCCAGCATTTGCTCGTGGCCCGGCGCATGGATGTACTTTCCTATATAGCCGATCTCGGTGAGCTGTCCCCGCGCACCCTGGCGCGGCGGCTTTCCAGCCTGCGGCGGTTTTATCTCTATCAGGTGCGCGATGGTCATATGGATGCCGATCCCTGTGAGCGGATAGAACCGCCGCGCCTGGGCCGTCCCTTGCCCAAGGGGCTCGGAGAGGCCGAGGTGGAAAAGCTGCTACAGGCTCCCGATCTTTCCAAACCCGAGGGCTTGCGGGATCGGGCCATGCTGGAGCTTCTTTATGCCACCGGATTGCGGGTATCGGAGTTGATTTCCCTGCAGTCCCTGCAGGTGAATTTTCGTCAGGGGGTGGTGCGCGTGGTGGGCAAGGGTGGCAAGGAACGCCTGGTGCCCATGGGCGAGGAGGCCTGCTACTGGCTGGAACGCCATCTTGCAGAGTCCCGCCCGCTATTATTCAATGGGCGTGCAGACAATGCTTTGTTTCCCACTCGCCGGGGTAGCATCATGACCCGTCAGGCCTTCTGGTACCTCATCCGGCGGCATGCGGCCAAGGCTGGAATTGTCGGAGCGATATCCCCCCATACCCTGCGCCACGCCTTTGCTACCCACCTGCTCAACCACGGTGCCGACCTGAGGGTGATCCAGATGCTGCTGGGGCACAGCGATATCTCCACCACCCAGATCTATACCCACGTGGCACGGCAGCGGTTGGCGGAATTACACGCCCGCCACCACCCTCGCGGTTGAAAGCGCCCCATGTGGCGCCATACGGCGTTAAAAACCAGCTCAAAATGCTCACTTACTTTAGGTAAGCTCCGCTTTTTCACTGGCTTTTGCCTTGTCTGGCACTCACCTGGAACGCTTTCAACTCTTTGGTAGAGTTGGGTTGGTGGAGTACTCCTCGGCATCTTTGGCCAAGGATGGCCTTATGTCACGAAGCACAGGGATGCGCGAGAGTGACCATGCCCTCGCGGCATAAGCGCATCCTTGCACAAATTTTGCCTTGTCTTGTACTCGCCTGAGGCGTCTTCAACACTTCGCTAGAGTTGGGTTGGCGGACATGGTCCGCCCTACGGGCACTCCATCGGGAATCATGTAGGGCGGACCGTGTCCGCCGCGGTGCTTTGATATCAAGGAGCACTCCATGCACCTCGCCCTATCAGTCAGCCGCCGATGTAGGACATCTCGATTTTTGCGGGGATGGCCTTTTGGCTGGTGCGCAGGGCAGAGTAGCGGTCTTCGCGTTGTTTCCACCAGCCGCTGATAAGTTGGCCTAGCTGTTCGTCAGAGGTGCCGCTACGGAGCGGTTTACGCAAATCATGGCCGTGACTGGCAAACAGGCAGGTGTGGAGGGTACCGGCGGCGGAGATGCGGGCGCGGGTGCAGCCTTTGCAGAAGGGTTCGGTAACTGAGGTGATGACGCCGATTTCACCACCACCATCCAGATAACGCCAGCGTTTTGCGACCTCGCTGGAGTGATTGGAAGGCAAGGCTTCGATGGGAAATTCCTGGTGGATCCGTTCCAGCAATTCGCCGGATGGCAGGACGTGGTCGTAACACCAGCCATTGCTGTTGCCCACGTCCATGTACTCGATAAAACGTAATATGTGCCCGCTGTCGTGAAAATGGCGGGCCATGGGCAAAATAGCTTGATCGTTGACGCCACGCTTGACCACCATATTGACCTTAACCGGTGCCAGCCCGACTGCTGCTGCATGGTCGATGGCCTCCAGCACCTGATGCACTGGAAACTGCACCCCGTTCATGGCCTGGAAGACTTCGTCATCGAGAGTGTCGAGGCTGATGCTGATGCGTTTCAGACCCGCATTTTTCAATGTGAGTGCAGTTTTTCGGGTGAGCAGTGCGCCGTTGGTGGTCAAGCTGAGATCATCGATCTGCGGGATTTCCGCCAGCATGCCGATGAGGCGATCCAGATCGCGTCTAAGCAGGGGTTCGCCACCAGTGAGGCGGACTTTACGAACCCCGAGGGAGGCGAAAACCCCGGTGATACGATTAATTTCTTCGAAGCTGAGTAATGATGAGCGTGGGAGAAAGTGATGTTCGGCGCCGAATAGCTCCTTCGGCATGCAGTAATCGCAGCGGAAGTTGCAGCGATCGGTGACCGAGATGCGGAGTTCGCTTAGTGGCCGGTGGAGTGTATCGACAGGAGTCGCCATCAGGGATTATCGGACACCGAGCGTCGCCTCCAGGGGAAGCAAGCGAGCGCGGTTACTCCACCGAGTAAAAATCCAATCAATGTGTTTGCTCCCAGAATGCCAGCTGCCGTTAACAAAGCGATGGTGAAATCTGTTTTGTTATCCAGCGAGAAACAGCTTTTAGCCAGCTCGATACCGGCAAAAATAAGCATGGGAGCAAGGATAGCGTATGGATAGACACTTAACACTTGCAGCAGAAATCCACCGATAAGTAGCCCGAGCATCAATTTCAGCATGCCGAGCATGACGATGCTGCCGCCGGTTCGAGCGCCAAAACCGTACTGGGCGGCCAATCCCCCGGCTCCGTGGCACATGGGGATGGCGCCAAAGGGTACGCACACGATATTCATCATGGCGACATTCAATGCCATCTTTCGCGGCGCGATGCCCCGGCGCGGAAAATAATCAGCGCTCAGGGCGCACACGGCAATTACCGAATTCAGTAGCGTCAGGGGCATCTGGGCCAGCGTGCCTTGTAATAAGCCGGTCCTCCATTCGACCAGGGTGGCCGGGACGAGGGCCAGTGGCGGGAAGGCAAAAGTGATATCAGAAAATAGCGTAGGGTGCTCCATATAAATGAGCAGGAAGCCGGCGAGAAATATAAGCAGGAGCCCGGGGGTTTTTCTGCTAACAAAGTAGAGCAACAGGCCACCGACAATGAAGGCCGTGGTCATACTATTGATACCAAGAGGAGGGAGCTCAAGAATCCACTGAACGCCTTTTTCCGCCAGTTTCAGGCCGACACCCAGTTGAATCCCGCGGACCAGGGCATCGGGAATGTAACGCCGTATAAAATCGATGCCGCCGCTGAGTGACAGTGCGAGGAGCAATATCCCCATGCCCATTCCCGCGGCCATAATGCTGCCACGGCTTAATCCGTCTGTGATGGCCACGGCGGCAATGGCCTTCATGGGTTGTACGGGGATGGGTTGGCGGAACAGATAGCCGGTGAGGATGTTCATTATTCCCGCGGCCACCAGGATGACCCCGAGATTCATATGGCTGAGTTGTGCAACGGCCACCACCAGCGGAATAAATAGCCCCAGGTCACCAAAGGATCCGGAAAATTCTTTCAGGGAAAAGGATAGTTGAGGCTTAATAGTTGTTTGATCCACGCTGGAACCCAAGGTTAGAGGGACGAAAATTATATCAGCCTGAATGCTGGTCACCCGGCAAATATGTGGCGGATTTGGCTGAACCAAATCGGTGCTTGGGGAATCATAGGCGGGGTAAGGATAAAGGTTCCTTAGCCTTGAACGCGTAGAATGCAGCGTAAGATGTGAAATGATGAAAGTGAAAACAGGAGAGATGATGAATTTCGGAAAAATCAGTGTGGGAATCGGGCTCGTGTTATGGAGCTTGCTGGCGGCGGCCGCAGAAGAGGAGGCGCCACCCCTGGGGGTATTGCAGGGCGTAATGAAGCTGTCTCCGGGTATCGCTCCGAGCCGAATCGTGCCATCGCCAATTCCAGGCCTCTACGAGGTGACTCTGGGGCCGCATGTGGTCTATATGAGCGAGGACGGTCGCCACGTGGTTCGTGGGGACCTTATCGAGATTGAGTCCGGGGAGAACCTGACCGAGGTAAGTCGCAGTGCGGCGCGCCTGGCAGCGCTTGGTCAGCTGGATGAGGCCGATATGGTGGTGTTTGCCCCGGAAGAGACCAAACACACCATCACCGTGTTTACGGATGTGGACTGCCCCTACTGTGCCAAGCTTCACCGCGATGTGCCCAAGCTCACCGCCCAGGGTGTGAAGGTCCGTTATCTGGCCTTTCCAAGGGCCGGGCTTTCATCGGGGACCTACAATAAGATGGTGTCCATCTGGTGCGCGGATGACCAGCGCCAAGCCATGACCGACGCCAAGTCCCGGCGACCGGTGGAGGCCAGGGAATGCCCTAACCCGGTGGCGGAGCAATACAGCCTGGGTCGTCGCCTCGGTATCCGCGGCACGCCCACTATTTTTCTTGAAAGCGGTCAGATGATTCCCGGCTATGTACCCGCCGAGCGTTTGGTGCAAATGATGAAGTAGGATGGTTGGTCGGGATTGGGGGCGATGGTTATGAGCATTGTGATCGACAGGCTGGACCACTTGGTGCTCACGGTGCGCGATGTGGAGGCAACCTGTGCCTTCTATACCCGGGTGTTGGGGATGACGGTGGTGGAATTCGGAGAGGGCCGCAAAGCGCTCTGCTTTGGGCAGCAGAAATTCAATCTGCATACCGCCGGCAAGGAATTCGAGCCCAAGGCCGAGCGTCCTACCCCGGGTTCTGCGGATCTCTGTCTTATTAGCCCGACCCCGCTGGCAGCTATCATCGCGCATCTGGAGATCTGCGGTATTGCCGTTGAGGAGGGACCCATCGCCCGCACTGGCGCCGTGGGGCCTATTACGTCGGTGTATTTTCGTGACCCCGACGATAATCTCATCGAGGTCTCCAATTATCCCTGACGTATTACAGGCAACAGCCTGCTAGCGCATGTCTGCCCGGTGGATTCTGGCTCTCGACCAGGGCACCCATGCGTCACGGGCGGTGCTGTGGGGTAGCGACGGCCAGCACTACACCACGGTGCTCCGCAAGGTAGCGCTGTCGCGGCCGAAGAACGGGTGGGTAGAGCAGGATGCGGGGGCTTTGCTGAACTCCCTGCACGAGGCCATGAATGAGGCCTTGGCCATTGTCCGGGACAAAAAGGCCACGGTAATAACGGCAGGGCTCGCAACCCAGCGTTCCACCGTGGTGGCTTGGGATCGTGAAACGGGCCAGCCGCTGGCTCCGGCGCTCAGTTGGCAGGATACTCGGGGCCAACCGGTGATGGATGCCCGCAAACAGGCCGCTCCCTTGATCAAGGCTCATACGGGTCTGCAACTCTCGCCGCACTATGGCGCTTCCAAACTCCATTGGCTGCTGGAAAAAGTCCCCGCGGTACGTAAAGCAGCCCGTGCCCGGCGCCTCGCCATGGGGCCACTCGCGGCCTTTCTGCTTTTTCATCTGTTGGAGGGACGACCTCTCCTTTGTGATGAAAGTAATGCCGCCCGCACTTTGCTGTGGAATCTGCACCAGCGGGACTGGGATGATGAACTGCTGGCGTTGTTTCAAATTTCGCGAGAGATCCTGCCGTCAGGCCACCCCGTCATCCATTCATACGGCCATCTGTGCGGTAGCCACATTCCGCTGTGTGCGGTCAGTGGGGATCAAAATGCGGCGCTCTATGCCAGCGGCCGAGCGCCGGCGGATACCGCCGTGGTTAATGTGGGCACTGGTGCCTTTGTGTTGGCGCTTAGGCGGACGCTGGGAGGCGGGGACTCGCCACTGCTTCGCGGTATTGCCATGAGTCGGGCGGATGGTAGTGACTACTTGCTGGAGGGGACAGTTAACGGCGCCGGTGCGGCTCTCAACCATGCCGCACGACTATGGGGAATCTCCGATCCGGTAGGGTTGCTGGACCCCTGGCCGGAGTGCCGGAACGGGGTGCCGATCTATCTCAATGCCGTGGGAGGGCTTGGTTCGCCATGGTGGCGGGCAGGATTCACCCCGGAGCTATCCGAGCTGTCATCCGGCCGCGAGTGTTCTGAAGCCTGTCGGTTGGTGGGAGTTGCCGAGAGCATCCTGTTTCATCTTGAGACGAATCTTCGGTGTCTGCGGCAAGCCGGCTGCCGAATTGAGCGCCTTCGTATTAGTGGTGGTCTTTCCCGTCTCCACGGATTTTCTCAGCGCTTGGCCGATCTCACGAGCCTACCTGTAGAGCGGCCATTGGAAACCGAGGCCACCGCCCGCGGCATTGCATGGCTCGCGAGCGGTGAGCCTGCAGGATGGGAAACAGGCGATATAACCCACTTCGTGCCCACGCCCAATGATGCGCTGATTCGTCGATATACTGTCTCGAGAGATGAATTGGGAAAGAGAGTAGGCCAGTGAACAGGATTCCCCAACTGGTTGCCCACCGTGGTTACAGGGGGCGCTATCCGGAAAATACCCTACGGGGTATCGAGGCTGCGGTAGCGGCGGGTGCATCCCATGTGGAATTCGATGTCCAACTCTCTGCTGATGGTGTTCCAGTGGTTCTCCACGATGCCACTCTTGAGCGTACCTCCGATAGCGTGGGCGATGCGCTGAGTCTATCTGAGGCAGAACTGGTGCAGGTGGATGTGGGCGAACCAAAGCGCTTTGGCGCGCGTTATTTGGGCACCCGTCTTGCCACTCTCGCTGATGTTGTCAGTATGTTGAACAGGCATCCCGGAGTGACCGTCTTCGTGGAGGCCAAGCGCCAGAGCGTGGAGCGATTTGGTGCCGAACAGGTTGCCAGGTCTATTAGCTCTGCCATGGCCTCCGCCTGCTTTCAGTGGGCATTAATATCCTTTGAAAACAATGTATTGCGCTGTTTCCGTTCCGCCACTGGGCAGGCCATAGGCTGGGTAATGCGGGATTATGATGCACCATCGCGCACTGCCGCTGAGGCCTTGGCACCGGAATATCTGTTTGTCGGCGAGCGGCATCTGCCAGAGATAGAAGAGCCACTGTGGCCGGGACCGTGGTCATGGGTGATCTACGGTGTCGATAAGATTGAGCGAGCCCTCACTTTGGGAATGTGTGGGGCAGATTTTGTGGAGACCGATGAGATCGGCACATTGCTTGAACATCCGGTCTTCCAGGGAGAGGAGAACCCATGAGTGATACCGTGGATGTGCTGGTAATTGGTGCGGGAATTCATGGGGCTGGCGTGGCTCAGGTTGCGGCTGCTGCGGGCTATTCTGTGCGGCTGCTGGAGCAATATTCAGAGCCTGCACAGGGCACCTCCAGCCGTTCCAGCAAGCTTATCCATGGCGGCCTGCGTTACCTTGAAGGCTTTCACTTCGGATTGGTTCGGGAAAGCCTCCGCGAGCGCGCACTGCTGCTGAAGAACGCCCCGGAGCTGGTGCACCTCACGCCCATGCATATCCCTCTATATGGTCACAGCCAACGCGGTCCCTTGCTGATCCGTGCCGGCCTGTCGCTGTATGCCGTGCTGGGGGGGATGCGCCGCGAAAACCGCTTCCAACAGCTCCCTCGCAGCCAGTGGGAGCAGCTCGATGGCCTGGAGACCACCGGTTTACGGGCAGTATTTCGCTACTTTGAGGCCCAGACTGACGATGCCGCGCTGACCCGCGCGGTACTGCACTCGGCCCAGCAATTGGGGGCTGGAATTTTATTTGATACCTGTGTGACCACGGTGGAACTAAGCCCCGAGGGGGGTATTGCGCATTACCAAAGTGGAGGCAGGAGTCAAAGTCTTTCCTTCCGGGCGCTGGTCAATGCGGCGGGGCCGTGGGCTTCGGAGGTGTTGGAAAAAGTCTCTCCGGCCCAGTCCGTGCCGGCAGTGGAACTGGTTCGGGGTTCTCACATTGTCCTGCCGGGCGCCCTGTCGGCGGCCTATTATGTGGAGTCACCCCGGGACCATCGTGCCGTCTTCGCGCTGCCTTGGCACGGCCATACCCTGGTGGGAACCACCGAGGGCCTTTATCAGGGAGATCCTGGTGCCGTCAGCGCACCGCAGGATGAAATTGATTATCTGCTGGAGACCTGGCGGCACTACTTCACATCTTCGCCGGGTGAAAAGAATGTCCGGATTCTCGAAAGTTTCGCCGGCCTGCGGGTGCTGCCCTCCAGTCAGGGCCTGTTATCAGCCCGCTCCCGCGAAACTAGCCTGGTGGTGGACCGTTGCTCGCAACCACGGTTGTTGAGCGTGCTGGGAGGCAAGCTCACCACCTACCGCTCCACATCCGAACGTGTAATCCAGCGTTTGGCGGGCAGTTTGCCGGAGCGGGTACCCCGTGCCGATACCCGGGAAATACAGCTCTGAGGCTTATGATGCGTAACCCGCTTTGTGAGCGCTAACCGATGACGGTAAGAATTCAAAACGAGCTGGTGGCGCATGTGGTGGAACTGATGCAGTCCATGGGGCCAGTGACTGCCAGGCGGATGTTTGGAGGTTATGGGTTCTTCCTTGATGGGCTCATGTTTGCGTTGATGGCGAATGACTCTCTTTATCTGAAGGCAGACCATGAAACCATCAATGATTTCAGACATCGGGAGTTGGAGGCCTTTAGCTACCAGAAGAGGGGCAAGGCGTATTCGATGTCCTACTATTGCGCGCCTGAAGAGGCTTTGGAAAATGCGGAGGATATGATGCTCTGGGCAAACAAAGCCTACGGGGCCGCCTTAAGGGCCGCTGCAAAAAAGCGTGGGCAATAAAAAGGCTGGTATATCAGGATTGTGCGGTCGGGAAAGGGCCGCGGTGGCTAAGGAGGATTCACAGTGAAATTACTCTTGTTCAGCGATTTGCATTGCGATGCAGTGGCGGCCCGGGCGCTGGTAGAACGTTCCCGTCAGGTTGATGTAGCCATCGGCGCCGGGGATTTTTCCAAGGTCCATCGTGGTCTCCATGAAATCATCCAGGTGTTGCGGGCCATTGAATGCCCGACGGTGCTGGTGCCCGGCAATAACGAGAATATTGATGAGCTTCGTGAGGCATGCCGTGGGTGGAAGGACGCGCATATTCTGCATGGCTCCGGAGTCACTCTGCATGGAATGGCATTCTATGGCGTGGGCGGCGGCATTCCGGTGACGCCCTTTGGTGACTGGAGTTACGACTTCAGTGAGATTGCGGCCGTAGAATTGTTGGCGGACTGCCCTCCGGGTGCGGTACTCATCACCCACTCGCCACCCCTTGGCGCGGTGGACTCATCCAGTGAGGGCCAGGGCCTGGGCAGCACCGCGATTCGTGCCACCATCGAAGCGACTAAACCCGTGCTAGCCGTCTGTGGGCACGTGCATGTAGATGGGGGAAAACACGAATGTATTGCTAACACTCCAGTGGTAAATGCGGGCCCGGGTGGGGTGGAATGGACGCTTCCCGCAGGTAAGTCATCCTGAGCGGGGCTTACGTTGTGGCGTGGGAATCCGCATAAGCCCATGCCACAATGCCGTCCTCGTTATAGTTAGCAGGGAGTAAAACCGTCATGAAACGTCTACCGGGTGCCGTGGGTCCTATCGTTGTTCTCCTCATTGCCGCGGCCTTGTTGGCGGTCAATTCGGTTTACACCATCAATAGTGGCACGGTGGGTGTGCTCGCAACCTTCGGTAAATTCGGTGATGACGTGCAGTTGCCAGGCCTGCATTTCAAGATCCCGATGATGCAGACCGTTCGTATTTTCGATATCAAGCTGCAAACCGTGACTTATCAGGGTAGGAAAAGTCAGGCAGGGATGGGGGGGGTGATTAACAAGCCCTATATTCAGGTACTGGATAACAAGAACCTGCCCATCGGCATCGAGATGTCCATCCAGTTCACGCCGGTGGCGGCGCAGGCCAACAAGATCCTCGAAAAATACGGTTATGGCTATTACGATAAACTGATTAACCCACAGATTCGCGACATTATTCGCAACGTGGTGGGTAAATATCACGCCGAGCAGATTGCTGATAAGCGCTCCGAGATCAGCGTGGAAATTCGCACCCAGCTGGGCATGCGCCTAAAGGACTTACCCTTCGTGCTCAACGAAGTCTCCATGCGCAACGTCAAGTTGCCGCCCATTGTGCTGAAGAAAATCGAAGAGGTGCAGATCGCCAAGCAGGAGGAGCAGCGTTTGGCCATGGTGGAAAAGCAGGCCAGCAAAGAACAGCACATTAAAACCATCCAGGCCAATACCAAGCTCATCGAGATAACCACCAACGCCAAGGCCCAGGCGGAGCAGGAACGCATCAAGGCGGATGCCAAGGCCTATCAGATCACCAAGGAAGCGGAGGCCGTTGCCGCCGCCAACCAACGTATCGCCGCCTCTCTCACCAGCACACTGATTCGCTACAAAAGTATCGAACGCTGGAACGGCGCTTATCCGCAAACCCTGATGGGCGGTGACGGTCGTGGTGGGGTGATTTTATCCCTGCCGCCGATGCCGAAGGCTTCGGGGAAGTAGGGTGGTTGCGGGGATCCGGCTCTCGTAGGTCGGGTTAGCGCAGCGTAACCCGACGATAAGCCTGTAACCCGGCAAGACAAATAGCCCACCCTCGCCGTGCCTCCGTTCCCTGGATTATTCGCTTTGCTCACCCTGCGGGCCGCCCCTTGGGCGTTCAACGCGCTACGCGCTATTGTCCGGCTCGCGCGCAGCCTGCCCCATACTACGATGCGGGGCTTGGCCGGGATGATGGAAGCGGTGGTAAACCCTGGCTCCGTAGGGCGGATCGTGTCCGCCGTTCAAACTTCCCACCGTTAGGCCTTCCAACCCTAGCTGAGCTTCCCTTAGTCGGATTTTTTCAGCAGACCCTTTAAATCAGCAAAAGGATTGTGGGTAGCGGTCTCTGCCTTGGTTTCATCGGAACCAAAGCCGTGCTCTAGCTGGCGCTGGTGCTCGTTGTCGTGGCAGTAGACGCACAGGTTTTCCCAATTGCTGCCATCCGCGGGGTTGTTGTCGTGGTTGTGGTCCTTATGGTGGACCGTCAGCTCGTGGAGATTGGCACGGGTGAATTCCCGGCCACAGCGACCGCAGACCCAGGGATGAATCTTTAGCGATTGCTCGCGGTATCCCAGGGCGCGTTCATCCTGTGCCCGTCTGGCGTTGGCGACAATATCATCCAGGCGATTGTTGCTTTTGGGGGGCATGGCTTACTCCGTATCACTTGTGCCCAAGCTTAGCAGGGGGGCTAACCGCAGGCGCAGGCCCGGACGATATCGTCATAGCAGCCGCAAAAGTGGCTATTCTGCCAAGCGCGCCATTCGGCAATGTCTTCGGGGGAGTCTATGCCGATCTCCTCCAGCACCTCTTCCATGTCTTCCAGCAGGCGCTCGCGCAGTTCGACGCTCTTCCACACTTCTTCTATCAATTGTTGCAGTCGTTCAGTCACTAAGAATGCTACCATTCGGCCCGTTAAATTCAGGCCGGGGAGTATAAGGGAAGTGATGAATAATTTCTCCAAACCCCCCGCTTTTCATAGGGTTATTGGGCCCCCTTCATGCCCGTATAGAGGACGAAAGAATGGCTAGTGCATGCGCGCGACACATATTGGTGGACAACGAAGCAAAATGTGAGGAACTGAAACAGGAGATCCTTGCCGGTGCCGACTTTGCAGAGGTGGCGGAAAAACACTCTACCTGCCCCTCGGGGAAAAGCGGTGGCAGTCTCGGCAAGTTCGGTCCGGGGCAGATGGTGTCCGAGTTCGACAAGGTCGTTTTTAATGGTGAGCTGAATATTGTACACGGCCCCATCAAGACCCAATTTGGTTATCACCTGCTGGAAGTTACCGAGCGCACCGACTGATATTCGGGCGGTAGTTGCCCCGAATGTGAAGAATGATGCCAAAGCCCATCAGTCCTGGGACTATTCTCGAATTCTGGTACTCGAAGCGAGTGCGCGAGCGTTGGTTTGCATCGACGCTGGTATTCGATGGCGAGGTCCGGGAAAGCTTTGAGGTCCTTTGGGATAGCGCCGTAGATGGCAGGCTGGATGACTGGGCGGCCACTCCCGAGGGTACTTTGGCACTGGTTATCGTGCTGGATCAGCTGCCGCTCAACATGTTTCGGGGTGAGGCCAAGTCATTCGCCACCGAGGCCCGTGCCATTGAGATTGCCAGGGAGGCTATCGACAAGGGCTTTGACAAGGCATTGGCTGGCGACACCGTGTCCTTTCTATATATGGCGCTGATGCACAGTGAGGATATGGCGGATCAGGAGCGGTCGGTACGGCTGTTCCGGCAGGCGGGGTTGGAAAAGAATATCGCCTTTGCCGAGCACCACCACGACATCATCCGTCGCTTTGGCCGCTTCCCCCACCGCAACGAAATTCTTGGTCGCCAGAGCACGGATGCTGAGCGGGCGTATCTGGCCTCGGAGGCCGCTTTCACAGGCTAGTCAGGACAGGGAGTTGACCATGATTCAGGCTTGTTACCGGGAGTTACACCGCTACAAGTACCAGCTTGTGGAGCCTTATCAACACGCTGTGGGAATCCGTGAACAGGTGATCGATACGCCTTTCCTCAGCCTGGATGCGGCGGGTCTACTTGGAATTGCGAATGGTTACGCCTGGGATGGCTCCAGCGGACCCACCATCGACACGCTGAATTTCATGCGCGGGGCATTGGTACACGATTCGCTCTATCAGTTGATGCGGATGGAAAAACTTCCGTTCTCCTACCGCGACCACGTTGACCAGTTGTTGCGGGCAATCTGCCTGGAGGATGGCATGTCGAAATTCCGGGCCTGGTACTTGTATCAGGCGGTGAAACTGTTTGGTGGCGCTAACGCAACACCCGGTAGTGGGCAGTCCGACAAAATTATTTGCGTCCCACCAGAGGTCCAAGAATGATGCCGACAGAGCATCGCATCTGCTTCGTAGGAGATTCCTTCGTGCAGGGTACTGGGGATCCGCAATGCCTGGGCTGGGCCGGCCGGGTTGCCGCAGCGGCATGTGAGTCCGGTTACGATCTGAGTCATTACAATCTGGGTATACGCCGTGATACCAGCAGCGATGTGCTGGACCGTTGGCAATCAGAATGCTCAGCCCGCTTGCCGCCGAACACGCAAAACTACCTGCTGTTTTCCTTCGGTGTAAACGACACCGTATTGGAAAATGGAGAGAGGAGAGTGCCACTGGAGGCGAGCGTGGCGAGCTTCCGGCGTATTCTGAGTGAGGCTCGATCGCGCAGCCAAACGGCCTTTGTCGGCCCGCCGCCAGTGAGTGAAGCAGCACAGAATCAGCGTATTCAGGAGCTGTGCGGGCATTTTCAGTTGGCAGCGCACGCCGTGGGGGTGCCGTATCTCCCGGTCTATGAAGCGCTGCAGCAAGATGCCGTGTGGATGCGGGAAGCAGCCGCAGGGGATGGCAGTCACCCTAGTGCAGCGGGTTATGAATGTCTCAGCCGGCTGGTTTTGGCCGCTGATTTTTGGTGGTTTAAGGGTTAGGCACTGCCTGGCTAGTGGCCCGGGCTCGATTTTCGGACAAAAACAAGCGAAAATAGCCGCTTACAACGGATTTGGTTGACTCTCAGTAGACGTTCCCCCTTGTTCCCGCGTATCCCAAAGCCAGTGGTCCAGGCTAATTCAGACATGAGGGCACCTCTAAAAACACAATTTTCATCGCAATACGGCGTATCTCGCAAAAAAGTTTCGCTCACCTATCAAACATAGGCTGCGCTCAACTTTTTTACTCATGCCTTGTCTTGCCTTGAAACTTGAATTTTTAGAGGCACCCATGACAGACAGTCGGTTATCCGGCCTATTTTCAGGAGTTTTCAATGGTTATCGGTGGTAAATGCGTAGTATCGATGCAGTTCAAATTGACCAATAGTGAGGGTGAAGAGCTTGATGCCTCCACCCCCGAGCAACCCCTCGTTTATCTGCACGGCACCGAGAGCCTGATTCCAGGGCTTGAGAAGGAGTTGGAAGGTAAAGAGGTGGGTGATGACTTGCAGGTGACTATTAAGCCGGAGGATGCCTACGGTTTAGTCAACCCGGAGATGATTCAGGTGGTTCCGCGCAGTGCCTTTCAGGACGTGAAAGATATCAAGGCCGGTATGCAGTTCGAGGCCCGGGATGCCGAAGGCAACGCCCAGCGCGTTCTCGTCCAAGCCGTGAACGACGACAACATCACCATCAATGCCAACCATCCATTGGCCGGGCAGACGCTGAACTTCGACGTCACGGTGGAAGAAGTACGCGAAGCCAGCGCCGAAGAGCTTGATCATGGTCATGTGCATGGGGATGAGCACGTGCATTAAGGGCAAACAGTAAGTTGTACGAAGAAGGGGGCTTATGCCCCCTTTTTTGCGTCTGGGAAAAAGCAATCAGATGGGTGTAATGTGGGCATCAACCACATGGCAACCCTGCGGGGCGCTGCTGCTATCCCTGCAAACGGTATCAAGGAATGATCCACACATGACAA
This sequence comes from Gammaproteobacteria bacterium, assembly GCA_021773795.1. GTDB lineage: Bacteria > Pseudomonadota > Gammaproteobacteria > HK1 > HK1 > JAJFJV01. The sequence goes on along the minus strand of JAJFJT010000026.1, from coordinate 465 downwards.
CAGCGTCATACGTTTTCCTCCAACCTTCACCCCGCGGTCTGTGCTTTATGGGCACATCGCTGGCTTCCCGCATGTTTGGCACGAGTCATTATCATGAGGCATGGCTACCTCAATCGGATTATGTGGAAAAGATTCGACATAATCCGGGGGAGACAAAAGCGCCGAACACCGAAAAGCAAGGCTGGCAAGGTTATAACATGCTGATAAACAAAGGGTATTATTGTTTCGTAGAAAAAGATGAACGCTTGGGGCGCACACGCCGGTCCGTTTATTGTCGAATCGGCATTAATCATTAAACGAGAAAGTTTTCCACATAAATCCTGTTAGGCCAGGAAGGAAGTGATATGAGAACTCAGATTAATTACAACGACCTGGATTCAATTTCAGAGCAATTAGATGGAATGCTTGTTAAACATGTCGATTGGCTTTCATCATTACATAAAGTAATTGTTTGTAAAACATCTT
>JAJFJT010000025.1 GCA_021773795.1 Gammaproteobacteria bacterium | reverse complement strand
TCCTACGCGTTACTCACCCGTCCGCCACTCGTCGCCAGAGAGCAAGCTCTCCGCGTTACCGTTCGACTTGCATGTGTTAGGCATGCCGCCAGCGTTCAATCTGAGCCAGGATCAAACTCTTCAGTTTAAAAAACACCGCTGCAAGCAGCGGCTTATCTTGGCTCGATGGAAATCACTCAACTTGAGTGCTTTACATCGATGGTCGTTTTGGGAACGATTCACCGGCGTAAGCACCCACACAAATTACTCGATCTGAATTTTTAAAGAGCTGACTTCGAGGCCAGTTGCCCCGAAGCAGGAGGCGCATTATACGCAGGGCCTTCACTGGGTCAACCCTAATTCCTCGTTTTTTTTTCTATCCGCCTAGAAAACAAGCTAAAGCGTTGAAACAACATTATTTATTCAGGCAATAATAGTTGCATAGAGTGCACTCTTCTGCAAAGAAAAGGGTGCTCTGGAGGCGTCAAACTTTTACCGCGACTTTAAGGCTCTTATTCTAACTAGCGTTGATGATACTAACCTTGGCAAAACGACGCTTTCCAACCTGTATTACACACTCGGTTCCCGCCTGCAGTAATAGCGTTCGATCAGATAGTCTCTCTCCATCCATACGTACCGCTCCCTGCTTAATCATCCGGTAGCCCTCCGAGGTACTGACCGTGAGTTTCACCTCCTTCAGTACGTTGGCAATCGGCAACCCTTCGCCCGGGACACTCAGTGTCCGATGCGGAATATCCTTTGGAATGGCCCCCTTTTTGAACTGGGCAACAAAATCAGCTTCCGCCTGAGTGGCTGCAGTACGCGAATGAAAGCGCTCAACCACTTCCAGCGCCAACCTGACTTTTACATCACGCGGATTGGCCCCTTGCTCCACCTCCTTGCGCCATCGGTCAATCTCGGCGATGGGTTTAAAGCTAAGTAATGGCAGGTAGCGCCACATTAATTCATCAGAAATTGACATCAGTTTGCCAAACATTTCCCGTGGTGAATCATTGATAGCCACATAGTTGTTGAGAGATTTAGACATCTTCTCAACGCCATCAAGACCCTCAAGAATAGGCATCGTCAGCACCACTTGGGGCCTCTGACCATAGGCTGCCTGCAACTGACGACCTACCAGCATATTGAATTTCTGGTCCGTACCACCGAGTTCTACGTCCGCCTGCATTGCTACCGAGTCGTAGCCCTGAACCAGGGGATAAAGAAATTCATGAATAGCAATGGGCTGCTGGGCTTGAAAGCGCTTTTCAAAATCATTCCGTTCTAACATACGTGCCACCGTATGTTTGGCCGCCAGCTGGACTAAATCTGCGGCGCTCATTTCATCCATCCAGGTGGAGTTAAAACACACCTTGGTCTTCTCGGGATCAAGTATCTTGAAAAACTGTTCCTGATAGGTTTGAGCGTTAACCTGCACCTCTTCCCGGGTGAGTACCTTGCGAGTTACATTTTTTCCCGTTGGGTCACCAATCATGCCGGTGAAATCGCCGATCAAAAAGAGCACTTGATGACCAAGCTCCTGAAATTGCCGGAGTTTATTAATTAGTACGGTATGTCCGAGGTGCAAATCAGGCGCTGTCGGATCAAAGCCCGCCTTGATCCGCAAGGGCTTCCCATTCTGCAGTTTTTCTACCAGATCTCGCTCCAGTAGCACTTCCTCGCTACCCCTAAGCAAGATCGCTAATGACTCATCCATCCTCAATATCCCCACATTCCACAGTGAAGCGCCGAAGAATCCTAACGGATTCCCAGAGCACCGGGTTAAGATCGCATTTTCAGCATTGACCACTGCACATGCTCGCGCTATGGTTCTCCTAGCACAAAAACCTATAATTCAATGAGTTACGATTCATTCTTTTCTAAAGATTTCAAAAGCCGCCCCCCCCGACAGCCTGCTCTGCGGCGGGCATTGGGGAAATTACGTATCCAGCAAGGCCGCGTTATCGCCTTGACCGCCATCCTGATCCCCATACTGCTCAGTGGAATGGCGCTCGATAGTCAGGGAAATACGCCCCCTGAACCAATCCAGCCCCCAGGCAATTCCGAACCTGCCAGCAGGATCCGACAGGCATTGCCGCTTCCTGACTATGCCACCATCCCCAGCACACGGCCGAAGGTGCCCGGGAAAAACGCTCTGTCTATCAAGGTCTTGGCGGGCGATACCCTGGCTAGCATATTCAGCCGTCAGGGACTCAGTGCCGCCACGCTGGCAAAGCTGCTGGTCACAAAACACGGCAAACAACTTGCCCGTATACGGGCTGGCCAGATCCTGACCCTATATATAGGAAAAATAGGCGAACAAAAGAGTCTTCAGCACCTCATTCTACCGTTGGATGTGCAACATTCGCTGCACCTTATACGAGACCACGATAATTTTCGCAGCACACTGACCTCTGAAAAGCTGGAAATCCGTCTCAATAGCGCCGAGGCCACCATCACCAATTCACTCTTTCTCGCGGGGAAGAAATCTGGCCTCTCCGATGACCTCATCATGCAGATGGTCGATATATTCGGCTGGGATATAGATTTTGCCCTGGATATACGCACCGGCGATCGTTTCACTCTGATCTTTGAGGAGCTCTACCGCGCTGGCGAGAAGGTGGCGAACGGTAGCATAGTCGCTGCGGAATTTGTCAATCGAGGCAAGGCCATCCGCGCTGTCCGCTACACCGATCCGAATGGCCACAGCGATTATTACACCCCTAATGGCCATAGCCTGCGCAAGGCATTTCTGCGTACTCCAGTGAAATTCTCGCGTATCAGCTCGCGCTTTAATCTACGACGCAAGCATCCCGTATTACACCGCGTACGCGCCCATCGAGGGGTAGATTATGCCGCACCACGAGGCACTCCCATAAGGGCGACCGGCACTGGCAAGATTGCATTTGCCAGCCGCAAGGGCGGCTACGGTAAAACCCTCATTATTCGGCATGGTTCTACCTACTCAACGCTCTACGCCCATCTCTCCCGTTTTGCCCGCGGCATCCGCAGCGGAAAATCCGTGCGCCAGGGTCAGTTAATCGCCTACGTTGGCAGCAGTGGTCTCGCCACCGGCCCTCACCTGCATTATGAATTCCGGGTACGTGGGAGGCACCGCAACCCACTGACCGTTGCCCTGCCAAAGGCCAATTCTATCGCCAAGCGCTTTCGTAACGATTACCAGCGCCACAGCCACCCGTTAAATGCCCGACTCAATCTCATTTCTCGCCTCACTGTCGCTCAAAATACAACCACGGAACTGCGTTGACTTCATCCTGGACGCGCTAAACGACCCACAGCTATGGAGCTATATATAGGCCTCATGTCGGGCACCAGCCTTGATGCCATCGATGCTGTGCTGGTGGATCTTGAAGACAAGCACCTAAAACTATTAGCCACCCATAGCCACGGCTTTCCCTCTGCTTTACGTGGAACCCTGCTCTCCATTAGAGAGCCACAGCAAGCCAAACTACAGCTCATCGCGGAGCTCGATTGGCAAATAGGCCTTCTGTTGGCAGAGGCAGCACTGGCGCTGCTCACGAAAAGTAGCGTTCGGGCAGTGGATGTCCGGGCCATCGGCAGTCATGGCCAAACGCTCTGCCATTCTCCGGCTGGCCCTGCTCCCTTCACCCTGCAAATCGGTGATCCCAATCTCATCGCTGAAAAAACCGGCATTACCACCGTAGCTGACTTACGCCGCAGGGATATGGCAGTGGGAGGCCAAGGCGCGCCATTGGTACCACTTTTTCACCGCATAGCCTTTGGGCTGGAAGGCACCAACCGCTGCATCCTCAATATTGGTGGCATCGCCAATATTACGATATTGCCCGCTGATGAGGCTCTTCCAATCCGAGGTTTTGATACCGGGCCAGGAAATGGCCTATTGGATGCGTGGATAAACCACTGTCTTGGAAGCGCTTTCGATGAGGATGGCAGATGGGGGGCCAGCGGTACATTGAATCCACCCTTGCTCCACAAATTCGAGGCTGATTCCTACTTTTCCCGCCTCCCACCCAAAAGCACGGGGCGGGAATACTTCTCTGCCAGCTGGCTTCATCAACACATACGAAGCTTTGGCGACAAACTCCCGGTAGAGGATATTCAGCGTACCTTGGTAGAACTCACGACCCGAACCATCACTCAAGCAATTCGTGATCACTCCAAGGACACAACTGAAGTCTATGTGTGTGGCGGCGGCACTTGGAATAACGCATTGATGACGGGGATTGCGGAAAAACTGCCCAACTGCCGAGTCGCAACGACCACCCACTTGGGCGTCCCACCCGACTGGGTAGAGGCCGTGGCTTTTGCCTGGCTAGCACAGCGAACACTGAACGGGCAAGCAGGCAATGTACCCACCGTTACCGGGGCCTCAAGGGAAGTTATTTTGGGGGGGATTTACCCTGGCGCGATCCGCCAGGATGTGTAGCGATTCAAAAAACCGTCAGGCAGAAAATGATGAACCGCAACCGCAGGTGGTCACCGCATTGGGATTGTTGACGATGAATTGCTCACCATCCAGGCTCTCCTGATAGTCGATCTCCACCTCAGCCAAATACTGGTGGCTCAATGGATCGATGAGCAGGGTGACACCCTGTTCCTCAACGAGGATGTCGCCATCCTGCTGCGTCTCCTCAAAGTTGAAGCCGTACTGAAACCCGGAACAGCCCCCCCCCTGAATATAAACCCGTAACATCAGCTCCTCCCCCCCTTCCTGGGTGATGAGTTGTCTGATCTTCAGTCCCGCGCTTTCGGTCAACATAAAACCCACCTCACACTTTCAACTTATTCCGCCACATCCATGGAAGGCTCTAGCACCGCGGCATGACTGAGCTTAAGAGGAGATTCCTGTTCCTGAGCACCATGCACCAGGCTACCGTTAACCTCGGCTCCCATCGCCATTTCAATCAGTCGATAATAAACATTACCGGTAATACGTGCATTTGCCGCCAACTCTATGTGTTCCAGGGCATAGACATCACCATTGACGGTGCCATTAACAATAACATTCGGTACCCGAACCTCACCCTCAATCGTCCCGTGTTCGCTGATGGTCAGCACTGAAGCAGAACCCTCTTCGGCAACCACGTTACCCTTAACCGTGCCATCGATATGCAGGCCACCGGTGAAATGCAGGTTCCCCGACAACAGCGTTTGCTGCCCAATCAGTGAATCGATTCTTGCAGGCTTAATCTTTTTCCGCTTTCCCAGCATGTAACCCTATCTCCTAGCCCGCTTGATGCGGCCAATCAAATACCTTTTCGGCGCGCCAGCGCTTTGCCTTAGCCGCTGCCTGAAACTCTACCCGTTGTGGGACGAAACCCACCGGGAACCTCAAAACGCCGCTAATTTTCTGAAAATCCCGAAAGCGAAATGGCAATGACCTATTCTTGAGGTCTGACAGCGCTTCACCCGCAAGTCGTGTGGGCTCGCCATTCAGTTCCCCCACCACCACAAATTTCAAGTCTCCGGTCACCACTCTAGCACTTTTCAATCCACGGGTTAACACAAGGCGATATCGATAAGTCGTGCCTACAGACTCTAGCGGAGACACTACAAACCCTTGTATTGATAGGTGTTTATTGCGTGCTGCCGAGGCCACGATAGAGCGAAAAAACGCGACCTCCTCACGCAACTTAAGATTTCTTTGCTGTAGATCCTGGAACAGTTCCTGCACCTTTTGGTAGGCATTCCCCTCTATTTGCTGGGCTCGCTCGAGGATAGCAATACGCTCATCCTGGTCGAGCATTTGAGTGCGCAGGGTGGCCGTCGCCTGGCTCAGCTCATTGCGCTCGGCAGTGACGGTGGAAAAATCCAGTCTCGCACTTCGCCGCCCCTCCCCGTACAGACCATAAGCCGCCAAAACGAGCAATCCCAGCCCCAGCAGTGCAGCACACAGTTTCCGTGCAGGGTGATGGTTTTTAATAACGACAGCGCGGGGTGCCATTAATCTTCCACTCTAACCATCGATCCGAGACCTTTGGATTAGGGCAAAAGCGCCGGTTGATCGAGGCCCGTCTGTTCCTCCAGCGCAAACAAAATATTCATATTCTGGATCGCCTGGCCGGCAGCGCCCTTGCCCAGATTATCAATCACTGAGAGCACCACCAGTCTGTTCCCGCCCTGGGGACGGTGCCATGAAATCTGGCAGCGATTTGTGCCTCGGACGCTACGGGTCTGGGGATGACTTCCCGGTGGCAACAAATCGACGAAATGCTCACCTTCATAGCGATTCTTGAAGATCGTTTCTATATCCGTATCACCATCCTCCAAAGTGGCATACAAGGTGGCATGTATACCGCGATTCATAGGCACCAGATGGGGTACAAAGGTCAGCCCTATGGACTGCCCCGTGGCCGCTTCCAGCCCCTGGCATATTTCCGGCATGTGACGATGACCAGAAGCCGCATAGGCATTAAAATTCTCGCTCGCCTCACACAGGAGTATAGGCACCCCGGGAGTACGCCCGGCGCCACTGACTCCCGATTTCGTGTCGGCGATCAACCCCCCACTATCTACAACTCCGGCTTCTATCAACGGTAGAAATCCCAGCTGTACCGAAGTGGCGTAGCATCCCGGATTGGCAATGAGGCGTGCTTCGGCAATGGCATCCCGATTCACTTCTGGCAGGCCATATACCGCCTCACCCAATAACTCTGGACTGGCATGGGCAACGCCATACCACTGCTCCCACACCGCCGGGTCCTGCAGCCGATAATCGGCAGAAAGGTCAATCACCCGCAATCCACGCTCCAGCAGTTCCGGGGCCAGCTTCATCGCCGTGCCATTCGGTGTAGCAAAGAACACCACATCACAGCCGGCAAAGCTGTCGGCCTCCGGGAGCACAAAGTTTTGCGAGACAAAATGGCGCAAATTGGGAAAAACATCGGCTATAGGTGTACCCGCCTGTCCCCGTGAGGTCACGCTTCCAAGCGTAACTGACGGATGAATCGCCAGTAATCTCAACAGCTCGGCACCCACATAACCGGTGCCTCCCACTACGCCCGCAGTAATCATGACTACCTACCCTTCGTTGCCATTCCAGACAGCCTCGTAAGACCCGTCTGTTACGATATAATCTACACCGCTGCGCTCCAGCAAGCACAGCACTGTCTGTTAATCCGACTCATCATATCCCATACTGACCATGCTCTGGATCAAAGCCTTTCACATCATCTTTATGGTTACCTGGTTTGCCGGGCTGTTCTATCTGCCCCGCCTATTCGTCTATCACGCCGATACTGTGGACCAACCCAGCCTCACTCGCTTCAAGCTGATGGAAAAAAGGCTATACATCCTCATGAGCATAGGCGCCGCCGGAACCGCACTATTCGGTTTCTGGATGCTCGCGGCCTACGCCTGGGCGGCCTGGGCTGCATTTGCCTGGCTGCATATAAAAATGCTGCTGGTCGTCGTGCTCTTTGCTTACCATCTGTATCTCGGAAAACTGGTGATAGATTTCCATCATGATCGTAATCAGCACAATCAACGTTTCTACCGTTGGCTCAATGAGTTTCCATCACTAATACTGATCGCGATGGTACTACTCGCGGTAGTCAAACCCTTCTGACAAACTGGAATTCCCATGACACGAATGGTCTATTGTGCCCGCCTCAAACAACAGGCCGAGGCTCTGAAAGAACCCCCGCATCCTGGCCCGCTAGGACAGCGGATCTATGACCATGTCTCCCGGGAAGGCTGGCAACAGTGGCTGGAACAGCTACACATGCTAATGAACGAGCACCGCCTCAACACCTCAGACGCGGAGCATATGAAGCTAATTGAGCAACACATGGAGTCCTTCTTTTTCAAGCCTGAGGCCTCCTGAGGACAGGGAAGGCCTCAGGCGCAACCACCACCAGATGCGCTGCAACTGGCGCAGGCGTTACCACCATCAATGACTGCAAAGGCATTCTGGAAAGAAAAACCACTGCCAGAATCGTCGGAAACGTAGTCGATCTCGGTAGCTGTTAGAAAATTCATGGCAACCGCATCCACATAGATCCGGAAACCATCTCCCACCAACTCCCGATCATAGGGCTCGTTGCGCTCAGAGAAGCCCATGGCGCAGGACATGCCCGCACAACTCCCTCCGGTCACGAAGATGCGTATGCCCTTGCCTTCCCCGGACTCTCGACACACACGCGCAAACTCCTTGCCAGCAACGGCAGAAATTTTTAGTTCATCGGAAGTAATCGTATCCCGAAACACAACAGGGGCCTGGTTAGTCATCGCCAATATTACTCAGAGTTCCACCATCTCAAAGTTATCCTTAGCCGCTCCGCATTCGGGGCAAACCCAATCGGGCGGGACGTCATCCCATAGTGTACCCGGCGGTATACCTTCGTCAGGCCGACCATCCGCCTCGGAATAGATAAAGCCACAGATGACACACATATAGGACTTCATAGAATACCCTCAAGACTCACGAGCGGCGTATTCTCGCACGGAATTCGCCCGAGAAGAAACTGTGCCAGAAACACCAGCCCACCCCTAAGCCAGTGCTAAAATGGTCATACTTACAGTACCCAAAACAAGCAGTGCGCCTTCCGCATCCCAAATAAATACGATATAGACTCGATTGTATGCTCCCTTTTCCCACCGCCGGCTTGTATGCCATCACCCCGGACAAACTATCCACAGACAGGCTGCTCAAGGCAGTAACCCTCGCCATTCAAGGTGGTATTAGCGTCCTTCAATATCGCGACAAATCCCGCTCACCCGCCGCACGTGCCCATCTTGCCGTTGAACTTGCAAGCTTGTGCCATCACCACAACGTCCCCCTGATCATCAATGATGATGCAGAGCTTGCACAACAATGCGATGCTGACGGCGTACATCTGGGTCGGGGTGATGCCTCACTCAAGAGCGCCCGCCAACGACTTGGTGCTGAGGCTATTATCGGAGTCTCTTGTTATGACTCCCTCAAGCGCGCCGAACAGGCACAACGGGAGGGGGCTAATTACATCGCCTTCGGGCGATTTTTCCCCTCACGCAGCAAGGCCCAAGCCACCCAGGCTCCGGTGGAACTATTGGCGGCTGCCCGCCCATATATTCAGCTACCGGTGGTTGCCATCGGCGGCATCACCTCCAAGAATGGGGCACAACTAAAGCGTAACGGGGCCGATCTCCTGGCGGTCATAGACGCCGTGCTTGGACAAGCTGATCCGAAAGCTGCGGCACGGGAGTTCATGCCCCTGTTCGACTCTGCCTCAATCAAAAGCGCCTAAAAAAACCATGACTAAATCAGAAGAACTCTTCCGCGCATCACTCGCTCACATCCCGGGTGGTGTCAATTCACCGGTACGGGCCTTCAAAGGGGTCGGTGGAACACCCATATTTTTTGACCGTGGAGAAGGAGCCTACCTCTACGATGAGGACGATCAGCGCTATGTGGACTATGTTGCGTCCTACGGTCCTGCGATCTTGGGCCACGCCCATCCCGAGATAGTCGCAGCCATCCGGGAGACTGCGGGCAAAGGCCTGGGCTTTGGCGCTCCCTCGGCCCTGGAAGCCCGTATGGCAGAAGTACTTTGCGCCCGCCTTCCCGCCATGGAGAAGGTACGCATGGTCAACTCTGGCACCGAGGCCACCATGAGCGCCATCCGCCTGGCCCGTGGTTACACGGGGCGCGATCGAATCCTGAAATTTGAGGGCTGCTATCACGGCCACGCCGATGCCTTATTGGTCAAGGCGGGCTCCGGCGCACTAACGCTGGGGGTACCTAACTCACCTGGCGTTCCCGCCGCAGTCGCCCAACACACAATGACAACCCCCTACAATAATTTGCAGGCTGCCGAGACCCTGTTTGCAGAACTTGGTGATGAAATCGCGGCAATCATCGTGGAGCCGGTGGCCGGAAATATGAACTGCATACCGCCAGCAAACGGCTTTCTCTCAGGGCTACGAAAGCTCTGCGATCAATACAAAAGTTTATTGATCTTTGATGAGGTAATGACCGGGTTCCGTGTAGGCCCTCGCTGCGCCCAGGGTCTTTTTGATATCACTCCCGATCTCAGCACACTGGGCAAAGTGATCGGTGGCGGCTTGCCAGTAGGTGCCTTTGGCGGGCGCAGCGAAATCATGGATCGGCTGGCACCGGACGGCCCGGTCTACCAGGCAGGTACGCTGTCTGGAAATCCCATCGCTATGGCAGCCGGACTCGCTACCCTTGAACAAATAGCCAAGCCAGAATTTTTTGACCAACTCACGGCTAGTACGATGCTGTTGATTGACGGTTTACTGGAGCGCGCGAAGGCCGCAGGGATTGCCCTGCGAGCCAATCAGGTGGGGGGCATGTTCGGCCTGTTCTTCACCGAGGCCAAGAGCGTAGGAAACTTTGAGGAAGTGATGAAATGCGACCAACAGCGCTTCCGAGAATTCTTCCACGGCATGCTGCGTGAGGGCATTTACTTCGCCCCCTCAGCCTTTGAAACAGCCTTTATTTCCTCGGCGCATGGTGCCAAGGAACTGGAATTTACCTGGAATGCGGCGGAGCGGGTCTTTGCCAGGCTAAGGAGCCTCTGATTTATACTGAACGAAGTAGATTGCAATTCAAAATTTTCTGCTTTTAGGCGCTGATCACACGTAATAGCAGGCTATTGCAAAGATCGGCAACGATGAAGATGGATGTTTTGACACAGGCTACGAGTTCACAAATAGATCAGAGGACCCCTAATAACTAACCCAGAATATAGTGCTTGAGCTGTTCGATTTCGGCCCTCTGGTTGGAAATAATGGCTCTGACCAGATCGGTCACGGAGACCATGGCAACGGGATGATTATCCTCACCCTCCGTCACTGGCAAATGGCGAAAACCGCGCCCATTCATTAGGGTCAAGCAGTTGTTAATGGTGCTGCATTCGTGCACGCAAACCACCTTGTCCGACATGATCTCCCGCACCTTGGTCTCCCGCGAGGCGCGATGCTTCAGGATGACCTTCCGCGCATAATCGCGCTCGGAAACAATACCCACCAGTTTTTCTTCCTCGAGAACGACAACCGCACCGACCCTTTTGTCCGCCATCAGCTCGATAGTGGAAAAGACAGTGTCATCGGGTCCTACACTCCACAGCCCACGTCCTTTGATATCAAGTAATTGCCCGATATTTTGCATACAAAATTCTCCTCAGATATTCATAATAAGTCTTGCAGCCCGTCCCGTCTGGTCTACCTTAAATTTCTTGCCCGAACTCCAATGCTACAGGGCTATTCCACAGTGACCGATTTAGCCAGATTTCTCGGCTGATCCACGTCGGTACCCTTGAGAACAGCAACGTGATAGGCCAATAATTGCAAGGGGATAGTATAAAGAATTGGCGCCACTGTCTCACCTATGGATGGCACATCCATCACAGACACGTTGGAGGTCGCAACAAACTCCGCCTTGGCATCCGCAAAGACATAGAGTTGACCACCACGCGCCCGAACTTCTTCGAGATTGGATTTGAGCTTTTCGAGCAGTGAATCATTGGGGGCCACTGCCACTACCGGCATTTCCGCATCTACTAGTGCCAACGGTCCATGCTTTAACTCTCCCGCAGGGTATGCTTCGGCATGAATATAGGAGATCTCCTTCAGCTTTAAAGCACCCTCCTTCGCCACCGGATAATGTAATCCGCGCCCCAGAAATAGCGCGTGCTCCTTGTCGGCAAAAGATTCGGCTAATTCACGGATTGCCTCATCGAGAGCTAGCGCGTCACGACAACGGCCGGGAAGATCACGCAATTGGGCCACGACCTCTGCTTCTACCTCCGCCTTCAAACCATGATATTTACCAATGGCGAGCACCAGCAGCAACAGAGCAACCAATTGAGTGGTAAATGCCTTGGTGGAGGCGACGCCAATTTCCGTTCCGGCACGGGTCATCAGCACGAGATCCGCTTCACGTACCAGAGAACTTTCGGGAACATTAACGATCCCCAGAGACGGCCCGAAACCGCGCTCACGTGCGCCGTACAATGCGGCCAGGGAGTCGGCTGTTTCACCGGACTGGGAAATAATCACGATCAGGGTATCGGCCGATGCCACCGGTTCACGATAGCGAAATTCGCTTGCCACCTCCACGCTACAGGGCATACCTGCCAGAGTCTCAAACCAGTGCTGGGCAACCAGCCCGGCGTGAAAACTGGTGCCACAAGCGATAATTTTTACCGCCTGGATGCGCTCAAATATAGCCGGCGCATCGGGCCCACAAATACCCTCCAGCAGGCGTTCTTCGGTGATGCGCCCTTCCAGGGTATCGGCAATTGCGTGCGGCTGTTCGTGGATTTCCTTCAGCATATAGTGGCGGTAGCTGCCACGCTCCGCCGCATCGGCGCTAAGCTGGCTCTCCACTATTGGCCGCTCTACGAGCTGCCCGTTACCGTCATAAATCCGCAGTTCCTGGCCGTGAAGGTCGGCAAAATCCCCATCTTCCAGGATGATAAAGCGGTGGGTAACGGGTAGCAGTGCCGAGATATCAGAGGCAATAAAGTGCTCGCCTACCCCAATCCCGATAACCAACGGACTTCCCCGGCGCGCGGCAATGAGTCGCCCTGGCTCTTCCTTGCTAAGAACCCCAAGGGCGTATGCCCCCTCCAGTTCGGCGGAACTTGCCTGCACAGCGGCAAGCAAATCCATGCCCTGGGTGGTGTAATGATGAATCTGATGTACCACCACCTCGGTATCGGTATCCGAGGTAAATTTGTAACCTAGCTCAGACTGCTGTGCCCGCAAGGCCGCATGGTTCTCAATAATGCCGTTGTGAACGATGGCAATGGAGCCATAACAGATATGAGGATGGGCATTAGAGACACTGGGAACCCCATGGGTAGCCCAGCGGGTATGGGCAATACCCACACATCCTTCAAGAGAGGATTTGGCAAGTAGTTTACCGAGATCGGCCACCTTGCCCTGGGTGCGTTCACGATTTAACTCCTGATGGGGGCCACTGACAGCGATACCCGCGGAGTCATAACCTCGATATTCAAGGCGCCTCAATCCCTCCATGAGAATGGGCACAACGTTGCGCTCCGCCACCGCTCCGACGATTCCACACATAGTTTTACTCCTTCACCCGTCGCTCTGGCAGCTACAGCTTTCTCTTCGGCCGCTGCCAACCCCTGACAGACTGCTGTCGCGCCCGCGCCAGCGTCAGTTCGCCATCGGGCGTATCCTTGGTAATCGTGGAGCCGGCACCTATGGTGGCCCCATCACCCACAACTACCGGCGCTACCAGCTGGGTACCGGATCCGATAAAGCTGTCCTTGCCAATGACGGTCTTGAACTTATTCGCGCCATCGTAATTACAGGTAATGGTTCCGGCGCCTATATTTACGCCGCTGCCCACCTCGCTATCACCGATATAGCTAAGATGATTAATCTTCGAACCATGGGCTACTGTGCTTTTCTTGATTTCCACGAAGTTACCGATATGTACCGCGTCGGCCAGCTGCGTCTCTGGCCGAAGACGGGAGAAAGGCCCAATGCGCGCCTCTTTTCCCACTATGGCATCTTCGATAACGCAGTTCGCCTGAATGATGCTCCCGGCACCTATCTCAGCGTCGCGAATCACCGTATTGGCCCCGACACGTACGTTATCACCCAGCACCACACGCCCCTCAAATATGGCGTTCACATCGATTACTACATCACGTCCGCAAAGCAGCTCACCACGCACATCTATGCGTGCCGGATCCTGGAGGGTTACACCACTGGCCATTAGGGCGTTGGCCTGTTGATGCTGATAATAACGTTCGAGACGGGCTAGCTGCTGGCAATCGTTAATACCAAGCACCTCCTCCTCACCGCGTGGATGTGGCGTGTGTACCGTGACGCCGTCCGCCACCGCCGCCGCAATACAGTCGGTTAAATAATATTCACCTTGGGAATTATCATTGCCGAGAATTTTCAACCAGCCCCTTAACTTCGAAGCCTTAACCGCCAGAATACCGGTATTTATTTCCTTGATTTTGCGCTGCTCCGGATTTGCATCGCGCTCCTCAACGATAGCCAGCACGCTTCCGTCTTGTTTAACGATACGCCCATATCCACTCGCATCTCTCAGGTCTACGGTAAGCAGGCCCATACTGGAGTCGCTTACCGCAGCAACCACCTCATCGAGAGTATCCTTCTCCACCAACGGGACGTCTCCATACAGCACCAGGACAGTTGCATCTGCCGCTATATCTGGCATCGCCTGGATCACAGCGTGGCCAGTGCCTTTTTGCTTCGGCTGTAACACCCATTCTACAGGCAGTTCCGCCATGGCCTCTGGAACCTGCTGTCCACCGTGACCATAGACCACATGAATCCGATCTGGCCGCAGCGAACTTGCAGTAGCCACCACATGGCCAAGCAGCGGCAGCCCGGCAAGTTCGTGTAATACCTTGGGTATATGCGAGCGCATGCGCTTACCCTCACCCGCCGCCAAAATGATTATCTCCAGCTTATTCATCCCTTAACTTCTCCCTAACCTGTAACCACACGATTAGTCACAACCATACGCTTTGGATGCGAGGGAGGCTGCGACCTGGCTTGCAGTTGGTGACCTTGGAAAGGATATCGCCAACACTGCCAAAAACTGAAGTTAATAAAAAATATCGGATAAAAAAAGCCGACCAAGGAAATCCTTGGTCGGCTTTTTTAAGCATAAAGAAAATTAGCGTGAAGTGGGTTTACGTAAACGCTGGATAGCCTGCAATTGCGCCGCAGCTTGTGCCAATTCGGACTGTGCTTTAGCATAATCAAAATCAGCTTTTCGATCCTGTAGTGCGTGTTCCGCCGTTTCCTTGGCCTTGAGCGCTGCAGCCTCATCCAAATCATGGGCACGTGCCGCGGTATCCGAAAGCACCGTAATAACGTGGGGCTGAACTTCAAGTATCCCGCCAGAGACGTAGAAACGCTCTTCCTCACCACCAGCCAGACGCACACTCACCTCGCCCGGACGCAAGCGGGTGATCATTTGGCTATGCTGGGGAGCAATACCTACATCACCCAATATGCCAGGAGCTACCACCATTTCAGCGCGACCCGAAAATATTTCGGTTTCAGCACTTACGATGTCGATATGAATGCTCATCGCCATTATCACAAAGACCTTTGCATCAGAAATTCAGACTCATCAGAGACACTTTCCGGGGCTACGAGCAATGCTCATCTCCCCAAAACGCATCCTCAAGTAATAGTTTTCGCCTTCTCTTCTGCCTCTTCAATGGAACCCACCATATAAAAAGCCTGCTCCGGCAGATGATCCATTTCGCCAGCTACAATCGCCTTGAAACCACTAATGGTGTCCTTGAGCGAAACGTATTTTCCGGGGGTACCGGTAAAGGGCTCGGCCACAAAGAAGGGCTGGGACAGGAAACGCTGAATCTTGCGCGCCCGGGTCACCACCTGCTTATCCTCATCGGAAAGCTCATCCATGCCGAGAATAGCAATAATGTCCTTGAGTTCCTTATAACGCTGCAAGGTGGTCTGCACATCGCGGGTAACCGCGTAATGTTCCGCCCCGACCACCAGGGGATCCATCTGCCGACTGGTGGAATCCAGTGGATCAACAGCAGGATAAATGCCGAGCTCAGCAATCTGCCGTGACAACACCAGGGTCGCATCCAAGTGGGCGAAGGTGGTTGCAGGAGACGGATCGGTCAAATCATCTGCAGGCACATACACCGCCTGAATGGAGGTAATGGAACCGCTCTTGGTGGAGGTAATACGCTCCTGCAAGGTACCCATTTCCTCGGCCAAAGTAGGCTGATAACCCACTGCGGAAGGCATACGTCCCAGCAGTGCCGAGACCTCGGTGCCCGCCAGAGTGTAACGATAGATGTTATCCACGAAAAACAGCACATCACGACCTTCATCGCGAAAGTGCTCAGCCATGGTAAGGCCGGAAAGCGCTACGCGCAGCCGGTTTCCGGGGGGCTCATTCATCTGCCCGTACACCAGAGATACCTTGTCGAGCACGCCACCCTCACGCATCTCGTGGTAGAAGTCGTTGCCCTCGCGAGTCCGCTCACCCACCCCGGCGAACACCGACAGACCACTATGCTCCATGGCAATGTTACGAATCAGCTCCATCAGGGTAACGGTCTTACCTACGCCGGCACCACCAAACAGGCCAACCTTGCCGCCTTTGGCAAAAGGACAAATGAGGTCGATGACCTTAATGCCGGTCTCGAGCAGTTCCACACCCGAAGACTGATCCAGATAAGTAGGTGCGGCACGATGGATCGGCATGCGCTTCTTTTCGCCAATATCACCTTTTTCGTCTACTGGCTCACCTAGCACATTCATAATACGACCCAAGGTCTCCTCACCAACCGGAACCTTGATGGGGTCACCCGTATTGAGAACCTCTACGCCGCGGATTAGACCATCCGAGGAGCCCATGGCAATGGTTCGTACCACACCATCACCAATTTGCTGCTGTACCTCGAGAGTAAGGCCCGAGTTTTGCACTGTGAGGGCACTGTAAACCTTGGGCACGCTGTCCCGCGGAAACTCGACGTCAACCACCGCACCAATAATCTGTATTACTTTTCCCGCGCTCATATTGCCTTCCCCAATCTCTAGATCAGTTCAATCTAAACCTGTATGTCAGCTATTTTGCCGCTATGCAACCGCTGCGGCGCCACCCACGATTTCTGAAATTTCCTGGGTAATTGCGGCCTGCCTTGCCTTGTTGTAAATCAGCTGTAGCTCGCCTATAAGATCCGACGCGTTATCAGATGCCGCCTTCATCGCAACCATCCGGGCTGCCTGCTCACAGGCAATATTTTCTACCACCCCGTGATACACCATCGACTCTATGTAACGGCTGAGGACATGGTCGAGAATTTCTTTGGCATCCGGCTCGTAAATATAATCCCAGTGATACTGGATTTCCTCGTCTTCCGCTGCAATACGCGGTAACAATTGCTCCACCACCGGCTTCTGCACAATTGAAGATTCAAAATGGTTGTAGGCCACGAACAGGCGGTCGATTTTGCCGTCGTCGAAACGATCAAGCATCACCTTTACCGCGCCGATAATGGCGTCAATACCTGGCGCATCGCCAAGGTGCCCCTCCTGGGCAACGATGTTTGCACCGATGCGCTTGAAAAACCCGGCCGCCTTGGTTCCTACCGTAGCTACGTCCACCTCAATGCCTTCGGCATCAAACTTGGCGAGTTCCGGCAACACCTTGCGAAACAGATTGGAGTTAAGGCCACCACACAAACCGCGATCACTGGAGATCACCAGCACTCCCACCCGTTTTTTCTCTCGCTCCAACAGATAGGGGTGGCGATACTCACTGTTAGCCAATGCCAAGTGGGCAACCACGTTGCGCATCCGTTCCGCATAGGGCCGTGCGGAACGCATCCGCTCCTGCGCCTTACGCATCTTACTCGCGGCCACCATTTCCATAGCACGGGTAATCTTTTGCGTATTCTGAATACTGCGAATCTTCCCGCGTATCTCTTTGAAACCAGCCATCGCTTACATCCCTTAAAGTGGGTTATTACCAGCTATGGTTGGCGACGAAGTCTTCAAGTGCCGCTTTGAACTGCGCCTCGATTTCATCATTGTAATCGCCAGACTCATTCACCTGGGATAGCAGTTCAGCCTGCTCAGACGCCATATAAGCCTGCAGTGCATTCTCAAAGTCACCAATCTTGTTGAGTTCGACCGCGTCAATATAGCCCTCGTTAACCGCGTACAGAGAGATTGCCATAGCCGCCACGCTCAAGGGGGCATACTGAACCTGTTTCATCAACTCGGTAACCCGTTGGCCACGCTCTAACTGCTTGCGTGTCGCTTCATCGAGGTCCGAGGCAAACTGTGCAAAAGCCGCCAGTTCACGGTACTGGGCAAGCGCCAGACGAATACCACCGCCGAGCTTCTTGATAATAGTGGTCTGTGCCGCACCACCCACACGAGAAACCGAAAGTCCGGCATTGATGGCCGGGCGGATGCCCGCGTTAAACAAATCAGTCTCAAGGAAGATCTGCCCATCGGTGATGGAGATCACGTTAGTGGGCACGAAGGCCGACACGTCACCTGCCTGGGTCTCAATAATAGGCAGAGCGGTCAGTGAGCCAGTCTTGCCTTTGACCTCACCGTTAGTCAGTTTTTCAACTTCGGCGGCATTGATACGCGAGGCACGCTCAAGCAAACGCGAGTGCAGATAAAACACATCACCCGGATAAGCCTCACGCCCTGGCGGACGACGGAGCAGCAGGGAGACCTGACGATAGGCCCAGGCCTGCTTGGTGAGATCGTCAAAAATAATCAGCGCATCTTCACCGCGGTCGCGAAAGTACTCGCCCATGGTGCAACCGGAGTACGGGGCAATGTATTGCATCGCAGCGGACTCAGAGGCGTTAGCAGCCACCACAATGGTGTGGTCCATGGCGCCGTGCTCTTCGAGTTTGCGTACCACGCCGGCAACCGACGAGGCTTTCTGGCCAATGGCCACATAAATACAGAGCACGCCGGTGTCTTTCTGATTGATGATGGTGTCGATGGCAATAGCAGTCTTGCCGGTCTGGCGATCGCCAATGATCAACTCACGCTGACCGCGCCCGATGGGCACCATGGAATCGATAGATTTCAATCCGGTCTGCACAGGCTGGTCAACAGACTGACGGTTGATAACGCCAGGAGCTACCTTTTCAATGGGGGCCTCACCTTCCGCATCGATATCGCCCTTACCATCAATGGGCTTGCCGAGTGAATTGACCACGCGACCCAGAAGCGCACGTCCGTAAGGCACTTCGAGAATACGACCGGTGCAACGCACCACATCGCCTTCCGAAATGTGAGTGTATTCACCCAGCACCACTGCGCCCACAGAATCCTGCTCCAGATTGAGCGCCAGCCCGTAGGTATTACCGGGGAACTCGATCATCTCCCCCTGCATGACGTCGCTCAACCCGTGGATACGGGCGATACCATCGGTAAGGGTGACAACCGTGCCTTCAGTACGGGCCTCGGTGCCGATATCCAGGTTTTCGATCTTTTGCTTGATTAGATCGCTGATTTCCGTCGGACTGAGTTGCATAACTAAACCTCTGTGCTTGCCACGACGAGTGGTCCCACCACCCGCCGGAAGAATACCTTTGCCTGCTTTACCTAAGCTGCAACGACAATTGCTTTAAGCGTCCCCGCAGGGATAAATCAATAACCAAATCGCCAGAGCGGATGACTACGCCACCAATCAGGCTGGTGTCTTCCGTTACGGAAAGATCCACCACATTCCCCAGCCGCTTTGCCATAATGCCGCTAATCACCTGCTCGTAGCGCGGGTCCAGGGCAAAGGCGCTACGCACCTCCACCCGGCTACGCCCTTCCTGTTCGGAACGGCGGGCCTGGAATAATTCAGTGATTTTTTCAACCACCCCCAAGCGTCGATTCAGAATCAAGAGGCGCAAAAAGTTCTCTTGAGTCTTACTCAGACGCCCAGTGCAAAGCTCCAGCATAAGCTGAGTAAGCTGCCCCTTTTCAACTCGAGGGTCAGAAATTACTGCTACCAGATCAGAGTCCGCCGCCAAGGCCGAAACAAAGGCCAAAATATTGGACCAAGAGCCAAGCGCATCCTCTTCCTGGGCCCGCTGAAATGCGGCCAGGGCGTAGGGTCGAGCCAGTGAGACGACTTCTGCCATGATGCTTCCTAAAACTGCTCAACGAGCTTGGACAGAACCTCTTCATGGGCCGCCGCGTCTACCTCGCGCAGCAGCACCTGCTCGGCACCAACCAGGGCAATACTCACCACCTCTTTACGTAGAGATTCCTTGGCCTGGGTGATCTCCTGATCAATTTCCGCTCGTGCGGCAATCTTCAGGCGTTCCCCCTCGTGACGTGCCTCGTCCTTCGCCGCATCGACAATTTCATCGGCACGTTTCTGCGACTGGGCAATCATCTCCCGGGCCTTGTCCTTGGTTTCATGGAGAAGCTGCTTGGCACGTTCCTCTGCCAGCTCCTTCTCGTGGTGCCCACGTTCAGCCGCAGCCAAACCATCAGCAATCTTGCTCTCCCGCTCAGCCATTGCCGTAATCAGCAGCGGCCAAACGAATTTCATGGTGAACCAGATAAATAACCCGAAGGTAATCATCTGGCCCAGCAGCGTGGCATTGATGTTCACAGTAAGGAACCCTCGATCGGAGCGTTAAAGACTAGACGCCAGCAGCGACTTTCACTGCATCCACAAAAGGATTAGCGAAGGTGAAGAAGAGAGCGATACCAACACCAATCATAGTCACGGCGTCAAGCAAGCCAGCAACGATGAACATTTTGATCTGCAGCATGGGCACCATCTCAGGTTGCCGTGCGGCACCTTCCAGGAAGCGGCCGCCGAGCAGACCAAAGCCGATGGCAGTACCCATCGCGCCCATACCAATCAACAGGCCAACGGCGATAGCCGTCATACCTTGTACACTTGCGACCAGGGATGCGAATTCCATGTTTCCTCCTAAAGCGGACTAGTTATTAGTCGTGACAAAAAAATCATTGGTCTTCGTGCGCCATACTCAGGTACACGATGGTAAGCATCATGAAGATAAACGCCTGAAGCGTAATCACCAGGATATGAAAAATCGCCCATGGCAACCCCAAAGTAAACTGGGCCCACCAAGGTAGCAGCGCGATGAGAATGAAGATCAGCTCACCAGCATAGAGATTTCCGAATAAACGAAGGGCCAACGAGATTGGCTTGGCGAACTCCTCAACGACCTTGAGCAGCAAATTAACCGGCAGCATCCATTTACCGAAGGGATGGAACAATAATTCCTTGGCAAAACCCACCGCGCCCTTAATCTTGATGCTGTAGAAGATCATCAGCAAAAAGACCGTGATCGACATCGCAAAGGTCAGGTTTAGATCAGTGGTTGGTACCACCCGCAGGTTATGCACACCGCCCCAGCCTGCCACCAGGGGCAATAAATCCACCGGTATAAGGTCCATAAAGTTCATCAGGAAGACCCAGACAAAGATGGTCAGGGCCAGAGGCGCAATCAATTCGCTGCGCCCGTGGAAGCTGTCTTTCACCTGCGTATCGACAAAGTCGATCAGCAACTCCACGAAATTCTGTAGCTTCCCAGGTACACCAGAGGTCGCATTTTTCGCCGCAATCCGGAACAGAAAGAGTGCAAATGCACCCAAAGTAAAGGAGAAGAACAGGGTATCCAGGTGGAACGTCCAGAACCCTTCACCAGCCGTCAGGTTGGTCAAGTGGTGGATGATATATTCCGAAGCGTTGGCAGGACCTTCAGCGCTCATCTGTCGTTTCCGTTTCCTGTGAACCGTGGACTCGCCAAGGCAAGCCAGTATGCCAGCACTGAGGCCGCGTAGGCGCTCATCAGGGGCAGCGGTGAAACCCGCACCCAGACTATGGCAAGGATAAACATCACCACAGTAACTGCCAGCTTAATAAATTCGCCAAAATAAAAGGCGCGCACCATATTTCTTGCCTTGGCGTCTACACCGCTCCGGAATACCCAGCACCCCATCAGCAGACTGGCCGCGGCACCGATGCCACCACCAATCAGCGCGGAATACATTTCCCAAACCCCGGAAAACGCTAAAAACGCCAACGCGATCAACAACGCGACTCCGAGCTGCCCACACGCGATGCGGACAACCACTCGTATTCCCTTCGGATTCAGCAAATCAAACACCTAACCGTGCAGCCCGGGGGCCGCAGGTGAAGCACTCTACTTCCGGGATGAATCAATGTTGTGACCAGAGCCTCGACCCACTATATCGGATGCTCACCAGTGGTGAAGGCGGGCAAATTATAGAGGTATGGCCATCCGGGATCAACGAAAATCACCCTACTTCGGCACCGACTGGGTGAGATAAAACAATGCCCAGCCAATTAATCAATATGCCCAAGGATCCCTTCCAGTTCGTCCACACTGCCATAATCAATAACCAAACGACCATTGCCCTTGGCGCGATGCTGAATATTTACCTTTGCGCCCAAGCGAATTGATAGCCCGTCCTGCAAGCGCCGGATATCCGCATCCGCGGGAGCTTGCTGCCCCACTTTGCCAGACTTGTCATCGGCAGCAGACTTCAGGCGCCGTACCAACGCCTCGGTGGCGCGCGCGGAAAGCCCACGCCTCACCACGTCTTTGGCGGTCGCCAGTTGTACACCGGAGTCTAGGCCCAACAGCGCCCGCCCGTGTCCCATATCCAGTTGGCCCTCTTCCAACATCCGCGCCACACCGGGTTCAAGATCAAGCAAGCGCAGCAGATTGCTCACCGCAGCACGGGACCAGCCCACCGCCTCGGCCGCTTGTTGATGGGTCATCTCAAATTCATCAATGAGACGGCGTAAGGCCCGTGCCTCTTCGATAGCGTTGAGATCCTCGCGCTGGATATTTTCGATCAGGGCTATCGCCAGTGCGGCGTCGTCGGCCAGCTCGCGCACGATTGCCGGAATACGCTCGCACTTGGCTAGCTGGGCCGCCCGCCAACGCCGCTCTCCGGCAACGATTTCATAATCGGGGCCACCATTGCGCAAACGCACCACAATGGGCTGCACCACCCCGCGGGCACGAATGGACTGCGCCAGATCTTCCAGCGCGGTGTCATCCATATGCTTGCGGGGCTGGTATTTACCCCGCTGAATACGATCCAGCGGCAGCTCCCGCAGTTCCCCGTCACTAAAACCGTGCTGGAGTTCGCTGGAAGTCGAACCCGCCAGCAAGGCATCTAGGCCACGACCAAGGCCCCTGCGCTTTACCATGAATAGAGTTTCCGAATTTGAAGAGGGATGAGCGGCATCTGCCGCAAGGAGCGCTTCAAAGAAGCCAAACTACACCGCCTCCAAATGACGGTGGTTACGCTGCACCATTTCACTGGCAAGCGCGAGGTAGGCAAGGGCGCCACTGGAGTTACGATCATAGAGCAGTGCCGGCAAACCATGACTGGGAGCCTCGGCCAAACGTACATTGCGGGGAATAATAGTGCTGAACACCTTGGAGCCAAAGTGCTTCACCAACTGCGCCGACACCTGGCCAGAGAGATTATTACGGGCATCAAACATAGTGCGTAGCAGGCCCTCGACACGCAGCCCCGGATTAAGAATCCGGCGGATCTTTTCCACTGTATCCAACAAGGCGGCCAGTCCCTCAAGGGCATAGTATTCACACTGCATGGGAATCAGCACGCTATCCGCTGCGGCCAGGGCATTGACCGTCAACATGCTAAGCGCTGGCGGACAATCAATGATAATAAATTCGTAACGTTCCTCAATACTGCTAAGCGCCTGGCGCAGCCGCAATTCCCGACCAATCTCATCGAGCAGAGCCACCTCAGCAGCGGTGAGATCGCCGTTGCTTGGCAGCAGATGGTAGCCGCTGTGCTCCACCGCAATCACGCTCTCTTCAATAGTGGATTGGCCTAACAACACCTCATAGCTGGAACGCGCAAGGGTCGCCTTGTTCACACCGCTGCCCATGGTGGCATTGCCCTGAGGATCAATATCGATGAGTAGCACCTTGCGCCTGGAGGCAGCAAGAGAGGCAGCAAGATTGATACTGGTGGTGGTTTTGCCTACTCCACCTTTCTGGTTGGTAACGGCGACGGTCTTAGCCATGGCTTTCCTGTTCCTCCCCAACCGGATGAATAATGACGAGATGCCTGGCTGCTTCGACCCCGGGCACCCCTAGCGCAACCACCCGCGGCTGCATATGGGATAAAGCCATTGCCTTGAGTTCTTCTTCCGGCAACCCGCCTTTCATGGCCAGCAGAGCCCCCCCCGGTGCCAGCAACCGCCCGGCACCATCCACAAATTCACGCAACGAACTATAGGCCCGGCAGATAATAATGGAGAACGGTCGTGATGGCGCATAGGCCTCGGCCCGGCTATGCACAATCTCCACGTTCTCAAGCCCCAGTTGCGCCATCGCCTGCAGGCAAAAGCGGGTCTTTTTGCTATTGCTGTCCAGTAATACGCAGTGCAGATCTGGCCGCATCATCGAAAGCACCAATCCTGGCAGGCCTGCACCGCAACCCACATCGAGCAAACGATCGCCCTGGATATAGGGCAAAACGGTCAGTGAATCCAGCAGATGAAGCGTGACCATCTGCCGCAGCTCCCGCACCGAAGTCAGATTGTAGGTGCGATTCCAGCGCGATAACAAGCGCAGGTAATCGAGCATCCGGCTTTGTATACTAGCCTCAACCTGCAGGCCCAGTGCTTTCGTGCCCTGTTCCAACAAAACCTGAAGCTCCGAATCCTCGTCGGGCTCAGGCATGCTGACGCTTCGCCTCATCAGGCTGATCGCCACCACGGCGACGCAAATGAACCAGCAGCAAAGAAATTGCCGCCGGTGTAATGCCTGGAATACGAGCCGCCTGGCCGAGAGTGGCGGGCCGCTGCTCGGCGAGTTTCTGGCTAACCTCAGTGGACAAACCATAGACAGCCGAATAATCCAGCTCTGGCGGCAACAGCATCTGTTCATGATGCAGGCTACGACGCACCTCCGCCTCCTGACGCTCTATATAGCCATGATACTTGGCCTGCACCTCCACCTGCTCCGCAACCTTCACATCAGCCGCCCCCGGGCCTACACCAGGCAAAGTCATCAGTTCTTCATAACTCACCTCGGGTCGGCGCAATAGTTGAAGCAAGCGGTAATCTTGCTTTGGTGGCGTACCCAACAAGCGGGTCAGAGCCTCACCAGCAGGCGCGATAGTGGAGGCCAGACGGGCTGCTTCACGCTCAATGGCTGCACGCTTTTCCGCGAAGCTCTCCCAGCGTTGGTCATCCACCAAGCCCAGACGCCGCCCCTGCTCAGTCAGGCGAAGATCCGCATTATCCTCCCGCAACAGCAGGCGATATTCGGCGCGGCTAGTGAACATCCGATAGGGCTCACTAGTACCGCGGGTAATCAAATCATCCACCAGCACCCCGAGATAAGCTTCATCCCGGCGCGGCCACCAGGGCGCTTCCCCGCGCCCTTTCAGGGCCGCGTTAATACCCGCGAGCAGACCCTGGGCCGCGGCCTCCTCATAACCAGTAGTACCGTTTATCTGGCCGGCAAAAAACAAGCCGGGTAGATGCCTGGTCTCCAGCGAGGGCTGCAGATCGCGCGGATCGAAATAGTCATACTCAATGGCATAACCAGGCCGCGTGATACACGCCTGCTCAAAGCCGGCAATGGAACGCACCAGGGCATATTGCACATCAAAGGGCAGGCTGGTGGAAATACCATTGGGGTAGATCTCGGTGCTATCGAGCCCCTCTGGCTCAACGAATATCTGGTGCGAAGACTTGTCTGCGAAACGCACCACCTTGTCCTCCACCGAGGGGCAGTAACGAGGCCCAACACCCTCAATCTCTCCACTGTACATGGGCGAACGATCGAGTCCGGCGCGAATGATGTCGTGGGTCCGGGGATTGGTGCGGGTGATATGACAGGGCACCTGGCGCGGATGAACCGTGGCGCTCTCCACATAAGAAAACACCGACACCGGTATATCCCCGGGCTGCACCTCGAGTTTGGAGAAATCGATGCTGCGACCGTCGATGCGTGGAGGTGTGCCGGTCTTCAGGCGCGCCACCCGGAAGGGCAGCTCCCGCAAGCGTCGGGCAAGGGCGTTAGCGGGTGGATCCCCCGCTCTCCCACCCTGATAGTTGGCCAACCCCACGTGGATACGGCCACCGAGAAAAGTACCCACGGTAAACACCACGGTAGGGGCGCGAAAACGCAAGCCCATCTGGGTCTGCACTCCGCAGATCTCGCCATCGGCCACCAGCAGATCCTCCACCGTCTGCTGGAACAGCTGAAGGTTTTCCTGTTGCTCCAACTCACGACGCACCCTGGTTCGGTAGAGGCTGCGATCAATCTGGGCGCGGGTGGCACGCACCGCCGGACCTTTGCGACCATTGAGGGTACGAAAATGAATCCCGCAGTGATCGGCCGCCCGCGCCATCATGCCACCCAGAGCATCGATCTCGCGTACCAGATGGCCCTTACCTATGCCCCCGATGGCGGGATTACAGCTCATCTGGCCGAGGCTATCGATGCTCTGGGTCAATAACAGCGTACGTGCGCCCATGCGTGCGGCGGCCAAGGCCGCCTCACTCCCCGCATGACCACCACCCACCACAATGACCTCAAAATGTTCCGGATGCTCCACCTATTAATGCCCCTGACCCTTTTCAATCATTAACCATAATCACAGAAAGCAATACCGCCGCGCAGTATACCCGGAGCGACGACCACCTTGGCGCGGTGATTACATTTTAGCTACTCTCTCTGGAAACAATCACAACGTGCAGGCAAAAAGGTACAGATGATGATGGATCCAAATATACGGGATGTGGACCAGGACTTGATCGTCCAACGTTTCTTCAAGGAATTCGAGAACCGTATTGGCAGCATCAACCGGGCAAGCATTGAAACCATGATTGGTCCCGTGAGCCAGCAATCCTTCATGGATGTTGCGGGCTCGGTAGCAAATATCCGCGCCCTCTATATCAAAGAGGTTATGAAGGTCTCAGTTAAAACCAATTCCGGCATACCCGATGCCGACACCCTGCGCCGGCTGCGCAACTATCGCCAGGCCTACGAAGAAGTGGTCAGTGGGTTTGACGCCCTTAGTCAGGCGGTCAAGCGTGGGCACCTGGATCTGGCAGATTAGGCAATAATAATGCCCCAGATAATTGCCATCGCCACCGGCGGCGCTGTAGGGGCCGTCTTGCGTTACGGCCTCTCCAATCTGGTGCACCTTTTCCTCGGGCGCGGCTTTCCCTTCGGCACCCTTACAGTCAATCTGGTGGGCTCTCTGCTGATGGGGTTTTTCTACGTGCTGCTGGTAGAACGCACCCTGAGCAGCACGGAATGGCGCGCCGCGCTGCTCATCGGCCTGTTAGGCGCATTCACCACCTTCTCTACTTTTTCCATAGAGACCTTGAGCCTGCTGGAACAGGGAGAACAACTCCGCGCCGGGCTCAATATCCTGCTCAGCGTGTCGCTCTGTCTGCTGGCGTGCTGGGCCGGCCTGCAAATGGGGAGGCAGCTATGAGAAATACCCAAGTCACTATGGTACGTATCTATCTTACTGAGGGAGAGAGGCGCCTCAAATCTCTACTCGCTTATCTGCATGATGAAAGCAAAGTACATGGCGTCACTGTATTCCGTGGCATTAGCGGCTTCGGAAAGTCCGGAAAGATGCATTCCTCTACCCTCATGGATATGGCCTTCGATCTACCGCTGGTGATCGAATTCTTTGACCGCCCCGAACGAATTAAGACGGTGCTCAGCCATCTGGATACGCTATTGGAACCGGGTCATATCGTCTCCTGGAATGCACGGGCAAATATTGAAGACAGAGACTAAAGCGATACCGCAAGCGCCTCTTACGGGTCGGAATTATCGGTGTCATAGTCACCGCAATCTGCTGTTTTACGCCGGCATTGGTGCTGCTGTTTAGCGCCTTCGGCATCGCGGCATGGACCGGCTATCTCGACGCCATTTTATTGCCCCTGCTGGGAATATTTCTGCTGTTGACCGTTTACGCCAGCCTGAGAGCCACCCATTCCAGTAATTCATCGGGAGACTGAGCACCCCTCCCCAACCAACCCTGCGCCCGACACGCCAGACAGACTGCTGTGCCATTGCTTAGCTGATGAATCTGTCGGGGGACGGAATACAGGGATATTTATGGGCTCAGTCTGTGGACTAAGGGATGGCTGCACCGCCAGAGGGATCAATGCATAGTGCTCTTGCGGTGCCGTAAAAAAACGGGCATGCCGATGGGTGAGTGGGCACCGTTTTTCCGCCGCCTCTGATTTTTCGGCCCGACAGCGGCGGTTGCAAAGATCAAACCGCAGCGAGGACTATGGGTGGCCCGAGATGGGGCAGCCCGCAGGCCTAGCTGTACCAGAATGCGGGCAGCCATGGGAAGCAGATCGCGAAGGCGCGGCCAGCGACCCCGGCGGTCGCGTCGGAGAGACCGCACGGGTTGACGCTGCGGGCTGACGACAGTTGTCACAATCGGTCGTGCGCGCTGCGGCAAAGAAAATTCATACTGTGTCGCACCCACGGTGAGCACGGTATCGCCCTGGTGCAGCACATTCTCCACAACTTCATGCACCTGCACCGACTGGAACGGATCCTGGAAGATATGCGACGGGTTCCTCGGATCGTGTCCTTCGTAGATCGCTTCAATACCGGGCAGGAAATCTACCAGGGACTCTTGGGAGCCGGTCTCCTTTAACCGTACCCAAGCCGAGTAGGGGTCTAACGATTGTCCAGCACCGCCCTGCCTCAGAAACGATACCAGCATCTTGGTATAGATGTCCTTGATGCGTCGTAGCGAGGGGGAGATTATGGCCACGCTACTGGACAAGGTGGTCAAGGTCTTAAACGCAGCCATGGGCAACCCGAGGCGCATCTCAGCGTAACACCGGGTGAGATAAAGGCGAGCAAGTGTCAGATGCTCGCTGCCATCCGCAGGTGCCCGGGTACGACCCGATACCGCGCGCTTAACCGCATCGATAACACCCTGGAAATCACCCTGCTCAAAACGCAGCAAGCTCATTAATTCGGCCGTATTAAGCTTCCAACCAGCCCTGGCATGATCCTGAGCCATTAGCGCACGATCAAGCGCCAGATTTTGGTCCCCTGAACTGGCGTACACCAACGCCAGGCCCGATTGTGATTTGGACTGCGAGGGCCACAGGGCCGTCGTCGTATACAAGATTCCGGCCGGGGCAACGCTCTCGTGCGCACCCTGGTTACCGATCAGCAGAGCCAGTGCAGCTGTCTCCAGGTGGCTACCGCGCTGGGGCAGTGGACACTTGTTCAGGGTGTGGAGCAAATACTCGCGGGTGGTTTCGACGCGCCGGCTGTTATTAGGATTATCAAGAGAGCGCTCGATGAGATTGGACAACTTCGAGGTATGCCGATCGATCTGTGAGGAGGTACTGGCGCGGCGCAAGTGCCCTGCCTCCACGGCCACATTGAGCAGGGCCGAGCGCTTGTGGCCATCCCTGCGAAAGCCCGGGTCGATAACGGCTGGGGCGTCTGGAGTATTCGATTGCGTCACATTTTTATCTCCGCACAAAAAAGGCCCTCTCTCACCCATACAGACAAGATACCGATAATTCGTATCCACCCTCAAGGCACGCCCAAAATCAAACAGGCCGCCACAAAGTTATCACAGAGTTCGTGCCAATGAGCACATATTGTAATTATAGGAGACAATCATTTGCTCAGGACGCAGAAAGAATACCCTCCTTATTTTATAATTCGATGAGTACTACGCAAGCCGCCCCCTCAATGCACCAACCACCCGCCATCCGCAACAATCATCCCTTTCAAGACATGCCCCATGCATAAAAAAGCCCCACTTACCAGTTACGGCAAGCAGGGCTTTTATTCACAAGCCTTTATGGTCCCTGCTCAACAAGCAGTTACAACCCCGAACTATCGAGGCAGATCTGACTCACCCATGAGGAAGGTATCGACCTCGCGGGCGGCCTGACGACCCTCGCGAATGGCCCATACCACCAAGGATTGGCCACGACGCATATCACCAGCAGCGAAGACCTTGGGAACAGAAGTCTGGTAGCCCTCAGTATCGGCCAACACGTTGCCACGCGGATCCAGGTCCACCCCAAGCTCTTCTAACATGCCTTGGTGTACCGGATGCAGGAAGCCCATGGCAAGCAGTACAAGATCGGCCTTGAGCTCAAATTCGCTGCCCTCGATCTCTTTCATATCCCAGCCACCCTTGCCATTGCTGATCCAGTCAACACGCGCGGCATTGAGGGTGGTCACACGGCCATCTTCGCCGCTGAATGACTTGGTAATTACCGACCAGTCACGGCCCGCACCCTCTTCATGGGAGGAGGAGGTGCGCAACTTCATCGGCCAATTGGGCCAGGTCAGGGACTTGTTTTCCATGTCCGGCGCCTTGGGCATGATCTCGATCTGGGTAACCGAGCGCGCACCCTGGCGATTAGAAGTGCCGATGCAGTCGGAACCGGTATCACCGCCGCCAATGACCACCACGTGCTTATCCTTGGCATAAAGACTGATATCTTCAGGTATCTCGTCGCCGGCATTGCGCTTGTTCTGCTGCGGCAAAAACTCCAAGGCGTAATGAACACCGTCCAGTTCCCGACCGGGTACCGGCAGATCCCGTGGCTTCTCTGAGCCGCCAGTCAGCACCACCGCATCAAATTCCTCCACCAGACGCTTGGCAGCAACATCCACACCAATATGCACACCAGCGCGAAAAACCACGCCCTCAGCACGCATCTGTGCCATGCGCCGATCGATATTCTGCTTGCCAAGCTTGAAGTCCGGAATGCCGTAGCGCATGAGACCCCCGATGCGATCATTCTTCTCGAACAGGTGCACCTCGTGGCCAGCCCGCGCTAGCTGCTGGGAACAGGCGAGACCGGATGGGCCGGAGCCGACCACTGCAACCCGTTTGCCAGTCTTGCGTGCCGCCACTTCCGGCACGATCCAGCCTTCATCCCAGCCACGATCAACAATGGCACACTCGATGGTACGGATGGTTACGGGACTCTCGTCAAGGTTAAGGGTGCACGCAGCCTCACACGGAGCAGGACAGATGCGCCCGGTAAACTCCGGAAAATTGTTGGTGGAGTGCAGCACATCCAGCGCCTGCTTCCAGGAGCCGCGATAAACCAGATCATTCCAGTCAGGAATGATGTTGTTGACCGGGCAACCGTTGTGACAAAAGGGAATGCCGCAATCCATACAACGCGCACCTTGGTCTTGCACCTCCTGCTCGGCGAGCGGGATAAAAAACTCGGTGTAATGACGCACCCGATCACTCACCGGGGCGAAAGTCCGCTCCCGCCGGCTGATCTCCATAAATCCAGTGGGTTTGCCCATGCCTAATTTCTCCCCTTCAAGCTGGCCGCGGCCTCTGCGCTGGCCTTGGTTTGTTTCATTTCCTGCAACACGCGGCGGTATTCCACCGGCATAATCTTGACGAACTTGGGCAGGTACTCCTCCCAGTGATCAAGAATCGTGCGGGCACGGTCACTGTTGGTGTAGTGCAGGTGTTTCTCTATCAATCCACGCAAGCGCTGAGCATCAAAGCGAGACATATCAGCACTCACATCCACCCGCCCATGAGTCTCCAGATCGCCCCCTTGATGCTCCAGGCTCTCCAGCGCATCGTCTTCCTCGGCGATGGGTTCCAGTTCGATCATCGCAAGGTTGCAGCGGGCGGGAAAATCACCGACCTCATCCAGCACATAGGCGATACCACCACTCATGCCGGCACCGAAGTTGCGCCCGGACTGGCCAAGCACTACCACCACACCGCCGGTCATATATTCACAACCGTGGTCACCGACTCCTTCCACCACCGCAGTGGCACCGGAGTTACGCACCGCAAAGCGCTCACCAGCCACCCCGCGGAAGTAACATTCGCCGTCGGTGGCACCATAAAGCACGGTGTTGCCAACGATAATGTTCTCCTCCGCCACAATTTTAGACGCTGCCGGCGGATAGATGGCGATGCGCCCGCCAGACAATCCTTTGCCGACATAATCATTGCCCTCGCCGATAAGCTCAAAGCTCACCCCGCAGGCCAGGAAGGCCCCGAAGCTCTGCCCGGCGGTACCGTGCAGGGTGACGGAAATGGTGTCCTCAGGCAGCCCCGCAAGGCCATAGTTCCGTGCCACCCGGCTGGATAGCAGGGTACCCACGGTCCGATTGATATTCTTGATCGGGATATCGATATTTACCGGCTTACCCTCATCAAGCGCTGGCTGCGCCAGGCGAATCAATTCCTGATCCAGAGCCTTGTCGAGCCCATGATCCTGAGTCTCACAGTTGTAGAGAGCGACCTCCGACCCCACTTCCGGCCGATGCAGGACACGGGTGAAATCCAGTCCCCGAGCCTTCCAGTTGGCAATGGCCTCGCGCTTATCGATGAGATCCGAGCGGCCAATCATGTCGCTAAAGTGACGGAATCCAAGCTTTGCCATCATTTCGCGAATCTCTTCGGCAATCAGCATGAAGAAGTTGACCACGTGCTCGGGCTTGCCGGTGAAACGCTTGCGCAACTCGGCATCCTGGGTGGCCACCCCTACCGGACAGGTGTTGAGGTGACACTTGCGCATCATGATGCAACCCTCAACGATGAGCGGACCGGTGGCAAAACCAAACTCGTCGGCGCCCAGCAGTGCCCCAATCACCACATCACGACCAGTACGCATACCGCCATCCGCCTGCACCGCGATACGCCCACGAAGGCGGTTCAGCACCAGTGTCTGATGGGTTTCGGCCAGCCCCAGTTCCCAGGGCGATCCGGCGTGCTTGATGGAGGTCTGCGGGCTCGCGCCGGTACCACCCTCACCACCAGAAATAGTGACATGGTCGGCGTGTGCCTTGGCAACGCCCGCGGCCACCGTACCCACACCGTGCTCCGATACCAGCTTGACACTGATACGCGCCTTGTCATTGGCATTTTTCAGATCGTGGATCAGCTGAGCCAAATCCTCGATGGAATATATATCGTGGTGCGGCGGCGGTGAAATCAGCCCCACACCCGGGGTGGAATGACGCACCCGGGCAATGGTTGCATCCACTTTATGGCCCGGCAACTGACCACCCTCACCGGGCTTGGCACCCTGGGCCATCTTGATCTGGATTTCATCAGCGTTAACCAGATATTCACCGGTCACACCAAAGCGTCCCGATGCTACCTGCTTAATGGCCGAGCGCATG
Organism: Gammaproteobacteria bacterium; assembly: GCA_021773795.1. GTDB lineage: Bacteria > Pseudomonadota > Gammaproteobacteria > HK1 > HK1 > JAJFJV01. The sequence continues at coordinate 72,455 of JAJFJT010000025.1, read as the reverse complement.
GAATCGCCATTTTCAAGCGGTGTGAAACGCTCCACTAACTCCCCACCTTCACCAGTATTCGATTTGCCGCCCAAGCGGTTCATGGCGATGGCCAGCGTGGTGTGGGCCTCGTAGGAAATAGAGCCGAAAGACATCGCACCCGTAGAAAAGCGCTTGACGATTTCGCTTGCTGGCTCCACCTCGTGCAGAGGTACCGACTTATCGACAAAACGTAGCTCAAACAAACCACGCAGGGTCAGCAAACGCTTGTCCTGCTGATTGATGAGATCCGTATATTCTCCAAACAGGCGGGCATCATTGGCGCGGGTGGCGTGCTGTAGTTTGGAGATCGTATCCGGCGTCCAGGCATGCTCTTCGCCACGAATACGGTAGGCATAATCACCACCGACATCGAGTGCATCACGATAAATAGCCACATCACCATAGGCATCGCGATGCCAGCTCACCGCCTCTCGGGCAATTTCTTCTATACCCGCACCCTCGATCACCGTCGGTGTGCCGGTGAAATATCGCTGCACAAACTCACTGGAAAGTCCCACAGCATCAAAAATCTGTGCCCCACAATAGGACTGATAGGTGGAAATGCCCATCTTCGACATTACCTTGAGCATGCCCTTGCCCACTGCCTTGATAAAGCGTCTGTTGAGCTCTTTCTCACTCAGATCCTCTGCCAACTGCTTGCGCATGGAAGCAAGTGTTTCAAAGGCAAGATAGGGATTGATCGCCTCGACGCCATAGCCCGCAAGCGTGGCAAAGTGATGTACCTCGCGTACCGCACCACTCTCCACCACCAAACCGGTGGAGGTCCGCAGCCCGGTGCGTACCAAGTGCTGATGCACCGCCGCCACCGCCAGCAGGATCGGGATTGGCAAGTGCTCGGGTCCAACGCCACGATCCGAGAGAATCAGGATGTTATTGCCGTCCAGTACCACCTGCTCCGCCCGGGCACACAGGGCATCAACGGCGGGCTCCATCCCGGCGACGCCATCGGCTGCCTGGTAGCAGATATCCAGGGTCAGGGTACGGAAGGCACCGCGGGTAAGATCCTCGATACGCCGGATCCGCTCCAGGTCGGTATTCCTGAGTACTGGCTGCTTCATCTCAAGGCGCAGTTGCTCGCCCTGATCGTCGAAACCGAGCAGATTGGGGCGTGGCCCAATAAGAGAAACCAGAGACATCACCAGATCTTCACGGATTGGGTCGATGGGTGGATTAGTGACCTGGGCGAAATTCTGCTTGAAATAGTTAAACAGCGGCTTGGCACGATTGGACAATACTGCCTGTGGATTATCCGCACCCATGGAGCCAATGGCCTCCTGGCCGGTCAGCGCCATGGGAGCCAGCAGGAACTTGATGTCCTCCTGGGTGTAGCCAAAAGCCTGCTGGCGATCGAGCAAGGTCTCACGCCCGGGCGGCATGGCTGGCCCCTCACTGGGCAGCTTGCGCAAACGGATCTGGTTTTTATCCAGCCAGTCCTGATAGGGGTGAGCCGAGGCCAGCTCCGCCTTGATCTCGGCATCATCGATGATGCGTCCTTCTTCCAGATCAATGAGGAACATCTTGCCAGGCTGCAAACGCCATTTCTTGATGATACGTTCTTCCGGAATACTCAGTACACCCATTTCCGAGGCCATGACCACACGGTCATCGTCAGTCACCAGATAGCGGGCCGGACGCAAGCCGTTGCGATCCAGGGTGGCGCCAATTTGCAGGCCATTGGTAAAGGCAAGCGCCGCGGGACCATCCCAGGGCTCCATAATGGCCGCGTGGTGCTCGTAAAAGGCACGTCGCTCGTCATCCATCAACGGGTTATTGGCCCAAGCCTCGGGCACCATCATCATCATGGCGTGGGCCAGGGAATAACCACCCGCCACCAGCAATTCCAGGGCGTTATCAAAACTCGCGGAATCTGAAAGCCCTTCACCAATCAGTGGCCAAAGCTTCTGCAAATCATCACCAAGCACCTTGGAACGCATAGTGTGGCGACGAGCCGCCATCCAGTTGACGTTACCGCGCAGGGTATTGATCTCGCCGTTATGGCAGAGGAAACGGAACGGCTGCGCGCGCGACCATGAGGGAAAGGTATTGGTGGAGAAACGCTGATGCACCAGGGCCAAGGCCGATGCGGTACGCTCATCCTGCAAGTCGAGGTAATAATTCTTCACATTCGAGGCGAGTACCATGCCCTTATAGACAATGGTACGAGCCGACATGGAAGGCACATGGAAATCCGTATGCTCACCATTCAGAGCATCCAGCACATGCAGACGAATCTGCTTGCGGATAATGAACAATTTGCTCTCGAAGGCATGGGTATCGGCACAGCCAGCGCTACGGCCAATGAAAAGCTGGCGAATCATTGGCTCGCCCGGCTTCACGCTCTCACCCAGGCAGCTATTATCACGAGGCACATCACGCCACCCGATCACCTGCTGCCCTTCTGCTATCACCAGTTGCTCAATGGCCTCTTCCACTGTCGCCCTGAGCGCTTCTTCCTGCGGCAGAAACACCATGCCAACGCCATATTCTCCCGCCGCCGGAAGCGCAAACCCAAGGGCCTCGCACTCGGCACGAAACAGCGCATCTGGAAGCTGAATGAGTATACCGGCACCATCACCGGCGAGGGGATCGGCACCCACCGCACCGCGGTGGGTGAGATTTTCCAGGATTTGCAAACCCTGGTGAACCACATCATTGCTCGGACGATTTTTGATGTCGGCAACAAAACCAATGCCGCAGTTATCGTGCTCGTTCCGGGGGTCGTATAGCCCCTGTTTCGGCGGAAAAGCAGAATCCATCATAGCGCTAACCTCAGTCACTTGTGTTTCCCGCGGCCGGGTTCCCTTGAGGAACCGCCACGGCATATTTTTAGATAAATCAGAAACTTCTTGCGTCCCGACCTCGTCAAGCCAGCTGTTGGCGACGATTGGCCAGGAAATGTAATACAAATACGGCACCCAGACCGAGCGCAACCAGCCCCGCCGCAACGGCTACTGAAGCATCCAGCTCGGCAGGCAAAATAGGCGCGGAAGCTACCAGGCGAGTCTTGCCACGGATGACCTCGTAGCTACGCTCCTGAAACGGCCACAGCACCCACAACGAGCCCAACAGCAAACCGATGATGGTCTCCAGGGTGCGCTGATAATAGTTGCTCAACAGCCAGAGTAAAAAACGCGAAAACACTACCAGACCCAGCACCGCTCCCAGAGCAAAGGGAACAATGATTCCAAAATCCAGTCTGCCGATGCCATCAAAGATGTAGGCATACTTACGCAGGACGAGCAGTATAAACGAACCGGAAATCCCCGGCAGAATCATCGCTGAAATAGCCAATGCACCGCATAAAAAGATAAACCAGGGCGCCTCGGGGGTGGCAAAAGGCACCAGATTAAAGATGCTCCACCCGGCCAGCGTACCCGCGCCCAGCCAGATTAAGTTGGCCCCACCAGGATTTGGCAGCTCCCGCAACAACACCACGATGGAGGCGAGCACCAGTCCCATAAACAGACTATAAACCGGCACCGGGTCGCTCAAAATCAGCGCCGGCAGGGAGACTACGCGGGTAAAAAACATCAAGGCCGCAAAAATACCCAGTACCAGCGGCACCAGAAAACCACTATCCACATGACGCAAAGCCCGGCGCAATTCTAACCCCCGGAGAGCACCTAGCAATTGCAGATCGAAGCTGCGGATGGCCTTGAGCAAGCGCTCATAGATCCCGAGGATAAAGGCCATGGTGCCTCCGCTAACGCCGGGAATGACGTCCGCACTACCCATACAAAAGCCTTTGGCCAAAATCAGCCCACTGCTTCTGAATGGCTCTGACCACAAACTCATGGATGGTACTGCCGACTCAACTCATGCACGGCATCCACCAACACCGCCATCTTTTCCGGCTTCATCCAGGGCTGAATACCGTGCCCCAAATTGAAGATATGGCCAGCGCCCCCACCATAACTCGCAAGCACCCGCCCCACCTCGGTACGAATAACCTCATCGGGAGCCTCTAGCAAAGCGGGGTCCAGATTCCCTTGTAAGGCAACCTGACCACCAACAAGGCTTCGCGCCGTGCCCATATCCATGCTCCAGTCGAGACCGAGGGCATCACAGCCTGTGGCGGCCATGGACTCCAGCCAACCGCCACCGCCCTTGCTAAAGAGGATCACCGGCGGCCGATTCTCGGTAGGCAATAGCGCCAGGATCTGGTGCATATAACGCAGAGAAAATTCCTCATAGGCGGCGGTTGTTAGCACCCCACCCCAGGTATCAAAAATCATCAACACCTGGGCACCGGCCTTCATCTGGGCCTCCAGGTAAGCCGCCACGGAACGCGCCAGGATATCCAGCAGATGGTGCAGCGCCTCCGGTTCCCCGTACATCAAGCCCTTCACCTTGCGGAAATGTCCAGGCGCCTGCCCTTCTACCATATAACTCGCAAGGGTCCATGGGCTCCCGGAAAAACCGATGAGCGGTACCCGATTATCCAGCTCCTTGCGGATCAGGAGAACGGCATCCATAACGTAACGTAGTTCCGTCTCCGGATCAGGCACACCGAGGTCCATGATTGCCCGCACCGTTTGCACCGGGCGCTGGAAACTGGGGCCCTCACCCTCAACAAACTCCAGCCCCAACCCCATGGCATTAGGGATAGTCAGAATGTCGGAAAACAAAATTGCAGCATCCAGGGAAAAGCGTTCGAGTGGCTGCAAGGTCACTTCACAAGCCAGTTCCGGGGTGCTGCAAAGCTTTAGAAAACTACCGGCCCGGGCCCGAGTCTCGCGATACTCGGGCAGATAACGACCAGCCTGACGCATGATCCACACCGGCGTCGCATCCACCGGCTGACGTGCCAACGCACGCAACAGGCGATCATTTTTTGGCTTTTCCACGGGAGCAGACACTGCGCGTAATTAATCCTGAATGATGGCATGCGCGACCCGCAGAAACGGGTCGCGGCCGGGAGAAAAAAGCGAAGTATATTATACGATTAGAATAACCGTGTCATTGGCCGGATGATGTGGCCGTCGCCGTAATACTGGCAATAGTCCGAATCCAGGGCTTCGCCTGCCTGAGCGCCGAGGGGAGGGCCGCGATGGCGGCACGGGCGTCATTACGCTCCTGATAAATTCCGTGGACCAATACATACCACGGCTTGCCACGGTGTACCGTCTCAAACCAGGCGAAATCTTTATCGATTGCCCGGCTAACAACAAATTTATCCAGTGACTGCAGATGATATGTCGCGAATATCTGGATGGTGTGATGCTCCGGCTTTTGCTTGGCTAACCAGAAAAGGTCATGCAGGGCGGCCAACGCCTCAGGCAAGGCGGGCTTCGTTTGTAACGAGCTGTCCAGGGCCACACGCTGTTCCACCTGCACCGTGCCAGGCGCCTCATTCACAGTCGTTTTCACTACGGTTTTTAGCTCTATCGCAGGCTCGGTCGCTGTCGGCTCCTGCGGTGCCGGCGGTACTACGGCAGGCACGCTAGTCACCACTTCGGGGGGTGGAATTTCGTCCCTGTCTACGGCTGTTTCCATTGGCAATGGCTGGACCACTGGCTCCGCGCTTGCCTCAACCTCTGGCGACGGCCCGTGGTCTACGGTTGCAACCGCCGGAACCTCCGGCGTGATGGGGATAAGGGGTTCCGGTTGGGTGACTGCCTGTGGCGGTAAGGCGGGATGAGAAAGCTGCTTTTTTGGAGCCTCGGCATCTCCCCGGAATAAACTCCAGCTAGCCAGCAACAAAACTGCCGCAATAATTCCCCAGACGGCAAGCCGCCCGGTCGTCCCTGTCCAGAAGCTGGAAACCTCTTGCGGCGGTTGCAGCATCTCGGCTGCGACTTGCTGGATACGTCCGGGGAGGCCGTTGCTACGCTGGTAAATGGTGTGCACCGCCGTATCGTCAAATGGGCTATCCCCGCTCCACTCCGCCTGACTCAATAGCAGATGAAGAAAGTCGGCCGTCTCCTCTTCACTCAAAGAAGGCATGTCGATGCAGTGCACACGCTGACCTGCACCACGCCGCTGGGCCAGTTGCCCAATCACCGTCATCGCCGTAGGTGGCACTGCCAACACCAGCCTGAGCACCTCTTTTTCCTCGCTACAAGCGAGATCGATGAGCAACTCAAGGGTCGCAGATGCCAGCAGTTGGGCATCATCGACCATCAGCACCACGGCTCCAGCAGGGCGCGAGGCCTTCCTGAGGAGTTCGCGTATGGCCTGTACTCCGTCGCTATCGGACTCAACGGCGGCGACCGCGAAATGCAGGGAGAGCTTCTGCATAAGAGCTGCGGTATCGACAAGCTCCCGGCCCTGCAGTTGGCAAATGCGCCTATCACCCGCCAGCTCGGCGCTCTCATGCAGAAAACGCGTCTTGCCGCTACCCTCCACCCCGGTCACCACCAGAAAATTATCACTGTAGCCGATGAGGTGATGGGCGAGCTTAAGCTGTTTGCTCAGGGAGGGCGTACTGAAAAATTGCCCGCCGTCATCGAAATAGGATGTCATCATCCGCTCCCTCAGGTCAGTTGTGACGGGGTAAACAGGCGTTCGTATTCGGCAATCGCATAGCGATCCGTCATGCCGGCGATATAGTCCACAATGCCCCGCGCCTTGCCGGCCTCACCATCCGTTTCTTGCAATGCTTGCACACGTGAACGGGTGGTGGGAGGAAGCACCTGGGAGTCCACCATGAATGCCTCAAACAAGGCCTTCAAGGTGCGTTTGGCCTTGGTGGTCATGCGGTGGACCCGGTAATGGCGATACAGATGGGTACCCAGATAGTGTTTCAGCTCCCGATGTGCCGCCTGCATCGTCGACTCGAAGCGGATCAACGGTCCATCATGCGCGCGCACCGCATCAATATCAGCGGGCGCCACCGATGCAATGAGATCGCGGCTGGTCTCGATCAGGTCACAGACCTGACGATTGACCATGCGCCGAATCACCTCGTGAATCACCCCCCGTTGGGACAACTCTGGCCACCTGCGGCACACCTCCAGGTAAGGCTCCCGAAACAGGGTGATTTCCTCCAACTTCGCCACCTCAATTAAGCCAGCCCGCAGGCCATCATCCAAATCGTGGTTGTTGTAGGCGATCTCGTCGGCCAGATCCGCTACCTGTGCTTCCAGGCCAGGTTGCCCCCCGGCACGAAAACGTACACCTGCCTCCCCCGCCCGTTCATGATTGGCGCGAGCGCAATGCTTCAGGATCCCCTCGCGGGTCTCAAAGCTGAGATTGAGCCCGGGAAAACTGGCGTAGTGCTCCTCCAGCAGCTCGACTACCCGCAATGACTGGAGATTATGCTCAAAACCACCGTATTCACGCATACAGCCGTTCAAGGATTCCTGCCCCGCATGGCCAAAAGGCGCGTGACCCAGATCATGAGCCAGCGCGATGGCCTCAGTGAGGTCCTCGTTAAGGGAAAGGGCACGGGCAATGGTACGCGCGATCTGTGCGACTTCGATGGAGTGGGTCAGACGGGTGCGGAACATATCACCCTCATGATTTACAAAGACCTGGGTTTTATATTCCAGGCGCCGAAAGGCAGCACAGTGGATGATCCGATCACGATCACGTTGGAACTCCCCACGCCAGTCCGGAGCCGACTCCTCGTAGACCCGGCCACGGGTGGTCGCATCACTGGCCGCATAGGGTGCTAACTCCATTGGCATTCTGTTTTACCGCTAACCACAGCCATGTGAAGCGAAACAGAAAAGCATCATTTACTCACGCCTCCTGCAGGGTTTCCCGTAGAATTACAGGGTCAAAATCATCTACCAGTGTTGCTTGGCCAATAGCCTCCAACAACACCAAACGCAGTTTCCCCGCGAGCACTTTTTTGTCCACGGACATATGAGCCAGCATTTCTTCGACGCCGAGCTCCGCCGGCAATTTTACAGGTAGCCCGGTGCACTCGAGTAATTCCCGCGTACGCACCGCCTCACCCTCGGGAAGCAGGCCGAGACGAACCGACATCCGGGCCGCCATCACCATACCCACGGCTACCGCCTCGCCATGAATCCAGCGTCCATACCCAAGGCCCGTTTCAATCGCATGACCAAAGGTATGGCCCAGATTGAGTAATGCACGCTGGCCACGTTCATGCTCATCGGCACTCACCACCGCCGCTTTATTCTCACAGGAACGACGTACGGCCTCGGCTATGGCCTGCGGCTCCAGACCAAGCACTGCCTGCAAATGCTCCTCTAACCAGACGAAAAACCCGACATCGCTAATCAATCCATACTTGATAACCTCTGCACAACCAGCTCGTAGCTGTCGCGGATCCAGGCTTTGCAAGGTAGAGGTATCGGCAACGACACAGCATGGCTGATGGAAGGCGCCAATCATGTTTTTACCCAGGGGATGGTTGACCGCGGTCTTGCCCCCCACCGATGAATCCACTTGGGCCAACAGCGTGGTTGGCATCTGTATAAAGCGGACGCCACGCTGATAACAGGCAGCAGCAAAACCGACCATATCGCCAATCACCCCGCCGCCGAGCGCCACCAGGGTGGCATCACGGGAAAAACGGTACTGTAGAAGAACATCGAAAATTTGGTTTAGCGTTGCCGGGGTCTTGTGCGACTCACCGGTCGGCAGGATCAACTGCTCGGTTTGGTAATCGGAAAGGCTGGCGAGAACCGGTGCCAGATACTGTGGTGCGACCTGTTCATCCGTTACTACCAGCACCTGATGACCAACGATGTGTGGGGTCACCAATTCTGCCCTGCCGAGGAGCCCCTCACCAATGTAAATCGGGTAGCTACGGCTGCCCAGATTTACCTGAACAGTATTCATAACGCTTCCAGGGCATCCAGGATATGGCGCACCATCCAGCGCGCACTGCGATGGTTGCTCTCCACCGTCAGATCCGCCACCTGCCGATACAGAGGATCGCGAACTTCAAGAATTTCCTGTAGCCGCGCCCGCCGGTCAGTGGTGGCCAACAGGGGGCGATTTCTAGACCGTGCGGTGCGCTCCACGAGCAGTTCTATGGGTGCGCAGAGATAGATTACAAAACCACGGCCAACGAGATGGGAACGGTTGCCTTCATCCAGTACCGCTCCGCCGCCAGTGGCGAGCACAAGCTCCTTTTGTGCAGTCAGCTCTTCGATCATGCGCCGTTCGCGTTTACGAAATCCTGTCTCGCCCTCCAGCTCAAAGATCAACGGAATATCAACGCCGGTACGCCCCTCGATCTCCTTGTCACTGTCGAGAAAGCGCTTTCCGAGGCTGAGCGCGAGCTGCTTACCAACGGTAGTCTTGCCCGCGCCCATGGAGCCCACGAGATAGATATTTTCCGGGATATTCATAGGTGGAACCGTGGCATCTCAATGCTTCCAACCAAAAATGCTGTCAGGCACAGAGGGGTGCCAGGACGAAGCAAAGTCCGGGAGCACTGCTCCCGGTTAGCCGGCCTTAATGACTGCAACCGCGTCTCGGACAACGCGGAGCTTAGCGGACGCTGAGGGTTTCCTTGAGGATTTTCGGGGTAACAAATATCAACAACTCGCTCTTGTTATCCCGCTTCGTGGTGGTGCGAAAGAGGAAGCCTACATAGGGAAGATCACCAAAGAAAGGAACGCGCTGGCTATCGTCTCGCGTCACCTGCTCATAAACGCCACCAAGTACCACGGTATCCCCGTTATCAACCAGAACCTGGGTTTTGAGTTCCCGGGTATTGATGCTGGGTACGCCGGAAAAGATCTGGCCAACGGTGTCCTGATTGACCGCAAGATCCATGATAACCCGGTCATCCGGAGTAATTTGTGGCGTGACCTTGAGGCTTAACACCGCCTTCTTGAAGGAGGTAGAGGTAGCACCACTGGAGGTCGCTTCCTGAAAGGGTATTTCCGTGCCCTGCTCAATTATCGCTTCTTTCTGATTAGAGGTGATTACCCGCGGGTTGGAAAGCACCTCACCTCGTCCATCCGCCTGCATTGCCTGCAACTCCAGTTGCAATAGACTGCTGCCCAACTTGCCAATGGCAAAACCAAGCGCACCGGCAGGATTTCCGATAGGCAGATCAACGAGTAAATTTTCGTTGCTGTCAGTGGAAAACGCCGTGGTCACTGCTGGATCACCAAAGGCGGTATCACCCGGCAATTTGCCGCCTAAAATCAAAGTACGGGATTTGTTATCGAAGGAAGTTCCCCTGGAGAAACCGAATTTAACCCCCAAATCCTTACTGAAATTGTCATCTGCAATGACAATACGTGACTCGATAAGAACCTGTCTTACCGGCACGTCGAGTTCCAGCACCAGACCACGGATACTGTTGAGATTCTCAGCAGTGTCACGCACCAGCAGGGTATTGGTACGCTCGTCCACACTGACGTTACCGCGCTCGGACATCAGCGAGTTTTCCTTCGCCTTGAGCAAATCAGCAAGATCCGAGGCCTTGGCATAATTGACTTGGACAAATTCTGTCTGCAGCGGCGCTAACTCGGTAATTTGCTGCTGCGCCTCCAACTCCAGCTTTTCACGTGCGGCGATCTCTTCGCTAGGCGCCACCATAACGACATTACCCGCCTGGCGCATGGCCAGCCCCTTGCTGCGAAGAATGATATCCAAGGCCTGATCCCAGGGAACATTTTTCAGGCGTAGTGTGAGACTGCCACTGACCGTGTCACTAGCCACCAAATTGAGCCCGGTGAAATCAGCAATCAGCTGCAGTACCGCACGCACCTCGATATTTTGAAAACTTAATGATAGGCGCTCACCGGTATAGCCAAATTTCTTTTTATTTGCCCTTTCTGCGTCCTCTTTACGGACCCTCTTAACATCCAGGGTAAAAAGATTATCGGACTGATAAGCGACGTGCTCAAAATTGCCCTTGGTTTCCAGCACCATGCGCACATCATTACCACGAGCGTGGGTATCTACAATGGTGACAGGGGTTGCGAAATCGACCACGTCCAGACGCCGCTGCAGTTCTTCGGACAGGCTGCTGGAAAAAATATCCACCAGAATTTTCCCGCCTTCCTGACGTGTATCGACAACCGTATCGGCATCAGAAAGCGTGATGATGATACGCGCCTCTCCATTCTCGCCACGCCTGAAATCCACATTATCAACCCGTCGATCTTTCTTCGTATCCGCTCCAGGTGAAAAAGCAATACTCCCAGCAGCGCCGGCACTTTCCAGAGTCAGATAGACCGCATTCCCCTCCACACGCAAACCATAGGGCACCAGCTTGACCAGATTCAGCACCACACGGGTACGACCACCCGCCTCTACGGCGACGACACTGCGTGCCATACCGACACCAATGGCCTGGGTTTTGTGTGGCAGGTTAAGCCCAATCCCCGGTAAGTCCACGGCAATACGTGCTGGATTATCGATCGCAAAATGAAGCGGCTCGGCCGCCTTCTCGGAGAGGGTCAGCTTGACCTCAACCCGGTCACCAGGAAGCGTGGAGAAGCTGATCTCATCCAAGCTCACCCCTTTGCTTGCCGCCAGCAGTGGCGGACTGGGCATTAGCCCGGCACCGACGATGAGCATGGCCAATAGCAGCCCGACCAAACGCTGGGTCCCTGGCACCCGAGTTCCCCTGAATCTATAGAATTTGCACTGCATTATCATGGTGCTATCCCCATCTCGCTATTCGACCAGAGCCAGCGATGCCGAGCGTTCCACCCAGCCACCAAGGCCATCGGGTGCAATTTCAACCAGCTCGATACTGTCTTCCTGGATATTGATGATTTTTCCGTGATTCCGGCCCATATAGTTGTCTATCTGCACCCGGTGTACGCTACTGTCACTGGACTGAATGATGCCCCAACTTTCCCCACCCTGCTCAATGGTTCCCACCATGCGCAGAGAATCCAGTGGAAATAACTCAAGCTCCTCACGGTTTCGATTAAAGTCTGGCTGGAGCCCACCACTTTTTGCCTGCTGCAGCTGCTCCGGCTCCTGCGTGAAAAAGGGCTGAAATGGGTCCTTGGCGTCACCGGACCGATAGGCATAAACCTCATAGGGCTTAATTTCCGGCAAGGGCGCAATTTTCCGGCTCTTGCGCGCCAGAATCTGCTGCGCATAGCCCTCAAGGTCGCTCATACCTTTGTTCTCGCAGGCAACCAGCGACAAACTCAGCAGAGTCAAAGCGACTACTTTGGCACCACACCACAGTGTCTTTGGAAAGTTGTTCAGGTGAACCATAGCTTGCATATCTCCCAACTATTTCGCCTGCAACTCATCTTCTTCAAGATATCGGTAAGTTTTGGCTATCAGATTCATGCGCAGCTCGCTGCCTGCCTTCTGTTCACCTACCGGCACGATGGTGATCTCGTGCTGGGTTACAATTCTTGGCAAGGCCGCAACCGCGCTGATGAATTCACCAAACTCGTGATAAGTGCCGGTAACCCGAATCTGGATGGGCTGGATTGCATAGAACTCCGCGGGAACCTCAGCACTCGGTTTGAATAGTTCAAACTCCAAACCACTGGCCAACCCCGATTGAGATATATCCACCAACAGACCCTCAATTTCGGTCCGGTTAGGCAACAGCCGCAACATGGCGCCAAAAGATTGCTTCATTTCTGCTAATTGGCGCTTCAAAGGGCCCAAGCTCGCCGCCCGGCGCTGCTTGCTCTCAAAAATATTTTTTAGCTCAACTTCCTTTTCCTCGGCGTTTTCCAGCAGCGCCATCTGCTCTTTGGTGTCAAACCAAAAGCCGCCAAATAATACCGCCGCTGATAACAACAAAATAACCAGCATTTTGATTGGCTTGGGCCAGCTACCAATATTGCTGGGGTCCAGATTTTGGAGCTCAGAGAGATTCATCCCGATTCCCCCCCTTCATTCGGTGTACCCGGCTTACTCTGCTGGATGCGCAACTTGAAATTACTCATCCGCAGGCCGCCGCTAGCGCCGCTATTTTTAGAATCCGCCGTAATCTCTACCAGTTCGGAATTTTTCAGCCAGTCGGAACCCTCAAGGGTGCGCATCAACGAAGAGACACGTGCATTGGACTGTGCAACCCCGTCCAGGCTGAGCTTGTTGGCCTTCTGGGACAGCTTGGTATAGTAGGTTCCGTCGGGCAGGGTCGTGACCATCTCATCGAAAAGATGAACCACCTCGGGACGACTGGCCTGCAACTCCTGAATAATTTCCATGCGCGCCAGCAGACGGCTTTTCTCTCCATCGAGATTTTTTATCTCCAGGATTTTCTTATTCAGCTGGGCAATGTGTTGCTCAAGAAATGCATTTCGCTGTTGCTGGTAGTCCAACATGCCGTTGAACTGCACGTGTACGATGGCAATGACACCCAGCATCAGCACAACTGCAACACCGGCCAGAATGGAAAATTCCTGCTGACGTCGTTTGCGCAGCTCCTCGCGCCAGGGCAATAGATTTATATGCGGCATTAGTAAAGACTCCGCATGGCAAGTCCACAGGCAATCATCAGGGAAGGCGCATCATTGCTGAGCACTTGCGGACGAACATCTGAAGACAAGGCCATATTGGCAAAGGGATTAGCCACGATAACGGGCACCCCGGTTTTTGCAGCAATCACCTCGTCCACACCCTCAATGGATGCACAGCCACCGGCGAGGACAATTTGATCGACGCTACCATATTGGCTGGATGAGTAGAAAAATTGTAAAGCACGATTGACCTGTTGCGCCATAGACTCCTTGAAGGGCTCCAGCACCTCGGGGCTATAGTTATCCGGCAGACCACCCTGGCGCTTGGCCATCCCTGCTTCCTCAAAGCTCAGGCCATAGCGGCGCTGGATCTCCTCGGTTAGCTGCTTGCCCCCAAAAACCTGCTCTCGTGCATAAATGATCTTCAGGTCGTGCAATACACTCAGGGTCGTCATGGTGGCGCCGATATCAACCAGTGCAATGGTCTGACCCACGCCACCACCAGGCATCCCCTGGGCGATGAGCCCGAAGGCATTTTCAAGGGCGAAAGCCTCCACATCCACAATCTTTGCCGTCAAACCACCCAGTTCCGCCGCCGCTATGCGCACATCGACGTTTTCAGATCGGGAGGCCGCCAACAAGACATCCACTCGGTCCGGATCGCTCTCGGAGGGCCCCATTACCTCGAAATCAAGATTGACCTCTTCCAGGGAATAGGGAATGTATTGATCCGCCTCAAGCTCAATCTGGCTGGCCATCTCATCGTCAGAGAGTGAGGCCGGCATAGTGATCACCTTGGTGATCACCGCCGATCCAGCCACCGCCACCGCCGTATTCCTGGTTTTCACAGAAGCGCGTTTCACCGCCCGCCGTACCGCATCGCCCACCAATTCCACGTCAGTAATATTCTTTTCCACCACCGAGTTGGCAGGCAAAGCCTCCACCGCATAGCTTTCAACTCGGTAGCGATCACCGCTGCGGCTCAGTTCCAGCAGCTTGGCCGCACTTGAACTGATGTCGAGGCCGATAATCGGCGCAGATTTCTTAGTGAAGATCCCCACTAACTTTTCCTTTGAATACCCCGAGTTAGGATGATTTTATGCTTTGAAACATTAAATACTAGAGCTAACTATAGATCAAGCCCTTATGCTTGTACAAATAGCTATCCAATAGCCGTTTCCATCCGCTTATACTTAGCAGCTACCGGTGTGCCTGCGGTTAGCCGCCTCACCCCAACACATAAACCATCCTCACAGGCCATCCCAAAACGCCATGATCCGGCTACGCCGCTTGCTCTCCCGGTTACTACTCGTGGCGCTACTGCTAACCGCGGCCGGTGCTACTGCGATCTATTATTACCTGGTTCCACAACTCCCTTCTGCGGAAGTGCTCAAAGATATACGCCTTCAAGTACCCCTCAAAGTTTATACCCGCGATGGCAAGTTACTGGCTGAATTTGGCGAAAAAAGACGCTCCCCACTACAACTTGTAGAAGTGCCGGATATTTTGACCAAGGCTTTTCTCGCCGCCGAGGATGCAAATTTCTATCACCACCCCGGGGTGGACTGGGAGGGGATCGTGCGTGCGCTCGTCCATATCGTGCGCACCGGGCGCAAGGGCCCGGGGGGCAGCACCATTACCATGCAGGTGGCGCGAAACTTCTTTCTTAGCAAGGAAAAAACCTATCTGCGCAAGCTCAACGAAATCCTGCTGGCCCTGAAAATCGAGCAGGAGCTCAGCAAGGCTCAAATCCTGGAACTCTATCTGAATAAAATATTTCTCGGCAATCGCGCTTACGGCATTGGTGCCGCAGCCCAAGTCTATTACGGCAAACCGGTTGCCCACCTAAACTTGGCTCAAATGGCGATGATCGCAGGTCTGCCCAAGGCCCCATCACGCTTTAACCCCTTGGCCAACCCGATACGTGCGGTGCAGCGCCGAAGCTATGTGTTGGGGCGCATGCACGCCCTGGGATTCATTTCCCGAGATGACTTTGAGCAAGCAAATACCGCTATCGTTAGCGCCCGTTACCATGGCCCTACGGTGGAAACCGATGCCGCCTATCTAGCCGAGATGGTCCGCGCCTATATGGAGGAACAACTGGGGCCAGAGGCCTACACCGGTGGCTATCAGGTCTACACCACGGTGGAAAGTGCCTTACAGCAAAGCGCCCGACTGGCTCTGCGTGCGGGTCTAAGCGCCTACGATCGCCGCCACGGCTATCGCGGACCAGAGGCACAAAACCAATTGCCGGAGAGCCGCACACTGACGGGCATCGCAACGATTGGCGCACTTTACCCAGCGGTCATCAGGCAACTGGAGGAGCAAGAAGCCATCGTCGTGGTAAAGGATCACGGGGAAGCCACCCTGACCTGGGAAGGTATGGTCTGGGCACGACCCTATATAGATGAAAATCGCCGTGGCCCTGTTCCCAAAACCACTGCCGATATCCTGAAACTGGGCGATCGCATTCGGGTGCGACGGGGTAATCAGGGCTGGGAGCTTGCCCAGCTACCAAAAATTGAGGGGGCACTGGTCGCCATCAATCCACAGGATGGAGCCATCGCCGCCATTGCCGGGGGCTACAATTTCCATCGCAGCAAATTTAATCGTGCAACCCAGGCCAAGCGTCAACCAGGCTCTAATTTCAAACCCTTTATCTACTCAGCGGCGCTGGAAAAAGGCTACACCGCTGCCAGCCTGATCAACGATGCTCCGGTGGTATTCGATGACCCTGGCCTGGAAGCCGCCTGGCGCCCGGAAAACTACAGCGGGAAATTCTTTGGCCCCACCCGGCTGCGCTGGGCGCTGACTAAATCCCGCAACCTGGTCTCTATCCGCTTGTTGCGTGCCATCGGCATCCCTTTTGCGCTACGCCATGCCAAACGTTTTGGCTTCGACATCACCTCGCTGCCCCGCGACCTGTCCCTCGCTCTCGGCAGCGGTGCCATCAGCCCACTGGAACTGGCCACCGCTTACGGTGTACTAGCCAACGGCGGCTATCGTATAAAACCCTGGTTCATCGAACGCGTCATCGGCCAAAATCAGCAACTCGTATATCGCACCAATCCGCTCCGGGTATGTGCCATCTGTACCGAGAAAATTCCCGCCTCTGGTGAGCCCCTACCCAGCGGTTCACCTACGGTAGATCAATATGAAGTGCCCTTTATAGTGGCCAGACGCGTGATTAGCCCGACCAATGCCTGGCTTATACAATCCATGCTCAACGATGTCATCCAACGTGGCACCGGGCGCCGGGCCAGAGTACTGGGACGCAAGGATCTCGCCGGCAAGACCGGCACCACTAATGACCAGCGTGATGCGTGGTTCTCAGGCTTTAACCACCGTCTGGTGGCTACCGCCTGGGTAGGCTTTGATCAATTAGAGCCTTTAGGCCGTCGGGAAACCGGTGGGCGGGCCGCACTCCCGATCTGGATCGATTTTATGAAACAGGCGCTGAAGGATGTCCCGGAGGAAACGATGGAGCAGCCGGAAGATCTGGTCACCGTGCGCATTGATCCTGGCACTGGCTTGCGCGTCCCGGCCGGACATCCTGGCGCGGTATTCGAGACCTTCCGGCCAAAATATCTACCACGCAAACTCACTGGCCGCAGCGCCCCAATCGCTGGCAGTGGTGAAGCACCACCACCCAGGGTCACGGAACGACTGTTTTAGGGAGGCTCTGATTTATTCTGGGCAAAGTAGATTGCGATTCAAAATGTTCAGCTTTGAGGCGCTGATCGCACGTAATAGCTGGCTATTGCGAAGAGCAGCAACGATAAAGATGTATAGTTTGGGCACAAGATACGAGTCCACGAATAGATCAGGGCTTCCTTAGGACTCCGAAGGGATGGCACCACACCCCCAGGTGAACGATCGCCCCACCATACTGCGCATCGCCGTACCCTCACCGCTGCGAACGAGCTTCGACTATCGGCCACCCGTTGGTGTTCCCATCGCCAGCATCCAGCCGGGGGTACGCCTACGCATCCCCTTTGGGCGTAGCACCCGTATCGGTATATTGCTGGCCAAGGTAAATCATAGCGAGCTGGCACCTGATCGCCTCAAAGCCGCCCTCCAAGTCCTCGACCCTGAACCCCTGTTGCCCAGGGCAAGCCTCGACTTCCTGCTCTGGACCAGCCGCTATTATCACCATCCCATCGGTGAAACCCTGTTTACCGCACTACCCGTGGCGCTGCGTCGTGGCGCTGCGGCAACCCGCAGCAAGGCAGCGCTACATTGGCGGCCAAGCGCAACGGGCAGGGCAGTGGATGCCACCACGCTTGGGCGTGCACCACGCCAGCAAGCGGTTCTGCAGGCCCTGCAGTCACATTCCGATGGGCTCGATGAAGTGGCGCTCCGCGGCATCCATAAAGATTGGCGCTGCGTGTTAAAAACACTACAAGAAAAGGCCTGGGTGGAAAGCTGTGATGCCCCTCAGGTAGTCACAAAAAAGCCTGCCCGTGACTGGCAGCCCAACACCGCCCAGCAACTGGCCATTGAAACCGTGGATGTACGGCGCGGTTGTTTCCAGCCTTATTTATTGGATGGCGTTACCGGCAGTGGCAAAACCGAGGTTTATCTGGAGCTTGCCGAACGCACCATCGCCGCCGGCCAGCAAGTCCTGATCCTGGTGCCAGAAATTGGCCTCAGCCCGCAGATGATCAGCCGCTACCAACGCCGTCTGCAGGCGCCATTTGCGGTTCTGCACTCGGGACTGAGTCAGCGTGAGCGTCTCGATGGCTGGCTGGCGGCTCGGGATGGTGAGGCCGCTATAGTTATCGGCACCCGCTCCGCAATATTCGTTCCACTCGCCCGCCCCGGGCTGTTTATTGTCGATGAAGAACACGATCCCTCCTACAAGCAGCAGGACGGCCTACGTTATTCGGCGCGCGATCTGGCGGTGATCCGCGCCCGCAATGCAGCGGCCCCCATCGTGCTCGGCTCCGCCACCCCCTCACTGGAAAGCCTGCGCAACGTTGAAGCTGGGCGCTATGAACGCCTGCATCTGCCGGCCCGGGTAGGCAATGCCCGACCACCGGGAATCTCTATCATTGATCTCCGCAAACAGCCCCCACATGCCCCCTTAGCCCCGCCACTGCTGAGCGCCATGGAGCGCTGTCTGGAAAAAGGCGAACAGGCGCTGCTATTCGTCAACCGCCGTGGCTATGCCCCGGTCTATCTGTGCCATAGTTGTGGTGCCATCAGCGACTGCCCACGCTGTGACGCCCACATGGTGCTGCATCAAAAAAGTGGGCGCCTGCGCTGCCACCACTGCGGTACCGAGCAAGCCCCTCCCAGCAAATGTCCCGCCTGCGGTGCCGCGGCCTTCATTCCCGTGGGAGCAGGCACCCAGCGCATCAGCACCAGCCTGCAAGAGCGCCTCCCCAAGGCGCGTATCCTGCGTATTGATCGTGACAGCACCCGCCGCAAGGGGGCAATGGAAGGGGCGCTGGAGCAAATCCACGCGGGGGAGGTCGACATCCTCGTGGGCACCCAGATGCTGGCCAAGGGACACCACTTCCCCAAGGTAACCCTGGTGGGGATTTTGGATGCCGATGGCGGCCTCTTTGGTACCGATTTTCGTGCTAGCGAGCGCCTGGCTCAGCTCATCGTCCAGGTCGCGGGCCGTGCCGGGCGCGGCGAACGCCCAGGACAGGTTTACATCCAGACCCACCACCCAGACCATCGTTTGCTGCACGCCCTGGTGGAAAAGGGCTATGAAAACTTTGCCCAGGCTGCACTGCGCGAGCGCCAGGAAGCCGCACTGCCGCCCTATAGCTGGCTCGCCCTGTTGCGTGCCGAGGCACCGACCCAGAAGGCCAACTTTGGCTTCCTCGAAGCCGCCCGTAGCCTGGCAGAAAAAATACTTGCCCCGGGACTGATGCTACTCGGCCCGGTGCCCGCGGTGATGGAACGACGCCGTGGCCGTTACCGTGCCCGCCTGCTAATGCAAGCAGATAGCCGCGAAGTCATGCAGACGAGACTCGACCCCTGGCTCGATACCCTGCAACGCCATAAAAGCGCCCGCCGGGTACGCTGGTCACTGGATATCGACCCGGTGGAAGTGGATTAGTTTTGTACAGGGATGTACTTATGCCGCGGGGGCATGGATGCCCATGAGCGGCTTTGTGCAGCGACACACTAATGCCGTGGGGACATGGAGCATGCTTTGGGCAAGCCGTCGCTCTCGCACATCCTTGTGCTTCGTGACATAAGGCCATCCATGGCCAAAATCCCTGTAGGCAACGTACAATAGCGCGCCTGTTAAAAGCTCCCCGGAAGATGACCCACATTGAAAGCTGAGATCCACGCCCTGCTACAACAAGCCCTCAAAGCCCTTGGCAACGACGGCATCCTCGAAGCCGGTGCTGAACTAAATATCCCGGTAGAACGAGGACGTGACGATAGTCATGGCGATTTTGCCTCCCCGGTCGCTCTGGCGCTGGCCCGTAGTGCGCGCTGTAACCCACGCCAGTTGGCGGAACAGATGGTCGAGCGCCTGCCTGACTCGCCACTGATAGAAAAAACTGAAATCGCTGGCCCCGGTTTTATCAACTTCACTATTCGGGATAGCGCTTACCAGATGCTGGTGAGTGAAATCCTGAAGGCCGATGAGCACTACGGCAGCAGCAAACTAGGCGCCGAGCAACGATTGCAGGTGGAATTCGTCTCCGCCAACCCCACCGGCCCCCTGCATGTGGGGCATGGACGGGGGGCCGCCTATGGTGCCGTGGTGGCCAATCTGCTGCGCGCTACCGGCCATAAAGTGGAGTGCGAGTACTACGTCAATGATGCCGGGCGGCAGATGGATATCCTCGCTGCCAGCGTCTGGCTACGCTACCTGCAGGGCTGTGGCGAGACCCTGCCCTTCCCGTCCAATGGCTATCGCGGGGCCTATATTCAGACCATCGCCGATGAGCTGCGGAGCAAACATGGCGAGGAGTTTCGCCTGCCTGCAAACACGGTGGTTGAAAATCTGCCACCAGATGAAGCCGACGGCGGTGACAAAGAGCTCTACATCGACAGCGTCATCGAACGTGCAAGAACACTGCTTGGGGAACGCCGCTACCGGCTGATCCACGGTCATGTACTGGCCGCTCTAGTAGAGGAGATTCGCTGCGACCTGCTGGATTTTGGTATCGGCTTTGAACACTGGTACTCGGAACGCTCACTCATGGACAGCGGCTCAGTCACCACGGTGATTGAACGACTGCGAGAGGCGGGCCATCTGTACGAGCGCGAGGGCGCCCTGTGGTTCCGCTCCACAGAATTTGATGACAAGAAGGATCGGGTGGTGGTGCGTGAAAATGGCCAGACCACCTACTTTGCCTCGGATATCGCCTACCACCTGGACAAGTTTGAGCGGGGTTTCACCCGCGTCATCAATGTCTGGGGCGCCGACCATCACGGTTACGTGCCGCGGGTACGAGCCGCCTTGCAAGCGCTACAAGAGGACCCCGCCCGCCTGGATGTACTGCTGGTGCAATTTGCCAACCTGTATCGGGGTGGCGAGAAAGTGGCCATGTCCACCCGTAGCGGAGACTTCGTTACCCTGCGGCAATTGCGGGAAGAGGTCGGTCGAGACGCCGCCCGTTTTTTCTACGTAATGCGTAAAAGCGATCAGCATCTGGACTTTGATCTTGATCTCGCCAAGGCGGAGAGCAATGACAATCCAGTCTATTATATTCAGTATGCGCACGCCCGCATCGCCAGCGTTATGCGCCAGACAGAGGAAAAAGGCTTCCGCTGGCGTCCAGCGGATAGCACGGAGGTTACCGGGGAGCTGGGTGAAGACCACGAACTCGTGCTGCTACGTCGCCTCAGTCGCTATCCCGAAATAGTCGAGGCCGCAGCACTTGCTTACGAGCCCCACCAGCTGGCCTATTACCTGCGCGAACTAGCCAACGATTTCCATACCTACTACAACGCCCATATCTTCCTGGTGGCAGAAGCACCGTTACGGAATGCGCGGCTGGGACTCATCAATGCCACCCGTATCGTGCTGCGCAACGGGCTCGCCCTGCTCGGCGTGTCGGCCCCGGATACCATGTAGCCATGCCACGGGACTACAAACATCGCTCCCCCAAGGCAGCGCCTCCGAAGGCGCCGCCCCGGCGTGACTTCTGGTTTGCCATGGGCCTGTGCACGGGGATAGTCCTGGCAGTGGCCTCGTCCTACCGCGTCGAACTCTGGGAGCAAGCGGTCCACAGTGTGGGCAACCCACGGCAAAAGATGGCGGTTACGACCCCGCCTGCCAAGGCAAAGGCTCCTGCACCAAAACGTCCACGCTTCGAGTTCTATACCCTGCTCCCGGAAATGGAGGTGGTAGTACAGGAACAAGCGGTTATTCCCAGAGTCAAAGCCGATAAGCATGCCGATAAGGGACGCTATGTGATTCAGGCGGGTTCCTTCCGCAAGCAAACCGAAGCCGATGGATTAAAGGCCCAACTGGCACTCGTTGGACTGGAGGCAACCATTCAAACCGTAGCCATTGACGGCCACGCCAAGTGGCACCGGGTACGTCTCGGACCCTATCAGGGTCTTGCTGCGGTAGGTGCTGCCCGGACCCGCTTGAAGGAGCATCAGATCGCTGGCATCGTGCTGAAAGTACCGGACTAGCCTGCATTTCTCACCATCTCACTCCCGTTCCAGACGACAGACTCCCAGGAGATAGCGTTATGCAAAAGTACTTTCATCCGAGCTTGCTGGCACTGCTAGGCGCACTGCTTTTTAGCCACATCGCCTTGGCGGCAGATCGCTATGCCTTCGATAAAACCCACTCACAGATTCTCTTTTTTGTTAATCATCTCGGCTTCTCCAACTCCCAGGGAGAGTTTCACGACTATGAGGGCAACTTCGAATTCGACCCTTCGAACTGGGGTAATTCATCGGTAGAAGTGGGCATACGCACCGCCAGCATCGATATGGACGACTATGCTTGGGACAAACACCTGCGAGCCAAGGATTTCTTCGACGTCAAAAAGTTCCCGGAGATGCGCTATCGCAGCAACCGGGTGGAAAAAACGGGTGCAAAGACCGGTAAGATTTATGGCGAGTTGACCCTGCTGGGCATAACCCGACCGGTGGTGCTGGATCTCACTCTCAATAAAGTAGGCCTGCATCCCATGAAGCAGACTCCACACGCGGGTTTCTCTGCCACCGCCCGCCTCAAACGCTCGGACTTCGGCATGAAATACGCCGTGCCGATGGTAAGTGACGAAGTTGAGCTGCGCATCGAAGTGGAAGGCCCACGCCAGTAAATCGCGTGTATCCCGCGGCCAACACCGAATCCTGGAATGGGGTTGCCAAGAGCCTGCATTGGCTCATGGTCGTGCTGATCCTTGCGCTATTTATTCTTGGTTGGATGGCCACCAGCTGGCCCCTGTCCCCCACCAAGCTTAAGTTGTTTTTCTGGCACAAATCCCTCGGTATCACCGTCCTTGGGCTGGCACTGCTACGTATCCTCTGGCGCCTGACCCATGGACGGCCACCGTTACCGTTAAATATGCCGCGCTGGGAGCGCTATGCCGCCGAGGCTAGTCATGTATTGCTTTATGGGTTCCTGTTGGCAATGCCCTTGAGCGGCTGGATAATCAACGCTGCCGCCAATTTTCCCCTCAAGGTATTCCGGCTCTTCACCCTGCCCGCCATCGTGGCCCCGGACAAGGCGCTGCAGAGCCTGGCACAAACCATCCACCTCAGCCTGTTCTGGATTTTTGCCAGCCTGCTGGTGCTGCATATAGCCGCCGCGCTGCGCCACCACATCATTCTTAAGGACGGCGTCTTGTTGAGCATGTTGCCAAGCCTCCGCGAGGAAAAGACGCCATGAAATATGTAGGCCTTGTCCTCACTTTGGTTTGTGGATTTATCCTAGCGCCAGCGCTCCTGGCCGCCCCCCCATGGACCATCAATCAGGCACACAGCCGTCTCGGCTTTATCGCGACCTGGCAGGAAAGTGAATTTAAAGGGGTCTTCAAAAAATTCGATGCGCACCTCGTGTTTGATGGAAAGGATCTTGAGCACAGTCATTTCAAGGTGACAGTAGACGTTACCAGCGCCGATACCCAAAGCCCGGATCGGGACGAGGCCATGGCCCGACCCGAGTGGTTCTTTCATGCTAACTATCCCCGGGCCCACTTTATAACCACCAACATTCAGGCCTTGGGAAATAACCGCTACCTCGCCGAGGGTCAGCTCACCCTCAAGGGAACAACTCGCCCGGTCACGCTCAGCTTTAGCTGGCGCGAAAATGAGAGAGTAGCGCACATGCAAGGGAAGGCCAGCCTGAA
Organism: Gammaproteobacteria bacterium; assembly: GCA_021773795.1. Classification (GTDB taxonomy): domain Bacteria; phylum Pseudomonadota; class Gammaproteobacteria; order HK1; family HK1; genus JAJFJV01. Next base: position 48,790 of record JAJFJT010000025.1, on the reverse strand, counting down.
ACGCACCGACTTCCGCATTGGAGAGGGCGAGTGGTCCAGCGGAGAAATGATTGGCCTGGATGTAAAGCTTAGCGTCAAGTTGTGCCTAAGCCGATAGCAATTTTCGAATGATGCAGCCAGCCCGAGAGCAAGCTGACTGCATTAGATCTAGCTCAGCTTATCCAGCAACTTGAGCAAATCGGAGACCCGATTTGAGTAGCCCCACTCGTTGTCATACCAGGACAGGATCTTGGCAAAGTGTCCGTCGACCACCGCGGTAAAGGGGGCATCAAAGATAGATGAATGGGGATCGCCCACAATATCTGAGGAAACAATGGGGGCCTCGGAGTACCAGAGGATCGACTTCAAGGCATCACTCGCGGCGGCCTCACGCATGACCTCATTGATCTGCTCGGCAGTTGTTTCCTTTTCCAGAACAACGGAGAGATCAACGATGGAGCCATCGGGAATGGGTACGCGCATGGCCATGCCATCAAGTTTTCCCTCCAGCGCGGGCAATACCTTGCCCACCGCCTTGGCTGCCCCGGTACTGGTGGGAATGATATTCTCCGCCGCTGCCCGGCTGCGCCGCCAGTCGCTATGCGGTACATCGGCCAGCCGCTGGTCATTGGTGTAGGCATGCACCGTAGTCATAACACCACGTACGATGCCGAAGTTTTCATGCAGCAATTTGGCCACTGGAGCCAGACAGTTGGTGGTGCAACTGGCGTTAGAAACAATCCGATGCTCCGGCCGTAAATCACCCTCGTTGACACCCAGTACCACGGTGCAATCGATATCGCCCTTGGCAGGCACCGTCAGCAGCACTCGCTTGGCACCCGCATCCAGATGCTGGCTAAGCTGTTCGCGAGTACGAAACAATCCAGTGGCCTCGATTACGCAATCTATACCGAGCTCCTCCCAAGGCAATTCGGCAGGATTCGGAATCTCCAGCATCTGCACCCGCTGATGGCTGGTACACATGCGCTCATCCTTAACCTCAATGGTGTCCGGGAACTTCCCCATGACGGTGTCGTACTTTAGCTGATAGGCCAAGGTCTCGTTATCGGCGAGATCGTTGATAGCCACCACCTCCATCCCTTCCAGCGGATTAAGGATACGAAAAACACTGCGGCCGATACGCCCAAAACCATTGATGGCTACTCTCATGACTGCTCCTCCGCGGCGACAAAGCCACCTAAAACACGCGCCGTCTCAAGGATACGGCCAGCATAACCCCAGCCATTGTCATACCAGCTTACGGTCTTCACCAGTCCACCCGGCAAGGCAATGGTCGCCATGGAATCAAAAATCGCCGAATGTACGTTACCAACGATATCACTGGATACGATGGGATCGCTGACATACTCCAGATAGGGCTTCAGCACACCCTCGGCCGCCACGCGCACAAACTCATTGACCTCCTCGCGGCTCACCTCCCTCTTCAGCTGGGTATTGAGGTCGACATTGGAGCCATTGGGGACCGGTACGTTGATGGCCATGCCGCTAATCTTGCCTTTGAGATGCGGCATGATGCTTTCGATCATGCCCGGAGACCAAGTCCAGTTGGGAATCAGGTTTTCCGCCGCGCTGCGGCTCTGGCGCAGGTTGGGAGTGACTGAATCCGAGAGTCGCTGGTCACTGGAATAGGCATGTACCGTGGTCATGATGGCCTGCTCGACACCCACTGCCTCATCAAGCACCTTGATTAACAGGCCGAGTACATGGGTGGTACTGCTGCCACAGGAAACCAGTCGGTCTTGCGCCGTGAGCGTATCGTCATTGAGCCCGTGAATGATGGTTCGATCGATATCGTCCAGTGCCGGCCGAGTAAGAATGACCCGCTGGGCACCGGCATGCAGATGACCTTCCAGTTCCTGGCGCAAACGGAAGGCACCGGTGGAATCAACGATGATATCGGCGCCGTAGGCCTCCCAGGGCATATCCTCGGGCACCGTTCCGCGCAGTAGGCGCGCTCGCTGGCCACCCGCTTCAAGATACTTGCCCTTGAGTTCAACCTCGCCGGGAAAATTCCCGTAGATGGTGTCGTATTCCAGCAGGTAGGCCATGGACTCACACGAGCCGCGGTCACTGATGGCGACAACTTCAATATCGTCGCACTGACAAGCCTGGCGGAAAATATTTTTCCCAACCCGTCCAAAACCCATGATTCCCAACCGAATCGCCATGCACGAACCTCGTTAGCAACGAACCCCGGCACACAGCGTCATGGCCGGAATATCGTGTTCTATATGGAGCGGGTGAACGGAATCGAACCGTCGTCTTTAGCATGGGAAGCTAAGGTAATACCATTATACGACACCCGCAGGGAGCTGAATTTTAAAGCGCTGAAGGACTCGCGTCCAATGCGCTCGGGTTGCACGGTTGCGCATTGAAGTAGCCCCGCCCTGAATCCAGGCATTGGTTGATTTTGGACGAAGGCAGCCTTAGTCTAAGCACATGAATATTCAGTTGAATGGTGAGTCCCGACAGCTACCATCAGAAGCGTCGGTATGGCAGTTGATTAACGAGCTCGGCGTAGCCGACAAGCGCCTGGCGGTTGAGGTCAATGAAGAAATTATTCCCCGCAGCCTGTATGAACAACACTGCCTGCAGCATGGCGACCAGGTAGAAATCATTCACGCCGTCGGCGGCGGTTAAACTACCCACATTCAGTTTTCATGCCCCGTGGCATCGCCCCGGGGCCTTTCGTTTCTCTTTTCAATCCGGACCATACCTCAGCCCATGAGCCAAACCTCAGCAAATAGCACCACAGACAGCCTGAATATCGCCGGCGTCGATTATGACACCCGCCTGCTGGTAGGTACGGGTAAATACAAGGACATGGAGGAGACCCGACTCGCCATCGAGGCCAGCGGAGCCAAAATTGTCACCGTTGCACTGCGCCGTACCAACATCGGCCAAAATCCGGATGAGCCCAATCTGCTGGAGGTCATCCCTCCGGATCGCTATACCATCCTGCCCAACACCGCCGGATGCTTTGATGCCAAAACCGCGGTACGCACCTGCCGTCTGGCCCGTGAATTGCTCGATGGCCACGATCTGGTGAAGCTGGAGGTTCTCGGCGACGAACAAACCCTGTTCCCGGATATCACTGCCACCCTGGAGGCGGCGGAGACTTTGGTACAGGATGGTTTCAAGGTCATGGTCTACACCAACGACGACCCGCTCATCGCCAAACGGCTGGAAAACATCGGCTGTGTTGCGGTAATGCCGCTGGCCGCCCCTATCGGCTCGGGGCTGGGGATCCGCAATCCCTATAACATCCTCACCATCGTTGAAAATGCCACCGTGCCAATTATCGTGGATGCCGGCGTGGGTACCGCATCCGATGCCGCAGTGGCCATGGAGCTTGGCTGCGACGGGGTGTTGATGAATACCGCCATCGCCGGGGCGAAAAAGCCAGTGCTGATGGCCTCGGCGATGAAGAAGGCTATCGGGGCCGGACGCGAGGCCTTCCTAGCCGGGCGCATGCCACGCAAGCGCTTCGCCAGCGCTTCATCTCCCCTCGACGGCCTGTTTATTTAATCCATACCAGCGCACTCCCGGTAGCCTGTTGTCGGGTTACGCTCTCGCTAACCCGACCTACATAACGGCTGGCATGACCTCCTAGCTTCGGAACACAGGCTTTACAGTAGGTCGGGTTAGCGCAGCGTAACCCGACTACAGCACTCACGTACGACGCAATGAATATCCATGCGGACACCTCAATCAAAACCTATGGCCGCACCAGCGGCCACCTCACCAGTGGCCAAAAAAGCGCTCTGGACACGCTGTGGCGACGTTATGGCATCAACGGTGACGGCCCCCTGGATCTCGACTGGGTATTTGGCCGACACGCACCCCGCTATATAGAAATCGGCTTTGGCATGGGTACCAATCTGGCCCATCTCGCCAGCGCCCACCCGGAAAGAGACTATCTCGGCATCGAGGTCTATATCCCCGGTGTGGGCAGCCTGCTGAATCGCCTGCAACGAGAGCGGCTTGGCAATGTACGCGTCATCCGTAACGATGCCCGTGGCGTACTCGGCCACCGCATCAAAGATGGCAGCCTCGACGGCATCATGGTGTTTTTTCCCGATCCGTGGCCAAAAAAGCGCCACCACAAGCGGCGTATCATCCAGCCGGAATTTACCGCCCGGGCAGTGGCCAAACTCCGTGTTGGCGGCACCTTGCACCTGGCCACCGACTACGAGCCCTATGCCCTGCACATGCTCGAAGTACTCGAAGGTGAAGCAGGATTGATCAATTGCACCGCTACAGGCGGCTTCGCCCCCGACGGCGGCGAACGCCTGCCCTCCAAATTCGAAGGCCGCGGACGCAGCCCGGGTGATGGGGTCTGGGACCTAACCTTCAAACGCCGCTAGTAAAGCATTATTCAACAATCCTCCCGTCATCCCGGGCTAGCGAAGCGCGGACCCGGACAAAAGCGCGTAGCGCGTTGAACGCCCAAACGGCAGCCCGCAGGGTGAGCGAAGCGAATAATCCAGGGAACGAAGGCACGGCAAGAGAGTTCTTTGTCTTGCACGGTTGCGTGCCCGGAAAGATGTACCGCTTTACCAGCCACCATCTGGATCCCCGCATTCGCGAGGATGACGGGAAGGTGTTTAGGAATACGGGATTGCCTGAATTCTCGTCGGATTACCGCTCTTCGGTATCCTCGGCAATTGCTACTGCATTGCCCTACTACCGTACATCCCTGTACATAATGCTGTTGCGGCTTAAGTGCATCCCGGCACAAAATGCTGCCGCTAATCCGACCTACGCGCTGGCAACGCCAGCAACCGCCCGGCAGCAGCTATTGGAAGATGATACTGAATACCCAGATCGGGTCGCCGAAGGATAAGTCCATCGGCACCTTGCAGCAGCACAAATTCCACCTCTGGCTGCCCGCTGGAGAACTTCAGCCGGATCAATCCATCCACCTTTTTTCCCACAGTCAAGGCGGTCACCCGCAGGGCCTGGGCATTTTTCCAAGCCTGCACCAACGCCTCGATGGCATCAGCAGATGCGCTCTCTTGCTCCGGCGTCAACTGCCAGCCACTGCCCTCACGACGGAGCTCAAACCCCGGTAATACCAATCCCGCCAACTCTGCCCCTGGCGGCAGCAGCCGGAGCGACACAAAAGACGGCCAAGTGGCGATGAGGTGGTGGTAGTAGGCATCGGTGGTCAGATGGATGCGATTACCCACCCGCACATAGCGCCGATCATCCAGGGCCTCGGTGTCGCCAAACAGCAAGGAGACATCATTGAGTATCAGCGTAGCTTTTGGCGGTACCAGAGAAAAACGCGCCAGCTTACTGGCCTCCACCGGGAAGCGACTATGACTATGTGCCGTCACAATCTTTAGCAGGGATTCGATGCGCCGGGTATTGGCTGGTGTGCTGATGGGAAGGAGTAGTCGCCAGTGCCCGTCCTTTTTTGCCAGCTCAATAGATGGCCGCTGGGGACGCTCAATGCGTATCCGCGTCAGGCTATCGGCCTTGAGTTCGGTCAACAGTATCGGCAATGGCCCCGGCTCTTTTCCCGGCTCAAAGAACACCACCAGCCCCAGCCCGATAGCGAGGCCGAGCAGAAGAAGGTTTTGTAGCAGACGGCCGCGCATCAACGCCTGCGGCGACGGAACCAGATGACAAAGCCACTGGCAAGCAACAACAGGGGCATACCGAAGAGTGTGCCAAGGCCGATAACGGCGGCCATGCGCGGCGACAAATCCAGGCGAAGATCCGTAGCGATGCGTGCCGGAATGCTGATGAGGCCGTCATCACTACTAAGCCAATGGATGATCGCCATACCGAGGTCAAGATTACCGCCATTGCCAAGATAAGTATTGGAGAGAAAGTCACCGTCTCCCACCACCATCACCCGTTGCTGGCGGGCCTCGGACCCTTCACTTGCGGGCAGAGCACGTTCAAGTACCGCCCCAATGGTGAGCGGGCCTCGCACATCCTGGCCTTCATCAAAGCGCACCTCACCGGCGATCTCACCCGTTTCGGCCCAACTCCGATCACCCGTCACCAGCACCCCGGTATCCGTCCAGTTTTCGGTGGGGTTGATGCGCAAGGCCACGGCCTTTGGGAACAGCGTCAGCAGATTGAAATTTCGGGTCAAGGCATGGGTTGGATAGGCACTGACCAGGGCGAAATCTACCTCGCGAATACCATAAACCCGGGTATTGGCATCCACCACAACCCCAGGCTCAAAGCTCAGCCCCAGCAAATCAGCGACGGGTTGCAAGCCCTGCATCTTGCCCGGCTCATGCAGCCACAGCAGATTGCCACCCGCTTGCAAATAGGTCACCACCAGCTTCACCTCACCCGGCAGCAGCCTAACCGTAGGAGAAGCGATTATAAGTACCGAGGTATTACGCGGCACGCCCCCAGCTTCCGCCAGAGACAAGGCCCGCAGCCGGTAACCACGCTGGCCAAGATAACGGCCCCAGGCCCCCAGATCGTGATTCGCCTCGCCCTCCAGTTCGCGCTCGCCATGACCCACTAAATAAGCGGCCCAGCGCTCCCCGGCTCGCGCCACTCGTTGCAGGGCATTGCTCAGCGCCTGCTCCGTGTGTTCCTGTAATTGTTCACTGCGACCCTGATACTCGATCCGCAATTCCCCGGACAGAGTAATGCCCAGCTTGCGCATCTGATCGGGCACCGTATCCGGGTTGACGAATTCCAGTTGCAGATCAGCTTTGTGGCGTTGATAACGGCCCACCAGATCGGCAATGCGTCGCCGTAACATTTCGTCCTCACGAGCGTAGGCGGTGATTTGCACCGGACCCGGAAGCTGTTCGAGCAGTTGGCGGCTGGTTTCCGAAAGGGTGTGGCGTGCGTTTGCGGTCCAGTCGAAGGGATGCGAGTAACGGTTACTGAGCCAGGCGAGCAACGCGCAGATGATCAACAGCAGCACCACCCGCAACCCGTTCTGGATGCGTAACTGCAAGCGTAAGCGGGAATTGAGTTCCATCGTCACGGCGCCAGACGCTCGCTATCCAGTCGCCAGATTCCAAGCAACAGGAAAAGCGCCGTAAAGATGAGGTAGTAGAGCACATCGCGAGTATCGAAGATCCCCTGCAGCAGCGACTCGAAATGAGTCAACAGGGAAAGGTAGGAAAATAAAACCCCGGCTCCCTGACTCCCCGTACCACTGCCCCAGTCCAGCAGCCAAAGTAATAGCAGCAAGCCAAAGGTACTAACTGCTGCGATGGTCGGCTGCGCGGTGAGGCTGGACATGAATAAACCGGCCGCGCTGAAGGCAGAAACCAACAACACCAATCCAAGGAAGCCAGCGGCGAGCAGCTCGAAATCCAGACTGCCCCCAAACAGCAGACATAGCGGCAACAGCGCCACCAGGCCAAGCGCACAGCCAAGGAAGGCCATTACTCCAAGAAATTTTCCCAGCACAATACTACTAACCGAAACCGGTGCCGACAGCAGCAAAGCCAAGGTGCCGCTACGGCGCTCCTCACTCAGCAAACGCATGGTGAGAAAAGGCGTGACCAGCATGAAGACGATGGCTGCGGTGTGGAATACCGGTGCCGCGACGATAGCAGTGAGGCCCGGGGCGCCGGGAAATCCCACCAGCCGCGGCTGCCACTGCAAAAACACCTCCACCTGGATAAGAAACACGTAGGCCAGGATCGCCTGTATAACAGCCAGAATGACCCAGGCCAGTGGAGACAGAAACAGACTGCGCAATTCCCGTGTGGCGATGCTAAACATGCTCAGGAGGCCTCCGCCGACGGCTCACTTTCGGCAAAGGACTCACCGCAGGTGAGCCCCACAAAGATCTCCTCCAGCGAGCGCTGTTCGGAGACCAACTCAAACAGGCCCCAGTCGTCCTCTGCGGCTCGAACCGCGAGCTCTTCAGTCCTTCCCGCGCCCTCACCAAAAGTTAAACGCCAGCGTCCTTCGGGCAGAGCCTCCACCTGCCGCACCCCCGCTATTGCCTCCAGCACCTCCAGTGGCGGTGGCCGCCGCAAACCCAGACGCAACACGCACTGCCCCATGCGTTGTGCCAGTTGTTGCCGGTTTTCATTAAGCACCAGACGCCCCTGGTGAATGATCTGCACACGATCACAAACCGCCTGTACCTCCGGCAGAATATGGGTAGAGAGGATCACCCCATGGTCCTCGCCCAGTTCACGAATCAGGCTCCGGATCTCACGGATCTGAATAGGGTCCAAACCCACCGTGGGTTCGTCGAGCACCACCACCGCAGGGCGGTGCAAGATGGCCTGGGCGATACCAACGCGCTGTTGATAGCCCTTGGAAAGATTACCGATAAGGCGTGAGCCACAGCCCTCAAGGCCACAACGCCCCTTTGCCCGCGACACTGCAGTGGCGGTTGCCGCCCGCGACAGGCCGCGTAAACGGCCACAGTAATGGAGATATTCATCCACCGTTAGTTCGCGATAGAGCGGTGGTTGCTCCGGGAGATAGCCTAGCTGTCGCTTCGCCTCACGAGGCCGTTCCAGCAGATCCACGCTGGCAATGCGGATACTCCCGGTGCTGGGAGCCAGCGTGCCACAGAGCATTTGCATGGTCGTGGTCTTGCCCGCCCCGTTGGGGCCCAGAAAACCCAGCACCTCACCACGCCGCAGTTCGAAACTGAGATCATTCACCGCCGCCAACTTGCCGTAATAACGGCTAAGACGGGTGACGCTGACCAAAGTTTCGCTATACATAGGAGCGCTATTATTCACGGCAACACCCTGCTTTCCAAGCCTTCATCAGGCGAAAAAAAACCGCCGGTCGGGCGGTTTTCTTCAAGCAAGGAAGCGATGCTTACTTAATCTTCGCTTCCTTGTAAGTCACATGCTTGCGAACCACTGGATCGTATTTCTTCATTTCGATCTTTTCCGGCATGGTGCGCTTGTTCTTGGTGGTGGTGTAGTAATGACCGGTACCAGCCGAGGAAACGAGCTTGATTTTATCGCGCATCAGAATTTCTCCCCACGCTCACGCAGATCTGTGAGCACCACATCAATGCCCTTTTTGTCGATAATCCGCATACCGTTACTGGAGACACGGAGCTTTACCCAACGGTTCTCACTCTCCATCCAGAAGCGATGGTGGTGAAGATTTGGCAGGAAACGCCGACGGTTCCTGTTTTTGGCGTGGGAAACATTGTTCCCCGCTATGGGGCGCTTGCCGGTTACCTGACAGACTCTGGACATGGAATAGCCTTCTCGGGGAAATGCCCCTGAAACGAATTTTCAAATTGAGCCGCGCTTTATACCAATCCCGGTGAGCTGATGCAAGACAAGGGACGCTATCAGGGGGAAATTCCCCCTCAACGGCCGCAAACGCGATGGCATATCAGGGGATTGGGAAGCGCTCGCGCAACTCCTTAACCTGTGCGAAATCCAGGCTCCGGGTTTCGCCGTTTTGGAGCAGCAGAAAAAGCCGTGCACTCTCTTCCAGTTCTTCCGAGGCACTCACTGCTGCCTCCAGCGATTTTGCCGCCACCACCGGACCATGGTTAGCGAGCAATACCGCCGTATGCTCGCGCGCCAGCTCCCGCACCGGCTCGGCCAGTGTCTCATCGCCAGGCCGGTGATAAGGAACCAGCGGCAAACGACCAATACGCATAACGAAGTAAGGCGTGAGCGCGGGCAAGACATCTGCGCGGTTGATATCGGCGAGGCAGGAGACCGCTACCGCGTGGGTAGAATGCAGGTGCACCACCGCTCCAGCCGAGGCGCGGGCCTCATACATGGCCCGATGCAAAAAGACCTCCTTGGTAGGCGGGTCACCATCCACATGGCGCCAGTTGCCATCCACCCGCGAAAGCGTCTCCGCTTGCAGGGTACCCATACTTGAGTTGGTGGGTGTTAACAACCAGCCATCCCCAAGGCGCACACTCATATTGCCCGAGCTACCCCCACTTAGCCCACGCTCGAATAATGAGCGTGCGAATGCCACCATCTTTTCCCGCGCTTCGCTCTCAGTCACTGTACTTCCTCTGGCAGGCTGTTGAAAAATCCCCATATAGCACAATACAACGATTAAAAATCGGTTCAAAATGCTTACTTACTATTTGTAAGGTCGCTCTCGCACATCCTTGTGCTTCGCGACATAAGGCCATCCGTGGCCAAAGCCTTCAGAAAGAAATCCCTGCTGCCAAAATTACCCGACTTGAGCACCAGACCCATGGCCGGCTCTCCCAGGCTCAGGGTCCACGGCACGCCAGGGTCGATCTCGGTACCGATACGCAGTCCGCGTATATCCAGCGCCTTCACCACCGCGCCGGAGGTCTCGCCCCCGGCCACCACCAACCGGGTCACGCCCGCCGCCACCAGTCCCCGCGCCAGGCTGGCCATAGCAGCTTCCACCACGGTCGCCGCCCGCGCCGCGCCGAGTGTATTCTGCACCGCCTGCAGGGCCTCTGGCTCACTGCTGGAATAGATGAGCACCGGCCCCGTCTCAAGATACTCCCGTGCTTGTATCAGCACATCCGCTACCGCATCTTCACCCTTGGCAAGCTGCAACGGGTCAAGCTCGATGGCAGGATAATGTGCCACGGCCCGAGCCACCTGTTCCCGGGTAGCCTGTGAACAACTGCCAGCCAGCACCGCCGCCCGGCCAGCGGGCACTGCCAACTGACTCGCGACGGCTTCATGGCCCAGCAAACCCCGGCGGCGAAAATTTCCGGCGAGACCCGTTCCTATGCCAGAGGCACCCACCACCAGGACATGCTCCGCCACCGCAGCAGCCAGCACCTCAAAATCGCCTTCAGCGAGCGTATCTGCAATGGCAAGGGATACACCCTCGGTGTGCAGGCGCTCACAAGCCGCAGTCACCGCCGCCGTTCCATTTTGAATCGTATCGTAGGGAAGCAGGCCCACAGCGCCTCGAGTCTGGCGATCCAGCACCCGCACCAGATTGGGATCGGTCATGGGAGTCAGTGGATGTTGCTCCATGCCGCTCTCGCTGAGCAACACATCACCCACAAACAGATAGCCCTTGTATACCCGGCGTGCATTACGCGGAAAGGCCGGGCAGACCATGGCAAAGTCGGTATCCAGGGCCGCCAGCAAGGCCTCGGCAACCGGACCGATATTGCCCTCGTCGGTGGAATCGAAGGTAGAACAAATTTTGAATACAAACTGACGGCAACCGGCGACCTGTAGCCATTTCAGGCTCGCCAGCGACTGCGCCACCGCATCGGCAGCGGGCACCGTCCGAGACTTCAGTGCAATGACAATGGCATCCGCATCTGCCGGTACAGTATCGGCCTCGGGAACATCAATCATCTGTACCGTACGCATGCCAGCCCGCACCAGTGTACCCGCCAGATCAGTGGCGCCGGTGAAATCGTCTGCGATACAACCCAGTAATGCCGGCACGGCTATTTTTTTGCCACAGGCAGCGTCTCAGGGCGATATCCGAGCCGCCTTGAAATCTGCTCACCGGCCCGCTTCACCAACTCAATCCACCCATCTTGCCGCCGCTCTATGGGGCAGGAAACGGAAAGCCCTGCGACTATCGATCCATGTCCGTCCCGAATGATCACCCCGATGCAGCCAACGCCCATCTCCGCCTCCTCATTATCCAGGGCATAACCCTGCTCCCGCGCCGCGCGAATACTTTTTTGTAACCCGGAAAGGGAACGTATGCTGTGCACGGTGTAGTGGGGCATCCCCGTTCGTTTGACGTATTCGCGGACCTCCCGGCTACTCATTTCCCCAAGCATGGCCTTGCCTACGGCGGTGAGATGCAGCGGCGCCCGGCTACCTATCACCTGCTCTACCCGCATCATCCGCTTGGCGACCACGCGCTCCACATAGATCACCTCATCCCCTTGCCGGAGCGTGAGATTAACCGTTTCTCCCACGCGGTGGCACAGGTTTTCCATGATCTCCCGCGCCTGCTGGCGAATATCCGCGCGGGCATGTGCCTGGCTACCAAGATCCACCAGCTTATTGCCCAGCCGATAGCCGCCCGCCTCCGACTTTTCCACAAAACCGTGCTCTGCCAGCGAGCCGAGGATACGAAAGGCCGTGGAAACGTGTAGCCCGGAATCGGCAGCCAGTACCTTCAGGCTGACCGCCTCCTCATGCCCGGCGATCGCCTCCAGCAGCCGGGCCACCCGGTCAATCACCTGAATGGATGAACTTTTAGCTCTCATAGCTTTCGTATAATGAAATTTATATTCACATTGTGAAATGTAGCATGCGATGCTACGTTTAGACACGGGTTCCAATATTGTGGGGCCCGTTCGTGCAAAAACAGAAAGGATTAAGAATGCCCCTTAGATGATATGACATAGAATTTGGAGGAGACGCCATGACCAGCAAACAGAAAACAGGGAACCTGTCTGATAAAAGTCCGCCGGCAAAAACCGGTCGCCGTACTTTCCTGACAGGGGCCGCAGCGGCCGGTGCAGTCGCTATTGCCGGAGCACCGTTCATCGGCAATGCAGAGGCTGCCCGTACCACCACCTGGAAAATTCAGACTTCGTGGCCAGGTGGTATCGGCCTCGACATCTTCAAAGACTGGTGCAATGGCATTGTGGAAAAAACCGGTGGCGAGCTGGCTTTCAAACCCTTTGGTGCCAAAGATGTGGTCGGTGAGTTCCAGCTCTTCGATGCGGTCAAAAATGGCGTGCTTGATGCCATGAACCCCTTCACCCTTTATTGGGCCGGCCGCATGCCGGTGGCGGTATTCCTCAGCTCCTATCCCCTCGGCCTCAGGAACCCCCACGAATGGGATGTGTTCTACTATGCCCTCGGCGGTCTGGAACTGGCCCGAGAGGCCTTTGGCAAGATGGGCCTTCATTACGTCGGTCCTATCCATCACGGCCCCAATATCATTCACTCCAAGGTGCCGATTCGCTCCATCGACGATTTCCGTGGCCGCAAGATGCGCCTGCCTGGCGGCATGGTCGCCGAGTTGTTCCAGGCGGCGGGAGCCAAAACCACACTGTTACCTGGCTCCGAGATTTTTGCTGCACTGGAGAAGGGCACCATCGACGTGGCGGACTATGTGGGACCGGCCATCAACCATGCACTGGGCTTCCATCAGGTCACCAAGTACATCTCCATGGGTCCGGCGGGCTTCATGTCGATCTATCAGCCAGTGGATCTCATGGATCTCACCGTGGGCCAAAGATCCTGGAACAAACTATCACCGGCGATGAAACGCTTCGTCGAGTCTGAGGTGCACGTCTATTCTGATATGCACCATGCGGGCATCCAGGCCGCCGATCAGAAGGCCTGGAAGAAGTTTGACGAGGCCGGCACCGAGGTCACCCGGCTGTCCCAGGACGACGTGGAGGCCTTTACGGAACTGGCCGTACCGCTGTGGTTCAAATGGGCAAACAAGGATAAATATGCCGCCCGCGCCTTTAAGATCCAGCTCGACTACATGCGCTCCGGATCACTGGGCTACGTGGATGCCAGCACTATCAAGGGCCATAGCCTGAAGATGTAGGCGCCTCTCACAGGGCTAAAAACCATCCGGGGGCATCGTTCGCTGCGTACGGCGATGCCCCCTCATGACGACCCGGAACTATCCGCGGCGTTCCCATGTGCATCGGCTGACCCGGCGGAACTCACACCATGCCAGAACTCACCTTCGTGCTCCCCCATTGGATGTACTGGGGCGGACTCGTACTATTTCCACTCATGGCGCTGCTGATTTTTCACAACACCAGCGTCCCCGCACCCGGAGACAAGCTGTCAAAACCGCCGCTATCACTATCACTTGCTTATATCTTCCTCATCATCGGTGGCTTCCTCGGCATTCACCGACTCTATCTCAAGAGTATCGGGGCGCTGCTGTTCGTGGCGCTGTTCGTTGGCATCCTCTCGGTCAATACCCAGGTACGCAGCACCCGGGACGCGGTTTCCGGTGCCAACAACGCCGTCAACATGGTGGAGTCTCGTATCACTCGCGCGCAAAAATTAGTCAAAAAGGGCCGCCGCGGTGCCACCGCCAAACTGGAAAAAGCCCGCCAACGCCTCAACCCCCTGAAGGCCGAGCGGCTTAGCGCCCAAGAAGCCCATCAGCGCAGCATTACCATTGCCCGCTTAATTGGTGGTTTATTGGTGCTGCTAATGCTCATCGACGCTCTACGGCTGCCCAAACTGGTACGTACGCGAAATGCGCTGGAGGTGCCCCCTGACGATGACGCCTGCTTTCATTGCCCCCTTGAAACCGACGCGGAACCCGCCCCGGACCCCACTGCCTTTGGCCGTGCCGTATCCCGCCTCAACGGCGTGGTCGGAGAATTTGTCGCCTACTGGTCGATCATTGCGGTGGGGGTCTATTACTACGAGGTGGTCGCCCGCTACGTATTTAACTCGCCCACCAACTGGGCCCATGAGGGCATGTTCCTGATGTTCGGTATGCAATATCTGCTCGCCGGCGGATTTGTACTGCGCGAAGGCAACCATGTGCGCGTCGATGTGCTGTATGTACACATGCCGCAACGCTGCAAAGCCATCGTGGATCTGCTCACCTCGGTATTCTTTTTCATCTTCACCATCACCCTGATGTTCGTGGGCTGGACCTTCTTTTACGACTCCTTTGAGGTCCGCGAGGTCTCCTTCAGCGAATGGGCCATTTCCTATTGGCCAATCAAATTTTCACTCCCGCTGGGTGCGCTGCTGCTGCTGTTGCAGGGCATCGCCCAGGTACTCAAAGACCTCGCCGTATTGCTCGAACCCTCAGCGGCCCGGCTCGACGGGAGGTTAGATCGTGGGACTTGAAATCGACATTCTATGGCTAACCGTACTGATGTTCGGTTCACTGCTGGTGCTGCTGATGGCGGGCCTGCCACTGGCCTTCGTCACCGGGGGACTGGCCTGCGTCTTTCTGTTCGTGTTCGGCGATGCGCAGATGCTCAACATCCTGCCATCGCGAATCTTCCCGCTGATGACCAACTACCAGTTATCTGCCATACCATTATTTATATTCATGGCCTCCATGCTGGAGCGAGCGGGCATCATCGAAGAGCTGTACGACATGGTGTACAAGCTCCTCGGCAGCCTGCGCGGCGGCCTCGCCACCTCCACCATTATCGCCTCGACCTTGCTGGCGGCCATGTGCGGCGTCATCGGTGCCACCGAGGTCACCATGGGCATGATCGCCCTACCGGCCATGATTCGCCGCAAATACCATCCCACCATTGCCTGCGGGTCTATCCTGGCCGGCGGCACCCTGGGGATCCTCATCCCGCCATCGATCCTCGCCATCCTGTTCGCGGTCATCGCCCAGCAGTCCGTGGGTGAGCTATTTATCGGCGCAGTGATTCCCGGCCTCATTCTCTCCGGCATGTACATTCTCTATGTCACCGGAGTCTGCTACATCGTGCCCTCGGCCGGGCCACCGCTACCGCTGGAAGAACGGGTCGATACCCGCGAGAAGATTCGTCTGCTGAGCAATATGTTCGCGCCGCTGGCACTGGTCACCCTGGTACTGGGCATTATCTTTGCCGGCATCGCCACCCCGGTGGAGGCCGCCGGTGTCGGCACCTTCGGTGCACTGATAGTAGCCGCCATGCACCGCCGCTTATCACTGGAAAACGTACGCTCTGCCGCCATGACTACCCTGCGGGTAACCGGCATGGTGCTATGGATTATCTTCGGCGCCACCCTGTTCGTGGGTTTCTACGTGGTCAACGGCGGCCAGGAATTCATCAATACCAGCATCCTTGGTACGGGTCTCGGCCCCTACGGCATTCTGGTGCTGATGATGGTCATCCTGGTGGTGCTCGGCATGTTCCTCGATTGGGTCGGCATTCTGTTGCTAGCGGTACCCATCTTCATTCCGCTGATGAAGACCATGAGCTTCGACGGCCTATTCGGGATGCCTGGCGTGGCCCCGGAGGATATGGCGCTGTGGTTTGGCGTGGTCTACATGGTGAATATGCAGATGTCCTTTATCAGCCCACCCTTTGGATACGCGCTGTTTTATCTGAAAAGCGTGGCACCACCCGAGGTCACCATGGGACAAATCTATCGCTCATCGCTACCTTTCCTGTTTCTGCAGGCGGTGGGGCTCGCCATCTGCATTATCTTCCCCGAGGTGGTGCTGTGGTTACCTCGCCAGGTATATGGCTAGTCGGATGACACCCCGATGACAGAGCGGATTCAAGCAGGCAACCTGCAAGTTGCAGCGGAGCTCTATCGTCTGGTCGCCGATGAGATAGTCTCCGGCACCGGTATCGAAGCGGTGGATTTCTGGGCTGCGCTGGAGAAGATTCTCGTCGATCTTGGCCCGCGTAACCGGGCGCTGCTGGAAAAACGCGATGCGCTGCAGGTGCAACTCGATAGCTGGCATCGGGCACACCGTGGGCAGGCCTTTGATGCTGCGGTCTACAAGGCATTCCTGTATGAGATCGGTTATTTGCTGCCGGAAGGCAACGACTTCCACATCACCACCACGGGAGTCGATCCCGAGATCAATACCATCGCCGGCCCGCAACTGGTGGTGCCGGTAACCATTGCACGCTATGCCTTAAACGCCGCCAATGCCCGCTGGGGTAGCCTCTACGATGCCCTCTATGGCACCGACGTGCTTCCGGAAAGCGATGGCATCGCACAAAGTGCGTCCTTTAACCCGCTGCGCGGCACCCGGGTAGTGGAGTACGCCACCGCCTTTCTCGATAAAGCCATACCACTCGCTACCGCCAATCACGGGACGGTAACCGCATATCAGGTCGAAGACGGTGAGCTTTACGCAACCCTGGAAGATGGCAGCAAAACCACCCTTGCCGATACCGGGCAGTTTGCCGGATATACCGGGGATGCCGCATCGCCCACAGGTATTTTGCATAAAAACCACGGCCTGCATATCGAGCTACAGATTGACCGCCAGCACAGGATTGGAAAAACCCATTCCGCGGGCGTGAAGGACATGATCCTGGAGTCCGCTATCACCACCATCCAGGACTGCGAAGATTCGGTCTCAGCAGTGGATGCCGAAGACAAGGTGCTGGTGTATCGCAACTGGCTGGGACTGATGAAAGGTGACCTTTGCACCACCTTTGAGAAAGGCGGTAAAACCCTCACCCGCAGCCTGAATCCGGATCGCCGCTACACCGCGCCCGATGGCACAGCCTTCAGCCTGCCGGGGCGCAGCCTGATGCTGCTACGCAACGTTGGCCACCACATGATGACCGACGCAGTGCTCAACGGTAATGGCGGGGAAATTCCCGAGGGCATACTGGACGGCATGATGACCGCGCTCATCGCACTACACGATCTCAAAGGTACGGGAGATCTCGGTAATTCCCGCACCGGTAGCGTCTACATCGTGAAGCCGAAGATGCACGGGCCGGAAGAGGTGGCCTTCACCAACGATTTATTTTCCCGTATCGAGGATAGTCTGGGTCTGCCGGGCTTTGCACTTAAGCTCGGCATCATGGACGAAGAGCGCCGTACCACCCTGAATCTGATGGCCTGTATCCGCGCCGCGAAGGAGCGCCTGATCTTCATCAACACCGGTTTCCTGGATCGTACCGGTGACGAGATCCACTCCAGCATGGAAGCAGGCGCCATGGTGCGCAAGGCAGCGATGAAAAACGAGGCATGGATTGCAGCTTACGAAGACGCCAATGTGGACGTCGGCCTCGCCTGTGGGCTGCGCGGCAGGGCACAAATCGGCAAGGGCATGTGGCCGATGCCGGCGAAAATGCGGCAGATGCTGAAAGAGAAGATCGGCCACCCGCTGGCTGGCGCCAATACCGCCTGGGTGCCCTCCCCGACTGCCGCCACCCTGCATGCGATGCACTATCATCGCATCGATGTAGACGCCCGCCAGCAGGAACTGGCCGGCCGCGTGCCCGCCAGTCTGGAGGACTTGCTGTGTCTGCCATTGCTCGGTGATACGCCACTCAGCGCAGAGGACATCCAGCAAGAACTGGATAACAACGCCCAGGGCATGCTTGGCTACGTGGTGCGCTGGGTGGAGCAGGGCGTGGGTTGCTCCACGGTGCCGGATATCCACGATATTGGCCTCATGGAAGACCGCGCGACGCTACGCATATCCAGCCAGCACATCGCCAACTGGCTGTATCACGACATCTGCAATGAGGAGCAGGTCATGGCCACGCTGAAACGCATGGCAGGCATGGTGGACGCCCAAAACACAGAAGACCCGAATTACCGCAACATGGCGCCAAACTTCGACAACAGCATCGCCTTTCAGGCCGCCTGCGATCTCGTCTTCAAGGGCCGTGAGCAGCCCAATGGTTATACGGAGTTTTTATTGCATGCGCGGCGACGGGAGGCAAAGGAACGAATCAGTTAGCTTGTCCCGTTGGGAAGGCACGATACGAAACCTCATATCTTGACTCTTGCCTTCACCCTACGAACCCAAGAGACGGACTCAACTTTGAATCGCCTTGTTAGCCGTTGATTACCCTTCCCAACCTTCAATGACTTCCTTTACCGCCCTGAATGCATCTATCCCGGCAGGCACGCCACAATATACTGTGGACTGTAAAAGCACCTCCTGTATTTCCTCTACTGTGCACCCATTTCGCAATGCACCGCGGACATGCACTTCTAATTCCATCGGGGCTTTAAGTGCTGCCAACGTAGCGATAGTAACAAGGCTGCGGGTCCTTTTTAGGGATAGCACTTCGTGTCCATATTTCACCCCAGCAGTTTTCAGTAACCAGATCCTGTAGTGGTTTAGTAAAGTCTGTTGCGGCAGAAAGTGCCTTGTCTACATACGCGTCTCCCAGCACCTCTCTCCTGACAGACATGCCCGCTTTATATTTCTCGCTACTCATAACTAGCTAACTCCCTGGTGTGAGCGGATGACGGAAAATAATTTAGGTCGAATCTTGAGCCTTGCCCGAGCCCGGGAACCCAAGGTCGCGCCACCTAAAGGGCTTCCTTGAGTCGCTTGCAAAGACGTTTCAGCACCTCCACCCGGGCATAGCGCTTGTCATTGCCGGGAATCAGATTCCAGGGCGCGTATTCGGTACTGGTATGGGCGACCATTTCGTTGACCGCTTCGCCGTAAGCATCCCATTTTTCCCGGTTGCGCCAGTCTTCATCGGTGATCTTGTGGGCCTTCCACGGAATTTTCTCGCGTTCCTTGAAGCGCCGCAACTGCTCGTCTTTGCTGATGTGGAGCCAGTATTTGAGCAGGATGGTGCCGTGGTCTGCGAGGTGCTGTTCAAAGTCATTGATCTCCTGGTAGGCGCGCATCCATTCGTGCTGGCTGGCAAAACCCTCAACCCGCTCCACCAGCACCCGCCCGTACCAGGAACGATCGTAGATGGTCATGTAACCGACACGCGGCAGCTGGCGCCAGAATCGCCATAAATAATGCTGCGCCTTTTCCTCGTCGGTGGGGGCCGCCACAGAAATGACGCGATACAGTCGCGCATCTATCGCGGCGGTAATACGCCGGATGGCCCCGCCCTTGCCGCCCGCATCCCAACCCTCGAACATGGCCACTACACAGCGCTTCTTTTCCCGTGCCTTCCAGCTCAGCGCATTGAGCTGGCGCTGATAACGCAACAGCTGCTTGTCATATTTTTCATCACTCAGGACGGGGCTGAGATCCAGATGATCGAGTACCGTCAGCGAGGCCCGGGCAGCGGACGGTGGAGTGGGCTCCGGTTCGGCATCGTGACTTTGCGTACTGTGCCGCTCCCCGAGACGCTTCTGGAGGGCCTTGAGCAGGATTTTTCCCACCATCAAGTCACGGTAGCGGCGGTCCTCGGCCTCGATGATGTGCCAGGGAGACCCGCCCGTGTCAGTCTCCCGGATGGCCTGCTCCGAAACACGGAAAAACTGTTTATAGGACTTGGCAAATTTTTTCGCCAGCGGCGAGACATTCCAGTTCTTCTTGTCCTGTTTGCTATCCTTGCGCAGCCTGGATTGCTGCGCCTCCTTGGACAGGTGAAACCAGAACTTGACGATCAGCGCCCCATCCTCGGTCAGCGCGCGTTCAAACTCGTTAATACGACTGAGTTCCCGCCCGAACTCCGGGGCATCGGTTTTGCCGAGGGCGCGGTCGATGATGGGCCGGGTGTACCAGGAACCGAACAGGATGCCGATGGTTCCCCGCGGCGGCAGGGAACGCCAGAAGCGCCAGAAGCGCGGGCGCTGGCGCTCCTCGTCAGTTTCGTCCCAATAAGCGAAGGTCTGCATACCCCGGGCATCCAGCCAGTAGTTCAGGCGGTTGACCACCTCGCCCTTGCCCGCCCCCTCCACACCGGACACGATGATGATGACCGGAAAATCCGATTCCCGTAGCGCGCGCTGGATGGTCAGCAGATCCGTATGCAGGCCCGGCTCCTGCTCCTTGAATTCCTGCTTCGAGACCTTGCGACCTACTTCCGCTGCTTCGAACATTTACGGGCCCTCTTCCGGCTGGAGGTTGACAACTTCGCCCTGCGCTTGAAACGACAGGTAATAGCCATATCCGGCCGCTCCGGCCGAAATAATGAACCGGTCACCTCAGTATCCTCAGCTACTTCGCCCTTGAACAGCACGCTGAATTCCTTTCTCGCCTCCCCGAACAGGGTTCTTGGGTGGCCATGGTAATGAAAGGTCAGCGAGAGGCTAAGGCGACCCTTGGACAACTTGTAGCTGCCCTCCGAATAGTGATGGTTACCCCCACCTATGGCGCTGCCATGGTCAAAGATTAATATTCCTGTGTTCTCCCAGCCGTAGAGACCAAATATTTCCGAACTCCAGATTCCCGTCATCGACATCAGATTACGCTCCTTACCCTAGTTGCGAGCGCCTAACCGCGCGCCCTGACCCAATAAAAGCCCCACTCGAAATCTGCGCCACCATACACGCAGCCGCCGAAGCATCGGTCCATTCATTTTCCTCTGCCTCACTCCAAGTAAAGCAGCTTCCCGGCGAAAATTCTTCCTCCAAGGGACTTTAATATCATGTGATGAAAAAATTCCGGAAACGGTTCCGCCATCGCCGATGACGAGGTGGTGGTGGAAAACCAAGGGTGGGCGAGCACAACCCGCGCGGTGGGGCAAGACTTAAATACCTTAGAAATTTATCGCCAGGTTGACCGATCCGAAGCTGTGAGCATCGGCTTGGCCATTAAACTCGCGTGTTCGGTAGACACGCGAGAGCGTCAATTCGAATCTTTTGTACGCGACACCGAATCCAAGCAGAAAATCACCCACCAACGGCTTCTTGTCTACCGAATGGCTGGAGCGAAAACTATTGCCGTCGAGAAAGATGTCACGCAGCACATAGCGTCCCGATACCGCCGTGAATCCATACAAGGCTAATCGATTGGCGGGCCGTCTCGCTGCGGGCGAGACCGGGCCGCTGACGTCGCCACCGGGACGGATCAGGCTGACACCAAAATCCCGAGGGACATGCCATCCGGCACGCAGCTCGGCACCCACACCGACAGAGGTCAGGACATTGCCCAGCGCCATACCGCCATGACCGATGGCATCCATGGCAAAGTGCCCACCGAATGACAGGCGCGGTGTTTTTTCCCGGTGTTCCAGAACCAGCATGACGCCCGGCTCATTCCGAAGCTGGTTATCCCAGCCATTGGCCTGCGCCACCCCAAAAAGACTGTGGGCACCATTTTGCGCCTCCCGCCCCAGCGCCCACGGACCAACGACCCCCAACTGCAACTCCGCGATGTCCATCTGTCTTTCGTTGCGACTGTGGAGTGCGGTGCCGAAATAGAGCCAGCCGGCGTATGGGCGTTCATCCCGGATCAGATCGCTACGCCGGAGATTCGTCGGGGTAAAGATTTTCTGGCCAATGGACATCCCGACATTGAGCAGTTTTCGCGACTCATCGGTAGGAGCGCGACGAAAATACCGGATCTCGCCCAGCACCTCGTCCAGCCATGCGGCAAAACGGTTGACCTCGGCATACTCCCCCACATCCCGCGACAGGCAGGACAGCATAACGCCGTTGGTGTAGTCGCGATCCGAGGGACCGAACAGATCGTTTTCAAACAGCACACTGCAGGTGGCCACCAGCCGGGGCTCCATTAGGACCTGCGCAGGTGCTGGCCAACCATAACTGATCAGGCCTATGGCCAGACACAGTCTGGCAAATCGATTCATGAACTGGATTCCTGACTACTCATGTGCAGAAGATGCTGGAATTTTACTTGCGGCCCGGTGGAGCATAAAGCTCGAAAGCGCTGTGGTTTGGGCACATTAGCACCTACAGCAAGCCCCGCTCGGCGAAGGAAACGGTTTCTCCATCACCGATGACTAAATGATCCAACAGACGAATATCTACCAGTGCCAGGGCATCGCCCAAACGGCGCGTGATACTCCGATCCGCACTGCTCGGTTCAGCGACTCCGGAAGGATGATTGTGGGCCAGAATCACCGCTGCGGCATTGTGCTTGAGCGCACGCTTCACCACCTCCCGCGGATGCACGCTGGCGCCATCAATAGTGCCGGAAAACATTTCATCGAAACTGAGCACCCGGTTACGGTTGTCGAGAAACAGGCAGGAAAAGACTTCGTGGCGGTAATGTCCCAGTTGGGCAGCGAGGTAATCACGAGTATCGGTCGGAGAAGTTAGCGCATCACCGTGGGGTAGGCGGGCGGCCAGATACCGTCGGCCGATTTCCATACAGGCCTTGAGCTGCACATATTTGGCAGGGCCCAGACCGTGACCCGCGCAAAATGGCTGCAGCTCCGCCTCCAGCAGCGGGCGCAAGCCACCGAAATGACCAAGTAACTCACGGGCAAGATCCAGCGCGGTTTTTCCCTTTACCCCGGTACGCAGAAAAATTGCCAGTAATTCCGCATCGGACAACGCTTGTGCCCCCCGCGCCAGTAATTTTTCCCGCGGGCGTTCCGCCGCGGGCCAGTCCCTGATCGCCATGCAACCTCCGTGTCGCTGTTAAAGACGGCCTGATTTGCCGACAAGCTCCTTAGGGAACCTCTGGTTTATTCTGGGCAAAGTGGATTGTGATTAAAAATGCTCAGCTTTGAGGCGTTGTTCGCACGTAATAGTCAATCTATTGCGAAGAGCAGCAACGACAAAGATGGGCATTTTGGGCGCAAGATACGAGTCCACGAATAGATTAGAGCTTCCTTGGGTTACACTGTAGCGCATATGAATGACGCCACGAAACAGTGCATCCTGCTCGGCATTACGGGCGGCATTGCCGCCTATAAAACGCCGGAGCTGGTACGCCGACTGCGTGACCAGGGCTGCGAGGTACGTGTGGTGATGACCGCCTCGGCCTGCGAATTCATCACCCCCCTGACTTTGCAGGCGGTGAGCGGGCAGCCGGTACATCGGGAGCTGCTGGACCCGGATGCCGAGGCGGCCATGGGGCACATCGAACTCGCACGCTGGGCGGATCACGTCGTGATCGCGCCGGCAACCGCCAATTTTATCGCCCGGCTCAGCCACGGTCTGGCCGATGATCTACTTTCTGCCCTTTGTCTCGCCAGCACTGTGCCACTCATACTCTGTCCAGCGATGAATCAGGCCATGTGGTCCGCGGCCGCCACCCAGGCCAATGTGGCACTGCTTTGCCAACGAGGCGTGCGCCTGCTGGGGCCGGCATCCGGTGCCCAAGCCTGCGGCGAAACCGGCCCCGGGCGTATGCTGGAAGCCGACGACATCGTCAGACAACTGTTCGACAAACCGTGGCGTGGTCGGCGTGTACTGATTACCGCCGGCCCCACCCGCGAGGCGCTGGACCCGGTACGCTTTCTCAGCAATCGCAGCTCCGGGAAAATGGGCTATGCTCTCGCCGTGGCGGCAGCAGCCCGCGGTGCCGAAGTCAGTCTGGTCAGCGGTCCCACTGCGCTGCCCGTACCGACAGGCACTCGCCGTAGCGAGATCACCACGGCGCGGGAAATGCACGCCGAGGTCATGGCACAGATCGGCGAGACTGATATCTTCATTGCCTGTGCCGCGGTAGCAGATTACGCACCTGCGGAGATCGGGACCCAAAAACTCAAGAAGGGCGCAGCCACCCTCACCTTAGAGCTGACCCGCACACCGGACATCCTGGCCGAGGTCGCGGCTCTGCCCAAGCCCCCGTTCACCGTTGGCTTTGCGGCAGAAACCGAGAAACTGGAACAACACGCATACGCGAAACTCTTGGAGAAATCCCTGGATCTCATTGCCGCCAATGCGGTGAATGTTCCCGGGACGGGTTTCGATAGTGATAACAACAACCTGAGCCTCTATTGGCACGAGGGCAGCAAAGATCTTGGAACAGGAACGAAAACAACTCTGGCGGAGCAATTGATTGATGTCATCGACAAACAATACCGAAACAAAAATCCAGCTTAAGATCCTCGACTCACGCATTGGCAGCAAATTTCCCGTTCCTCAGCATGCTACGGACGGCTCAGCTGGCGTTGACCTGCGCGCCTGTATCGATGAGGCTCTGGAAGTTGCTCCGGGCAGCACCCATCTCATCCCCTCAGGCATGGCGATCCATATCGGTGACTCCGGGCTCGCGGCCGTACTGCTGCCGCGCTCGGGGCTTGGCCATAAACACGGCATCGTACTCGGCAATCTGGTGGGGCTTATCGATTCTGACTATCAGGGTCAGGTCTATGTGTCCTGCTGGAATCGCTCTAATGAGTCCTTTACCATCCACCCGGGCGACCGTATCGCCCAGATGGTCTTCGTGCCCGTGGTGCAGGTGGCCTTCGAGGTAGTGAACGACTTCGAAGACAGCGTCCGGGGTGCCGGCGGATTCGGACATTCCGGCCGCGCCTGATACATAAGGAAGCTCTGATCTATTCATGTTCATGAACTCGTATCTTGCGCCCAAAATGCCCATCTTTATCGTTACTGCTCTTCGCAATAGACGGACTATTACGTGCGAGCAGCGCCTCAAAGCTGAACATTTTGAATCACAATCCACTTTGTCCAGAATAAATCAAAGCTTCCCTAAACAGGAAATCGCCAGCTATGAAATTTGGGAGTGACTCCTCCAGACAGCGCCGGGCCGTCATCAAGCTCTGGCTCAAGCTGAAATGGCCGCTACTGGGGCTGGTGCTGCTGCTTGGCCTAATCCTTGGAGGCCGCCAGGTCTTCGAACAGTATCAGCAGGGTAACGAGGAACAACGTATCGCGGACACCAGTGCGGTGGCGCAAAATATCGCCACCACCATGGGCGGCCGCTTCGCCGATATTCTGAAAACATTAGCCCCCGCGGCAGAAAGCCAAACCCTGATCGCCAGCCTGCAACTGGAGAATGGCAAAATTTCCACGCTGGAGACCCGCTTGGGCAAGCGTCATTCCAGCATTTTACGGGTCCGCCTGCTGGCCCCCGGCCCCCATTCCGTGGATTACGAGAGCACGCCACCCATGAGCTACGCGGGGCTGGAAATGCTGCGCCGCTCCGAATCTGAAATAGCAACACCGTTGCCAGAGGCCCATCTGTTTCGTAGTGAGGGCCGGCACATCGCCGTGCTTTACCGCCTGAAAGGGGCCGACGGGGCACTCGCCGGCCATCTCTTGTACACCCTTAACACCACCTTGTTGCAGCAGGCGCTGGATGCTATCTCCCTGGGCACGAACACCGCTTATACCGAACTGCGCCAGCGAGTATCCAAAGGTAAGCCGCTAGTACTCGGCAAAAAGGGTAATGCCGCAGTCCGAGGCACAGCTGCTGATTTCCGCTTTCCCATCGCCGGAACGCCGTGGACGCTGGTTTACTGGACTGGAGCAGACACCAGCACAACGGCTGCAAGTGAGGACGCTTCCTTCGATTTAATTCCGGTGCTGCTCACTCTGATGCTCGTCGTCCTTGTACTAGCGGCTTTCGTGCTGATACGCCGCAAGAAGAAGGGCCAGCAGGTGATAGGCGGGGCCGCTGCCCGCTTTGAGAATACCAATACCGCCATCACCGAAATCCAGCAATTTGATGAGGAGCCAGATAATGGCGTGGATCTGGTGCTAGACCCGGGTGGCGGCGTAGAAATAGATGATGAGAACAAGGATAAAAACATCGTGAAACTGCCTGATGCTATTTTCCGAGCCTACGACATTCGCGGCGTGGTGGGCCCGGATCTTAATCCCGAGGTGGTACGCCAAATCGGCCACGCCATTGGTAGCGAGGCATATGATCGCGGCCAGCAAACCCTCATCGTGGCTCGCGATGGCCGTCTCTCGGGGCCGGAGTTGAGTGAGGCCCTGATTGAGGGACTGCGTGCCAGCGGGCGAGATGTGATCGACGTGGGCAGGGTACCGACGCCAACGCTCTATTTTGCCACCCATTTTCTTAATACCGGCAGCGGCGTCATGGTCACCGGTAGCCACAATCCATCCAACTATAACGGCCTCAAGATCATGCTCGGTGGCAACACCCTGTTCGGTGAAGATATCGCTGCCCTGCGTCAGCGCCTGCTAGACAAAAAACTGGTGGATGGTGAAGGCACCCTGCAACACATGGAGGTGGCGGACGACTATATACGCCGCATTACCGAGGACATCCCGGTGGTGCTGGGCAAATCGCTTAAAGTGGTGATCGATTCCGGTAACGGTGTAGCCGGGGAGATTGGTCCAAAACTCTTCCGTGCCTTGGGCCACGATGTAGTGGAGCTCTTTTGTGAGATAAACGGCAACTTCCCCAATCATCACCCGGACCCCGGGCAACCAGACAACCTGAAAGATCTCATTCAGGCGGTTGCCGACAACGACGCTGATCTTGGCCTTGCCTTCGACGGTGACGGCGACCGCCTGGGCATCGTCGACGGCAAGGGCACCATTATCTGGCCAGACCGACAGATGATGCTATTCGCCCGCGATGTACTCTCACGCAATCCTGGCGCCGAGATCGTCTATGACGTGAAATGCTCCAATCGGCTGGAAACGGTGATAGCAAAGCTCGGCGGCAAACCGGTGATGTGGAAAACCGGTCACTCCTTCATCAAGAACAAGATGAAGGAAAGCGGTGCCCTGCTGGCTGGCGAGATGAGTGGCCATATCTTCTTCAAGGAGCGCTGGTATGGCTTTGACGACGCACTTTATGCTGGCGCACGCATGCTTGAGATCCTCATTGGCCTGAAGAAGAGTCCAGCGGAGATATTTGCCATGTTACCCGCCGGCATCAGTACCCCGGAACTGCATATCGATCTCAAAGAAGGCGAACAACAAGGCTTCATGGAACGCCTGCTGGCGGCGGTGGATATGCCCGATGCCAAGATCATCAATATCGACGGTATGCGAGCAGATTTTTCCAACGGCTGGGGTCTGGTACGTGCCTCTAATACCACGCCCTGCCTGGTACTGCGCTTCGAGGGAGATGATCAACAGGCCCTGGAGCAGGTACAGGAGAAATTCCGCGCCCTGCTGTTGGGGCTGGACGCCTCCTTGAAATTGCCCTTCTAGGAACTAAACAATCATGTCGCTTGATTCCAAAGCCGCACTCAACGTCGCCCAGGTGCTCACTGAGGCTCTGCCTTATATACAGCGTTTCGTCGGTACCACCATTGTCATCAAATACGGCGGCAACGCCATGGTGGACCAGGAGCTCCAACACAGCTTTGCCCGTGACGTGGTGCTGATGAAGCTAGTGGGTATGAACCCAGTGGTGGTACACGGTGGTGGCCCTCAAATCAGCGAGCTACTGACCCGCGTAGGCAAGGAAAGCCGTTTCATCAATGGCATGCGGGTTACCGACAGCGAGACCATGGATATCGTACAAATGGTACTCGGCGGGCTGGTCAACAAGGAGATCGTCAGCCTCATCAACCGCCATGGTGGCAACGCAGTGGGGCTTACCGGCAAGGACGGCAACCTCATCCATGCACGCAAGCTACGCGTGAAGGCGAGCGCCCCCGAGGCCCAACCCTCGGAAATCATCGATCTCGGCCATGTGGGTGAGGTAGATACAATTAATACCGCGGTCATCGACATGCTCACCGATGGCGACTTTATTCCGGTCATCGCCCCCATCGGGGTTGGCAAAGACGGCCATTCCTATAATATCAACGCGGATCTTGTGGCCGGAAAATTGGCGGAAACCCTACAGGCGGAAAAACTCATCCTGCTCACCAATACCCCCGGAGTTCTGGATAAATCCGAACAAACCCTCACCGGCCTCACTACCCGCGAAGTACGTAAACTGATTGCCAATGGCACCATCCACGGTGGCATGCTACCCAAGATCGAGTGCGCCCTCTCTGCCGTCGATCAAGGCGTCAATACCGCACATATCATCGATGGCCGTTTACAACACGCCGTGTTGCTGGAAGTCTTCACCAGCGAGGGTGTGGGCACTCTGATAAGGCGCCGGGCTGAAGCTAAAAAATGACAGCTAAGCGCGGTGAACGCCGCCAACAGATCCTGGAAGTGCTCGCCCGGGAACTTGAGACACACCCGGGTGCACGAGTTACCACGGCGCGCCTGGCAGAGTTATTAGGGCTTTCCGAGGCCGCGCTCTACCGACACTTTCGTAGCAAGGCGCAGATGTTTGAGGCACTTATCGCCTTTGCCGAAGAGTCTGTGTTTGGCCTGGTGGGACGCATCCTGGAGCAACCGGGCGATGCCCATAGCCAATGCCTCAAGATCCTGCAGGCCGTACTGGGCTTTGCTGCCCATAACCCTGGCATCAGCCGGGTGCTGCTGGGCGATGCGCTGGTGGGAGAACACGAACGGCTACGAACACGGGTACGGCAATTCTTTGACCGCCTGGAAACCCAATTCAAGCAGATCCTGCGGGAAGGGGAAAGGAACGGTAGCAGACTGATGCCATCAGAGGTCAGTGTCCGTGCAAACCTGCTGCTGGCCTTTGCCGAAGGCCGCATGTTGCGCTTCGTACGCAGCGACTTCCGAGATTCACCCATGGCATCCTGGGAAGAACAGCAATCCCTGCTGGCGACCGCGCTTAATTCCACCTAGCCCGCAAGAAAAGTACCGTCATTACCCGTAAAAACGGGCAATACAGGGAACGAAGACACGTCGCTCTCGATGAGAATAATGACCCATCAGTGTCGCCGCTGCTTCAACTGCCGATAGCGTTTGAGATCCCGCTCGAATTGGGCATCCACATCTTTCTTTTCCTGTTCGCGCTCGACAACGAAGCCATGATTTTCCTTAACCTGGCGATCTACCCGCTGGATATCATGCTGGAGCTTTTCTGAAGCCGGCTTACCGCTCCGCTCTTGGCGCGCTGCCTCCTTCTGCATAATTCCCCGGTTCTGCTCAAGGCGATCAATGCGGTTTCGAGTATGGGCGATGCGGGCATCAATCACCTCAATTTTACTATCCCGGGCCATCTCCAGTTCCTTCGCGGTAGTAAAAGTATCCAGCAACACCCGATCATGCGCTGCCTGCTCACGCGCCTTGCGCTTCTCCTCCGCCAACTCTATCTGTTTCTGCTTCTCAACCTCCAGTTCCGCGGCCGTTCTCGCGCGCTGTTGCCGCTTGGTTGTAATCCCGTGTTTGCTGATCTCCTGATGCCCCTTTTGGGCATATTCCGGCGGCACCCTGTTGCCACATTCCCGCACCCCCTCCTTGTTGGTCCAGCACTTGATTCGCGCTGAGACACCAACGGGCACCACCATTAAGGCAAGCAATGAAATTACCAGCAAACGACGCAATGTGGGGCTATTCATACTAACTCCAGAAAATTTTCAGTCTACAAAGAATACTAACGCTAACGGCGAGTACCGGGAAAGGGGATCTCGCGATAGAAGATGTAATTTCCGCCACCTGCTGAGCTATGGCAATAGATACAGCCGCTATTCTCATCCCGGGTTTTGCCTTTAAAAATCCGTCCCGCAAGTAGCTGTTGCTTTCCCATTATAGTCTTCTCAAACAGATCGCCATTGGGCCGATACTTAACCCAAAACCAGTTTTTATTATCCTCATCATATCCAGCCTCACGCTGAAACATGACCGTAATTGAGGACAGATATTTTGCCCGGTTCCTGGCTACGGCGGCCTCCGATACACCCTCACCGTTGTAATTCTTTTTTACCACCACAAAACCGGTATGCCCTTGGACACGGATATTTTTATAGGCAATTTCCAGAATCATTCCATGGGGCTTTGCGCCACCAAAGAAGGGCTTCTGCGGATTGGCATTGATGCCCACCAGTCTTTCCAATTCCATCACTCGCCAAAGCTGGACCGCATAAGCCACATCACTCGTCGTTCCCATGGGGGCAAGGGATTTGTCAGCATCTCCAACACTCGGATTCTGTACGCAGGCGGAAAGCACCATGAAGCACGAAAAGACACTCACTAATCGCAACTTCATATTTGACATACTCTTTCCAAAATCCGGCTGGGAACAGCTCTTATTTTTTCTTGGCAATAACCCAGACGGCATGCACGATACCGGGAATATATCCCAGCAGGGTGAGCAAAATGTTTATCCAGAAATGCTTGCCTATGCCCACCTGCAGGAAAACGGCGACCGGTGGTAAAAAAATTGCTAACAAAATCTTGATCAGTTCCATATCTTGTTCCTCTCGTTATCCAGGAGTCTGTCGGACTTAGGGGAGCTCTTATCTATTCGTGAACTCGCATCTTGCGTCCAAAATAAATCAGCGCTTCTTTAGGAGGGCTGTGATTACCAGTTCTCTCCCAGCAATTCAAAATGGGCCTGGGGATGTAAACAGGCCGGGCATACATTAGGAGCATCTTCCCCTTCATGTAAATAACCACAGTTCCGGCAGCGCCAGATCACTCGCCCGTTTCTTTTGAAAACCTTGCCGGCCTCAAGATTATCAGCAAGCTCTTTATAGCGCTTTCCATGTTGTTTCTCGGCTATGGATATAGCCTCGAAGGCACGTGCCACATTTTCAAAACCTTCCTCGCGGGCTATCTGTGCAAAGCCAGGGTACATCTCAGTCCATTCGTACTCCTCGCCCGCGGCGGCGGCGCGCAGGTTTTCGAGGGTCGAACCGGTCTTTCCCGCTGGAAAAATTTCGGTAATCTCCAGCTCTCCGCCTTCCAAAAAGTTGAAAAAGCGCTTGGCGTGCTCCTTCTCCTGATTGGCCGTCTCTTCGAAGATATGAGCAATCTGCACCAGGCCTTCCTTTTTCGCAGCACTGGAAAAATAGGTGTAACGATTACGCGCCTGGGATTCTCCTGCAAATGCAATTAACAAGTTTTTCTCGGTTTGCGTACCCTTTATATTCTGTGCCATATCTAACTCCTGATATTTTCAGACTGGACCACCTTTAGGGGTGCCCTTTATCGCATCTCACTCTTCTCCACACCATAACGCTGCTGGTAGTCCTTAATACGCTTTAACAACAGTGCGTCTTGTGACTCCCCGGCAACACTTTCAATAATCTGTTTCAGGGTAATGATGGGCGCCACGGTGAGGCCAAATACCTGTTCGAGTTCCATAATCGCTGAGCTTTCACCCTTGCCACGCTCTTGACGATCCAGCGAAACGGCCACGCCCACCGGCTTGGCCCCGGCAGCGCCAATGAGTTCAATGGACTCCCGTACCGAGGTGCCGGCGGATACGACGTCATCCACGATCACCACCTTCCTCTCAAGCGGCGCCCCAACCAGGGACCCGCCCTCGCCATGATCCTTGGCTTCCTTGCGGTTGAAGGCATAGGGAAGGTCACGGTCATATTCTTGTGCATAGGCGATGGCCACGGCACAAACCAGCGGTATGCCCTTGTACGCCGGCCCATAGAGCATGTCGAATTCCAGCCCCGACTGGTGCAGGGCGGCGGCATAATAGCGCCCGAGACGAGCCAGGCTATCACCGCTATTGAAGGCCCCACTATTGAAAAAATAGGGACTCAAACGACCTGATTTTAGCTGAAACTCTCCAAAGCGCAGCACGCCTTTGGCGCGGGAGAAGGCAATGAATTGTTGTTGGTAGTCGTGCACGTTAAAGATCCGGCTGATAATTTGAAACACTACCCTACCGCAGCGCCACGATGACGCAAAGGGGAAGCTGCTCTCAGGTATGCTACGCGCTCTTTTTGATACTTGGTACAAGCTAATGCGCATCATCAGCATCAACGTCAATGGCATCCGCGCCGCTGCCCGCAAGGGTTTTTTTCCCTGGCTCAAAAAGCAGGATGCCGATATCATCTGCCTGCAAGAGGTACGTGCCCTGGAGGAGCAGCTGACGGACCCGCAATTTTATCCAGTGGGCTATCAATGTGACTACTATGCCGCTGAGAAGAAAGGCTATTCCGGAGTCGCGCTCTACAGCCGCCAGCAACCGGATGAGGTCATACGCGGCCTTGGCTGGCCCGATATGGATGCCGAGGGACGCTATATCGAGGCCCGTTTTGGTGAACTGAGCGTGATCTCGGTCTACCTGCCCTCAGGCTCCTCGAAGGAAGAGCGTCAGGCCATAAAATACCGCTTTCTCGACCGATTTTTACCCTTTCTGCAGGCATTGCGTGAGGCCGGGCGCCAACTCATCGTATGTGGTGACTGGAACATCGCGCACAAGAAGATCGACATCAAAAACTGGCGTGGCAACCAGAAAAACTCCGGTTTCCTGCCGGAGGAACGAGCGTGGATGGATGCACTCTTTGATGAAGCCGGTTTCGTCGATGCCTTCCGGGTGGTGAACCAGCAAGCTGATGAATACACCTGGTGGTCAAATCGCGGTCAGGCCTGGGCCAATAACACGGGCTGGCGTATCGACTATCAGGTTACTACCCCCGAGCTGGGAGCACGGGTATCTGGCTCCGCCATCTACCGGGACGAACGTTTCTCCGATCACGCCCCACTCACTATCGACTACGATTATCCGCTGCCGGGAAAACCCAAGCAGTAGCTCGGATGCAGCGCAGCGGAATCCGGGGAAATAGCGGTGGAGTTGGGCGCTACGGTAAACATGCCTCCCTGGATTTCACTTTGTTTCATCCAGGCTACGGATTGGGACCCGGATCTTCGCCCAGGATGACGGAGAGATTAGGAAATGCCTGCTCTAAGGACGCTTGTCCTCAGCCGGCAGATTGCCCCCGACGCAGGTGGTAGATAGCCACCCCGCCCAGCAAATTTGGCAGCAAACGCATCCCCAGGCTTTCCCGATGTTTGAGATCTACCACCGCCCGTTTTAACAGCTCGATCCCGTGCGACTCCCGCAAACGTTCAAAGTCCTTGAGGGTACAGAGACGGATATTGGCGGTGTTGTACCATTTGCCTGGCAGCACCGGGGTGATGGGCATCTGCCCCCACAAGGCCAGTTGCAGACGCAGGCTCCAGTGGCCAAAATTGGGGAAGGTGACGATACCCTCACGGCCCACCCGTAGCATCTCCTCTAGCAGCCGCTCCGGCCGGTGCACCGACTGCAGGGTCTGGGTCATGATGACAAAATCAAAGGAATCGGTACCGAAATCCGCCAGCCCGGCATCCAGATCCGCCTGGATAACGTTGATGCCCGCACGCACGCAACGACTTACATTGGCATCGTCAATTTCGAGACCGTAGCCGGATACCTGACGCTGGTTCCGCAGATGAGCGAGAAAAGTGCCGTCACCACAGCCAAGATCCAGCACCCGGCTACCCGGGGTGATCCACTCCTGGATGAGGGCCAAATCGGTGCGTAGTTGGCTCATGCCCCACTTGCCTCTGTGGAGATCGCATCCATATAGCCTTTAAACACATCAAGGTAATAGGGGATGGGCATAAGAAAAGCGTCGTGGCCGTGCTCTGCTTCCACCTCCGCATAACTCACCTGTCGGCGAGCCGCCACCAAGGCTTTTACGATCTCACGCGAACGCTCCGGGGAAAAACGCCAGTCACTGGTGAACGAAAGCACGAAAAATCCCGCCTTTGCCTGCTCCAGCGCCTTGCCAAGATCGTGCTCATAATCCGAGGCCGGATCAAAGTAATCCAGCGCCTTGGTCATCAACAGGTAGGTGTTGGCGTCGAAGCGATCCACGAAGGCAGCGCCTTGGTAA
This sequence comes from Gammaproteobacteria bacterium, assembly GCA_021773795.1. Classification (GTDB taxonomy): domain Bacteria; phylum Pseudomonadota; class Gammaproteobacteria; order HK1; family HK1; genus JAJFJV01. The sequence continues at coordinate 14,976 of JAJFJT010000025.1, read as the reverse complement.
CGCAGATAGCTTTCCACCTGGAAATCCACGTCGAAGCCATATTTGAGGGACTCCTCCCGGCGTTCACGGCCAAACTTCTGATGCATGGCATCATCGGAGAGATAAGTAATATGTCCGAGCATGCGTGCCAAGGTGAGGCCGCGCCTGGGCACTACCCCGTGGGCATAATAATGGCCCTCGTGAAATTCTGGATCGGTGCGGATGGCCTGGCGTGCCACCTCATTGAAGGCAATATTCTGCGCCGACAGCCGAGGCGCCGCGGCAATGACGATGGCATGGCGAATTTGATCCGGGAAATCGATGGCCCACTGCATAGCCTGCATACCACCCAGGCTACCGCCGGCCACCGCCGCCCAACATTTGATACCCAAAGCCCGCATCAACCGTTCCTGACTACGCACCCAGTCGCGCACGGTAACGATGGGGAAATCAGGGCCGTAGGGTTCGCCACTTTTCGGATCAATGCTGACAGGACCCGTAGAGCCGTTACAACCACCCAGATTATTCAGCGCCACCACAAAGAAACGATCAGTATCAATGGCCTTGCCCGGGCCGATGCAGGTCTCCCACCAGCCCGGTTTGCGATCGTCGGTACTGTGATAACCGGCGACATGATGATCGCCGCTCAAGGCATGACAAATGAGCACCGCGTTAGAGCGCGCGGCGTTGAGCTCGCCATAAGTCTCATAGACCAGTTCATAGCCCGACAGACTACGGCCGCAATCCAGTGGCAACGGCTCATCAAAATGATGACTCAGGGGAATCACCAGGCCAACGGAATCAGCAGGAATGTTTTTGGGCATAAACAGGGCTACCGACAGGCTTCCAACCAAGAGGGAATGACCCGGGGCCCATCCACCGCCACTGCCTTGGTCCGCCCGCTCTCGCCACGCAGCAAACGCACCCGCGACTTGGGCAGGCGAAATTCACGTGCCAACAAGCGCAGCAATTGACGGTTGGCCTCGCCCTCCACCGGCGGTGCAGCCAGCCGAATCTTCAATAGCTCCCCCAATGGGCCCACTACTTCACTACGGCTTGCCCGTGGCTGTACGCGTATAGCCAGCAACAGAGTCTTGCCCTCCCAGCGATACCAGGAGGCGCTCACAGCAGCCCGCGCCCCAGGTCCATAATCGGGGCGATCAACAGCATATTGACGAGCTGTAATCCGATCAGTACCAGGATGGGGGAAAGGTCTAGTCCTGATAGGGGTGGCAGCAGGCGGCGGGCACGTCCAAGCAACGGTTCAGTGAGCCGGTGAATAAGCTGGGTAACGGGATTATAGGCCCCTGGATTTACCCAGCTCAGCACCACCTGCACGAAAATGGCCACCAGAAACACATGCAAAAACAAGGACATCAGGTGTGCAAGGGCCAGCACTAATAATCCCAACAAGCGTGGGCCGTGCCCCAGGATCATGAAACTAAGCCACAACTCACCGACCTTAAGCCCCAGCATTAATAACAATGGAGATAGTTCGAGGCCCGCGACCCGGGGAATAACGCGCTGCAAGGGGCGCAGGGCTGGTTCGGTCGCGCGAAAAATAAACTGGGATACCGGATTGTAGAAATCCGCCCGTAGCCACTGCAGTACGAAACGCAGCATGACCAGCAGAATATAAATGCCAAACAAGGTGCCAATAAGAAAGGTTGCGGCATTACCCACATAGGATCCACCGCCCATCATGCCTCTCCCAACACATCGCCCAACTCCACCGAGCGGTCGCGGGCAGCACCCAGGGCCCGTGCCACAATGGCAGCCAAGTCATCTTGCTCCAGCGACTGCAGAGCATGCTCGGTAGTCCCCCCGGGAGAAGTCACCCGTTGACGTAGCTCCGCCGGGCTGGCCTCACCGCTCTGGGCCATCGCCGCCGCGCCCTGGGCAGTCTGCAGGGTAAGTTGCAGGGCCGTTTCCGAGTTAAGCCCCAATTCTGTTCCGGCCTTTGCCATCAATTCCATGAATAGAAAAAAGTAGGCGGGGCCACTACCGGAAAGGGCGGTCACCGCGTCTAACTCAGCCTCATTTTCCACCCACAGGGCCAGACCAACGGCCTGGAGGATTTCCAACGCCGTGGCACGCTGCGCGGTACTCACATGGGGGTTGGCATAAAGTGCGCTGGCCCCCTTGCCGAGCATCGCCGGGGTATTGGGCATGGTACGCACGATGGCGGCATCGTAGCCAAGCCAGCGACGAATATCCGGTTCACGCACCCCGGCAGCAACGGAGATCAGCAGTGGTTGGGAATTGTGAATGACATCCGCCAGTTCGGCCACCGTCTGTGCCAATCCCTGGGGCTTGACCGCGAGCACCAATATATCAGCCGCCGCCACCGCTGGCCCGGCCTCGGCCGGCACCTGGACACCAAAGCGGGCATGCAAATCAGCACGCTTCTCCGCATTCCGATCCACCACCCGAATCGCCGCCGCCGGCCAACCATGGGCTATCAAACCACCCAGCAGCGCCGCCGCCATGTTGCCACCGCCTATAAAGCTAATCTGTTGCTGGCTCATCAGTCCCCGGGGATTGTGTATACAAAACGAAGGCCATTATCGGCCATTCCACCCAAGGCGGAAAGCATTGCCCGGAATCGAAATCTTTAGGGTGCCCCTAGAAATTCAAGTTTCCAGGCAAGACAAGGCATGTTAAAAAAGTTGGGCGCAGCATATGGTTTATATGTAAGCGTAACTTTTTTGCGAGAAACTCCGTATTGTGACGATAGTGTATTTTTAGAGGGGCCCTTTAGCCGACAGGCGGACGATCACCAAAAATAGCCCGCCCCACCCGCACCACAGTAGCCCCCTCCGCCACCGCCGCCTCCAGATCGCCGCTCATGCCCATAGACAGCGTATCGAGTTGCAGCCCCTGGGCATTCAGACTTTCCAGGGCCTCCCGCAATAATCGAAATTGCGCGCGCTGATGCCCCGGGTCGGTGCTCGCGCGAGGAATCCCCATCAAGCCTCGCAGCGTCAATCCTGGCAGGTCGATGATCTGCTCTACCAAATTTTCCAAACCCTCGGGGGCCACCCCGGACTTGGTGTCCTCACCGCTAACATTAAGCTCTACACAGATATTCAAGGGTGCCAAGCCACTATCGATGCGTTGGGCACTCAGGCGCCGGGCAATCTTTTCCCGCTCGACGCTATGCACCCAGCTAAAGTGCTCGGCGACGGCGCGGGTTTTGTTGGACTGCAGCGGGCCAATGAAATGCCATTCCAGGCCGAGTTCAGCCAGTGCTTTTTGTTTCGGCAGCGCCTCCTGCACCCGGCTCTCACCAAAGGCCTGTTGCCCGAGTTCCGCCGCTTCACGCAATGCCTGGACAGGCTGAGTCTTGCTCACCGCGAGCAAATGCACACTCCCGGGAGTGCGGCCAAAATGCTGCTCTGCCTCGGCCAGACGCCGCCTGACCACTTGCCACGAATCTGCAATACTGTTCATCTGTTGTTATCCAGCGACTACACTAAAGCCGTATCACTGTCCGGGTAGCCAGCAATGGAGTGATTGGCACCCGGCCGGATTGGCTTGGTCATTGAATTATAGAAGGGGGTTAACGGAATGGATATTGGTGAACTGCTTGCGTTCGGGGTAAAAAACGGCTGCTCGGATCTCCACCTTTCAGCAGGCCTGCCGCCGATGATTCGGGTCGATGGCGATGTACGCCGGATCAACCTGCCGGCGCTGGATCACAAGACCGTGCACGATCTGGTCTACGACATCATGAACGACAAGCAGCGCAAGGATTACGAGGAATTTCTCGAAACCGATTTCAGCTTCGAGATCCCGGGCCTTGCACGCTTTCGGGTCAACGCCTTTAATCATCAACGCGGTTCTGGCGCGGTGTTCCGTACCATCCCTTCGGAAATACTCAGCCTTGATGATCTCAAATGCCCGCCGATCTTTAAAGATATCGCGGACTTTCCCCGCGGCGTGGTGCTGGTCACCGGGCCCACGGGCTCAGGCAAGTCCACGACTCTGGCGGCCATGGTCGATCACAAGAACAAAACGGAATACGGCCATATTCTCACCGTCGAGGATCCCATTGAGTTCGTCCACACCAGCAACAAATGCCTCATCAACCAGCGCGAGGTGCACCGCGATACCCTGGGCTTTAATGAGGCCCTGCGCTCCGCGCTCCGAGAGGACCCCGACGTCATCCTGGTGGGCGAATTACGGGATTTGGAGACCATCCGTCTGGCGCTCACCGCGGCGGAAACCGGCCACCTGGTATTTGGCACCCTGCATACCAGCTCGGCAGCCAAGACCATCGACCGTATCGTCGATGTCTTCCCCGCGGCGGAAAAGGACATGATCCGCGCCATGCTGTCAGAATCTCTGCGCGCGGTTATCTCCCAGACCCTGCTAAAGAAAAATGGCGGTGGCCGGATAGCGGCTCACGAGATCATGATGGGCACCCCCGCTATCCGGAACCTCATCCGCGAAGCCAAGATTGCACAGATGTACTCCGCCATCCAGACTGGACAGGCCCACGGCATGAAGACCCTGGATCAGGATTTGCAACGGCTGGTCAACGAAAACCAGGTATCACGCAAGGAGGCCGCCTCCAAGGCCGCCAATAAGGATTCCATCCAGTAGCAAGCAGTATTTCCGGGAGCGGGACCATGGAACGAGAGCAAGCAATAAAATTCATGCTGGACCTTCTTAAACTGATGATTAAGAAGGATGGCTCGGATCTGTTTATCACCACCGGTTTTCCACCGGCTATCAAGGTGGACGGAAAAATTACCCCGGTCTCCAAACAGGCACTGAGCGCCGAGAATGCCCAGGCGCTGACCTACGCGATCATGAACGACCGCCAGCTCAAGGAGTTTGATGCCACCAAGGAGTGTAATTTTGCAGTGGCACCACCCGGGGTAGGGCGCTTTCGCTGCAACGCCTTCATTCAGCAGGGTTCTGCCGGGCTGGTGATGCGTACCATCACCACTGACATCCCTAATATCGACCAATTGGGGCTGCCTGAGGTGCTAAAAGATGTGGTCATGGCCAAGAACGGCCTGGTAATCATGGTTGGCGGCACGGGTTCCGGTAAATCCACCAGCCTCGCGGCCATGGTTGATTACCGTAACGAGAATTCCAAGGGCCACATCATTACCATTGAGGACCCCATTGAGTATGTCCATTCCCACAAGGGCTGCATCATCATGCAACGCGAGGTGGGGGTGGATACCGAGGATTGGGGCATTGCGCTCAAGAACACCCTGCGTCAGGCCCCGGACGTGATTATGCTCGGCGAGATTCGTGACCGCGAAACCATGGGCTATGGCATTCAGTTCGCCGAAACAGGCCATCTGGCGCTCGCCACCTTACACGCCAACAATGCCAATCAGGCGCTGGATCGGGTCATTAATTTTTTCCCGGAGGAGCGCAAACAGCAACTGCTCATGGATCTATCGGCCAATCTGCGCTGCATCATTTCCCAGCGCCTGCTCAAAACTAAAGACGGCAAGGGCCGTGTTGCGGCTATTGAGATTCTACTGAACTCACCGCTGATCAAGGATCTCATCCTCAAGGGTGACCTGCACGAGATCAAGCCCATTATGCAGAAATCCAATGAACTCGGGATGAAGACCTTTGACCAGGCCCTCTTTGATCTCTATGAGGATGACAAGATCAGCTTTGACGATGCCATGCGCAACGCCGATTCCATGAATGAGCTACGACTACGGATCAAGCTCGAAGGCAAGGCGGCCAGGGATAAAGGTGCGCTGGATGGCCTTGAACACCTCTCTATGGAAGAAGGTGACGATGAGCAATCAGGCGGCTTGCTGCGCTGATTGACCCGCAAGCTGGACCAGACTCGGACAGGAATAAGTGATGGATATAACCCCCTACCTCAAATTGATGCAGGACAAAAACGCCTCAGACCTGTTTTTTACCGCGGGCGCTCCAGTAAAGATTAAGCTTGAGGGCACCCTTACCTCGGTGGGCAAAAGCCAACTTACCGGAGAGCTGGTAAAGGCCGCGGCCTACGGGATCATGAACGAGCTTCAGGTCACGACCTTCGAACAGGAGATGGAGAGCGATTTTGCCATCGCCCTGGACGATGGCAGTGCCCGTTTCCGGGTCAATGTGTTTCGCCAGCGCGGCGAGGTCGCCATGGTGCTGCGTCTGATCCCCTCGAAAATTCCCAGTATCGAAGAGCTGGGTCTGCCGCTTATCCTCAAGGATCTTATAGCCCGAAAGCGTGGATTGATCCTCATGGTAGGCGCAACGGGCTCAGGTAAATCGACCACCCTGGCAGCCATGATCGATCATCGTAACAGCACGATGGCGGGGCATATCCTTACCATCGAAGACCCCATTGAGTTCTATCACCCCAATCAGAAATCCATCATCAACCAGCGTGAAATCGGGGTCGACACGGCATGCTACGAGAATGCCCTGCGGGCCTCCCTGCGTGAGGCGCCGGATGTCATTCTTATCGGTGAAATTCGTGGCCGGGAAACCATGGAGGCAGCACTGGAACTATGCAACACGGGACACCTCGCGATCTCGACCCTGCACGCCAATAATGCCAATCAGACCATGGAACGGGTCATCAACATGTTTCCCCAGACGCTGCACCGCCAGCTATTTATGGACCTCGCGCTAAATCTCTGCGCGGTGATCTCCCAGCGTCTGGTAAAGGATGTGCACGGCAAGCGCTGTGCCGCCATTGAGGTACTCGTCAATACCCCGCACATTTCGGAGCTTATCCTCAAGGGAGAAATTGATGCCATCAAGGAGGCCATGGAGGCCAGCGGCACCCCAGGCATGCAGACCTTCGACGCGGCACTCCACCAGCTATACAAAGAGGGGAGAATCAATTTGGAGGAGGCCCTGTCCAATGCCGATTCCCGTACCAACCTGGAAGCCAAGATCAATTTTGGCTAAGTAATACACGGGGCTCATCACCATCCGCGCCCGGCGAATTGGCGACATACACCCCGTCCTTGGAGCTCGTCGCCACCCGCTCCCGGCAGACTGGCGACATACACCCCGTCCTTGGGGCTAACGATGTTGGGGACGACGATGCCGTTGTTCCGGTGCCTCAACCCTGCCACCCAAATTCCGAGATTGGCCGGACGACTGGCTGGGCACGTGGACACGACTCCTTCCCCGGCGCTTTTGGATAAAGCGGCGGCGCTCGCCCAGACTCATATCCTGCCATTTTCTCTGTAGCTGCTGGCGGCGCACGGGTGGCAGCTCCCTAAAATGACGACGAGCCCGGCGAATCTGTTTTTGCTGCTCTACCGGTAGCTTTCGAAAGCGCTGGTAGCGTGCCCGCAAACGCTGACGCTCCGCTGGCGGAAGCTCCTGCCAGTGCTTGAAACGCTGGTGCACCCGACCCCGCTCTTCTGCGCTCATGCCAGCCCAGCGCCGTGAACCCTTTTGCAGCTTGAGCCGGCGCTCCGCGGACAATGTTGACCAACGCGACTGGAACGGCTCCAGTACTCGCTGCTCTTCGGTGCTTAGCTGCTGCCACTCCAACCCTTTCGCTGCAGCACCCGCCACGGGTACCAACAGGTAGGCAAGCAGCACCCATATCAGAGTTTGGCTAGCGCGCTTCATCTGATTTCCCAAGGGAAGTGTCGGACTTAGGGGGCTCTGTTTCCGCAAGCAATGAAGGGTCCATCCAGGCCCCATCCACAGTTTCAAAACTGCCAAGAAATTCCAGCAGGGCCATATCCGGTTTACCCCCACCCACTGCTTCCACCGCCTCCACATTAGGCACCAGCAGGCACATCAGAATCAGGCTCCACCGTGGGAAGCCATTGGTAGAATTCAATATTCTCATAGAGATCCAGATTATCTGTTGCCGCCAGCAACTCCATGTCCGCTAGCGATAAGGGCATATCAATAACCGGCTGCCAAAGAGCAAACATCAACGACAGTAGCAGTACCGAGCCCATGGCGCCGGCCGGAAAAAACCAGGCGCCCGACAGTGCAGGCGCCACCACTGTCGCCTGCAGCGCCTGCCGCCGCATTCCGCGTAAACGCTGCAAGCTCAGCGGCTCCAGGCTCTCCACACTCGCATCCAGGGTGGCACGTGCCCGATCGAGGAACTGTTGTTCATCGTGACTCATGGCGCATAGTCCTCCAGCGAGGTTCTCAGCTTCTGAATGGCGCGGTGGTAATGGGTCTTAACACTGCCCTCGGAACAGGCCATTGCCCGCGCCGCCTCAGCCACACTCAGGCCTTCCCACACCCGGAGCAAAAAGCACTGTTGCTGGCGTAGCGGCAATGCAAGTAAGGCCACTTCCAAGTCATCCACCATAGCGACATGCTCCAGCTGGCGCTCGATACCTGGCCCCGGATCCGGCTGCCTGGCGATGGCATCCCCGGTCTCATCCGGCCCTCCGCCCTTGAACCAGACTCGCCAGCGATTACGCACCCGGCTACGCCGGTACCAATCGCGGATACGGCTTTGCAGGATGACGTGAAATAGCGCCCCCCACTCCGCCTCCGGTCGGTCACCGTAGCGGGTGCACAGCTTCAGCATGCTGTCCTGCACGATGTCGAGCGCCTCTTCGCGGTTGCCGGTGGCAATATCCGCCATTCGCAGCGCACGCCGTTCGACGCCAGCGAGGAACCGATCGAGGGCCAGGGTGGAATCCGCTATTACCACTCTCCTCTTTCATCCGCGCCATCCCGCATAAACTCTCTGCTCTCTCTCGATAGCAGGAAACGCGCTAAGCGCTCGTTGGTTGACAGCGTTCTAGCTATTCGAAGGGATTTTGCGTAGGCGCGCCACCATCGCCTCAATCCACTGCTCGGCAAGGGCATTGATCTCCGCTGCACTCCGACCCTTGCTCTCGATCCGCGGCCCCACCACCATACGGATGGTTCCGGGAAATTTCAGAAAACTCTTGCGCGGCCAGTAATCACCCGCATTATGAGCCACAGGCACTACCGGATAGCCCGTCTCTTCGGCCAGCGCTGCACCGCCACGCCCATAGCGCCGGCGATGCCCTGGAGCCATGCGGGTACCCTCGGGGAAAATCACCACCCAGCAGCCGGCCTCAAGGCGCTGCCGACCCTGCTCCTTGAGCTGAATCAGGGCACGCCGGGCGTTGGAACGATTGATGGCAATGGGTTTTAGCATGGCGATGGCCCAGCCGAAGAAGGGCAGCCAGAGTATTTCGCGTTTGAGCACCCAGACCTGGGGATTGAATACCTTCTGCAAGGCCAGTGTCTCCCAAGCCGACTCATGCCGCGAGAAGACGATGGTTGGCTGCGACGGCACGTGCTCCAGGCCCTCTATCTCGCAGCGAAGACCGCAGCTCTTTTCCAGCCACCAGAGATTAAAGTGGGTCCATAAGGTGATACAGCGATAGCGGATATGATAGGGAAAAGGCAGGGTGAGTAAACCGAGGGTCGCAACCAATATGGTGGAAGCTACCTGTCCCAGGGCAAATAGCAACGATCGTAGAATTACCATGCTGCTAGGAGCCTGTCTGATTTGGGCGCCCGTAGCGAGGGAAAACTGTATTGAGACAGCTTTTTTGGTCGTTTGAGGATAATAGTCACTCTATTAGACGAAAAGGACCAGAAAATAGAGCCAATAGGGCTTTTCCGCAGTAGGGCAGTCCTGAATCAGACAGGCTCCTAAAGCGCTTCCTCCACCGGAACCTGCCTGGCAATGAGGGCATCGGCAAAGCTTGGCAAATCATCAAATACCTCTACGCCTTCCAGGTGCTCCTTGCTCAAATCGCGTCCACCGTTGGAATGCAGATACACCGGTTGCGCCCCTGCGGCCCGTGCCGCCTGGATATCTCCCAGATAACAACCCACCATGGGGACCCCTTCGACACTCATCCGCAATCGGGCACTGATCTGATGGAGTAACCCAGGACGCGGCTTGCGGCAATCGCAGCGCGCTTTCTCATCGTGAGGGCAAAAGAAAAAGGCGTCGATATGGCCACCCTTCTCCACCAACTGTCGATACAGTTTGGCGTGGATGCGGTTGAGATCCTCGATATCAAATCCCGGCTGTGCCAGCCGCGGCTGATTGGTAGCCACCACCACCCTAAAGCCCGCATGATTCAACCGCGCAATGGCGTCCAGAGCACCCGGCAGGGCCTCCCATTGCTCAGGCGTGCGCGGACGGATGCCTCGCCGGCTAATAACACCATCCCGCCCCAGTATCACCAATTGCATGTGTGTTGCCCCGCTTTGCCAAGAAATCGGTTTAGTGAGAAAACTCCCTGGCAGGCTGCTAGAACTGAAGACGCGATATATCTGCAGTCTGTAAGAAAAGTCCGTGGATATTGTTCAGCATGGCCAGCCTATTTTGCTGGACTGCCGGATTCTCTGCCATCACCTGGACGTGATCAAAAAAGTCATCTACCGCCTCTCGCAAGCTGGCGAGACGCGTCAGCGCGCCACTATAATCACCGGTCTGCAGCAGCTTTTTCACCTGTGGAGTGAGCCCTATCAATTTGGCCGCAAGGTTCCACTCTGCATCCTCGCCAAACAGGGCATCATCCACCTGTTCTGCCCGTTCTCCGTCAGCTTTTTTAAGTATATTGCCAATACGCTTATTCGCCGCTGACAAGGCCTCGCCCTCTGGCAACTTGCGAAAGGCCTCCACCGCTTGTACCCGCCGAGCGAAATCATAGGGCCGTTCCGGGTGACGGGCCTGCACCGCCTCAAAGACATCAGGCAGGATGCCACGCTCAAGGAAATAGGCCCGCAGGCGCTCATTCATGAAGGTGAAAACGGGTTCCACCACCGCTCCATCAATGGCCTCCGGATATTCCGCTACCGCCGCATCCAACAGCTTTGGCAGGTCAAGGTTGAGTTGACCCTCTATCATGATGCGCAACACCCCCAGCGCCGCCCGGCGCAGGGCAAAGGGATCCTTGGCACCACTGGGAATCTGGCCGATACCAAATATACCCACCAGGGTGTCCAGCTTGTCGGCCATGGCAACCGCCTGGCTGGTGGCGCTAACCGGAACGGCGGCACCGGCAAAGCGTGGTGCATAGGACGCTTCGAGCGCCAGCGCAACCGCCTCGGGCTCACCACCAGCAATGGCGTAATAACGCCCCATAGTGCCCTGTAACTCGGGGAATTCTCCCACCATCTCACTCAGGAGATCGCACTTGCATAATCGTCCCGCGCGCTTCGCCAACTCCACGGCCTCCGGTGCCTCTCCCATGGCAATGGCGATATGGGCGGCCAGGCGCGAGACCCGACATGCCTTGTCAAACAATGAACCCAGATCCTTCTGGAACACCACCTGCTTGAGCCCCTCCAGGCGCTCTTCCAGGGAGTGACGCAAATCGTTACGGTAAAAAAACTGGGCATCGCTCAAACGCGGGCGGATAACCCGTTCGTTGCCAGAACGCACCGCATCCGGATTGCTGCTCTCGATATTGCTGATGGTGATGAAATGGGCCTGTAGCTTGCCGCTCTCATCCACCACTGGAAAATATTTTTGATTGCCCTGCATAGTGGCAATGAGTACCGGGTCCGGCAGTTCCAGGTATTCCTCATCAAAACCACCACTGACGGCCACCGGCCACTCCACCAGGGCGGTAACCTCGTCGAGTAAGGCATCGTTGATGATGGCCTTGCCCCCGAGTTCCTGGGCGGCTGCCTCCGCCTGTTTGCGCACCATGGAACGGCGGGTATCAAAGTCGGCGACCACATAAGCGCTACCATAAAGCTGCAGGGCATAGGCCGAAGGCTGCTCCAGGGAAATGGCATTGGGGTGATGGAAGCGGTGGCCAAGGGTCTGCCGGCCCGCGCTAACGCCCAGAATTTCCGCCTCAATCACGGTCTCACCGTAGAGCAACACCACCCAATGCACCGGGCGTACAAACTCCGTTTCGCCGCTACCCCAACGCATGCGTTTGGGGACCGGCAAATCGGCAAGTGCCTTTTCCACGATAGCGGGAACCAGGGAGGTGGTGGCTTGCCCCATCTCGGTACTGCGAAAAACCAGCCAGCTACCCTGGTCGGTTTCCTGGCGTTCCAACTGCTCCACCTCAACCCCGCAAGAAGCAGCAAAACCACTGGCGGCGCGCGTCGGCTCGCCCTGTTCATCAAAGGCCACCTTTACCGCAGGACCACGCCGCTCCAGTTGACGTTCGGCCTGACCGGCAACCAAGTCCGAAACCAGCACCGCCAGCCGGCGTGGCGTAGCATAGGGGACGACCTCGGCATGTTCCAGCCCGGCCTGTTTCAGGCCATCCTGCACGCCATTGGCAAAGGCCAGGGAAAGACCACGCAAAGCCTTGGGCGGCAACTCCTCGGTACCTATTTCTACCAGCAGATCTGCTGTCTCGCTCATGCTGCCCCCTCGTCAAGCATGGTCTCGGTATTTGCCAGCATGGGAAAATTCAATGCCTCCCGACGTTGGTAATAGGCGGCGGCCACTGCCCGGGAAAGGGTGCGTACCCGCAGGATGTAGCGCTGGCGTTCGGTTACCGAAATGGCCTGACGGGCGTCCAGTAAATTAAAGGTATGCGAAGCCTTGAGTGCCATTTCATAGGCCGGGAGCGGGAGATCCAGCTCGATCAGGCGAGTACTCTCTGCCTCACAGCTATCGAACCAGCCAAACAGGGCCGCCACATCGGCGTGCTCAAAATTATAGGCCGACATCTCCGCCTCATTTTGCAGAAAAATATCACCATAACTGACCCGTCCCAGCGGTCCATCGGTCCAAGTGAGATCGAACAGACTGTCCACCTCCTGGAGATACATGGCGATACGCTCCAGCCCATAGGTGATCTCGGCGGTCACCGGACGACATTCGAGCCCACCGACTTGCTGAAAATAGGTGAACTGGGTGATCTCCATACCGTTCAACCATATTTCCCAGCCAAGCCCCCAGGCTCCCAGAGTCGGTGACTCCCAGTTATCTTCCACGAAGCGAATATCGTGCTCCAGGGGATCGATGCCGAGGGTCTGAAGTGACTCCAGATAGAGTTCCTGGATGTTAAGCGGCGAGGGTTTGATCACCACCTGATACTGATAATAGTGCTGCAGGCGGTTGGGGTTTTCACCGTAGCGTCCGTCGGTGGGCCGGCGCGAGGGCTGCACATAGGCCGCGGACCAGGGCTCTGGACCGATGGCACGCAGAAAAGTCGCTGGATGGAAGGTGCCCGCACCCACCTCCATGTCGAGAGGCTGCTGCAAGGCACAACCCTGCTTGGCCCAGAAATTTTGCAGCGCCAGAATCAGCCCCTGAAAAGTGGACAGATCAAAGGCCGAGCCGGACTCACTATTTGCTGACAATGGGAAACACCATATTGACGAAAAATGGAGGGCGCCAGGCGCCGGATAAACGCCCGGAATTATAGCCCGCGCGGTGGGTGATGGCTAAGTGCACATTGTGTCGGAGCGATGATGTAGGGCGGACCGTGTCCGCCGAGCCCTTGCCATGAACCACCGTTGCTCGGCACACATGGTGTGCCCTACAAAGATACCAAAGCCAAGCAACCCCAATTTTCGGAAGCATCTAGCCCACAGGCAGCTCACATATTGGGATAGCTGGGCCCACTACCACCCTCCGGTGGTATCCAGCGGATGTTTTGCCCCGGGTCCTTGATGTCGCAGCTTTTACAATGCAGGCAATTCTGGGCGTTTATCTGCAAACGCTGGGTACCCGTCTCACCATCCTCCACGAATTCGTAGACCCCGGCGGGGCAATAACGCGCCTCCGGTCCGGCATAATCTGCCAGATTCACCTTTAGGGCCTGCTCTGGATCATCCAGCTGCAAATGCACTGGCTGATCCTCGTCGTGACCGATATTGGCCCGCGACAAAGCCGTGCTGCGGTCGAAAGTCAGCACCCCGTCGGGTTTGGGGTAACTGATCAGCTGACACTGCTTCGCCTTTTTGAGGTGCGTGTGATCGGCCTGATGGTGCAAGGTCCAGGGCGCACGACCACGCAGCAAATAGGTGTCGATGGCGGCGTAGGCCAGCCCGCCGTACAGCCCCCAGCGAAAAGCGGGGCGGATGTTGCGAGCCCGGTAAAGCTCCTCCCCAAGCCAGCTCGCACGCAGCTTCGTAGCGTAATGCTCCGTCTCATCAGTAGCGATGGCCTCGGCCGCGAGCATGCCGGACTTCATTGCGCAGTGAATCCCCTTGATGCGCGGCACGTTGAGAAAACCAGCGGTATCCCCCATGAGCAGCCCACCGGGAAAGCTGAGCTTTGGGACGGCCTGATAGCCTCCTTCAGCAAGGGCACGGGCACCGTAGGCTACGGGACGGCCACCGGCAAAGACCTCGCGAATGGCCGGATGACGCTTGAAACGCTGAAATTCCTCGAAGGGACTCAGGTAGGGATTCTGGTAATCGAGTCCGACGACGAAGCCCACCGCCACCTGATTGCCCTCCAGATGGTAGAGAAAGCCACCACCATAGGTTTTGCGATCCAAAGGCCAGCCCACACTATGGATCACCTCCCCGGCTGCGCTTCGTGCCGGCTCCACATCCCACAACTCTTTGACCCCAAGACCGAAAATCTGCGGGTCGCTGGCCGAGTCCAGGGCATAGTGCTTTAGCAGTTCAGCGCCCAGTGAGCCACGACAGCCCTCCGCGAACAGCGTGTGGCGGGCACGCAGTTCTATCCCCTGCTGGTAGTTGGCCTTGTGGGAGCCATCCCGGGCGACGCCCATATCACCGGTAGCCACACCTACCACCTCGTCATGGTCCCCATAAAGCACCTCGCTGGCAGCGAAACCGGGAAAGATCTCCACCCCCAGGGCCTCGGCCTGCTCCGCCAGCCAGCGGCAAAGATTGCCCAGGCTGATGACGTAAGTACCGGCACTGTGCATCTGCGGTGGCACCGGCAGGGAGAAGGCCCGTTGCTTGCCAAGAAACAAGAAGCGCTCCTTTTGCACCGCGGTACTAACCGGCGCACCTGATGATTGCCAGTCGGGTAGCAACTCATCCAGTGCCTTTGGGTCGAGTACTGCGCCAGAGAGTATGTGAGCACCCACTTCGGAGCCCTTTTCCAGCACACAGACC
>JAJFJT010000024.1 GCA_021773795.1 Gammaproteobacteria bacterium | reverse complement strand
ATGGCAGTCCTCGCAGAGGTTCGTCGTCGCCATATGGGTGCCGCCCTTACCCGGGGCCGTAACACCGTTGTGGCAACTCGAACAAGAGCCCGTGACGCCGGCATGATCAAAGATCGCACCCGACCAGCTGGTGGTGGTGTGGCAGTCTTCGCACAGGTTGCCACTGGCGATATGGGTGGGAGATTTACCCTGGGCAGTAGCCCCATTGTGGCAACTGGAACAGCCACTGGTTATTCCTGGATGGTCAAATCGTGCACCAGCCCAACTGGAGACAGAATGGCAATCCTCGCAGAGATTGCCACTGGCGAGATGGGTGGGAGATTTACCCTGAGCGGTGGTCCCATTGTGGCAGGTTGAGCAAGCACCTGTTACTCCGCCGTGATCAAATTGAGCACCTATCCAACTCTCAGTATCGTGGCAATTCTCGCACGACAGGTTTGTCTGAATATGGCCGGCGGACTTACCCAAGAGACCCAATGGGCTGCCCTGCGAATGACAAGTCTCACAACGGGAAGGGGTACCTTTGAAGATGCCTCGCAGATGACAGCTCTGACATTCAGCACCTGCGTGCTGCCCAGTCAGATCAAAGCCAGTGGAAAGATGATCGAAATCAGCCTTGACCTGGGCAGATACCGAAGCCCCCTGGAGTGCCAACAGAATCGCCATGGCAAAAACCTGCACCAGGATGCGAGACAGGCAGAAGCCCACAAAAAAGTGGCCACAGACACTCATCGCGGCCGAATCACGGAAAATGAATCACTGACATGACAACGCTCACAGCGACGGCCAAACCCACCACGGTGCTCGTCATCTCCCTGATGACAGCTCACGCATTCTGTTGGCATAGAACTTTTTCCCACGGTCCGCTCCTTGTGGCAGGTGGCACATCCCAGATTCTCATGTGCCCCCTGCAGTGGAAATTCAGTCTGCTTATCGTGATCAAACTCCCAGTACGCCCACCCGTTCGGATTATGGCAAAACGCGCATTTTGTCCCGAGCACCCCCTCATGCACATCCTCTGTCTGGTGGCAGACAGCACAGCTCATCTCGGTGTCTTTGAATCGCGATGACAGGTGACAGGCTTCGCAAGGAGCGCTCGCATGCAGTCCAATGAGGGGAAAACGGGTGATGTCATGCTCAAACCGAATCCGCTCACCCCACCTTTTATCCTCGTGGCAACCCCCGCAATCTTTCCCCTGCTGCCCTTCGTGCACATCATCTTTTTCGTGGCACGAGAAACAATTCCCCTCCATCTTTTCGGGTTCCGTTCCCTTGCGATGACAGGCATGACATTCAAGCCCAGCATGCCCCCCATGCAATGGAAACTCCGTGTCCTTGTCGTGCTCGAACCTAACCCGCTTCCAGCCCTCCGCCTGATGGCATCCCACGCATGATTTCCCCAGCGCTCCCGCATGAACATCATCTTTCTGGTGACAGCTGTTACACCGCTTTCCTGGCGCATCATCCCGAAACAATTTTCCCCGGTGACACGCTTCACAGGAAAGTTGTTTATGTTTCCCCAGCAAAGCAAAGTCCGTATCGCGTTCATGATCGAACCTTATCCGAGACCAGGATTCCTCTTTGTGGCATTTTTCACATTTCCGCCCATTACGTCCCCTGTGCTCATCATTGTTTTTGTGACAGGCATAACATTCCCGCACCATTTCCTGCTCATAGTTGTCATCCTTGTGACAGGCTTTACATTGAATCTTTGCGTGTGCCCCCAAGAGTTTGAAATCCGTTTCCTTGTCATGGTCAAAGCGGATCTCCCGCCATCCTTTCTCTTCGTGGCACTTGTCACACTGCTTTCCAAAATGCCCCGTATGAACATCATGAATTCCATGACATGCCAGACATTGGGTGGAAGATAATTTGTAACGGGCATCCGGATGACATTGTTTGCACGCAACTTCTTCATGTTTCCCGAGCAGAGGAAACTTCGTTTTCCCGTGCTCAAACCGAGACTCTGACCAGCGCTTTTCCGTATGACAATCACCGCAATCTGACCCCAACTTCCCACCATGGGGATCATTGTTTTTATGACAACTTCCACACTGTTGAGACGCCTCCCTGAACTTCTTCTTGTCTGTATGGCAACCAGAGCAAGCCACCTTCTTATGCGCCCCGACCAAGGGGAAATCTGTGTGGTGATGCTCGAATGCATCGCGATCCAGCGCAATAATATCCGCCTTTCGTCCTTTGTGTTCCGTGTGGCACTGCTTGCAGTTCTGGCCCTTTAAATTCTCTTTTCGACCGTGAAAGCCAACCCGGTTCTGCACATCCAGACTGACTTTCTCGTGGCAATCAAGGCAGAGAATATCCTGGGCCTTCTTTTTGAACGATGCGTGGCATTTTGCACAACTGGATTCATATTTCTCATGTGCTTGAACTACCGGGCCTGGCATGACCAGAGACTCAAAAACACCGGCGCTAACCGCAGGTGACAGCAGCTGAAGTAGTATTGCCACACATAAAACAAGCAGTTGTTTACGCATGCCTCAGTACATATGTACCGCAATAATATGAGCAATTGCCGTGATCACGAGAAAAAAGAACAACGGCAAATGCAACACGTGCCACATGGAGAACAGGCGCTCAAACACAGCTAGCCCCGCTACCATTCGGCAGGTTTTAAGATAGGCACGGATACGCTGCCTGGCACTCTTTCGGTAGAGTATTTGCCTACGCTTACTCCATCCGCTACGAGCAATTTCCCGCCTCACATAGTGCATGGACAAAATGTATGCCATCCGACTTTTATAGGCGGTGTGCAGCATATTTGAGGCGGCACGCCCTAGGGATGGAGCACGGTCATCACTTGCATCCACATCGAGGCGAAGGTATCGGCGCACCCGCGGAAACTCCCTGATTATCCGGTTCAGCAGTGAGTGCGTTGACTCGAGAGACTGAGCGAGTTCGCGCAATTTTATTTCGTTCCCGTAGAGGCCGTAATGGATCTGGCTGTATATGTAGCGACCCGCCAAGCCACTCAAGGCCACTGCCAGCATCGAGAAAAGCGCAACATTGCTGTTGACCGAACCCAGATTAAAATTACAGTGAAACAGGATAGCTACGGGCCCCACGACCCCCAATATCATATGGATCCGAAACCAGTTTCTCAGTGCCCCCCAGCTGCGCATAGACCGTAAACGCTTGCGTAGCGGGTAGCCCATCAATAACAGCATGAGTACACCACCAATTATTCCCAGGGCATAACCAAATCCTGACTCTGGGCTAAGGTGGTACTCTCCACGCGCGCCCCAGCCAGTGGCCACCATGTACACCACCAACACGGCAAAAATATAAGTGCCCGCCTCCAGCATGGCAGAGGAGAAAGAGAAGCTTCTAAAACGGGGCGAACCGGCCATCCTTACGCCTCTTAAATCTACGAGTGGCTTGAAACATCTGGGCTATCCCTAAAGCAGGCCCATCAATTCCATAGTCGATCGGAAACTCTACAAGGAAAGAAGGGCATGAATCCGTGAGCTACTTCACAGCATTATCCACTTAACAGGACGATGCTGATCGGCTCGCGGAAAACTGAGTGTTTAAGCATATCCAATCCCTGTTCCTGCGTGGTATGAGTCCATATGGCATCGATACCCTATAGCCTGGTTTTCTATGCTCCATTGCTGCTTGCGCTCTGGGGGGCATATTTGCTTCTCCGATCCCGCAAGGAGCGCCGGAACCGGAAACTGTGGGATGAGGTAAAGGGCTCCGGTCTGACCGAACCCGCTTCTTTGCATCCGATTATCGACCCCAACCGCTGTGTCGGCTGCGGCGCCTGTGCCCTTGCCTGCCCCGAGAATCAAGTGCTTGGTGTGGTGGCGGGAACGGCCGAATTGATTAACCCAACCCATTGCATCGGGCATGGTGCCTGCAAGATTGCCTGCCCCATGGACGCCATCACCCTCGTATTCGGAACAGAAAAACGTGGCATCGATATTCCTAATGTACAGCCCAATTTCGAGACCAATGTACCCGGCCTCTTTATTGCCGGGGAACTCGGTGGCATGGGGCTTATCCGCAATGCGGTAGAGCAAGGACGTCAGGCTATAGAAACGATCCGGAAGTTACCCGATATCGGCAAGGGCGATGGCCTGGATGTATTGATCGTCGGCGCCGGACCGGCCGGCTTTTCCGCCGCTCTCGGGGCCAAGCAGCATGGGCTGCGCGCCCTGACCGTGGAACAGGAATCACTGGGGGGCACCGTCTTCCATTATCCCAGAGGCAAGGTGGTCATGACCGCACCAGCCAAACTTCCTATCTATGGTAAAACGAAATTCAAAGAGACCACCAAGGAAGAATTGCTGGCGTTCTGGAATGACGTAGCAAAGGAAACCGGTGTGGCGATTAATTACGAAGAACGTATGGAAAAAATCACTCGCAATAACACCGGGTTTGATATCAAGACGTCACGAGGCACCTATTCCAGCCGAACCATAATGCTTGCCCTGGGCCGGCGAGGTACACCACGCAAACTCGGAATTCCCGGCGAAGATCAGCCCAAGGTTCTCTATAGTCTCATCGATCCGGCTCAATACCAGAATCAACATGTGCTGGTCGTTGGCGGTGGCGATGCCGCGCTTGAAGCAGCAACCAGCATTTCTGAAGAAGCCGGCACCACAGTCACCCTGTCCTACCGCAGCGAGGCCTTTGGACGCGCCAAGGAAAAGAACCGCGACAAGGTGGCCGCAGCGGAGTCCGCAGGGCGCTTGCAACTTTTGATGAAATCGAATGTAACGGAAATCGGTAAAGATGATGTTCAGCTTAAACATCAAGGAAGCGCGGTCACGCTGCAAAACGATGCGATAATCGTTTGTGCAGGCGGCATCCTGCCCACCCCTTTTCTCAAAGAGATCGGTATCGAAGTCGACACCAAATTCGGCACCGTTTGAAAATGCATGGGCCTGGCACACATGATGCGACACCCTAGTATCCGAAAGGCCGGGAGAGACGTATTTCTCTCACTGATACTGCTGCTCACCTCCCTTGTGGCCAGCGCAGACGCCATGGACGCAGCGCTTCAGGCCATCCGCACTCGCGCCTATGACCAGGCCGCAAGCTTGTTGCAACCACTGGTGCAGCAGGGAAATGCCGAGGCCCAATATCAACTGGCAAGTCTCTATCGTTCCGGGCGCGGCGTTTCGAAAGATCACACCCGGGCAGTCACACTGCTGCAATTGGCCGCCAAACAGGCTCACCCCGGCGCCCAATATCAACTGGGTGTGATGTATGAACGTGGCTGGGGTGTCACGGCCGATGCAGTAGCTGCTGACAAATGGTTCCGGGCCGCCGCGGCAAACGATCATCATCTGGCAAAACGGCGCCTCAAGCAGGGGCCATCACCCGCCCGCTCACGTGTAACAGCCACGCCACGACCAGCAGAGAATTCAGTACCCGGTAATCCCGATGAGTTACTCCGCCATGCCGCAGCACGCGGCAACAAAAAACTCTTTCAGCGGGCACTCTCCCTGCAGGCCAGCGTAGACGGTGTTGATGGACACGGCCGCACAGCGCTTATGGAGGCCGCTGAAAATGATCATGGTGAACTGGTTAGCGAGCTTTTGCGCAGACAGGCAAATCCGGAGCAGCGTGATCCCTTCGGGGATACGGCTCTTCTGCTCGCCGTACGCAAGGGCGCACTCTCCGCCGTTCGCGCCCTTCTGCTGAGTGGTGCTGCACCCAACGCACGCGACAAAAATGGCGATACACCGCTCATCATCGCATCGAGAAAGAACCATCGCCGAATTCTTAGCACCTTGCTGAAAAAACATGCCAATGTTTCCTTACAGAACAAAAACGGGCGTACCGCCATGGCAGTCGCACTGGCACGCAAGCATGCGGCAGCTGCAATAATCCTGGGCAGTCACGGCGCCATCATTCCACCGGAGCCCGCGCAGGAGACAGCTGGCGATCTGCAGGATCCCGCCGTACTAGAAAAACTGGCCGTTCGGGGTGTTTCGAGTGAAGGCGTTTACGCGGGCTGGTCCACTCTGATGATCGCAAGCTGGCGAGGACAGGAAAGCTTGGTGAAAACGCTTCTTGCCAAAGGAGCAGTGGTGGACTGGCAAGATAAGCAGGGCTATACCGCGCTCAACCGGGCTGCCTGGCAGGGACATGCCAATATTGTCACGGCACTGCTGCAGGCCCGCGCAAACCCTGATACGGCTGCCAAAAATGGGCAAACACCGCTACTGCATGCCATCGACGGCAAGCACTCCAAAGTAATTAAACGCCTGCTGGCAGCGAATGCAGCTGTGGAATACCGACCCAATGGCAAGGCACCGCTTATCCTTGCGCTTGAGACGGCACAGCAGGAAGTAGTAGAAATGCTTCTCGATAAAGGAGCGCGAGTTCAGATCAGCGACGAGCAGGGCCGCTCTCCACTCAGTTGGGCCGCCCACAAAGGGCTGGAGAAAAGCACCATGCGCTTGCTGGTAGCGGGCGCGGATCCCGCGCTGCCAGATACCCGGGGGTGCAATGCACTATGGTATGCCGCAACCGAGGGACACGACAAAATAGCTAGCCTGCTGGCACCACTTGGCGAGATAGATGCCACCGATCCGCAAGGCTATACCGCCCTCGCCCGGGCAGCTCGGGGTGGACACGCGTCCACTGTTCGCCTCCTGCTCACGACGGGCGCAGCCATCGATCTGGCCAATCAATCTGCTAACACACCGCTCAGTCTCGCCGCCAAGCGGGGGCACACCGATACGGTTAGTCTATTGATTTCCGAGGGAGCGAAGGTCGACTGGAGGAATATCAACGGCAATACCCCCCTCCTGCTGGCTGCAGCCGCGGGGCATCCCGATACCGTTCGCCTATTGCTGGAAAGGGGTGCCAACCCAAAGCTGAGAAATGAGCGGCGCGAACGAGCCCACCATCTCGCAAGCAAAGCCGGGCACCAGCAAATTGTCGCTATTCTTGACAGCTTTCAAAAAGACAGCGGGTGGTTCCGCTAGTCCTCGCGCCCCAAATCGCCGTATAGCAGTTGCATTGCAGTCAAGCCCGCCACCACTGCAGTCTCCGCGCGGAGGATGCGCGGCCCCAGGGACACTGAGGTCCAACCCCCGGCCTGCAAATCATCCGATTCCCGCTGACTTAAGCCGCCTTCGGGGCCTATCAGGAGTTCGGCAGCCACTGGAGCACTCTGGAAGGCACTCAGCTTTTTACCCGAAGGATCCAGTACCAGGCGCTGGTATCCATCGGCCGGCGTCTGAATATATTCTGACAGGGAGATGAGCGGGAGAATTTTAACCACGCGGGTGCGGCCACATTGCTCGCTGGCATGCACTGCGATTTTTTGCCAATGAGAGAGGCGCCGCCGGGCACGTTCACCGGAAAGGCGCACCACTCCAAATTCGCTCAGTAAGGGAACGATCCGACGAGCCCCCAGCTCTACCGCCTTTTGCACGGAAAAATCCATGCGCTCACCACGGGAGACCGCCAGCACAAGGCTTAATTTCAGAGGGGATTCGCGCCGCACGCGTTGTGCAGCAGCAGTACAAACCTGCACATCGTGCTTGCCATTAATGTGCAGAGTAGCCGGGTACTCATCGCCCTGGCCATCGAAGAGAATAAGTTTCGCGCCACTTTTAAGACGCAGTACCCGGGTCAGGTAGTGAATGGTTTCTGCCGGCAGCGGATACTCGCGCTCCGCCACCAGAGGGAACTCGACGTAAATCCGGCTGATTCGCATAAAGGGGAGTCTGCCGGGTCTAGCCGTTGGTCGAGAAGGGGGCGGTAACCCCCTTACGGAAGCTCTGATTTATTCTGGGCGAAGTAGATTGTGATGCAAAATGTTCAGCTTTGAGGTGCTGGTCGCACGTAATAGTCAATCTATTGCGAAGAGCAGCAACGACAAAGATGGGCATTTTGGGCGCAAGATACGAGTCCACGAATAGATCGGAGCTTCCTTAACTCAAGACCTCAGGAAAAAGCGTAGGCACCATAGCCCACCACCCGATCCTTGGGGCCTCCGGTATCGCCGGAGTTGGCAGTGGCCAGGGTGGTCACCTCCAGGCCCCGCTCTTGCGCCACCATCATCAAGCCATTGAGGGGGCGACAGCCGCAAGCCTGCTGTGGCTGCAGATCCTCTGACATGTTTTCGATGATACGGGTGGTGTCGGCATCGATTTTTACAGCCTCTTCGTAATCATGGAAATGACTGAGATCGGTACTGACGACGATCAGGGTTTCCTTATCGTCCCATAGCTCATTCAGGACATCGGCAACGTCCTCTACGAAAGATTCATTGCCGACGACTATAGGCAACAGGCGAAAATCTCCCAGCACAGTCTGTAGAAAGGGTAGCTGCACCTCCAGGCTATGCTCCATACGATGGACTATTTCCAATGACTGAACCGGCTCCAGCTTCTCGATCTTCATGCTTGAAACCCGGTCAATCCGGATCTCGCCCAGCGGGGTGGTATAGGCCTCTTTGGGAGTCAGCGCCAGCCCCTCAAAGGGCACGTGATGAGTGGGACCGATCAAAATGACACGCTCAATCTCCTTGCGTCTTGCCGCCAGTTGGCCATAGGCCTGAGCAGCAATAGCCCCGGAATAGACATATCCTGCATGAGGAACAACCAGTGCCAACGGCCGTTCCACCTGCGGCTCCACATCCGCAAGAAAGCCGTTGACCATATTCCGCAGTTCTTCAGCATCCTCAGGATAGAAACTTCCCGCATAGGCAGGTTCACGCACGCTATACATAACCGGATTACTCCCAAGTAGTGTCATGGTAAAGGCTGGGCAAATAGCAGTCATCAATGCCCGACGATCACCAAAAAAGATGGAGGCCATAGTTCAATGGGGAGAAGTATATCGGAATAGCCATGCCCGCGTGATAGCTGGTTTTGCCACCGGTTTTACGACAAGCTTGCGCCCGGTCTATAGGGAGGATGTCAGATGAAGATGCTAGCCATAGCCCTTGTCGGGCTGTTCATGACACTGCAGACACCACCCGCAAATGCGGGCTTTGAAGGCTTTCTTAAAAACATCAGGGAAGCGCTTCCCGGTGGTGAACTCAGCAACACCAAAATCATAGACGGCTTGAAAGAGGCGCTGCAGATTGGTGCCGGCAATGCGGTGGGGGTGCTATCCAAAAACAATGGCTACGCGGGAAATCCGAAGGTACGTATACCCCTTCCCGGCACCGTTGAAAAGCTGCGCAAGGTGTTTAAACTCGCGGGGTATGGTGCCCAAGTTGATGAATTCGAGATGAGCATGAACAGGGCAGCCGAACACGCGGCTCCCAAAGCAAAATCGGTCTTTGTGGATGCCATCAGGCGTATGAGTTTTACCGATGCAAAAAAGATTCTTGATGGCCGAGATAACGAAGCAACCCTTTATTTTCAGGATAAAACCAGCGGCCAACTGACGGAAATTCTCAAACCACTCATTAATGACTCCATGTCGACGGTGGGTGCCACTCGGAAATTTCAGGCCCTGAATAATAAACTGGGTAGCATACCTTTTGCCGACAAGATGAAGTTTGACCTCGACCAGTATGTCACTGACAAGGCGCTGGTCGGCTTATTTTTCATGCTCGCCGAAGAGGAACGGAAAATTCGTCAGAATCCGGCAGCCCGGGTAACCGGATTGCTCAAAGAAGTCTTTGGAAAACCATAACAAACATCTGCAAAATAATTATGAAAAGCATCCTTAGTAGCAGCCAACCCTTCAATGATCAACGCCCCGGCACCTCCGGGTTACGCAAAAAGGTTCGTGACTTTCAGGTGCCGCATTACCTGGAAAATTTCCTGCAGGCAATCTTTGATAGCCAACCCGTGCTGCGGGGAGGGACGCTGGTGGTAGGTGGTGATGGCCGCTACTACAATCGCGACGCCATCCAAATCATTATTCGCATGGCCGCAGCCAATGGAATTAGCACGCTCATCGTGGGACTGGGCGGTCTACTTTCCACCCCGGCCGCCTCCTGCATCATTCGAAAATATCAGGCCAACGGCGGCATTATCCTCTCCGCCAGCCACAACCCTGGGGGTCCCGAGGGCGACTTTGGCATCAAGTACAATACCGCCAATGGCGGACCGGCACCGGAGGCGATTACCGAGCTCATTTACGCCTACACCCGCACCGTGGACTGCTATCGCAGTGTTGATAGCGACAGTATCAATCTGGATATTGCGGGAGAACACCGTCTTGGTGAGATGTGCATAAAACTCATTGACCCGGTGGCAGACTACGCCGAGCTGATGTCGGAGCTATTTGATTTCAAGCTCATCCGCAAGCTATTTGCTGGCGGGAATTTCCGTATGCTTTTCGACGCCATGCACGCGGTCACCGGGCCCTACGCCCACCAAAT
This sequence comes from Gammaproteobacteria bacterium, assembly GCA_021773795.1. Classification (GTDB taxonomy): domain Bacteria; phylum Pseudomonadota; class Gammaproteobacteria; order HK1; family HK1; genus JAJFJV01. Next base: position 75,759 of record JAJFJT010000024.1, on the reverse strand, counting down.
TCTTGAGGCGCAATTGGGCGCCCCAGCGGGCACCGTCATCAACGGCAAACCCAAGGAAGACTTTGGTGGCGGCCACCCGGACCCCAATCTGGTCCATGCCCATGAGATCGTAGCGCGCTCAACGGGAGTTGATGGAGTGGATTTTGCCGCCGCCTCAGACGGTGATGGTGACCGCAACATGATCCTTGGCCGGGATTTCTTCGTCACCCCCAGCGATAGTCTCGCAGTGATGGCCGCCAACGCGCACCTCATCAAGGGCTACCGCGAAGGCATCCGCGGAGTTGCCCGCTCCATGCCCACCAGCCAGGCCGTAGATCGGGTTGCTGAACATCTTGGCATCAGCTGCTATGAGACACCTACGGGATGGAAATTCTTTGGCAATCTGCTGGATGATGGCCGCATCACGCTATGCGGCGAAGAGAGCTTTGGCTCCGGCTCCGACCACGTGCAGGAAAAAGATGGTCTGTGGGCGGTATTATTCTGGCTCAATCTGCTCGCCGTCCGTCGCCAGTCCGTTGCCGAGATCGTTACCGAACACTGGCGTACCTACGGCAGGAATTTCTATACCCGTTACGACTACGAAGAGATCGAAAGCGAGGCTGCCGAAATCCTCATGGATCGACTGCGTGACCGCTTACCCAATCTGCCGGGGAAAAGTCTGCGTGGCCACAAGGTGGAATATGCCGATGATTTTTCCTACACCGATCCGGTGGACGGCAGCACCTCGGAAAAGCAGGGAATCCGTATCGGTTTCAAGGATGGTTCGCGAATCGTCTACCGACTCTCGGGCACCGGCACCCAAGGCGCCACCCTGCGGGTCTACCTCGAAGCCTACGAGGCCGACCTCGCAAAGCACAAGAAGGAGACCGCCGAGGTCATGGGCCCACTGATAAAAGTCGCCACCAAACTGGCCAAAATAAAGGCCCGCACCGGACGCAGAGCGCCCACGGTGATCACCTGAAGAGGTTAGTCATCACGGAGCAAAGGGACAACACTTAAGTTTCTGTTCAATTCCCACTCAACCAAAACAGAAAAACGAGTGGACCTCTAATAATCCGTCACAGGCGCCCTAGGTCCCTTTAATCATCACCACCGCTATCAGGGGCATCGCCTCTGTCTTGGACGATCCGCGCCTTATCTTTCACCAGCGCGCCGCCTTTCTTCTCTTCCTTGAAGGAGAGGGTCTGTTGGGGGAAGGGGATCTCGATCCCCAGTTCGTCGAAACGGTTCTTCAGGCGGCGATTGAATTCCCGCTTTATGCCCCACTGCGTTCCAGCCCTGACCCGGATGCGGGCGCGGATAACCACGGCGGAATCGTCCAGGCTTTGCACCCCCTGAACTTCCAACGGGGTGATGATATCGGAGGCTAAGGATTGGTCCCCGGCCATTTCCCGGCCCAGGTCCTCAATCACCTTCATCACCTCATCCACGCTTTCTCGGTAGGCGATACCAATATTCAACACCACGTTAGAAAAATCCTTGGTGTAATTAAGCACCGTGCCAACATCACTAAAGGGCACCGTGTGCACGCTGCCCGAGGGATCGCGTAGGCGGATGGTGCGGATGGAAAGGGATTCCACCGTTCCTTTGTGCCCACCTACATCCACGTAATCGCCGACGGCGATGGTGTCCTCTACGAGGATGAACAAGCCAGTGATCACATCCTTGACCAAGGTCTGGGCGCCAAAGCCGACGGCCAGGCCGACCACGCCGGCACCGGCCAGCAGCGGGCCAATATTGATGCCCAGCTCAGACAGCACGATCAGCGTGACCATCACCGCTAGCACGGTGAATACCACCTTGCGAAACAGGGGCAGCAAGGTGCGGATGCGGGCGCTACGCTTGACCATCTTGCCTTCGATATCGGTCAGGCTCAGATAGCGTTCGACGCCAGTGTTGACCGCTTCCCAGAAGATCAGAGCCAGAACCAGTACCGCAATGATGCTAAAGGTGCTTTCCGCCAACTGCTTGCCTAACGGCGTGTCCAACCAGCCCAGCGCATCCACTCCCCAGGTTTCCAGCAGAGCCAGCGCCGCGATCAGAGCCACCGTCCATCGCAACAATAGGCGCGTGGCAGGAAGGTAACGGTTGGCCCGTCCTTCCAGGGTGGGGAAGCGCTCGCGAAGTTCCTGGCGGATGGCAAAACCCCGCTCCACCAGCCGGTCCAGCCCTACCGTGAATAGCCGGGTGACGACCAGGATTACCACGCTAACCGCCGTCGCGCGGGCCATGTACTGAAAACCACCCGCTACGCCCAATATCCAAACACCGAAAATGGCAAACACATAAATGACCGCTAACACGTGCCAGATATCGGCAAATTGGCCGCGCAAACGTCTGGCTCCCCCAGCCTTTCCTTCACCCCGGATCCAGGTTGCTACCGGCACCCGATTCTGCAGCAAGAAAACCACCGCCATGCCGGTAATGATCAGCCCCAACAGGCGCAACAGGCCGGTATGTCCACCCGCTGGTAGGCCCAGCAACAACGCGGCTTCGGCGAAGAAAAAACCGAAAACGGAAAAACTCGCCAACCGTCGGACCCAGATGAACAGGTAATTAGCGGTTACGTCGGCTAGTGGCCAAATGCGAAGGGTTTTCACCGCCGGAGCCAGCAGCATTCGAGCCATGGCCAGAATGCCACGGACAATCAGGTAGGCGTTGATCAGGGTCAGCGCCATGACATACGCCTGCGGCGAGGGCCGCACCATCGGTGCCACGGCGTAGGCAGCGATAGCGAAGGCGGCGATGGGCACCAAGTCCAGCACCGTGCGTCCGGCCAGTAGGGGCAGACGCACCCAGAGAGTATCGGAGTCCCGCTCCTCCAAGGCCCGCCTGGGCCGCCCAAGTAGAAGGCGCACCAGTCGCTCGGCAATCCCACCGGCAAATAAAATCAGCGCCACCTTGATCATCAGATCAAACCATCGCTGGCGGGATTTTGGATTGGCCGCCTGAGCCCGAACCGCAGCAAATAACGCTGGCACATCCTGAAGTGTATCGGCGGCAGCCACCAACTGGCGGCTGGTTCCCCTCACGTTGTCTGAAAGAGCGGTGATTAGCTGGGCGCCGGCACTTGTTACTGGCAGCTCCGCTCGGGGGGATTCGCTGGTGGCGATCAGAGTACGGATCCGGGAAAGCAGTTGCTCCCGTGCCACGTCGTCTTCCATGACCGTGGCCAGATCTTCAAGTTGCTCGACGGTAACGGCCGGGGCAGGCCCGGTCTGCTGGGCATGTACGAAGGATGGCCCCGCCAAAAGAATAACAACCAAAAGACATGGCAGGCTAAATTGGATGGCCCCCAATCTAGAAAGCCGTCGTAAATTCCATAGCTTGTGGTGAATATTCATAGCCGAAATGGAAAGCATAGGAGTCTGTCGAATTTAGGCGCTCGTCGTAGCGAGGGGAAGCCATTTCGTGCAGGGATGCACATATGCTGCGGTGGCATGGATGCTAAAGAGCGGTGATTGGTGGGCCCGCCAGGACTCGAACCTGGGACCAGCGGATTATGAGTCCGATGCTCTAACCAACTGAGCTACAGGCCCGGATACTTTTGGGGCACCGACACCCCGATTACTTATTGGTCGAGGAAGCTACGCAAATAGTCGGAGCGAGAGGGATGACGCAGCTTGCGCAGGGCCTTGGCCTCTATCTGGCGGATACGCTCGCGGGTTACGTCAAACTGCTTGCCCACTTCTTCCAGGGTATGGTCGGTATTCATCTCAATCCCGAAACGCATGCGCAGCACCTTGGCCTCGCGCGGGGTCAATCCCGCCAGCACGTCCTGAGTTGCCTCACGCAGGCCCTCGAAGGTGGCCGCATCGTTGGGTGAGGTGATATTAGCATCCTCAATGAAATCCCCGAGATGGGAATCCTCATCATCACCAATGGGCGTTTCCATGGAGATGGGCTCTTTGGCAATTTTCAGCACCTTGAGTACCTTGTCCTCGGGCATTTCCATACGCTCTGCCAGTTCCTCGGGCAGGGGCTCACGACCCTGCTCCTGAAGAATCTGTCGTGACACTCGATTGAGTTTGTTGATGGTTTCAATCATGTGTACCGGGATACGAATGGTACGCGCCTGATCGGCAATGGAACGGGTAATAGCCTGGCGAATCCACCACGTGGCATAGGTGGAAAATTTATAACCGCGACGGTATTCGAACTTGTCCACCGCCTTCATCAGGCCAATGTTGCCCTCCTGGATAAGGTCCAGAAACTGCAACCCGCGATTGGTATATTTCTTGGCAATGGAGATCACCAGACGCAGATTAGCCTCCACCATTTCCTTCTTGGCACGACGGGCCTTTGCCTCGCCAATGGACATCTGCCGGTTGATATCCTTGAGCTCGGTAATGGTCATCTGGACCAGCCGCTCCTGGGTGGCCAGCTTACGCTGCAGGCGCTGAATCTCTTCAACCCAAGGCTCCAACCGACTACCCTTTCCCTGCTCCTTCAGCAGACCATCCAGCCACGCCGGATCGGACTCGTTTGTCAGGAAACCGGTAATAAAAACCTTCCTCGTGATCCCCGCCTCACCCACGCAGATACTCATGATGCGGCGTTCATGCAAACGTATCCGGCGCATCACTTCACGCAAATTACCAACCAGCCTTTCCACCAGCTTGGGATGCAGCTTGAATTCGATGTACTCGCGGGAAACCTCTTTGCGCAGTTTCACGCAACGGGGATCGGTAGAGCCATGTTTGGCCGTCGCTTTGAGCAGGCGGGCCTGAATACGGGCCACCTTCTTCATGCGCTTGGCAACGTCTTCCGGATCGGCGCCCTTAGGCCTGTTATCCTCTGCGTCGCCGGTGGTTTTTCCGGCCGTCTTGTCCTTTGCCGCCTGCACCTCGCGAGCACTTGCGGGCACCACTTCGGTGGTGTCATCCGGATCAATGATCTTGTTCACCACATCCGCAAGCTTGGTCAGACCATCGGTGACCCGCTGGTAAGTCGTGAGCAGTTCGGCAATGGTCATCGGACAGGAGCCAAGCGCCACATATACCTGCAACAGTCCGGCCTCAATACGCTTGGCGATCTTGATTTCGCCCTGGCGAGTCAGCAGATCCACCGTGCCCATCTCGCGCATGTACATCCGCACCGGGTCAGTGGTCCGCCCGAATTCACTGTCCAGATTAGCAAGCGCCGCCGCCGCCTCCGCCGCGGCGTCATCGTCGGTACTCACCGCCTTATCCATCATTAACAGGGCATCGGCGTCCGGCGGAACCTCGTGCACCGTAATACCCATGTCGTTGATCATACGGATGATATCCTCGATCTGGGTCGGATCGACGATTTCCTCGGGCAGATGATCGTTGACTTCGTGGTAAGTGAGGTAACCCTGCTCCTTACCTTTCGCAATCAGGATCTTGAGCTGGGATTGTTGCTTCTTCAGATTCATATCGTTGGGCACGTTGACGACTCGAGCAAATGGCGAAAGATTAACGGGCCATTATAGCACAGCGAACTTGGTGAAGAGATATTCACAGCCAAGCTGTGCTTGAGGCGCCGATGCACCCCATCACTCAGCACTTGTACCGATGGGAATGGTGGAGCACAAACGTCTATATTCCTCCTTTTCGGCCTCGTTTAACGTGGCTTCGCCACACTTTTGGGAAAGATAACGATAACGCTGCTCATCCAGTTTCCGCACCAGGCGCACAAGAATATCCTGTAACTCCTGAACCAAACCCTCTGGGGAAAGCACTGGCGGAACCACAGTGGCCAGCTGAGTCAGGTGCCGTCCCTCGGGGCGTTCACGAAAATGTTCAAGGATGCCCGCCGTGGAGAGTGAGGGCTTGTTGGCCAGCAGTGCCAGGAGCTCCAACAACAGGGGAACCCCTGCCAATTCCAGCTTATGGAGCCCATCAGGAATGGTGGTGTTTGCCACCACATCAGGGTGATGAATCAGCAATTGGATGGCCGAGCGCACCAGCGATGGGCGCTGGCGCTCGGTGGTTGATGAGAGCGGTGGCCGTGACATCCGAGACGAACTGTGGGGCCTGCCTACAAGCTGATCAACCTCAGGAGATTCAAGCCCCGTCAGGCTGCCCAGACGCTTGATCACCAACTGGCGCAAGGCACCCGGCGGTATTTTCTCCACCAGCGGACGAGCCAGTCCTGCCAGGCGTGCACGCCCATCAAGGCTACTGAGATCCACCTGTTCCTGCAGGTGGGAAAACAGGAATTCCGTCAGACCAGTGGCCGCAGCCACTCGCTGCGCAAAGTCCTCGGGACCGAGACGACGAATGAGGGAATCGGGATCCTCACCCTCGGGAAGAAAGACAAAGGCCGCCTGACAACCATCCCGTAACGCGGGCAGAGCCACTTCCACCGTCCGCCACGCAGCCTTTTGGCCAGCGCGATCCCCATCGAAACAAAAAACCACCTCATCAGCGAGCCGGAACAGGGGTTTCAGGTGCTCCTCGGTCACTGCGGTACCCAGGGTGGCCACCGCATAATCGATACCGCGCGCGGCCAGGGCCAGCACATCGGTATAGCCCTCCACCACCACCAGACGTGGCCAATGCCCCTGGATTTGCAGGGCCTGATAAAGACCATAGAGCTCCCGCCCCTTATGAAACACCGGGGTTTCCGGGGAATTAAGATATTTGGGGGTCTCGTCCTTGAGCACCCGGCCACCAAAACCCACCACCCGGCCACGGCGGTCACGGATGGGAAAGATCACTCGGTCACGAAAGCGATCATAAGGCTCGTTACGCGAACCCTCGGTAGTCAGACCCGCATCCAGCAATTGCTGCCTGGCCTCGAGCCCCTTCCCTAGCAGCCGCTGCAGATTGTTCCAGCCGGGAGGGGCATAACCAATCTCGAAACGCTCCAGCACCGTGGCATCAAGCTCACGATTCTGCAGATAACTGCTTGCCTCAGGAGCGGCCGGGTGACGCGCTAACTGTTGGCGAAAAAATCCGAGGGCTTGCTCAAGTATGGCGTAAAGCGGGGCGCTACTCGGCCCCCGGGAGAGCGGAGCATCCTCACCCCGCGGAACATCCATACCGGCACGCGAAGCCAATTCTTCCACCGCCTCGACAAAGTCCAGGTGGCTGTATTCCATGAGAAAACCGATGGCGGTGCCGTGTGCGCCACAACCGAAGCAATGATAAAACTGCTTGTCAGCACTGACTGTAAAAGAAGGGGTTTTTTCGTCGTGGAAAGGACAGCAGGCCTTGTATTCGCGTCCGGCTTTTTTCAGATGAACGAGTTCATCGATCAGCTCGACGATATCAACCCGAGCAACCAGATCGTCGATAAATTCCTGGGGAATGAGTCCGGCCAAATCTGCCTCGATACGTCAGCTTGGGCTCATAAAAGTTTAGCAGGCGAGCAAATGGAGCACTCCGTTGCGGGAGTGGAGCGGATTCAGCCTGCCAGTTTGGAGAGCTGCTGTTTTACCTGGCCACTAACCCGACCAAAATCAGCACGTCCGGCAAGACGGGTTTTCAGCAGCCCCATAACCTTGCCCATGTCGCGCATGGAGGCAGCGCCGGATTCAGCCACTGCAGCGGCGATGGCCGCCTCGATCTCGGCCTCGTCCAGCGCCGAAGGCAAATAGGCCTCAATGATTTTTATCTCGAAGGATTCCTGCGCCGCGAGATCATCTCGCCCGGCCTGATTAAACTGCTCCAGTGAATCCCTGCGCTGCTTGAGCATCTTGCCCAAAACCGCCAGCACCTCCGGGTTCCCCGGCACCTGGCGGGTATCTACTTCAATCTGCTTCACCGCGGCGGTCACCATGCGTAACACCGCAAGCCGTTCCTTGTCACGGGCCCGCATAGCATCCCTGGTCTCGGCCAGGATACGTTCCCTAAGGGTCTGCTCGTCGCTCACAATGACAAATCGCGTGGGGATGAATCAGTAACGACGCTGAGCCATACGCTCCAGCTCGCGGGAGATCTTTTTCTGGTGGCGCTTGACTGCAGCCGCGGCTTTGCGTTTGCGCACCGACGTAGGTTTTTCATAAAATTCGCGCCGACGCACCTCAGTCAGGGTCCCCGCCTTTTCGCAGGACCGCTTGAAGCGCCGCATGGCAATATCAAAAGACTCGTTATCTCTAACACTCACACTGGGCATACCGTTTCCTCTTAAACTAAGCAATAGCCCCATGACCCATCCCGGGCCGAGGGTCCAAACGGCTAATTTTACGTATTTTACTTAAAGGCTGTAAAGCACTTAATGGGCACCATGCAAGTATTAGGTATTGAAACTTCCTGCGATGAAACCGGCATCGCCCTGTATGACGGCGAGCGCGGATTGCTAGCCCATGCCCTGCATAGCCAGGTGGCACTGCATGCACGCTATGGCGGCGTCGTCCCGGAGCTTGCCTCCCGCGACCATATTCAGCGTACCGTTCCGCTCATCCGCAAAGTCATGTCAGAGGCCGGCAGCACAGCCTCCGATATAGCCGGTATCGCCTATACCGCAGGCCCGGGCCTGGTAGGTGCGCTACTGGTTGGCGCCGCCGTGGGTCGCGCGCTGGCACTGGCCTGGGACATCCCCGCGGTGGCAGTTCACCATATGGAAGCCCATCTGCTGGCACCGATGCTGGAACCCGATCCACCCGGCTTTCCCTTTATTGCGCTGCTGGTATCAGGCGGCCATACCCTGCTCATCGAGGTTGAGGCCGTGGGCCACTACACCCTGCTCGGCGAAAGCCTGGACGATGCGGTGGGCGAGGCCTTCGACAAAACCGCAAAACTGCTGGGACTGGATTACCCCGGCGGACCGGCGCTGGCCAAACTGGCCACACAGGGCCAGCCGGGGCGCTTCCGCTTTCCACGCCCCATGACTGATCGCCCGGGGCTGGATTTCAGCTTCAGTGGCATCAAGACCCACGCCATGAACACCATTCGCAAGGCCCCGACCGATGCACAGACGCATGCCGACATTGCCCGGGGCTTTGAGGACGCGGTGGTGGATACGCTGCGCATCAAATGCCGCCGTGCCCTGGAACAAAGCGGTGCACGTAGTCTGGTAGTAGGTGGTGGCGTGGGTGCCAATCAACGCCTGCGCGCGGCGCTCGCCGGGTTGGCGGAAAAGACCGGTACCCGGGTTTATTTCCCACGCGCGGAATTTTGTACCGACAATGGCGCCATGGTGGCCTACGCCGGCTACCGCCGCTTGCAAGCCGGGGAAGCGGTCGGATCGGGCTTTAGCGTCCGCCCGCGCTGGCCGCTGGACATGCTCAAGCCTCCCGGGGCGGAGACTCCTCAACCTTAGCCTTGGCGCCCGCGCCAATTTTGTCCTCGGCTCCATTCATCAGCCGCTGCAGATTGCCACGATGTCGCCACAGCAGAATCAGACTGGTGAAACCCACACCCACCATGTAGGCCATCTCCCCGGTCAAAAACCAGGCATACACGGGTGCGAGCAGTGCACTGATCAGGGCCGATAGCGAGGAATAACGGCTCAGCGCCGCCGTTACTAGCCAGGTCAATAAGACCGCCAACCCCAACCAGCCACTGAGACCCAGCATCGCGCCAAAGGCAGTGGCCACGCCCTTGCCCCCGCGAAAGCCGAAGAAAACCGGAAACAGGTGGCCACAAAAGGCCGCGAAGGCAATCGCCGCCAGCACCTCCGGTGACACCCCGAACAGATAGCCCACCATCACCGGCAGCCAACCCTTGAACACGTCGCCAGCCAGAGTCAGTACCGCTGCCTTCTTGCCACCGCTGCGCAACACATTGGTAGCACCGGGATTTCCCGAGCCGACGGAACGTGGATCCGGCAAGCCCATGAGCTTGCAAACAATGATGGCAGAGGCGAGAGAGCCGATAAGGTAGGCGCCGCCAATAAGCAGTGGTGTTTCTAACATAAGGTACGAGTGGAGCCGCCTTGAAAAGAACAGCGGCCATTGAACCCCCGAGCATGGGAAGGGGTCAAGCACATAACCACATCCACTCTCTGGCATACATCACTTCACGGGTTAACATAGCGCCCATGGATATCGTCTATATCAGCAAACTGCGTGTCGATGCAGTCATCGGCATTTACGAATGGGAAAAACGCACCCGCCAGAAGCTGGAACTGGACCTGGAAATGGGGGCGGACGTTGCCCACGCCGCCGTCAGTGACGACATCGAGGACACGCTCAACTACAAGGCGGTGGCCCAGCGTGTAAGTGGATTTATTGAAGAACACCCCTTTCAGTTAGTCGAAACCCTGGCGGAACGGGTGGCGGCACTGATACGCGAGGAATTTTCTGTACCCTGGCTACGACTGCGCGTGAGCAAACCCGGAGCGGTCAAGGGCGCCCGGGACGTGGGCGTGATCATCGAGCGGGGCAAACGCTAATATGGTCCGCGCCTTTGTCAGTGTCGGCAGCAACATCGAGCCTGAACGCCATATCCCACGGGCACTTGAGCTATTAGCGAGCCATTATCCGAGGCTGGCACAGTCATCGATTTACGAAACCCCGGCGGTCGGTTTTGACGGTGCTCCCTTTCACAATCTGGTGGTGAGCTTTGATACCACAGCGCCGCCGCGGGCCGTAGTGGCCAAACTGCATTTAATAGAAGATGCCTGCCAGCGTGATCGGCAAGCACCCCGTTTTGGACCGAGAACCATGGATCTGGATCTCATCCTCTACGGCGAGCTTGTCAGCCGTGAAGCGGGACTGGAACTTCCCCGCGATGAAATCCTGCGTGAGGCCTTTGTGCTCTGCCCGCTAGCCGAACTCGCTGGCGAACTTCATCATCCATTATCCCATCTAAGCTTTGCCACGCTGTGGAAAGAACACCCGCTATCCAAAGAGGAAATACCTCGGGTGTCTGCGGTAACTATTCAGCCCACAGAGGGACGGGGCAGCCGATGAAGTTTTGTAGCGGGTGCGGCGGCCCCATCAGCCAAATTGTTCCCAAAGGCGACGACAGGCTGCGCCACGTATGCCAGCAATGCGGCACTATCCACTATCAGAACCCGAAAGTGGTGGCCGGCTGCATCCCGGAGTGGGAGGGTCGGATTTTGCTTTGCCGCCGCGCCATCGAGCCACGCCACGGTAGTTGGACCCTGCCTGCCGGCTATATGGAAAATGGCGAGACAACCATGGCCTGTGCGGCACGCGAGACGCTTGAAGAGGCTTGCGCCAAGGTGGAAATAGGACCGTTGTTTTCCTTCTTCAGCATTCCCCACATCAATCAGATCTACCTGATATATCGTGGAAAGTTACTGGAAGAGCAATATGCCCCCGGCTATGAAAGCCTGGAGGTTAGCCTATTCGGCGCCGATGACATCCCCTGGGATGAACTCGCCTTCCCGGTGATAGGCAAAACCCTGGAACTCTACTGGCGAGACCGTGCGGATAACCACCAGCGAGTTTACAGCGGTGACATCCTGCGACGCGATGGCAAGCCAGGTAACCCTCACTTCAGGATCTCCACCCAGGACATCAAAGATGCTGATTCAGACCTTTAATGCTGTTGTCGGGTTACGCTGTCGCTAACCCGACCTACTGTAAAGCCTATGCTCCAAAGCCAAGATCGCCCCAGTTACTGTGTAGGTCAGGTTAGCGCAGCGTAACCTGACAATCGACTGATTAACTCCCCCCCAACATTCGCCCACCATCCACGCTAATCACCTCACCGGTGACATAGCTCGCATCGGCAATCAGAAAACCAACGGTGCGGGCAATATCCTCTGGGGTACCACGACGCTTAAGTGCGGTGCGTGCCACCACCCGCTGGCGGGTGACTTCATCGAGACCATCCTCCGGCCACAAAATGGCACCCGGTGCCACCCCGTTTACCCGCACGCTGGGACCCAGTTCCCGGGCCAGGGCGTGGGTTAGCATGATCAAACCGGCCTTGGCCATGCTGTATACCGGGTAACCCTTGAGCGGACGAAAACCGTGGATATCCGCGATATTGATGATGCAACCATCGCAAGCCGCGAGGTGCGGCGCCGCTGCCTGAGCGAGAAAAAAGGGAGCGCGCAGATTGGTACCCATGAGATCGTCCCACTGGGCCTCGGTAACCCCACCCATGGGTGAGGGAAAGAAGCTGGAGGCATTATTAACCACGGCATCCAGCCGCCCGCTGCGGGCTAGTACCTCATCCACCATCTTGCCAAGCACATCGAGATGCAACAAATTACCGTGGAGCAAATAAACTGAATCCGGCGTCGCCTCATTGAGCTCTGCGGCGAGCGCTTGAGCCTGCTCCAGCGAATGGCGGTAATGCAAGGCAATGCTCATACCACGGGCATGAAGATGACGCACAATGCCCGCACCCACACGGCGCCCACCACCCGTCACCAACGCCACCTTGCCACTCAATCCAGCGTTATAATCCGCCATTTATATCTCCTGTCGGGTCCATCACGGCAGGATAAGGCCCAACGAGCACCATGCCAAACTATAACCCCAAGAAAGCAGCACACAACACCATGTCTGGACTACCCTCGCCGGATGCCGAGGCCAGCGCCCGCAGCGGGGAGCTCGCTAATCATATCCATGCAGAAATCGCAGCCAGCGGCGGCTCGCTGCCTTTTTCACGCTTCATGGAACACGCCCTCTATAACCCCGCCCTCGGTTACTACAGTGCGGGTGCCAATCAACTGGGGGCGACGGGTGATTTTGTCACCGCACCAGAGATTTCATCCCTATTCGGGCGCTGTGTTGCCACCCAGGTCGCTGAACTGCTGGAGCCTTTTGGGAAAGCCGGCGAGATCCTGGAACTGGGTGCTGGCACGGGCCGTCTCGCTGCGGATTTGCTGGAGGAACTGGAAAGGCTGGGGCAACTACCGCAGCGCTACCTTATCCTGGAGCTAAGCGGTGGCCTGCGGGCACGCCAACAACACGCCCTCAAGGAACGCCTGCCCCATTTATACGAGCGCATGGTATGGCTCGATCAACTACCCGCTCAGCCACTCCAAGGCGTCATCCTGGGCAATGAAGTACTTGATGCCCTCACGGTAAACTGCTTCGAAATAGACGATAACAGCGCGCATTCTCTGGAAGTATGTAGCGATAATGATAATTTCAGCTGGCAGCGCGGAGAACCAACAGCAGCCCTATCCAAGACTATCACTCGCATTGAAGAATCTCTGGACCAGCCATTCCAACCCGGCTACCGCAGCGAGCTTTGCCCCCATCTTGGTGCCTGGATCAATTCCCTGGCAGATTGCCTCTCGGCCGGAGCGATTTTGCTGTTTGATTACGGCTACACCCGTGCTGAGTACTATCACCCCGAACGCCGCCAAGGCACCCTGGTCTGCCACTATCGCCACCGCGCACATTTTGACCCACTGCTACTGCCCGGCTTGCAGGACATTACCGCCAGCGTCGATTTCAGCGCCGTGGCACAAGCTGGTACCAACGCGGGATTGGAACTCGCAGGCTACACCACCCAAGCCTGGTTTCTCATGGGAACCGGACTGGAACAGCAACTGGCCCGCACCGACCCTGACGATCAAATGGCCTATCTGAAACGCATCCAGGAACTGAAAACTCTTACTCTGCCTAGCGAAATGGGCGAACGCTTCAAGGCCATTGCACTGGGGCGAAATCTTGAACAACCGCTACGCGGATTTACTGGACAGGATCTGCGCAACCGCCTCTAGCAGGCTATCACGGAGAAATAACATTGGACTGGTTACAAACCGTCGTACTCGCCCTGGTGCAGGGCCTCACAGAATTTCTTCCGATCTCCAGTTCTGCCCACCTGATTCTGGTGCCGAGGTTACTGGGCTGGCCCGACCAGGGCCTTGCCTTTGATGTGGCCGTGCACGTGGGCACGCTGAGTGCGGTGCTTGGCTATTTTTGCCGCGAGCTGGTGGAAATGGCGTGTGACTGGAGCCAATCCGTCATCCGGCGACAACGGGTGGGTAACAGTCGCCTGGCCTGGGCCATACTCTGGGGCACCATACCGGTAGGGCTTGCCGGCTTGTTACTGGGGGATTGGGTGGAAACTGCCCTGCGCGGCCCCCTGGTCATTGCAGGCGCCACCTTGTTTTTTGGATTGCTGCTGTGGTGGAGCGATTTCAGTGGCGCACGTAAACGCGATGAGCACAGTCTGGGTTGGCGGGATGTAGTGGTGATCGGTTGTGCCCAGGCGCTGGCACTGATTCCTGGCACCTCGCGTTCCGGTATTACCATCACTGCGGGGCTGGCCCTGGGCCTGGACCGACAGGCCGCCGCACGTTTTTCCTTCCTGCTATCCATTCCGGTCATCGTACTGGCCGGTGGGCTGAAAACTCTGGAACTGATTCAACTCGGAGCGGGGGTCGATTGGAGCGCACTGGTACTCGGCATCGTACTCGCGGGGGTCAGCGCCTACGCCTGCATCCATGCCTTCCTGCGCCTGCTGGAACGGGTCGGCATGCTGCCCTTCATACTCTACCGCCTGGCTTTGGGCGTTGGGCTCCTGATCCTGTTTATTTAGTCTTTCTGGCCCGCGCCATCTTGCCGTCGCCCTCCAGGATACAATCCTGTGCTCGTAGAAAATCAGAAGGCGCAATACTTAAACTACGCTTTCTTTTTCTGGTCCAGGCTTCTATATAGGCATTGTGTTCCCCGATTGTGTGGGCTCATTCGTACTTAAGACTCGTAACGCCTCGCTTATGTGGCATTTGCACATTCTCGAAGTATAAGTGCAATGCGATCAAAATATATCTTGGCAGGGATGATGGACGACGTAAGAATAGATGATGGGAATGAATTCCGAGACCTTTGAGCGGCCAGGAGCTGAAGTCATTGGCAACGTCATGGGGTATTGAAAGGATGCAACGGTTCGTCTCTCGTTGGGCCAGTAATACCATTCTCGGTCGGGATACAATCCAGGAAATTTCTTCTCCACAGCTTCTAGTTCAGGATAGTTATTGTGCTGTCGGCAGTAGTCTTTGAAAAACTTCTCTACAAGGAGCGCTTGCTTAACTGTCGCGGAATCCTTTACGTAAAGCCCCCCAATACCGAGTAAAAGCAGAACTACAGCGATTTCAATCAATATTCTGAATATCATCGCAGTTCATGCTCCATTATCACGATCTTACTTGCCACATAACGACCAAGCTCACCCGACCAAAACCGCATCGCGGTTTTTGGTCGGGTGAAGCGCCTGGTTATGTGCGAAATAAACTCTGCAACTCAGGGGGTAAACCCGCACCCATTCCAATACCACCATTACTGTCAACAATAATACCGACAGCAAAGCCTGATACGAGGTTGCTTTGGAATTTATTTGTGCCAATTAGTATCTCTCTATCAGTTATCTTTATTTCTGTTTCCTCTCCATTGATGCGCCCAAAGATAGAGCTATTTTTATTTCCTGGGCGAAGCTTATAGAGAAATGCTCCTGTTTTTGGATCAGATACAGTAATTATTCCGGTAGGATTAGTTTCCGACTTAGAAATACTATTTTCTTGTGGATTGTTTTTTAATATCTCGATAACAGGCTTTCCATCCTGCACAGTAAAGACTGTCCATACGTCCTCACCTGCAGAAGGCTCCAGCATGAAATATCTATTTTCAAATGCCAACGGAAATGCGACATTTTCAAATTTATTGCTTCCTATGTTTACCATTTGGCATTCTCCTTATTGCACATAACGCCGCAATTCAGCCGACCGCAAAAGCAAAGCGATAGCGGCGCTTTTGTGGATCTGCTGCAATTGCCTTGTTATACATTTTTCTAGATACCCTCATCAAGCGAATGAGATGCCGCTTGAAACATGCCAATTATATCGGTTAGTTCTTTTATCATTTCTCTTGGTACTTCCTTGTTGTGCATTCTTTTTCCATACGCCCCAAAAAACCTATGAATCAGATAGTTCCTTTTATCTAATATAGTATCCATTGCCTTTATAGTTTGTTCAGAGAATTCATAATGCTGCTTGTACTCCTTGAGAAGCGCACCCAAGGGTTTTGAATATAGTGCATCAGCTATTTTAGTTACCTTCTCAGCATCCAGCTCTTTAGTAGCAGCCCACTTTGGACCTAGCAGTAGGTGCGCAATTCGATATTCAATGTTGCTACAATTGTGCGCAGCAATCCCGTACAAGCGATACACTTCGTTAAGTTCGTCACTTTCTTCGAGTACATCCATTTCTTTCTCTTAGGTATAACGCCCATAGCAGGGGCGCTTGACGCGGCTGGCGTTTTGCGGAAGCAAAACGGCTGACGGGTCAAGCGTCCCTTGCCTATGCTGGTTATGTGTACGTACTCCACAACACATACGTGGTTGATCCTGCGAATAACACGACCGGCACAACCGCCATAACTACAATATCTGATAGAGAAAGCTTACCAGAGCGCTTAAGGCCTGAAAGATCTCGATATGCCACGAATACGCCAAGACAAACTACAACCAGAGCTACGAAATTTGCCACTGCAATATCATCCTCGCTCGGCGGCACAAGAAAGAACGGCACAAAAGCAGCACATATCCAAAGCACAGCAGCTCCCTGTGCATTTAGAAACTGGACGTAGATATCAGCACGTTGTTGCATATTGCACTAGTACACATAACGCCCGGCATCAGCGGCTGACAAAGCGCGTAGCGGTTTGGCAGTCCGTTGCATGCCCTTGTTAGAGCGCTTGATCGCGATGTTAGTCAACTTGTTCATCAAGTAAGAATACTGTGCTTAGAGATTGAATTAGCGCTTTATGCAAGTCCCGTGTCCGGAACAGCCTTTGATCAAGCTCATCAATCTTGTCAGGGCCTACAAATGGATTTAAGTTTGTTGATAATCTAGTTAGCTCGATTTGGTAATTGAAAAAGTTTTCATTGATGTTTTCTCTGCCAAGTAACATTACTTTCGCTTCTGTTGAAAAAATATCGTGGAGCATTTCTACGAAATCATGATATTTATTTGATAGTTCCTTTTTGTTTTCTTCAGGGAACAATAAACGATCCCTGTCCATTGTGATTTTTGCATGAAGGCCATTTGAATATAGCAACATGGTTTTGTTCAGTTTTGATATATCTGTAGTGATTTCTTTAATCAGTTCTCCGGTTCGTTCATTAATTTCATTTTTTGTGTTGTGTGAATCACGAAGATTTTCTATTACGAGGTCTTTTGCATGACTGGCTTTCGTCAAAAGATATGTGCTCACAATACCAGCGATTGCAATGAGAGAGGGTATGCCGATTTTAACAAGGTCGCTATACAGCTCTGCTCTTGATTTGCTCAGTGCAGTTTCGGCTGTTTTTAATGCTAGTTCTGATTCGTCCATAATATTGATTGCGCTCTAACGCCTTTGTAACCGGCAAATTTAAAGTGTGGATTTTTGTGATAAAGTGGCGCAGCCACCACAAAAAGCCGCGCTTTAAATTTGTCCGAGTTCACAAATTTGTTAAGTTTTATCCCTATATGCAATATCAAGACACCACACATAAAACCTTTGTATTGTCGGATTGTTATCCCTTGAATCCAATTTCGCATGTTCTGCGATAACGTGTTCCAAATCAGTTCGCTGCGCTTTCAAAACTCTTGCGAGAATAATGTAGCTAATTAAGTTTGAGAGCAATAAAACAGAAAGAAAACCCGCCACCATGACTACGAAAACGATGACATTCTCAAGGGTTGTCAGATCTTCTGATTTTACGTTCTTTAATCCAAATACGTCCAATAAACTGAGAGTCACAGCACCCCAGACAAGAATGCCGATGATCATGAAAGCAGAATGACTAAATTTTATCCGAGATTTATTCATAACTCTAAGAACTTAACAGGATTTATGTGGAAAGTTGGCTCGTTTAATGATTAATACCGATTCGGCAATAAACGGACTAGTGCATACGCCCGAAGGATTCATGATTTTCTCCATGACAATACTTCCTTTTATTTATCAACAGGTTATAACCCAACCCACTGTACTTTTCGGTGATCGGTATTTTGGTCTCTCCCGTATTATGTCGCCATCTTTCCACATAATCCGATTGACATAGCCAAGCCTGATAATTGTTGATTGTGTATGGCATTTCATGAGCCGGGTCGGGCGTCATGAACGGACGATGAAGGATGGATATCATGGGCGGTTCATTCCGTGAAACCGTTGGCGAGTTAACAGATAGCCTAGCCCATATCCTGGAGGCTGTCTTTTTGCGGTAATAAGGTACTGTTTATTCAGCTTTTTAGCCTAGGGAAGCTCTGATCTATTCGTGAACTCGCACCTTGCGCCCAAAACATCCATCTTTATCGTTGCTGCTCTTCGCAATAGAACGACTATTACGTGCGAGCAGTGCCTCAAAGCTGAACATTTTGAATCACAATCTACTTCGTTCAGAATAAATCAGAGCTTTCCTGAATGAAATGCAGTGGAATCCGGGAAACGAAGGCGCCGGGAAAACCCACCCTCCTGTTCTTGATAATCAAGTGGGGGTCGCCAGTCCAGAGAGCGCCCTTTTCCACTGCCTTTGTTCCCTGGATTACCCGTTTCCACGGGTAATGACGGGGGTAGGGTGGCTCGTGGCCGCCTTTTGCTTCCCTTCATTCCCCGGATTCCGTTAACACTCCATCCGGGCTACGGGTTGGCAGCTAGTTTTTTCTGGACCCCGCCATCACTTCGGAAATCGCCGCCAATCGGGCACTGCGCAGGGCCTTGGCCACCGCCATCTTGCCCTCACCCTCTGGGGTGCAATCCTGTGCCCGGATGGCACTGACTGCCGCGCCGGCTGCGGCCAGTAGTTTCGCTTGGGGATAATTGCCTTCGGCGTGCCCCTCACGACCGCGAGAATCCGCCTCACAGACCAGCAGAAAGCGCTGCAACTGTTCGTCACCATGCACCACTCGCATGGCCTCCAGCAGTTTCAAAATGGTTTTCGCTCGTAACTGGCTGAGGCGATGACAATGGGTGTGATAGCGGGCGGTGAGGATACCGATATCACGATAGGCTCGCGGCACTCGCAGGCGCTGGCACAGCGCCCGTACCAGGGCGATGCTACGGCCTTCGTGTCCGTAATGGTGAGGCCAGATAGCGCGCGGGGTGGTGCCTTTGCCAAGATCGTGCACTAAAGCCGCGAAGCGGGTCGGGGTATCGGCCTGCAAACGCACTGCCATCTCCAGCACCAGCATCACGTGGACCCCCGTATCTACCTCCGGGTGATAACGGGGGGTCTGGGGCACCCCGAACATCGCATCCACCTCTGGTAATACCCGGGCCAGGGCACCGCAGGCACGCAGAGTGTCGATAAAGCGCCGAGGTTGTGGCTCGCCAAGT
Source organism: Gammaproteobacteria bacterium (assembly GCA_021773795.1). Taxonomy (GTDB): domain Bacteria; phylum Pseudomonadota; class Gammaproteobacteria; order HK1; family HK1; genus JAJFJV01. Next base: position 56,594 of record JAJFJT010000024.1, on the reverse strand, counting down.
GCGCCCTCAATCTCCGACCACAGACGCTCCGCCGGTAATTCCATAAATTCGTCGCTAGCCGCAAGGCTTTGCATCAACGCCTCGGTCTCTGGCGCGATAGCAAAATCGTAGCGCGCGGCGAAACGCGCCACTCGCAATACCCGCAGGGGGTCCTCGGCAAAGGATTCCGACGACACATGGCGTAATACGCCAGCCTCCAGGTCCTCACGACCGCCGAAGAGGTCCACCAGCACCCCTTCCGCATCCATCGCCATGGCGTTGATGGTCAGATCACGACGTCCCAGATCCTCCTCCAGCGTCATATCCACACTCGCCACACCGCCCACCCCCTGAGCCAGGGCGTATTGCTCATGGCTATTGGGGTGGAGAAAAACCGGAAAATCCCGCCCTACCTGGCGGAAACCCCGAGCCTTCATCTGCTCTACGGTGGAACCCAATACCACCCAGTCCCGATCCGCGTCGGCGCGCCCCAACAGGCGATCACGCACCGCCCCACCCACCAGATAGATCTGTAGGCCAGACAAGGCATCCTCTGGTGTTTGTACGGTCATTATTCACCCCTTCGCGGGCACAGGCATTGCTAAAGTTTGGGTGTATTATGGCCCCGATTCAGAGACTCACGAAAAACAGTTGGATAAACCATGTGGCAGGATGACATACGCTGGAATGAACAGGGGCTGATACCCGCCATCGCCCAGGATGCGGAAAGTGGCGAGATATTGATGCTGGCGTGGATGAACCACGAAGCCCTCACCCTGACTGCCCAGGAAGGCCGTGCAGTGTACTGGTCGCGCTCCCGCAAACGTCTCTGGTACAAGGGTGAGGAATCCGGACACGTACAACGAATAAAAGAAATCCGTCTCGATTGTGATAACGATGTGCTGCTGCTTCGGGTTGAGCAATTGGGTGATATTGCTTGTCATACCGGACGCCGAAGTTGTTTTTATCAGCGTCTTGAAGGCCAGACATGGATTGCTGTCGACCCGGTCATCAAAGACCCGGCCACCATCTATGGGAAAAGTAAATGACCCGGGCTCATGGCAAGATGCAATATGCGCTGCTTGCGCTGTGGCTGTTCAGCGCAGCGACATCGGCCAGTCCGCAGCAGACGGTAAGCACCGCCACCGATGTGCTCAAGGAAATCATGGCGATTCCGGAGCAAAGCGTGCCACCGAGTCTGCTGGCTGACAGCTATGCCATTGCGATTATTCCCGAGGTAATCAAAGTGGGATTCGTTATCGGCGGGCGCATGGGCAAGGGCGTGCTGCTGGTGCGTAAAGGCAAGGGTAGCGCCTGGAGCCATGGCGCCCTGATGAAGCTCACCGGGGGCAGTATCGGCTTTCAGTTCGGCGCCCAGTCCAGCGATGTCATACTGGTATTCAAGAGCGCTCGCGGAGTAGATGGCCTGGTCAACGGCAAGTTCACCCTCGGTGCCGATGCCGCAGTAGCGGCCGGCCCCGTAGGACGCAGTGTAGAGGCGGCGACTGACCTGCAGTTAAAGGCGGAAATCTATTCCTATTCGCGTAGTCGCGGACTGTTCGCCGGGGTATCGGTCGAGGGCTCGGCGCTGGAGATAGATCATGGCGCTAATGGCGACTACTATGCGGCACCGGCAATTAGTGCCCAGGATATTTTTAGCGGGAATAAAATACTCAAAGTTCCTGATAGCATGAAGCGACTGATGAAATTGGTCAGCAAACATACCCAGGCAAGGTGAGAGAGCATTATGAGCGATACCCTGGAGCGACTGGCAAAGGTACTGGAGGCCCGCAAAGGCGCGGATCCAAAATCCTCCTACGTCGCCTCACTCTACGCCCGCGGGCGTGACACGATTCTCAAGAAGGTCGGCGAAGAGGCCGTTGAGGTAGTCATCGCCGGTAAAGATGATGATCAGCAAGCGGTCATCTATGAAACTGCTGACCTCTGGTTTCACACCCTGGTGATGCTGAGCGAACGTGGTCTCAGCCCCGCCGATGTGCTGGCAGAACTGGACCGGCGTTTCGGTCTCTCGGGCATTGAGGAAAAGGCCTCACGCCCAGCATCTTGCTAACCCAAACAATCAACGGAGAAGATCTATGGCACCGAGTATCTGGCAGTTATTAATTGTCCTGGTTATCGTCCTGTTGCTGTTCGGAACCAAGCGACTGCGAAATATTGGCGGCGATCTGGGTGGCGCAATTCGTGGCTTTCGCTCCTCCATGAAAGGCCAGGCAACACCGGAAGAACCTGACTCGGAAAAATTGACCGGGGAGAATTCAACCACGAGTAAAAGCGAAGCACACGCCGAGGAAAAAGACAAAACGGCGGCCAGCTAATCCGCACTACACGAACCTCGCTCTCTTTACCCCCGCATGTTTGATATCGGCTTCTGGGAACTGGCAATGATCGGCGTCATCGCACTGCTGGTGGTGGGCCCTGAGCGCCTGCCCGGCATGGTGCGTACCACCAGTGGCTGGGTACGTAAACTGCGTGGCTTTGTCAGCACGGTAAAAAGCGACCTGGAAAATGAATTTCCCGCAGACGAGCTTGACGACCTGCAGGAAAAGCCCGATGCCCTCAACGACGTTTACGAGATGATTGACGAGACCCGTGAAGCCTTCAGTGAGGCGTCCCGAGAGCTCGCCGACACACCTGACGAAATGGACACCAGCAATACGGGCGCCGAAACCAGCACACCCCCGGACAAAAAAGATGGCGGCACCCCAGCCTGAACAAAGCGGGGCCGAAATGAGCCTCGTTGCCCACCTCACGGAACTTCGGGACCGCCTGCTACGTTACGTACTCACCGTGCTTGCAGTGCTGCTGGTGCTGCTGCCCTTTAGCAACGAACTCTATACCCTGCTCGCCACCCCGCTACTGCGCCTGTTGCCCGAGGGCGCGAGCATGATTGCCACGGAAGTGGCTTCGCCCTTTCTCATTCCCTTCAAACTCACCCTGGTGAGCGCAGTCTTTATCTCCATGCCGATGATGCTCTATCAGCTCTGGGGTTTCGTGGCACCGGGACTTTATGACCACGAACGACGGTTAATGATTCCATTGGTGGTCACCAGCAGTATCCTTTTCTATCTTGGTATCGCCTTCGCCTACTTCGTGGTATTTCCGCTGGTATTTGCCTTCCTTGTGGGTGTCGCTCCCCAAGGGGTCGCGGTGATGACCGACATCAGCCGTTACCTGGATTTCGTGCTCAAGATCTTCTTCGCCTTCGGCTTCGCCTTCGAGATCCCCATCGCCACCATCCTCGCAGTCTGGGCCGGACTCACTACTCCCGAGGCACTGACCGCCAAACGTAGCTATGTGATTGTCGGGGCCTTTGTCGTTGGCATGCTGCTGACCCCACCAGACCTCATCTCCCAGACCCTGCTGGCCATCCCCATGTGGCTGTTGTTTGAACTGGGCGCACAACTGTCACGCTTTTATGTGAGGCAGGATGTTCCGGCGGAGGAAAAGGGTTCCGATTAGGGGGCGGCAAACATAGATCCCTTTCCGTCATCCCGGCCAAGCGCAGCGCGAGCCGGACAATAACGCGCAGCGCGTCCGGTCTTCCGGCTTGGGCAAGCTCGAGTACAGCAACTGCAGATTTATAGTACAAGGGCGGGCTAAGCGAATAATCCAGGGAACGAAGGCAGTAAATCGCAAAAACTGCGTACCACCTCAAACTCGGCCCCATCCCGTGGGGCGGCCTGACTATCCGGTTGATAGACGCCCAGCAGATGGGCAATACCGTAACCACGGGCTGAACGTAAGATATCCAGATTGTCATCCACCAACAGACTGCGAGCTGGGTCAAAAGGCTCTCGTGTTTGCAGGCGCTCCCAAAAGCCCACATCCTCCTTGGGAAGGCCAAGATCGTGGGCACAGATCACCGCATCCAGGCGGCCTGCGAGGTCCGTACGCTCCATCTTCAAGGCCAGGCTACGGGTATGTGCATTGGTCACCAATACGCGACGCTTGCCCGCGGCCTTGAGGCCATCCAAAAACTCGGGCACGAAGGGATGTACGGCGATGAGATGGTCCACTTCCTCCTTCAATACAGCTACATCAAGACCGAGTTCGCGACTCCAATAGTCGAGACAATACCAATCCATGGTGCCCTCTATACGGGTCATGCGCGCGTAGAGATCCTGGCGGGCGTCATCAAGATCCACACCGTGGATCTCCGCGTAACGCCGCGGGATATGCTCGCGCCAGAAATGATTGTCGAAATGAAGATCCAGCAGGGTGCCATCCATATCCAGCAGCACCGTATCAATGTCTTCCCAAGGGAGCATGGGATAAAGGGTACCTCTAAAAACACCATTTTCATCGCAATACGGCGTTTCTCGCAAAAAAGTCTCGCTTACATATAAGCCATATGCTGCACTTAACTTTTTTACTCTTGCCTTGTCTTGCTTGGAAACTTGAGTTTTTAGAGGCACCCTTAAGCTAATCATAGAGACATCGGAATGGAATACGCATGAACACACCGAACCTTAACCAACAACTGATAGACGCCATTATCGCCATCGCCACCGAGGCCGGTGAGCGCATCATGGAGATCTACCAAACTGACTTTGCGGTGCAACACAAAGGCGACAAGTCGCCACTCACCGCGGCGGATCTGGCCGCCCATGAGACCATTTTACGGGGGTTGGCGGCACTCACACCCGAGATACCGGTGCTCTCAGAAGAGTCCACCAGCATTCCCTTTTCAGAACGCTCTAGCTGGAGCTGCTACTGGCTGGTAGACCCGCTGGACGGTACCCGGGAATTCGTCAAACGCAACGGCGAGTTCACCGTCAACATCGCCCTCATCAACAACCATCAGCCTACACTTGGGGTAGTGCTGGCCCCGGTTACCGGTGACTGCTATTACGCCGCCCGCGGTCTGGGTGCCTGGAAGCAGAAAACAGGCGCAACTGCGGTGACTATTCAGGCACAGGCCAGAAAACCGTCGCCAGTGCGGGTAGCTGGCAGTCGTTCCTACGGCAATGCCCTGACCCTGGCCTTTATCGACAACCTGGGAGAAACCGAGGTCATCTCCGTTGGCAGCTCCCTCAAATCGTGTCTGGTGGCGGAAGGCCAGATGGATATCTATCCCCGCTTTGGCCTCACCTCGGAATGGGATACCGCCGCTGCCCAGGCCGTGGTGGAGCAAGCCGGTGGTTTGCTCACGGATACGGCCTTGCGACCGCTGCGCTATAACACCAAGGACTCCCTGCTCAATCCACATTTCCTGGTCTTTGGCGATACCAAAGAACCTTGGCAGGATTATTATCCAGACGGCGTAGAAGTACCCACCTAAGAGTTTGAAAAAACGCAAGGTAAAAGCCCATGCCCGCCGATAAAGACTGCCTGTTCTGCCGCATCATCGCTGGAGATATTCCCTGCCAGCGAATCTACGAGGACGAACATACTTTTGCCTTTATGGATATCAATCCTGCCAGCACGGGGCACGCACTGATCATCCCCAGGGAACATGCACGCACCATCCACGAGCTCTCACCCGAGGCCCTGGCCGCCACTGCCTTGAGTGCCCAGAAGGTGGCAACTGCGGTACGCGACACCCTTACTCCGGACGGTATCAACTTACTCCAGTGCAACGAGCCCGCCGCTGGTCAGACCGTCTTTCACTTCCATCTCCACGTCATCCCCAGATCCAAGGGCGACGGCCTGGCCCTCGGCTGGCCCATTTCCCCGGGAGACATGGACGCCGTCGCCGGACTGGCCGCGCGCCTGCGTACAAGGCTGAATGGTTAGAAAACTGAAGGAGAAACTGTGATAAATATCCATGCCGAGCAGCACGGCTATTACTTCGAAGACCTCGAGGTAAACATGAGCGCAGTCTATGCAAAAACCGTCACCGAGGCGGATATTGTGCTTTTCTCCGGTGTCTCCGGAGATACCAACCCGGTTCATCTGGATGCCGAGTTTGCCGCCCAGACCCGTTTCGGTGAACGCATTGCCCACGGCATGCTCACCGCCAGTTTTATCTCGGCGGTGTTTGGCACGCGCTTGCCAGGACCCGGCTGCATCTATCTCAGCCAGAACCTCTCCTTTCGTGCCCCAGTTCATATCGGAGACACCGTGGTAACGCGAGCTACGGTCACCGCACTCAAACCACGCCGGCAGCACGTCAGCATGGAGACCGTATGCAGCGTGGGAGATACCGTAGTGCTAGAGGGAGAGGCCCTGCTGTATGTGCCACCACGCCCAGAAGCAGCGGACTAACTAATCGCCGAAGGCGGCGATGCCGGTCTGTGCTCGACCTAGAATGAGGGCGTGGATGTCGTGGGTGCCCTCGTAGGTATTCACCGCCTCCAGATTCATGACGTGGCGGATGACGTGGAACTCCTCGGACACACCATTGCCCCCATGAATATCTCGCGCCTCCCGTGCAATGCCAAGCGCCTTGCCCACATTGTTGCGTTTGAGCATGGAAACCATCTCGGGAAACACCTGCCCCTGATCGAATAAACGACCGAGCCGCAAACAGGCCTGAAGGCCAAGGGCAATCTCGGTCTGCATGTCGGCCAATTTTTTCTGTACCAGCTGGTTTGCGGCCAGTGGGCGGCCAAACTGATGCCGTTCAAGCGCGTAGTTGCGCGCCGCGAACCAGCAAAACTCAGCGGCACCCAATGCCCCCCAAGAGATACCGTAGCGGGCACGGGTGAGCGCACCAAAGGGCCCACCAAGGCCGGTAATTCCAGCCAATAAATTCTCATCCGGCACAAATACTTCATCCATGAGGATCTGCCCGGTACTGGAGGCGCGCAGGGCAAATTTACCCTTGATCGGCGGCGTGCTCAGGCCCTCCATGCCTTTTTCCAGCACAAATCCACGCACCCGGCCATCATCACCCTTGGCCCATATCAGCAACACATCGGCGTAAGGGGCATTGGTGATCCAGGTCTTGGCCCCGGAGATGCGAAACCCCCCTTCCACCTTGCGGGCACGGGTACGCATGCTGGCCGGGTCCGAGCCGGCATCAGGCTCAGTGAGACCAAAGCAACCAATGGCTTCACCACTGGCCAGCTTTGGCAAAAAGCGCTCTTTCTGAGCCTCGCTGCCATAGGCATAGATGGGATACATCACCAGGCTGGACTGCACGCTAAGTGCCGAACGGTAGCTGCTATCTACCATCTCCACCTCACGGGCAATGAGCCCATAGGCGACATAGCTCACCCCGGGACAACCGTAACCCTCAAGGGTAGCGCCGAGCATACCCATGGCTCCCATCTCGATCATGATCTCCGGGTCGAAACGCTCTTCCCGATTAGCCTCAATAATGCGCGGCATGAGTTTATCCTGGCAGTAGCTGCGCACACTGTCTCGTACCAGACGCTCGTCTTCCTCCAGTTGTTCCTCCAGCAACAGGGGGTCCTGCCAGTTAAAGGAAGTGCCGGCGGAGGCGTGGGCGAAAAAATCAGACATAGTGCTGTCCTTTACCAAGGTTAAAGAGGGTTACAGGTCGCGCACGGTTTCTTCTATGAGGGCATCCACTACAGTTTTCATCGCATCCTCTGGATTTTTTCCATCGGCCAGTGCCGCATGATACTGGGCCAGCTGGCGATGGGCGCTGGTACCTCGACGCACAATATCACGGGCATGCTCCACCTCGGCAACACAATCCAGAGCCTCGGCATCCTCGCTGATCAGGCTCAGCATCTCATCGAGTAATTTATCGTAGGGCACGATGTCGCCACGACCAAAGTCGATCAGCCCCTTGTCCAAACCATAGCGGTGGGCCCGCCAACGATTTTCGTTGATGAGCAGCGAGGAATATTCCCGCCAACGCTGGTTCGCTACCCGCAGACGATAGAGCATGCGTAGCCAGCAACGATAGAGTGAGGCGATGCAAATGGCATCATCCAGGTGAGTACACACATCACTGATGCGCATCTCCAGGGTGGGATAACGTGCACTTACCCGCACATCCCACCACAGCATGGTGGCATCCTCGATCACGCCCGCATTGACGAGTACGGCGATATGCCGCTGGTATTCGGAAAAGCTGGAAAAACGCTCGGGCAAACCGGTACGTGGCATCTCATCCCATACAGCAACGCGATAAGACATCAGGCCGGTTTCCCGCCCCTGCCAAAAGGGCGAGGAGGTACTGAGTGCCAACAGATGTGGCAGTACGTAGGCGGTCTGGCTCATCAGATCGACACGCAGATCGTCATCATCTATACCCACATGCACGTGCATGCCGCTGATCATCAGGCGCCGAGCCACCTCCTGAAGATCCTGGGCAAGCACATCGTAACGCGCCCGGCGGGTGTGCTTCTGGGCACCAAAGCGGGCGAAGGGATGGGTGGAAGCGGCAATCAGGCCCAGTCCGTATTTCTCTGCCACCCCCGCCACGGTGGCACGCAGATGAGCCAGATCGGCGCGTGCCTCCTGGATGGTGGAAAAGGGACGTGTTCCCACCTCGATCTGGCACTGCAGAAACTCTGGCGCCACCTGCCCTTCCAGCAAGGCCTCGCATTCGGCGAACATTTGTGGCGGCGCCTCACTGATAAGATCGCGAGTCTCGCGATCTACCAACAGGTATTCCTCCTCCATGCCCACACTGAAGCTGGGCTCCTTAACCAGCGGCATGATGATCCACCTTCAGCAGGCCCGGTTGAGCGAGGATTCCGGCAAACAAGGCGCCGAGCCGGTCCGCCCACTGGATGGCGCCATCACCCTGGCCAATTAAATCCTGCCGGATCTCCACCAACACATGGGGAAGCCCCATTCCCATGCCGTGCACATCCATGCTGTAACCGAGTGGGCTCTTTGCCGAGTAGGGCTCGTTATCGCCCACGCACAGCCCGGGGATCGCCTCCAGGCCAGCCAGCAGGGGCGCCGCCATACGGCCATCCCGATGCCACAACACACCCACATGCCAGGGCCGGCGAAAACCCCGATACTCCGGGGTGAAGCTGTGCAGCGAAATGATTGCCGGCACCCGCCCGCGGGCAAGAAAGCGCTGCAGAGTGGCAGAAACCGCATTGTGATAGGGCCAAAATAAAGCATCTGCCCGATGCAGAACATCTGCTGGGCCAAGGTCATGATTTCCCGGAATGAAGACATCGCCACTTTGCTCAGAGGTCGCCGAGGGGTGATTGGGATAGCGATTGAGATCAATCACCAGACGGCTGTAGGCCGATTGCACCAGGGTAACGTCATAACGCTCAACCAGGCGCCGAGCCACATCCCGGATACCAATATCCCAGGCAATATGCTCAGCCAAAGCAGCTTCATCCAGGCCGAGCTTGTCCAGTGATGCCGGAATTCGGGGGCTGGCATGGTCGCAAATCAGCAGATAGGGCGCACTGCCCTCAGGATTGATAAGGTCAAAGGCAGGGGGCTCTTCTGGAGCCAGTAGAGGCGCACCAACCGCCTCAAGTTTGTGGTGCTTGTCCAGCATGCTTGTATGTTGCATCAAGCATCGGGCAAAGGGTAGATCCGGCCCCGCGAGGGGCCTTTAGCAGAAATCTGCCTGGAAATATTAGTCAGACTTCTTTTCCACCCGTGGACGCAGGCGTAGACCCAATTGCACCAATTGGTCGGCCTCTGCCGGTGCCGGCGCCTCGGTAAGCGGGCAACTGGCGGTCTGGGTCTTGGGAAAGGCGATGACCTCGCGGATGGAATTGGCCCCGGACATCAACATGGCCAGGCGATCCAGTCCAAAGGCGAGACCACCGTGTGGCGGGCAGCCGTACTGGAGGGCATCCAGCAGGAAGCCAAACTTGTGGCGCGCCTCCTCATCGCCGATACCGAGCACGCGGAATACCGCTTTTTGCAGTTCCTGGCGGTGGATACGAATGGAACCACCACCGATTTCGGAGCCGTTGAGCACCATATCGTAGGCACGGGAGAGGCAGGCACCCGGGTCCGCCTCCAGCATCTCCGCACCGTCGGCATCCGGGGCGGTGAAGGGATGATGCAAGGCACTCCAGCGATTTTCCTTCTCATCCCATTCAAACATGGGAAAATCCACCACCCAAATGGGCTGCCATTCGCCTTCCATGAGCTCGAGGTCCTCGCCCAAGCGCACGCGCAAGGCACCCAATGCATCATTCACGATGCGCGCCTTGTCGGCACCAAAGAACACCAGGTCGCCATCCGCGGCACCGGTCCGCGCCATGATCTTTTCCAGCGCCTCATCGGATAGGAATTTCACGATGGGTGACTGCAAGCCCTCGCGCCCGGCGGCCACATCGTTAACCTTGATATAAGCCAGTCCGCGGGCACCGTAAATCCCCACAAAACGCGTGTACTCGTCAATGACCCGACGTGGCAGGCTGGCGCCGCCGGGCAGGCGCAATGCCGCGACCCGTCCTTTGGGGTCCTTGGCCGGTGCCGAGAACACCTTGAATTCAGCATCCTCGACCAGGTCACTCACCTCCGTAAGCTCCAGCGCGATACGCATATCCGGACGGTCACTGCCATAGCGCTCCATCGCCTCGTGATAGCTGATACGCGGAAAGGGATCGGGCAGAGCAACATCCAGCACTTCACGAAAAACCTGGCGAATCATGGTCTCCATGAGCCCCATGATCCCATTCTCATCGAGAAAGGAGGTTTCCACATCGATCTGGGTGAATTCTGGCTGGCGATCGGCACGCAGATCCTCGTCACGGAAACAACGCACAATCTGGTAATAACGATCAAAGCCCGAAACCATCAGCAACTGCTTGAAGATCTGCGGTGACTGGGGCAAGGCAAAAAAGCTGCCGGGATAGGTCCGACTCGGCACCATATAATCGCGAGCACCCTCAGGGGTCGCCCGGGTCAGCATAGGCGTCTCGATGTCGATGAAACCCTCGCTGTCCATATAAGTGCGAATAGAGCGGGTAATTTGCGCGCGCAACCGAAGCCGCTGCTGCATTACCGGCCGGCGCAGGTCGATATAGCGGTGACGCAACCGGTTATCCTCATGGACATCGGTGTCATCAAGCTGAAAAGGGGGCGTTTCGGCGGCATTGAGCACGGTAATTGAGGTAATCGCCACCTCTACCTGACCGGTAGGCAAATCGTCATTGCGGGTGCCCTCCGGACGCAAGCGCACCACGCCCTCCACCTGAAGTACGTACTCACTCCTGACCTGCTCGGCGATGGCAAAGGACTCCGGCTCATCAGGGTCAAACACCACTTGGGCCAGACCTTCGCGGTCACGCAAATCGATAAAGATAACGCCGCCATGATCGCGACGGCGATTGACCCAGCCGCAGAGCGCGACCGTCTTGCCCACGAGTGCCTCGCTGAGCTGTCCGCAATAGTGTGTACGCATTTGAAATCCGAGCAGAAAAGGAAAGGCGGGGATATTACGTGTCGCGTTGCGCCGCCGCAATCTCCGCCACGTCCGGAGCATCTTGTTGCTCCCAGACAGGCACCGCAACACCCAGGGAAATAATCATTTTCAGGCCGTCATCCACGCTCATGTCGAGCTCGATCACATCTTCTCTCGGCATCAGAATAACGAAGCCGGAGGTCGGATTGGGGGTGGTGGGCACGAAGACACTGACCATCTGCTTGCCAGTACGCGCATCGATCTCGGCAAAGTCGCTACCGGTAAGGAAACTCAAACACCAGATCCCCTTGCGCGGATACTCAATCAACATCACCTTGCGGAAAGACTGACCACCGGTGCTTAAAACCGCCTCCATCACCTGCTTTGCAGCACGATAAACGCCAGCCACAAAGGGGATATGCGACAGTAGGTACTCCCACATCGCAACCAGCCTGCGGCCGAGAAAATTGGCCACAACGATACCGGTCACCAGCACTACCACCACCGACAGCACCACCCCCAGGCCAGGAATATGGATACCCAGTAAGGCATCTGGCTGCCACTTTGCGGGCAGCAGCAAGAGCGTGCGATCCATGATGTCCACCAGCAGCTTGACCACCATCACGGTCACGCCGAGGGGAATCCAGATTAACAATCCGGCAATCAGATATTTACGCATGCAGGTTCCGGGCGTAAGGCCAACTCAAAGCCATCGCGCCCAAGCTAATGATATAAAGCCTGAAAAGATGGGCGGCTACGAACCACTTGCCTTACAAGCCCCGGACGAACAAGGTGAGGTCTTCGCATCACCCCCCGCAGGACAATCGGCAGGCGGCTTGGGTTTATTCTTGAAATCAGTCTCATACCAGCCACTTCCCTTAAGACGAAACCCCGCGGCCGACACCAGCTTTCTCAACGCAGCCTCACCGCATGAAGGGCAGTCCACCAACAGCGGATCACTCAACTTCTGGATAACTTCCTTGCGCTCACCACAACTGTCGCACTCATATTCGTAAATCGGCATAACGTCAAAAATACCATTTGGACTTTGGAACCCTCGGAAGATAAGGGCGATCACGCAGGATTTCAAGTCTTTAGCGCACCACTTGGCCGTATCAGCGACCACAAAATTCCCGCCTGGAGAAAGAAATACGGTGTCCCACGGGGGCTTTCTCGGAGACCAAAGTACGGTATCATCGCCCCCCGCAGCGCATAACCCCTCCGGGCCGTTAGCTCAGTTGGTAGAGCATCTGACTTTTAATCAGGTGGTCGCAGGTTCGAACCCTGCACGGCCCACCAACAATATCAAATAGTTACGAACATTCGCCTGATGCCAGAACTCTCCATGTAGACGTTATGTAGACAGTTAGGCGCTCATATCAGCATTAACTTCCACAGCGCAGTAACCTCCATATTGGGGGTGCCTCTAGTAATCATGTAGCTAGGAGGCTTGATGCGAGACGCAAGATCTGAGCCGTCCGTAAACTCCAATATGATCGGCGGCATGAGCGAAACCTTGTCAAGTAGACGAGGTTGCTTCTGGGGTACCATGGCCTTGTTTCCTCCCCAGGTTACACCTTGCGTTTGCACGTCACAGATACCTATAGATCAGGGGCTTACAGGTTGCCGGGAAGGCTATACCGCTGAGATGTCGTGTTACAGCGCAGCATATCTGTCGCCCAATTTTAATTAGGGCCTTCCGCTATCATTTCACTTTCTGACATTAAAAACCCCATATATCGAAAACCCAGCATTATTTTAACATATAATTAAAACATAGCTATATTTCTGACATAAGCTATTCCTTATATCAAAAACATGGCGCTAATCTGATTCAGACATGAATATCCTCGATTTTTCAGCCGGCATATACAAACAACAATATAAGTACAAAAGCTTTTCACCAATCAACATTAATCGAGATTGGGAAATAGCGGATGGCGAAATCCTGAAATTACTTAGTGACACAGATAGAACATTAGGAGAATTAAATGCCTTTTCTCAGCTAGTCCCCGACGTGGATTTTTTTATACGGATGCATATAACAAAAGAAGCCACTCAGTCCAGCCGTATAGAAGGCACTAGGACTAACATGGAAGAAGCACTGCTAGATGAAAATAGCATTGAATCTGAAAAGAAAGATGACTGGGAAGCAGTACAAAATTATATAAGCGCTATAAATACAGCTATCACACGGTTACAAACTTTTCCTCTTTCTAATCGCTTACTTCGCGACACACATAGAATTTTAATGCAAGGAGTGCGTGGCAAAAAAAGGCAGCCAGGAGAGTTTAGAAATAGCCAAAATTGGATTGGCGTCAGTCTAAAACATGCTGTATTTATTCCTCCACATCAAAATGAAGTTAATGAGTTAATGAGCGATTTAGAGAAATTCCTACATAACAATGAGTTGCATGTACCTCATCTAATAAAAATCGCCATTGCCCATTATCAATTCGAAACAATCCATCCGTTTTCAGACGGCAATGGTAGGCTTGGACGCTTAATGATATCTCTATATTTAGCCAGCCATGGTCTATTACACAAACCTGCCTTATATTTGTCTGATTATTTTGAACGCAACAAAACAGAATATGTAGATCGATTAATGGCCGTTCGCGAATCAAATAGGATGAAAGAATGGTTGGTGTTCTTTTTATATGGTGTACATGAAACGGCAGAGAATTCCATCCAAGTATTCAAAGACATAATTGCATTAAAAGAGAACTTGGAACGAGTAGTATTGCCTCACTTCAGTACACGCAGGCAGGCAAATGCTCAAAACTTAATGATGCACCTATATCAGTCGCCAATAATAAACATTAAATCGGTATCTAATTTGCTAAGCTTAAAAACCAATACAGCATCAGCATTGGTAACCGATTTCGTTAAACATGACGTTCTACATGAATTGACAGGAAACCGGAGAAACAGAACATTTCTATTTAGGGAATACTTTCTAATATTTAACAGAAACTTTGCAAGTACGTAATGGATTTAAGGAAAGAGATAAGGACGCAGAAATTCGGCGCTGAAAGAAGGCGCTGGCCGCTAGCCAGGAAGAGAATGAGTTTCTAAAAAAGCGGCGGTGTTCTTCGCGAAGAACCAGCCATGAGATACGCAGTGATCCATCGGCATCGTCATCAATACCCGGTTCGAATGATGTGTCGGGCGATGAGTGTGTCTCGGAGTGGCTATTACGACTGGCGAGATCGGCCTGAGAGCCCGCGTGCACAGCGTCACCAGGAACTGACTGAGAAGATCCGATACTTCCACCAAGCCAGCCGAGACACCTACGGTGCGCCGCGTATTCGAAAGGCTCTACTGGAGTCAGGCGAACGGATTGGAGAGAACACGGTCGCGCTGTTAATGCGGCGCGCAGCCATTGTGCCGAAGATGGTACGCAAGTTCCGGGTGACCACGGACTCACGCAAGACGGTGCCGGCCCCAAACCTATTGAAGCAGCAGTTCACGGCGGCACAACCGAATGAGCGCTGGGTATCGGACATCGCGTTCATACCCACCCGAGCCGGTTGGTTGTATCTGGCGGTGATTATCGATCTGTATTCCCGAGCGGTGATCGGCTGGTCCATGGATAAGCGCATGAAGGCTACGTTGGTCACAGATGCTTTGAAGATGGCGCTGATGCGCCGGAAATTGCGGAGCCCGCTGCTGTTGCACTCAGACCAGGGCAGCCAGTATGCGGCAGCAGATTATCGAGCGATACTTGCCGCAAATGGCATCGAGTGTTCGATGAGTCGCAAAGGTAACTGCTGGGACAATGCGGTAGCAGAGAGCTTCTTCCACACGCTGAAAACGGAGCTGGTGCACCACGAAGACTATCACTATCGCGCTGAGGCAAAGGCCAGCATCTTTGAGTACATTGAAGTATTTTATAATCGTCAGCGACGTCATTCCCATACTGGGCAGATGGCACCACTGATATTCGAGGAGGCGGCTGCTGATTCCCCCAACCGTACAGTTATTGACAGAACTCCAAGGGGAGGATGAATCCTCCTCCTGAGAATTTGATTTGCGCTCTATCGTCCACTCGTGCCAGCGGGTTGGAACCACCAGCGGCCCACAAGCTACCCCGAATATCTGTTCTCCCACTGGCTCACCGTAACGGCCTGGCTTGTCACTCCATGCCGTCAATAACGTTATGGGCTGATCACTCCGCGAAGCCGTAGGGCCACCCATCAGTTCTACGTATAGCGCCCAATCACCGCTTTCCGGATTAGTGAACGCCTCACATCCAAAAATGTCGTACTTCCGGCGTACTGACAAATAAGAGCCCAAAAAATGTGCTTTTTATCAGTGTGGCCCCGATTGCCGGTCTCTCCGCATAACTAACAAGTTAAAGGATTACTGGCAGCGCCATCTGAGTTTGTCGGGGCCTACTATCCATTAAAAGTTCGGGAATCAATACCATGAAATTCCAGTTGCACACCAAAGAAACCGCCCCCGCCGACGCCCAGCCATTGCTGGACAAGTCACTTAACGAGTTTGGCGTGATTCCGAATTTGCATGCCGTATTGGCCGAGGCACCGGCAGTGCTCGAGGCTTATCAAGAACTGCATCAGCTGTTCCAGAAAGCCAGTTTTAACACAGAAGAGTTAACCGTAGTCTGGCAGACCATCAACATCGAGCACCAATGTCACTACTGTATCCCCGCACACACAGCTATCGCCCACATGATGAAGGTCGACAGTGCCATTACAGATGCACTGCGTAGTCACACCGAGTTGCCCACAAACAAACTTCAGCTCCTGCACTTAACAACGTTGGCGCTGGTTCGCAATCGTGGGAAATTGAGCAGCGACGAGCAAACAGCATTTTTTGAGGCCGGCTATGAAAATAGGCAGTTGCTTGAAATTGTGCTCGGTGTCTCTCAGAAGATCATTAGCAACTATACCAACCATCTGGCGCAAACACCCATTGATGAGGCATTCAAAAAGTTTGTTTAAATGTTGGTACCGGAAAGCACGACCATCCGGAGCAGTTTGTTGTTGATATGCACGACGCTTAATCAGGTAGTCACAGGTTCGAACCCTGCACGGCCCACCAAGCAGTTTTAGGTAGAAAAACAGCTGGTTGTGGATAAATGCTCCCACCGACGCTCAAGCGGCATGACCCATGGCCAGCAATATGGCAAGCTAAACACTCCAGAATATGCTCTGATATATGGTTCCACCAAGTGGATACAGTCTAAGTCCAGGAAGGGTTATGAAGAGCAGGATACAAGCAGTTATCATCGTGTTCGTTCCGTTTGCCTCAACAGAATACGAACAACTTACAATTATTCCTACGCTGTAGGTTTACCCCGTAATGAGGCAATTCCGGCAAATCTTCTGTTTGTTTTTACTCACCGCCTTCCAGCCAAGCTGGAGCGTGGACACCGGTGCTCCCATCCCTGTCATATCCACTGCTGTCAGTACGTTAGATACTGTTGTCGGCAAAGCAGCACCGACAAAAATAGCACTGACCAAGGAAGAACTGCAGTGGATCGAGAAACATCCAGAGATCCGTATAGGTGTCATGGATGCCTGGCCACCGTTCAACTTTCTCGATAAGCGAGGTAATCCTAGCGGCATAGGCCGTGACTACATCGCCGCGCTCAATCAACGTCTGGGTGGTTTGTTGAAGATCGTGCCCGCCCCATGGAGCGATCTCTACGAACAGGTTAAAGGCAAGCATCTCGATGCCCTGATGGATATTACGCCCAAGCCTGCCCGGGAAGAACACTTTAACTTCACCACTCCCTACCTCAACGTACCGCATGTAATCGTCGCACCCAAAGACACTCCCTATCTACGTAATGAGGACGATCTCAAGGGCAAAATACTGGCACTTGAACGCGGCTTTGGAAATGTGAAGTACTTTGAAAAACACTACCCACAGGTCCGAATCAGGCAGTACCGTGATACTTCCCACGCACTTGGTGCGGTAGCACGCGGTGAGGCCGACGCCTATGCCGGCAACCGTGGTGTGGCACTGTACCTTGCCGAAGAGGAGGTGATGCTCAATCTCAAGGCGCACGGAAGATTGAGAAAACCGGGTTCAGTGCTTGCCATCGGAACACGAAAAGACTGGCCCATTCTGCGCGATATCCTGCAACAAGGAATGGATGATATAAGCCAACAGGAAAGGCGAAAGATTCTATCGAAATGGATCACATACGAATCTGATCGAGCTATCAAACTCACGGCCAAAGAAAAGGCCTGGTTAGCCAAGCATCGAGAGATACGGGTCGGAACCATGAATGCCTGGCCACCGATGGATTATGTAGATAGCGAAGGGAAAGCTCGCGGGATCGGGGCAAGTTTTATCGCGGCGCTTAATGAACGCCTCAACAATAGCTTGAAGATTGTTCCGGGAACCTGGAAAAAAATCTATACCGATGTCCAGGAAAAACGCCTTGATGTACTTTTCGGTATCACCCCGCGCCCCGAGAGGGAACAATATTTTCACTTCACCAAACCCTACGTCACTGTCCCGCACGTAATATTCGCCCGTAAGGACGGCCCCTATTATACGGGGCTCAAAGAGCTCAAAGACCGGATAGTTGCCGTGGAACGTGGCTTTTTCATAGTCAATGTCTTGGGCAGCAAATATCCCGGAATACAGGTCCAGGAATATGAGTCGACCAGCGATGCCCTGGATGCTGTCTCCAAGGGAGATGCCGATGCCTATGTTGGCAACCGGGCTGTAGCCATGTTCCTTATCGAGCGTGAATTGATTGGCAATCTTGTGCAACACAACAAGATCAGGGAAACCGCTTCCATCAACGCCATCGGCGTGCGTAAAGACTGGCCCATCCTGCGTGACATTCTGCAAAAGGCACTGGACAGCCTGACCGAGAAGGAAATGAGGGCCATCCTGAGGAAATGGGTGATTTCCGAAAACATAACGCCCATTGTCGAGCCTCTATTCACTGCAAAAGAAAAGACCTGGCTGGCTAAACACAGGAAGATGCGAATTGGCATTGATTCCTCTTGGCCACCATTTGAGTTCCTTGACTCCGCCGGGGTCTATCACGGCATGGTCCTCGACTTCGTGAAACTGTTCAATGAGCGCCTCGGCATCGATATGCAGCCAGTCAAGGGCCTGAACTGGTCACAGGTCATGGAGCAAGCACGCAACGGAGAGATCGATGTGCTGCCAGCGGTGATGAGAAGCGAGGAGCGGGCCCGCCACCTGAATTTTACCCAACCCTATCTCAGCTTTCCGATGGTCATTCTGACCCACAAGAATGCCCCGCTGATCAGTGGCATTGAGGGCCTGGCGGGTAAACGAGTCGCCTTGATCAAGGGATACATCACCGAGGAGTTAGTGGCTGCTAACCATCCCGAGTTGCAGCCTGTCCGCTTTGAGAATATCCATCAGGCACTCAAAGCCCTGTCCGAGAGAGAGGTCGATGCTTATATCGATAATATTCCAGCCATCACCTACGCCATTCAGAAACTGGGCCTGGAAGATCTCCGGGTAGCAGCCCCCACACCCTACAGCTTTGATCTGGCCTTCGGCATCCGCAAGGATTGGAATGAGCTGGTCGGGATACTGGACAAGTTGATCGATACCATCCCTCAAACTGAAAAACGGGCTGTTACCCAAAGCTGGTTGAATTTTCGGGTGGAAACAAAAACTGACTGGCAGCTGGTATTCCTAGCAACAGGAATTGTACTTCTGGTGGCCGGCACCATCCTGGCTATTATCTTGATCTGGAACCGTCGCCTTCATCGGGAGGTAGCCTGGCGCAAACGAGTGGAGGTAAATCTCAAGGAAAACCAACAAATTCTAGAGCAGCAGACCAACGTACTCACCACGGTTCTGAACAGTATCTCCCAAGGTCTGGTTGCATTCGATAAAGACCTTAGACTTCTGGCCTGGAACCGGAAATTGACGGAAATCCGGGGCTATCCACCCGAGATGTTGACGGTGGGCAAGGGCTTTGCCGATTTCATGCGTTTTGATCTCGACAATGATGAATTCCGCCACAGCGACCCTGGAATCACCCTGGATCAGCTGCTCGGACGGGCAATGGAATTTGAAACGCATCATCTTGAACGCCAACGGCCCGATGGAAATGTCATTGAAATTCTTGGAGGCCCAATACCCGGCGGTGGATTTGTCAGTACCTACGAAGATATCAGCGAACGGAAACGGGCCGAGGAGAAACTACATGCGGCCAACGAGATCACCGAGGCCGCCAATCTTGAACTGAAGAAACTCGATCAGCTCAAGTCCATGTTCATCGCCTCCATGTCCCACGAACTGCGCACACCCCTAAACTCCATCATCGGTTTTACCGGGATCATTCTGGAAGGCATGTCTGGGGATCTTAATGAGCGGCAAAAAGATCAGTTGGGCAGAGTAAATGGCGCCGCACATCATCTGCTAAACCTGATCAACGATGTTATCGATATCTCGAAGATAGAAGCACAAAGAATCGATGTATTCCCGGAGCCCCTGATCCTGAATGAGCTTATAGAAGAGGCGGTCGGAACCGTGCAGACCCAACTTGAGGGTAAAGGCTTGACCTTGACGGTAGATGTTCCCCAGGGAATGAGCCTGGTGACCGACAGAAAGCGGCTGCTGCAATGTATTCTCAACTTTCTGAGTAATGCAGTTAAATACTCGGATGAAGGACTGATCAAGATAAGCGCACGTTCCACGGATGGAGAAGTGGAAATTACCATCGCTGATAACGGTATCGGCATCCCTGAGGTGGCACTGAAAAAGCTCTTTCGGCCCTTTGAGCGACTGCAATCCTATATGAGCGTAAAAGCCGGTGGTACAGGCCTTGGACTGTACCTCACCAAAAAGATAGCCACCGAATTATTGCAGGGAGCAGTATCGGTGGAAAGCCAGGTTGGAAAAGGAAGTACCTTTTGTCTCAGGGTGGCGAAAATACTTTCTGTTAACAATGTTTAATGGAGAATATTAAATGAAAACAGCCCTGGTGGTGGAAGACAACGAGAATAATATGGAACTGATCACCTTTATTCTGGAGAGTAGCGG
Source organism: Gammaproteobacteria bacterium (assembly GCA_021773795.1). Classification (GTDB taxonomy): domain Bacteria; phylum Pseudomonadota; class Gammaproteobacteria; order HK1; family HK1; genus JAJFJV01. The sequence continues at coordinate 36,313 of JAJFJT010000024.1, read as the reverse complement.
CTACCAGACTCTGCGGGCCGATAGTGGACGGATGGGTATTGAGATAGCAGTGGCCCAGCACCCTGACTTCATAATTCTCGATATCCAGCTACCGGATATGAATGGGAAAGAGGTGCTGCGCCAGGTACGTGGCTCAGGTGATACGACCACCCCGATTATAGCCATGACCTCTTACGCGATGGCTGGCGACCGGGAAAAACTGCTGGCTGCTGGCTGTACGGGCTATATCGAAAAACCCATCGATCCAAAACGGGTTATCCGCCAGATCAAACAGGTTATTGGAGATGAATAGTGAGATTTCTGATTGCTGAGGATGACGAAAACTCCAGGGTTCTGCTGGAATCCGCCCTGCAAGCCCAGGGTTATACAGTAGATAGTGCTGTCAACGGTGCGCAGGCGCTGGAACTGGCGCGACGCACACCCCCGGACATGATCATTTCGGACATCCTGATGCCTGAGATGGACGGTTTTGACCTGTGCCGCATGGTTAAGGAAGACGAGCGGTTGCGGAAGATTCCCTTCATTTTCTATAGCGCCACCTATACAGAGGCCAAGGATAAACAGCTTGCCCTGTCTCTGGGGGCATCCCGCTACATCATCAAACCCATGGAAATGGTGGAGTTTCTCAAGATCATTGCCGCGGTACTGGAAGAACACAGTGCGCACAAACTTCCCGTTCCAGACCATCCCAACAGGGAGAATCATGAGCTGGAACAGATGCATGCGAACCGCCTGGAGCACAAGCTGAACCAGAAGGTACGCGCACTGGAAAAGGAACGTGAGGCATTACAGGAAAGCCAGGTAAACCTGCACAAACTGTCGCGGGCAGTGGAACAGTCTCCTGCTGCGGTCATCATTTCCGATATCCATGGCAACATCGAATTCGTCAATAACGCCTTTGAGCAGATCAGCGGCTACTCCAGGAAAGAGGTACTGGGCCACAAGCCAAGTCTGTGGAAGTCTGAAAATACCCCACCGCACGTCTATGACAATTTGTGGCTGACCATCAGCACAGGCAGGGAATGGCGCGGTGAATTGCAGAATAAAAAAAGGGATGGAGAATTGTACTGGGCCTACGCAACCATCTCACCGATCCTGGGAGATGATGGCTCCATTACCCATTATCTGGCCACCCAGGAAGATATCTCGGTGCGTAAAGAGTATGAGAAACGCCTCTTGCGCCAGGCCAACTTCGATGACATTACCGGCCTGCCCAACCGAATTCTGGTGATGGATCGACTCGCCCAGGCGATAGCCAGTAGCCAACGCCAGAAACGCGATATGGCGGTGATGATGGTCGATCTGGATGACTTCAAGAAAGTCAACGACACCCTGGGACATCCGGCGGGTGATCAAATCCTGATAGAAGCGGCACGCCGACTGAGCAATGTAGTGCGCGACCTGGACACGGTAGCCAGGCTGGGCGGGGACGAATTTCTGCTTATCCTGCCTGCGCTGGAGGAGGTCACCGGTAGTCAAGTAGTTGCCGAGAAAATACTGGAGTCCTTCTCAACCCCGTTTGAAATCTTGGGTCAGGTGATTGTCATCACCGCCAGTATCGGGATAACCCACCTGCTTGCCGACAGCAAGGATCCTCACATCCTGATTCGTAATGCCGAGGCCGCCATGTACCGGGCAAAGCATGCGGGGCGAAATACCTATCGCTTTTTTATCCAGGAGTTGAATGAGCATGCAGTCAAACGCCTGGATATGGAAAACCAGTTGCGTCAGGCATTGGCAAAAGGAGAATTTTTCCTTTGTTACCAGCCGCAACTGGAAACCGGCAGTAACAAAATTGTGGGTGCTGAGGCGTTACTACACTGGCAGAATCCACGACTGGGTCTGGTACCCTCGGACAAGTTTATTCACTTGGCGGAAAGCATCGGTCTTATCGATGAGATAGGCCTGTGGGTGTTGGATACAGCGATCAGGCAGGCACAGCAATGGCAAACCGGACCGGACCGGCCGTTGCGCATCGCGGTAAATTTCTCATCACAACAGTTTCAGCATGTAGATATCGTCGAACAGGTGGCACGAATCCTGAGAGATTCGGGCTTGCCCACCCAACTGTTGGAAATGGAAATAACTGAAAGCCTGTTGTTGCGCGAGGAAGCGAATGTCCTTGCCAAACTAGAGCAGTTACACCAACTGGGTGTACGCATTGCCATTGATGATTTTGGCACTGGTTATTCGGCACTGAGCTATCTCAAACAGTTTCCCATCGATGTGCTAAAAATAGATCAGTCTTTCATAAGGGACGTGGTTGACGATCCAGGGGATGCGGTGCTGGTTAATACCATTATTGCGATGGCTCGCGGTCTGGGTATGCAGGTAATTGCCGAAGGCGTAGAAACTGAGGGCCAACTCAATTTTCTCAAAGGTGCAGGCTGCGAATTGGTCCAAGGGTACTATTTCAGCAAACCATTGCCGGCCGGTGAGTTCAGTACGATGCTAAATAGCCGTTCCGAAATGTAGTGAAGCAGCCTACCAAATCCGACAGATTCCTGGTCTCTAATCGGGCCGCGCTAGTCTGAAGGCAGAAAATCGTCGGGCCGTAGTCTTCCGAAAGGTGGTCTAGATGTGGGGGTTCCGGGCACTGGCTTGGATGGCGTCCCACCAGGGCACAGTTACAGTCACCTGTCCGCCACTTTCAGGCAACTGCTGACTCGTAACAATCAGCCCTCCTTGATTTCATCCCATAGCGCCTCAAATGCCCGTGCCGCCGGAGTGCTGCGCGCGTAAGTGGCCAACGGTGCGCGGCGTATGCCCATCTGCTCCACTACGCTGGCGTAGGGGATATGCGCCTCCATGAAAGTGTGGCTCTTGGTACCAGGCTGTTCGCATATTTGTCGGTGGAGGGATTTGCGCCGGTCCACCATGCTGAAGAACGGCCGCACCTGCAGCTTTTTGTGGCCCCCACCGTGGAGGTGTTTGCCGAGTTGCTGAAGGGTACGCACCGACAGCGTGGTGGGGATGGTCGGCACCAGCAGCGTATCGGCGGCGACGAATACGCTCTCGGAGACCAGGGATATGCTGGGCGGACAGTCCAGAAAGATCAGATCATAGTCCTTCGCCAGCGGCTTGATGATGCGTGCCAGACGCCGAGCGGGCTTGCTGAAATCGGAGAGCTGCAGATCCATATTCCTGAACGAGAAGCGGGCACGCAGCAGATCCAGCCCCTCGTAGTCGGTACCGCGAATGAAGGCGTGAATATTCCGCTTGCCCTGAATCAGCTGCTTACCCCCTTTGCGCTTGGCCTTTATACGAAAGTAAAAGGTGGAGGCGCCCTGGGGGTCCAGATCGACAACCAGTGTTCTGGCGCCCTCTCTGGCTGCAAGGTATGCCAGGTTCACCGCGGCTGCGGTCTTGCCCACACCCCCCTTGATATTGTAAGTAGCCAGAATCTTCATAGGCGGGATGACCGGCGCTTGAACAAGCGTCGAAACCTCTTTTCGTTGGCAGACGTCGAGAACCTCGTGAAGCAGCGCGAGAAGCGGGTCCGCTCGGTCTTCTGACGCTCGTACAAATGATCAACCAGACGGCCCATGGCCATCAGACACCTGACCGGTGCCTCTCCTTCCTCGGACATTTCTATCGCGAACCGCTCCAGCGATCCCTGCTGTACCTCCAGATCGTTGAAGTCCCCGAGATTAACCTGAAGCCCCTTGAGCACGCGGATCAGCCGCCCGATCTGTTTGGGGTCATGGATACTGCGGAAGAACTCCATCAGATATCGCAGCTTCTTGCACTCGATCCGCAGCCGATGCAGGGCTTCAGCGGGGGTCTCGGCGGTGATGGCGCGGCCCTGATTGATGACCCCACGGAAGGTCCTCCAGATGCGCTTCGAGGCGACCTCGGCAAGAGGCCGGGCGGCGTTCGGGCAACATTCGGGATCACATTCATCGGCCTTGTCGAGAAACTGCTGCCAATCGCGAAGCAGGGCTTGGTAACGCTCTGACTCAAGCGCCCGGGCCAGTTGGAGATGTTCGCTACGATGGTGGCGGCGCAGGTGCTTGTGCAGGGGGGTCAGTTCATTGCCAAGCGCCTCGGGCAACTCGGCCCGGTAGTCATCCATCATGAAAAGATAGACATCCAGATCTCTAACCGGGCCCGTGACGCTACCCAGCCACTTGAACTCGACCTTGAAATGCGCCACCACATCTCGAGGATAAACTCCCCTCACTTGGGCAAGCGCCGCGCGCGTGCGACGCACCGCAACCCTGAATTCGTGCAGAAACTCTGAATCCAGATTCTGGCGCACGCCGTCCTCGTTGAGGCGCATGGTATCGAGCAGAGTACGGTGGATAGTCCTGAGCGCGGCATCGCAGCGCATGGCGGGATCGAGTTCGAATGTGAACCTGGCGCGGCGGTCCCCCGGGGAGCGGCCGATGGCCGCGAGGGCTCGCACCATGGGATCAGGCCTGGTACGGACCAGTTTCAATTCCGACTCGAGAAAATCCATCACCGCACGAGTCGCCCTTTTATAACCCGTCACCGGCGACAACCTCAGCATCGGGTGGACGCTCTTGAGGGGCCGGTCCTCCTCCTCCGGCATAGTGACGCTCGTGCGTTCAACGGTCAAACGCACCACGGTCTTCTGGTCGCTATTCAGGATCCGCAGAGCCTGCTCCCGAACCTCCAGATGTGCCAGTTGCAAAAGGCAGCGCACATCGATGAGCGGGGTGATCAAGTCATGCAGGCGGCCAGCGGGCAGGTCCCAGGCAAAGGCGGGCAGCGCCGGGCCATGGAGCGGGCATTCGATCCGGCCGCCATTGACTTCGAGCCTCAGAAAGGTCTCCTGTTCCCGAGTCGAGGCGGTGAGCCGTGCACCACCCTCGTGGAGGCGCCAGTCGAAGGTATCCAGACAAACCCGCTTCTGCACAGAAGCTGGGCTACGCTCAAGCGGAAAGCACTCAGCGAGCCTTTTCAAGACACGCTGAAGATCCGTCTCGGACTTGATTTCGTAGGCAACCGGCAGATTTGGCTTTGGGGCCATGATGGCTCTATCCTCGAAATTTACCGGGAAACCGGATTTGCTTATTAGCCGCCTTGCTTATCCTTCATGGCGTCACCACCCCACACTACCCGCAGGGCGCCACCTTCCCCAAGAGTCAAATACCGCGCTGATTCTTTCGTGCCTGCCCCTTGATATGGGGCGGGAGACATCCAAAGTATAGATGCTATCGATCAGCCCGGGATGCTGCCCTTTACCGGGTATTGGGCCGATCATCATAGATGATCACGCCTAAACGGTAGCTGCGCTTTTCATCTGCCAACTAACTGGCTGCAGGGAAAAGTGCCGGGATCCAGACAAGCAAGTAAAGCCCTGCCGGGACCCCGCGGCCCTATTTACCAAACAGTCCTTTAATCTTCCCCATCCCCTGCTTCACGCCGCCCTCGACGACATCACGCACCTTGCCGACATCACCCAACTTGCTGATACCTTGTTGTACGGCAGGAATGGCCGCGCCATTCACCTTGGCAAGCACCTCCTTCAAGACATCCGAGATACTGGCGTCTTTATCCTTGCCGATGTCCGTCAGTTCCAGCGTAGGCAAGGGAACGCTCAATTTTTTTCCTTGCAGCAGCCCCATGCTGACACTGATGGTGCCATTGCGAATGACCAGACGATCGATCTGAAGCTTCTTGGCCGCACCATCATCAGCGCTATTCCCCTTATCGCCACCACCGCCGGAGAAGGCCTCGGCATTGGCTTGCAGTTGGCTCAGATTGCTCTTTTTGAAACCACCTTCAAAGACAATCTCCGGGGCATCGATGAGTACACTCTTGATATGGATTTTATCGGAGGTGACGGAGGCAGTGTCCAGCTCCACCTGCAAACGCCCCATGTTGAATGCATAATCAGTCTTATAGCCTTTTGGATTCCCGACACGAAAGCTATTTAACGTGCCGGAACCGGAAAATACCGATATATCAACACTTTCCAATGCTACCGGGGCCTTCAACACCAGTGGGGCAGTTTGCTCCACACCCTCTTTTACCAGGGCATTGATATTCCCCAACAGGACAAATGCCGCCACCACAATCACCACGATAACGACGGCGCCGGAAATCAGCAGCTTTTTCATTATTTTCTCCCTTGAAGAGTATGTCCGTTTGCGTCACAACTACGGCGGACAACATACCGTAATGGCGTCAAAATAACCCGTAGTATTAAACCAGGACCGCCCTGATTAGCCGTTGAAAAAGCGTAGACAACCAGACCTTCAGAAGACACCCTGTCCCCTTCATGAGTCCACCCGCCTCCTCACAAAACTTCATCCGTCCTTTCCTGAAATGGGCCGGGGGAAAATACCGCCTGTTGCCACGCATCATCAATAGCCTGCCAGCTGGAAAACGCCTTATTGAGCCCTTTGCGGGCTCCGGTGCCGTGTTTCTGAATGCCGGATTTAAAGACAACCTGATTGCCGACGCCAACCCGGACCTGGTCACCCTCTACCAGGTGCTCCAGCAACACGGCGAGCGCTTCATCAACCATGTGGAGACACTCTTCACCGCGGAGACTAACAACCGGGAGTTCTACTACCGGCTACGAGAGGCCTTCAATGCCGAACAGGATCCTTTTCTACGGTCAGCTTTATTTGTGTACCTGAATCGCCATGGCTACAACGGCCTCATGCGCTACAGCGTCAAGGGCGGATTCAATGTGCCTTTTGGTCGCTACAAACGCCCGCTTTTTCCCGCCGACATAATGCGCATCTTCCATCATCGCTCTCGGCGAACCAAATTCGTCTGTGAAGATTTCCGCAAGACCCTGACCCGGGCGAGACGTGGTGCGGTGGTGTATGCCGATCCCCCCTATGTACCGCTCAGCAGCACAGCCTGCTTCACCGGCTACAACGGACGAAACTTTTCTAACGAGGATCAGGCAGATCTTGCCCGTTGTGCGGAGCGTATGGCCACGCGTGGCGTCAGCACGCTAATTTCCAACCACGACACACCCTTTACCCGGAATCTCTATGCCACGGCCCAGCTGACACATTTTTCCGTGCGACGCCAGATCAGCTGCAATGGCAGCAAGCGGAACGAAGTGGGGGAATTGCTCGCCAGTTTTAGCGCCTGCTAGGAGCCTGCTTACAAGATGCGGGCCTGCATCGGGCCCACCTCCTTATACATAATCATCAGCGGCTTACGGATCGAAAAGGTCAGAATACGGGTGCCTTCCGGGTAACAGAAATGGTAAGTCTGGAACAGGTAGATATCCTGGTCTTGTTCCAACAGGGCGATCAACCGGCCAAGCCCCAATCGGCTTGCCCCGGCATCAACCGGGTGCCTGAATTCATTGATCTGGGCGTAGTCCTCGGCAAGCTCCAGGGTAGGAGCGCCATGAACCCCGACCATTAACTCGCGAAAAAAGCGCTTGCGGAGCTGTGGGCTCAAAATGAGCCCGATATTCCCCTCACCAAATATCCAGTTGATATCCTCATCGGACTCCGAGGAAATCTCATGGTCCCCAAAGGCCTGGCACCAACCCCGATAATAGGCCGAGTACCGGCGCAACAGACGTTCTAGTGCCACACGCCCCCCTAACCCGGCCGCCCATCCACCCGCGCACGCAGGAGGATGGGGGTGTAGATATAGACAAACAGGCCAAAAGCGGCCATCCATAAGCCGCCGGAAATCAGTAGCCAGTGGCTATAGGCAGCGGGGAAAACCAGCGGGCCAAACACGCGTGACAGGGCCGCCAGATTAATCAGTACGAAGGCAATTCCCATCCCCGGCAAGACGACTATCTCGCGTCCGGTATGACCCAACGCAACCCGCGACATCATCCCCACGACCATGGTGCCCACACCACCCACGGTGAGTGCGTGGATAGCGACAAATTCAGACCCTCCACCCATCGCAGCCACCACCTTTAATGCAAAACCCAGGATCAGCCAGCCGTAGGCCAGATGCAGCACCCAGAGTATCGGCAATGACCACAGCCCACGATGCTGCCAGCCCGCAAGACGAGCTGCCTGCATGAAAACCACAAGAGCCGCCAGAACGGCTATCATCAGTGGTTGGGGATACAACGCTTCCGCTGCAATCAGCGCGATCAGGGAAATAATGACCGCCGCCTCGAGGCGCGGGTGTACCGGTGCCTGAAAGCCGGCAACCGCCTTTTCGGTAAAGAAGGGAATCACCCGTCCACCGATAACCACCACAAAAAACACTACCAGATTAACCCCAAGCTGGCTGCCCACCGCCGCGGTATCCGTAGCAAATCCAAGGGCATCCGCATGCACCATGGCATTGGCACCGGTAAATACGGCAAGTAGCAGGAGAAAAACGAGATTGTTTGCCTTGCCACTAAACAGCGCCGGGGCAATGCAGAGTGCTACCAGCGGTAAAAATGCGAGATCCGTACCGGCAAGCAACCAGGCCGGTGACCACGGACAGAGGGGCATCAACCGGGCAGCCAGCCAGACCACCACCAGCGCCGCCAGTGGCCAACCGCTGACCGTATCCCGTCCGGTCCAGTTGCGTACCGCGGTGAGCAGGAAGCCGGAAATGGCCGCCGCCGCAAAACCGAAAACCATCTCGTGGGCGTGCCAGCCCACTCCGCCGTAGTAGGCGGGTGCTTCCAGCCCCAGGGCCAGTACCCCCAGCCAATAAGCCAGCAATAGAACGGCAGCCAGCCCGGCGAGCAGAAAGAAGGGGCGAAAACCAAGGGCAAAGGGGCGAAAACGGGGTGCCGGGGCAGATGCTCCCGGGCCAGATACGTTAAGACTTACTTTTGGTTGCATGTAACTCCGGACTCCGGGCTTATGAAGACGCCACACGGCCGCTCTCTGAAAATTTGAGGATGGAATATTCAGAGAATCCTTAAAACGGTATGGTGGCCTAGCCCAAGAATATCACCTATATTGCCAGCGCCTCACCGTACTACAACAGCGGCACTATCATGGAAAACTTGAAAGACAAAACACTAGGAAAATACGAAGTCCTGCGCAAAATTGGCAAGGGCGCCATGAGTGATGTCTATCTCGGCTACGACCCTTTCGCTGAGCGAGAAGTTGCCATCAAAGTGGCCCGCGAAGACAAGCTGGCAGATAGCCAGCACGGCACACGCAGCCGCAAGTTGTTCTTTAACGAGGCCAAGGTGGCAGGCATGCTGCGGCATCCCAACATTATCGAGGTCTACGATGCCAACGTCGAGGGTGAGGTCTGGTACATCGTTATGGAATATGTGGCGGGTAGAAAAACCCTCCACAGTTTCTGCCGACCCGATGTGCTGCTACCCATCCATGATGTGGTCCGCATCATTTTCAAATGCGCCAAGGCTCTGGATCACGCACATCGCAAGGGCGTCATACATCGGGATATTAAACCAAAAAACATCCTTCTCACTCGGGAGCGTGAGGTAAAGATCGGCGACTTTGGTATCGCCCTGCTTACCCATCTGGACGTCACCGAAACCCAGGTCCATGGCTACGTTGGTTCTCCACTTTATATGTCTCCCGAGCAGATGCTGGAGGGCGCCATTACCAATCGCAGTGATATCTTCTCCATCGGCGTGGTGATGTATGAAATGCTCACTGGCCGCCATCCCTTCGCCGCCCGCAGTCTGCCGGCCATCATCCATCAGATCACCCAGATTCCCCATACCCCATTGCGGGAAATCCGACCCGATATCCCTCGCGTACTCCAATCCATTCTCGACCGCGCGCTGCGGAAAGATCCGGCAAAACGCTACCAAACCGGTATGGATCTGGTTGGCGATTTGAGTCTGGTATTCGATGAAATGAACCTGCCGGAAGAGGAGATTTCCAATCGTGAGAAATTCAATCTCATCAAGGAGCTGAAATTTTTTGGTGAGTTTGACGTTGCCGAGATTTGGGAGGTCATCACCGCCACAAGCTGGGAGGAATATCCAGCGGGAGCAGAGATTTTTCAAGCCGGTGAACTGGATAACTCCTTCTATATCATCGTCTCCGGCACGGTGGCGGTTCAAAAAGGAGAACGCGTGGTGGATTCCCTGCAACGCGGCGATTGCTTCGGTGAAAGTGGTTTTATCGCAGGCAAAGTCCGGCCAGTGGGCATCATGGCCAAAACGGAAGTCACGGTAATGAAAGTCCGCACCTCGCTCATGGAACGCACCTCATTGGCCTGCCAATTGCGCTTTCACAAAGTATTTCTCAATAACCTTGTGGAGCGCCTGTCTCTCACCTCGGAACAGGCCTCCTAGCCCACCATCAGATAATCCTTACCACGGTCATAACCCATCTCTTCCAGGGCCCGGGCTATGTCCTTGCGGGCACCGTGCACGGCAACGTAAACCAGCACCAGAGGGCGCTCATCAGGCGCCCATGAGCCCCGCAAGCATGCCGGTTCCATCACCGGAACCCCCTGCAGATAATTCCCTACCTTACGAGGATCAATATCGATCCAGGTGGAGGGTTGAAAACCCAAATCCATGAGGTGCCGACAACGCATCCGGGTTCTGCGCCCGGCACCCCAGAACACCAGCTTGCGACCCCCATTTAGACGTGGATCCCGAGCCAGATAAGTGGCACGCAGACGATCAAAGGCGCTACGCGCATAACGGGGATCGGTGCGTGAAAAGCTCTGTGGGCCCTGACGCCAATCAAGCAACACACGCGATAACTTTGCCAACCCCAGGCCCGCCCTGAGCGCCCGCAACCAAAGCTCATAATCCTCTGGAAAATCACCGTCACGATAGCCACCCAACGCACGGATAGCATCCCGCCGAAAGCTTACCGTGGGGTGGGTGAGGGGCGATTCCACGTAGGCCTCGGCATACATGTCAGTCGGTGTCAGGCAGCTATTTTGCCAGTGCATATAGGCATGGGTCCCGCGGCGCAAGGGCTCGCTGGAAAAGGCATAGGCCCGAGAACCCAGGATCGCTATTCCGGCATTACGCTCAAGAAAACGGTACTGGGCCGCCAGCCTCCTGCGGTGCATGCGGTCATCCCCGTCCATACGCGCCACCACCGCGCCACGCGCCTCCTGCAGCCCCAGGTTCAGGCCGGCAATCAAGCCCCTCCCATAATTTCCCAATACCCGTAAACGCGGCTCCTGGAGAGCGTAACGGCGTAGCATTGATGGCGTAGAATCGACCGAGCCGTCATCAATCGCCAGCACCTCGTAATCCGTGAAACTCTGGGCGCGAATCGAGGCCAAACATTCATCAAGCGTGGTCGCGCTATCTCGCAGCGGAAGAACAATGCTTATCTTCGGACTCATGCTGTCTACGATACAGGGAAGCTATGAAATCACCCATTCAAAAACCAAACACTCCAGTGGCTGACAAGGGATGATTGCTCATGGAATAGTCCAAGCTGTGAGCAATCATCGGCAGCTTTCATGGCGATTATTTATAGCCTTGCTGCTCTTTGTCCCGAACAGCCCGACATCCGCTGCCAACCGGCTCGCAGGCCAGACATCCCCCTACCTGCTGCTACACGCCCAAGACCCGGTGCACTGGCAGCCCTGGGATCGGGAGGCGGTGACGGTGGCTCACCGCGAAGACAAGCTGCTGTTCCTTTCCATAGGCTATTTTTCCTGCCACTGGTGTCACGTGATTCAGCGAGAAAGCTATCAGGACGCCAGCATCGCCGACAAACTTAACAAGCATTTCGTAACGGTGAAGATCGACCGTGAATTGCGGCCTGCACTGGACAACTATCTGCTCGAGTTTGTGCGTCAAACCCGAGGGCAGGCAGGCTGGCCGTTGCACGTCTTTCTCACTCCCTCTGGTGACCCCCTGTTTGGCACGACCTACCTGCCAAAGGTGCGCTTTTCCCGGTTGCTGAATCAGGTAGCAAATGGCTGGGAAAAGGACCGTGCAGCGCTCAAAAATACCGCAGCCGAACATAGCCGGCTGATGCGGCTAAAACGACCGCCGGTGAGTGGGCGGCCTCTTCCAAAGAGTGCAGAGAAATTGCACCGCCTTACCCGCTCAAGCCTACTGGGGGCTGCGGATATGGAATTCGGTGGCTTTGGCCATGGGACAAAATTCCCCCCCATACCCCAATTGCGGCTGCTGCTCCACAGCCAGGACAAGCACCCGGTTCCTGAACTGGCGCTTTTTCTGCGCACCACCCTGAGAAAAATGGCACGTCTCGGTTTACGAGATCAGGTGGGAGGCGGGTTTTTCCGCTACACCACTGATCGCTACTGGCGCACCCCGCATTTTGAAAAAATGCTCTACACCAACGCCTTGCTCGCCCAACTTTATCTGGAGGCAGCCACGATTTTGAAAGAACCGGAATTTGCCGCAATCGGCGAGGACACCCTGGGTTTCCTGCTCGCCGATATGCGCAGTCCGGAGGGCGCTTTTATCGCCAGCCTCTCGGCGGTGGACGACAGCAACCGGGAGGGAGCCTACTATCTGTGGGACAAACAGGAACTCCAGCGCATTTTACCCCCCGAGGAACAGGTCCTGCTGGAGTGGCTGTGGGACAGCCGTGGCAAGCCCCCCTTCACCGCGGGCTTTCTACCCTTGCAGCTCCACCCCCTCCGTGAGGCAACGGCGGCTCTGGGACTCTCGCCAGCAGAGGCCAGGGCACGACTAAATTCGGCGCATAATCGCTTGCGTGTGGCCCGTAGCCAACGCAGCTTGCCGCGGGATGACAAGGTGATCAGTGGCTGGAATGGCCTGGTACTAACCGCTCTGGCGCACGGTTCCGAGGGACCAAATGGAGCCACCTATCGACAAGCCGGTGAGGCACTGCGGACACAACTCCTCGCACATATAACCCGGGATGGTGAACTGTTCAGAGCTCAGACTAAAAAGGGCGTGCCCTACGGCGTCGCCAGCCTTGAAGACTACGCCTATATCGCCCACGGGCTGTTGTCCTGGGACCAGGCACAGGCCCGGGATACGCAAGTGGTGAAAGCAATACTGGAAAGGGCGTGGCAGCGCTTTTATGTGGCAGGCAACTGGCAACGCGGAGAAGATCTGCTGATTAAGCTTGGTTCGGGAGAAGCTGTACTTGCGGATGGGGCCAGCCCCTCGCCCTCGGCCGTACTGATAGACAGCACGCTGGAACTCGCCCGCTTGATCCCCGTTCCCGAACTTCGGGCCCTGGCACTACGAGCCCTGGACACTGGCACCGAGGCACTATCAACTGCCCCTTTTAGCTATGCATCCCAGCTACGGCTACGGCTCAAGTGGAAAACACCGGGCAATAAAAAACACTGACCGCTATCCCACATGTCGTGCACGCGAAACAGTGGTAAAAATGATGGCACTCACGGGGTGGCTAGAGCCACCCCGTGCACATCACTAAATACCGACTACGTCCTCGGCCTGCAACCCCTTCTCTCCCTGGGTCACAGTGAATTCCACCTGCTGACCATCGGTGAGGCTGCGGTAACCATCGCTACCATCATCCCGAATAGCACGGAAATGAACGAATACGTCATCCCCTTCACTACGCTCGATAAAGCCAAAACCCTTTGAGTTATTGAACCATTTTACGGTTCCGCTTTCCCGCTCAGACATTGCTAATACTCCACATTACGATTGATATCCAAAACTACCGAGCTCGCGCCCGGGCCGCACAAATTTCAAACCAGCCAGCTCACAGCTCGCGAACCAACCGAATACCCACGCTGCTATAAGTATTCATCGCCTTCAGCTTGCTTCGCTTTGCATGCCGCAGGGATTTTGGTGGGCTATCATAAGAACCACCGCGAGCAATTCTATATGAACACTCCCCCCCTTCCCACTTGCTGCCATCAACAGGGGCATTCTTGTAGCTGGTGTGATAACAGTCTTGCACCCATTCCGCCACGTTGCCGGCAGTATCGTAGAGCCCGAAGGAATTAGCGGAAAAGCGGGCAATACGCGTTGGCTTGCGGGGATCGAACTCGGTGCCACAACCAAAGCAATGTGCCATTTTCTGCTTGAATTCAAAGCCCCACCAATAGGGGGTATCGCTGCCTCCGGAGGCAGCATATTCCCACTCCGCCTCGGTGGGCAGACGATAAGTTTTTCCGGTCTCGCGGGACAACCATTGGCTGTAGTAATGGGCATCATCCCAGCTGGTGAAGATAACCGGATGGGTCTCCTGGTCAAGATAAAGATTGTCGGGCAGTGAGCGCTTCTTGGCCTTAGCAAAACGCGCGTATTCCGCAAAGGTAATTTCGTGTTTGCTTATGGCAAAGGCGGGCACGCTAACCGTGTGGCGCGGGCGTTCATCGGTATTGGTAGAAAGCCCACCGCTACCCATCTGGAACCGGCCGGCAGGAATCTTCACCATCTGCGGACCACGCCCACCACTCGCCAGCGCGTCACTAAATTCTTGCACCACCGTTGTCACCGGCACTGGCTGGGCCTTTGGTACCGGCTTGGCGACCGGGGCTACCGTCACCTTCTTTTGCACGGGTGCGGGAGTCGCAATCACCGGCGCCGGAGTGATGGCCGCGGGAGTTGAAATCTCTGGTTCAGGAGCCAAAAGTGGGGGCGGAGGTGTAACCACTACGGGTGGCGCTGAACTCGGTGCCTCAACCGGAGCTACCACGGTTGATTCCTCCCCCCTCGGGAGCATAAAAAATGCGGCGGCGCCTAAAGCGACCACAACGGCCGCGGCAACTGCGCCCATAACGGCCTTGTTCATGCTCGGCGGCGCAGACTCTGAGACGGCATTAAAATCTACCTTCTCAAGTCCGGCTTCTGCCGCTAATTCATCCAGCTGAAAAGGCTGAGTGGCTTCGTGGGCCGGCTCCGCAGCCGCCCGCTCCAACACATCAACCACAATGACGGTGGTATTGTCCTGGCGTGGCCTACCCGCATCTTCCACCGCCTTGAGCAGGGCATCCACGCATTCCTTTGCGGAAGAAGACCAGGCAGACATCTCGGCAATGGTGGCCAAATTCAATGTATCCAGACCATCGCTGGCGATAATCAGACGATCACCCGCCAACAACTGTGTCGGCTTGTTGGGAGAGTCGATCTCCGCAATCTCCTGACCGGTCATAGCGCTCATCAACATATTGCGTGAAAGCCCCGCCTCGGCGGCGACCTCCATACCTTGTGCCTTCATCCGATCCAGATAACCACCGTAACTGTGGTCATCATTTTTCTTGACCAACTCTTTGTCACGCAACAAATAAAGATGGCTGTCACCTACGCTGGTCCAGCGCAGTTTTCCGCGCTGGATGGAGGCAGACACTAAAGTACAACCCATGCCATCGAGCGCGGGCGTTTCCCGTACCGATGCCCCGATAGCGTCATTGGCCTTGTCGAGAGACGCACGCAGGTTGGCCACCACCGATTCGGTGCCGAAGCTTCCGGTGAAGGCTTTGTTGAAAGTGGAAACGACCAGATTGCTGGCAATGTTGCCCGCAGCGTGCCCGCCCATGCCATCTGCCATGATGATCAGAGCAGCTGAATTGGCGCCACCCTCCTCCTCATCCAGGAAGGTGGTTAGAAAAGCGTCTTCCTGATAATCCCGGGCACCGTCTGTCTGGTTACCAGCGATTTCAAGGTAGAGTTCCAAAGCTTATCCTTGCAGCGACGGGGCTAAGGCCCGGGGCAAAATTTATGCCCACGAACCATTGCCAATGTTAAAGAAGTGTTCCGCAATATAGAAGGCCTAGCCTTGATGGCCCCCTGTCAGGAAATTGACCAGCAGACTGTTGAGGAAGTTTCAGGCGATTGCAAGACAAGGCAAAAATCGGCGAAAGAACGGAGCTTACGGGTAGTAAGTGAGCATTTTTGGCCATAGGAAACTTTTTCAGCCACTTGCCAGAGCACGCACCTCAATACCCGCCCTGGCCATCTCCGCCTTGGCCTGCCCCACGGTGAACTCACCAAAGTGAAAGATACTGGCAGCCAGAACGGCATCGGCACCCGCCTCTTTGACGCCGTCCACCAAATGCCCGAGATTGCCCACGCCACCCGAGGCGATCACCGGCACTGGCACTGCATCCACCACCGCTCGGGTCAGGGCAAGATCAAAACCATCCCGAGTGCCGTCCCGGTCCATGCTGGTCAACAGAATTTCTCCTGCTCCCAAATCGGCCATGCGCGTCGCCCAAATCACCGCATCAATGCCGGTACGTTTGCGCCCACCGTGGGTGAACACCTCCCACCGTGGCGTCGGCCCGCTCTCCACCTGCTTGGCATCGATGGCAACCACGATACATTGGGCGCCCACTCGATCCGCAGCCTCACTTACCAATTCCGGGCGGTGCACTGCCGCGGTATTAATCCCCACCTTGTCGGCACCAGCATTGAGCATACGGCGAATGTCCTCAACGCACCGGATGCCGCCACCCACGGTGAGCGGAATGAAGACCTCGCTGGCCACCTCCTCCACCATGTGGACCATGGTTTCACGGTCATCGGAGGAGGCGGTGATATCGAGAAAGGTAATTTCGTCGGCGCCCTGAGCATCGTAGCGACGGGCGATCTCTACCGGGTTGCCGGCGTCACGGATGTTAACGAACTGCACCCCTTTCACCACCCGCCCGGCATCCACATCCAGACAGGGGATAATTCGTTTTGCCAGACTCAAAATTCTAAGCCTTGGTGCCAAGTACCAGCTTCTGGCCCTCGGCGTAATCCAGCGTGCCCTCGTAAATGGCCCGACCGGTAATCACACCCTCGATACCCTCATCTGCCACTGCCAGCAGTTCCCGTACGTCGTCCAGGCTAGTGACACCACCAGCGGCGATGACTGGAATGTGGATGGCGCGCGCCAGTTCCACGGTGGCCTCGACATTAACTCCCTGCATCATGCCGTCACGATGAATGTCGGTGTAGATAATGGCCTCGACCCCGTCATGCTCGAAGTGTTGGGCGATATCCACCACGTCGTGGTGAGAGAGCTTGGACCAACCGTCAGTCGCCACTTTTCCGTCCCGGGCATCCAGACCAACGATGATGTGGCTGGGAAATTCGGCACACACATCGGCTACAAAATGGGGCGCGGTCACCGCCCGGGTACCAATGATCACGTAGCGTACACCGGCATTGAGATACGTCTCGATGGTTTCCTCGTCACGAATCCCACCCCCTATCTGCACCGGGATATCGGGAAATTGCTCAACGATCTCATGCACCGCCGCGGCATTTCTCGGCTCACCCTTGAAAGCACCGTCGAGGTCCACAATATGCAGTCGTTTGGCCCCGGCATCCACCCAGCGCTGGGCAACCTCCAGCGGATCATCCGAGAAAATTGTTTCATCCTCCATGCACCCCTGGCGCAGGCGCACACACTTTCCACCCTTAAGGTCGATAGCTGGTATTAACAACATGTCAGGATCCTGATTGCGTGAGACAACGGGAGTATGAGTAGGAACTTATGCTACCACTCTCAATGGGCCTCGTCCCAGTTCACCCCGGTGCCCACATCCACCAGCAACGGCACCGATAGATCACCAGCGGCTTCCATACGGCTGGCAATGCTCTTCCGAGCCCGCTCCAGATCGCCCTCGGCTACCTCAAACACCAGCTCATCGTGCACCTGCATGATCATCCGTGCATCGATGGCACCCTCCGCCAGCCAATGGTCCAACCCGATCATCGCCCGCTTGATGATATCTGCAGCGGTGCCTTGCATTGGCGCATTGATGGCGGTGCGTTCAGCATACTGGCGGCGCTGGGCATTGCGTGCGCGGATTTCCGGCAGATAAAGGCGTCGTCCATAAAGGGTTTCCACGTAGCCCTGCTCGCGTGCGGCCTCGCGGGTGCGATCCATAAAGTCCTGCACCCCGGGATAGCGAGCGAAATAAAGATCGATGTAGGCCTGCGCCTCGCGCCGCTCAATATCCAACTGACGTGCGAGGCCAAAAGCAGACATGCCGTAAATAAGGCCGAAGTTGATGGCCTTGGCGCGCCTCCGCTGCTCGGTAGAGACAGCTTCTGAGGGGATCGCAAAGACCTCAGCGGCAGTGGCCCGATGAATATCCGCCCCCGCAGCAAAGGCCGTGCACAAACCCGGGTCCTTAGACAAATGGGCCATGATGCGCAGCTCGATCTGGGAATAGTCCGCTGCCAGCAACCGATAGCCGGGGGGGGCAATGAAAGCCTGGCGAATCTGCCGCCCCTCAGCGGTACGAATGGGGATGTTCTGCAGATTCGGCTCCGAGGAGGAGAGCCGCCCGGTGGCGGTCACTGCCTGGTGATAATTGGTGTGGACCCGACCGGTGAGCGGATGGATGCGTGCCGGCAGGGCATCCGTATAGGTAGATTTCAGTTTGCTCAAACTACGGTGTTCGAGGATCAGTTTGGGCAGGGGAAAATCTTCGGCCAGCTGCTGCAGTACCGACTCAGCGGTGGAGGGCTGGCCCTTGGGAGTACGCGACAGCACTGGCAAACCCATGCCCTCGTAAAGCACCCCCTGAATCTGCTTGGGAGAGCCCAGATTAAAGCGCTGACCCGCCAACTCGAAGGCCTGCTCCTCAAAGGCCAGGATACGGCGTGAAAGCGCGGCACTTTGCTCCCGCAAGGCATCCGCATCCACCATAACCCCGGTACGCTCTATGCATGAAAGTACCGGGATAAGGGGAATCTCCAGTTCCTCATAGAGGTTTTGCAGGGAGGCGGTCTGTTGCAGCCGTGGCCACAGATGACGGTGTAAACGACCGGTGACATCAGCATCCTCGGCGGCATAGGGTGCAGCGATCTCCAGATCGATCTCATTGAAACCAAGCTGCTTCTTGCCCTTGCCGGCGATATCTTCGAAATGGATGGTGGCATGGCTAAGATACTTGAGGGCCAGGGCATCCATATTGTGGCGGGTAGCGATGCTGTCGAGCACGTAGGACTCCAGCATGGAATCGTGGCGGATGCCGCGCAGTTCAATACCATAACGTGCCAGCACACTCATATCGTATTTCAGATTTTGGCCCACCTTGGCCACCGCAGGGTCCTCCAGCAAGGGCCGCATGCGCTCCAACACGATATCTCGATCCAGTTGTACCGGTGCCCCGGGATAATCGTGAGCAAGCGGCACATAGGCCGCCTCGCCATCTGCCACTGAGAAGGAGAGTCCGACAATCTCCGCCGACATATAATCAAGGCCCGTGGTTTCGGTATCAAAGGCAAAATACTCGGCATCCTGCAGGCGCAAGATCCAGCGTTCCAGGGCCGGCCCATCAAGCACCACTTCATAATCAACCTCAAGCGGCTCGGCTATCGGCTCCGGGAGTTCACCATCGTCCTCAGGCAAATCCGCAAGCCAGGTATTAAACTCCAGCTCGGCATAACGTTGCCTCAGTACCGCTAAATCTGCCGCCTGACGTACACACTCCAACGGTGCGAGGTCCAGCGGCACGTCACACTTGATGGTCACCAGCTCCCGCGACAAAGGCAACTGATTCAGAGTCTCCCGCAAGGACTCTCCCACCTTGCCCGGAATCTCACCAGCATTAGCAATTACTGCATCGAGAGATCCCCAACTCTGTAGCCATTTGGCCGCGGTCTTCGGCCCTACCTTGGGTACCCCGGGCACATTGTCCACGGTATCCCCCATGAGGCTGAGATAATCGATGATCTGCTCCGGTGACACTCCAAACTTGGCCTCCACCCCCGCAATATCCATCAACCCGCCGTTCATGGCGTTGAGCATGCGGATACGGGGACTCACCAACTGCGCCATATCCTTGTCGTTGGTGGCCATTAAGGTATCAAGGCCCGCGGCTTCTGCCTGACGGCTCAGCGTGCCGATCACATCATCCGCTTCCACCCCCGTCACCTGTAGCAAGGGCAAGCCCATAGCACGGACGATGGCGTGCAGTGGCTCTATCTGGGAAACCAGTTCCTCGGGCATTGGTGGACGCTGTGCCTTGTATTCCGGGTACAGATCACTGCGAAAGGTCTTACCCTTGGCATCGAAGATCACTGCCACATAATCCGGTTCATAGTCGGCCAACAGGCGGCGCAACATATTTACCACCCCATAGATTGCCCCGGTAGGCTGACCCTTGGAGTTGGCGAGTGCCGGCAAGGCGTGAAAAGCCCGGTAGAGAAAGGAAGAACCGTCAACGAGAATGAAACATTTGGCCATGGCAATGAACTTGAAGTGTGCTAAAAAGAGGGGCTAGGAGTCTGTCGGATTTAGGCGCTCGTAGCGAGGGAAAGCCGAGTAGAACAGTGCTAAGTCCGACGGACTCCTAAAATTAGGGGGCGTTTCCGCCTCCCCTGGACCGAGGTCATTATGAAATCAACGGAGCATCCCACGCCGCCGCGCCCCCGCTTGAAGGCCATGGACGACAAGAGTCTCACCCTGGAATCATGGAAAGTGTTCCAGATCATGGCGGAGTTTGTCGAAGGTTTCGAGCGCCTCGCCTGCATTCGCCCCTCGGTGAGTGTGTTTGGCTCCGCACGCATCGCCCCCGAACACCCTTATTATCAGCTCACCGAAAAGATTACCCGATTACTTTCCGACGCCGGCTTCTCGGTGGTTAGTGGCGGCGGTCCAGGTATTATGGAGGCCGCCAATCGCGGCGCCCATGCCGGCAAGTCGCTGAGCATCGGGCTTAATATCCTGCTTCCCCAGGAGCAACAAGGGAACCCCTATCAGGACATTGCTCTGAGCTTCCGCCATTTCTTTTCGCGTAAGGTAATGTTTGTAAAATATGCCTCAGCTTATGTGGTGCTACCGGGTGGCTTTGGCACCCTGGATGAAATGGCCGAGATCCTGACTCTGGTACAAACTGGCAAGACCCGCCGCATCCCCATTATCCTGGTGGGCACAGAATTCTGGGAAGGCCTGCTCCACTGGTTCAAGCACACCTTGGTGGCACAAGGCACCGTTGCCCCCGAGGACCTGGATCTGTTTCAGTTGGTAGACAAACCCCAGCAAGTCGTGGATGCTATCTTTTCGCACTATGAAGGCCGCGGCTTCGAACCTTCGGCCGCGGAACGCAAAATTCTGCTACAACTTTAATGGCCACCTGGTGGTCAAAACCAAAGACTGGATCATGTTGAAAAACAAGACATTTCTATCCCTTACCGCCGGCATGCTTTTTTCTCTACAGGCCTATGCAGGCGATGGCAGTACCCTGGAGGCGGCACCGGAACCGCCCCCCCTTCCGCAACGCGTACAGAGCGGCGAGGTGATGGAACCCGATGTCATCATCATCCAGCGCAAGGAAGAAACCGTCCACGAATATCGGGTCAATGGCCGCCTGCGAGCCGTCAAGGTAGTACCGAAGAACGCCCCGATCTATTACCTGGTGGACGCGGACGGAGATGGTGAACTGGAAACCCGACAGAGCGAAATAAGCCCGGATTTCCTCATCAACCGCTGGGTTTTATTTCGCTGGTAGCCAGGAGGCTGTCAGATTTAGTACGCGAGGCGTTTCAACCCATTACGCCTTAAAAACTCCGCGCCCTTCCAGCAGCTCCATAATTCGATCAACGCTTTCTGCCACTGAAATCTCGTGAGTCGGCAATACCAGATCCGGCGACCCTGGCACATCATAAGGGGCATTCACGCCCGGGAAGACCTTAATCTCACCATCTTCCGCCTTCTCATAGATGCGGTGTGGTGCCCGCTCCTTGCAGACTTCCACCGGAGCCGACAGATAGATCAGCAGGAAACGATCCTCGCCGATGATGGAGCAGGCTATACCGCGGTCCTCATCGCTTGGCGACAACAGGGTAGAGACGCTGATAATGCCCGCCTCGTTAAATAGCTTGGCCACCTCTGCGGCACGGCGGGCATTCTCCGCGCGATCATCGGCCGTAAAATCCAGGTCCTTGTTGAGCCCAAGACGGGTGTTCTCGCCGTCATACAGGGTCACCAACCGGCCCTCATCAAATAGCCGACGCTCCAGGGCACAACCGATGGTGCTCTTGCCCGAACCCATGAGGCCCGTGAGCCATACCGTAACCGGCCGCTGGCCGCTGCGTGCATTGCGTTCTTCCAGTGACACCAGGCTACGATCAAGCTGCAGATGGCGGGCCCGGGTCTCGGTGACCCGATGGTGCGCATCCAGTTCCCGCTCACCTGGCTTGCGATCGAGGATCATGCCCGCACCCACGGTATTGTGGGTTACCCGGTCAATGATGATAAAAGCGCCGGTGGTGCGATTCTCGCGGTAGGGATCGAAAGCCAGAGGACGAGCGACCTCCACCGTGCAGCGACCAATCTCGTTTAACTCCAGCGCCGTAGCATCCAGACGGTGCAGGGTGTTCACATCGATGCGATAGCGAATCTTCGAGATCTGCCCCGGACTGAGACGGCTCGTATGCTTGATGGTGTACTGACGGCGGGTATCCATGGGCTCCTCCGCCATCCACACCACCATCGCCTCAAAGTTGCGATCCACCTGCGGCGTATTGTGCACATGCACCAGCATGTCGCCACGACTGATGTCGATCTCGTCAGCCAGAGTCACAGTCACTGGCTGGGGCGGAAAACCCTCTTCACAGGGCCCGTCAGAGCCAATCACCTGGGTCACCGTAGAGCGCTTGCCCGAAGGCAGGGTCATCACCTCATCACCGGCGCGGATGATGCCCGATGCCAAGGTGCCCATATAGCCGCGGAAACCCGAGTGCGGACGCGAGACGTACTGAATCGGCAGGCGTAAATCGATGAGGTTGCGATCCGAGGCGATATGCACCGTCTCCAGATGATTTAGCAGCGTGGTGCCCTCGTACCAGGGCATGTTCTCCCCCCGTTCCACCACATTATCCCCGGTCAATGCGGAGATGGGGATAAAGGTGAGATCCTGGATATCCAGCTTGGCGGAGAATTCGCGGAAATCTGCCACGATCTGGTCATAGATCTTCTCCGAGTAATCCACCAGGTCCATCTTGTTGATGGTGATCACCGCATGGGGAATGCCCAACAGTGAGGCAAGAAAGGCGTGGCGGCGGGATTGGGTTAGCACCCCCTGGCTGGCATCAATGAGAATGATGGCGAGGTTGGCAGTAGAGGCGCCGGTCACCATATTGCGGGTGTACTGCTCGTGTCCCGGCGAATCGGCGATAATGAATTTGCGCCGCGGGGTGGAGAAATAGCGATAGGCCACATCAATAGTAATGCCCTGCTCACGCTCGGCCTTGAGCCCGTCGGTTACCAGCGCCAGATCCAGATCACCCTGGGTAGATCCCTTTTGACCGGAGGCCGAACGCACCGCCTCCAGCTGGTCCTCGTAGATACCTTTGGATTCAAACAGCAGGCGGCCAATGAGGGTGCTCTTGCCGTCATCGACGCTGCCGGCGGTAACCAGGCGCAGCAGATCCTTGTGCTCATCCTGCTCGTGCAGGCTGATGATATTTTCGGGTGTGGTATGGGTCATGGTGTTTACTAACTATTAAAAAGTTTCAGGTGAATGCGAGACACAACATGGGAGAGGATGAAGGTTTTCCTAAAAATAACCCTCTCTCTTCTTCTCCTCCATGGAGCCTTCACGATCTTTGTCCACTGCCCGGTGCTCGCGCTCACTGTTGCGCGCCACCATGGTCTCTTCCACGATCTTGAGGATATTGTCGGCATCGGATTCCACCGCACCGGTACAACGCTGACAGCCCAGGGTACGGAAGCGGCAAGTCACCATCTCCACCTTCTCGCCTTCGCGGGGCTGATTCAGTTCACCAGCAAATATCAGCATGCCGTCACGGCGAATCACCGGACGTTCCTTGGCAAAGTAGAGGGACGGCAACGGCACTTTTTCCTCGTGGATATAATTCCAGATATCCAATTCAGTCCAGTTACTAATGGGAAATACCCGGAAGGATTCTCCCTCGGCATGGCGGGTGTTGTAGACATTCCACAGTTCCGGACGCTGATTTTTCGGGTCCCACTGCATAAAGCGATCACGGAAGGAAAAGATCCGCTCCTTGGCGCGGGACTTCTCCTCATCGCGCCGTGCGCCGCCAAAGGCTGCATCAAAGCCGTGCTCCTGCAGCACTTCCACCAGCGCCTGGGTCTTCAGCAGATCCGCACACAAAGAGCAGCTCCATTCGTCGTAGGGACCAATTTGCTCCAGTGCCTTCTCGTTGGTGTGAACGATGAGTTCCGCACCGATATGCTTGGCAAACCAGTCACGAAATTCGATCATCTCGCCGAATTTGAAGGTCGTGTCCACGTGCAGCAACGGAAAGGGCAGCTTGCCCGGAGCAAAGGCCTTTTGCGCAAGATGAGCCATCACCGCCGAATCCTTGCCGACGGAGTACATCATCACTGGCTTCTCGCACTCGGCAACCACCTCGCGCATGATGTGGATGCTCTCTGCTTCGAGCTGCTTCAGGTGTGTGAGATTGTGTGCTTTCAAAACTATAGTCCTACTGCTAAAACCGAATATAAACGGTTGATTATAACGTAACGTCAGGGCCTTACTGCTATCCGCCCTGTTCTATTCACCTCGCCGCAGCCACCGTCTGCAGCCAGAAAGTGACCGGGCCATCATTAATAAGTTCCACCTGCATATCGGCGCCAAAACGACCCGCCGCTACGCGTGGATGAGTATCCCGCGCTGCATCCAGTACAAAGTTGAACAGTCGCCGCCCCTGCTCTGGCGAAGCTGCCGGGCTAAAGCTTGGGCGCAGACCCTTGTGAGTGTCCGCCGCCAGGGTGAACTGCGGCACTAGCAGTAAAGCGCCATCGGTATCCCGCAGACTGAGATTCATCTTGCCATCGGCGTCAGCAAACACGCGGTAAGCCAGCAGGCGCTCTAGCAAGCGTGTGGCCTCGGCCTCGCTGTCACCCTTCTCCACTCCCAGGAACACCAGCAGCCCGGCATCAATGGCGCCGACGGTCTTGTTATCCACCGTCACCCGCGCTCGACTGACGCGCTGCAATAACCCGATCATGAGACCTTGTTTCCGGGCTCAGCTGGCGGCGCGCGCCTGCCGCTTACGATCGATCTCAGATAAATGCCTTTTGCGTAAACGGATGTGCTGCGGGGTGATTTCCACCAACTCATCATCGGCGATGAACTCCATCGCCTGCTCCAGACTCATGCGTGTCGCCGGTGTGAGGATGATGGCTTCGTCGGTACCCGAGGCACGAACATTGGTCAGCTGCTTGCCTTTTAGCGCGTTTACCACCAGATCGTTGCCACGCGAATGGATGCCTACCAGCATGCCCTCATAGATCTCCACACCCGGACCTACCAGCATCTTGCCGCGCGGCTGGAGGTTAAATAGTGCAAAACCCACCGCCTTACCCTTGCCATTGGAGATCAGCACACCATTACGCCGCCCGCCCAGATCACCGCCCGCCGATGGCGCGTAATCGGCAAAGATGTGATACATCAGGCCGCTGCCGGAGCTGGTACTGAGAAACTCACTGCGCAAGCCGAGCAAACCACGGGCAGGAATACGGTAATCCAGGCGCACCCGGCCCCGCCCATCGGGCTCCATACCACGGAGTTCTCCACCACGCGCCCCCAACAGCTCCATCACCCCACCCTGGTTGCTGACGTCCACGTCCACGGTGAGCTGTTCGTAGGGCTCACAGAGCTTCCCATCAATTTGGCGGGTCACCACCTGGGGGCGGGAAACTGCCAGTTCATAGCCCTCACGGCGCATGTTTTCGATAAGGATAGAGAGGTGTAACTCACCCCGACCCGAGACCAGGAAGCGATCCGGATCCGCAGTGTCCTCCACCCGCAGTGCGACATTGTGAATCAACTCGCGCTGCAGGCGCTCGCGGATCTGACGACTGGTGACGAATTTTCCGTCCAGCCCGGCAAAGGGCGAATTATTCACCTGGAAACCCATCTGTACCGTGGGTTCATCCACCACCAGCGCGGGCAGTGCCTCCACCCGATCCGAGTGACACAGCGTGTCCGAAATACGTAGACCCTCGATCCCGGAGATGGCCACGATATCTCCGGCTTCCGCCTCGGCCACCTCAACTCGCTCCAGGCCTTCCGAGCGCATGACCTGGAGTACCCGACCGCGGCGCTCTTTGCCCTCCCCATCCACCAATACAACTGAAGCATTACGCACCAACTTGCCGCGCGCGATGCGACCAATACCGATGGCGCCTACATAACTGGAATAATCGAGGGTACTGATCTGGAGTTGTAGCGGACCATCCGGATCCACCTGCGGCACCGGGGCATATTTCACAATGGCCTCGAACAGCGGCTGCATGTCCTTGCCCTTGACCTCACTGTCTGCACTGGCATAACCGCCGGTAGCGGAGGCATAGATCACGGGGAAATCCAGCTGCTCTTCGGTGGCCCCCAAGCGATCAAAGAGATCAAAAACCTGATCGTGCACCCAATCCGGACGTGCGCCCTCACGATCTACCTTATTGATCACCACGATGGGCACCAGCCCTTGGGCAAAGGCCTTGGAGGTAACGAAACGGGTCTGGGGCATGGGCCCATCCACGGCATCTACCAGCAGCAGCACCGCATCCACCATGG
Organism: Gammaproteobacteria bacterium; assembly: GCA_021773795.1. Classification (GTDB taxonomy): domain Bacteria; phylum Pseudomonadota; class Gammaproteobacteria; order HK1; family HK1; genus JAJFJV01. Next base: position 9,997 of record JAJFJT010000024.1, on the reverse strand, counting down.
ACAACACGCGCTCCACTTCACCACCAAAATCGGCATGGCCGGGGGTATCAACGATATTTATGCGGTACTCGCCCCAGGTGATGGCGGTGTTCTTGGAGAAGATGGTGATCCCGCGCTCGCGCTCCAGATCATCCGAATCCATCACCCGCTCTACTGGGCGCGCGCGTTCGCCGAGTATCCCCGACTGCTGCAACAGGCAATCTACCAACGTGGTTTTACCATGATCCACATGAGCGATGATGGCGATATTCCGCAATTTTTCCAACAACTTGGCTTTCCTCATAAAGTGCGCAACACGCAATTTATTACGCACCACACAGACAACTGAACCGGCCATTGTACATCTTTAACAGGCCCTGTGTTCAGGATAGAGACCGATATAAAGGCTATGCTCTGTCGATGTCACCTTTCCCCCTGATTGCACTAATGTGCCTCGCCCAGGTTATCGGCATGGTGAGCGTCTTCACCTTCCCGGCGCTGTTGCCACAATTCATCGGCGAGTGGCAACTTAGTAACACCGAAGCCGGCTGGATCAACGGCATCTTTTTCGGTGGTTACAGCCTTGCGGTACCGGTGCTCGCCAGCCTGACCGATCGTGTGGACGGGCGCTACATCTATCTAATTTCTGCAGCCTTGAGTGCCTTGGCAGCACTTGGATTTGCGCTTTATGCCGATGGCTTCTGGAGCGCCCTCGGCTTTCGCGCCCTGGGCGGACTGGCCCTTGCGGGCACCTTCATCCCCGGACTCAAGGCACTGGTGGATCGCCTGGATGGAAGCGCCAAGGCACGTGCTATCTCCTTCTACACCGCCACCTTCAGCCTGGGCATGAGCCTTTCCTTTTTTATCAGCGGCTGGCTGGGGAAAGCCTATGGCTGGCAGGCTGCTTTCACCACTGCCGCCGTAGGCTCCTGCGGCGCCCTACTGATGGCTGTCTGGATACTTCGCCCACTACCCCGTATCAGCCACCGTGCCACGCCCGCTCACCTGCTCGACTTTCGACCCATATTGCGCAATCCCACCACCCTGGCCTACACGCTCGCCTACACCGCCCACATGTGGGAACTGTTTGGCCTGCGTTCTTGGTTGGTTGCCTTTCTCGCCTTTAGCATCACCCTGCAACCGGAGGGCACGAACTTCTGGCCACCAGCCACAGTGGCGGCCGTGGGGGGCCTAATCGCCATGTGGGCCAGCGTGGGGGGCGCGGAACTAGCGCTACGCTTCGGGCGCAGGCGGATCATCACCTTCGTCATGATCGCCTCGGCGCTGATGGCCACCGGCTTCGGTTTTAGTGCGGGACTCCCCTATCACTGGGTTGCGGTACTGGCCGTGTTTTACCTGTTTCTCGCCCAAGGGGAGTCCGCCGCCCTCCATACCGGGGTGATCCTCAGCGCACCGCCCTCATTACAAGGCAGCGCCATGGCCGCCCAGTCACTGTTTGGTTTTGCCAGCGCATCGCTGGCACCATTAGCCGTGGGGCTGGTACTGGATGCCACGGGTGGCGGCACCACCATCACCTCCTGGGGAATAGCCTTCCTGACCCTCGGAGCCGGGGTCATCCTCGGCCCGCTGCTACTGCGACGCATGGCAGAAAAATTGCCCGCCGGTTAACATTCCCGCCGGTTAACATTCCCGCCGGCTACGAGAGGAGAGAAGATATGGCGTACAAGGAATACAAGGTAATGATCGTTTCCGAGGGGGCGCTCGGCACCCTGTTTCTCGGTGCATCAGGCATGCCCATTCAGAAGTTGGAGGCTACCCTGAATGAAGAGGCGGCAGGGGGCTGGCAGCTGGTGTTCCAGGTCATAGAACGGCGGCGCTTCTGGCTGTTCTGGAACCGGGAAACGGTGATCATCACCCTGGGTCGCGAGTAACCCAACGCCGTTCATGCTCGATCGTGACGAAATAGCGGCAGAAACCGAAGCCCTGCGCCAGCAGGTGCGGAAACTGCCGGACGACCAGCGCCAGCGCTTCCACCACCGCTTTGGCAAGTCCGTCCGCGACCCGGATACCTACGCGGTACTCAACTACCTGTTCATCGCCGGTCTGCACCACTTCTATCTCGGCAAGTGGTTTCGTGGCCTGGTAAATCTCGCGGTCTTCGGCGGCGGCATTGCGCTGATGGTGGCAGGCCTCACCGCCCCGGGCTTTGCGGTTATCGGCGCCATCACCGCACTGGAACTCTACGCCCTGTTCCGCGCCCAGCTCATCGTCCTCGACCACAACAATCAGCTAATGCGTGACTTGATCGAGGAAATACGGCCACCCGCCTAATCCGATTTAGCTCATGAGTGAAACACCACAGCATTTCCATATTGAAGTCAGTGAAGACAACGCCAAGGCCGTAGCGCTATTGGCAACAGCCAGCGGTTTGTCCCGGCAGGGCGTTAAGGCAGCGATGCAAAAAGGCGCCGTCTGGCTGACTCACGAAAAACACTGCCAGCGTCTGCGGCGTGCCAGCAAGGTACTGGCCGACAGTGACGTCCTCGATTTTTACTACAACCCCCAAGTTCTGGAAGCCACCCCGGAAGAGGCCAAATTGATCGCTGACGAAGGTCAATACAGCATCTGGTGCAAACCCCAAGGCATGCTCTCTCAGGGTTCAAAATGGGGCGATCACTGCACCATTCAGCGCTGGGTAGAGCAACATCTGCAACCGCAACGACCCACCTTTTCCGTACACCGCCTGGACCGCGCTACAGCAGGGCTCATATTGATTGCGCACAGCAAAACCATGGCCGCCACCCTGTCACGTATGTTCCGCCAGCATGAGATAACAAAGCATTACCGCGCCTGCGTCATGGGCCAATTTTCCCAGGACCCCGCCGTCACCACCATCAATCAACCGGTGCAGGACAAAGCGGCCATCACCCACATCCGGTTACGCAAATACTCGACCACTAAAAATCGCTCCTGGCTGGACATCCATCCGGAAACCGGTCGTAAGCATCAGATCAGAAAGCATCTCGCCGACGCCGGTTTCAGCGTCATTGGGGATCGCCTGTATGGCCACAAGGAACAAAGTGAAGACCTGGCGCTAGCCGCCGTCTCCTTGTCATTTATATGCCCCATCTCGGGGCAAGCCCGGCTATACCGCTTGGAAGAGGCGCTGCTGCCGACTAATTGTCTGGCAGAAATACAGCACAGCGTGTGGCAGCAAAACTAAGGAAGCTCTGATTTATTCTGGGCAAAGTAGATTGTGATGCAAAATATTCAGCTTTGAGGCGCTGTTCACGCGTAATAGTCGTTCTATTGCGAAGAGCAGCAACGATGAAGATGGACATTTTGCGCGCAAGGTACGAGTCCACGAATCGATCAGAGTTTCCCTACAAACGCCAAATAGGTTTTGTAGGCTGCAAATACCGAAAGAGAAATAAAGATAACGCCGCTGACCCGATGAAGAATAGTAATCGGCATCCTTTGCAATATCGTTCGACCCGCCCATACCCCCAGAGCTGATGTTGTTATTAAGGCCAAAGTAGAGCCTAACCAAACTGCAACCGGGGGGCTGGTGCTACTTAAAGCAACGACGGCTAATTGCGTTTTATCTCCAAACTCGGCAACGGTAATCAGCACGAAGGTTCCCACCAATATACTGCCATTGCTACGTATTGCCGCCTTCACATCAGCTCCGTCTTCTTCTATGCGTAAGGCATGCACCCCGAATACAGCAAACAAAATAGCCACCGCGGAAAAAACATAAACCTCAGGAAGCCAGTTAGCGATAGTTGTTCCAAAGACCACAGCCAGGGTATTGAGCAGGACAAACGCCAAAGCAGAACCGAGCATGACGGGCAACGCCCTATACCTGGCTGCAAGCGCCATGCACACCAACTGACTTTTGTCTCCAATTTCAGCGGCAAATATGAGCAAAAAACTAGCGCCCGATGCCGTCGTTAGGTCAAGCCAATTCATATGGGAGAGTGTATCAATCAACATGGTCCGTGAATCACGGCTGTTACAGCCCTAAGTCGGAGGTTGGCTTGCCACCCGAAAAAACCGGCATTGTTCATTATTTTAATATGTTCACTTTTAATGAACATGAAGAATAAATGAACAAAAAAACGAGAATGGGGGAATTTAAAATACTGCATTTTAAAAACTCTATAGATATAACTTACCGTTTTTAATGCATTAAGTTAAACCTCCTCTGTTCCACCCCCATCTTGACAAGGCCTATCGCAATAACCTAACGTTCACAATCATTAGACGTTCACATTGAGTGAACACTCATTATTTGTGAATACAATGGAAAGAACCGCAACAGAGCCTACTATCCTCGATCGGGCAATCGAGGCCTTTCAGCAAATCACCCGTATTCGGCTGGAGCTGGAAAGGCCCGCTATGGCCCCTCACACCATGGATAAAACTGCTCCAGATGCCCTCCTGCACCTGAGAATGCCCAACGGCCGCACCGTCGGCCCATTCGCGGTCGAGGTGAAACACCAATTAGACCGCGCTCACCTGGGACAAGTCATCTTTCAAACGCAGAGGACGGAGTTTCCAACGCTAATCGCAACCGAATACGTCAATCCGCAGATGGGAGAGACACTATTTGAGAGAAACATTCCCTATATCGACACGGCTGGCAATGCATTGATTAACCTGGGAGATGTTTTTGTATACATCACGGGGCGAAAGCTCCCGGTAAACCAAAGGAAGGCTAAAGCCCCGACACGCGCGTTCCGAACCGCCGGCCTGAAACTGATACTGGCACTGCTCAACGATCAGCCCCTGCTAAACGCCAAATATCGGCAGATTGCTGACGTAACGGGCGTCGCACTAGGAACCATCACAAACGTTTTCAACGATCTTCAAGAACTTGGCTTCTTGCAGACAGTTGGCCGTCATCGTCGGCTCAAAAAATTTGATGAGCTCGTCCACAAATGGGCAGATGCATACATAGAAACAACCCGCCAGAAGTTGGTCATCGGAAAATACACCGGGGCAGGCACCGACCAGTGGCTGGACATGAACCTGGAGCAATTGGACGCTTGGTGGGGTGGCGAAATAGCCGCGGCAAAAATAACTGGCTATCTCAGACCGGAAACAACGACCATTTATGTTAATCCACCCGCGGGACGGGTTCAGGCCAAGTTGAAATTACGCAAAGACCCCAATGGAAATATAGAGTTGCTCAAGACCTTTTGGCCCCCTGAGTTAAATGCCACTCGGGAAGGCTGTGCCCCCTTTATCGTGGTCTACGCAGATTTGCTGGCCATCGGTGACGATCGAACCATTGAAACGGCGAGGATGTTGTATGAAAAGTACATCGCTATCGATCGCCAATAAGATTGATCCGGCTACACGATTCATTTACAGCAACATCTCGGCAGCCGCAAACACGGTGGGTGCTGACTGGCTCATTGTCGGAGCAACCGCCCGAGACATGGTTTATCACGCCGCATTCGGATTACCGATCAAGCGCGCGACTGTTGATATCGACTTCGCGATTCATGTCGACAGCTGGGATACCTTCAAAATAATCACCAAATCCCTGGTCGAAGACCATGGGTTCTCACGGACAAAATCCGAGCACCGCCTTGAGCTGCCGGACTCCCGGCTCTGGATCGATATCATTCCATTCGGTGAAATCGCCGACAAAAACGGCAAGTATCGTTGGCCGGATGAGCCTGATAAAGAACTCTCGATACTTGGCTTTCAGGAAGCGCTCGATACCGCGATAGCGTGCCAGGTCTCGGACGATCCTGTTCTCATCCTGAAAGTACCTCACCCTGCCGTACTGATCATGCTCAAGATCATTAGTTGGCGTGATCGAAAGCACTACAAACGAACGGATGCCCCGGACACCGCCTATGCGATGCACCATTATGTTGACCTCGATGGTAACAACATTCGGGTCTACGACGACCCGAATCTTTATGAGGGGAACCTGGACATGGGAACTATTGGCGCTCGCCTTGCAGGTCGTGATCTCACATCTCTGGTGCCAGGAGCAACGTTGGATAACGTGCAGAAATTTATTCAGGAGGAAATCGACCGTGGCGACGAGAGCGAATTCCTAGCCGATATGATGCGGGATTCAAGCAGGCTATTGGCCGATGATGCTCAATACGCTGATCTTCTGGTTAATTTTGTTACGGGTATAAATGAATGACCACCAGCTTCTCCCAAACCGCCGCCTACATCTGGTCCCTCGCCGACCTGCTGCGGGGTGATTTCAAGCAATCCCAGTACGGTCGTGTGATCCTCCCCTTCACCATCCTGCGCCGTCTGGAGTGTGTGCTGGAGCAAAACAAGGCGGCGGTGCTGACGCAGGTTGAGAAACTCAAGGCGATGCCTCATCTACAGCAGGAGGCGCGGGAGAAGTTTCTGCTCCGGGCCGCGGGCCAGTCCTTCTACAACACCTCGCCTATGGATCTGTCCAGGCTCGGCAGTGCCGACATCAAGAGCAACCTGCTTAGCTACGTGGACAGCTTTTCCCCGGATGCCCGGGAGATTTTCGAACACTTCAAGTTCAGCGAATTCGTTGGCCAGCTCCAGGAAGCCAACCTGTTGTTCAAAGTCGTGCAGAAAGTAGCCACTACGGACCTAAGCCCCAGGGCCATCAGCAACCACGATATGGGACTGGTCTTCGAGGAGTTGATTCGGCGCTTCGCGGAAAGCTCCAACGAGACAGCGGGGGAGCATTTCACCCCGCGCGACATCGTGCGCCTCACCACCTCGCTGGTCTTTATGGAAGACAATGACGCGCTGACTGAAAAGGGCATTATCCGCACCATTTATGACCCCACGGCGGGCACCGGCGGCTTCCTCTCTGCGGGCATGGAGTACGTCTACGAGATCAACCCCAGAGCTGTCATGCGCGCCTTCGGCCAGGAACTCAACCCCGAGAGCTACGCCATCTGCAAGGGCGATATGCTCATCAAGGGGCAGGACGTCGGCCACATCAAACTCGGCAACACCCTCAGCGAAGATCAGCTCTACGCCGATAAATTCGACTACATGCTTTCCAATCCACCCTTCGGCGTGGACTGGAAGAAGGTCGAGGGCGGGATCAAGAACGAGCACAAGCTCAAGGGTTTCGATGGCCGCTTTGGTCCGGGCCTGCCACGGGTCAGCGATGGCTCGCTGCTGTTCCTGATGCACCTGCTCAGCAAGATGCGCGATTACGATGCCAATGACAGCGACAAGAGCGGCGGGCGCATCGGCATCATCCTCAATGGCTCGCCCCTGTTCACCGGCGGCGCGGGCAGTGGCGAGAGCGAGATCCGCCGCCACATTTTGGAGGGCGACCTGCTGGAGGCCATCGTCGCCCTGCCCACGGACATGTTCTACAACACCGGCATCGCCACCTACGTCTGGGTGCTGTCCAACAAGAAGGTCAAAGAGCGCAAGGGCAAGGTGCAGCTCATCAACGGCGTGCATCTCTACCAGCCAATGCGCAAGAGCCTCGGCTCAAAGCGCCGTCTCATAGCTGACGATGACATCGCACTGATCACCCGTACCTTCGGGAAGTTCGAGGCGATAGAGAGTTATCAGCTCGACAAGGTAGCCGAGGAAAAGAGCGCGCGCGGCCGCCCGGCAGCCACGAAGAAGAAGGCCGAGAAGACGACCTTCGGCAGCAAGATCTTCGAGAGCCATGTGTTCGGGTACCGACGCATCACCGTGGAGCGCCCGCTGCGGCTCTCGGTGCAGTTCACCGAGGACCGCCTTGCTGGGCTGCGCTTCGCGAGCGGCCCTCTGAACGCCGTGATGCAGAAGGTTTACGAGCTGCACGGCCAGGAATGGACGGACGAGAGCTACGGCAAGCTCGCACAGGTCGAGCCCGAGGTGCGCGCCCTCATCAAGGCCGACTTCAAGGAGCTGAAGGAAGGCCAGATAAAGGGCCTGCTGGCCCCGAAGACCTGGAATGTGCAGAAGGCGCTGCTCGACAAGGCCCGACAGCTTCAGGCCATCATCAGCACCGCGCAGACCGATGACTTCAACGTCTTCGAGGGAACGCTGAAGAAGGCACTCAAGCAGATCGGCATCAAACTGGAAGCGAGGGAGAAAAAGCAGCTTATCGCCGCTGCCAGCTGGACCAACCCCGATGCTGAGCCCGTTATCAAGAAGGGACTGAAAACAGCCGCCAACCCGGTGTATGGAGCCTTCGAGTATCAGGGCCGCATCGTCCAGTTCCAGCCCGACAGCAATCTGCGCGATAATGAAGACGTACCCCTCACCGTCGAGACCGCGCGGGGTGCGAATGTGAATGCCGTGAATGAGGCCTACTTCAACACGGAAGTCGCACCCCACGTCGAGGACGCCTGGATCGACGCGAGGAGGCGCGACGAACGGGATGAACAGATAGGAGTCATCGGCTACGAGATCCCCTTCAACCGCCACTTCTACCAGTACGAGCCGCCGCGGGATCTGGCGGAGATTGATGCCGACCTGGACGTGTTGAGCGCAGAGATCATGGAGATGCTGCGGGAGGCGCATTCGTAATGACTGAGGCACATGCAGTCCATCCCGAATACCAAGAGTGCAACGTAGGTTGGCTTGGGAGGATTCCTGGGACTTGGCGCGTGTGCCGAGTCAAGGATTTCGCGCAGCTTCTCAGTGGGTATCCCTTTGACTCGAAGCAGTTTGATCCCGTTGAGGGTGTCCCGCTGATTCGCATCCGTGACATCGCATCCTCGCAGACCGAGGTCCGGGTCAAGGGTCACGTTCCGAGAGAATCTCTCGTTCGCGATGGCGACGTGTTAGTCGGAATGGACGGGGATTTCAATGTCGCATGGTGGAACGCTGGGGAAGCGGCCCTGAACCAGCGAGTAGCGTGTTTGCGAGCCGACACACCAGCCCTCCAACGATTCCTCTTCTACTTGCTTCCATTCAGCATGCAGATCGCAAACGACCTGACCTACTTCACGACCGTCAAGCACTTGTCCAATGCGGACATCCTGAAGACCCGCTTCGCGATGCCTTCTACTAGGGAACTGAGCAGCATCGGAGCGTTCCTCGACTACGAGACGGCGAAGATTGATGCGCTGATTGAAAAGCAGCAGCAGCTCATCGCATTGCTCAAAGAAAAACGTCAGGCCGTCATCAGTCATGCGGTCACCAAAGGCCTAAACTCCAACGCCCCCATGCGCGATTCCGGTGTCGAATGGCTGGGCGAGGTCCCGGCGCATTGGATTGCGAAGCGACTGAAGCACATTTCGCCAAAGGTCGGTGTCGGCCTCGTAATCAACCCATCAACATATACCCGAGACGAAGGCGTCTACTTTATTTTCGGTGGAGACGTGAAGAAGCATCGCTTTGATCTTACAAATACGCGCCGAATCTCTCCCGAAGATAGTGACCGCCTGATCCCTTCCAGACTAAACGCGCGCGATCTGCTGAGTGTCAGGGTCGGAGACCCCGGGATCACCGCGGTTGTGCCGCCAGAACTTGAAGGGGCGAACTGCGCGTCGGTCATTATCGTGCGCCGGGGCGATTTTGACTCAAACTGGCTCTGTTCCGCGATGAATTCGTGGGTCGGGAGACAGCAGGTTGGACTGGTCGCCTACGGGGCAGCCCAAAAGCAGTTCAACGTCTCTGACGCAGTGGAGTTTGTTTTTCCGGTACCACCGCGAGAGGAGCAAGAATCAATTGCGAATTTCATCTCGGATAAACTCCAACGATTTGAGACCCTCTCTCGCCGCGCGACCGACGCAGTCGAACTCCTCCAGGAACGCCGCACCGCCCTCATCTCCGCCGCCGTCACCGGGAAAATCGATGTGCGCAATTGGAGGCCACCGAGTAATTGATATTCGAGTTATCGGCAAGACCGCTCCTGCACATCCATGCGCTCACGGTATAGTGCATCCCTACTGGCTGAAATTGCACGGAGTAACCCCATCATGATGAATGCTTTGGATATCGACGGCTATCGCGCCGTGATTCAGTACGACCCTGAGATCGAGATGTTTCGTGGTGAATTTGTTGGCCTCAATGGCAGCGCTGATTTTTATGCCACGGATCTGGAGGGTTTGCGCCATGAGGCTCGGATCTC